>CAWBKU010000005.1:0-5000 GCA_963789535.1 uncultured Alphaproteobacteria bacterium | reverse complement strand
CTGAAACATCTAAGTACCCGGAGGAAAGGAAATCAACAGATACTCCCCTAGTAGCGGCGAGCGAACGGGGACCAGCCGAGCGATGAGAGTGACAAGAAGCAACTGGAAAGTTGCGCCAGAGTGGGTGACAGCCCCGTATTGGAAGCTCGATTCGACATATTAAGTAGGGCGGGACACGTGAAATCCTGTCTGAACATCGGAGGACCACCTTCGAAGGCTAAGTACTCCTTACTGACCGATAGCGAACCAGTACCGTGAGGGAAAGGTGAAAAGCACCCCGACGAGGGGAGTGAAACAGTACCTGAAACCGAACGCCTACAAGCAGTCGGAGCCTCCTTGAGGGGTGACGGCGTACCTTTTGTATAATGGGTCATCGACTTGGTCTCACAAGCAAGCTTAAGCCGGTAGGTGTAGGCGCAGCGAAAGCGAGTCTTAATAGGGCGATTGAGTTTGTGGGATCAGACCCGAAACCGAGTGATCTAGCCATGGCCAGGATGAAGGTTGGGTAACACCAACTGGAGGTCCGAACCCACACCTGTTGAAAAAGGTCGGGATGAGCTGTGGCTAGGGGTGAAAGGCTAATCAAACTCGGAGATAGCTGGTTCTCTGCGAAATCTATTTAGGTAGAGCGTCGGACGAATACCCTCGGGGGTAGAGCACTGCATGGGTAATGGGGGCCTACAGCCTTACTGATCCTAAGCAAACTCCGAATACCGAGGAGTACTATCCGGCAGACACACATCGGGTGCTAACGTCCGGTGTGAAAAGGGAAACAACCCTGACCTACGACTAAGGCCCCCAATTCATGGCTAAGTGGGAAAGCAGGTGAGACGACCAAAACAACCAGGAGGTTGGCTTAGAAGCAGCCATCCTTTAAAGATAGCGTAACAGCTCACTGGTCTAAATAAGTTGTCTTGCGGCGAAGATGTAACGGGGCTCAAGCCATGAGCCGAAGTCTAGGATGTGGAGCAATCCACGTGGTAGCAGAGCGTAGTGTGATATAATCTCATGTCTCTTTTGCGGTTTCGGCCGCAACGGAGACGCGAGGTTTTCTGTGAAGCCCCCCTGTAAGGGATGGGGTGGAGAGATCACTAGTGAGAATGATGACATGAGTAGCGACAAAGAGGGTGAGAAACCCTCTCGCCGAAAGTCCAAGGGTTCCTGCTTAAAGCTAATCTGAGCAGGGTAAGCCGACCCCTAAGTCGAGGCCGACAGGCGTAGACGATGGGAACCAGGTTAATATTCCTGGGCCAGGAGGATGTGACGGATCTCGAGGATTGTTTGCCCTTATCGGATTGGGCAGGCCGTTTAGAGGTTCCTGGAAATAGCCCTCCGCTAGATCGTACCCTAAACCGACACAGGTGGACTGGTAGAGAATACCAAGGCGCTTGAGAGAACGATGTTGAAGGAACTCGGCAAAATACCTCCGTAAGTTCGCGAGAAGGAGGCCCGGTCTTTACGCAAGTAGAGGCCGGGGGCACAAACCAGGGGGTGGCGACTGTTTACTTAAAACACAGGGCTCTGCGAAGTCGTAAGACGACGTATAGGGTCTGACGCCTGCCCGGTGCTGGAAGGTTAAAAGGAGGGGTGCAAGCTCCGAATTGAAGCCCCAGTAAACGGCGGCCGTAACTATAACGGTCCTAAGGTAGCGAAATTCCTTGTCGGGTAAGTTCCGACCTGCACGAATGGCGTAACGATCTCCCCGCTGTCTCCAACATCGACTCAGCGAAATTGAATTGCCTGTCAAGATGCAGGCTACCCGCGGTTAGACGGAAAGACCCCATGCACCTTTACTATAGCTTTACACTGGCAACAGGTCAGGCATGCGCAGGATAGGTGGTAGGCTTTGAAGCCGGGACTCTGGTCTCGGTGGAGCCTCCCTTGAGATACCACCCTTGCCTTGCTTGTTGTCTAACCGCGGTCCGTCATCCGGATCCGGGACCCTGTATGGTGGGTAGTTTGACTGGGGCGGTCGCCTCCTAAACAGTAACGGAGGCGCGCGAAGGTTGGCTCAGAGCGGTCGGAAATCGCTCGTTGAGTGCAATGGCATAAGCCAGCCTGACTGCGAGACTGACAAGTCGAGCAGAGACGAAAGTCGGCCATAGTGATCCGGTGGTCCCGAGTGGAAGGGCCATCGCTCAACGGATAAAAGGTACGCTGGGGATAACAGGCTGATGGTGCCCAAGAGTCCATATCGACGGCACCGTTTGGCACCTCGATGTCGGCTCATCTCATCCTGGGGCTGGAGCAGGTCCCAAGGGTATGGCTGTTCGCCATTTAAAGAGGTACGTGAGCTGGGTTTAGAACGTCGTGAGACAGTTCGGTCCCTATCTTCCGTGGGTGTAGGATACTTGAGAGGAGTTGCCCCTAGTACGAGAGGACCGGGGTGAACGATCCACTGGTGGACCAGTTGTCGTGCCAACGGCAGTGCTGGGTAGCTATGATCGGACAGGATAACCGCTGAAGGCATCTAAGCGGGAAGCCCCCCTCGAAACAAGGTATCCCTGAGAGCCGAGGTAGACCACCTCGTCGATAGGCCAGAGATGTAAGCGCGGCAACGCGTTCAGTTGACTGGTACTAATTGCTCGATAGGCTTGATTTGATCCAGTAAAAGCGAGGCTTGCCAAGGCAGGCCCTGCAAAAGTGATCAGGTCATACAGACACCAACACATACCATCATCAGTGATGAGACTTGGAAACTGCCGCGGGGCACCCCCTGCGGTAGGTGAGCTTCTTTCTCGGTTTGGTGGTAATAGCGCGAGCAAAACACCCGATCCCATCCCGAACTCGGCCGTTAAGTGCCGTTGCGCTGATGGTACTGCGTCTTAAGACGTGGGAGAGTAAGTCACTGCCAAACCTAGTAAGAAGCTCACGAGCCGGACGTTCCGGCATGTTATTCTCTCGGCGATAGGGAGAAACGATTGTCGCGGGATGGAGCAGCCCGGTAGCTCGTCAGGCTCATAACCTGAAGGTCGTAGGTTCAAATCCTACTCCCGCAACCAAAAAACTTAGCATTATCAAGACGCTAACAGCCGCCCTCCGGGGCGGCTTTTGCTTGTCCGCAATCCGGGTCAACAATAGGTCAACAAGAACGTAGTTACTCAGTAAAGGTGGGTGGTTCCCGTTTCAGTCGCGACCATCCAATAGCGTAACCGTCCGGGCTGACTGCTCTACTTCGGCCGGTTCCACGGCAGCAGGTCGTCCACGCGGGTGATCTTGTAGTCGGGGATGCGGGCGAGGGTATCGGCGAGCCAAGCCTGCGGATCGACACCGTTGAGCTTGGCGGTCTCGATGAGGGTATAGGCGATGGCAGCGGCGCGGCCGCCGGTGAGCGAGCCGACGAAGAGGTAGTTCTTCCGACCGATCGCGACGGAGCGCATCGCACGTTCGGCCGTGTTGTTGTCCAGCTCCAGGACCCCACAATCGAGATAGGGCCGGAGCCGCTTCATGCGGGTCAGGGCGTAGCGGATCGCCACGGCCAGCGGCGACTTGCCGGAGATTGATGGCAGCTGGAGGTGCAGCCAGGCCTCGAGGTCGTCGAAGATCGACACCGCCTTGGCCTGCCGGATCTCGACGCGCCTATCCGGGGGCGAGGCTCTCACCTCCTTCTCGACGCCGTAGAGTTGGGCGATGCGCGCGATGGCCTCCTCGGCGATGGCCGAGCCCTGGACCCGATGAACGTCGACGAACTTGCGCCTGACATGGGCCATGCAGGCGACCTCGCGGATGTCGCCGGACCGGTAGATGTCCTCGAACCCGGCGTAACCGTCGGCATGCATCCAGCCGCGGTAGTCGGCGAGATGGTCCTTCGGATGCTGACCCTTCCGATCCGGCGAGAACCGATACCAGCTGGCGGGCGGTGCGGCACCGCCCCAGGGTCGCTCATCTCGCGCATAGGCCCAGAGCCGTGCCGTGGCCGTCTTGCCGGTGCCGGGTGCCAGCATCCGGACGGGCGTGTCGTCCGCGAAGATCGCCTGTCCGGCCAAGACGTGCCGGCCGATGGCGTCCGCCAGCGGCTCGAGTAGCGCGGTGCTCTTCCCCACCCAGTCCGCCAGCGTCGAACGGTCGATGTCGAGCCCATCACGCTCGAAGATCTGGCTCTGGCGGTAGAGCGGCAGATGATCGGCGTATTTGTTGACCAGAACGTGGGCGAGCAGGCCAGGACCGGGGCGTCCACGCTCAATGGGGCGGGATGGCAGGGACGCCTGGGTGAAAGCTTCGCAGCCGGAACACGCGAAGCGCGGTCGCACGATGCGGTTCACGATGAACCGCCCGGGCACATACTCGAGTTCCTCGGTCACGTCCTCGCCCAAGCGACGCAGCACGCCGCCGCACTGGGCGCAGTCATCGTCGCCGGTGGTGAGTTCGACTTCCATCCGCGGAATGTGATCCGGGATCGGGCGGCGCTTCGGCTTGTCCTTGGGCTCCTCGTCGGGAAGCCGCAGCTTCGCCGTCATCTTCGCGATCGAGATCTCGGTCGCCTCGAGCGCCAGCTGAAGCTGCTCGATGGTCTCCGACGAGGTGCCGAACCGGGAGTTGCGGTGACCGGCAAGCTGATGCTGGAGCTTCATGATCAGCATCGCCTGCGACTTAACCTCGGCCAGAAGCAGGGCCGTGAAGTGACGTAGTTCGTCGGGATCTTCCGGCAGGGATCGGGCGGTGTAGAGCATGCCAGAACATAGCAAATTATGAGCCTGACGGGAATCCTCGATGCGCGCGCCTTGCCAGATTATCCCGCTCTGAGCGGCTTCCAGCTGCGCTGCGGCTGTCGCCAGTCGATGCCCTCCAGGAGCATCGCCAACTGCGCCGCCGTCAGAGAGATCTTGCCCTCCTTCGCCGACGGCCAGACGAACCGGCCCGTCTCCAGGCGCTTGGAGAACAGGCATGCGCCCTGGCCGTCCCACCAGATGATCTTGACCAGATCGCCGCGCCGCCCCCGGAAGACGAACATGTGGCCCACGAACGGATCCAGCTTCAGCGTCTCCTCCGCCTGCGCGGCC
>CAWBKU010000004.1:0-1003114 GCA_963789535.1 uncultured Alphaproteobacteria bacterium | reverse complement strand
AGCGTCGTGAACCCGCGCCGCATGTCGGTCACCCCCGCCGCCAGCCAGACCCGCGTGTTCGACGGAACGGGGATCATCCCGACAGACCCCGGATCAGCCGGGCCAGCGCCTCGGGGTCGTAAGTCCCGACGATCCGCAGCCGATGGCCGCCCGCGACGTCGATCTCGATCGTGCCAGGCGCAGGCGTCGGATCGGACACTGACGCCAGATCTTCGCTTTGTGGCTGATTGACGATCTGAACCGGCAGGAAGCCATGCGGCTCGACCGCGGGCTCGTCGGCTACAGTGCCGACAGCGGCAAATCGTGCATCGCGCAGCCACGTGAAAACCAAGTTCGCATTGACGTCGTAGCGCCGCGCGACCTGGCTGACCGACACGCCCGCCACCCGCGTCTGCTCGCAGATCGCCCGCTTCTCGTCGTCGCTCCAGATCCTGCGCTTGCGCCGCTTCGACACCCTACGACCCCGATAATGTCCACTATCCCTTAGTGGACACTATCGACGGGCAGACGCCGCCGTCAGAGCAGCGAGCCCGGATAGTTACCTTTCGCCTTGAATGCCGGGCTGTGGTTCCGGCGTGGTCGTCTTGCCATGGTCTTCTCCTCGCTCGCAGCATCATGCTGCCGTTGCGCGGAAAATCCACCGATCCCGGCCGTTCAGATTGCCGGAACCACCTCTTTCGTCCTCTTTGCCTCTGCTGTTATTGATTATGACTATATCATGGGTCTCATCGACCGCTTCTCTGAGGCCACGCCGGGCAAGCAGAAGATGAGCCGTGAGCAGGTGGTCGGCCCTATCCAGTCTGATGCCAAGTTCATGGGCGAACGCGAGGATAGCTCACACCAGCGACCGCCAGCGCTCTGCATAGCCGCGCAGCGGGCCTGCGTCCTCGGGCACGGCGACCGGGAGGGGTGCCGCATAGGGCGGATCCGCGAGCAGCAGGCAGGCGCTGCCGGCACTGGTGCCGGTCGAGGCGGGAGATGCGGCGACACCGTTGGGCCGGATCGCGGCCAGCAGGGCGAGGTAGTCCGCGTTGCGCGCGAACGGGCCCTCGACGATGACGGGGCCTTCGGCGCCGATGAGCGCGAGGCAGGTGTCGGTCATCAGGGCCAGATAATACGACAGCGCCAGCATCCGGGCGCCCGGGCTGCCGGGCCGGATCGTCCAGTAATGCGCCGATCCGGGGAACGGACCCGAGCCGCCCACGATGGAGGGCAGCAGCATCACGCCGCCGAGGACGCTGACACGGTCCTGTCGGGTGGGGCGCGCGTCTTCGCCGTCGCGGACGATGTCGTATTCCCGCCCGCCCATGAACCGCGCCGATGGCACCGGGTCTCCGCGCGCATCGACGTTCATCAGGCAATCGCGCGCGGGGTCCAGCGGGACATCGCGCCCGCCGACCGCCATGGCGACGACCCAGGTGCCGGTGGAGACGACGGCAAACGGCCCGCGCTGGCCCAGCAGGTGCGGATAGAGCGAGGCGTTGCTGTCGTGGATGCCGCAGGCCACGGGCGTGCCCCGGGACAGGCCGGTCGCCTGCGCGACACCGTCGGTGATCGTGCCGATCACGCTGGCCGAGGTGCGCGCGGCCGGCACCTTGTCCGCGATGCCCAGCGTGCCGACCAGTGCCGAGAAGCCCCTTGTCCGCGGGCACCACAAATCCGTATGGCACCCCAGCGACGTCACCTCGGTCGCCATTCTGCCGGTCAGCCGCCAGGCCCAGTATTGCGGATAGGTCAGGATATGCGCCGTGCGCGCGTGCAGCCCCGGATCGGTGCGGAACTGCCAATGCAGTTGCGCCCCGAGGTTCAGGCCGCCGGGAAGACGGGCCGACCCGGTCTCGGCAAAGGGCGGGCGGAGCGCATCGTAGTCGGCGGCGACGCCATCCGGTCCGTCGTGTTCGTAGTCCAGCATCGGCGCGGCAAGACTGCCATCGGCAGCGAGCAGCACCGCGCTCGCGCCGTGGGTGGCAATCGACAGGCCGTCGATGCGGTGCACCCGCGCGAACCGGCGCAAAGTGTTCAGAAAGAAGGCCCAGTGCCCCTCGATATCGAAATGTGGCCAGGGCGGGCCGGGCAGGACGATGTTGGGACGCGTCTCGACCGCCACCTCGCCGAGCGTCCCGGCGTCCACGAGCGCCAGCTTGGCGTTGGTCTTGCCCACGTCGATCACGGCAATGGTGGGTGTCTTCATCGCATGTGGAACATCGCGGCGAGCGGCACGGCGACGGGTTCGTTCGAGGCGTGGGTGTCCATGATGTCGGCCATATGCGCCCACCAGCGGCGCATCACCGGATGGTCGGGCAGGGTGTCCATGCCATGATCCTCGGGCCGGGTGAGGACGGCGAAGAGGGCGTTCGTCTCGGGATCGAGCCAGATCGAATAGTCGCTGACGCCCGCGTCCCGCAGCAGGGCCGACAGTTCGGGCCAGATCGCATCGTGGCGGGCGCGGTATTCGGCGGCCTTGCCGGGCAACAGCGACATGCGGAACGCGTGACGGTGCATCGTCACCGACCCCGCTGCGCCAAGAGCGCAAACAGGCGCGGCAAGGCGATCACCCCGATCAGCAGGCCGCCGATGAAGATCGACATGACGATGCCCGGCACGTTGAGCAGCCCCAGCCCGAACGTCACCATGCCCATGACCAGTGCCGCGATCACCACGCCGGGGACGGTGCCCGCCCCGCCCAGGATCGACACCCCGCCGAGGACCACCATGGTCACGATCTCGAGTTCCCAGGCCTGCGCGATGGAGGGGCGGGTGCTGCCGAGGCGCGAGGTGAGGCAGACGGCCGCGACGCCGGACATGAGGCCGGTGAGGCAGAACAGCGTGAACTTCGTCCGCGCCACCCGGACGCCCGAGAACAGCGCGGCGGTCGGGTTGTTGCCGATGACGTAGAGGCGGCGACCGAAGGTGGTGAGGTGAAGGAGGATGCCGAAGGCGAGGGCGAGGACGACGAAGATCACCATTTCCCAGGTGATAACCCACCACAGATAGCCGCGTCCGAACACCGCGAAATCGGCGGGATAGCCGTTGAACGCCTGATCGCCGAGGACGATGTAGGCGATGCCGCGAAACAGGCTCATCGTGCCGATGGTCACGACGATGGAGGGCAGGCCCAGCCGTGTGACGAGGACGCCGTTGAAGGCGCCGCACAGGAGACCCGTGGCAAGACCGATCAGGACGAGGCCCGGTGTGCCGACGCCGTATTGCAGGGCGAAGCCCATCGCCGTGGACGCCAGCGCGATGATGCCCGCGACGCTCAGGTCGATTTCCCCGGTGATGATGAGCAGCGCCATGGCGAAGGCGACGAATGCCTTTTCGGTGACGTTGAAGGTGGCGTCCGACAGGTTCCACGCATTCAGGAAATAGGGGCTGGCCTGCGTATTGGCGACGAAGATGACGATCGCGACGCCGATCAGCAGCACCTCCCAAGAGCGCAGCAGGCGGTATCCGGTGCCGTGCAGGCGGTCGGGAATGGCGCGCGGCTCGCTCACGTGCGGGCCTCAGCCGCACGCAGTATGACGCGCCCCTTGGTGCGTTCGGTGCGCGAATTGAAGGCGACGGCAATGATGATCGCGGCACCGGAAATGGCGAGCTGCCAGAACGGCGAGATGCCCGCCACCGGCAGCGCGTTCTTGATGACGCCGAGGAACAGCGCGCCCAGCACCGCGCCCCAGACGGTGCCGAGGCCGCCCATGATCGAGATGCCGCCGATGACGCAGGCGGCGATCACGTCCAGCTCGAACCCGGCGGCCACGTCGACGTAGGCCACGGCATAGCGCGAGACCCAGAGATAGCCGCACAGGCCCGCCAGCGCGCCCGACAGGGTGAAGGCCATGAACCGGGTGCGGCCCACGTCGATGCCGGTATAGACGGCGGCATGTTCGTTCCCGCCGACCGCATGGAACGCCCGGCCCAGCGGCGTTCGGCCGATCAGGACGGCAAAGAGCGCCACGACGACGATACCGGTCCAGCCAAGGACCGGCAGGCCCGCGATCACGGTGCGGGGCAGGGCCTTGAAACCGTCGCTCATCTCGTGGGCGTTGATCCACGCGCCGTCCGACATCAGGAAGATCAGGCCGCGGTAGATCGTCAGGGTGCCGAGGGTGACGACGATGGATGGCAGGCCGAGAGTCCAGACCAGCAGGCCGTTGAACGCGCCGAGGATCGCCCCGATGGCGACGGCGAGCACGAGGAGGGCGGCGACGGGCACGCCCGGTGCCGCCGCGTTGACGATGGCCACGACCATGCCGGTAAAGGCGAGGTTGGCGGCCACAGACAGGTCGATGCATTTCGACAGGATCACGCACATCTGCCCGAGCGCGAGGATGACGAGGATCGACGTGTCGTTGAGGATCGAGGCGAGGTTGCGCGGCGCGGCAAAGCCGGAGAACCGCGTCTCCACGAGGGCCACCAGCAGCAGGATCGCGCCCAGCAGGATCGCCTCGCGCGATTTCAGCAGCGCCTTCATGCCGCCTCACCGTATCCGGCCGCCGCACGGACGAGGCGTTCGGGCGTCAGGTCGGCGCGATCCCAGGTGTCGACGCACAGCCCCTCGCGCATCACCAGAACCCGGTCGGACATGCCGAGGATCTCGGGGATCTCGGAGCTGACCATGACGACGGCGAGGCCCTCGGCGGCGAGGTCGGCCATGAAGGCGTGGACGGCGGCCTTGGAGCCGACGTCGATCCCCTTGGTCGGCTCGTCCAGGATGATGACGCGCGGTTTCGTCGCCAGCCATTTGGCGATCACCACCTTTTGCTGGTTTCCGCCAGACAGGGTGCCCACGTCCTGATCGAGGGCGGCGGCACGCAGGTCGAGGCGGTCGGTGTATTTCCGGGCCAGCGCAAATTCCTCTGTCATCTTGACGAAACCATGGCCAGAGACCTGTTCGAGAGACGGCAATGTGATGTTTTGAAAGATCGGCAGAGCCGCGATGGCGCCTTGGCGGCCGCGATCCTCGGGGACATAGACGATGCCGTGGGCGATGGCGTCGGCGGGCGAGCGGATGTCGGCGGGCGCGCCGTCGATGGTGACGGTGCCGGACGCGGCCCGCGTGATGCCGAACACCGCCTGCATCACCTCGGACCGGCCCGCGCCGACGAGGCCGTAGACCCCGAGGATTTCGCCCTGCCGCAGGGTAAAGCCGATGTCGTGGAACTCGGTCGGATGGGACAGGCCGGCGACACACAGCACCTCGGCGCCGACCCGGGGGGTGCGGACCGGAAAGATCGAGTCGACCGCGCGACCGACCATCCGCTCGATCAGGGCATTCTCGGTCGTCTCGGCGATCAGGCCCGCGCCGACCATCTCACCGTCGCGGAACACGGTATAGCGGTCGGCGATGCGAAAGATCTCGTCGAACTTGTGGCTGATGAACAGGATCGCGCGGCCTTCGGATTTGAGGCGTCCGACGAGGGCATAGAGTTCCTCGATCTCGGACTGGCTGAGGGCGGCGGTCGGCTCGTCCATCACCACGACGCGCGCCTCGACCGAGAGGGCGCGGGCGATGGCGACGAGGTGCTTGGACGCGATGCCGAGGTCGCGCAGCGGCGTGTCGGGGCGCAGGTCGGCACCGATGCGGGTCAGGATGGCGGCGGCGTCGGTGCGCATCCGGGGCCAGTCGATCAGGCCCCAGCGGGTGCGCGGCGCGTGGCCGAGCCAGATGTTCTCGGCGACGGTGAGGTCGTCGAACAGGACCGTTTCCTGATGGATGGCGGTGACGCCCGCATGCGCCACATCGGTGGCGGTCTGGAACGTGCGGGGGGTGCCGTCGACGACGATCTGCCCCGCGTCGGGGCGGTAGATGCCGGTCAGCACCTTGACCAGCGTGGACTTGCCCGCGCCGTTCTCGCCCACCAGTGCCGTCACCTGCCCGGGATAGAGCGCGAGGTCGACGCCGCCGAGGGCCCGCACACCGGGGAACGTCTTGGTGATGCCGCGCAGTTCGAGGACAGGCGGCACGTCCGGCGCGCGCCGGGGCGCGTCAGCAATCTGGGCGTCGGCGGGCATGGCTCACCTGAAATCGGAGAAAGAGGGTGGCGGGCCCGGGGGATGTGCCCCGGACCCGCACGGTGTCGGGCCGCGATCAGAAGATGCTCTTGAACTCTTCGATGTTGCTCGCGTCGTAGGTGAACGGCTCGGACATCGCCGCCTCGTTGTTGTCGTCCAGCGTCGCGGTGCCGATCCGGCCCATGTCGAGTTCCGCGCCCGGCTCTGCCGTGGCGCCGTTCACGAGGTCATAGGCCAGCATCGTCGTGGCATAGCCGAGGTCGATCGGGTTCCAGATCGCGAACGATTGCGACGCGCCGCTGTCGATGGCGCCCGCCATTTCGGACGGCAGGCCGAGGCCGGTGACGTTGACCTGACCGATCATGCCCGCATCCGCGACCGCCTGTGCTGCGGCGACGATCCCGACCGAGGTGGGCGAGATGATCGCGTCGAGGTCGGGATAGCTTTGCAGCAGGCCCTGTGCCTCGCGGTAGGACTTGTCCGACAGGTCGTCGCCGTAGACCGTCGCCACGACCTCGATGTTGGGATAATTGACCATGACGGCGTTCATTTCCTCGATCCAGATGTTCTGGTTGGTCGAGGTGGAGGTGGCCGACAGGATCGCGACCTGTCCGCCGTCGGGCATGTGGTCTGCCGCCAGCTTGATGATGGTCTGGCCGATCAGCGCGTTGGACGAGGGCGACAGGTGCATCTGGCGCCCCTCGGGGGCGACGCCGCTGTCCCAGGAGATGACGGTGATCCCCCGCTCCATCGCGCGTTGCAGGGCGGGCACGAGGGCGTCGGGATCGTTGGCCGAGACCGCAATGGCGTCGACGTTCTGGGCGATCAGGGCGTTGATGACCTCGATCTGGCCCTCGGCGGTGGTATCGGTCGGGCCGGTGTAGATGATCTCGACGTTGCCGAGTTCGGCGGCGGCCTCTTCGGCACCGCGGGCCGCGGCCTCGAAGAATCCGTTGCCGAGCGACTTGACGACGAGGGCGATGCGGACGGTTTCCTGTGCCATGGCGCTGCTGCCGAACAGGGCCGCGGTCGCTGCGGTCGCCAAGAGTAGTCTTCTGGAAATGCTCATTGTGGTTCCTCCCTGGTGAGCCTTCGGTCTGCCGCATCTTGCGAGGCGGCGGTGTGCTATCCCGCGGCGCGGTCCTCGGCGCCGGACGGGGTGACGGTGATGAGGGTGACGCCCGCGCCCTCGAGGATCTGCGCCTGCGCGTCGGTGATCCGGTCGTCGGTGATGACGGTGTGGATGCGGTCCAGACCGCACAGGAGCAGGCTCGAGCCAGAGTCGAACTTGGAGCTGTCGGCCATCACGACGACCTCCTCCGCCTGTCCGATCAGCTTGACCTCGGCCTGGATGATGAGCGGATCCTGTTCCGAGATGCCCAGCCGCGAGATCCCCTGACAGCCGAGAAAGAGGCGCCGGGCGGCGAAGTTGCGGGTCACGTCGTTGTCGAACGGCGACAGGATGATGTTCTGCTCGCGGTAGATCGTGCCGCCCGCCAGCATCACGGTGTTCTTGGACTGATGCAGCAGGTGTTCGGCGATCGGGAACGAGTTGGTGAAGACGAGGCACCGCTTGTTCGCGAGCGGGTGAACCATCTGGAACGTGGTGGTGCCGCCGTTGATGATGATCGCGTCGCCATCGGCGCACAGGTCGACCGCGGCGGCGGCGATGGCCCGCTTGGCCGCGACGTTGCGGGTGCGGTTGTGGGCGAACGTCTTGCCCGAAAGACCGACGAAGCGGGGGGGCAACAGGGATTCAGCACCGCCCCGGACGCGACGCAGCTTCTTTTGCATGTGCAGGGTGGCGATGTCGCGGCGGATCGTCGCCTCGGACGAGGAGGTGAGCTCGACCAGTTCGGCCACCGCGACCACCGGCTTGGCCTCGACGGCGGACAGGATGATGACGTGGCGTTCGTTCTCGATCATCGGCGCATCCTCCCCCCGGATCCATATCGGCTCCCTCTTCCCAGCGTTCCGCCAACCGCAATCATTGTCAATCAAAAACTTTCATCAATGGTTATACTGCGGTGCAGCATGATCGTTGTTGAGCGAAACTGATTGACCCACACAGATGACTGCGGCATCTTTGCGACCGAAGGGGTCCGTCGCGGACCCGCGACGCGGAGACCACCATGCAAGACGACGACCGGGCCGACCGCCTCCCCTGCCTGTGGGACGAGGCCGCTGCACAGGGGATGAGCGAGCCCGAGCTGCTGCTTTATCGGTCCAACATCCTCGGCTCGGACAAGCGGGTGACGAACTACGGCGGCGGCAATACCTCTGCCAAGGTGATGGAGACGGATCCGCTGACCGGCGAGGCGGTCGAGGTGCTGTGGGTCAAGGGATCGGGCGGCGACATCGGGTCGATCCGGATGGACGGTTTCTCGACCCTCTACATGGAGAAGCTGCGGTCGCTGAAGGGCCTCTATCGCGGGGTCGCGCACGAGGACGAGATGGTGGGGCTGCTGCCGCACTGCACCTTCGCGCTCAACGCCCGCGCGGCCTCGATCGACACGCCGCTGCACGCCTATGTGCCCCACGCGCACGTCGACCATGTGCACTCCGACGCCATCATCGCCATCGCGGCATCCAAGGACGGCGAATCCCTGACGCGCGAGATCTTCGGCGACACCATCGGCTGGCTGCCCTGGAAACGGCCGGGGTTCGAACTGGGTCTGTGGCTGGGCAGGTTCTGCGCGGAACATCCCGAGGCGCGGGGGGTGATCCTCGGGTCACACGGCCTCTTCACCTGGGGCGATACGGCGCGTGCGTGCTACGACACCACCATCGACGTCATCAATCAGGCGGTCGTCTGGCTCGAGAAGAAGACGGCGGACAAGGCGCCCTTCGGCGGCGCCGCACACCCGACGCTGACACCGGACGCGCGGCGCCGCGTTGCCGCAGTCCTGATGCCCGCGATCCGCGGGATGATATCGGCAGACACCCACAAGGTCGGGCACTTCGACGATTCGGACGCGGTGCTGACCTTCGTCGGCGCCACCGACATGCCCGCCCTCGCGGCTCTCGGCACCTCGTGCCCGGACCATTTCCTGCGCACCAAGATCCGTCCGCTTGTCGTGGATTTCGATCCGGGCCAGCCGGACGTGGCCGCGACGCTGGAGGGTCTGGGGGCGATGATCGACGCCTATCGCGCCGACTACGCCGCCTATTACGAGCGTTGCAAACGCCCGGACAGTCCCGCGATGCGCGATCCGAACGCGGTGGTCTATCTGTTGCCCGGCGTCGGCATGATCACCTTTGCCCGCGACAAGGCGACGGCGCGGATCTCGGGCGAATTCTATATCAACGCCATCAACGTCATGCGCGGCGCCCATGCCGTCAGCACCTATCAGGGCCTGCCCGAGCAGGAGGCGTTCGACATCGAGTACTGGCTGCTCGAGGAGGCCAAGCTGCAACGGATGCCCGCGCCGCGCGCGCTGGCCGGGCGCATCGCCATCGTCACCGGCGGGGCGGGCGGGATCGGCACGGCGACGGCGCTGCGGTATCTGGCCGACGGCGCCTGCGTCATGCTGGCCGATATCGACGCCACCGCGCTGGCCGAGACGCAGGCCGCGCTGGCCGCGCGATACGGCGCCGACGTGGTGCGCACCGTCGGGATGGACGTGACGTCCGAGGCGGCGGTGATCGCGGCCTATGCGGACATGGCCGTCGCGTTCGGGGGCGTCGATATCGTGGTCTCGAACGCCGGCATCGCCAGTTCGGCGCGGGTCGAGGACACGACGCTGGCGATGTGGGACCGCAATATGGCGATCCTGTCGACGGGATATTTCCTCGTGGCGCGCGAGGCGTTCCGGGTGCTCAAGGCGCAGGGGATCGGCGGGTCGATGGTCTTCGTGGCGTCCAAGAACGGGCTGGCCGCCAGCCCCGGCGCCTCTGCCTATTGCACGGCCAAGGCGTCGGAAATCCACCTCGCCCGATGTCTGGCGCTCGAGGGGGCGCCCTACGGCATCCGCGTCAATACGGTGAACCCCGATGCGGTGCTGAAGGGGAGCAAGATATGGTCGGGCGAGTGGCTCGACCAGCGGGCCGAGACCTACGGCACCGACAAGGGCGGCCTCGAAGAGATGTACCGCGAGCGGTCGCTCTTGAAACGCTCGGTCCTGCCCGAGGACATCGCCGAGGCGTGCTGGTTCTTTGCCGCGGACGTCAGTTCCAAGAGCACGGGCAACATCGTCAACGTGGACGCGGGCAACGTGCAGGCGTTCACGCGCTGAGGGGGGGAACCATGATCGCAAGGGACATCGTCGAGGCGCACAACGCCGACCGCCGGTCCGCGCTGCGCGCCGACTATGCCGCCATGGCCGAGCACCTCGACCGGCGCGGCATCGACGCCGACGCGGTCAAGTCGCAGGTCGCGGCCTATGGCGTGGCGATCCCGTCCTGGGGCACCGGCACCGGCGGCACGCGGTTCGCGCGGTTCCCGGGCGCGGGAGAGCCTGCCAGCATCTTCGACAAGCTCGACGATTGCGGCGTGATCCATGCACTGACGGGGGCCACGCCGACCGTCTCGCTGCATGTCCCGTGGGATGCGGCCGATCCCGCCGATCTGCTGGCCAAGGCAGAGGAGACGGGGCTGGGGTTCGACGCGATGAACTCGAACACGTTCCAGGACCATGCAGGCGATGCGCACAGCTACAAGTTCGGGTCGCTGTCGCACACGGATGCCGCCACCCGGGCGCAGGCGGTCGAGCACAACCTCGCCTGCATAGACCTCGGCCGCAGGATCGGGTCGAGGGCGCTGACGGTCTGGGTCGGCGACGGCTCGAATTTTCCGGGGCAGGTGGATTTCACCCGACAGCTCGACCGCTATCTCGACAGTGCGCGTCAGATCTATGCGGGCCTGCCCGACGACTGGCGCCTGTTCACCGAACACAAGATGTATGAGCCCGCGTTCTATTCGACCGTCGTGCAGGACTGGGGCAGCAATTATCTGATCGCCACCGAGCTGGGCGAACGGGCGTTCTGTCTCGTGGATCTCGGACACCACGCGCCGAACGTGAACATCGAGATGATCGTCGCCCGTCTGATCCGCTATGGCAAGCTGGGCGGGTTCCACTTCAACGACAGCAAATACGGTGACGACGACCTCGATACCGGGGCCATCGACCCCTATCGCCTGTTCCTTGTCTTCAACGAGCTGGTCGGCGCCGCCGGTCTTGCCGGTTTCGATCCCGCCCACATGCTCGATCAGAGCCACAACGTCACCGATCCCATCGAGAGCCTGATGTCGTCGGCGATGGAGGTGCAGCGCGCCTATGCGCAGGCGCTTCTGGTGGACCGCGCGGCCCTTGCCGGGTTCCAGGACGCGAACGACGCGCTGATGGCGTCCAATACGCTCAAGGCGGCGTTCCGCACGGATGTAGAGCCGATCCTCGCCATGGCCCGACTGGACAAGGGCTGCGCCGTCGATCCGGTGGCGGCCTATCGCGCCTCGGGCTGGCGCGCCAAGGTGAGCGAAACGCGCCCGAAGGCAAGCGGCGCTGGCGGCGGGATCGTCTGACGCGAACCCCGCGTCCCGGGGACCGGGGGTTCGTCGTCGGCATCGCGGTCCGGACCGGTCGTGCACCGGTCCCCCTGCGCGTCCTGCCCCGACGTTGGAGCGACCGGCAAAGCCGGCGCGGTTTTGTGCGGGGAAACTTCGGGCACGTCAGGCAGACCGCAGAAACCGGACGATGCAGGAGTCCGGCGGACACGCGGCGCCTCGGGTGCATCTGAACGTCGGGCACGGGAAAATGGCCGGCTCCCTGGTAAGGGCCGGCCATCGGCTGTCCGGTTCAGTCCGGCATTGCGTTCTCGACGCCTTCGCGTGTGATCGTCATATAGCCGACGATACCCGCGATGGCGGCGAGGAAGAGCGCGCTCGTCAGGATCGTGCCGAGGCCCATGCCGCCATAGTCGGCAGGTTGCGACAGCAGGTCGCCGAACGAGGCGCCGAGCGGGCGGGTGAAGATATAGGCGATCCAGAAGGCGAGGATACCGTCGAGTTTCAATGTGTAATAGCCGAAGGTGATCGAGGCGATGATCATGCCGAAGAGAATGCCCGTCGCCATGTAGCCGAGGCCGAAGTGCTCGGCGACCAGATCGCCCGCCGCCGTGCCGAGGGCGAAGGTGAAGATGATCGCCAGCCAGTAGAACGTCTCGCGCCGCGTCGTCGTCACCTCGTGGATCGAGAGGGTCCTTTCGCTGGCGTACCAGGCGGCAAAGGTCGCGGCGAGGGCGACGCTGAAGAAGACGGTCGTGGTCACGAGCTGAACGCCGAAGTTGTCGACGAGATTGTCGGTGATGAGCGTGCCGACGATGCTGGTGAGCACGACGGCGAGCCAGTAGGACCATGGCACATAGCGCTTTTGGCCGAACTGCAGGAAGAAGCGCGCCGACGAGGACGGCGGCCATCATCAGAGACGTCGCGGTGAGGCCGAGACCGAGGTTCACGGCGAGAAAGTCGGCGGCGGTCTCGCCCATCGTCACCGCCATCAGCTTGATCAGCCAGAAGTCGACGGTCACCGCGGGCACGCGGTTGGGCGTTGTGCGGACGATCGCCTCGTCGAAACGGCTGTAGGCTGCGGGATCGTTCATCGGGGAAATGTGGGTCATGGCGGGGTCTCCTTTCGGGGGATCGGTTGCCAGAGGTCAGTTCGTCTGCATCAGGGCGAGACCCTGAGCGAAGAAATCGTCTGCACGGGTGTCGTCGTCGGCATTGCACCGTTCGGTGCCACGGCTCTGCAGATCGGTCGCCGTCGCGCGGTCGGTGTCCGCCAGGGTTGCCGTAGCGAGAGCGTCGCGGAACGTGGCCAGCATCGCCTCACACGGTAGGGCATGGCCGTTCTCGTCGGTGACGGCGATGCCCTGCACCAGCGTTGCGCCCTGACCCGCCTGGTCCACCCCGGCGGAGGGGTCGGCCAGGTTATCGGTCAGCGTGGCGAGCGCTCGCGGTGACCGTCGCGGGATCCGGCTGGGCGGCGCGCAGGGTGTTCAGCGCCTCGTCGATGGCGGTATCGACGTTGCCCCACTGAACGGTGCTGACGGGCCGCAGCGTCGGTTCCGCATCGTCCCACGCGGTCTCGAGATCCTTGATCCGCGCCTTGGCGGCGGTCAGATCGCCCGTCGCGGCGATGGACTGCAACGTCGCGCGTGATCGTCTCGTACGCGGTCATGTCCCCGAGCGACGGCCGCGGTGACCGCAACGGTCGCGTCGGCGCATCGTTAGTGCATAGACCGCGCCGAAGGCCGCTACGGGTGCGGCGATCAGCGCGACGCTCAACAGAAGGTTTCTCATGGTTGGATCCTCTTCGGGATGGGGTGGGGTCTGCCCTGAGGCGGGCGGACATCGCATTTCTGGTCTGGCGTTGTGGTCCTGTAGCGGTTCACCGCTGCCGATGCCCCGGACCATGCGGGGGCACGAATACCGGCGATTGTCGGGAACATTGCAAATACGCAATCTGGACGGGCGCACCTGAAAACGCAGGGTGGCGCATGTGCGCCACCGTGCCGTCGCCGGCGCGTTGCAAAGGTGGTCGTGGGGTTGTCGGCACCGCCGTCCATGCGGGCAGCACCCGGGCGGGACGCCGGGCAATACGCCCCGTCGCCGTCAGGGGGCGGGCGGGTATCTGCCGGCGGTCAGACCGGACGTTGCCAGATCTTGCAGCAATCGGTCGGGGCTGCTGTCGGCCGGGACGGTCACATCATCCTCGGCGATCCATTCCAGCGGATCCTCGAGGATCAGGTTCCCGGCATAGAGGGCGGTGCCGTCCGTCATGCTGTCGCCGGTGCGCCAGATCCTCAGATGCAGTCGTGGCGTGTCCACGGCGGGATCGTCGATGCGCTCGAACGCCAGATCCGTCGGACGATCGTCCCAGAACGTCGGAATGACGAGGGGACGGGGCAGGGCCCCGCCGGTCCAGTCGTCCCATGCGGCCAGCATCAGGGTGCCCGGGCCCGGCCGTGGCGCAAACGTCCAGCCCGCCGATTGCAGGGCCGCCGTCAGGGCCGCGTCGTCCCGGGCCGCGACGATGAACCCGATCTGTCCGCGCGGCTCGCCCAGCAGGGTCTGGGTCGCCATTGGCAGCGTCGCGGCGCCGAGCGTGGCCACGACGCGCGGAGCCGCGACCGGCGCAGGATTCGTCGGCGCAACCGCAACCGAGGCCAGAACGATGGACGCAGCGGCGGCGATGCCGACGACCGTTCCGGCAATCCGGGTGCCATACCGGCGGCGGGTCGGGTCCGGCGGCGTCCCCGCGTCCCGCCGCCATTCGCAGAACGCGATGCCGAGGGTCAGCCAGACTGCGCCCACCAGATAGCCGTTCAGCACGTCCGACAGATAGTGCTCGACCAGATAGATCCGGCTGAGGCCGATCAGAAAGGCGAGGGTGATCGCCGCCAGGCCCGCGGCCGTTGCCGACAGCAATCGCGTCCGCCACGCCAGATAGAAGAGCATCCCCCAAATCGCCACCGAGGACGCGGCATGGCCGCTGGGAAAGCTGCCCGAGGTTTCGGTGAAATAGCCGAGGTCGGAGCGCGGCCGCGCAAAGAAACTCTTGAGGAGCGTCACCGATAGCTGGCTGCCGACAACCGTCAGCCACAGGCCGAGGGTCAGGTCGACCCGGCGCAGGACGATCAGGGCCACGGTCGCACCGGCGATCATGGTCACGACGACCTCCCAGCCGCCGACCGCCGTGATCCAGCCGAAGAGGGCGATCAGCCGGTCGTCGCGCAGTGCATAGAACAGGTTGGCGAGCCGGGTGTCGCCCTGCACCACATCGGGCGACCCGAGAAAGTCCGTGACGCTGTCGACGTAGGCGACGAGGAGATAGACAAGGAGCACGCTCAGGACCGTCCCTGTCAGGCCGACGAACTTTGCCGTGTCGAACCGCGCCGTGAGGAATGCCGACGTCGCCGGATGGCGCGCGACGAACCGCTGCACGACAGGCTTTTCCCCGATGCCGTGCAGGACCGATTGCCCGATCGCCCCGAGCAGCGGCAGGGCCCGTCCCAGCCGCACGGCAACGAACCACAGCAGCCCCAGCACCAGCGCGGCACCGACCGCGAACGCGAGGATGCGGGGGGCTGCGGCACCGACCGTTCCGAGCGCGCTGCCGAAGAAATACCCCAGGGCCGGCAGTCCGAAGGAGTAGGGCAGCGCACTGACGACGTTCCAGATGACGAACCGGCGCCGCCCCATGCCCGCCATCGCCGCCGAGAACGGCACGAACGCCGACAATGGTCCGAGAAAGCGCCCGACGACCATGGCGAAACCGCCGTAGCGGGTCAGCAAACCCTTCGCGCGCACCGCATACTTCGCGTCCGCGAAAGATCGCCTGCCGCTCAGACCCCTTGCGGCCAGCCCCCCGAGCCGATAGCTGACCTCGCTGCCGATGATCGTCCCGGCGAGGACGAACCAGCCGAGGTCGAAGAAGTCGATCACGCCGCGTTGGACAAGGACACCGCCGGCGATGACGGCAATCGCGCCGGGAACCATGACCCCGGTGAACACGATCGCCTCGAGCATCGCGAAAAGCGCGAGGATCCAGTAGGTCCAGACGCCGAAAGACTGAAGCGACGGGATGAGCTGGTCGAGAGACTGAGGCATGTTGTATCGCCTTGATCGAGAAAGGCCGATCGGCACGGACCCGAGGAGAGGTTGCCATCGGCACGCCGGTCCCTGGCGCCCAGTCGTCCGGACAGGCGGTCCATGCCACAGGACGGCCCGAAGCGCGAGGCCCGACGCGGTTCGACCTCGCGCCCGGCGCGGGCTTCACGCGGCATGTCACACCCGCGTGATATTGCACAGGTGTAATGTCGGGGACACCCCCCGGTCGGATGCCGCCCCCAATTCTTCTCGAGTGGGCAGCAAGAGGCAGGCCCCGAACCCAAAGGAAAGCCACATGAAACGCATCACCGTAAAGACCATCGCAACCTCTGCCCTGGTCTCGCTGGGCCTGCTGGGCGCCGGAACGATGGCGGCGAATGCCGAGAGCCATATGTCCGACGACGACATCGCCGAGATCCAGTCGTTCCAGTCCGCAACGCAGACCCTTGCTCAGGCCGTCACGGCGGCCGAGGCCGACACCGGCGGGACAGCGATGAGCGCCGAGTTCGAGGTCGAGGGGACGGACGGCCCGGCCTACAAGGTCGAGATCCTGATGGCCGACGGCACGACGCAGACCGCGATGGTCGATGCCATGGATGGCACGGTCACGGCGATGGCCAAGGACGCCGAAGACAGTGACACCGGGGACATGAACGGCGAGGATGGCGACGACGACCGGGAGGACGGCGGCGCCGACGGCGAGGCTGACGACGACGGCACCACCGGCAACTAGGCCCCGGATCGGTCGATAACACGGACCGGCGTCGCATCCCGCGGCGCCGGTCTTTGCAGCGAGAGCGATATGAAGATACTCGTCATCGAGGACGACAGGACCGCGGGCCCCTACATCGCGGGGGGGTTGCGCGAGGAGGGGCACTCCGTCGACCTTCTGACAGACGGGCAGGAGGGGCTGATACAGGCCGCGGCCGGGGCCTATGACGTCCTCGTGGTCGACCGGTTGTTGCCCGGAATCGACGGGGTCTCGCTGGTGCGCACCCTGCGCGGCGCCAAGAACCGCACCCCGATCCTGTTCCTGACCGCGCTGGGCGGTGTCGATGACCGGATCGAGGGACTGAACGCCGGGGCCGACGACTACCTCGTCAAACCCTTCGCCTTCGGCGAGCTGAGTGCGCGCATCGCGGCCCTCGGCCGCCGTCCGCAGATGTCGGAAACGCCGACGACCCTGAAGGTCCGCGACCTCGAGATCGATCTTCTGACCCGCAAGGTGACGCGCGGCGGGCAGGGCATCGACCTCCTGCCCCGGGAATTCGCCCTGCTGGAACACCTGATGCGCCGAAAGGGCCGGGTGCAGACCCGAACGATGCTGCTCGAGGCGGTCTGGGACATCCATTTCGATCCGCAGACCAACGTCGTCGAAACCCACATCAGCCGCCTGCGTGGCAAGGTCGACAGGCCGTTCGACGTCGAGCTGATCGAGACCATGCGCGGCGCCGGATACCGGATCGTCGCGGAATGATGCCGGCCTGGATCGCGTCGCGGATGCGGTCGATGCCGCTGCGACTGTCGGCCCTGCTCATCGCGATCTTCACGCTGTCGTCCCTGATCGGGTTCGGCAGCGCCTATTTCGTGATCCGCAGCGAGATCGATGCCGTGATCGAGGAACAGGTGCGCCAGTCGATGGCGAGCTATCTGTCGATCACCGATCCGGACGACCTGCGGGAGCGTCTGGTGGCCGATGCCGAAGCGGTCGATCCGGCGGTGATGATCGTGTTCTTTGCGCCGCGAAATGGCCCGTCCATCGGCAACGTGGTTGCGTTTCCCCGCATCTCCGGTCTGACGATCCTGTCCGAACCCGCGCTTTCGGCGGACCCGGGCGACCGTGCCGAAAGTTATCTGGCCCTGTCGGCGCCGGTCGCGGGCGGACAGCTCGTCGTGGCTCAGTCGCGCGAGCAGGTGATCGAAATGGGCGAGATCTTTGCCAGTGTGTTCCTGATCGGCCTGTTGCCGACGTTGCTGATCGGTGCGACCGCCGGCATGGTGGTGGCGCGCCGCGCGCGGGACCGGGTCGAGGCGATCCGTGCAACGTTGCAGGACCTGACCCACGGGACGCTGACCTCGCGCGTCGACGGCGTTGCCGAGTCTACCGACGACCTCGACCAGATCGGCCTCGCGGTGAACCGGATGGCCGATGCGCAGGCGGCGTCCATCGCGGCGCTGCGGCAGGTGTCGGCGGATATCGCGCACGACCTGCGGACCCCGATCCAGCGGGTCGCGATCCATCTGAACCGGTTGCGCGACGGCACGGCATTGACCGCCGAACAGGTCGGCATCGTCGACACTGCGGTGGCGGAAACGCAGGGGATCGTTCGGACCTTCCAGTCCTTGCTGCACATCGCCCAGATCGAAGGCGGTTCCGTGCGTGACCGGTTCGGGCCCGTCGATCTGGCGCAGGTCGCGCGCGGCATGGTCGAGATGTTCGGCCCCGATGCGGAGGAGAGCGGCCATGCGCTTATCCTGAACGTCGCCGGGGACGCGAGGTTCGAGGTCGGGGGGGACCGCCAGCTTCTCGGGCAGGTCCTCGTCAATCTGATCGAGAACGGGCTGCGGCATGTGCCGTCCGGTGGCACGATCGCCGTATCATTGGCGCGTCGGGCTCAGGGTATCGACCTGACCGTGCGGGACGATGGACCCGGCGTGCCGGTCGACGAACGCGAGAAGGTGCTGCGCCGTCTCTATCGCCTTGAACGCAGCAGGACCAGCGACGGCAACGGCCTCGGCCTGTCGATGGTCGCGGCGATTGCGGATCTTCACGACGCCACGCTGACGCTGGACGATGCAGCCCCCGGTCTGATCGTGCGGATCGCATTTCCAGCCATCGGCTGACCTTCGTCTCGACGCCGGACATGCCCGGAAACATACTGCCGCCGCCTGCCGCCGCCGCCTGCCGCCTCCCGACGCGCGTTCCTGGCTTCGCCGCTTATTCCCGCACCCCCCGCAACTGCCGAAACGGCGGCCTGTTCTGCGGCTCCGGGCGACAGCACCCTCGGCACCCCGACAAGGGCCGGCGGCGGCATGTTCGAGGGCACCTCCCGCCCGGTCAGGACGGCGGTAGGGGATGTCGTGTCACGGCCTATCGGACGCAGCGACGACCGGGTCGCCTTGGTCCTGACGGAGGCCCGGTGGTCGAGATCGCCACGACATGCGGGAGCAGCACCGTCGTGCCGATGACCTGCCCCATCGACTACCGCGTCATCGCCGGGTCGGGGCACCTGTCGACCTTCCGTTCGTGTCGTCGGCGGTGAGGTGCGGCGATGCGACAGCGAGTGGCCGCGAACGGCGCGGCATCACAGTCCGGGCGGGGGATTTGCGGTCGCGTCAGGGCGTCGCGGCGTGACGCAAAGAGGGCGCCACCTTTCGGTGACGCCAGTCGGGCAGGGTCGGCAGGGGACCGGAAACGGCGCCCTATTCGGGCAGGCGAGCCGTCGAGATTGGATGCGGCCGGGCGGTGCCGCCCCCTGTCGACCACATCGCGGCCAGCGGATGATCGTTGGCGACATGCTGGATCACGGCCAGACCCGCGTGCCCGATCAGATAGACCCAGACGATATTGGCGAACGTCCGGTGCAGCGTCATCGTGACGCCGACGACGCCGCCGGCGTCGGGATCGCCGGTGTTGACGAAATAGTAGATCGTTCCGCTCAGTGCCATGATGCTCATCAGGGCGAGGCCAAGGCCATGAACCGCCGAGGCGAGCGGATCGTGGGTGTTCGCAGGCGGCAGGCGAAGGTGCGTCAGGGCGCGGGCGTGGCGCAGAACATCCTGCCACAATAGCCCGAGCCTGTCGCGGCGGAACCATGGAAACAGCATCGCCATCGGTGTCCCCCGGCGCCGAAACGTCATGACGATCCAGAACGCCGCGACGAAACCAAAGGCTGCGAGGCCGCTGTATTCGTGCATCTGAAACGCGAAATTACCGGCGTCGCCGCCCTCGTCCGGTCTGAGGATAAGCGACGTGACGAGCTGGGTGGCGATGGCGAGGGCCAGACCGGCATGAACCGCGCGTGTGGCCATCGAATGGGGGGGAGGGCCGGATTTTTCGACCATGATGTGGTGCCTTCTGAAGTTTCTGCACGGCTGAGTGCCGCGCACGACCTGTTCCCGTTATCGACCCGCGTCATCTCCCGATCCTGACAGGGTCTATACATCGCTGTGAGGTTCGGCCGACCGGACAGGTTGGGCAGCCGTATTGCAACGACAGATGGGGAGAGTCAGTCAGCCTCTTTCGCGCCGGCCCTGGCCGCCACACCGGCAGCGCCGGTCGCGAGGATCAGCCATCCGGTCGCGGCCAGCGGCGGGACGCCACTCCGGTCTGCGGGAAGGAAGTCGAGCGGCGAGGCGGAGGCGATCCTGCGGCTTTCCGCCAGCGAGAGCGGCCCGAAGAGCGTCTGGGCCCAGCGGAAGAACCCGGTGTCGGGCGCGGGGACCAGCGCCGCGATCGGGCTTGTCGCCGCCGTCGGCAGAACGTTCGCCGTCAGCGACGACAGGATGAACGTCGCTGTCAGCCAGACCGTCACCGGGATCAGCAGCCCGATGGATTCGACCGCGAGACGGCGGCACAGCCGGGGGCCATGCGCCCGAGCAGCGTCATCTGGAGGGCCGAGCGCCCGCAGAAGCCGATCGGCCGGGCCCATTCCGCCGCATCGGGCGCGGATGCCGGCAGCACCGCCAACGACACCACGCCGATCGTTGCGACAATTTGGGTCAGGCCGAGAACCAGCGCGCCGAGGGCCACGATCTTGCCCCGGGGCATAATCGGAAAACCCGAACGTGCGGATGCCGATAAGGGGGATCACGCCATCGCGCTGCACCCCCATCGGATCGGTGCGGATATCGCCCCCTCAATCTCGGCGGTGCCCGAAGTCGGCGGCGCCAGCGTCGACAGACCTCTGGGTCAGATGGTCGGTGGAAATGTTCGCATTGCCCATAGCGACGTCGGTTCGCGTCCGACCGGGATCCGGTGCGCGTCTGGGGCCACGATGACGGAAGGAAGGGGCAGCAATCTGGGCGCGACATTGCAGGCGCGCAATGTCACGCTCCCTCAGCCGGGACCGCCGCCGTCGAGTGGCAGCGATCCTTGAAATAAAGTAATGTTCGCGTCATGCGGGTGTGACGACCTGCTACTATATACTGGTAACATCATGTTTCAGGACAGGGACCGCACCATGGCCAACGGCGGAATTCATCGCAGCGAACCCATATCCCTCGTCCCGCCGCTTGCCAGCACTGTCCGGCCGGACGCCGGTCCGGATACGCGGCGCCCGTCCGAACGGCATCGCACGGTCTTCCTCTCGGACATGCATCTTGGCGCCCGGATGTGCCGGCCCGAGCTTATCCTAGCGTTTCTCGATGCCCATCATGCCGACACGGTCTATCTGGTCGGCGACATCGTCGACAACTGGCAGCCGCTGTCGCGAAACTGGCCGCAGGCGCATCATGCGGTCCTGCGACGGCTGCTCGACCTGCCGCAGACCGGCTGCCGCGTCGTCTATCTGCCCGGCAACCATGACGGCTTCTTTGCGCAGTACGCCGGCACCACCTTTGGCGGAATCGAGGTGGAGCGCGAAGCGATCCACCAGACGGCGGACGGATACCGCCTGCTGGTGACGCACGGCGACCAGTGCGACGTCTTTGCCCGCCGCGCACCGGTCATGGCCCGCCTCGGCAGTCTGATCGAAACCGGTGCGCGCGCCCTCGACGCAGGCCAGCGGGCCATCGGCGCTGCCGCCGGGTTGCCGCGCTGGGACGGGTTGACCCGCCGGATCGCGGGGACCAAGGGGGCGATCCGCCGCCATGACCGGTTCGAGGACCGGCTGTGCGACCTCGCGGACGCGCGCGGCGTGGACGGAATCGTGTGCGGACATTTCCACCAGCCTGCGCTGAACGACTGGCGCGGGCTGATCTATGCCAATTGCGGCGACTGGACCGAACACGGCACCGGTCTGGTCGAGGGGTTCGATGGTCAGCTCCGCCTGCTCGCGGTCGTCGGCGACACCCTGGCGTCTCCTGTTCCCGCAAACTCCGCCGCGCCGGAAGACGGCAATTCCTGGGCCGTCTGACATGGCCCTGATCTTCATCCTCGCGGTTTTCGTGACCGCCGCATTCGGCGTCCATCTGGCCTGTTGCACCCTCGTGGCATGGCGACTGCGCGGTCAGGGTCCGCTTGGCCCGGGGCAGGATCATCCGCCCCTGACCGTGCTGCGCCCGGTCTGCGGATCCGAACCGGGGCTTGCCCGGACCCTGGCATCGAGCTTTACGCACCGGACCGCGGAGTACGAAGTGATCTTCTGCATCGCCGACGCCGGCGATCCCGCGATACCGCTGATACGCGGGATCATGGCGGCAAATGCCCGCATCCCCGCGCGCCTCCTGATCGGCGAGACCGCCATCAGCGGCAATCCCAAGCTGAACAACCTCGAAAAGGGCTGGGCTGCGGCGCGGCATCCGTGGATCGTGATGATCGACAGCAACGTCCTGTTGCCGCCCGACTATGTCCAGCGCCTGTTCGGGACGTGGGGGCCGGATACCGGCCTCGTCACCTCGCCGCCCGCAGGCATCGAGGCGCGGGGGTTCGCGGCCAACATCGAGGCGGCGTTCCTCAATACGCATCAGGATGTCTGGCAACTGGCGGGCGATCAGGTGGGGCAGGGATTTGCCCAGGGCAAGGTGCTCATGTGGCGGCGCGCGCTGCTCGATGCGGCGGGGGGGCTGGCGGCGCTTGGCCACGATCTGGCCGAGGATGTCGCGGCGACCAAGGTGGTCCGCGCGGCGGGCCTGCGGGTACGGGTCATCGCGCGGCCGTTTGCGCAACCTCTCGGTCGGCGGGCCTTGGCCGAGGTCTGGGCACGTCAGGTCCGCTGGGCGCGGGTCCGGCGGGACGGATTTCCGGCCCTGTTCGCGCCCGAGATCCTGACGGGGGGACTGCCGCCGCTGATGGCACTCGGGGCGCTCGCCGCAGTGGGGGCGGTGCCCGTAGCGACGGTCGCGGGGGGTGCGGTCCTGTGGTACGGGGCGCAATGGATCGTGGCGGCGCGGGCGGGCTGGCCGCGGGATGCGGCGCAGGTTGCGGCGTGGCCTCTGCGCGATATGATGATCCCGGCGGTGTGGGTCGCGGCGCTGATGTCGCGCGGCTTTGTCTGGCGCGGCAATGCGATGGCGCCCGGCACCCCGTTACCGGCCGCAACACCGGAGTCGGCTCTGTCGATGACCGCGGAATAGGGACGCCTGCGTGAGCCTGACGACCGACGCCCTGATGCAGCTTCTCCAGAACTGGGGCCTGCTGCTCCTGTTCCCGCTCGCCGTTCTCGAGGGCCCGATCGTGTCGGTTCTCGCAGGCTGGATCGTCAGGCTGGAGGTTCTGCCGTTCGGCTGGGTTCTGGCGACCCTCGTTCTGGCCGACCTGTCCGGCGACCTGATCCTCTACGGCCTCGGGCGCGGCGGCGCGCGGTGGCTGCCCGAGCGGTGGCGTCACAGGCTCGGTCTCGATCCGGTGCGCCTTGCCAGACTCGCGGGCCATTTCGACCGGCACGGGGGCAAGACGCTGGTGCTGACGAAGTTCACCCATTCCCTCGGCATCGCCGTCCTGCCGGCCGCCGGTGCGGCGCGGATGCCGGTCGCCGCCTTTCTGATGTGGAACCTCATCGGCACGGTGCCCAAGAGCCTTGCTCTGCTGGCGCTGGGGTATTTCCTCGGGCAGGCGCACGCCGGCATCGACAGCTGGATCGGGCGGATCACGGCGGGCGTCGTCGTGGTGGCCGTCGTTGGTGCCGTCGCGGTCTGGCAGTTCCGTCGGAGGCGTCCCGCGTGACCGCCGGAACAGACCCGAGGGTGTCGTGCATCGTGCCTGCCTACAACGAAGGCGCGCGGATCGGTGCGGTCCTTGCCGTGCTGGCGGCACACCCGCTGGTCGACGAGATCGTCGTCGTCGACGATGCTTCGACCGACGATACCGCCGCTGTCGCCGCGACATTCGCAGGCGTGACGATCCAGCGTCTGGATACGAACGGCGGCAAGACGCGTGCCCTCGCCCGCGGTCTGGACCGGGCGGCAGGTCAGGTTCTGCTGCTGATCGACGCCGATCTTCAGGGTCTCGACGGAGCGGCGGTATCCGCCCTCCTGCTTCCCGTTCTGAACGACCGCGCCGACGTCGCCATCAGCCTGCGCCGCAATGCCCCGCGGCTGTGGCATCTGCTCGGCATCGACTACATCTCGGGCGAGCGGGCGATGCGCCGCGACATTTTGTCGGGCCACCTCGCCGATCTGGACGGCCTGCCGGGGTTCGGGTTCGAGGTCTGGCTCAACGCCCTGCTGATACAGGCATCGGTGCGTATTGCCGTGGTGCCGTGGGACGGCGTCGCCAGCCCGGCGAAGGCCAGGAAACGAGGGGTGGTCGCCGGCGTCGTGGCCGACCTGAGGATGCTGTCGGACATGTTCCGCACCGTGTCGCCGATGCTGCTGATCCATCAGATCGTCGCGATGCGGCGGCTTCGCGTTCCCTGAGCCGGTGGTCAGGACCATCGCCGCCGGACGAATGGGACCAGCCGGTCGCCTCGATGTGGCGCGCGAAATTCCCGAGGATCGCCTGCCATCCCTGCCGCTGCTGCTCGACGGCGTTCTGCCCCTCGGCGTCGACCGCGACGCGAACGATGGTGCCGTCACCGGCAGCCGCGACCGTCACGTCCACGACGATCTGCCGTTCGGTCACGATCCTGCTCCCCGCTGCGTTTCCGGTTCCGGTTCTGATCCCATTCCGCCCGGTCGAAGGGGCCGGTCTCGATCCTCGGAGTGGAGTGAAGGCCCGGGGTGGCGACGAACGATAGGCAGCCCTTCGACCAGAAATACCGGATCGGATGCCCCGGGGATCGGCTTCCTCCTCCTCCTCGTGCCGCGGATCCCGACCGACCCTGTCGCGGATCTCTGCCGGTCGTGGGCTGCTGCGACGACGTGATCCCGGTGCCGCCCGGCATCCTGCCGGCTGTCCGCCATGTTCCCGACGGCGCAACGGCAGACGCTCGGTCCGGGGCCGATGGGCGTTTCCTTTGCCGATGAGCCGGTCCGGTTCGGTTGCGGTCGTCGCAATGCGGCCGTTTGCAGCCGCGTTCACAGTCTGGGGGGGGTATCGGATGACGCGCCGCGGGGCGTGGCGCACGACAAACCCTATCGCGTTTCATACAGCCTTCATTCATCATCCACTTGCAATGGACCTGACCCTGCATTGCTCCGTCCAATGATCCCGAACCCCGGAACGCACGATCACCGAGGCCCGCCAATGATCGACATCCTCGCCGACCGCACCTACCGCCACCTGTTTCTGGCGCAGGTCGTCGCCCTTCTGGGCACGGGCTCTTGCGACGGTCGCGCTCGGGCTGCTTGCCTATGATCTTGCGGGGGACGGGGCGGCGCTGGTGCTGGGCACCGTGTTCACGATCAAGATGGTGGCCTATGTCGGCATCGCCCCCATAGCCGGGGCGTTCGCGGACCGGGTGCCGCGCCGCGCGCTGCTGGTGACGCTCGATCTGGTGCGGGCCTTCGTGGCGCTGGCGTTGCCGTTCGTGACCGAGGTCTGGCAGGTCTATGTGCTGATCTTCTTGCTGCAATCGGCTTCGGCCGCGTTCACGCCGACGTTTCAGGCGACGATCCCGGACGTCCTGCCGGACGAGGCACGCTATACCCGCGCGCTGTCGCTGTCGCGGCTGGCCTACGATCTGGAGAATGTCGTAAGCCCGACCCTGGCCGCGCTGCTGCTGGCGGTGATGTCCTACGATACCCTGTTCTTCGGGACGGTCGCGGGGTTTGTCGCGTCGGCCCTGCTGGTCGTCTCGGTCTTGCTCCCCGGCCCCCGCCCGTCAGAGCCGCGTGGCGTCTATGACCGCACCACCCGCGGCATCCGCATCTATCTGGCCACACCCCGACTGCGCGGGCTTCTGGCGCTGAACCTTGCCGCGGCGGCGGCGGGCGCGATGGTGCTGGTCAATACCGTGGTTCTCGTGCGCGGGTCGCTGGGCTTGCCCGACAGCGCGCTGGCCTGGACGATGTTCGCGTTCGGGGCGGGGTCGATGACGGCGGCCCTGGTGCTGCCGCGCGTGCTGGATGCGCTGCCGGACCGGCGCGTGATGTTCGGCGGTGCGGCGGTGATGGTCGCGGCACTGCTGGGGCTGGCGGCGGTGGTGCAGGTGGCAGGGTTGGGCTGGCTCATCCTGATCGTGGCGTGGCTGTTCGTGGGCCTTGGATATTCCGCCGTCCTGACGCCGTCGGGCCGGTTGTTGCGCCGGTCCGCCCATGCCGGGGACCGGCCGGCGCTGTTTGCGGCGCAATTCGCGCTGTCCCACGCGTGCTGGCTGCTGACGTATCCGGTGTCGGGCTGGTTGCTGACCGTCTATGGGGTGGTCCCCGCGCTGACGGGCCTGGCCGTCGTCGCGGCCTGCGGCATGTTCGCGGCGCAGATTCTCTGGCGGGGCGGCGACGATGCCGACCTCGAGCATACGCACGACAATCTGCCGCTCGATCACCCGCATCTGCGCGGACATCGCAGGCACAGCCATGCCCTCGTCATCGACGACAGCCACCCCCGCTGGGCCACCCATTTCTGAGGCGGCGCGCCATCCGGCCCCGCACCTGTCCCGCGCACCGGGAATGCTGCCTCAATGGCGATGATCCTGTCGGCCCCTGACCGAGCCATGGCCATAGAGATCGGCGTCGGCGTGGGCGCGGTCCTCGTGTTCGAACTCGAGGCTGGAGTGGCCGATACCGAACCTGTCCACCAGCGCCGCCTTGATCGCCGCCTTGACCCCGTCGATATCGGACCAGGCCGTGTCCGTCAGGACCACGTGGCAGTCGAGCGCCACCGCGTGTTCCTGCATCTGCCACAGATGCACGTGATGGACGTCAGCGACGCCCGGCGTGCGCCGCATCGCGTCGATCACATCGCCGCAGTCGCAGTCGGGCGGGCTGCCCAGCATCAGCGTGCGCACCGGCCCGCCGATTTCGGAAATCGCAAGGTAGAGGATGTAGAGGGCGATCAGGATGGTGATTGCCGGATCGACCCAGCGGATATCGTACAGGATGATGAGCACGCCGCCGACGATCACCGCGACCGAGGCCAACGCATCGCTGAGGTTGTGCAGGAAGAGCGCGCGGATGTTCACGCTGTCCTTCTGCATCGACCAGGTCAGCAGCGCCGTCAGCGTGTCGATGACGAGGGCAACCCCGCCGAGGATCACGACCCACCAGCCCAGCACCTCGGGCGGGTCGATCAATCGCATTCCGCCTTCGTAGATCAGGTAGACGCCGACGATGATGAGGGTGACGTAGTTGACGAGCGCTGCCACGATCTCGATCCGGCCATAGCCGAAGGTCATCCGCGCATCGGCGGGGCGGCGGGCGATCTTGCGCGCCGCAAAGGCGATCACCAGCGACGCCATGTCCGAGAAATTGTGCAGTGCGTCCGCGATCAGCGCGAGGCTGCCCGCGAAGATGCCGCCGACGATCTGGGCGACGGTGAGCAGGCCGTTCGCCCAGATGGCGACGGCGACACGTCTGTCGCCCGAGGCGGGGTCGAGGTGGGTGTGGCCGTGGTGGTCTAACATGGGATATCGGCTTTCGGGTTGCGGGGCCCGGTCAGGCGAGGATTTCTGCGGCAGCTATGGCACGGACGGTTCCGGAAGCGAAAGGCCGGAACGCGCCGACCGGCACCGGACCGGGCCGCGGGCCGACCGCGACGCTGTCGGGGGAGAGTGCCGTGCCTTCGACGCGACCGCAGGGGCGGGTCGGCCCTTGGCGTATGATAGCGCCGCGAATTGACGGATCGGGACACCGCACCGGGGTGCCGGACCATCAGGGATGCGAGTGCGCACCGTCGTCCGCATCATCGGCATCGTCCGCATCGTCCCGAAGTGCCAGATACCCCCGCACGAACGCAAAGACGATGGCGATGCCGATCAGGGCAAGAGCCACGATCAAGGGGTCGGAACGCAGTTTCATGACCGTGAAGGCGGCCAGCACCCCCAGATCCAGAACGATCGCGGCGATCAGGATACCGCCGCGTGCACCGATCTGTTCGAGCAGGTGCCGACGCACGCCCCAGTGAATCAGGATGTCCGTCACCAGATAGAAGAACACGCCCAGCGACGCGATCCGCCCCAGATCGAAGAACACCGCAAGCGCCCCCGCGATCACCACGGTGTAGACCAGCGTGTGGTCGCGCACGACCCCCGGCATCCCGAAGTGGCTGTGCGGGATCATCTTCATCTCGGTCAGCATCGCCAGCATGCGCGATACCGCAAAGACGCTTGCGATGAGGCCCGATGCGGTTGCGACGATGGCCAGAACGACCGTCAACGTCACCCCGACATCGCCGAACGCCGGGCGCGCGGCCTCTGCCAGCGAGAAATCCCGCGCGGCGACGATCTCCGGCAGGGTGAGGCTCGATCCGACGGCAAAGGCCACCAGCAGGTAGACGAGGACGCAGACGGCAATGGACCAGACGATCGCCCGACCGACGTTGCGTTTGGGGTCGGTGATCTCGGCACCGCTGTTGGTGATGGTCGTGAACCCCTTGAACGCCAGGATCGACAGGGCGACGGACGCGACGAACCCGCCCGCACCGATGTTCGATCCCTCACCCCCCGCCGCCGCGAACGAAAACCCCGACGCCCAGAGCGCCGCGACGCCGAAGAGGATGATGCCGCCCACCTTGAGGGCCGCCATCACGTTGGAGAACAGGCCGACAGAACGGTTGCCCGCGGCGTTCAACAGGTAGGCGAACAGGATCAGTCCCACGGCGAGCACGGGGACCAGCACGCTGTCCGCGTCCATCCCGAGGCCACGGAGCGCGTAGGTGCCGAAGGTCCGCGCGACGAGGCTCTCGTTTATCACCATCGACAGCGCCATCAGCAGCGACGCGCCGGCTGCGACCATGCCGGCGCCATAGGCCTTTTGCAGGATCATCGCGATGCCGCCGGCGGACGGATAGGCATTGGACATCTTGATATAGGTATAGGCCGAAAACGCCGTGACGATGCCCCCGGCGACGAAGGACAGCGGAAACAACGGCCCGGCCAATCCCGCGATCTGGCCGGTGAGCGCAAAGATGCCCGCCCCGATCATCACACCGGTCCCCATGGCCACGGCATTGATCAACGAAATGCTGTCTTCGGCGTATTGCTCGCTCATGCCCGTCGTTCCTTTGACGTGATCGCAGGGGATGCTCCGGGCACCGGATCGGCCCGTCGCTGGCCGGTCCGGTTCCGAAAAGCGCGTCAGAGCGCCGGATAGGAGGCGAAGACCTCGGTCGATCCGTCCGCGTTGATGAGCATGACGTCGTAGGCGTCGCGCATCGTCTCGGGGCCCATGCCGGGCGAACCCATCGGCATTCCGGGCACCGACAGGCCGATCGCATCGGGGCTCTCGGCCAGCAGCCGTTCGATGTCGGCGGCGGGGACATGCCCTTCGATGGTATAGCCCGCGACGGTCGCGGTATGGCACCCGGCCATGTCCACCGGCACGCCGCGCGCCGTCTTGAGCGCGTTCAGAGCCTCGAAGGCCGTGTTCTCGATTGTGACTTCATAGCCCGCCATATCCATGATCGCGGCCCAGGCGGCACAGCAACCGCAGTTGGGATCCTTGGCGACGGTCATCGCCGTCTGGGCGGCGGCGGCGGTGGCGGTGCCTGCGACGATGATGGCGAGGCCGAGTCGTTTGAGGGTCATCGGGAGTGCTCCTTCGGGTTTGGTGAGACGGACGGGATAAAGGAAAACCGGATCGGTGACACGCCTGAAAGGCTCGCGCGTGCCGTCAGCGAACGTGCTCAGCCGGGAACCAGGTTGCGAAAGAACGCGACCGCTTCGGGGCTGTCCCATTCCGCCGGGCCGATCTTGCGTCCGACCTCCCGGCCGTCCGGGTCGATCAGCAGCGTTGCAGGAAGGGCATAGATGCCGAGGTCCAGCATCGCGGCGCCCGTGTCGTCGATGACGGGATCGAGATACTCGATCCCTACTTCGTCGAACAGGCGATCCACGGCGGGGCGGCGTCCGGTATCGGTCGACAGGGCGATGACCTCGAAGCCCGGTCCGCCGAGCTCGCGTTGCAGAGCGTCGAGGGTCGGCATTTCCACCCGGCAGGGGGCGCACCATGTGGCCCAGACGTTCAGCAGCACATAGCGCCCCCGAAAATCCTCGAGGCTGCGCTGCGTGCCGTCCGCGCCGGTGAACAGCAGATCGGGCACGGCGACGGGTGCGGCGTGGATGTCGAAATCGAATGCTGGTTGCTGTGCCATCGACGGTGCGGCCAAGGACATGGCAAATGCCATGGCCAGCATCGCAGGGGCGAGAAACCGTCTCATTGCACCGCCTCGGGCGTTGCCATGGCGGCGCGGATCGTGGTGCCGCCGTCCGGCCTGCCCGAGGCGTCCCGGGTCGGTTCGGTCCAGGCGATATAGACCTTGCCGCCCGCCATCGCCATGCGGGCAAAGCCGATAGAACGGCCCGAGGCATTGATCGTCACCGCAACGGGCGGGCCGCAGCCGTCGTCGGCGGTGGCCCGGCAGATCAGCAGCGCCTCGCCCACGGCGGTCCGCTCCACCCAGCTCACGAGGGCGGACCCGTCGTCCATCAGCATCAGGTCGACCTGACCGGCGGCGCCGCCGAGATCGATCGGCATCGCCGTCCCGAAACTGGCGCCGCGATCGTCCGAAAAGGCGATCCTGACCGCCGGCACGCCATTTGCCGCCGTGAACCAGACCAGTGCCGCACTGTCGCCCCGTGCGTCGATCGCGGGTCCGTTCACCGGACAGCCGGCGATCTCCCAGCCGTCGCCGCTGACGGGCACCGGCTCGGTCCAGATGCCGCCCACGCGCCGGACCACCGAGATATCGCGGATCTCGTCCGCGGTCCGGTCGCGGTAGGCCAGAATGACCGTCCCGTCCGCCGCGACAGCCGCACTCGTCTGGCAACAGGTGCAGGTGCGGTTGTCGAGCAGGAGTTCGTCGGTCAGGTTGCCCCCGGACGACAGGGACGTCGCGCGCAACTGCATCGCGTTGTCGGTGTCGTCGCCGCCGGCGAATGTGTCCGTCGTGTCATAGTTCCGGCCATCCAGCCACATCGCCAGAACACCGTCTGGACCGTCGGGCAGCAGCGAGACGAAGCCGTGCTGCCGTTGGCTGCCGTCGCGATGCGGGACGACCGCGTCCCCCCAGGTCGCGCCATCGTCCGAGGACAGCGCGATATTGATGTCGTAGGCATAGGACGACGTGTCGTTCATCCGCAGCCACTGGACTGCGATGGACCCGTCCGCGAGGCCGACCGCCGAGGGAAAGTCGGCGTAGTTGACGAAGAGATCGTCGCCCTCGGCCACGGTGACGGGCGCCGACCAGCCGGCATCGTCGCGCAGGGCGATCCGGACCGACGCGAATGTCGGTCCGGACAGTTCGGTCCACGACATAAGCAGCCGCCCGTCGGGCAGGGCGACCAACGACGGCTCTTCGACGGTTCCGCTGCTCGGAACCTCGATCTCTTCGAGGGAGGAGAAGACCTGGGCCTCGGCAAGGCCGGCAGTCAGGACGAGCACCGAGAGCGCGGCAAGGGCAACATGGGCGTGAAGATTCATCGGTAAGGCCTTTTGGTAATGGGGGGGTGGCCGCGACATCAGACGCAGGCCCCGAAGACGCAGGCCCCGATCGGGCCGTCCGCAATCTCGCGGTCGATCAGCCGGTTCAGCCTGTCTTCCGAGATGGCGCCCTGTACGACGGTTCGGCCCACGACCAGGGCCGGCGTCCCGATAAAGCCGAAGATGGTTGCAAGCGCACGGGTTTCCGCGATCTGCGTGGCGACGTCCTCGCTTTGCATATCCACAACCAGCTGTTGTTCATCGATGCCGAGCTCTGTGGCCATTTCCGTAAGATAGCCCGGTGTCGTCTGAAAGCGACTCCGCATGAGGCGCTGGTGAAAGGCGATATAGGCCCCTTGCCGCTTGGCCGCGAGCGCCCCCCGAGCGGCCATTACCGAACCCTCGCCCAATAGCGGAAGCTCGTGCCAGGCCACCGAGATCCGCGGCGAGGCGGCCGATTCCAGCCGCGAGAGGCGTTCTGTCAGGACCCTGCAATAGGGGCAATTGTAGTCGGAGAACGAGGCCACGGGCACCTGGCCAGCGGACAGGCCGGGGCCCGTGGACGCCCCCATGTCACCGAACAGGGTGTCGCACAATCTGGTCCTGACGTCTGTCACGACTGCTCTTGCCCGTTCGGCGCCAGCACCGGCGATGCCAAAGAACGGATCGAACCCCGAGCTGATCGCGCCGCCCTCGATGCGCCGGAAACCGGCAGGATCGGACAGGGACGCAAATTCGAAATCCGCGGCGAAAACCTCGACCAGGCGCGGTATCCCGAAGCGGAGTCCTGCATAGCCTGCGCCGAGCCCCGCGAGCCCCAACAGCAGTCTGCGCCGCGATCCGGACGTGGGGCGATCCCCAATATCGGTCATCGCAGGGTCGCAGATGCGGGCGTGCCATGCGACGGGCACGGGGTGGGCGGGGAATGGCGCAGTTTCGACATCGAGACTCCGGCGGTTGTGCTGAACATCGGTCGCGACTGACGCCGTCCCGCAGCCGAAGGTCAACACAAACATGCGCCCCCGACGACTTCGTGATGCGCGGGTTGGGTCAGCCCTTTGGATGCAACGTGACCTTCGTGCCGACCGGCACCCGGTCGTAAAGGTCGATCACATGGTCGTTGACCAGCCGCGCGCAGCCGTTCGAGACGGCCGAGCCGATGGTGCCGGGCGAATTCGTGCCGTGAATGCGCAGATAGGTGTCTTTGCCCGCATCGTCGTAGAGATACAGCGCCCGGGCACCCAGCGGATTGTCCGGACCGCCCGCAAGTCCGTCCGAGAACCGCGCATAGCGGTCGGGATCGCGCTGGATCATGGCGTTCGTCGGCCGCCACCTCGGCCACTCCGCCTTGAAACCCACGGTGAAGACGCCGGCATGATAGAGGCCGGCGCGCCCGACGCCGATGCCGTAGCGGATCGCGAGACCATCCTGGAGCATCATGTAAAGGTAGAATTCGTCCGGAAAGACGAAGATCTCGCCCTTCGGATCGTCCCGTCTCGTATTGACGAGTTGCGGCAGGAAACGCTCGGGAAATTCCGGTTGGTGCGCGTCCGCCCGCGTCGCCCGGAGGGCCACTGCCGCGACCGCGCCGCCAAGGAGGTTGCGTCTGTCCATCGAAATCCGGGTCACGAGATACCTTTCTCCATTTCGAGTCAGATACGGTAAAAGACTTACCCCTTGGCAACCAACTTCGCCGTGAGTAAGCGCTGGAAATGCAGGACGTGGAGAATATGTCACGCCAATGCGAACCGGATGGCCGGGAGGGCGCCCGATGCCCGCCGTCCAGCCCGCGACGTGCGACCGAATGATGCAGGCTGCTGTCGCTTTTGTTATCGGGTTCGGGTTGACCTTCCCCCGCTGTAAGCTGTTCGAACACTGAAAAACCACTGAGCAGAATGGATGAATGACATGACACGACTGACTCTCTCCCGCCGGGCCCTCCTCGCCGGTGCCGGTGCGACGCTTTGGGCGCCCGCCGTTCTGGCGCAGGCCTCGGACATCCTTGCCGAAGGGACGGACCGCAATTCATCTTCGTTCACCCTGCACGACTGGACCGAGCACTTCGACGCGCTGGGTCAGGGCATCATCATTTCCGACACCAACACGCGCGTCCTGCAACACTGGACCGCGGACGGCGAGATGCGGGTCTATCCGACCTCCGTCCCGCTGACCGACGATCTGACGCGGCGCGGCTATACCGAGGTCGTCGAAAAGCGCGAGAACCCGAGCTGGGCACCGACCCCGTCGATGCGCGAGCGCAACCCTGAATGGCCCGCGTTCGTGGCGGGCGGCGATCCGATCAATCCTCTCGGTACCCGCGCGCTCTATCTGAGCTGGCAGTATTACCGCATCCACGGCACCCAGGACGGACGCAAGATCGGGCGCCGGTCGTCGAACGGCTGCATCGGTCTGTTCAACGCCCAGATCGAAGAGGTCTATGAACGCACCCCGGTCGGCACCCAGGTGAAACTGATCTGAGGCCTTGCCTCACCTGTGCCACAGATGCGATTTTCCACCGAGGAAAGCGGAATGACCGGATGGGCCGCCACTGCCACGCCGACACGCGGCGCACAGGCGGTGTGCGTGGCGCGGATCCCGTCCGCGCCGCTTGTCCCGCCCCTGTCCGCTTCTGTGCTCGTGCCTGACGTCGCGTCCGATCGCAACGTCCGGGAACGGCCCGGTCGGGTGGCACGACGGTCGCCCGGGACCGTCGCCTGCGGCGACCGGTCGTGATCGCCCGACCGTGGTGGTCCACATGAGGCGCGCCCTTCTGGCAGGCGCCGCGGCGGTCGTCGTGGCCGCAGCACTCGTCGGTTTCGTCCTCGCCCAGGAGGCGCCGCCACCGAGCCAGCCTGCAAACGTCGACCTCGTCGCGGGCGCCCAGCTCTACGCGGCGACCTGCGCCGCCTGCCATGGCGCGAACCTCGAGGGACAGGGCGACTGGCGCGTGGCGGGTGCGGATGGCCGTCTGCCACCGCCGCCGCACGACGAGACCGGCCACACCTGGCACCACAGCGACGCCGTCCTCTACGAATACGTCGCGCTCGGCGGCCGCGAGGCGCTGGCGCAACAGGGGATGGAGTTCGACAGCGGCATGCCCGGTTTTGCCGGCGTCTTGTCGGAGGAGGAGATTTGGAACATCCTCGCCTACATCAAATCGACCTGGCCGGATCGCGAGCGCGAGGTGCAGGCCGCCCGCTCGGCAGAGCAATGACCGATCGCCTCCGTCGGGGTCGACCCTGAACCGCCAAGGAACCGTCCATGAAACATATCGTGACCGCCGCCCTCGCCCTTAACCTGCTGGCGGCCCCCGTCGCTGCACAGGAGTTGAGCGAGGACGACGTCAAGCGTCTGGCCCTCGAAGCGATCCTCGAGAACCCGGAGATCATCTTCGAGGCGGTCGCGATCCTCGAGGAGCGTGAGCGGGCCGCCCAGGCGGCGGGCGTCAGCACCTTGCTCGAAGAACAGGGGAACCTCTTGCGCAACGACCCGAATGCGCCGGTTCTGGGAAGTCCGGATGGGGACGTCACCGTGGTCGAGTTCTTCGACTACAATTGCCCCTACTGCAAACAGGTCATGCCCGAGGTGGAGGCACTGATCGCAAGCGACCCGAACGTCCGGGTCGTCTATCGCGAGTGGCCGATACTGGGCGAAGGCAGCGTCTTTGCCGCACGCGCGGCGCTGGCGGCGCGCGCGCAGGGAAAATACGAGGAATTCCATTGGGCCCTGATGGGGCAGCGGGGCCGGATCGAGGAACCGGTCGTGCTGCGGGTCGCCGCCGAGGTCGGTCTCGATGTCGAGCGGTTGTTGGTCGACATGAACGCGCCAGAGATCGACGAGCATCTGACGACCTCGAACGCGCTCGCGAGCACACTCGGCTTCACCGGAACGCCGGCGTTCGTCGTCGGCAACGCGCTCGTACCCGGCTATGTGCCATTGTCCGTGCTCGAACAGGGTGTCGCCGACGCGAGGTCCGCCCTCGAATGACCGTCGTTGCGCCGATCGCTGCCGACGACGACCGGGCCCCGCGCGTTCGCTGTTGCAACCGGGCAATCGGGCTCCATATTGCCTATCGGGATGCAGGAGAGTTGACGTGCTGACGTTCAGGGCGCTTGCCATCATGATCGTCGTCGGACTGATCGGCGCGACCTCGGCCCTGCAACCGGCTGCGGGTCCGCAGCATCTGGCCGAGATGGCCGAGATGCAGTCGATGTCGGTCGATCACGGCGAGGATCAGGGGCCGGGACGCCATGGCCGGTACATGGCATCGCCGGCCTGTCTCACGGTCTGTATCGGCCCGTCACATGTCGCTGTCCTGACGACGATTGAATCCGGCCTGAAGTATCGGATGTTCGACCCCGCACGCCTCGGCGAACCGGGCGTGGCACTGGTCGGCACGTCGCCGCCGGATCGCCCGCCGCGACGCGCCTGACCGACACCTCCGACCTTTCGTGCAGCGTCCGCTACGGATGCCGTTCCCGCCTTTGACGCGCCGAATGCGGCGCAAGATGGACACCACAAATGACATATCCACTGACACGTCGCGGTTTCATGACCGCAGCGGCGGCGCTTGCCGCCACCACGGCCCTGCCGAGAGCGGGCCTTGCACAGGCCGCAGGAATGCGCCTCACGGCAACCAGCCGCGTCCTCGATATCGACGGACGGGCCGCCACGGTATTCGGGCTGACCAACCATCTCGGCGGACAGGGTCTGACCCTCGATCCGGGACAGCGGTTCCAGCTCGACCTGGTCAACGATCTGGACGTCGAGACGATCATCCACTGGCATGGCCAGATCCCGCCCAACGAACAGGACGGCGTGCCCAATATCGGCGTGCCGATGCTGCGGCCGGGCGAGGTGCGCGCCTATGATTATGCGACCGTTCCCGGCACGCACTGGATGCACAGCCATGTGCCGGTGCAGGAGATGGCGCTGCTTGCCGCGCCGCTGATCGTGCGGCGGCCCGAGGATGTGGCCGCCGACCGGCAGGAAGTGACGATGTTCCTCCACGATTTCTCGTTCCGCGCGCCCGAAGAGGTGCTGGCCGAGATCATCGGCGGGGCACCGCACGACATGGCGGCCATGGGCGGCATGGACATGGGCAACACGAGCGGCGGCGACGCCATGGCCGGCATGGACATGGGCAGCGGCGGCACCATGGGCGGCATGAACATGGACGGCATGAACATGGGCGGCGACACCATGGGAGGCATGGACATGGGAGGCATGGACATGGGCGGCATGACCATGGGCGGCGGCGCGATGGGCGGCATGGAGATGGACCTCAACGATTTCGACTTCGACGCCTACCTCGCCAACGACCGCACGCTGTCTGACCCCGAGGTCGTCACCGTCGACCGCGGCGGGCGGGTGCGCCTGCGGGTGGTGAATGCGGCGGCGGCGACCTCGTTCTGGATCGACACCGGCGGACTGCCGGCGCGTCTGGTGGCCGTCGACGGCCACGAGATCGTGCCGGTCAACGGCACCCGCTTCGGCATGGCGATGGCGCAACGCCTCGATATCGAGGTCGATCTGCCGGGCGAGGGTGCCTGGCCGATCCTGGCGCTGCGCGAGGGCGCGCGTGAACGGACCGGCATCGTGCTGGCCACACCGGGCACGCAGGTCGTGCGGATGTCGGGGATGTCGGACGCCGAGGCACCGCCGTTCGACATCGACCTCGCGCAGGAGATGCGGCTGCTCGCGGCCGGATCGCCGCTGGCCGTCCGTCCGGCCGACCGGTCGCAGATGGTCATGCTCGGCGGAGGCATGGATCCTTACCGCTGGACCATCGACGGACAGACCTGGGACACGCACCGCCCGATCGAGGCGCGTTCGGGTGAGCGGGTGGAACTGACGTTCCACAACATGTCGATGATGGGCCATCCGATGCACCTGCACGGCCACGTCTTTCAGGTTGTGAACCTGAACGGCAGCGCCGTCCGGGGCGCGCTGCGCGACACGGTCTATGTGCCGCCGATGGCGATGATCACCGTGGCGCTGGACGCGGGCGAAGCGGGCCGGTGGATGCTCCATTGCCACCACATGCCGCACCTGTCGTCTGGCATGATGACGGAGATGATCGTCTCGGCCTGATCGCGGAACGGTCCGGAGCGGCGGGGCAGGCGCACGACGCCTGCCCCCGACGGCGCGAAATATGGCGATATCTTGCCGCGCGGGCGACAAATATGTTGCCATTCCGGTGTCGGACGGTAAAAAGATAAGTGATCCGGAGGGTTGCGCAGGGCGCGCCGCCGGCAAGAACGACAGCCGCATCAATGTGGCGAAAGAGGTAGCGGTAATGAAACCAGCTTTGATCGGCCTGATTGCGATCGTCGTCGCCGCAGTATTGTGGTTCGCCTTTCAGCGGAACGGCAACGGCGGCATGGCCCCGATGCCGGGCATGGACGGGATGGAGGGGATGGACTCCGGCGCCCTGGGTTCCGAACCGGGCGGGCCGCTGGCCGACGTCACCGTCCCGGCGACGCTCTCGGCGCAGGCAGAAACCGGCAAGACCTATTTCGACGCGGTATGCAGCGTCTGTCACGGTGCCAATGCCGCCGGTCAGGACGGCATCGCCCCGCCCCTCGTCCACGTCATTTACGAGCCGTCGCACCATGGCGACGCGGCCTTCGCGGCTGCGGCCCGCAACGGCGTCACGGCACACCACTGGTCGTTCGGGAACATGCCGGCCCTGCAAGAGCGGCTGACCGACGCAGAGGTCGGCGCCATCGTCGCCTATGTCCGCGAACTTCAGCGCGCGAACGGGATCAACTGATGCGGCCCGCTGCACGCGAACGTGGCCTGTCCCCGGTTTTCATGGGGTTCTTCGCGCTCGTCCTGCTGATGTTCGGCGCGGGCGCGACATTGTCGGTGGCGGGTCACACGGACGCGGTGCCGCATTCCGTCCCGGCCCCCGCGCCGGGGCTGATCGATGACGGCGCCGACTGTGACGCAACCGTCGGCTGTGTCCAGATCGCGGCGCCTGCATCGCGGCACGCGTCGCGATTGAGCGGCGACAACGGGTCCGCGTCCCGTCCGTCGCGGCGGGACCGGCCGACCGGGATCGCGACGGAGTTCGACACACCACCTCCCCGCACCTGAGCCCCCTCGGGGACAAAGCCGCCAACAAGAAGAAACAGGCATACAGGTGTACCAATGAACAAGACCTCGATAGCGGGCGCGATCGCCCTGTCGACGATCGGCCTTGCCGTCGTCGCCCACAACGGCGCGACCGGCGTCGTCCTCGACCGGATGAACGGCATGTCGGCGATGCGCGACGTCATGCGCGATCTCGCGCCGATGATGCAGGGGCAGGTTCCCTATGACATGGGCGCCGTGCAGGCCGGTGCCACCACCCTGCTGGCCCATTCGGGCGAGACGATGAACGCGCTGTTCCCGCAAGAGGCGGAGATTCCGGCCGCATCCTATGCCCGGCCCGCGATCTGGGAGGACTGGGCCCGCTTTGCGGCGCTGTCCGAGGAGTTGCGGACCTATGCGACCGGCCTCGCCCTGGCCGCGCCGAACGGCCTCAGCGCGCCCGCGCCGACGGTCCAGGGCGGGATGGACGGCATGGCGATGGACGGGATGGCGATGGACGGCATGGCGATGGACGGTATGGCGATGGACGGGATGGCGATGCCGGCGCCCGTGACGGTGGCACCCGAGGGTTTCAGTGTCGCCGAGCTCATGGGTGTGGCCCCTGCCGCGCCCGACCGGTCCACCGGCGCCTCCGGCGTCATCGCCCCGGGCGCCCGGATGGTCCCGGTCGAAAGTCTCGTCAGTGTCGACTTTTCCGCGATGGCCGCGCCGCAGGTTTTCGAGATGATCGGCCAGTCCTGCGCCGCGTGTCACGCACAATTCAGGAACGGAAGCTGAGATGCGCGGCCTGATCCGGTTCGGAATCGGCGCCGCAATGCTCGGCGCCGGTTTCGTCGGCACCGTCTCGGCCTGGCCGATCGCCGAGCCCGAACGCCTTGGCATGATGACCGGCGATCCCGCGCGCGGCGCCTATCTCGCGCGGTCGTCGGGGTGCATCACCTGCCACACCGATATCGCCGCAGGCGGCGCCTCGCTCGCCGGGGGCGCCCCGCTCGAGACGCCGTTCGGCGATTTCGTCCCGCCGAACATCACGCTGGACCCCGACGCCGGGATCGGCGACTGGACCCTCGACCAGTTCGCCGTTGCCCTGCGGCAGGGGGTGGCACCGGACGGCGCCGCCTATTATCCGGCGTTTCCCTATGAATTCTATTCAGAGTTCACCGATCAGGATATCGCCGACCTCTGGAGTGCCATGGCGACGGTGCCGACCGTCGACGTGGCGGCTGCACCGCATGACCTGGGATTTCCGTTCAATCAGCGATGGAGCCTGAAACTCTGGCGCGCCGCGTTCCTCGCGCCCGTCGAAATGTCGCCGGTGATCGGAAGGTCCGAGGCCTGGAACCGGGGACAACAGCTCGTCGATGGCGCCGCCCATTGCGCGGCCTGCCATACCGGCCGAAACCTCCTCGGCGGCCTGTCCGATGTGGCCCTGACCGGCAACGACACCCTGCCGGGCGGCAGCGTCGCGCCCGCGATAACGCCCGAGGCGCTGGTCGAGGCCGGCTGGACCCCGGCAGGCCTGTCCTATGCGTTGCGCACCGGCATCACGCCGACAGGCGACGTGTTCGGCGGCAGCATGGCCGAGGTCGTGCAGGAGGGCACATCGTTCCTCACCGAAACCGACCGCGAGGCGATCGCGGCCTATCTGACGAACGATGCCGATCCCGCCACCTTGCCGCCGCCGCCCGCGGCGTCGGACACGGGCGGCATGGTCCACGAACCCGGCATGGTAATGCAATGACCCCCTGACGGGGTGGCGCGGACGGGGATCGCTCGACCGGGTTCAGGCGACCGGGATCAGGCGACCGGGATCAGGCGACGGTCGCCGGATAGCCCGCATCGGTCAGGGCGGACCGCAAGGTGCCGTCGTCGCTGTTGGTCTGCACGGCAACGGTCCGCGCGGGCATGTCGAACGACAATGTGGCCTGCGGGTCGAGGCCCAGGATCGTCTTTTCCACGGTCGCCTTGCAGTGGCCGCAGCTCATGTCGGGAATGGAATAGGTGGTCATCTCGTTCTCCTGTCGCTCTGGCAGATAACAACTCCATTCCATGGTGGGAAGGTCAAGCAAGATTTCGATGCGCCTTGCCCTTGACCTTCCCCTAGCTGGAACCCCCATCTGGGAGGAAAGCATGTAAGCGGGGTCGCCATGTCCGAGATGTCCACCATCACCTTGTCCATCGAGGGCATGTCCTGCGCCTCCTGTGTCGGCCGGGTGCAGCGCGCCCTTGCCGCCGTTCCGGGCGTGACGAATGCCGAGGTGAACCTCGCCACCGAAACCGCGCGGATTTCCGGCACCGCCGGGACCGCCGCCCTTGCCGACGTTCTGGACAAATCGGGCTACCCTGCCCGGGAGGCCGTCGCCGACCTCGCGATTGCCGAGATGACCTGCGCGTCCTGCGTCGGCCGCGTCGAGCGGGCCTTCCGGGCCGTGCCGGGTGTCACGGGCGCCGAGGTCAACCTCGCGACCGAAACGGCGCGGGTCCGTTATCTGGAAGGGGCCGTGTCACCGGCAACCCTGATCGACGTGGCGAGGGCGGCGGGATATCCCGCCTCCCTGGTCGGCGCCTCGGCGACCGGGAACGAGGCCGATGATCGGGCGATACGCAAGGACCGCGAGGCGCGCGCCCTTGCCACCCGGACGAAGATCGCGGCACTTCTGACGCTGCCGGTGTTCATCCTCGAGATGGGCGGGCATCTTTTCCCCGGCCTGCACGACGTGATCGCCGGGACCATCGGGATGCAGAACGCCTGGATCGTCCAGTTCGTCCTGACGACGGTCGTTCTGGTCTGGCCGGGCCGGTCGTTTTACACCAAGGGCGTGCCTGCGCTGCTGCGCGGCGCGCCGGACATGAACTCGCTCGTGGCCCTCGGTACGTCCGCGGCCTGGGTCTATTCGGTCGTTGCCACCTTCGCACCCTTTCTGTTGCCCCAGAGCGCGCGCGCCGTCTATTTCGAGGCGGCGGCGGTGATCGTCGTGCTGATCCTGCTGGGCCGGACGCTCGAGGCGCGGGCCAAGGGCCGCACCGGTGCGGCGATCGAGCGGCTGGTGGGCCTGCGGCCCAAGACGGCGCGGGTCGAGCGGGCCGGCGAGGTCATCGAAATCGCCGTCGCCGACATCGCCGTCGGCGACAGTATCCACGTGCGCCCGGGCGAGCGCATCGCGGTCGACGGCACGGTCGTTTCCGGCGCGTCCTGGGTCGACGAGAGCATGATCTCGGGCGAGCCCGCGCCGGTGGAGAAGCAGGACGGCGGGCATGTCGTCGGCGGCACTGTCAACGGCACCGGCGCGCTGGTGTTCCGCGCCACGCACGTCGGCGCGGATACGGTTCTGGCGCGCATCGTGCGCATGGTCGAAGAGGCGCAGTCCGCGCGGCTGCCGATCCAGGCGCTCGTCGACCGTATCACGCTGTGGTTCGTGCCGACCGTCATCGTCATCGCCACGGTGACGGTGGCGGTGTGGCTGGCCGTGGGGCCTGCGCCGACGATCGCCCTCGCGCTCGTCGCCGGGGTTTCGGTGCTGATCGTCGCCTGCCCCTGCGCGATGGGCCTTGCCACGCCGACCTCGATCATGGTCGGCACCGGGCGGGCCGCGGAACTCGGCGTGCTGTTCCGGCGCGGTGATGCGTTGCAGGGCCTTCAGGGCGTGCGCGTCGTGGCGCTGGACAAGACGGGGACGCTGACGGCGGGGCGGCCCGAACTAACCGATCTGGTCGTCACACCCGGTTTTGCCGAGGACGATGTCCTGACGCTCGTCGCGGCGGCCGAGGCGGCGTCAGAGCATCCGGTTGCCAGCGCGATCCTCCGCGCGGCGCAGGCCCGCGGCCTCGTCGTGCCGGAGGCGGCAGGATTCCAGTCGATGACAGGCCACGGCGTTGCCGCCGAAGTTTCGGGGCGCCGGATCCTGGTCGGTGCCGACCGGCTGATGCTGCGCGAAGGCGTCGACATGACCGGCGCGCCGGCAGCGGACGCGATGGCGCGCAAGGGGCGGACCCCGCTCTATGCCGCGATCGACGGTCGCCTTGCCGCGCTGATCGGCGTGGCCGATCCGGTCAAGCCGGGAACGCCCGCCGCCATCGAGGCGCTGCATGCGATGGGGTTGCGCGTGGCGATGATCACCGGCGACAATGCTGCAACGGCACGGGCGATCGGCGACAGCCTCGGCATCGACACCGTCGTGGCCGAGGTGCTGCCCGACGGCAAGGTCGCGGCGCTCGAGGCGCTGCGCGACGAGCACGGTCCCGTGGCCTTCGTCGGCGACGGTATCAACGATGCCCCCGCCCTTGCCTCGGCGGATGTCGGCATCGCCATCGGCACCGGCACGGACGTGGCCATCGAGACGGCGGACGTCGTGCTCATGTCGGGCGATCTGCGCGCCGTCGTCGACGCCCTCGCCGTCAGCCGCGCGACGCTGCGCAACATCAAGCAGAACCTGTTCTGGGCCTTCGGTTACAACGTCGCCCTGATCCCGGTCGCCGCCGGTGTCCTGTACCCCTTCGGCGGCCCGGTCCTGTCGCCGGCCCTCGCTGCCGGCGCGATGGCGCTGTCGAGCGTGTTCGTTCTGACCAACGCCCTGCGCCTGCGCCGGGTTCGGTCCGCCGGGCTGGGCACCGCGACACCGCCCGCAACGCCGTCTTTCCACCCCGCAACAGCCTAGGAGCACACCCGTGAACATCGGCGAAGTCGCGGCCCGCGCGGGCCTGCCCCCCAAGACGATCCGCTATTACGAGGACATCGGTCTCGTCAAACCGCTGCGCGACACCAACGGCTATCGCGCATTCCGCGACAGCGACATGCACAAGCTGGCGTTTCTGGGCCGCGCCCGGGCGTTGGGGTTCACGATCGAGGATTGTCGTGCCCTGACCGCGCTGTGGGAGGACAAGGCACGCGCGAGTGCGGACGTGCGCCGCATCGCCGCCGATCACCTGACGCAGATCGAGACCAAGATCGCCGACCTGCGCGCGATGCACGACACGTTGTCGCATCTGGTCGCGTCCTGTGCGGGCGATCATCGTCCCGATTGCCCCATCCTGCAAAACCTCGAGCAGACGGCGCGCGATTAGGCGCGCCGTCCGTCGCAGCGCCGACCGCTCAGAGGCGGAGGCGCCGCAGCCGCAGGGCGTTGGTGATGACCGACACCGACGACAGACTCATCGCCGCTGCCGCGATCATCGGTGACAGCAACAGGCCGAACACGGGATAGAGAACACCTGCTGCCACCGGCACGCCGAGCGCATTGTAGGCAAAGGCAAAGAACAGGTTCTGCTTGATGTTCCGGATCGTGGCGCGGGCCAGAACCCGCGCCTTGACGATGCCCGACAGATCGCCGCCCAAGAGCGTGATGCCCGCACTTTCCACCGCGACGTCCGCGCCGGTGCCCATGGCCAGCCCGACATCGGCGGCGGCCAGCGCCGGGGCGTCGTTCACTCCGTCGCCCGCCATCGCGACCTTGTGACCTTCCGCGTGCAGCTCGTCGACCAGCGCCTTCTTGTCCTCGGGCAACACACCCGCGCGCACCTCGTCGATGCCGAGCGTCCTTGCGACCGCCTGCGCGGTCCGCTCGTTGTCGCCGGTCGCCATGATGACCCGCAGGCCCGCGTCGTGCAGCGCGCGGATCGCCGCCGCCGTGCTCTCCTTGATCGGGTCGGCGACGGCGACGATGCCCGAGAGGGCGCCGTCGATGGCGACGAACATCGCCGTCTTGCCCTCTACCCGCAGTTCATCGGCGGTGGCATCGGCCTGCGTCACGTCGAGCGACATGTCCCGCATCATCGCGGCGTTGCCGAGGGCGACCTTGCGCCCCTGAACCACGCCCTGCACGCCCTTGCCGGTGACGGCGGCAAATTCGGTGGTGTCGCCCGCCGCGATGCCGCGCTTTTTCGCGCCCTCCACGATCGCCTCGGCCAGCGGATGCTCGGACCCTTTCTCCAGGGCCGCAGCCAGCGTCAGGATCGTCTCCTCGTCGTCCTCCGCCAGAACCACGACATCGGTCAGGACCGGCTTGCCCATCGTCAGCGTGCCGGTCTTGTCGACGATCAGCGTGTCGACCCCGGCCATCCGTTCCAGCGCCTCGGCGTCCTTGATGAGGACACCGGCCTGCGCGCCGCGCCCGGCCGCCGTGGTGATCGAGATCGGCGTGGCCAGACCCAGCGCGCAGGGGCACGCGATGATGAGGACCGACACCGCCGAGGCGATGGCGAAGACCAGCGCAGGTTCAGGCCCCCAGATCATCCACGCGGCAAAGGCGACGAGCGCGATGACCACGACGGCCGGCACGAACAGTCCCGCCACCATGTCCGCGGTGCCCTGGATCGGCGCGCGCGAGCGGCGGGCGTTCGACACCATCTCGACGATCTGGCTCAGCGTCGTGTCGGCGCCGACACGGCCCGCCTCGATCACCATCGCGCCGTTCTTGTTGATCGTGCCGCCGGTCACGGTATCGCCCTTGGTCTTCTCTACCGGCAGCGGTTCGCCGGTAATCATGCTTTCGTCGACCGACGAGCTTCCCTCCGTCACTTTGCCATCGACAGGCACGCTATCGCCCGGCCGCACCCGCAAACGGTCGCCGATCAGGATGTTTTCCAGCGGCACGTCCGCCTCGGTCCCGTCGGGCGCGATCCGGCGCGCCATCTTCGGCGCGAGGTCGAGCAGGGCGCGGATCGCGTCGCCGGTGCGTTCACGCGCGCGCAGCTCGAGGACCTGGCCGACGAACACCAGCGCGATGATGACCACCGCCGCCTCGAAATAGGTGCCGACCGTGCCGCCCATCCGGTATTGCATCGGAAACACCCCGGGCAGGAACGTCGCGACCAGCGAGTAGAGATAGGCCGCCCCCACGCCGAGGGCGATCAGCGTCCACATGTTCGGCGAGCGGTTCAGGACCGAGGCCCAGCCCCGCTTGAAGAACGGCGCCGCGGCCCAGAGCACGATCGGCGTGGCCAGCACGAATTCGATATAGACCGCGAGCTGTAGGCCGATCCACGCGCGCACCGGCAGGCCGACGAGCTCGCCCATCGTGAGGATCACCAGCGGCACGGCCGCGGCGGCGCTGATCCACATGCGGCGGGTGAAATCGGCAAGTTCCTCGTTCGGCGCATCGGTCGGCACCATCGGCTCGAGGGCCATGCCGCAGATCGGACAGTCGCCCGGCGCGTCGCGCACGATCTGCGGGTGCATCGGGCAGGTGTATTGCGCGCCGGCCTTGGCGGGCACGGCGTCGGCCGCGCGACCCGACACATAGTGGAACGGGTCGGCCGCGAACTTTTCCTGACATTTGCCCGAACAGAAATAATAGGTCTCGCCGCCGTGTTCGGTATGCCGGGTGTCGGGCGAAGCCGTGACCGTCATGCCGCAGACGGGGTCCTTGACGGTGTCGTCGCCCGTCGCCGATGCGGCCGAGCCGTGGTCGTGATGTGCATGCTGTGTCATTGGCGTCTCCTGTGACGGTCCCGCTGGCCGGGGATGGATAGGGGGGGTATGGGGCTTCCTGTTATGGGAAGGTCAAGGGGCGATCGGGCCATTCACCCGTCGTCTTCGCAGGTAAATGCGAAACCGACCCTGTCGTTCGGAACATTCCAGCGCTGGAACCGCGTTGTTCACGCAATGGTCAACACGACGCCGAAAAGGAAACTCCATGTCATACTACCGCTTTTTCGCAATGATCCTGACATCCACCATCGTGATGTTCGGCCTGATGTATCTCAATTCCTACGCCTTCCCGCATGTCTATTTCAGTGAGACGCGGACCTATATGGCGCTGTATATGGGGGCGGCGATGGCCGCGATCATGCTGGTGTTCATGCTTGGCATGTATTCCAACCGGACCGCAAACATCGCCATCTTCGGCGGCAGCGCGCTGGTGTTCGCTCTGGGCGTGTTTCTGGTGCGCAGTCAGGTCACGGTGCAGGATCTGTCGTGGATGCGGGCGATGATTCCGCACCACTCGATCGCGATCATGACCAGCAGCCGCGCCACCCTGACCGATCCGCGGGTCGCCGGGCTAGCCGAGGCCATCGTCATCGCTCAGGACCGCGAGATATCCGAGATGCGCTATATGATCGAGGATATCGAGGCGAACGGCGAGGTTGGCGCGGATTACCCCACCGGCACGAACACCGCTCCCGTCGAGGTCGCCACCCTCGACGAGGCGCTGCAAACGCCGGTCATCGCGGGCATCCGGCCCGACCCCCTCTCGACGGAAGAGATCGCGACCGGCCTTGGAGGCGCGGCGCAGTGCACGTTCCTGCGGGCGGTCGATGCCGATCCGATCCTCGCAACCTCGGGTACGGATGCGGTCGTGAAGATTTCGGACAGTCTGATCCTGCTCGGCTCGGACGCCACCATCGCGCAGGGCGGAACCGTCAGCGCCGAAGGCATCGCCATGCAGGTGACGCCGGACGACAGCGGCGAAGGGGCCAAACTGGTGATGGACCTCTCGACCGAGCCGCCCCTGCGCATCGGGTTCGATGGGTACTGGCGTTGCGCGGACGGCGCATAAGGGCCTTCCCGCGGTGTCCATCCTGGGACCGAAAGGAGCATTCGCGAAGGTCTGAGACAGAGACGTCAAGACCGGCAGGCGAACGAGGGTCGGAACACGTCGATATCGAAGTCGCGGCGTGATCCGGCCTGATTGCGAAAGCGGACGGAGGGGCACTCCTGTATGGCCGACACACGCGCAGAGGGCATGTCCGAAGCCCGTTCCCGTCAAGAGAAATGGGAAAGCGCGTGTCGTTGAGCCGAGGGTTTCGAGAGGCGTCATCTTCGCCGTTCGCACCGGTTTGCGGTGGGGCGATGCGCCTCTGGAAGATGGCGTCTCCGATGCCGGTTCGTTCAGAGATGCGACGAAAGACAATGGGATAACGCCCTGCCTCCGGGTTCCGAAATCGCGCGGCAGGCCCGCTGGAGACGACAGGCGCCGTCTCCAGACGCCGTAACCGCATCGCGATCGTGTTCAGTCGCCTGGCGGTCTGGTGGCGCCTCGCCACCCGCTACGATGATCCCCTAAGGCTTTTCCTGTCGGCCATCGCTCTCACCGCGACCGTCCTGTTCCGGCTATGACCCGCCGACGGGTCCTGATGTGGGGCCCGGCGGCCAAGACGACATGTTTCCGAGGACGCAGCGCCGGTCCCGGAACTTTTCTCGATACGGCGCCATGTTGCCTTCGCCAGCCCGGACGTCATGTGGAGCGACGGAAAACATGGCAGTGACATGGCCGATTGCCCGGTAGGGGCCGGGTGACGGCGGCGATGTCCGGGGGGGGCGAAGGTCAAGACCTCCAAGTCGCTACTGATCTGGAACGTGGGCTGGCAAAGCCGTGCCCATGCTGCAAATACAGTCGTGACGTACATCGACAGGTTGTATGATCCAACGAGGCGACAGTCATCGTCCGACTATCAAATCCCCGTCGTATTCGAGCGAAAACCTGACGTGACCCCTTGTTTCTCCTCCAAACGCTGCTGGAATCCGGACCAAAGCAAAGGGACTGGACATAAGGCAAAGCAGGTTCCGTGAAGAGCAGATTATCGGCATGCTGCGGGAGCAGGAGGCCGAGATGCCGACGGTCGATGTCTGCCGGAAGCATGGGGTGAGCACTGCAACGTTTGGCCTGCTGCCGGTTTCGTGGACACCGAGATAAGGTGTTTCATGAGATTGGAGATCAGCGATGGCGAGACGGAAGTTCAACGATGAGTTCAAGCGGGAGGCCGTGCATCTGGTGACGGTGCGCGGAGTTGCGACGGCGCAGGCGGCGCGGGACCTGGACGTACATGCGACGGTGCTTCGGCGATGGATCTTGCAAGCTGGAGGACGCGGCGTGGCGGCATTTCCCGGCAATGGCCGGATGGCACCGGAGGACGAGGAACTTCGGCGGCTGCGGCGTGAGGTCGTGAAGCTGAAAGCGGAGCGGGACATTCTAAAAGAGGGTCGTCATTGCTGCGCCATTGGTCCGAGCGGCAATGGCGACGCCTACTTCGCCAGGGACCAGATTTGATGTTCGGGTTCGTGGCAAAGCACCGAGGGATCTGGCCGGTCAGTTGGATGTGCGACGCGCTCGGTGTGTCGCGGAGTGGTTTCGATGCGTGGCTATCAAGGCATCGCAGCGAGCGGGCGAAACGCGACAAAGAGGTCGGCGGACTTGTCCGGGCAAGCTTCATACGCTCGGACCGAACCTATGGCGCGCGGCGCGTCCGTTGCCCGGCAGGGCATCGCGCAGCGATGTCCCGAGAGGAGGGCACGATGTGCTGGCCGAAGGTGTGTCGTGTGGCCTTCATGCGATCGAACGCCCCCCTCTTGGCAGATTTGCCGTGCAAATCGCCTGCCGGGCAATGGACGCGGCTTCAGGGACTGCGGGCGCGGCCCCGGCGTCGGCAGTTGCCAAAGGATATCGGCGAAAGGTCTACCATTGCGCCCAACGTGCTCGACCGCAGCTTTGAGGCCGACGGTCCGAACCAGAAATGGATCGCTGACTTTACCTACGTCTGGACGGCCGAGGGTTGGCTCTACGTCGCTGTGGTCATCGACCTGTTCTCGCGACGCGCAGTTGGCTGGTCCATGAAGGATGACATGACGGCCCAGATGGTCACGGATGCCCTGATCATGGCGATCTGGCGGAGGGGGCGGCCCAAGGAACTGCTGCATCACTCAGAGGTGGTTCCGGCAATCTGAACGGCCGGGATCGGTGGATTTTCCGCGCAACGGCAGCATGATGCTGCGAGCGAGGAGAAGACCATGGCAAGACGACCACGCCGGAACCACAGCCCGGCATTCAAGGCGAAAGTGGCGGTGGCCGCGATCAAGGGCGAGAAGACGCTGATCGAACTGGCGCAGGATTTCGACCTCCATCCCGACCAGATCAAGCAGTGGCGTGATCAACTTCTTGAGGGCGCGACCGGAGTGTTCGGTGTCGGGCCGAAGGCCGAGCCGGAACCCGTGATCGACGTGAAGACCCTGCATGCGAAGATCGGAGAGCTGACGCTGGAGAACGATTTTTTGTCCGGCGCGCTCGGAAAGGCGGGGCTGTTGCCGAGCGCAAAAAGATGATCGATCGCACAGCGAAGCTCAGTGTCGGTCGTCAGGCCAAGGTGCTGGGGATCAGCCGGGGTAGCGTCTACTACAAGCCGCGCCCGGTGTCGGACGCCGATCTGAAGCTGATGCACCGGATCGACAAACTGCACATGGAATTTCCCTTCGCGGGCAGCCGGATGCTACAGGGCCTGTTGGTCCAGGAAGGGTTCAAGGTCGGGCGGCTGCACGTTGCCACGCTGATGAAGCGCATGGGCATCGAGGCACTGTATCGAAAGCCGAACACATCGAAACCGGCGCCGGGGCACAAGATCTACCCATATCTGCTCCGGAAGCTTCCCATCACCCGGCCCAACCAGGTCTGGGCGATGGACATCACCTACATTCCCCCTCTCGGCAGATTGCTGCGCAATCGCCTGCCGGGCAATGGATGGCGCGCGGGTTCATCTATCTCGCCGCCGTTCTGGACTGGTTCACCCGGCGCGTCCTGGCATGGCGGGTGTCGATCACGCTGGAAGCCGATTTTTGCATAGAAGCTGTGGAGGAGGCGCTGGCTCGGCACGGCACGCCCGAGATCTTCAACACGGATCAGGGCAGCCAGTTCACCTCGACCGACTTTATCAAGGTGCTGGCCGCGCGCGAGATCAAGATCAGCATGGATGGCAAGGGCGCCTGGCGGGACAACGTCTTCATCGAACGGCTCTGGCGGACCATCAAATACGAGGAGGTCTACCTGCGGGCCTACGCCAGCGTCTCTGAAGCCCGAGCGGGGATCGGCCGTTATCTCGGCTTCTACAACAGCCGCCGACCTCATTCATCGCTTGACGGCAAAACGCCCGATCAGGCCTACTTCAACCAGCCGATGTCCAAAGCGGCGGCGGCGTAACCGAGGCGGAAATCCACCTAGAAAACGCCCGGAACCAGTTCAGAGAAACCGAACCACCGCTAAATTCCGCGCCGTCTGGGTCAAATCGGTTGGCGCGCAACGGATCCGGGCCATTCTGACGGTCCGCGAGCAGCTTCGGCGTCAGTCGCTCGATCTCCGCAACGGGATCTGGTCGATCCTGCAGGCCGAGGGCCTGCGGCCACCGAAGCTCGCCAGATCGGAGTTCCGGATCGCCGTCGACACCGCTCTCGAGGACACGGCGTTGCGACCGATCCTGCAACCCCTCGTGGATATCGTAGAGCATCTGGCACGCGAGATTACCGCGCTCGACAGACAGATCGCGATGCGTGCGAAGACCAGCGAGCCCTGCCGCCGCCTGATGACGGTGCCGGGCGTCGGACCGCTGGTGGCATTGACCTACGTTGCGGCCGTCGACGACCCATCGCGGTTCCCGAAATCGCGCAATGTCGGAGCCCATTTCGGCCTTACCCCAAGGCGATGGCAGTCCGGCGAAATGGACTGGTCGGGTGGCATCAGTCGCGCCGGAGACGCCGGGGTGCGATGTGCGCTTTACCAGGCAGCGAATGTCCTCATCCATCACAGTCGCGGATGGTGCGCTCTAAAATCCTGGGCCGTTCGCCTCGCCGGGCGCCGCGGGCTCGGAAAGGCGAAAGTCGCGTTGGCGCGCAAGTTGGCGGTCGTTCTCCACCGGATGTGGACCAGCGGCGAGACATACCACTTCGGCGCCGCCGCCTGACGGCTACGCCAACGAAACCGACTGCGTCCTGATCGATACATCGAGGCGCTGTCGGCACGACGTCCCGTCCGGGGACGGGGTCGAGGCAAGTGCGTTCCACTTCTTTGGCGCCCCGCATGCACTGCGCGGGACCAGACGCCGCGAATAAGGAAGCACTCTCGGCTCCTGCCCATACCCCATCCTGAGCCGGACATCGTCCTGAGCTCGTAGAGAAGGCTGCCCCCGGGGGAATCCGACGTGCCGCAATGCGATCAAAGGAGGCTGAAATGAGTGATCGACCGTGATGGCCGGGATAGAGAAGGAGGTCAAACGCCGCGCTGACGTCGTCGGAATCTTCCCGAACGAAGCCTCGATCATGCGCTTGATTGGCGCGGTCCTGTTCGAACAGAATGACGACTGGCAGACCTCGAGCCGCTACATGATGGTCGAGGCCTTCGCCCAGATCGACAACGCGCAGATCGACCCGCTTCTCAGCATATCAACACAGGCCGCCTGATCGATGCCTTCGATTGGCCATACCGGAATTTACACCAGCTTGACGGACGCTACCTTCCGTCCGGCAATCCGTCGAGCGTCTTTGACTGCGCCTTTTTGCGTCCAACGGCTTTGCAACACGCCTCGATCCGGTCGAAATACGTCTCGGCCTCGTCAAAGCCCCAGATCTCGTAGTTGTAGCGCCAGATGCCGCGCAAATCCTCTTCGGCGGCAAGCGTGAGGTCATGGGACTGCATGTGGGCGGCTATAACCCGGCCTGATCGTGCGCTTCACGCCGGATATCGGCCATCGACTTTGTGGAAAGTTCGCCGCGCCGCGCCTGCTCGATCCGGGGACGGAGAAAGTCGGACAGGGCGGCAACCGCCTCGTCCTCGCTCATGTCATCCAGGGCAGGGGCATCGCCAAGGGTGCGCTTCAGCACATAGTCCTTGATGCTCTCGCCTTTCAGCGCGGCGATGGCTTTCAGCTTCTGGTGTTCTTCAGGGGTGATGTCGATTTGAGAGTTTGGGCATGATCTGAAGATAGTGCGTATCGAACCACAAAACAACATTTGTTGTTATTTCGAGCCGGGTGCGTCAGGTCTGCCGTGCCCGAACCTCGCCGATGAAATCACCGACCGACCAGAGCCAGCCGCGCTGCGCGTCTGTATAGCTGCCGTGAACCGGGGAGGGGACCACGAGCTGATCCGCAGGATCCGCGGCAAGGACATCGCGATGATCTTTCAGGAACCGATGTCGGCCCTGTCGCCGGTCCACACCATCGGCGACCAGATCGTCGAGGCGATCCTGCTGCATTTTCCCATCACCAAGGACGAGGCGAAGAAGCGCGCCATCGAGGTGCTGGGCCGCGTCGGCATCCCCCTCGCCGCCGACCGCTTCGGCGCCTATACGTTCGAGCTGTCGGGCGGCATGCGCCAGCGCGACTGCATCGCCATGGCCCTCTCGTGCAAGCCGCGCCTGCTCATCGCGGACGAGCCGACCACGGCGCTCGACGTGACGACGCAGGCCAACATCCTCGACCTCATCGCCGAATTGCAGGCCGAGACGGGGATGGCCGTGATGTTCATCACCCACGACCTCGGCGTAGTGGCCGAAATCGCCGACGACTTGGTGGTGATGTATCTGGGCCAAGTGATGGAATACGGCGACGTGGACAGCATCTTCCACGATCCGCGCCATCCCTACACGCAGGCGCTCCTCGCCTCGGTCCTGCGGCTGGGCCAGCGCGGCCTGCACCGTCTCGCCTCGATCCGCGGCATGGTCCCGCACCCGTTCGACCGGCCCACCGGCTGCCCGTTCAACACCCGGTGCGAGCACATGATGCCCGGCAAATGCGACCGCATTGACCCCGATCCCGTCTCCCACTGCCCGGGTCGCGCGTCCGCCTGCCTGCTGAACGAACCCGAGGGCGTCGCATGAACGCGCCCCTGAAAATGCAGACCCCCCGCAGCCTGATCGAGGTGAGCGACCTGCGGATGCACTTCCCGATCACCAAGGGGTTCTTCAACCGGCAGGTCGGAAGCGTGAAGGCGGTGGACGACGTCAGCTTCGACGTCATCGAGGGCGAGAGCGCCACGGGCGCTTGCTTGGCGCGACCGATGCCTTCGGAACGGTCCACGAGTGGGTGATGTATGCTGCGGATCTGCGACAGGCCGGCCAAAATCGTTACCGAAATGCTCAACCGCGGACTCCGCATTGCGCCGGAGCCGACGCTCCGCAAGGCGGTGCTGAAACTGCTGCTGAGCTGGCGTCCAACCGAGACCGTGCTCCTCTCCGACAGGCTGGGATGGGTGGATGGAAAGTGTCAGAACTTTCTGCTAGGAAACGGTACGTCGATTGGCCTGACGCGGACGATCTCTCTGCCCCGCGATGCGAGGTTCTCGCCTGTGCCGATGACGACCTGCGGCACTCTTGATCTGTGGCAGCAGACGGTCTCTCGTCTCGCCGTCGGCAACCCGGTGCTCGTCGTGGCGATCTCGCTCGCGTTCGCCGGTCCTCTCCTCAGGCTGTTGGGTCTCGAGGGGTTCGGACTGCACCTGAAAGGCAGGTCCTCCACCGGAAAGACGACGGCGTTGACCATGGCCACGTCCGTCTGGGGCGGAAAGAACCTCGTGCGCACCTGGCGGACGACGTCGAATGCCCTCGAAGGCACTGCGGCTTCGGCCGACGATACGCTCCTGTCGCTGGACGAGCTGGGTGAAGTGTCGGCCAAGGACGCGGAGGCAGCGGCCTATATGCTCGGGAACGGGCAGGGCAAGGGACGCTCGACCGCGCGCGGCAACGCGCTCGCCTCTTCCAAGTGGAAGGTGGTCTTCCTGTCGACTGGCGAGATCAGCTTGGCCGAGAGAATGGCTGAAGCCGGTATTGCCTACATGGAAGGACAGGCGGTCCGGTGCATGATCTCGCCATCGATGGCCGCAGGTTCGGGATCTTCGATGATCTCCACGGAGAAGCGCGTCCGGCCGACTTGGCTAACAGGATGAAACGGGCTTCTGCCGAGAACCATGGAACCGCGGGACGGGCGTTCGTCAAGAAATTGATAGGAAAGCGGCCCCAGCTCCTCAATGCATGGCCTAAATTCCTCGAGAAGTTCAAGCTCGCGGCGGCGAACCAGATCGGGGCGCCACTGGATGCCGTCGAAGAGCGTGTTGCTGCCCAATTTGCTTTGTTCGCTCTGGCGGGCGAGCTGGCGACGAAGTCCGAACTGACGGGGTGGACGCCTTTGACGTCCCGCTCTGCCGCGATCGAACTGTTCCAGCTTTGGAAGCAGGGTAGGGTGAACCCGCTTTCGAAGTCGGAGATCCTGCGCCGGATCAAGATCTACGTGGACGCCAACATGTCGCGGCTCCAGGTCATCGGGGGCGAACCGATCGCGGATCCGATCGGCTGGATGGACGACACGCGGATCATGTTCGGTGAAGAAGCCTGGACTGAGATGCACGGCAACTCGAAGCCTCGGACCGTCGCGAAACTTGCCCGGTCCCATGGCATCCTGATCGCCGCCGACGGAGACAATCTGAAGGCGAAGTCGCCCTCCGGAGTTCCGGGACGGCCGCGGCTCTACATCGTCAACCGGTCCGCGCTCGAGCAGCCGTAGCCCGAAATCGGTCGGACAGCTCGGACAAGGAACCACGGCTCGGATCAGGCAATCCAACCCGCCTGTCCGAGACGTCCGACCAAAACCGGGATGAACGACAGATCCGTCCGAACCCGGGTGGATCCCCTACCGGATGGCACAAGATACACGAGCCATCCGCCACACCCCCGACCAGCACCAACCACCAGCATTCATTAGATCTAAACGACCATGCCCCGGCCGGCATGAACACATCACTTTGTCCCCCCATCAGACAGCTAGGAGCCTGCACATGCCCAGACGCCCTGCACCTTTTGAGTTCGTTGCCTACATCCGTGTGTCGTCCAAGAAGCAAGCCTATGAAGGCTCGAGCATGGAAGAGCAGACGGACGCCGTCCAAGCCTACGCCAATCGTCGCGGCGCGATCCTTCACCCCATCCACGAGGACGTTCAGTCCGGCGGTGGTGATCCCCTGAAGCGGCCCGGTCTTCGTGCTGCCGTAGATCAAGCCGTTGCAGGAAGTGCCCCATTCCCGAGCTTGGACGGATCCACTGGCTCAAGTTGGTGCCTTCTCGAATCTTCGACTGTCAGCCGCTTGCTTCGGACGGCATTTTCGGCTATATTACGAAGGAGTTGAGAGCCGACGCGAGCTGGCAGGACATGATCCCGTCCCGCGAGTTTCAGACTTGATAGAAGCGACCGATCCAAGACGTCTCCTGCTGCGCTGAGTGGGACTTGGGCACAGCTTCGCAAGATCGTTGCCGGCGCAGGGGCGCCGGTAATGTGAAGCTATTCCCTGATCATCCGGCATGCAGCGCCTGCTCTCATAACTTCCGTCGCTCCAGTGGTCAGACGATCTTCCTTGGCGCCGCAGGCGACAAGGAAGGGAGACTGTCGAGGCCGAAGGCCGAGAGTATCGACGTCTCCCGTCACCCACGTCTCCGACCTCTCATTCCTTCATGGTGCCCACTCTTCCGGTGTATGCGCTAATACCGTAGCGAGAAGCTCTGTATCCGTCCGATGACGCCGCTCACGTTCGACGCGACTTCCATTTCTTTGCAAGCCTGAAGACTTCGAGGTGAAGTTCGTCGGCGTCGGGAACATGTGGATCGAACGGCCCGCCCGCCCATTCCATCAGGTCTTCGTGTCGGGATGCTCCGGATCGCCGATGGCGTTGAGGAAGTGTTCGTATCCTGGGAGGCCACCAACATCCTCGGGCGGGCATCTGCCGGTGATCTCGACAGTCGCGGATAGATGTTGCCGGGTGTCGGATCGCCTGTGATCGTGGCCTCGATCAGATGGACCCAGTCATCTCCAAAGTCGTAGATATAGCGGATCGGGCCGCTTCCGGCGGCGTCGATGATGTCGCCGAGACTGGCCTTAGTTGCCGGCAATGCGTCGCTGCCGAAGTCTGGGTCTGGCAGACCCCAGCGGGCCCGGCCTGCCATGAACTCGTAGAGATGATAGTTCTCCCATCCCATGGCGGCCTGGATGACGAGGTGCAGTCGATCGAGAAGGATATCAGCGGGCACCTCGATCGTCCGCGAGACGACGGGCTCGATGTCTTCGAGGGTGATCTTCAACCGGGCGATCGTCATCCTCGGACGGTATCCCTCGGCAGGGCGTCGGCAACGACCCTGCAGGAAAAAGCGCTGACCCCGCACGTATTACCCTGCTGGCCTGAAGGTTAGCGAAGAAGGCGTCTACAGACATGGGTGCACTTCGGTCAACAGAATCCGCCGTCAGAGCCTGTGACACGCACCACGTCTGGCCAGACGATCCGGCGAGGAGGAATGCGCGACATCCAGGATCGGTCGATGGCAGAGGTCGGGACAACATCGAAGTCCTAAATACGTCCACAGTGATCCGGATGGCTAGGGGGCCGGCAGGTCGGGAACAATCCCCTCTGTCAAGAACAGGCCCGGCCCGCCGAAGTAGCGTGGACCGACGAGGGCGATACCCTCCGGAGTGCGCCACAAGGGATTGCAGGCCCAGGCGAGCGTCACCAGGCGCTGGCCATATTTCAGGCTGTCGGTCGTGACAGCCATGCCGGTTTCGGCATCGACCACCGAGATGAGGTCGGGCGTGGTGGCGAGGACCTGTCCTCCCCTCTCGGCGATCAGGAATTCGTTCTGAAAATCGAGCCGCAGGGTCTGTCCGGCAAAGGTGTCGACGCCGTTCAGCCGCGCGGTGCCGCGGGCAAAACCCCCCTCCGTGCGGCGCTCGATATCGGCGACACGGCCGTGAAACAGGGTCTTGGCCCCCAGCAGGTCCGACAGGGCGGCGACCGGATCCGCCTGACCACGTTGTGCGGCACGCAGCGTCTGGCCGATGCGCGAACAGAGAGACAGCGTGCCCGCGACGACGCACTTCTTCGCTACCGCGCCGCTCATCGGATAGAACGCCAGGAGGGCAGACCCGCCCATCTCGACCGTCGCGACCCGCGCGAGGCGCTCGGTCCAATGGTTCGAGACGGTGTCGAGGACGATGGAATTTCCCTTGTCGTCGCAGAGCACCATCGGCGTCGCCGTGACGCCGTGCAGCGTGAACGTCACCATCTGCAATTCGGGGAAAGCGCGTCCCATGCCGTCGCCGTCGACCAGCGGCAGGCCGGTTGCGGCCGCGACGACGAAAGGCGTGGTCGAGTTCACGCCGCCCGCCTCGCCGCATAGGATGGCATCGACCTTGCGGCCCATCACCCGCTCGAGCGAGGCGAGCGCCTTGGTCAGCTCGTCGCCCTGCGGCAGCTTCTCGGTCATCACCGTGGGCGCGCCCATCATGCAGACCGGCACGACCAGCGCATCGTCGGCAAGGCTGTGGACGTCTATCAGGCGCACGTTCCCATGTCGGCGGATCGCCTCCTGCGCCATCAGCTTGCCCACATAGGGGTCGCCGCCACCGCCGGTGCCAAGGACGGCGCCGCCCGTGGCGATGTCGTCGAGGTCTGCGGCGCCGATCGTGCGGTCGGGCGCGATGTCCGTCGGTGCTGCGGTCATGGTCGTTTCTCCTGCCATGCAAGGGGCGTGAACGTCAGATCGGGATAGCCGAAGGCGGCGGGGCCGACGACCTTCATGGCCGCTTCCGTCTTCATCAGGTCGTGCACCGGAAGGCCGATGGTCGCGATCCGCTGGCCATAGCGCAGCACCTCGGTGGTGATAGGCTCGCCGGTTTCGAGGTCGAGGTTGACGATCAGGTCGGGAACCATGAGCACCGGATCGCCATCCACCCACAGCACGAGGTTCTCGTTCTGGATCGCAATGCGCGCGTCGCAGCCCGCATAGTCGCCCGAACCTGCGATCTTTGCCTCGCCCCGGGAGAATCCGCCGACGAGGTCGCGGCGGATATCCGTCACTTTGCCGGTAAAGAACAGGGTGGCGCCTGTCGACGCGAGGATGCAATCGACGACGTCACGCCGCTGGCGGCGCGCCTCGATGACCGTGCGGCCGATGTCCAATGCCTGCGTCATGGTGCCGGGCACTGCCACGCGCCGGACGAAATCGGCTCGCATCGGCGCGATGGCGAGGCCTGCGGCAGCCCCCATCGCAACACTCGTATCGCGCGCGAACCGTTCGAGCCAATACATGTCCACCACGTCGCGGAACACCACGACGTTTCCCTTGTCGTCGGCGATGGCGGCGGGGGCCGGTTTCGCGCCATAGATGAAGAAGGTGGTCATCTGCACCTCGGGAAAGGCGCGGCCCATGCCGTCGCCGTCGAGCACCGGCAGACCAGCCTGCGCGGCGGTGATGACGGGTTCCATCGAGTTGGCCCCGCCGATCTCGGCGCAGATCAGGGCCGACATCCGGGTGCCGGTCATCTCCTCGACGGCCCGCATGGCGCGTAGGCACTCGGCGCCTTCCTCGAACTTTTCGACGCCGACGACTGGCGCTCCGATCCCGCCAACCTCGCCGACCAGCGCATCGTCGGCCAGGGCATTGAGGGGAATAATATCGACCGTGGCACCCGCGCGCAGCAATTCACGGCTGCGCAACATGCCGACATAAGGGTTTCCGCCGCCCCCGGTGCCGAGCAGGGCTGCACCGATAGAAAGCGGCAACAGGTCCGCCTCGAGCAGGGGGTAGCCGTCACCCGACATGGAGCTCTCCCACCGCCTTGACCCGGACGCGGGTCGCGTTCCCAGGCAGGTAGGCGAGCGGCACGTCCTCGACGTCGACAATCTCGATGCTGTCGGGGCGCGCGCCTGCGGCGATGGCGGCCTCGGTCGCCTGGCGCTTGGCGTCGTTGAGAGCGGCGTCTCGCGTCATCTCGGCCAATGCATAGACACGGTCGACCTCGCCCGAGACTTGCGCGATGGCGGCGCCCACGGCGTTGGCGACGGCGAAATGGTCTGGCTTGATGAGTTCCAGCCCCGCGATCGGTCCCTCGACGAGGATCGAGCCGCCGCCGACGACGATGACGGGCAGGGGGTCGGCGGAAATCCGGGCGCGCTCAACGCAGTCCTCGAGCAGCCAAGCGATGCGGTCGCGCGCGGCGCGGACGATGCCGGCGTCTAGACCGGCAACCTTCGACGGATCACCCAGTTCGGCGCCTCCGTCGGCCACGACGACGTCGGTGGTGGTCAGGGTCGTGCCGCCGAAGACCAATGCCTCAGTGGCAATCCGGTAGCCGACCGAACGCGGACCGACCGTGGCGCCGTCATCGGTCACAAGGCTCCCGCCCCCGAGGCCGATTGAGAATACGTCCGGCATCCGAAAATTGGTGCGCACGCCGCCGACGTCGACGGCCATGGTAGCCTGCCGGGGGAAGCCTTTTTGCAACGAGCCCACGTCGAAGTAGTGCCGCCGATGTCCACGACGATGGCGTCAGCGACGCCCGACAGGAACGCCGCACCGCGCATCGAGTTGGTGGGCCCCGAGGCAAAGGTCAGCACCGGGAACCGCTCGGCAAAGGCGGCATCCATCAGCGTGCCGTCGTTCTGGGTGAGAAAAAAGCGCCCGGTGAAACCGACGTCGGCCAGTGCGCCGCGGAACGCCGCGACCACGTCGCGAGACAGGTCGCGCAGGCAGGCGTTCATGATCGCCGCATTCTCGCGTTCGAGGAGGCCGATGCGCCCGATGTCGGAGGACAAGGTGATGTGAGCATTTGGCATCTCGCGGGCAAAGATTTCGCCCGCCTGCTTTTCGAACTCGGCGCTGACGGGCGAGAAGACAGAGGTGATCGCGATCGAGTTGATACCCTTAGCGGCGATCGCTGCCGCGATCCCGACCAGTTCCGCCTCGTCGAGCGGCGAGATGATCCGCCCGTCGAACTCGTGCCCCCCATGGGCAAGCCACCACGCGTTGCCGATCTCAGCGCGCAGATCCTCGGGCCAGTCCACCATCGGGGGGAGCGAGGCCGTCGCGGGCAGGCAGAGGCGCACGGCGGCAGTCTGGGCAAGGTCGCGGCGCTGCACGACGGCGTTGGTGAAGTGCGTCGTGCCGATCATCACTACGTCGACGGTGTCCGCCGCGCGCCCCGTCTCTTTCAAGACGGCGCGCAGGGCGGCGACGACGCCGGTCATCACGTCGCCGCTGGTCGGCGCCTTGACCCCCGCGACGACGCGCTGCCCGTCCATCAGGACTGCGTCCGTATTGGTGCCGCCCACGTCGATGCCGATGCGGATCATGGGGTCTGTCCTTTCGATTGGCGCAGGGCGATCAGTTGCTCTGCTGTTGGCATTTCACCGTCGATGAGCGGCACGGTGGGTCGCAGCGCCTCTTCTGCCGCCGACATGACGGGAACCGAGGCGAGCAGGAGGCGCGTGTAGTCGTGCGCGGGCTGGGCAAAGACCTCGGCCACCGGCCCGGTCTCGACGATCCTGCCGCGATAGAGGATGCCGACACGGCGCGCGAAATTGCGCATCAGGCTCAGGTCGTGGCTGATGAAAAGGTAGGTGAGGCCGAGATCGCGCCCCAGCGCCTCGAGCAGGTCGATGACGCGTGCCTGGACCGAAACGTCGAGGGCGCTCGTCGGCTCGTCCAGAACCAGCAAGCGCGGCTCAACCGCCAGCGCGCGGCCGATGGCGACGCGCTGTTTCTGACCGCCGGAGAGTTCGTGCGGATAGCGGTCGGCGAAATGGCGGGGCAGTTGCACCATATCGAGCAGCTCGCCGGTGCGGGCCTGACGGTCGCCCGCGTAAAGGTGCGCATCGAGAGGCACGCGCATCGACTGGCCGACCGTGCGGCGCGGGTTGAGTGACGCGCCTGGGTTCTGGAACACCATCTGGACTCGGGCACGATGATCCATTGACGCAGCGCCGAGGATGCTGGCACCGTCGAGAAGGATGTCGCCGCTGCTGGGCGCGGCCAAGCCCATGATCATCCGAGCGATCGTGGACTTGCCCGATCCGCTCTCACCTGCCAGGCCGTAGATCTCGCCCGGCGCAATCGAGAGCGACACTTCGTCGACTGCCCGCACCTCTCCCTTGCCGCGACCGAAGCCGTCGCGCAGTGCGAAAGTCTTCGTCAGATTGCGCAACTCCAGCGCCGGGACGCTCATGGCGCCGCCCCGCCCGCGAGGCGCGGCACGGCAGCCAGCAAGCTGCGTGTATACTCGTGTTGCGGCGCGGCAAAGATCGCGTCCGTCGCACCGTGCTCGACGATGTAGCCCTTTCGCATGACGTAGGTGGTTGCGCTCGTCTCGCGCACCACCCCTAGGTTGTGGGTGATCATCAAAAGCGCCAGATCGGCGCCGGTCACGAGGTCCTTCAGAAGCTTGAGGATCTGCGCCTGCGTCGTAACGTCGAGCGCGGTGCCGGGCTCGTCCGCGATCAGCAAGCGCGGCTCGGACAGCAGGGCCATGGCGATCAGCACCCGTTGACGCATGCCGCCTGACAGCATGATCGGAAAGCTGGTGGCGACGCGTTCCGGCTCTCGCATCCGGACCTGACCGAGGACCTCGTGGACCCGGGCAAGACGTCCCCGCCGCCCGCGTGACCGCCCCAGCCGCCGGTCGGCGTATTTAAGGATCGTGGTAAGCTGGTCCGCCACTGTGAACACGGGGTTCAGCGAGGACATCGGGTCTTGGAATACCATACTCATCGCGGTGCCGCGCAGGGCAAGCCGGTCCCGTTCGCGCATTTGCAACAGGTCCTTGCCGTCGAAGTGGATACTGGCCCCCTTCGATCGAGGCGGGGGGCTGACGCAGCAGGCCCATAATCGCCTTCATCGTCACCGACTTGCCCGATCCGCTCTCACCCACGAGTGCTACCTGCGCGCCCGTCGGCACGTCGAGCGAGACACCATGCAGCACCTGCGTTCGTCGTCCGTAGGTGGTGAACGAAACGTCCAGATCGCGAACGGACAACAGTGCGGTCATACGTCCTCTACGTCGTAGAGGTCGCGCAATCCGTCGCCGAGCAGGTTAAACCCGAGTGCTACGAAGAGGATGGCACAGCCAGGCAGGATGCTTTCCCACCAGTAGCCCGGCAGGAACGATGCGCCAGAGGCGACCATGGTCCCGAGGTCGGGCGTGGGCGGCTGGATGCCGAGGCCGAGGAACGATAGCGCGGAACCGATCAGGATCACGAAGCCCGCGTCAAGTGAGGTCTTCACGGCGATTGCCGAGACGCAGTTCGGCAGGATCTCGCGAAACAGGATGTGCGCCTTCGATGCGCCGAGCGTCTCGGCCGCCTCGACGAATTCCTGAGACCTGAGCTGCCGCGTGATCGAGTAGATCAGCCGCGTGTGCCAGGTCCACCACAGCAGAGCTATGGCCAGCATCGAGTTCGTCAGCGACGGCGTCAGCACGGCGGCGACGGCCAGCGCCATGACCAGTGGGGGGATCGCCAGCGCGATGTCCGTGATCCGCATGATGACGATTTCGACCCAGCCGCCAAAATACCCCGCCAGCAGGCCGAGGACGACGCCGAACGGCACCGCGAGGCCGAGGACAACCGCGGCGAGCATCAGCGAGATCCGCAAGCCGAAGATGACACGGGTGAAGATGTCCCGCCCGACGTTGTCGGTGCCGAACCAGTGGACGCCAGAGGGAGGCTGATGCCGGTTGCGGAAATCCACGACCGCGCCGACGTGATCGGGGAAGGGCGTGATGTAGGAGGCGAGGAGGGCGAGCAGGATAGAGACGACGACGATCAGCGCGCCGATCACCGCCGTCGGATTGCGCGAAAACCTATACCACGTCTGCCACGAATTGCTAAGCGCCTGCTGTTCTGTCACGTTGAGGTCCGCGCCGTCGGGTTCTGCCTTGTCCGGGGAGGTCATGCCCGCAGCCCCCGGATGCGGACGCGTGGATCGACGAGGCCGACGGCGAGGTCGATCAGCAGGTTTACCACGACGAAGAAGATGCCCGAGACCATGACGACCGCCATGATCGCGTTCAGGTCCTTTTGCTGGATGGCGCGGACGCCATAGCTCGCCATGCCGGGCCACGAAAAGATGAGTTCGACGACAAAGGCGTTGCCGATCAGCGACGCGAATTCGAGGCCGATGATCGTCAGCGGCGGCACGAAGGCGGGGCGCAGCTGGTATTTGAACAGGCGCAGCCGTTCGGGCACGCCAAAGGCGCGCGCCGCCTCGATATAGTCCTGACGGCTCACGTCGATCATCGAGGCGCGGGTGATGCGGGCGATCTGGCCCATCGTTGCGGCGGCCAGCGCGATGGCCGGCAACAGCAGGTGGCGCGCGGCCTCAAACATGATGTCGAGGCGACCGCGCAAGAGGCTGTCGATCAGCAGAAGGCCGGTGATGTCGGCATCGAAGGTCATGCCGGCGGGGAGGCGCCCTGTCGTGGGTAAAATCTGAAGGACATAGCCGGCCAGCAGCTGCAGCAGCAGAGCAAGGAAGAACGAGGGCACGACGGCAGAGCCGATCGCCAGTGCCCGGACGAGGTTGTCGGGCCACCTGTCCTTCCAATGGGCCGCCGCGACGCCGAGGGGCACACCGAAGACGAAGCCGAGGATAACGGTGCAGATCACCAGTTCGAGGGTGGCAGGAAAGGTGTTGGAGATATCGTCTGCGACAGGGCGTTCGGTCAGCAGGGACCGCCCGAGGTCGCCGCGCGCCAGACCGGTGACGAAGCGCAGGTATTGCACCGAGATCGCATCGTTGAGACCGAGGGCTTCCTGCAGGTCGGCGACCTGTTCGGCACTCGCCGTAGGACCCATCGCCATGCGCGCGGGGTCGCCCGGAATGATCCGCGCTATGGTAAAGATGACGACCGACAGGCCGAACAATACCAAGAACGACCACAGGACGCGCCGCAGAAGGAAAGCCAGAAACTGCATGTCTCAGCCCGCGGCCCGCGTCCCGGCCGCCCGCAAGGGGGCCGGGACGCGGTTTGCCTCAGCTATCACAGGACCAGCTGTAGCGGGTGAAGTCGTAGTCGAAGCTCTGCATCGGGACCGCCTGAAACCCCTGAAGGCAATTGTCCATCGCGTGTTGCACCGTCTGCGTCAAAAGCGGAATTGTGTGGGTCTCGGCCATAAGGACGCGCTGGATCTCCTTGTAGATCTCGGCCTGCTCGGCTGTATCGCCGGTGGCGCGGGCCGCGTCGATCATCGCGTCGAGTTCCGGCGTCGCGGCCCAGTCCATCGACGCCCAGGTGCCAGCGGCGGCGGAGTGATATTGCGTAAAGAACATCGAATCCGGGCTCGGGTAGGTCGGGCCGAAGAAGATCTGGTTCACGTTCGGGGTCTGCGCCACGTCCGTCGCGATCTCGGTTACCCGGTTCCAAGGATCGGCCTGCTGCGTGACCACAAACCCGAGCGCCTCGAGATTGGCCTGCATCAGCAAGCTGATCTCCTCCTCAAAGATGGTGCCCGCTACATAGCCCAGTGTGATCGGGATCGGCTGGCCGACATAGGCCGATTGCGCCACCTCGGCGGCAGCTGCCTCCATGTCGTAGGTCAGGTCCGGCAGATCGTCGGCGTGGAAATCGGAGAAGGCACCGGGCAGTGGGGAATTCATCGGTTCCCCCGGAAAAATCACCTCGCGGATGGTGTCGTAGTCCGTCGCGAGCGCAATGGCGCGGCGGATGTGCACGTCGTCGGTGGGCGCGACCTGATTGTTGAGCTTGAGATAGAAGGCCGTCGAGGTCGGCTGGCTCTCCATATAGAAGCGTCCCATGTCTACGAGTGCCGCATAGGTATCGGGCGACTGGAATTGGGAGGTCATCGTCAACTCGCCTGAGGCGGCGAGCGAACGCACGGTCGCCTCGTCGTTGGTGACGATCCAGCGGACCTCGTCGATCGGGCTGTCGTTCCAGCCGCCATAATAATCGGGGTCGGCGGCGATGATCATCCGGCTGCCCCGTTCCCAGCTCGACAGCGTGTAGGCGCCGGCACCCGCGACGTTGGTGGCGAGCCATGTCTGGCCATCGTCGTCGCCCGCGTTCTCTTCTACCACGTCCGAGTTGACAATCATCAACGCCGGAATGGTGGCCATGAAAGGCGCAAAGGTCTTAGATAGCGAGAAGGTTACCGTGCCAGGCGCGTCGGAGGTTACAGCGCCCGGGGCCACGACGCCGTCGAACAGGTTCGCTGGTCCCTGATTGATCCGCAACAGCCGCTCGAACGAGTAGATCACGTCTGCCGCCTCGACTGGCGAGCCGTCCGTGAAATGGGCGTCCGGGTTCAGCGTGAATGTCACCGACGTCGCATTGTCGGACACCTCCCAGCTGCTGGCGAGCTGAGGCGCCAGATTGCCGTCACCGTCGACGGTTACGAGGCCATCGTAGAGGTTCACGGCGGCCATGTAGTCGGTGTAGTCGCTGATCTTCGCCGGATCGATCGTCCCGAAGATCTGCACCGTGTTCATCGTCACGACGGTCGGCGCGTCCTGCGCGAGGGTCGGCGCGGCGATGCCGGCGGCGACGAGGACGCCGAGGGCCGAGGTGGTCCATAGCTGGGTTTTCATGATTTCCCCCTGAGGTTTGCTGCGGTGTGCAAATCGGGCGTGGATCCGGTCGCGACCGGCCGCCATCGGATTTCAGCATCTGCCAGCAATCCGGTTGGATGCAAGAGGGTGGAGGGATAGGTTATCGCATAAAAAGGCTAGGTTTATGCGATCAGTCCCATTGCCGCTGCCGTGCGCACCGCCTCTGACCGCGACCTGCATCCCAACTTGGCATAGAGATTTCGGAGGTGAAACTTAACCGTCGCTTCGCTCAGTCCCATGGCGTTCGCCATCGCCTTGTTGGTTGCCCCTTCGCTCAGGCCGTGTAGCATCCGGCTTTCCTGTCGCGTCAGTCCGAAGGTCCGGCCCTGACGCATCCGTTCGGGGATCGACAAGGCGGTGCGGCGCAGCAGACGGCGCACGGGTGCCGAGGCCTCAAGGGCCGACCGCATGCGGCGACTGCCGAGAAGTGCAGCAACGAAAGGCCGTTCCTCGCTGATGCTGGCCACCGCGCCAAGACGGGCTGCCGTCTGCAAGGTGCGCAGCGCCTGTGCCTGCGCCTCGTTCAACCGGCGGGCCCGGCGGAGGACTTCGGCGCGCCAGAGCTCGGCGCCGAATCGCTGGCGTTGTGTCAGTCGCTGGTTCGCCAGCACCGCGTCGAGAGCCGCCTCGAGGCCCTGGGTTCCAGGTGCATCATGTGCGCACTGTCGCAGCCAGAACAACGCCAGCGCCAGATCGTCGCGATCGTAAAGCCATGCGAGCGCCGCGCCTTGATTCACGACTGCGACCACGTCGACCGAGGAACCGAGCGTCGTCGCCTGCCTTGCTGCCTCGAGCCAGCGGCTCGCGTTCTGCAGAATAATCGCCTCGCGGATGTCGATGCGCCTGACAAAAGCGTCCGAGCGGCGTTCGAAGATCCGCCAGTGATCGAGAAAGCTGCGTGCGGCCATCGTCGCCATCTGCTCGGACAGAGCTTGGCTCCCGTATTGGATCAAGAGATCGACGAGGCTGGGCCAGATCTCGCCTTGGGCAAGATCCTCAAGGTCGAGGGAGATGAACCGCGTCAAAGCGGCCGGGCTGCCCTGCTCGTAGGCGATGCAGGCCTCCAGCATCGAAAGCAGCCGGGCGTCGTTGAGGCTTTCGAAACCGCACCGGGAGAGGTGTATGTGCGCCATCGCGGCAAAGCCGGCCGCGCCGGATGGGTCGCTCTGCAACAGTCGGATCATGGCGCGATGCAGCGCGATGTAGAACGACAGGATTGGGATCCCGGCGCGAGCATAATACCCTTCGGCGAGGTTCGCGGCATGGTCGGCCTCGGCAAAGCGGCGCGACCGTATATAGACCTCTAGGATGGAATTGTAGAGCGAGCCCCGCCGCAAGTCGTCATCGGGTCCAAGTTCGTCGAGCATCACATAGCCGGCATCCAGCTGCTCGGGCCGCATCTCGAAATCTTCCCATCCGCGAAGCATCAGGCGGAAGAACCGGACCGATACCGGGATGCTTGCGTCTTTGGGGTCGTCGGCGCGGATGCCCCATCGATCGTGCACGATGCGCAGCGCGAGCGTTACGTCCCCCCGTTTGACCGCGCGCATCGCCCGGCAATTGACGAGGGCCGGGGCGCTCGTCGTGAGGTGGGACGGAAATCCCAAAATGATGTCGTCCAGCGCCTCGCTGCCGTATCGATGGATGATATAGTCCGCGCCTGCCGCCTCGACGAGGAAAAGGGCTGCGTCGAAATCTCCGGTCGACTGCGCCGAGGCGATGGCCGCGAGCGTATCGCCGAGGGCGATCTGCGCAGCCTCGATCCGGCGGCGCCGGGCAGGGCGGGTAGCCTGCTCATCGAGGATGAGCGTGATTGCGCGCAACATCGCAGCCCTGCAGGCCACCAGGATCGGGTGAAGGTCCCCTCTGTCGGCTGTCGTGAAAGGAAAGTCCCGCAGCGCCGCCGGATCGGGACGCAGATTGTCGCGCAAGAGCACTCGTCCGGCAACGAGGGTTTCCGGGGTGAGCGGCATGAGGATCTCTTCGATGAGAAAGGAGATTAGCACGGCATCGTCGCCGTTCACTTCCCCTTTCGCATCGCCTCGCCCGCGGCGTTCCAGCAGACACGGCCAGCCCCCGGTCACCCTGTGCACGGCCTTGGCCTCCAGTGGTGCGATCCCGAGGCTGGCGGCGATGTCGTCTACGGTTAAAGTGAGTGCGTCGTTATCGACGTCCTCCACCAGACCATAGAGACGCGCTCGCGCCAGCCCGGGCACCCGGCATCCGGGCCGCATCGCGACGACCAATTGCGTGCCATCCGGAGGAGGCATGATAACATCGAGACTCAGCGCCGTTCCCGCGTCGAGATACACCACCCCGCTGCCGGCCACCTCATCGGAACGCCGCTTCAATAAATCGAGAAGGACGGTCTTTCCCATCCCGGCGTCGGCCGACAAGACGACGACCGGGCGCGTGGTGCCATGTAGGCGCTCTACCAGCACCGCGCGCGAAACCGACACCGACAACCTCGCCGACGCTTTCTGCGCCCGGGGGCGCCCAACACTGTCGATCGGTGATCCCACGACGGCTACCCTAGGACATACCTTCGCGCCGGCAACCTGATCCGGCATTCTCGGGACTGGGATGCCTGCATCCGCTTTAAGTAGCGACACCCCGCCAAGGGCGGGATGTCGCGTGCGCATTTGGCATGCCACTACTCGGTAAAGCCGACGTCCTCCATATGAAGGCTCAGTGTCGGCGTGATCGTCGAACCGGCGACCGTGTTCGACATCAGGTAGTTGAGCGTTTCAAAATGGGTGAACACCAGCGGCGCATCCGCTGTCGCGATTTCGCGGATCTGCTGGTAGAGGGTCATGCGCTCCGCCATGTCCGTCCCGGCAGCGGCCGCGTCGATCAGCGCGTCCAGATCGGGGTTGACGTAGGCCGTCGTGTTGACCGGTGCGCCGGACCTCAGGACGAGAGTGTAGAAGTTGTCGGGATCTATGGTCCGTTCCTGGTAGGCGCTGGTGATCTGATAGCCGCCCGAAACGAAGGCGTCGAACCAGACTGATACCTCGACGGCCTGGATGGTCATGTCGATGCCGATCTCTTTGAGGGATTCGCGGATCACTTGACCGGTCTTGAGCAGTTCGGGATATTGGGTCAGCCCCAAGTATTCGATGCTCAGACCGTCGGGATAGCCCGCCTCTGCCAGCAGTTCGCGTGCGCGGTCGAGGTCGCGTTCGGCGGCGAAGATGCCCGTATCGTCATACCAGACCGAACCCGTGGGCATCTCGGTCAGGCCGAGCTCTCCGGTGCCGAGGTAGGCCACGGCCCGGATCGCGGCGCGGTCGACGGCCAGCGCCACAGCCTGGCGGACGCGCACGTCGTCGAACGGCGGGACGGCAGTGTTCATCGCGAGGTAGTCGGGGATACCGGCGACAGGGCTGGTGACGTAGTTGAACCGCTCGTCCTGACTGAGGCTCGGGACCAGTTGCAGCGGGATCGCGTCGACCCAGTCTAGCTCGCCCGAGGTGAGAGCCGTGATCCGGCTCTGGTCGACGGGCAGGAACCGGAAGGTGATCGTATCGAGGTAGGGGTGGCCGTCTTCGTAGTAGTCGTCGTTGCGGGTCATAGTGATGTGGTCGCCCTGCACCCATTCGACGAATTTGAACGGGCCGGTGCCCACGGGGCCGCGCGCGGGGTCGCCGGTCTCGATGGCGGTCCGGTTCACGATTTGGCCGTTGGTCGCCATGTTAGTCAGGAACGGGCCGAACGGCGACGACAGGTGAAACACGACCGTCATCGGGTCGGGCGTCTCGATGCTGTCGATCTGCGAATAGAGGCCGGCATAGGCGCTGGCGGTGGCAGGATCGAGAATTCGCTCGAAGCTGTATTTCACGTCCTCGGAGGTGAAGGCCTCGCCGTTGTGAAAGGTGACGCCGTCGCGCAACGTGAAGGACCAGGTGGTCTCGTCGGTCTGTGTCCAATCGGTGGCGAGGTCGGCCACGAAGTTGCCGTCCGCGTCGATGTCGATCAGCTTTGAAAAGATGCCTTCGTAGACTTGCGCGCCGGTGTAGATCGACGAGGTCGCCGGATCGAGCACGTCGGGCTCTCCGGTCAGGGCCGCGCGCAGGTCGCCGCCCGGCACGATGTCTTGAGCCATCACGGCCGATGCGGGGAGGGTGGTGAGAAGGGCGAGCGCACAAGCGGCGGCGGACCGACGCAGACGGGAGGTCAAGGTTCCGAGGGGCATGGGCAGGTCTCCTTTCGGGAGGGCTGAGGTCAGGCGGACAGGGATTTCAGGTAGTCGAGGTAGGCAGCATTGAAAGGGGTCGGGCTCTCCCACAGGCAGGCGTGGCCGCCGGGGGTGGTGGCCCATGTCGATCCGGGGATCGCCTCATGCAGGCGGCGGGACAGGCGCACGGGGATCAGGATGTCCTCTTCGCCCGCCAGCACGAGCACCGGCATCTTCAGAATCCCTGACCCGAACGACGGCGTCGTGCTGCCGGATCACGTTGAGCTGCGACAGATATGCCGCGACCGACATGTCGAGACCGGCCATGGCCTCGGCGAATTCCGCCGCATCGGCGGGGCGTTCGTCGAAGAACGGCCCAGTGAATGCCCAAAGCGCCACGTCGCGCATGACGAAGGGCACCGAGATCTCGCGGGCGATGTCGGCCCACAGGGCGAACATGTTCTGGCAGAACGGATCGGCGACACCGTAGGTGCAGACGAATGCCGCCGATTTCAGGTCGTCCGGATAGGCGAGCGCGTATTCCTGCGCGATCATCCCACCCATCGACACGCCCATCAGGTGAAATCCGCTGATGCCCAGGCCGTCCACGAGGGCCTTGGCGTCGTCGGCCATCATCCGCGAGGTATAGGCGCCGGCGGGCCGGTCAGATTTGCCGATGCCACGGTTGTCGAAGCTGACGACGCGGTATCCGGCGGCGACGAAATCGGGGACCTGGAACCCCCAAGAAGTGAGGTCGTCGGCGAGGCCGTTGATCAGGACGATGGTGTCGGCCCCGTCCTCGTTGTCGATCTGATAATTGAATTGGGTTCCGTTCAGGGTCGTCATCGGCATGGTCGTGTCCTTTCGGTCAGGCGAGGTGGCGGGGGCGAGGAATCGCAGCGAGAAGGCTGCGGGTATAGTCCTGCGTCGGGGCGTGCATCACGGTTTCGGTCGGGCCCGTCTCGACCAGACGGCCGCGGTGCATGACGGCGATGTCGTGGCTGACGTGTTCGACGACGCCGAGGTCGTGGGTGACGAACAGGAACCCGACGCCGAGGTCGTCCTGAAGGTCCATGAACAGGTTAAGGATCTGGGCCTGCACCGACATGTCGAGCGCACTGACGGGCTCGTCGGCGATGATGAGGTCGGGCTCGCTTGCGAGAGCCGCGGCAATGGCGACGCGCTGGCGCTGACCGCCCGACAGCGTCGCGGGCAGACGCGGACCGAGGGCAGGGTCAAGGCCGACCCGGTGAAAGAGATCGCGGACCCGGGCACCCCGATCCGCCGGGGACCCGATGCCGAACCCGTCCAGCGCCTCGCGCACGCTGCGGGCGATCGGCCAGCGCGGGTCGAGGCTGCCCCAGGGATCCTGAAAAACCGGCTGCACCCGGCGGCGGAACTCGCTTCGAGCGCGGCCCCGCAGGCCGCCAACCTCGCGGCCGTCGAAGACGATGCTGCCCGCGTCAGGGGTGGCGAGGCCCAGGATGCACCGGCCCAACGTGCTCTTGCCGCTGCCGGACTTCGCCGACGAGACCGAGGGTGCGGCCTCGGTGAAGGCGCAGCGATACGCCTTCGACGGCAGTGATGCGGGAGTTGCGCCATCCCGCTCCGCGTGCGGCAAATGTCTTGCGCAGTCCGTCGACTGCCAGAAGATCAGCCATGAGCGGTATCTCCAGCCTGCGCGTCGGTCAGGCTCTCGACGCTCCATTCGGGCGGGATGACCGGCAGGCGACTGCCGCGCGGTGCGCTCGCCGGATTGGCGGCGAGGAGGGCGCGGGTGTAGGGATGCTCAGGTCGTTCGAACAGGTCGGCAGTTGCGGCGACCTCGAGCAGGTGGCCGCGATACATGACGCCGACCCGGTCGCAGATCTGGCCGACGACCCCGAGGTCGTGGGTAATGAGCAGGACGGCAGAGCCGCGGTCGTGGCGCATCCTGTCGATGAGGCCGAGGACCTGTGCCTGCACCGTCACGTCGAGGGCCGTCGTCGGCTCATCCGCGATGAGCAGGCGGGGCGCGTTAGCAAGGGCGGCGGCGATCACGATGCGCTGCCGCATCCCGCCCGAGAACCGGTGCGGCGGGTCGCGGTAGCGGGCGCCGGCGTCGCGGATGCCGACCTCTTCCATCATGCGCGTCGCCTGCGTCCGCGCCGCGCGCGCGCTGATGCTGCGGTGCGCGCGGATCGTCTCTGCGATCTGGTCGCCGACCGACCATGTCGGATCGAGGCTGGCCGATGCATCCTGAAAGATCATCGCCATTTCGTTGCCGCGCAGCGCCCGCAGTGCCGTCTCGTCGAGGCCGGTCAGTGCGGTCCCGCCCAGCGCGATCCTGCCTGCGACCTGCGCCACGTCGGGCAAGAGGCCCATCACGGCGTTGGCGACGGTGCTTTTACCGCTACCGCTTTCACCGACGAGGCCGAATATCTCGCCCTTGGCCACGTCCATCGTGACGCCCGCCACCGCCAGCGGCCCGCCCCCGAAACGCACGTCGAGGTCACGCACTGTGAGCACCGCCGTCATTCCGCGACCCCCGCCGGGTCGAGCGCGGCGCGCAGCCCAGCGCCCACCGCACTGAACGCGAGCACCGCGACCATGATGGCGAGACCCGGAAACACCTCGACCCATGGCGCGATACTGAGGACGTCGCGGCCCTCGGAAAGCATGCCGCCGAGCGACGGCGTCGGCGGCTGCGTCCCGAGGCCCAGAAAGCTGAGACCTGCTTCGAGTTGCAGGGCAAAGGCGCTTAGGACCGAGGCCTGCACGATGACCGGGCCAATGGCGTTTGGTGCGACATGGCCGAGGATCGTCCGTAGATGCCCTACGCCCCGCGCCCGTGCGCCCGAGACATAGTCGGCCCGCGCAACGACGAGGGTGCTCGTCCGCATGACGCGCCCGAGGATCGGCAGATAGATGACGGCGATGGCGAGCGCCGCGACGACACTGCCGGGGCCGAGGATTGCGATGAGGGTGATTGCCAGCAGCATCGCGGGCAGCACGAGGATCATGTCGAGAACCCGGCTGATCGCGCTGTCGACCCAACTGCCGAAGTAGCCCGCCACAAGCCCCAGGGGCACGGCCACGACGAGAGAGACGGCGACCGCGGACAGCGAAACGAGAAGGCTGATCCTCATGCCATAGATCACGCGGCTGAGCACGTCGCGCCCGAAGACGTCCGACCCGAACCAATGCCGAAGGCTCGGCGCGGCCATGATCCGTTCGATGTCCATCGCCTCGGGGTCGTGCGGCGCGATCCACGGCGCCAATGCGGCTACGCCCGCGAGCAGTGCAAGAATGGCAAGACCCGCGACTAGCATGGTGTTGCGGCGTCTCAGCGGGGCCGGGGACAGGACCGTGGCGGTCATTTCGCACCCCCGTCCACTACCCGCGGATCGAGCCATCCGACGACGAGATCCGTCAGCAAGGTCACGACGATGAATATCGTGGCGATGGCAAGGACACCTGCCTGCACCACGGGATAGTTTCGCTGGGTGATTCCGGTCACCACCAGCCGCCCGACGCCGGGCAGGGCGAACAGGCTCTCCACGATGATCGCGCCGCCGAGCAGGACACCCACCTGGATGCCGATCACCGTCACGATCGAGGGTCCGGCATTGCGCAACGCATGGCGGAAGACGATGTTGTGATGGCTGATACCCTTGGCCCGCAGAAAGGTAACGAAGGGTCGCGACATCACTCCGGCGACCGCGCTGCGTGTCGTGCGCAGGAAATAGGCCGCTTCGCCCACGGCGAGCGTGAGGACGGGCAGGATCATGTGGCGGATGTTGCCCACCGGGTCCTGGGAAAACGGCACCCAGCCCGAAGGTGGCAAGAGCACGAACACCGACGAGAACAATAGCACGAGCATGATCCCGAGCCAGAAATCCGGGACAGAGATGCCGAGGACGACGAACCCCTCGGTTAGCCGCCGCAGGACGGGCCCGCCCGTCGCGCTCCACACGCCGAGGGGCACGCCGACGGCGATGGCGACCAGCATCGAAAGGCCGGTCAGTTCCAACGTCACGGGTAGACGCTGCCACAGTAGTTCGCTCAACGGCGCGCCGCTGATGATATCGGCCCCGAGGTCGCCGCGCAGCACGCCTCTCGCCCATGACACGTATTGAATGAACAAACCCCGGTCGAGCCCGAGCTGGCTGCGCAGTTCGGCGACGTTGGCGTCGGTTGCGCGGAACCCGAGCATCGTCCGGACCGGGTCGCCCGGCACGAGGCGGATTATGAGGAAGACGACGACGCTCATCGCGATCAGCACCGGCACGGTGATGGCGACGCGGCGCAGGACGAAGGCAAGAGTGCCGCTCATGACGCGCCCCCGGCTTCAGGGATGCGCGCGCGGTCTGCAAGCTTGCGGATCAGGGTTTCGGACAGGGTGAAATGGACCCTGGCGATGGCCCCTGCAACTTCGGCCCGCCCCTCGGCAATGGCGGCGACGAGGTCCTGGTGCTGCCGGATAGCGGTCTGCCGCACCTCGTCGGTATAGGGCTCTGCCCCGAGATTGAGGCCGATGCGGGCGCGCAGATCGACGGAGTTCTGCACCAGGATGGTGTTATGCGTCGCCTGCGCGATTGCCAGATGCAGCGCCGAGTCCGCCCGGCGTGAGGCATCATGGTCCGCGGCCACGAGGTAATCGCCAAGTGCGGCACGGATCGGCACCATGTCCGCGTCGGTGCGCCGTTCGGCGGCGGTGCGGGCGATCAGAGGCTCGATCAGGGTGCGCGCGTCGAATATCTGTTCGAATTCGTCCCAATTGGCGACGATCTGACGCTGCACGTGCTCGGCCGATGCCGCCCCCCATTCGGAACGCACGAAGTAGCCGCCGGTGCGGCCCCGGCGCACCTCGAGATAGCCGGTGTCGGTCAGTTGCTTCAGTGCCTCCCGGATCGACGTGCGTGAAACGCCGAGCATGGTTGCGAGGTCGCGTTCGGTCGGCAGTTGCTGTCCCGTGACATAGAGGCCGAGGGCGACCGCCGTTACCAAACGGTCGACGATGGCGTCGGCGACGTGCCGGTTCCTGATCGGACCCGCGAGGGTTGGGGTGTCAAGCACGGCCTCTTTCACGAGTGATCCCCTGTGGGATCGAACCGCATCAGAATGAAGCGGGCGAGGGTCTGTGCGGCGGCGGCGATGCTGTCGATTTCGACGTATTCGTCGATGCCGTGCAGATTGTGACCGCGCGCCCCGAAACAAACGGCGGGCACGCCAAAGACGTCGAGATAGGTGCGCGCATCGGTCGTGGAGGCGATGGAATAGCAGCGTGGGACGGTGCCGTGCGCGTCGAAATGGGCTGCCTGCAGATCGCGGACCAGAGGCGTGTCGAGATCGATGAGGTAGCCGCTTGCGCGAAACCCGGAGAGGTCGAGTTGCACGTCGACGTCGGGAAGTGCATCTGCCACGCCCTCGCGCACCTTTGCTTCTGCCTCGATCGGCGTCCAACCGCGTGGAAAAGCGATGCGAAAGGACAAGACGGCCTGACACGGCACCGACGATGTCCAGTCACCCGCCGTCATGCGTCCAAGGTTTACGGCCAGCCCCTGTCCCGCCTCCCCTAGGGCCGGATCGGGTGACTGCCGCGCGACCTCGGCGACCCATATCCGCAACGCCGCCAGAATTTGCATGCCCAGCTCGACGGCGTTCTCGTGCTCGTTCGCCCCCTGCGCATGTCCGGCCCGGGTCGTCACCGTGGCATCCACCCAGAGGATGCCGACGCCACCGATGAGCAGATCCAGACCGGTCGGTTCGAGGACGACGACCTCGGCGGCCGTGACGCAGTGATGGAGACCCGCCACCAGGGTGCCGTTCCCGCCGCATTCTTCCTCGATCGCTGCGAAGAACCCGATACGCCGGGTTGCAAAGAGGTCGGGCGCCACGTCGCGCAGCGCCCGCAGAGCCAGCGTTCCGACGGCAAAACCGCATTTCATGTCTGCCGCTCCACGACCGAAAAGGCAGCCATCCCTTTCGGTCGCCTCGAACGGCGGTGACGTCCACTTCGCGTCCGAAACTGCCGGAACGACGTCCATATGACCGTTCAAGAGAAGCTGAAGCGGACCTTTACCAGGGCTCGTCGCCAGAACCTGGAACCTGCCGTCAGAAACGGCCGAAGGATCCACCGCAACCCCGGCGTCCGGATGGTCGACCGGACCGGCCGGAAACCCGAGGCGGGTAACGTCGAAGCCCAGATCCTTCGCTTCGCTAGCAAAAATCTCCAACGCAGATTGCTCGTGGCCCAACGTGCTGGGGCACCCAATCAGCGATCGAAGAAACGTCAAGGCGGTCTGGCTATGACGCTGAATGGCTTGGTCGAGAAGAAGTGACATGGCTCATCCAAAGGTATTATGTCTGGACCATATACCTTTTGATCTACGTGTCGATAGGTCTTGTGGATGCTCGATCAGAACGTCCGGTGTGGAGCGTTCCTGACGGTCAACCTAGCGCTGACGACGACGCCGAGAAATGGAGCGACCTCACTGGATCGATCCACCTGAAAGCGCACCGGACCGCCGCCAGCCTACGGGGTAAAAAGGGGGGCGCAATCGCTTCATCGGTCGCAGCAAGGGCGGGCTGAACTCGAAGTTGCACACCGTGACGGATGGCAAGGGGCGTCCGATCGGGATGTTCCTGAGCGCCGGCCAGACCTCCGACTACATCGGGGCTCGGGAGCTCCTGTCGTCGCTGCCACCCGCCAAAGCCCTCCTGGCAGACCGTGGCTACGAAGCGCGCTGGTTCCGCAACGCCTTGATCGAACGGAATATCCAGCCTGCATCCCGTCCCGGAAATGCCGCAAGGTGCCGATCCCTTACGACGCCGTCCTCTAACATCAGCGTCACCGGATCGAGAACGCCTTCGCCCGCCTCAAAGACCGGCGACGGATCGCGATGCGCTACGACAGATGCGCTGATCTCTTTCTCTCAGCATGCGCCCTCGCAGCCATCGTCATGTTCTGGTTATGAGTTCCTGACCCTAGTTATCATTACAGGGAAAGCCGAGCGGACTGACAAAGATCGGGCGAGATGGCCGTTTTGTTCATAGGTCTTCATGGACGACCGGGCTTAAACTTTCGAGGGATGCCACACTGTCACCAAATTCGACATGCAGGCTAGGACCATGGATCCCACCGCTTCCTCCTCGCCATTTGCGGTAAAGCCCAAAACCGAGATCCTGTTTCGTCGTCGATGGCCAAAGAGCACCCTGGCGTTCGATATCGCCGGCATGGACGCCGAAACACTGGCGGTGGCCTACGAAGCTCTACGAGCGTCCGCGCCACGACGGCGCGCGCAATCGCGTTACTTCGTCGGGCACGCCGGCCTGACGTCTGGAAGGGGGGCGAGCAACCGGCGTGAGGAGCACATCGCTGTCGCCCTCGTTGCCTTACGGCGTCGCTGGCCTTTGCCGGACGGTGGTGCGTTCGAGCTGCTCGATTACCAAGTGCCACTCAAGTCGAAGCGAACCGATGCGGGGATCGGCAAGATCGACCTGATTGGCGTAACGGACGCCGGGCGCATCGTCGTCGTCGAACTGAAGGTCAAAGCGCAGTCGGGTGGCGACAGTGACCCGCCCCCGACAGCCCTTATCGAAGGACTGCGCTACAGCGCCATCGTGGAAGCCAATCTGGACCGGTTTCGAGAAGAAATCGCGCGGCAGTTCGGACGGGTCGTCTCATCACAACCACCGATCGTCCTCGTCCTCGGTGAAGCCGCTTGGTGGAAGACATGGACCGCCGCAGCACCGTCTGGACCAGCCGATTTGGATAAGCTCGGGCGTCAGCTACTCCAGCGCTTGGGCGTCCTGATCCATTTCGGCGCGCTGGCGGATTGTGATCTCCAGTATGGGACAAGAGAAACTCCCCCGAACCTTCGGTCTATCCCGCAGATCGTTTACGAAGGCTTTCTTCGGTAGAAGTCTCGGTCCGAGTGCAGCGCATTTCTCGTGCGGCTCGACGAACCCAACGCACTCCCATGATGACACTTTCTATAATGAAAACAGCAGCGTCAGTTGCTGCATGTCATCATCAGGAACGTCACCATGAACAAACCTTACGCCGAAAGCCGCATCGCCGCCTACATCAGCAAACGTGTCTTGGAACTGCGTCCGATCACGCAGGCCGATATCGCCGGCCGTGCCGGATTTCAGAACCAGAACATGATCACGATGCTCAAGCAGGGGTCTGCGCGCGTTCCGTTGGATCGCATTCCGCAACTTGCCGCGGCGCTCGAGTGCGACCCGCGGTTTCTGTTCCGTCTCGCGCTCGAGCAGGACGGCCTCGAATCGCAAAGTGCGGCGATCGACGAAATCTTCGGCGAGATCGTCAGTCGCAACGAAGTGTCGTGGATCCATGAGATCCGTGACGCCAGCGGTCACAACGACCCGGCGCTGACGACGCGCTCGCGCTCCGCCCTGCGCGCGATCTTCGGACGGTGAGCGCCATGATTTACGCCACCTTCCGGCTGCCCGACACGCGTTCGCCGACCAGGAACGAGATTGCCTGGATTTCCATGCTTCGTGACATCACGGCCGGCAAGGATGTCGCGCCCACTCTCGCTGCCGTCCAGGCGCTCCAAAAGGTGCTGCCGCGGAACTAGGCGAAAGTGCCTCTCGCGTGTCATAGATCCCATGCAGACCCTTCCATCGGGGCTGCATGGGAAGGATTTGAGGGGTAGCGTCCACGAACGTGGTGGACTTTTGCGCCGCGCTGGCGGTGTAACCGGGGTGGCCATCGAGGACGTCGGTTATGGTGGAGTTTGGACACTTCAACCACGGACCGATGGAGACCCCCCTCTCGGGACATTGCTTCGCAATGCCCTGCCGGGCAGTGGATGACCGAGACCAACATGACCTTGATCGAGCTGCTGCAAAAGCACGATGAGGGGGATTTTCTACGCGCGGTGACCGAGGCGGTGCTTCAGACGCTGATGGAGCATGACGTCGAAGGCGTGATCGGCGCTGGCCGCTACCTTCAGGAAAGAAGGGCAGACACCGCAGCGGCACTTTCGATCGCCGATCGCATCGAGGGGGTAGTTTCAGTAATCTTAGGTCTATTTCCCTTTGGACTGGATCTCGATGCGATGCGCCGCACGCTCGACTTCGGCCCGGCAATCTTTGCCATCCGCGGCAATCTTCCTGATGGATATCGACCGCCCGAGGCTCTTCTGGCCCTCAAGCGGGTCTGTGACGGCAGTGCCCTGCCCGTCATGATCGAGCTCGGCAATCTGGCAACTGCAATTGGTCATGCTGCGCGAGCACTTCCGCTGTGTCGCACCGATCATCCAGTTCTCGACCCGATTCTACAATAACGAGCTTGTGCCTCTTCGTGTGCCGACGGCCTAGGAGCGGTTCGACCCGCCGCTGGCGGACGTTTATATTCCTGGAGCCACGCGACAGGGAAAGACGAACCCGTTCGAGGCGAGGTGGATCGTCGACGAGATCGCCCGGCTTATTGAGGACCCAGCTCACAACCATCGCGACTTTGGAGTTCATCTCCCTGATCGGGGCCGAGCAGGCCGAGAAGATCGGCCGGATGCTTGTTGAGGACAGACGCATCGGAACCGAGAAGATCGAGAAGCGGCGGATCATTTATGGCGACGCCCGCACGATGCAGGGTCAAGAACGCTCGATCGTATTCCTGTCGATGGTTGCCACGCCAGGCCATGCGACGTCCCAGACATCGAAATCGGATCAGCAACGCATCAACGCGGCCATGAGTCGGGCCCAGGACCGGCTCTACCTCGTGCGCTCCGTCCAGCTCCAAGATCTTAAACCCGCAGATATCAAGGCGCAGATCCTGCAACACTTCATGGACCCAATGCCCGGCGGCCGCCCCGCCACGGGAGGTGAAGTCGAAAGCTTGCTCGACAGATGCGACAGCGGATTCGAGCGTGAAGTCCTCCAGATGCTAACGGAGGCGAACTATCGCGTCAGACCCCAGGTCCCCGCCGGCGGTTTTCGGATCGACCTCGTGGTCGAAGGAATGGAAGATCGAAGACTCGCAATTGAACTCGACGGAGATCAATACCACCAAGCCGACGCCTGGGCGCGGGACATGATCCGCCAGGCTGCCCTGGAGCGGGCCGGGTGGGTGTTCTGGCGCGTTTTCGGCAGCCAATGGCGGTCCGACAGGGACTTCTGGTGGCGCAACCTTTGCGAGACCCTCGATCGGCTCAAGATCGAGCCGATCGGGGCAACTGCGATCGACGACAGGTTCACCGAAGTCATTCTCGTTGCCGCCGATCTGACCGACACAGACGCGACATCGTTCGAATTTACAGGCGATACAGGTGACGTAAGCGAGATGAGCGACAGGGCATTTGACGGACCCGAGCACACACGACAGAATGAGAAACCTGATATCACCGCTACTGAAGAACCTCATGAAGCTGCCGACGCGCCAGAGGCAGAAGGCGAGAATGAAGAGCCCGAATTGTATTTCTATCCCTTGGCGCCGGTCTGGGTGACGCCTCAGCCGGCTTTACAGGCCGAGTTGGATTTTGACGCACCCCTTCCGCGATCAATGACACCTTCTGAGCCCGGCCGGGCATCCATTGCTGTCGGATCGACCGTCCGGCTGGAAAAGCTCGGAAATGGTGGCGGGGAACTCGAAGTGACCCTTGTTGAAGAGGGTCACGACGCAAGCAGCGGCATGCTCGGCATTCACACGCCGCTCGGGCGGGCCCTCCTCGATGCCGAGGTCGGTGAAATCGTCGAATATCTCGCAGGCTCTTACATCCAGGAAGTGCGCGTTCTTCAGGTGACGTAGCGCCCAAGTTGTGGTCTGACGCCAACGCACGCCGGACAATGAGGAACGAAAGGCTGCAGGAGTTTGGCCACGGACCGCCTTAGTCCAGAAGCACTTCGGGCACACGACCACGAGTGCATCCCGTGCTGTTAGGTCGTAAGCATTTCCTACCTCCCACCTTCCGGCTCTCATCCTGATCAGTTCTTTGGACCCTGGTGATTGTTGGAATGGATTTTCTCCATGGAGACTACTTTTGAGCCTCTCCCGGCTGCGGCTGCGGCCGCGGCCGTCGGAACCGGAAGTGGCCGGATGAGGTGAAGGCGCGGATCGTGGCGAAGACGCTGATGCCGGGCATGAGGGTGAACGCGGTTGCGCGGCGTCACGGGGTGCCTGCGAACCACGTTTACTCGTGGCGGAAACTGGCGCGGAAGGGGCGGCTGGTGCTGCCGGCGCCGGAGGATCCGGTGGAGTTTGCGGCGCTGTTGCTTGTCCCCGCTGAGGATGCGGCGGGCGCCGATGTTGGTGGCCGGGCCGAAGATAGTCGCAGGCGCGGTAGTGATCCGTCTGGAAGCCGGGTCCTCGGCGGAGCGGATTGCGTCGGTCGTGCGCGCCTTGGCGGCAAGCCGGTGATCTTCCCGTCGAACCGGGTGCGGATCATAGTGGCAACGAAGCCCATTGACTTCCGCAAGGGTCATGACGGCCTGGCTGCGCTGGTATCGTCTGTGCTGCGCAAGGACCCGTTCACGGGCACGGTCTTTGTGTTTCCGCTCGCGCCGGGCTGACAGGCTGAAACTGCTCTTTTGGGACAGCACGGGTCTGGTGATGGCCTACAAGCGGCTGGAGGATGAGCACTTCACTTGGCCCGCCATCAAGGACGGGATCATAGCGCTCAACCATGCCCAGTTCGAGGCGCTGTTTGCCGGGCTCGACTGGCGCAAGGACAAGGCTCTGAAGGCACGCCCGCCAGCTGCGGCAGAATAAATCAGACACTTGATTTTGCGTGGTTTTGCGTAAGCGCCCGATTGTCACCACAGCTTAAGCGGCTCGATCCTGCGCGACGAGAGCGGCCCAATTCCATGGCAGCAGTTCGTCGAGCCGGTTGACCTTGTGATCGTGGATGCGGTCGAGAAGGTCGGCTAGGTAGGCTTGCGGATCGAGGCCGTTCATCTTGGCGCTCTCGATCAGGGTCATGGCGCGGGCGAGGGTTTCGCCACCGGTATCGGAGCCGGCGAAGAGCCAGTTTCGGCGGCCGACGCCGATTGGGCGCATCGCACGTTCGGCCGGATTATTATCGATGGCCACGCGCCCGTCGTCGAGGAACAGCGTGAAGGATGGCCAGCGGTTGAGGGCGTAGCGGAACGCCTTCGCCAAGTCGCCCTTGCCGGGGATGCGGGCAAGATGCGCCTCCGCCCAGACCTTGAAGGCGGCGACCTTCGGCGCGCTGACCTTCTGACGTGCCGCACGACGTTGGTCCGGGGGGCGTCCGGAGATCTCGCGTTCGATATCGTAGAGCGCACCGATACGGTCGAGCGCCTCACGGGCGATCTCCGATTTGGTGGCTGTCCAGACGTCGTGGAAGTCGCGGCGCAGATGTGCCCAGCAGGCCGCCTCGATGAACTGACGCGATCCGTCGGCACCCCGTTCGTAGAGCTGTCGGAAGCCGCTGTAGGCGTCAGCTTGAAGGATACCTAGGCTGTTCTCGAGGTGTCGGCGCGGGTGCTCTCCCCTGCGATCGGGCGAGAAGTAATAGACGACGCCGGGCGGAGCGGTCCCTGACCATGGCCGCTGGTCGCGGACGTAAGCCCAGACGCGACCTTGCTTTACCCCCTTGCCCAGACCTGCGCTGCGACGGGACCGGTCGAGCACCCGGATCGGCGTGTCATCGGCATGCAGCAGGTCGCAGGCCATGATATCGGCCACGATGCGCTCGATCACCGGATGCAGCGTATTTATCGCCCGACCGCACCAGTCCACGAGGGTAGTGTCGGGGATGTCATCTCCCATGCGCGCGAAGATCTCGGTTTGCCTGTAGAGTGGCACATGGTCGTCGAACTTCGAGACGAGGACGTGGGCGAGCAGACCGGGACCGGCCATACTGCCGGGAATGGGTCGGCTCGGGGCGGGCGACTGAACCATCCGCTCGCAGCGCCGGCAGGACTTCTTCGGCCGCGCGATCTCTATGACCTTCAACTGGGCGGCGATCATGTCGAGCAGCTCGCTTACGTCCTCGCCGACGACGCGGAGATCGCCGCCGCAATCCGGGCAGGACGTGCCGGGGTCGAGGACGCGCCGCTCGCGGGGTGTGCTGTCGGCGACGCGCGGACGGCGGCGTGGCTTTGCCGGATCGGCGTCAGGCGGCTGAACCGGATCGGCGATCTCGCTGCTCGTATCGCCCGCCGCTTCGTCGCCCTCGGCCACGGCGACCTGGAGGTCTTCGAGCGCCAGTTCGAGCTGCGCGATCTCGCGTTCGATCTTTTCCGAACTCGGCCCGAACCGCTGGCGCTGAAGCTTGGTGATCCGCGCCCGCAAGGCTTGCACGAGCAACTCCTGCGCCCGCAACGTCGCCGTCATCCGCTCGACCTCGACGGTCATCCGGGCGTTCTGAGCCATGAGCGCAGCGATCATCGCGCGCAGCTCGTCCACGTCGGATGGCAGGGTGTCGGACATGGCCAAGATTACCAGACCCCGGCATCCAAGGCTAACAAAACAACGGGTTCGGAGGGGATTTGCGCCGATCTGAGCCCACCCGCGCGGGCGGCGCGCCCCAGGTCGGACGCCGCCAATCCATGCCCTCCCAAAGCATGGCGAGCTGTGCGCTCGTCAGTCGCGTCGCGCCATCTTTGGCGCTCGGCCATGGAAAGCCACCGCGCTCCAGCACCTTGTAATACAGGCAGAAGCCCTGGCCGTCCCAATAGAGCAGCTTCAGCCGGTCGCCGCTCCGGCCGCGGAACGCGAACACCGCGCCGCTCGCCGGGTCCTGCCGCAAGCCGTCCTGTGCCAGCGCCGACAGGCCAGCGATCCCCTTGCGCATATCCGTGACCCCGCAGGCCAGATAAACCCGCACGCCCGTGCCCGGCCCGATCATGCCGTTTCCACCACGCGGATCAGACGCGCCAGCGCCGTGTCGTCAATGTCGCCGGAGACGCAAAGCCGACGCCCGTTGCTCAGGACGATTTCGATGGCTGGCGTCGTGGCCGATGTTGTGGCCGACGCCGATGCCAGATCGGCAGACGGAACTGCGTGGTCAGTTGATGACGGCAGCATCGGCGGCGGCCCGATCGGCAGGAACACCGGCCGGTCGTCAGGACGCAGCGCCCCGTGCCGCTTCAACTCCTGCCGCCAGCTGTAGATCTGCTGCCGCGTGACTTCGTGCCGCCGCGCCACGTCCGACACCGTCGCACCCCGCAGCCCCACCTCCATCAGCACAGACAGTTTCTGTTCGTCCGACAGCGCCGCCGCCGCGCGATGCCATCAAGAACCTCAACCCGCATCCCGATACCCGCCGCCTCGAGACGTCGCTAACGACGTCCATAACGACAGGTCTTACAACCTCAGGGCGTCAGCAGGCAGGCGGGGTCAATCGGGCGATTACGGTTTTGCCGGAGGTCCTTGATAAAAACAGGGCATGTCCGCAGCCTCCGTCCTTGATCTTTCCGCCATTCCCGACGCGCAGCGCGCGGCGGTTCAGTTGTTGCTGGGAGAGGTGGCGGCCCTCAAGGATATCACCAGACGCCAGGAGCATCTGATCGCCGAGATGAACCATGCCCTGCATGGCAATCGGTCGGAAAAGCTAACCGAGGATGAGCGACAGCTGGCCTTCGAGGACCTGTCCATCGCGTTGGCCGAGGTCGAGGCTTCGAGGGAAACGCGGGCAGCCAGGGCGGACAACGGGGCGACCAGACCCGCGCCCAAGCGCACTATGGGCAACCTGCCAGCGGCGCTGCCGCGGATCGAAGAGGTCATCGAACCCGCCAGCCTGATCTGTCCCTGCGGATGCGGCGTCATGCACAAGATCGACGAAGACCGCTGCGAGCGGCTGGACATCGTGCCTGCCCATCTGCGCGTGATCGTCACCGTGCGACCGAAATAGGCCTGCCGGTCCTGCACCGACGGCGTCACTCAGGCACCGGCACCCAGCCACCTGATCATGGGTGGCCTGCCGACCGAGGCGACGCTCGCCCATGTCCTAGTGAGCAAGTATGCAGAATCACCTGCCTTTATATAGACAGAGCCAGATCCTGGCCCGGGCGGGTCTTGATCTGCACCTTGCCGTGCTGGCCGATTGGGTCGGCAAGGCCGCGTTCCATCTGAAACCGGTGGTGGACCGGCTGGCCGAGCATCTCAATCGGTCCGGCAAGCTGTTCATGGACGAAACGACCGCCCCGGTGCTGGACCCGCGGCGTGAGACAACAAGGACCGGGTATATCTGGGCTCTGGCTCGCGATGACCGGCCCTAGGGCGGCGAGGATCCGCCCGGCGTGGTCTACTTCTACGCCCCCGGCCGCGCGGGCCAGAATGCCGAGACCTTCCTGACCGGCTTCTACGGCATCCAGCAGATCGACGGTTACACCGGCTACAATCGGCCGACCAAACCGGTCCGCTCAGGCGGCGCCTCCATTCGGGGGGCCCATTTCTGGGCACATTCAAGGCGCAAACTGAAGGAAGTCTTCGACCGCGACGGCTCGGACATCGCCGCCGAGGGCCTGCGTCGCATTGCCGAACTCTACGCTGTCGAGGCCGATATCCGCGGTGTCTCGCCCGGTCAGCGCCTGTCCGCGTGCCAAGCCAGAACCGCGCCGTTGGTGGCGGCCTTCGGGGACTGGCTTCAGGCGCAACGCCGCAAGATCTCGGCCAAATCCCGGCTGGGCCAAAAAGGTCACCTACATCTACAACCACTGGGCCGGGCCGCAAACCTTCCTGACTGATGGCCGTGTGTAGATCGACTTCAACAGGGTTGAAAACCTGATCCGCCCCATCGCCCTCAATCGCAAAAATGCGCTCTTCGCCGGTCATGACGAAGGCGGCATTGCCTGGGGGCGCATCGCGTCACTGATCGGAACCTGCAAGGTCAACGGCATCGAGCCCTTCGCCTACCTCAAGGCCACCCTCACGGCGATCGCCAACGACCACCCGCAAATCGACATCGACAATCTGTTGCCATGGAACTTCAAACCGTCAAGCTAAGCCGCCAGTGGGGGCCAGCGACCGCTTACTGCGGATCACGCCATCGCCGACAATAATCTACACTTCGGTGATGGGGGTAGCGTGAGACAGATCAGGGCGCCACAGTAGCGCTAAGCTACCACAACTGGTGGACGCGCGGTGCAATGCGCGCCTCGTAGATGCTGCGCACTTTGTCCATCGTCTCCGGCGGGAGTGGCGCGAGCGCGTCGGCATTGGCATTCGCCTGGGCCTGATCGGGCCTGCGGGCGCCGGGAATGACGACCGAAACGGATTCGTTCATCAGGATCCAGCGTAGCGCCATCTGCGCCATCGTCGCGTCGCCCGGCACCAGCGGACGGATCTCGTCGACGGCATCGAGAGCCAAGTCGTAGGGGACGCCGGCAAAGGTCTCGCCCTTGTCGAAGGCGGTGCCCTCGCGGTTGAAGCTGCGGTGGTCTTCCTGCGCGAATTCGGTCTCGCGGGTCATCTTGCCGGTCAGCATCCCGCTGGCCAGCGGAACGCGCACGATTACGGCGACGCCGCGGCGCCGGGCTTCGTTCAGAAAGAGTTCGGCCGGACGCTGGCGAAACATGTTGTAGATGATCTGGACCGAGGCGACGTTCGGAAATTCGATCGCCTTCAGTCCCTCTTCGACTTTCTCAACAGAGACGCCATAGCGGGCGATCTTTCCCTCATCGACGAGCGCGTCCAGGGCGCAGAATACCTCAGGCTCGTAGTAGACCGCCGTCGGCGGACAATGAAGCTGCAGAAGATCCAGCGTGTCCATGCCCAGATTGTCGCGGCTGCGGTCCACGAAGGCCGTCAGGTTGTCCTTGGTGTATCCTAGCGCCTCGTGCGGGTTCAGCCGCCGTCCGGCCTTGGTGGCCACGAACGGGCGCGGGCCGGACCGGGTGGCCAGCACGTCGCGGATCAGCTGCTCGGACCGGCCGTCGCCGTAGACGTCAGCGGTGTCGAGAAAGGTCACGCCGGCGTCGAGCGTCGCGTTCAGCGTTGCCTTGGCGTCCACGTCCGTCACTTCGCCCCAGGTGCCGCCGATGGCCCAGGCACCGAACCCGATGGCCGTCGTGTCGATGCCGGTCGATCCGAAGGCACGTGTCGTCAATGACATAGCTCTGATCCTTGCTCTTTGGTATTGAACAGACCTAGGCGGTTGGGCCGGCTCTTCCAAGTCTTCATTGCGGTGGTCGCGTTCTGCGTTGTCCTTTGCCGATGACCTCACCGACGCCCTCATCGTCGATCTGTTCTGCTCTTGGCTGCTGAACTCGCTCGGCTCGGCATAGGAGCTGGTCACAGATATCGTGATCGGCGGGGTATCGCGCAGCACCCTCGGGCGCGAGGGCGTGGCCGAGCGGGAGGCGCTGTGGATGACGGGGCAGGTTTGGCTGGAAAACGAATATTCAGAGGGTTGTTGGCAGTCTGCCCTAGGGATTGATGCAGCCATTCCGATGTTCAGCTACCTATTAGAGAAAAGGGCGGAGAGATCAACGCCCTGAAATGTTACACTCTCCACAAGCTCTCTTCTCTTCCGGAGGCCAAGGACTTCTCTGATCCCATAGCCGCTCGTCACGCTCCGTCCGGCGTGACCAATCAAGGACTTGAACGTATCGTCCTGTGGAAAGCTCAGGCGAAGTTCGTCGATGAAATTGTGTCGGAGGGAATGGAAAGTTGTTGATACTGGCTCCATGCTGCGGAGGCCGATCGCATCGAAATACTTCTGGTAGAATTTTGAGACGGCGCTGTGGTAGCCGCGGCTGTCTCTCCCGATATCAGGGAAAAGTGCCTTCTTTCCAGTCGCGCGCTGCACCGCCACGAACTCGAGGAAGCCAAGGTCGATCAACATCGAATGGATCGGGACGCGACGTCGGGAGTTCGCGGCCTTGATCGACTTTCCTGCAACTTCACCCATGTTGGTAATGTGAAGGAAAGGAATTCCGTCCTCTTCTGCAATGTCAGCGACCTCGAGTTGTGCTATTTCTCCCTGCCGACCTCCTGTGAACATTGCCAACAGAAGGATCCAGTAGCGCCAATCTCTAGTCCGCAGGGTTCCCCTGCGAGCGATGTCCGAGATCGTCGAGGTGCCAACGCAAGCCGTTAGAAGCGGCGACTGCACGAGGTGGTCCAGCTGTCGTCTTGAAAATGGGTATGTGGTTTGCCCATCTTTCCGGCGCTCGAACGTGAGCCCGGCAAAGATATTGACCTTCACGAAGTCCTCGCGCATCAAACACTCGAAGAAGGTGCTCAAGTCGGCAAGATATTTATTCGCGGTCCGAAGAGAGATTGGCGCCCTGCCAATCCGCTTGTTGGCCTCGAGGACTCGCTTGAAATCGAGGCCGTGGAACTCCGATGCTTGGTTGGCATACTGCGGCCAATCGCGCAGGAGGTCCCGCCAGGTTCGGGCTTCGGCGCGCTCGATCATGTCTGCTGAACGGGCCATGCCTACGAATTCGCTGAAGCGCAGCACCGTCTTGCGACTGTCGTCGATGGTGTTGGGCTTCAGTGCGTCCCGCCGTGCGAGGGCGTAGCGTTCGAAGAGCGGCGGAAGAGGCGGGACCTTCGGCATTGAAGACGCCACGGCACGGGCCGACGCTGGCGTCTTGAAGAAGTTGTCTCGCGGCTCCTCGCCGATCAGACCCTGATCGTGTTCACTCCAGCGACGGGCCGCTTCAAGACGTGCCCGCATCAGCTGCTGGAGCAGTTCGCCATACAACGGATCATCCACGGCCAACGAAAAAGCTTCATAGTTCAGCAGAAATTCGGCGTCGTCCAAGACGTGCGAATAGTCCATCTGAGCCAACTGGGTCTGCAAGGACTCGGCATAGACGCGATACCTGACGGGATTCCGTTTTAACCGTTCTTGCGTCAAGTCACGCTCGAAAGTCCGTTCGTGTAGGTCGGATTCAACTTCGTCTGCGTAGAACCTTCTGACCGCATCCTCGAGGTCCGACCGGGACGGTGAACGAGGCGCGGCTGCGCGCTGACGTTCGATGTCCTGAAGGATCTCGGCGACCTTGGCAGGCGCGAGTTTGGCAGCCAGTTTTCGTTCCGAGGTGCCGAGCGATCGCCAGATCTCCGACTTCTTGAGCACCGACTGGAGCTCGGTCGGCACCTGAACCCGGACATACCACCTGTCTGACCCGTTGCGACGATGAAGGAGCGAAGGTCCCGGCATGGCAAATCCCGTAACAGTGGCCTGTAACGGATAATCGTAACAGTGTCCGCCCCGAAGGGCATCATATCATTCAACTATGTGGAAACATTCATGCTGGCTGGGGTGGTAGGATTCGAACCTACGATACACGGTACCAAAAACCGATGCCTTACCGCTTGGCTACACCCCAACAGCGCGGCGACAGATACGCGGGTTGGGGGGGGGATCAAGCCCTTGGCGCGGTGAATCTGGGGCGGCCGCGGTGCTTCATTCGGCCTTTGCATCGGGGTTCAGCAGGTCTTCCTTGGCGGTGTCGTGTCGGTCGGCATCGACGATCCGCTCGAGCGCGGACTCGTTCTCCGAAGCAACCGTGGCGACGGTGGTATCGGGTGCAGGCGGGGCGGGGCGACGCGGTGGCGGTGGCCGGACCGCGTCGCCGCCTTCCGAAACGGTGAGCATCGCCGCGACCCCGGCAAGTCCGTCGACGCGCAGGGCATATGTCGGATCCGGCATCAGGATCTCGGCCGCGTCATAGGCGAGCATCACCTGCCGCATCGCCTCGCCCCTGGCGAGCACGACCGAGGTGTCGTTCTGGTCGATCCAGCCGGTGACGGTGATCTGCATCCCGGCCTCGGTCAGCGCGTCGAGCCAGGCCTCGGCGGCGGGCGTCGTGAGCACGAAGGGCAAGGCCTGCACCGTCTCGACCGCAAGGGCACGGGCACGGGCGAGGTCGGCGGTGGGATCGACGCCGAGGGTGAACAGGAAGCGGCGTTCGGCGTTTTCCGAATAGTTCACGATCCGGCTCTTGAACACGGTCGCGTTGGGGATGCGGATGTGGTTGCCGTCGAACGACAACAGGATCGTGGCACGGGAGGTCAGGCGGATCACCTTGCCCTCGTCGCCGTTGATCTCGATCGTGTCGTTCGGGCGGAATGGCTGGCGGATCGAGAGCATGATCGAGGCGATGTAGTTCTCGACCGTGTCGCGCACGGCGAAACCGAAGGCGAGGCCGACGATGCCCGCCGCCCCGAGGATGGTGCCGAGCAGCGCCGAAGCGTTCAGGACGTCGAGGGCGACGACGAGGCCCGCGATGACGAAGACGACCATGACGATCTGTTGGTAGAGGGCCGCGATGAAGCTGTTGGGGGCCAGACGCTCCCAGGGGCGGCGCCAGTTGGACAGGAACCAGCCCGCGGTCGCAATGATGCCGAAGACGGCTAGAGCGATGAGCAGGAGGGGCAGAAGGGTGACGATCTGCGCCAGGCGCGCCTGGAACCGCTCGACGGCGGGATCGAGGCGGCGGGCGATGTCGCGGGTCTCGACGACCTCGTTCTTGATCGCCACGACGCCTTCGATCCGGGTGACGAGGGCGCCGAGGGCCGCGATGTCGACCTGGCTGTCGGCGGTGCCGCGCAGGGTGACGATCCCTTCCGCGACCATGACGTCGATGTCGTCGTAGCGGCCGAGTTCGCCGAGGATGTCGCGGATGCGGATCGCCATCTGGGCGTCCTGCGCGGCGTCGGCGTCGGTCGCGATGGTGCCGGTCGGCACCTCCTGTGCGGCGACGGGCAGGGCGACGAGGAGCATGAGGATCAGGGTGAAAAGGCGCATCGGCAATTTCCGGTCTGGCGGCAATCGGACGACCTTAGGGCCGCGCGGGTCCGGCGCCAAGCCTTACAGGCGGATCGGGTCGGCCTTGGCGAGGCGGTCGAAGGCCATGAGCGAGGCGATGAGCGCGTCCATCCGGTCGAGCGGGATCATGTTCGGTCCGTCCGAGGGGGCGGTGTCGGGGGCCTCGTGGGTTTCGATGAACACGGCGGCGATGCCCAGCGAGACAGCGGCGCGGGCCATGACCGGGGCAAATTCGCGCTGCCCGCCCGAGGCGCCGCCGAGGCCGCCGGGTTGTTGCACCGAATGGGTCGCGTCCATGACGACGGGATATCCGGTGCGCACCATCGTCGGCAGGGCGCGCATGTCGGCGACGAGGGTGTTGTAGCCGAAGGTGGTGCCGCGCTCGGTCAGAAGGATCCGCTCGTTGCCGGTGCTGGCGATCTTTGCGGCGACGTTCTCCATGTCCCAGGGGGCGAGAAACTGGCCCTTCTTGACGTTGACGCAGGCGCCGGTTTCGCCGGCGGCAAGCAGCAGGTCGGTCTGGCGGCACAGGAACGCGGGGATTTGCAGGACGTCGACCGCTTGCGCCGCGATGGCGCAGTGGTCGGGGGCATGCACATCGGTCAGGACGGGACAGCCGACGCGGGACTTCACCTCCGCGAGGATCTCGAGGCCCGGCGCCATGCCGAGACCGCGCTGGCCCGAGAGCGAGGTGCGGTTGGCCTTGTCGTAGCTTGCCTTGAAGATGAAACCCGCGCCGTGGCGGGCGCAGATGGCGGCCATTTCCTCGGCGATCATCAGGGCGTGCGCCCGGCTCTCGAGCTGGCAGGGCCCGGCGATGACCGTGAGCGGCAGGTCGTTGCCGATCGACAGCGGCGGCAGAGAGACAGTGCGCATGGGCGGGGCCTTTCGCTGGCGGACGGAGGCACCCTAGGGGCCGGATCGGGATTGGCAAGGCGGGGCAGAGCGGCGACGGGCGACGCGCCGAGAAAGACGCAAGGTGGATTTTCGACACATCGTCGGTCTGCCGCTAACGGCGCACGCCGATCGCTCCGGACCAGTCCGCGTCGACGACGATGGGGTGAAACCCCATCCTACGGACCGGACGCGGGCGGCCGCCTTAGCTCGAAACCTGTTCGCGCAGGATCGACGCGGTGAGCGAGATCATCAGGTAGATGCCCGCCAGGATCAGGAACGCGATCGCCGTATTCTCGAACGCCCGGGGATAGGCCGCCTGGTCTGCCGCGACCGGCGCCACGCCCATCGACAGGTAACGGACCTGCCGGTTCGCCTCGAGGCGGGCGGTCTCCATCTGTTGCAGGGCCTGCTGGACGAGGATCGTCTGGAAAGCATAGTTCTCTTCGGCCAGCCGCAGTTCGGTGTTGTTGGACGCCAGCGAGGTGCCGTCGACCGAGGCGGTGGTCATCTCGGACCGCAGTTCGGCGATAAGGTCGTCGACGTTGCCGATCTGGGTGCGCAGCGCGTCGACCTGCGCCTGATTGGGCGCGGCCACCGACAGGCGGCTTTGCAGGGTAAGCTGCAACTGGTTGCGCTGGTTCTCGAGGGCGGAGATCTGCGCGATCCGCGCCGAGGTCTCGCCCACGGGGTCGATCTGCTGGACGTCCTGCTGCACCTCGAGCAGGCGCGCCAGCGCGGTTTCGCGGCGCACCTCGCTTTCTTCATAGGCGGCGCGGGCGTCGTCCATCTGGCTCTCGCGCAGGCGCCGGGTCAACTGGTCGACCTGTTCCTCGGCATAGCCGATGAGGGCCTGGCTGAATTCCTCTCCCGCCTCGGGCGTGGCGGTGATGACCTCCATCCGGATGATCCCCTCGGTCGGATCATAGGAGATGCGGACGTGGTCGGTGTAGACGCCATAGGTCTCTTCGTTGGTGGCGGTTTCGGGCAGCCGCTGGATGGCGTCGATATCGGGGTCGCTGAAATGCGCGCGAAAGCCGTGGTCGGCGTCGAGGCGGGCGAGCGCGGCGCGCGAGGTCAGGTAGGATTGCACCGTGGTGCTGTCGGCCTGCGTGGCGAGCGAATTGCCGGCGAACAGGCTGCCGAGGCCCGAGGCGCCGTTGCCGCCGTCGGCCTGCTGGATGACGAATTCGGACTTGGTCGAGAACATCGGCGTGGCGAGCGCGTAGAAGTAGAAGCCGATGAACAGCGTCGGCAGGAAGACGAAGATCGCCAGCCGGCTGAACAGAAGGGCGGCCTTGCGGCGGCGGCGGCGCGTCATGTCGCGCTGGATGCCTGCGATCTCGGCGGCGCGCAGCAGCGCGGGGTCGCCCCGTTCGGTGGCATGGGGCGCCAAGGCGCGGCCCCCGGCGGGCACGGTCTGCGGCAACTGGATACGGCCCAGCGGCGTGCCGTCGACGGCGCCGGGGCCATCGGGGCCGCCGGTGCCTGCGGCTTCGTCGCCGGGCACCACGAGTTCGAGGATGTTGGACCGCTGGAACGGGTCGATGCCGCGCGCGCGCAACTGGCGCACGGCATCGAAATCCGAGGTGACGGCAAGGCCGTGCTTTTGCGCCACGCGCCGCGCCATGCGCAACTGCCGCCCCGTAAGGCCCTCTTGCCGCAGGGCGTCGAGGTCGCCCTCGGCGGCGACGGCGGCAGGGCTGTCGATGGCGGCAGGGGGCGCCGGCGCGATCGGACGCCTGGCCAGACCATCGGCGGGGAGGACGCCCGTCGCGGTCGTGCGGGCGGCATCGGTATTGGCGGCGGGCGGCACCTCGCGCACGGTGCCCACTGCGGCACGGGCCGCGGGCGCGGCGGCACGGGCCGCGGGCGTCGCGGCGGCATCCACGGCCTCGGGGACGCCGCCGGTCGTGGGCGCACCCAGCGACGCGGTGCGCCGGATGCGGAACTTGCGGGCCTTAGGCTTCGTAGTCATAGAGCTGCTTGGCCTCTTCGAGGGTGTCGAACATGTGGATCTGGCCGTCCCGCATCACCGCCGCCGACCGCGCGAACCGCTCGAGCGTGGCGGGCTGGTGGCTGACGATGATGACGGTCGTCGTCTCGAGGCGCTCGCGCAGGATTTCGCCTGCCTTGCGGTTGAATTCGGCGTCGGTGGTCTGCGGCATCCCTTCGTCGATCAGATAGATGTCGAAATCGAGCGCCAGCATGATCGAGAACGTGAACCGCGCCCGCATCCCCTGACTGTAGGTTCCGACGGGCATATCATAGTATTCCGCGATCCCGCAGAGCCAACGCGAGAACGCCTCGACATAGTCGGGATCGAGGTCGTAGAGGCGGGCGATGTAGCGCGCATTCTCGCGCCCGGTATGCTTGCTGACCACGCCGCCCATGAAGCCGAGCGGAAAGGAGATGCGGCAACCGCGCATGATCTGCCCCTCGTCGGCCTTTTCGAGGCCCGCCATCATGTTGATGAGCGTCGTCTTGCCGGTACCGTTGGGCGCGAGGATGCCGAGCGAATTGCCAAGCTCGACCCGGAAGGACACGCGATCGAGGATCACCTTGCGCTGGGTGCCCGTCCAGAAGGACTTGCTGACGTTTCGGAACTCGAGCATCTCGGTCTTTGCCTGCCGTTTGCGCGTCGATCGGGGTCGTTTCTGGGTCTGCGGACCATCGTTGGGCGGATCCGTCCCGGGCGCGCGGGCAACCACATGGTTAACCGGTGCGTCCCCGTTAGGGTCTATTCCCGGAATAAGGCGAAAAGGTGCCTGAAACCATAATTTATGGCGGAACCTGCAATCAATCGAACGCCGGTGTTGCCCGGCATCCGTTCAGGGTTGTTTCTGCACCGCCGTCAGGCGCCCCGCGACGATCGAGATGATCGCGGCGACGAAACTGAACAGAGCGCCCATCTTGGCTGCGTCCTGGACCCGCACGTCGCCCAGCATCGTGGTGTTGTCGAACGCGACCGAGGCGATGAAGAGCGAGACGGTAAACCCGATGGCCGCCACGCAGCCGACGACGAAGAGGTCGATCACCCGCATTCCCGCAGGCAGGCCGAGGCCCATGGGCCGCGCGGCAATCCAGCCGAAGAGCAGGATCCCGAACGGTTTGCCGATGATGAGACCGGCGAGCACCAGCCAGGTGGGAGAACCGATGGACGAGAACTCGACGCCCGCATTGAGCAGGCCGAAGAAGAACAGGACCACCTCGACGGGATGTTTCAACAGGTGCTCGATGTGGTTCAGCAGGTCGGTCAGGTATTGCTCGGCCTCGGAGAAGATGCCGAAGGCGCGGTCGGCGTGCGGGATCGTCGGCACGATCGGCAACAGGCCGAGGGCCGGGTGGATGCCCGCCTGCTGAAAGCCATACCAGCTCAGCGCGCCGGCGATGAGGTAGGGCCAGAACGAGAGCTTCTGACGCACCCACGTCGAGGTCGGGCGCAATTCGTTACCTGCGTCGAGTTTGCGCGGCAGCCAGTTGGCGAGGAGGAACACACCGATGGCCGCGCCCAGTGAGAGCAGAAGCCAGGCCGGCGCGAGCTCGCCGGAAGGGTAGAACACGGCGAGGATGATGAGGCCGGCGGCATCGTCTGCGATGGCGAGGAGCAGCAGGAACCGCACGGCGGGGTGGCCTGCGCCGAAGACGATGCGCCCGACGAGGTAGGAGAACGCGATGTCGGTCGCGGTCGGGATAGCCCAGCCGCGCGCCACGGCGTCGTAGGTGTCCGAGCCGAGGAACAACGCCAGCCCGAGATAGACCGTGATCGGCCCGATCATGCCGCCGACGGTGGCGATCAACGGCGTCGCCGCCTTCTTGCCGCGCAGGCTGCCGTTCTCGAGGATCACCGCCTCCCAGACCTCCTTGGCGGCGATGGCGAAGAAGAACGCCATCAGCACGTCGTTCACGAGGTAATGCAACGTCAGCAACGAGCGGCTGTCGGCGGTGACGATGCCGTATTCCGCACCGTAGTGTTCCACCCAATAAACCGCCTCGCGACCGACGATATCGTTGAACCAGAGGGGATATTCGACGAGGTAGTGATAGGATGCCGGGTCGGTGTTGGCCCAGATCAGCGCGGTGACGGCGCCGATGATCAGCAGCAGCGAATAGTTGGTCAAGAAATTCCAGACGCGATACATCAGTCTCTCCGGCGTGGCGGTCATCGGGCAAGGGATCCGCTGGCAACGATGCCGTTCGGGGTAGCGCAAAGGCGGCGGGGCCGCAACCGGGCGGGGTTCCGGGGGCGGCGGTCCGGTGCGGTATCGGCGTGCACGCAGGAGGGTCGGTGATGATCGCGAAGGCGACAGGCGGGGCGGCAGGGGGCGCGGCGGATGACCTCCGCGACCGGATCGGTGGGTGCCGGATCTGCGCCGACCGCTTTGCCGCGACCGCCACCGCCCATGCGCCGCGCCCGGTGGTCTGGTTCCGCCCCGGCGCGCGGCTGATGATCGCCAGTCAGGCGCCGGGGTTGCGGGTCCATGCGGCGGGAACGCCGTTCTGGGACCGCTCGGGCGTGCGGCTGCGCGACTGGCTGGGACTGGACGAGGCGGCGTTCTACGACCGCAGCCGCGTGGCGATCGTGCCGATGGCGTTCTGTTTTCCGGGCTACGATGCCGCAGGGATCCGACCTGCCGCCGCCGCCGGTCTGTGCCGCGACGTGGCGCGACGCGGTGATGACCGCCACTGGGATCGGTGCGCCTTACGCTGCTCGTTGGCGGTGCGGCGCAGCGATGGCATATGGGGACGCGGGCGGGCGTGACCGGGACAGTGCGCGACTGGCGCGCGGCACCGCCCGGCGTCCTGCCCTTGCCGCATCCGTCCTGGCGCAATACGGGGTGGCTGAATCGCAACCCGTGGTTCGCGGCCGACCTGCTACCGGTTCTGCGCGCCCGTGTGGCCGAGGTGATGGATGGATGAGACCCCGATTGATCTCCGCCATGCGGCGATGATGGCCGACGCGGCCGACGCGGGCGCGCGGCTGGCGTTCTATGAACGGCTGGCGGACGGCGAGTTGTTCCTCCTCCTTGACGCCGAACCGGAGGGCGACACGGTCGAGCCGCGCCTGCTCGTCTCGGAGGGCGCGCGCTATGTGCTGGCCTTCGACCGCGAGGCGCGGCTGTCGGCATTCGCGGGCGCGGTGACACCACAGGCGACGCTGTCGGGACGGGCGCTCGCGGCGATGCTGGCGGGGCAGGGCCTCGGGATCGCGCTGAACCCGGAGGTGGCCCCGTCGGCGATGCTGATCCCGGCCGAGGCGGTCGACTGGCTGGCCGCGACGCTGTCGGGCATACCCGAGGTCGCGTCGGGGCGCGCGGTCGAGGTCTTTGCGCCCGGCGGCGTGCCCGAGGCGCTGCTGCGCGGCCTCGACGCCAAGCTCGCGGCGATGCGGGGCATGGCCGAGGCGGCGTGGCTGGTCGGCGTCCGCTACGAGGATGGGCGGCGCGGGCACCTGCTGGCCTTCGTCGGCGCGGTGCCGCAAGCGGAGGAGGCGCTGGCGGTCGCGGTGCGCGAGGCGCTGGTGTTTTCGGGCGTCGAGGCGGGCGCGCTCGACGTGACGTTCGTGGCACCGGACGCGGCGGTGGTCGGACGGATGGCACGGGTTGGGATGCGGTTCGACCTGCCGATCACGGGGCGGTCGGCGTCAACGGCGCCGGGCATGGACCCTGAGATGCCGCCGAAACTGCGATAGCGCCGGACGATTTGGCTTGACGGAGGCAGAACGTAAAGCGAACATCAGGAGCGGTTTTCAGCGAGGCGGACATGACGACTTCGGGTGATTTCGACTTCGAGATCGGGCGCTGGACCGTGCGGCACCGACGGTTGCGCACCCGCCTTGCCGGGGCTGACGATTGGGAAGAATTCGACGGAACGTCCGAGACGCGGACCGTCATGGGCGGCAGCGGCAACGTCGAGGACAATGTGATCGCTATGCCCGGGGGCACCGTGCGGGCCATCGCGGTGCGCTCGTTCGATGCGGCATCCGGGACATGGGCGATCTGGTGGCTGGCCTCGGCGGCGCCGCATGTGATGGATGTGCCGGTCATCGGCCGGTTCGAGGGCGGTGACGGCGCCTTCCTTGCCGACGAAACCATCGGCGGCCGCGCGGTCAGGGTGCGGTTCCTGTGGCTGCGGACGCGGACCGACAGCCCGAGATGGGAACAGGCCATGTCGGTCGATGGCGGCGCCACATGGGAGACCAACTGGACGATGGAGTTTACCCGTGCGGCCTAATAGCCGTTCCTGCGGTCCACGAGATGGATCATCGCCTCGCCCGCCTCGCTGCGGCGGATGTTCTCGGCGATGACCCGTGCGGCGGTGGCGGGGCGGGTCTTTGCCGCGATGTGCGGCGTGACCGTCACCTTCGGATGGGTCCAGAACGGATGTTCGCGCGGCAGCGGTTCGGCGCGGAACACGTCGAGCGTGGCATGGCCGAGGGTGCCGCGATCGAGGGCATCCAGCAGGGCCGCGTCGTCGATGAGGGCGCCGCGCCCGGGATTGAGGAGGGCCGCGCCGGGCGCAAGGCGGGCGAGGCGCTCTGCGTTCATCAGGTTCTCGGTCTGGGCGGTCAGCGGGAGCAGCAGCACCACGATCTCCGCCACGTCCAGTGCCGCCGCGAGCCCCGCGTCCCCCGCCAGGCAGCGGATTCCCGGCACATCGCGCGGCGTCCGGCTCCAGCCGGTGACGGAAAAGCGGAGCGTTGCGAGGGCCGCGGCACAGGCCCGCCCCAGGGCCCCGAGACCGAGCACCGTGACCCGTCGATCCGAGGCGAGCGGCGTCATGTCGTCGCCGCGCCAGACGCCGTCCTGACCGGCGATATACCGGTCGAGGTTCAGGTGATGGCGCAGCACGTGGGCCGTCACCCATTCGACCATGCCGCGTTCCAGTCCTGCATCGACCATGCGGGTCAGCGGCTGCGTCAGGGTCGGGTTCGTGACGATGCCCTCGACCCCGGCCCAGAGGCTGAGGACGGCGCGGGTGCGGGTGTAGGGGGTAAAGTCCGTCAGCGGCCCGCCGGGCGCGTAGACGATATAGTCGACGCTGCCCGCTGGATGATCGGTCGCCAGAATCTGCTTCGATTCCCGCGTCATCCAACGCATCGGCCAGGGGTCGACGATAATCGGTCCAGGCCCCGGCCGGGGCGGCAAAGAGGATGCGCCGCACCTAGCGCGGCTTGTGGACGTGCGCGCTCTGCATCAGGCCGAACCCGATCAGAAGCACGAGCATCGCCGAGCCGCCGTAGCTTACCAGCGGCAGCGGCACGCCGACGACCGGCATCAGGCCCATCACCATCGCCATGTTCACGGCAAAGTAGAAAAAGAAGGTGGCCGCGATGCCGAGGGTCAGGAGGGAGGCAAAGCGGTCGCGGTTGTTGATCGCCGAAGCGACGCAAAAGAAGATGAGCAGACCGTAGAGGCACAGCAGCGTGAACGCGCCGATAAAGCCGAACTCCTCGGCCAGGGTGGTAAAGATGAAATCGGTGTGCTTTTCGGGCAGAAAGTTCAGCCGCGACTGCGTGCCCTGCATGAATCCCTTGCCGGCCCAGCCGCCGGAGCCGAGAGCGATCTGCGCTTGCGTGATGTTGTAGCCCGCCCCGAGCGGATCGGTGGTCGGATCGAGGAACGTGTCGATACGGCGGAACTGATAGTCCTCGAGGAGTTGCCACGCCGTCCCGCGGCTCTCGAGGACGGCATAGACGGCGCCGACGACCGAGCCGATCAGGGTCACGAAATAGGCCCAGTGGACGCCCGCGAACCACATCATCGCCCCGCCGCCCGCCACCAGCAGGATCGCGGTGCCGAGGTCGGGCTGCGCCAGCACCAGAACCGCCGGCCCCGAGACCAGCACGACGGGCACGAGCACCCAGAACGGGTGGCTTACCCTGTTTACGGGCAGCCAGTCGTAATAGGCGGCCAGAAACACCACGATCGCGATCTTCATCAGTTCGGAGGGTTGCAGGCGGATCGGCCCGAAGTCGAGCCAGCGTTGCGCGCCGCCGCCACTGTCGCCCGCTGCGGTGAACGTCACCGCGAGGATCAGCAGGACGCCGAGGATATAGCCGATCACCGACATGCTCTTCCAGAACCAGACCGGCACCATGGCGACGACGAACATGAGCACCATGCCCGCCCCGAACCGGGCCACCTGCGGGTCCATCCAGCGTGTCGCGTCGCCGCCGGCGACCGAGTAGAGTTGCAGGAACCCCGCGCAGGCGACGGCGACGAGCAGGATCACGACCGGCCAATTGATATAGAGCAGCTTGCGCAGCCCGGTCGGCACGTTGCGGGTGTTGTATTCGAGGTAGCTCATCCCGGTCAGGCCCGCTCGGCCGTGGCGGTGCCGTCGGCGGTCCAGCCGGCGATCCGTTCCTGTTGCGTGCGGATCGTGCCGCGCACTTCGGACGGATAGGCCTCGAGCGGGGGGGCGCCGCCGTAGAGCGCCTGCAAGGTCACGTCGCGACCGATCGGCGCGGCCGCCGTCGAGCCGCCGCCGCCGTGTTCGACGACGACCGAGACCGCATAGCGCGGGTTGTCGAAGGGCGCGAAATTCACCCACAGGGCGTGATCGCGCCGGCTCCAGGGCAGGTCTTCGTTGGAAATCACGCCGCGCGCGCGCTCTTCGGTGGTGATGCGCCGGACCTGACTGGTGCCGGTCTTGCCCGCCATCTTCATGCCGTCTGCGTCGAACCGCGCACGATAGGCGGTGCCGCGATTGTGGTTCACCACGTCGTACATCGACTGGCGGGTGCGCATCAGGAAATTCTCGTTCAGGCCCAGCGACGGGCCAAGCCCGGAGGGCTGTTCCACGCCGTTGATCCTGTAGATCAGGCGCGGATTGACCTCGCGGCCGGTGGCCAGCCGGGCCGTCATGACGGCCAGTTGCAGCGGTGACGCCAGAACATAGCCCTGGCCGATCCCGGCGTTCACGGTATCGCCGATCCGCCAGTCCTCGCCGCGTTCGCGTTGTTTCCATTCGCGGTCGGGGGCGATGCCCGGAACCACCGCCGACATCGGCACGTCGTGCCTTACGCCAAGGCCCATCCGCCGCGCCATTGCGGCGATCTTGTCGATGCCGACACGCTGGGCGACCTCGTAGTAGTAGACGTCACAGCTTTGCTTGAGGCTCTCGTTGACGTTGATGTTGCCGTGACCACCGCTCTTCCAGCAATGGAACCGCGAGGATCCGATCTCGATATAGCCGTTGCAGCGGATGGTTTCCTCGGGGGTGATGACCCCGTCCTCGAGCGCGGCCATGAGGACGACCATCTTGAACGTGGACCCCGGCGGATAGGTATCCTGCACCGCCTTGGACGCGAGCGGGCGGCGGTCGTTTTCGTTGAGGCCCTGCCAGTCCTCGTTGGTGATGCCGCGCACGAATTTGTTCGGATCGAAAGACGGTGCCGAAGCGATGGCGCGCAGGTCGCCGGTCTGGGTGTCGATGACGACGATGCTGGCGCTCTCGCCCTCCAGACGCGCCTCGCAATAGCGTTGCAGATCGGCGTCGAGGCCCAGTTGCAGGTCGGCGCCGGGAATGCCCTCCTGCCGGTCGAGTTCGCGCATCACCCGGCCCCGGGCGTTCACCTCGACCTGAAGCGTTCCGGCGCTGCCGCGCAGGTCGTCCTCCATCTTCGACTCGACGCCCGTCTTGCCGATCTGGAACTTCGGGATCTCGAGGACAGGTTCGGGATCCTCGATCTGCGAAAGATCGTAATCGCTGACCGGCCCGACGTAGCCCACGACGTGGGCCGTGACGGCGCCCATCGGATAGATGCGCGACAGGCCGACGCCCGCCGTAATGCCGGGCAGGGCCGGGGCGTTCAGCTGCACCCGGCTGATGATGTCCCACGTCACCCGTTCGAGGACCGTCACCGGCAGCAGCGGCGAGCGGCGTTCGGCCTCTTCCACCGTGCGCTCGATCGTGTCGGCGTCGAGAGGCACGACGCTCGCCAGCCGGTCGAGTGCGGCGCGCACGTCGCCGGCATCCTCGCGCAGGATGGTGATGCGATAGTGCTGCTGATTGTCGGCAAGCACCTTGCCCGCACGGTCATAGATCAGGCCGCGATTCGGCGGCAAAAGCTCGAACTTGATCCGATTCTCTTCGGCCAGCAGGCGAAAGGCGTCCGCCTCCTCGACCTGCATCTGGTGCATCCGCCAGCCGAGGATACCCATGACGCCAAGTTGCACCGACCCCATGAGGATGGCACGCCGCCCGACCTTGCGGACGCTTTCGGCGGTATCTTTCTGCGGTCGTTTCATATTGGCCTCCTACACCCGTTTGCCGAAGGCGTCGACCTTGCCCGGGCCCGGGCGCGTCACCCCGAAGATGAGCGCCGCGGCGCCCGCGATCAAGGGATAGACGGCACTGGTCGCGACCATTTGCGACAGGGTCAGAGCGATGCCTGCCTGCGGCGTGACGGTCAGGGCGAGCACCGCGCGGTTCACCAGCGTGACGGTGACGATGCCAAGCGTCACCGACCCCCATTCGAACATGAACGGCAGGGTCCGCATCGCCGCAGCGCGGTTGCGGAGCATCTCGGTCAGGATCAGGACAAGGGCTGCCCAGAGGCCGGGCGGGCGCTGAAACAGCAGGTCGGTCAGGAACATCAGCCCTGCGACCGATGCAGTCGGCAGATGCTCGGGCCGCCGGATCACCCAGACCAGCACCACCGCCAGCAGCAGATCGGGCCAGACGAACACGCGCTGAAGCGCCTCACCCGCGATGAGGGCGGCGAGGAAGGCGCCGGGCGTCGCCACCTCGGGTGGCAGGGTCTCGCGCGGCAGGAGCTGGACGAAGATCAGCACGGCGGCGAGCAGAAGGAACGTGCACCGGCCGAACCAGAGGCGGATGCGCGTCGCCTCAGCCATCGGTCGCCTCGGTGCGCGGTGCCACGTCCTCGCCGCGCGCGGCGGGCCGGGCCGGGCCGGTGGCGACGGGGAGCGGGGCGGGGCCGATCACGCCGATCCCGTCGCCGATCGTCTCGGCCTCGCGCGAGCGCAGGACGCGCAGGAACTCGAGGCGGCCATAGTCGGCGGCCAGCCGGACCCGCAGGCGCCCGTCGCTGGCCTCGACAACCTGCCCGACGAGCAGGTCGGGGGGAAAGACGCCGCCGTCGCCGGTGCTGACGACACGGTCGCCTGCGCGCAGGGCCGTAGGATCGTCGATGAAGTCGAGGAACGGCAGCGCGGTGTTGTCGCCGACGAGGAACGCCCGCTGACCCGAGGGTTGCACCGAGATCGGGATCCGGCTCGACGTGTCGGTGAGCAGCATCACCCGCGCCGAATTTTGCCCGACGCCCGCGATCCGCCCCACGAGGCCGATCCCGTCCATTGCCGCCCATCCATCGAGGATGCCGTCGCGCGCGCCGACGTTCAGCAGCACCGACTGCCGGAACGGCGAGCCCGAATCGGCCATCACGACGCCGGTGATGAAGGTGAGGTTGGCATCGAGGCTCACGTTGTTGAGGTCGAGCAGGCGCGCATTCTCCTGATCGAGCTGGATCGCTGCCTCGCGCCAGGCGCGCATCTGCTGCAACTCGCGACGAAGTTGTTGATTCTGCTCGACGATACGATTGTAGCTCTGGAAATCGGCGATCAGGTTGACGACGCCTGTGACGGGCGCCATCGCCCAGTCGAGGTTCGGGACGACCCGGTCGATGACGGCGGCGCGGAACCGTTCGACGCGCGGGCTGTCGATCCGCCAGACCACGAAGATGCCGAGCAGGAACAGGACCATCAGGCCGATCACCAAACGGCGGATCGGGCCGACATAATCCTCTTTCTGGCTGCGGTCTCTGGCCACGGGCGCCCCCAGACGCGGGTTAGCTGTCGTAGTCTATAACGTGACGGAGCTGTTTTTCATACTCCAGCGCCTTGCCGGTGCCGAGGGCGACGCAGTTCAGGCTCTCGTCGGCCACGGAAATCGCGAGGCCCGTCTGCTCGCGCAGCGCGAGATCGAGTTGACCCAGCAGCGCACCGCCCCCCGTGAGCATGACGCCCCGGTCGACGATATCGGCCGCCAGATCCGGCGGCGTCGCCTCGAGGGCGGTCATCACCGCCTCGCAGATCTGCTGCACCGGTTCGGCCAGCGCCTCGGCGACCTGTGCCTGTGAAATCTCGGTTTCCTTGGGCACACCGTTCAGGAGGTCGCGGCCGCGGATGTGCATCGACTGGCCGCGCCCGTCGTCGGGCATCCGCGCGGTGCCGATGCTGGTCTTGATCCGCTCGGCGGTCTGTTCGCCGACCAGAAGGTTATGCTGGCGCCGCAGATAGCTCACGATGGCCTCGTCCATGCGGTCGCCGCCGACCCGGACCGACCGCGCATAGACGATGTCGCCAAGGCTCAGGACCGCGACCTCGGTGGTGCCGCCGCCGATGTCGACGATCATGTTGCCGGTCGGATCGGTGATCGGCATGCCGGCCCCGATTGCCGCCGCGATCGGCTCGGCGATGAGGCCCGCGCGCCGGGCGCCGGCCTGAAGGACCGAAGTGCGGATCGCGCGCTTTTCCACCGGGGTCGCGCCATAGGGGACGCAGACGATGATCTTGGGTCCGCCGAACAGGCGCGGGCTCTTGTGCACCTTGCGGATGAAATACTTGATCATCTCTTCGGCGGTGGCGAAATCGGCGATGACACCTTCGCGCATCGGGCGGATCGCCTCGATGCTGCCGGGCGTCCGGCCCAGCATCAGCTTGGCGTCCTCGCCCACGGCCAGCACCTTCCGGACGCCGTCCTTGACGTGATAGGCCACGACCGACGGCTCGGACAGCACGATGCCGCGGCCCTTGACGTAGACGAGCGTGTTCGCCGTGCCGAGGTCGATCGCCATATCGGACGAAAACAGGCTACTCAATCCGAACATCGTCGTCTTCTTTCCACTACCAGTGCCGGGGATGCGGACCCGCCACCGGGCCTTCGCATCGCGGACTTATAGGCGCATGGTGCACGAGGTGAAAGGCCCCGTGGCAAGGCATTGGGCACCTTTTCGCCGCTTGCATTATTCGAACATTGCGACTGACGTCGTGGCTTCGGTATCAGTCTTATTCCAGAGCAATTTGATCCATTACAACAGTCGACAAGCCATCGCCGTTCAGGTCGATCCTGACACTTCTCAGCACGAGGCCCAGGGCCGGAGCATAGTACTTTTCGAATATGATCGGTGCGCTGTCGTCCATGACGAGGACGTCGCGGGTGTTCCAGACCGCATAGCGGCAGCCGCCGATATCGATCTCTCCGGTGCCGATCAAGGCCACCGAGAACACCCCCTGTGCGACGACGATTCCATCGCGGGTGAGGGTGACGTCGCTGGTCCAGGCCAGCAGCCTGTCGAGGTGGTCGAGGTCGGCGGGGTCGTCGGTATAGATCACCCCGAGGGCCGCCGCCGCATCCTCGCGCCGCGACACCGCCAGAGGATGCGCATAGAGCGCTCGCGGACCGGCGGCGCCTGCATCCAGCAGCCGCGTTTCCCACAGGCCGCTGTCGTCGCGCCGGTAAACGCTGCTGAGATAGGGGTCGGTCCGGGTCAGGCGGACGCCCTGCCCAAGGTCGTCGCGGGTCGGACAGCGGGTCTGGGCAAAGGCTGCGCCAGCCAGCCACAAACCGAGAAGAGCCGACAGACTGATCCTGGCAGCGATGGGAAACGGTCTTGGCACGCGGAACCCTGAAAGGAGTGGCTGTCAAATCGTTGCGGATATGCGGGCGGCTGTCAAACCGCCCGCAGTCCGACGGAACGCCTGGCGCGGCAAAGTTGCCCCAGGGTCACTTTGCTCCGCTCACCCCGCGTCCTTGTAGCTCACGCCCTTGACGTCCGCCCCCGGTGCCGACTTTTCCCGCCGCACGATCAGACGGTTGAGGGCGTTGACATAGGCCCGGGCGCTGGCCACCACGGTATCGGTATCCGCCGATTGCCCGGTCGCGATGCGGCCCTCTTCCTCGAGGCGCACCGACACCGTCGCCTGCGCATCGGTGCCTTCGGTCACGGCACTCACCTGATAGAGTTGCAGCCGCGCGCCGTGCGGAAAGAGGTGCTTGACGGCGTTGAACGTCGCATCGACCGGCCCGTCGCCGGTGGCGGTGTGGGCGTGGTCCACGCCGTCCACCTCGAGCACCATCTCGGCGCTCTGCGGTCCCGTCGTGCCGCAGACGACGCGCAGGGACTTCAGGCGCAGCACGTCCTCGGCGGCGTCGTTCTGGCGGATCAGCGCCACGATGTCGTCGTCGAAGACCTCCTTCTTGCGGTCGGCGAGTTCCTTGAACCGGACGAAGAGGTCGGCAAGCTGATTGTCGGCCATCTCGAACCCCAGATCGGCGAGCTTCGCCCGCAACGCCGCGCGGCCCGAATGTTTGCCCAAGGGCAGCGTCGTGCCCGAAAGGCCGACGTCCTCGGGGCGCATCACCTCGAAGGTCTCGCGGTTCTTCAGCATCCCGTCCTGATGGATGCCCGATTCGTGGGCAAAGGCGTTCTTGCCGACGATCGCCTTGTTGAACTGCACGTTGAAACCCGAGACGGTCGCGACACGGCGCGAAATGTTCATGATCCTCGTCGTGTCGATCGCCGTTTCGTAGGGCATGATGTCGCCCCGCACCTTCATCGCCATCACCACCTCTTCGAGGGCGGTATTGCCCGCCCGCTCACCCAAGCCGTTGATCGTACACTCGATCTGCCGCGCGCCCCCCATCACGGCGGCGAGCGAATTGGCCGTCGCGAGGCCGAGGTCGTTGTGGCAGTGGGTCGCGAAGACGACGGTGTCGGCGTTCTCGACCTCGGCGATCAGGCGCGCGATCAGATCCGCCGATTCGGCGGGGGCGGTATAACCGACGGTGTCGGGGATGTTGATCGTCGTGGCCCCGGCGCGGATGGCGATGTCGACGGTCCGTTTGAGGAACTCCCACTCCGTCCGGGTCGCGTCCATCGACGACCACTGCACGTTATCGCAGAGGTTGCGGGCATGGGTGACGCAGTCGTGGATGCGCGTCGCCATCTGGTCCATGTCGAGGTTCGGGATCGCCCGGTGCAGCGGCGAGGTGCCGATGAAGGTGTGGATGCGGGGTCGCTTCGCGTGTTTCACCGCCTCCCAGCAGCGGTCGATGTCCTTGAAGTTGGCGCGGCTGAGGCCGCAGATGGTGGCGTTCTTCGCTTGCGCGCGATCTCGCTCACCGCCCGGAAGTCGCCCTCGGACGCGATCGGAAAGCCGGCCTCGATAATGTCGACGCCCATCTCGTCGAGCAGCTCGGCGATCTCGAGCTTTTCGGCGTAGGTCATGGTGGCGCCGGGGCTTTGCTCGCCGTCGCGCAAGGTCGTGTCGAAGATCAACACGCGGTCTTTGGTCATTTTTCTGGTCCTTTGTCCTCGTTCCTCCGGCGCTGCACCTGTCGAGCGGCCGCGCCGGGGGGCACGCTCAGCGCAGGCTAAGCAGCAGGAGGAGGGCGCGCGCCGCCGGGCCTTTGGCGATGCCAATGACAGATTGATACATTTGGGGCGCGCGACGAGTCATGGCGGCACTATAGCGGCGTTGCGCAGGTTGAAAAGGGGTGGCTTGCCTCCGGCGGGAGTTGTTATGGCAACGTGAACGCGATCGACCACCGTGACCTCGACGTTTCCGGCCCTATGTCGACGCGAATGGACAGGGCACTCATCATCGGCGCCTCGGGCGGGATCGGCGCCGCCGTCGCCGCCGAGGCGGAGGTGCGGGGGGCGCAGGTCGTGCGATTGTCCCGGTCAGCCGACGGGCTCGACGTGACCGACGAGGCCTCGGTCTCGGCGGCGCTGGGCGCGCTCGAGGGGACGTTCGACCTCATCTTCGTGGCGGTCGGCGTGCTGGCCCCGCCGGGCGGGGCGCCGGAAAAGGCGCTGTCGGCGCTCGGGGCCCGGGCAATGGCGCAGGTGTTCGCGGTCAATGCGATCGGCCCGGCGCTGATCCTGCGCGGGGTGCAGCGCCTGTTGCCGACGGACCGACGCGCCGTGGTCGCGGTGCTGTCGGCGCGCGTCGGGAGCATCGGCGACAACCACATCGGCGGCTGGCATTCCTATCGCGCCTCGAAGGCGGCGCTGAACCAGATCGTGCGCGGCGCCGCCATCGAACTGGGGCGGACGCGCAAGCAGGCGATCTGCGTGGCGCTGCATCCCGGCACGGTCGAGACGCCGTTCACCGCCGAGTATGCGGCGCGGCACAGCACGGTGACGGCGGAGGTGGCCGCGCGGAACCTGCTCGACGTGGTCGACGGTCTCGACGTGGCGCACTCCGGCGGGTTCTTCGACTACTCGGGCGCGGCGGTGCCGTGGTAGACGCGCCCCGTCTGGTTCTCGTGCTTGGCGACCAGTTGAGCGATGGGTTGTCGGCGCTGCGCGAGGCCGACAAGGACCGCGATGTCGTCGTGATGGCCGAAGTGATGGCCGAGGCGACCTATGTGCGCCACCACCCCAAGAAGATCGCGTTCTGTTTCGCCGCGATGCGCAAGTTTGCGGCGCGCCTCGAGGGGGCAGGGTGGCGGGTGCTCTATACCCGGCTAGACGACATCGAAAACACAGGCTCGATCCCGGGCGAATTGCTGCGCCGCGCAGAGGAGGTGGGCGCGCGCGAGGTGCTGGCGACCGAGCCCGGCGAATGGCGGCTGATCGCGGCGCTCGAAGAGGCGGCGTTGCCGGTGCATCAGTTCGCGGACACACGATTCGTGGCCTCGCATGCCCGATTCGAGGCATGGGCGGAGGGCAAGAAGCAACTGCGGATGGAATATTTCTACCGGGAGATGCGGCGCGAGACGGGCCTGATGATGGAGGACGGCGAACCGGCGGGGGGACAGTGGAATTTCGACCACGACAACCGCAAGGCCCCGCCGAAGGGCCTAGATCCGTCGGGGCCGATGGCGTTCACCCCCGACGGCACCGTCGAGGAGGTGCTGACCCTCGTCGAGGAGCGGTTCGGCGATAATTTCGGCGACCTGCGTCCGTTCACCTTTGCCACCGACCAGGGCCAGGCGCGGCGACAACTGGCGCACTGGCTGAAGACCGGGCTGCCGCAATTCGGCGACTATCAGGACGCGATGGTGGCGGACCAGCCGTTCCTCTACCACTCCCTCATCAGCTTCTACATCAACGCGGGGCTCCTCGACCCCCTCGAGGTGTGCCGCGCCGCCGAGGCGGAGTGGCGCGCGGGCCGGGCGCCGATCAACGCCGCCGAGGGGTTCATCCGGCAGATCATCGGCTGGCGCGAATACATGCGCGGCATCTATTTCCTTCAGGGGCCGGACTATGCCGACCGCAACGCGCTGGGCCACGACCGGGCGCTGCCCGACCTCTATTGGGGCGGCGCGACGGAGATGAACTGTCTGGCGACCTGCGTGGCCGAGGCACGCGACCACGCCTATGCGCATCACATCCAGCGGTTGATGGTGCTGGGCAATTTCGCGCTTCTGGCCGGGATCCGGCCGCAGGCGGTGCAGGACTGGTTCATGTGCGCCTTTGCCGACGCCTATGAGTGGGTGATGTCGCCGAACGTCATCGGCATGAGCCAGTTCGCGGACGGCGGCCTGCTGGGGTCGAAGCCCTATGTCTCGTCCGGCGCCTACATCGACCGCATGTCCGATTATTGCAAGACGTGCGCCTATTCGGTGAAGGAAAAGACCGGCGAAAGCGCTTGTCCGTTCAATTATCTCTATTGGCACTTTCTCGACCGGCACCGCGATCGGTTCGAGGGAAACCCCCGGATGGGCAACATGTACCGCACGTGGGACAGGATGGATGCCGACCGCCGCACGACGGTGTTGCGAGACGCGGGCGCTTTCCTCGACCGGCTCGACGCGGGCGGGGCGGTCTGAGGGGGGGGTCAATTTCCGGCGGGTGCCTCCTCGGCGGGGGCCTCGTCGGGCGGGCTCTCCTCGGCCGGTGCCGGGGCGTCTGCGGCAGGCGTGGCGAGGATGCCGTCCTGCCACTCGCCTTCCGCCTCTTCGCCCGTCGCATAGGTGAGGGTGCCCGCCCCCTGCCGCCGCCCACCGCGGAATTCGCCGGTATAGACGTCGCCGTTGGCATAGGTGGCCACGCCGGTCCCCTCGATCTCGCCGTTCACCCAGCCGCCGGTATAGGTAAACCCGTCGGGCATGGTGATCGTGCCGGTGCCATGCCGCTGGCCGTTCAGGAATCCGCCCTCGTAGACCGTGCCGTCCGCATAGGTCGCCACCCCCTCGCCCGAACGTTGCCCCTCGATCCAGCCGCCGGCATAGGTATAGCCGTCGGCATAGGTCATCCGGCCCTGACCGTGATTCTGCGCGTTGAGAAACTCGCCTTCGTAGACGATGCCGTTGGCATAGGTGGCAACCCCGGTGCCCTCGATCACGCCCGCGACCCATCCGCCCTCATAGGTGGAGCCGTCCGGATAGGTGATCTTGCCCGTGCCCTGCGCCAGATCGCCGACGAATTGTCCGGTATAGACCGAGCCGTCCGGATAGGTGACTTCGCCCCGCCCCTCGATCTGGCCGTTCACCCAGGGGCCGACATAGCGATAGCCGTCGGTGCCGGTGAACGTGCCCTGTCCGTGGCGGCGGTCGTCCTGAAAACCGCCGGTGTAGACGTCGCCATTGGCATAGGTGACGGTCCCCGTCCCCTCGCGGCGGCCCTCGACGAGGGTGCCCTCGTAGATATCGCCGTTGGCCTGCACGAGGCGGCCCTCGCCCCCGATCTGGTCGGCGACCCATTCGCCGGCATAGGTGAGGCCGTCAGGCCGCGTCAGCGTGCCGGTGCCCTCGCGGCGCCCGGCGACCAGCGTGCCGGTATAGACCGAGCCGTCGGCGAAGGTGATCGTGCCCTCGCCTTCCTTGACGCCATTGATCCACGGACCCTCGTAGCGATAGCCGTCCTCGGACGTCATCACGCCGGTGCCGTTGTGCATCGCGTTGCGGAACTCGCCCTCGTAGCGGACGCCGTTGGCATAGGTGGCGACCCCGGTGCCGGTGATCTTGCCGTCGGTCCAGTCGCCCTCGTAGGTGCCGCCGTCGGCGAAGGTGATCGCCCCCGTGCCCTCGGGTTTGCCGGCGGCGAAGGTGCCGACATAGACCGAGCCGTCCGGATAAGTCGCCGTGCCCTCGCCGCGGATCTCGCCCTCGTACCACTCGCCCGAATAGACGTAGCCGTTGGGCAGACGGTAGGTGCCGGTCCCGTGCTGCCGGCCGTTCAGGAACGTGCCTTCGTAGACGCCGCCGTCCTCGTATTGCTTGATCTCGACGGTCTGCGCGAGCGCCGGTGCGGCAAGGGCCAGCAGCAGCGCGAGGGAGAGGGGACGGACGGGCATTTGGCGGCTCCAGCAGGCGGTCAGAGCGGCAGGTTAACGGGGCGGCGGCGGGGTGACAACCGGCGCCGCACGGGGCCGTGAAGGGCGCGCGGACAGGGCGCGCAGCCTTCCCCCTGCCGCGTGGTCTGCTACAGGGGACGCGACCGATCATCGCCGCAGGGGACGCCGACATGAAAGAGACCTTTCGCCTGACGATGGCGCAGCTCAACCCGACGCTGGGCGACATCGACGGCAACGCGCGCAAGGCGGTCGCGGCCTGGAAGGAAGGGCGCGCGGCGGGGGCGGATATGGTCCTTCTGCCCGAGATGTTCCTGATCGGCTATCAGCCACAGGACATCGTGAAGAAGGAGGCGTTCACCCGCGACGCGATGGCGCGCGTCGAGGCGCTGGCGGCCGAGGTCGCGGACGGCCCGATCCTTGGCATCGGGCATCCGTGGATACGCGACGTCGGCCCGGTGCACGAGGTTCGGGCAGCCTCGAAACCCGAGCTCTATAACGCCTATTCGATCCTGAAGGGCGGCGCGGTGGTCAGCCGGACCCTCAAGCACAACCTGCCGAACTACAACGTCTTCGACGAAGAGCGCCTCTATCGGCACGGACCGCTGGGCGGCCCGTTCGACGCCGGGCCGCTGCGCATCGGCGTGCCGATCTGCGAGGATGCGTGGTTCCCCGATGTCGCCGAGGCGATGGTCGAAAGCGGGGCCGAACTCCTCGTCGTGCCCAACGGCTCACCCTATTTCCGCGACAAGTTTCCGTTCCGCATGAACGAGATGGTCGCCCGCGTGATCGAGAACGACGTGGCGCTCGCCTATCTCAACATGGTCGGCGGGCAGGACGACCAGTGCTTCGACGGCGGCTCGTTCGTGCTCAATCGCGGCGGAGCGCTGGCGGTGCAGATGCCGGTGTTCGACGAGGCCATCCGGCACGTCGACTTCCGGCGCGGCGATGCCGGGTGGGAGGCGGTGGAGGGCGAGCGGGTCGTGGCGCCGGATGCCTGGGAACAGGACTATCGTGCCATGGTCCTGAGTTTGCGCGACTACCTGCGCAAGACCGGGTTCGAGAAGGTGCTGCTCGGCCTCTCGGGCGGCATCGACAGCGCCATCGTGGCGACCATCGCCGCCGACGCCATCGGGGCCGCCAACGTGCGCTGCGTGATGTTGCCGTCGGAATACACGTCGCAGTCGTCCCTCGACGATGCCGCCGAGGTCGCGCGGCGGCTCGGCTGTCCCTACGACACCGTCTCGATCGCCGGGCCGCGCGCCGCCGTGACCGAGGCGCTGGAGCCGCTGTTCGAGGGCCACGCGCCGGACCTGACCGAGGAAAACATCCAGTCGCGTCTGCGCGGCCTGCTGCTGATGGCGCAGTCCAACAAGTTCGGCGAGATGCTGTTGACGACCGGCAACAAGTCCGAGGTCGCGGTGGGCTATGCCACGATCTACGGCGACATGGCGGGCGGCTATAACCCGATCAAGGATCTCTACAAGATGCGGGTGTTTCAGACCTGCCGCTGGCGCAACGCCAACCACCGCGACTGGATGATGGGGCCGGCGGGCGAGGTCATCCCGCCCGCCATCATCGACAAGCCGCCCTCGGCGGAGTTGCGCGCGGACCAGCGCGACGACCAGTCGCTGCCGCCCTACGAGGTGCTCGACGGCATTCTCGAGATGCTGGTGGACCGGGACCGTTCCGTCGCCGATTGCGTCGCCGCCGGGTATGAGCACGAGACGGTCAAGAAGATCGAGAGACTTATCTATCTGAGTGAATACAAGCGGTTCCAGTCGGCGCCGGGCACGCGGCTGACGCGGTCGGCGTTCTGGCTCGACCGGCGGTATCCGATCGTGAATAGGTGGCGCGACGGGCACTGACGTCTCGGGGACCGGACCGATGGCGCATCGAATGCCGCGCGATGGAACCGCCGCGCCGATTTGGCCGCGGTCGCAATGCAATCGTCGGCACACCTGATTTCAAAGGCCGACGAACCTTCGGCGCCGTGGGATCGCCACGAACCCCGGGCGCCGTGGTTGTCCTGCGCACAATTGCAGGGCCGTCCCTGCCCAAACGGCATGGTCGCCGCGTTGCGGCATGCTATCTGAGGCGAGGTAAGCGGCACGGGGCCGGGACGGTCGAGGATAGTCACATGCAGGATCGAGGGGCCGACGCAACCGTCGACGCGGGCCTGCCGGGGCGCTGGATCGCCATGGGCGCTATCCTGATCGCGTCCTTCATGAACCTGATCGACGTGACCATCGTCAACGTCGCGATCCCCAGCCTGCAATCGGCATTTGCCGCCACCGACAGCCAGATCGAATGGGTTGTGGCGGTCTATATCCTGACCTTCGCGCTGCTGCTGCTGCCGATGGGGCGGCTGGGCGATGTGATCGGGCGGCGGCGCATGTTCATTGCGGGCATCGTGGTGTTCACCGTCGCCTCGGCGCTGTGCGGCCTGGCCGGATCGGTCACGGGCCTCGTGGTCAGCCGCGTCCTTCAGGGGGTCGGCGGGGCGATGATGATCCCGCAGACGCTTGCGCTGGTCCCCGTCCTCTTTCCCCCGCACGAGCGGGGCAAGGCGTTCGCCCTCTTTGGAATTTCGGCGGGGCTTGCCTCCGTCACCGGGCCGATCCTCGGCGGCACGCTGATCGGGGCCGATCTCTTTGGGCTGGGCTGGCGGCCGATCTTTCTCGTGAACGTGCCCTTCGGGATCCTCGCGGTGCTGGCGACTCTGCGATATGTGCCGAATTTGGCGGGCGCCAGGGAACTGCGTCTCGATTTCGGCGGCGTGGCGCTGGCGGCGCTGGCCCTGCTGCTCTTCCTTTTCCCGCTGATCGAGGGGCGCCAGATCGGCTGGCCGTGGTGGTGTTTTGCGATGATGGCGGCGGCGCTGCCGGTCGCCTGGGCGTTCCTGCGCTGGGAGCGGGCACGGGCGGCGGCGGGGGCGGCGCAACTGCTGCCCGCGTCGCTGCTGGGCAACCGCAACTACATGATCGGCTGCGGCCTCGTGATGCTGCAATTCGGCGGCATGCCCGGCCTGTTCTTCACCCTCGCGATCACCTTGCAGGTCGGCTACGGCCTCAGCGCGCTCGACTCCGGCCTGACGACGGTGCCGTTCCCGGTGGGCGTGATGCTGGCCTCGACGCTGTCGGGGCGGCTCGGGTCGCGCTGGCCGCGCGAGCGGATCGCGGTCGGCGGTGTTCTGCTCGCGCTGGGCATGATCGCGCTGCGGTTCGGGGTGCCCGTCGGCGGCGCGGACCTCAGCCGGTGGGCGCTCATGCCCGGCCTGCTCATCGCGGGGCTCGGCCTCGGGACGGCGGTGTCGCCTCTGTTCCAGACAGTGCTGTCCAACGTCGAGGGCCGCGATACCGGCTCCGCCTCGGGGGCGGTGCAGGCGTTCCAGCAGGTCGGCGGGGCCCTCGGCCTTGCGGTGGTGGGCGAGATGTTCTTCAGCCGCGCGATGGGTCTGGTGCGGACCGGCACGCCGCAGGCCGAGGCCTTTGCGGACGGGCTGCGCTTCGCGCTCCTCGCCGTGATCGTCGTGTTCGGGGCGCTGGCGGCGTTCGTCTGGCGCCTGCCCGCGCCGAAACCCGTCGCCGGACGGCCGGGGGCGGCGCCGGTGATGGCGGAATAGGCCCTCAGGTCCACCATTCGTCGATGGACGCGATATCGTCGTCCGACCAGCCGAAATGGTGCGCGAATTCGTGCACCGTTACATGGGCGATGAGGTCGGCGAGCGTGACGTCGCCGCGTTCGGCCCATTCGTCGAGGATCGGGCGGCGGAACAGCCACACCGTATCGGGGGCCGTCGGCTGATCGAAGGACGACTTTTCGGTCAGCGGGATACCGACGTAGAGGCCAGAGATGTCGAAGGGGTCGGCGTCCATGTCCTTTAGCGTCTGCTCGTCGGGAAACTCCACGACGCGCAACGCCACCTGCGCCGCACCTGCGCGGAATGCCCGCGGCAGGGCCGCCACGACGGCGCGGGCATGTTCCTCGATCTCGTCGCAGGTGGGGGCGTAGTGGTCCATGGCCGCGATATGGACAAATCCGGGGCAGTATGGAAGAGCCGTCCCAACCCCGGAGGCCCCCATGACCACGACCCGTTTCGCCCCGTCCCCCACCGGCTGGCTGCACATCGGCAACCTGCGCGCGGCCCTGTTCAACTATGCCATCGCGCGACAGGCAAGCGGCACATTCATCCTGCGCATCGACGACACCGACCCCGAGCGGTCGAAGCCGGAATACGTCGACGGGATCAAGCGCGACCTCGAGTGGCTGGGCCTGACCTGGGACCGCGTCGAACATCAGTCGGCGCGCCTCGACCGCTATATGGCCGTCAAGGACGAATTGCTGGCGCAGGGCAAACTCTATGAGTGTTTCGAGACGCCCGTGGAACTCGACCTCAAGCGCAAGAAGCAACTGAACATGGGGCGCCCGCCGGTCTATGACCGCGCGGCGCTGGACCTGAGCGATGCCGACAGGGCGCGGCTGCGCGCCGATCGGGGATCGCACTGGCGGTTCCTGCTCGACCGCGAGCGGATCGAGTGGGACGACGCGATCCTCGGGCCGCTGTCGATCGACGCGGCCTCGGTGTCGGACCCGGTCCTCATCAAGGAGAGCGGACAGATCCTCTATACCTTCGCCTCGGTCGTCGACGACGTCGACATGGGCGTGACGGACGTGGTGCGCGGGTCGGACCATGTGACCAACACGGCGACGCAAATCCAGATCATGGCGGCGATGGGCGGCACCGTGCCGCGGTTCGGACACCATTCGCTGCTGACCGGGCCGCAGGGCGAGGGGCTGTCCAAACGCCTCGGCGCGCTGGCGTTGCGCGATCTTCGGTCGCAGGGGATCGCGCCGATGGCGATCCTGTCGCTGATGGCGCGGCTCGGCTCGTCCGATCCGGTGGAATTGCGCGGCTCCGTCGCCGAGATCGTCGCCGGGTTCGATTTGTCTAGGTTCGGGTCGGCGCCGACCAAGTTCGATCCGGCGGACCTCGGGCCACTGACGGCGCGGTATCTGGCGACATTGCCGTCGTCTTCTGTCGAGGATGCGTTGACGTCGGGCGGCGTGCCGTTGGAATTGCATGATAAGGTTTGGGCGGTAGTGAAGGACAACATCGCCACGCTGGACGAGATCGGCGGCTGGTGGGCGGTATTCACGGGCGAGGCCCCGGGGATCGTCGCGGACGAGGATGTCGCATTCGTGCAAGAGGCGCTGGGTATGCTGGGGCAGCCGCCCTATGGCGCCGGGACATGGGGCGACTGGACCGGCGCCGTCAAGGCCGCGACGGGACGCAAGGGGCGGGCGCTGTTCATGCCGCTGCGCCATGCGGTGACGGGGCGGGCGTCGGGGCCGGAAATGGCCGATGTGCTGCCACTTATGCAGGTCAAGCCGCATATTTGAGGCGGCGGCACCCGGCGGCGGGCGAAGATGAGTAATTGGAGACCAAAGTAACCAGGGGGTGCACCCGGGCGGCTACTCGCGCGCGCGCAGCACGCGGGCAGGGCGCGCGGCGAGGGGGCGCCACGCATAGGCGAGATTGGCAAGCAGCGTGAGCGCGATGCCGAGGGCGACGATGGTCAGGGCCGAGGACCAGATGACGGCGTAATCTGCCTCGAAGAGATACCGTGCGACGGCCCAGCCGCCGAGAAAACCGGCGGCGAGGGCGACGGTGGCCGCAATGAGGCCGAGGAGGGCCGCGCGGATCGCGAAGGAGCGCAGGATCAGCGAGCGGGGTGCGCCGAGGGTCTTGAGAACCGCCGACTCGTAGGTCCGCGCGCGTTCGCCCGCCGCCGCCGCGCCGATCAGCACGAGGAGGCCGGTCAGCAGCGTCGCGGCAGCGCCGTAGCGCGTCGCCTCGGCGATGCCCGACAGCAGACGCGCGAGCTGGTCGACGGCCTCGCGCACGCGGATGCCGGTTATGTTGGGATAGGCACGCCCGAGATCGCGCAGGATCGCCGGCTCCGATGCGGCGTCTGCGTAGACCGTGCTGATCCAGCTGTTCGGGGCGCCGGCCAGCGCGGCGGCGTCGAACACCATGACGAAACCCATGCCGCCCGAGGACCAGTCGACCTCGCGGAACGAGGCGACGGTCGCGGTGATCTCGCGCCCCAGCACGTTCACGGTGACGGTATCGCCGAGGTCGAGGCCGATTTCGGCGGCTTCGTGAACCGAGAACGAGACGAGGGGCGGGCCGCTGTAACCGGGCGGCCACCACTCGCCTTCGGTCAGGCGGGTGCCCGGCGGCAGGGCGTCGGCATACGACAGGCCGCGATCGCCCTGCATCACCCAGCTGTCCGCGACGAGGTCCGCAGGCGGGCCGTCGAAGCCGGTGACGATGCCGCGCAGCATCGGCGCACTGTCGACGCGCGACACGCCGGGGTCGTTGTTCAGACGGTCGAGAAAGCCCGCCATCTGGTCGGATTGGATGTCGACGAAGAAATAGGACGGCGCGACATCGGGGAACGTATCCGTCACCGCGCGGCGCAGGGTGCCGTCGATCTGGCCGATCGCGGCAAGCACCGAGAGGCCGAGGCCGAGGGAAAGAACGGTGGCGCCGGTTTCGGACCCTTGTGCCGAGAGGGCCGAGAGGGCGGTGCGCAGGGCGGGGCGGCCACGCGCGAGGCGGGTGAACTTTCGCGCGGCGATCCGGGCGAGGACCGCGGCGAGGGCGAGGAGCGTGAGCGCGCCGAGGATGCCGCCCGCGGTCCAGAGCGTCAGGCGCCAGCCGCCCGAGAACAGCGCCGCACTGCCGACCAGCAGGACGAGAAGGAGCGCCGTGACACCGAGCACCGGCCAGCGGGGAAGGCGGTGGGCCGTTCCGAACGCATCGCGAAAGAGGGCGGCGGGGCGCGTTTCGGCGGCGGCGGCGAGCGGCCAGAGCGCAAAGATCGCGGCGCTGAGGAGGCCGTAGAGCGCCGCCTCGGCCAAGGGGCCGGGATAGAGCGCGACGGCGGCGGGGATCGGCAGGCGGTCCTCGATGAGCGGCGCCACGACGAACGGCAGGGCCGCGCCGAGGACGAGGCCGATGGCGATGCCGAGCAGCGTGAGGGCGCCGATCTGGATCAGGTAGACCGCAAAGACGAGGCGGCGCGTGGCCCCCAGCGTCTTCAGCGTCGCGATCACGCCGGTCTTGCCCGCGAGATAGGCGCGCACCGCCGACGACACGCCGACGCCGCCGACGGCGAGACCGGCGAGCCCGACGAGGATCAGGAACCCGCCGAGGCGGTCGACGAAGGTGGCGGCGCCACCCGCCCCCTCGCGGCGGTCGCGCCAGCGCAGCCCGCTGTCGGGCAGGGCGGCGAGGGTCGCGTCCTCGAGGGCGGCGAGGTCAGAGCCGGGCGGCAGAGTGAGTCGGTATTGCGTCGAGAATATCGTGCCGGAGGCGAGCAGGCCGCTGTCTGCGAGGCTCTCGGTCATCAGGATCGTGCGCGGGCCGAAGGAGAAGCCGCCGCTGGCGTTGTCGGGATAGCGGCTGAGCAGGGCGTTCAGCGTGTAGGTGCCGGTACCAAGCCGGAAGCTGTCGCCGGGCACGAGGCCGAGGCGGTCGGCGAGGATCGGCTCCATCACCGCGCCCTTGTCTGCGAGGGCTTGCGCCAGCGGCATGTCGGGCGCGAGGGTGACGGCGCCCACGAGGGGATAGGCGCCGTCGACGGCGCGGATCTGGGTCAGGGCGCGCTCCTCGTCGGTGCCGTCCCCTGGGATCGTCACGGCGAGCGAGCGGAAATCGACGGTCTGGGACACGACGGTGGCGATGTCGTCGAGCCAGGCGCGCTCTTCGGGGTCGGCGAAACGGTAGGTGAACTCGACCTCGGCGTCCCCGCCCAGCAGCGAGGCGCCTTCGCGGGCGAGGCCCGCGGCGATGGCGGCGCGCACCTCGCCGATGGCGGCGATGGCCATGACGCCGAGCGCGAGGCAGGCGAGAAAGATGCGGAACCCGTGCAGGCCGCCCCGCAATTCGCGGGCGGCGAGGCGGAAGGCAAGGCTCATGTCGACAGGCGTCCGTCGCGCAGCGAGACCGTGCGGCTGCACCGCGCGGCGAGGTCCGGCGCGTGGGTGACGAGGATGAGCGTCGCGCCGTGTCGGTCGCGCAGGCCGAACAGCAGCTCGACGATGATCTCGCCGGTCGTGGCGTCGAGGTTGCCGGTCGGTTCGTCGGCGAGCAGGATTTTCGGACGGGGCGCGGCGGCGCGCGCCAGCGCTACGCGCTGTTGCTCGCCGCCCGAGAGTTGCGCGGGATAATGGTGCGCCCGGGGGCCGAGGCCGACCGCGTCGAGTTCGGCGGCGGCGCGGGCGAAGGCATCGGGCACGCGGGCGAGTTCCAGCGGCGTCGCGACATTCTCGAGGGCGGTCATCGTCGGGATAAGGTGGAACGACTGGAACACGACGCCCATCGTGTCGCGGCGGAAACGCGCCAGCGCATCCTCGGACAGCACGGTCAGATCGGCCTCCCTGCCGCCTGTGCGCGCGATGATGCGGCCCGACGTCGCCGCCTCGAGACCGCCCATCAGCATCAGCAGCGAGGATTTGCCCGACCCGCTCGGCCCTGTCAGGGCCAGCGTCTCGCCCGGCATCACGTCGAGCGTGATGCCCTGTAGGATATCGACCCGGCCGGCATTGCCGTTCAGCGACAGGGACACATCTTTGAGGGAGAGGATCGGTGGGTCGGGCGTTGGGGCCGGTTGGGCCACCTGCTGGGACATGAACAAGGGACTTTCGCGATGAATTCTGCCATTCGATATGGGGTGTTGGCCGGGTTGGGCAACCTCGTTTTCGCGATTTCGCCAATGCTGGCGGGGCCGGTGATGGCCGAGCCGGTCACGATCGTGGCACTGGGCGATTCGCTGACCGCGGGCTACGGTCTGTCGCAGGATGCGGGTTTCGTGGCGCAGATGCAGGCATGGCTCGACACGGCAGGAGCGGACGCCGTGCTGGTGAACGCGGGCGTGTCGGGCGACACGACAGCGGGCGGTCTGGCGCGGCTCGACTGGGCGCTGGGGCCGGAGGTGGATGCGCTGATCGTGGAACTCGGCGGCAATGACTATCTGCGCGCCGTCGATCCTGCGTCGAGCAAAGCCAACCTCGACGCGATCCTAGGCGCGGCCGAGGCGCGCGGGATCGAGGTGCTGCTGATCGGGATCGTCGCCGGCGGCAACTATGGCCCGGAATACGCGCGTGATTTCAATGCGATGTATCGCGACCTCGCCGCCGACTACGATGTGCCGCTGGCTGTCGATTTCTATGCCGGGCTGCGCGAAGAAAGGGATGCGGGAAATCTGGCCGACTACCTTCAGGCCGACGGCATCCACCCCAACACAGCGGGCGTCGCCGAGATCGTGGCCGACCTTGGCCCGGCGGTCGCCGCATTGGCCGAAAGAGCCCGGTAACGACCTTTTAAGGCTGTCCTCTGGGTGAGTAGCCGCAACCGCAGATTGCGTCGGCAAGTCCGGGCATCACGGCGTCGCTTGCGCTATCTAAGTGGTGGCGGCCTGACGGGCCGACGATCTCGGCTCTGGGACACGCTCAGGCGATGGCTAGAGCAGGTTAGCGCCAAAGGATCATGGGCGCGGAATGACCAGCGCCCATGATGTCATCTCGGGTAGACGGGACCGGGGACGATGTCCCGCCCCCGGCGTCGGATCAGGCCAGAGCCAGATTGATCGCCGATTCGCGGCCGTCACGGCCGGCTTCGATGTCGAAGGTGACTTTCTGGTTGTCCTTCAGGCCGGTCAGGCCCGAACGCTCGACGGCGGAGATGTGCACGAAGACGTCCTTGGAGCCACCATCGGGAGCGATAAAGCCGAAGCCTTTGGTGGAGTTGAACCATTTCACGGTGCCAGTGGCCATCACATGTTTCCTCATTAGTTCCGCTCGCGGGAGTGCAGCGGATCGGCTCTGTCACAGTAGATCGATTGACTGGGCCGTAAGGAGACAGTGGTCGATGCGTAACTTCGCCCGGCGTATATTGTCCATTCCGGAGCGGAATTCAAGGGGAAGGACGAAGGGCCGGGCGCGATGGCCTCGGGCGCGCCACCATGGGACGGACAGGGCAGACGGTTGGTACCGAAAATGCGATCAGGCCGCTTCGGCCTGCGCGGCGTCGAGCGGATGGGCCGTGCCGGCCGACGCCTGCGGGGAGTCGTCGGCGGAGCGCAGGGTCATGGCGATCATCGCCGATACCGGACCCGACAAGGCCCAGATGGCAAAGGCCGCGAGAAATCCAAGGTCGAACACCAAAACGCCAGTCAGCGCGCCGACGAAGCCAAGAATGGTGCCGCAGAGTGTGACGAGAGTGGCCATAGGAATCTCCCTGTCGTGCGATCAGTCTTACGCCCGACTATGGCCCGGTTGTGTTAACGAAACGGAAACGTGCGGGCGGGCGCCATTGACGCTGGGTCACATCGGCGCTTTTCCGCCTGTCGGCGTCTCCGGACCGACGGGCAGTCAGCTTCCGGACCGGTGCGGCCAGGGGCGAACGCCGTTGCGCCCATCGAGTGACTTGGGCATGGTGCGCGGGGCGAAACGGGGACGGAACGTCATGCGATACAACAGACTACCTCGCAATCGCGTGATCCTGGCGCTGGTCACTCTGGCGGCATGCGCCGGTTCCGGCACTGTCGGCGGCGCCTGCCTCGCTGCCGGGCGAAGCGGCGCGTCACCGGCCCTGTGTTCATGCATCCAGCGCGTCGCGGACGCCACGTTGAGTGGCGCCGACCAGCGCCGCGCCGCGACCTTCTTCGAGGATCCACAACTGGCGCAGGACGCACGACAGTCATCGTCTCCCGCGACCGAGGCGTTCTGGAGGCGCTACCGCGCGTTTTCGGAGTCCGCCGAGCGCAGCTGCGGCTGAGGCGACAAGCGACGCGGCGGGTTTCTGACGCGCCGTATTGCGCGGAAACGCACCGGGAGACGAGGGTTTTGAAAGACTTCCGGCCGGACTTTTGCAAAGGTCCGTCGCGCGGCAGGATCAGAGGTCGGGATAGATCGGGAACCGGTCGCAGAGCGCCTCGACTTCCGTGCGCACGGATGCCTCGGCGTCCGCGTTCCCGTACTCGCCATGTTCGGCGAGGCCATCCGTCACCTGAACGATCCAGCGACCGATCTGGCGGAATTCTGCCTCGGCAAAGCCGCGCGTCGTTCCGGCAGGAGAGCCGAGGCGCACACCGCTCGTCACGGTAGGTTTCTCGGGATCGAACGGGATGCCGTTCTTGTTGCAGGTGATGTGCGCGCGCCCGAGTGCGGCCTCGGTCGCGTTGCCCTTCACCCCCTTGGGCCGCAGATCGACGAGCATCAGGTGGCTGTCGGTGCCGCCCGACACGATGTCGAGGCCGCCCCTCATCAGCTCGTCCGCCAGCGCCTGCGCGTTCCTGACCGCCTGCGCCTGATAGACCTTGAATTCCGGGCGCAGCGCCTCGCCGAAGGCGACGGCCTTGGCCGCGATCACGTGCATCAGGGGGCCGCCCTGGATGCCGGGGAAGATGGCGGAATTCACCTTCTTGGCGATTGCCTCGTCATCGGTCAGGATCATGCCGCCGCGCGGGCCGCGAAGCGTCTTGTGGGTCGTCGTCGTCGCCACATGGGCATGCGGGAACGGCGAGGGGTAGAGGCCCGCCGCGACCAGACCCGCGAAATGCGCCATGTCCACCAGCAGGATCGCGCCCACCGTATCGGCGATCTCGCGCATCCGGGCAAAGTCGATGATGCGGGGAATGGCGGAACCGCCGGCGATGAGCATCTTCGGCCTGTGCTCGGTCGCCAGGGCCGCGATCTGGTCGTAGTCGATCAACTGGTCTTGCTGGCGCACGCCGTATTGCACGGCGTTGAACCACTTGCCCGACTGGTTCGGTTTCGCCCCGTGGGTGAGGTGCCCGCCTGCGTCGAGGCTCATCCCGAGGATCGTGTCGCCGGGCGTCAGCAGGGCCTGAAACACACCCTGATTGGCCTGGGAACCGGAATTCGGCTGCACGTTGGCGTAGGCGCAGGAGAAGAGTTCGCAGGCGCGGCTGATCGCCAGCGTCTCGGCGATGTCGACGAATTCGCAGCCGCCGTAGTAGCGTCGGCCCGGATACCCTTCGGCGTATTTGTTCGTCATGACGGAGCCTTGCGCCTCCATCACCGCGGCGCTGACGATGTTCTCGGAGGCGATCAGCTCGATCTCCTTGCGCTGACGGCCGAGTTCGGACCGGATCGCGGCGGCGATCTCGGGGTCGCGGGTGGCGAGGGCTTCGGTGAAGAAGCCGGTGTCGGCGATGGATTTGGGCGCGTTCATGGGGCGATCCTTCGGGCAGCGGGCGGGATTGCGCCCTCATACCGGATGGGACGGCAGGGCAGAAGCGACAATTCGACGCCTGCCGGCGCGGTTCCGACAGGCGCGACGGGCCGGCTTGCCAATCGGGGATCGGTAACGGAAGGTCGGCGGCGTGCCACCCGGGAGAGTTCCATGACCGAAATCGCCTTTGCCGCGAGCGAGGCGCCAATAGCGCAGGAGGCGCGCAGCCGTCTGGCGGAGCGCTATGGCGATGTCGGCATCGACGCGGCGGCGGTGGTCGTGGCCCTTGGCGGCGACGGGTTCATGTTGCAGGTGCTGCACGCGACCGAGGCCAAGGGCACGCCGGTCTACGGCATGAACCGCGGCACGGTCGGGTTCCTGATGAACGCCTTTGCCGAGGACGACCTGCCCGCGCGGCTGGCCGCGGCCGAAGAGGCGGTCATCAACCCGATCCTGATGACGGCGGGCGATATCCACGGGCAGGAGACCCGCGGTCTCGCCATCAACGAGGTGAGCCTGCTGCGCGCCGGGCCGCAGGCGGCCAAGCTGCGGATCTCGATCGACGGGCGCGTGCGGATGGAGGAACTCGTCTGCGACGGTGCGCTGGTGGCGACGCCTGCCGGATCGACGGCCTACAATTATTCGGCCCACGGCCCGATCCTGCCGATCGGGTCGGACGTCCTCGCCCTGACCGCGATCGCGCCGTTCCGGCCCCGTCGCTGGCGCGGCGCCCTGGTGCCGAAGCGGGCGGTGGTGCGGTTCGACGTGATCGAGCCGGAAAAGCGCCCGGTGCGCGCCGACGCCGATTCGCGCCCCGTCTCCGATGTGGCCTGGGTCGAGGTGAAGAGCCACCCGGAGGTCCGTCATCGGATACTCTTCGATCCCGGCCACGGCCTGGAGGAACGGCTGATCCGCGAGCAGTTCGCCTGACAGACGCGGATCCGAAAGTATCGCCTCGTCCACCAAGTCCTTGACGATCATCGACGAACCGCGCCGCGTTATCGCATGACGCTGGCGGCCCCGGTGCGGGTCAGCGCCTAGCGGGGTGACGATATTGGTTGATCGGGGGGCGGGGTGCCTGATTGCCTCACCGGTCCCGACATGGCGCTGCCAGCGGGGCCGGGACGTCCCGTCAACAAGGGCAGGCGGCTCGCTCCTGCCCCCATCCCCGGAGAAACGACATGACCACGCATTTCACCAAATCCGTTTGCCGCGCTGCCCTGCTCGCGCTGTCCCTGTCCCTCGGCGTCGCGGCCCCTGCCGCGATGGCCGACAACAACCGTGTCACGCTTCAACAGTGGGGCGTCGACAACGGCGCGGGCCTGTCGCAGTTCGGCACCCGCAACCGCCTGACGGTGACGCAGGACGGCTGGCGCAACTCGGCCATCGCGACGCAGGACGGGGCACGCAACCGGATGGTTCTGGGCCAGACCGGAACCGGCAACGGCATCGTTGCGACGCAGGCCGGGCGCTGCAACGTCCTCGGGGTCGCGCAGTACGGCGTCCGCAACAGTGCCGACGTGGCGCAGAGCGGCGGTTGCAACGCGCTGGGCGTGATCCAGTCCGGGTCGGGCAACCGCGCGACGACGCGGCAGACCGGCAGCGGCAACATCGCCGTCATCGTGCAGGACTGATCCCCCCGGTCGGGACCGGGTGGTGCCGCGCGCGCCCCCGGTTCCGCCTGAACCCCGCATTCACAGGAGACCCGACATGAGACATTCCTCCCTCCCCTCCCGCTCCCTCGCCGGTGGCGCCGCCGCCCTGCTGCTCGCCGCCTGCGCGGTGCCCGGCATGGGTGGCGCCGAGACCGGCCCCAAGGTGCCCGCCGCCCCCTTCGCCTGCGCGCTGCGCGCGGTGCAGTCCGGCACCGGCGTCGAGATCACCGGCAGCCTCGAAGCCGTTCGTGCCGTTGCCGGACGCTACCGCCTGCAACTCGGCCAGACGGGCGGCAGCAACGGCGCCACGATCGACCAGGGTGGCGATTTCACCGCTGCGGCGGGCGAGACGCTGACACTGGGACAGATCGCCCTCTCCGGTGCGACGCGCCTGAACGGACAACTGACCGTCGACTGGACCGGCGGCACCGTCACCTGCCCGCTGACCGGCCTCTAGAAAGCGCCGCCGTCCCTTTCCCCAACTCCCGTTTCAGCAAGGAACACTGCCATGTCCCGCTTTTGCCTCTCGTCGATCCGCTCGACCGCCCTCGCCGCCCTCACCGCCGCGACGCTGGCCCTGCCCGCCCCCGCGACCGCCGACGGCGCCATCGCGATCCGCATCGACCCGCGAACGCAGGCCGAAGCGGACGGCATCCGGCTCGCGCTCGCGCTTTACGGCATCCACCGCGAGATCCGTGGCGGTGCCGGGGTGACGCAGCGCGGGGTGAACAACCTAGCGGCCCTCGCGCAATCGGGAGGCGGCAACACCGGCATCATCGAACAGCGCGGCAACGGGCATCGGGGCAGCGTCGACCAGAGCGGCGGCGGCAACGCGTTCGGCCTGTTCCAGTCGGGTCGCGGCACCCGGGCGGATGTCCGGCAGGGCGGTGGCCAGACCGGCTTGATGTTCGTCTATGGCTGGTAGAGGCGTCAGACCGCCGCCGCCATCCCGTCGATGAGGCCGCCCAGGAACCGGTCGAAGTCTGGTCCCGGCTGGCGGGCGGCAAAGGCGGCGGCGTTGGGGTCGGGGGCGTCGATACCGCTCCCGGCCAATTCGGCGAGGACCGCGTGGCCGCAGAACGGCACATAGGTCTCGGAATACCCCCCCTCGTGCGCCATCATCAGCCGCCCGCCGCAGATGTCGTCCGCAAGGTCCATGACCTGACGGGTCATACCGCGGAACGTCTCGGCCGTCGCCAGCATCCGGCCCAGGGGATCGTTCAGCCCCGCGTCGTAGCCACAGGCGACGACGATCGCATCGGGCGCAAAGCGGCGGATCGCGGGCAGGGCCAGACGCTCCATCGCCAAGAGGTAGCCCGCGTGGCCGGTACCGGGAGGCAGAGGCACGTTGAGGTTCGATCCCGCGCCCTCCGCCTCGCCCCGGTCGGCGAAGGCGCCGGTGTCGAGGGGGTAGTTCCGTTCCTGATGGAGCGAGACGGTGAGGACCGACGGATCGGCGTAGAAGATCGCCTCGGTGCCGTTGCCGTGGTGCACGTCCCAGTCGAGGACGGCGATGCGCAGGCCGGGGTTGGCGGCCTGCGCCGCGCGCACGGCGATGGCGATGTTGGCCAGAAGGCAAAAGCCGTTCGGCCAGTCCGGCAGGCAATGGTGGCCGGGCGGGCGCGACAGGGCATAGGCATTGACGTGAGTGCCTGCCATCACACTGTCGAGGGCCGCCATCGTCAGCCCCGCCGACAGCGCCGCGAGGTCGTAGCCGCCCGGCCCGAACGGCGCGCGCAGCCCGATCTCGCCGCCGCCGCTGTCCGACAGGTCGCGGAACGCGTCGAGGTAGCTCGCCGGATGGACGCGCCGCAACGCCTCGGTCGGGGCGGCCTCGGCGCCCCTGAGGTCAAGGTCGCGGCTCAGTCCCGTCACGTCGATCAGGTTCTTCAGCCGCCGCTTGCTCTCGGGGCTTTCGGGCAGGCCGCCGGTCGAGGTGGGCTGCACGAGGCCGCCGACCGGCAGCATCCCGGCATAATTTCCGCCGCCGTGCCAGAAGCTGCGCTCGTCCCAGAAGAACGCGGTGCGCGGTGCGCTCATGCCGTGTGATCCTCGCCGTCCCGCGCCGGGCGACGCCGATAGATGCCCTCGGGCAGGTCGAGGGCGGCGGCGAGGTCGTGGATTTGACCGGGCGAGAGTGTCAGGACGCGGAGGCGCCCGGTGTCGGCGTCGATCTGTTCAAGGGTGATGCGGTCTTCGTAGGCGCGCAGCGTAACGTCCTCGCGCAGGGGTGCGGCCTCGTCCAGAAGGGTGACGACCGTGGCCTCGAAGTCGTGCTCGATGGTGAACATGGGGGCAAGCCTATGCAGGCGATCCGGCCCCGGCAAGAGGCGCGTCACGGGGCCGAGAGGGACCGCGTTTGCACTGGAATGCCGGGGCGTCTGGCCCTAGGTTGGCGCCAATGACAAGAAACGGCGGCGAGCGGAGCCTCGGCATGGTCTTTGAGTGGTCCCGGACGACATTGCGGCGCAGCACAGCCGCACCGGTGCTTTTGGCGCTGCTGGTATCTGGCTGTTCGGTGCCGCAGATCTTCGCGCCCGGGACATCGCCCGGGCGGGCGGAGACGACCCTGCCTGCGGGCGACGACGGCAAGCCGGGCGAGGAGACGGCAGGCTTCTTCGGCGGATTCGCCGATGCACAGAGTGAAAGGGCGGCGGCGCGCGCCTTTGTCGAGGTTGTCGACGCGGTCGAGCCGGTGGCCGAGCGCATTTGCCGCGCCGAGGCGCCGCGCGGCACCAACTGCGACTATCGCATCGTCGTCGACGACCGTCCCGGGCAGCCGCCAAACGCGTTTCAGACGCTGGACGAGAACGGCCGCCCGATCGTCGCCTTTACGCTGGCGCTCATCGCGGATGTGCGCAACGCCGATGAGCTGGCGTTCGTTCTGTCGCACGAGGCGGCGCATCACGTGGCCGGGCATCTGGCGCGACAGCGCGTCAACGCCGAGGTCGGCGCGCAGGTGTTCGGGCAGCTTGCCGGGGCCGTGGGCGGGGCCACGCCCGAGGCGATCCGTACGGCGCAGGAACTGGGTGCCGCGGTCGGCGCGCGCACCTATTCCCAGGACTTCGAGCTGGAGGCCGACGCGCTCGGCACCCGTATCGCCTTTGCCGCCGGGTTCGATCCGGTGCGCGGTGCCGAGTTCTTTTTCCGCATTCCCGATCCGGGCGACCGGTTCCTCGGCACCCATCCGCCGAACGCGGCGCGGGTGGAGGTCGTGCGGCAGACCGCGGCGGCGCTGGTGCTGGCGAACTGACGCCTCAGAGTGGCGCGAAGAGGTCGATCCGGTAGCCGTCGGGGTCCGCGACGGTTGCATACCGCTGTCCCCAGAACGCATCCCACGGCGGCGTGACGAGGGTGTGGCCCTCGGTCTCCAGCGCGTTGGCGATGCGGTCGACCTCTGCCGGGCTGTCGCAGACCATCGCAAAGGCGGAATGGTTCGCGGGACGCGGTGCCGCGCCGGTCAACTGCTCCATCAAGGCGGCGGTGTCGATCATCAGGCGCACGGCGCCCGGCTCAGTTTCCGCCTCGAGGTGCTGGGCGTCCGGCTCGATGGGGGGAAAGGTGAAACCGAGAAGGCGGTAGAACGCAGCACTTGCGGCAAGATCTGTGGCCGCAACGGCGACGGCATCGAGGCGGGGCGCGGGCATGGCGAGGCTCCTTGAGTTTGGCAGAGCCTGTCAGAATGCCGGAAGGCTGGCCAGTGCCCAGAGGCAGTGCCTAGAGGACGAGGCGGACGGCCAGCGCGATGGCGACGAAAAAGCAGGTCGATGCGGCGATCACGATGCCGTGCCAGACGGCCTTGGAAAACCGCAGACGCTCGGCGGCATAGAACGGCACGCCGAGGCTGTAGAGCACGCCACCCGCGACGATGAGCCAGAGCGCCGCGCCCGGCAGCGTGGTGGCGAGCGGCCAGACGAGCGCCAGCGCGAGCCAGCCCATCACGAGGTAGAGCACCGGTCCGAACCGGCCCGGCACGCGCCAGAACGCGAGCTTCATCAGGGCGCCCGCGACGGCGAGCGTCCAGACGAGGCCAAGGACGGCATAGGCAAAGCCGGTGCCGATAAGCACCACGAGCGGCGTATAGGTTCCCGCGATCTTGAGGTAGATGGCCGCGTGATCGAGACGACGCAGCGCGGGGCGCACCCTTTCCCACGGGGCGAGGTGATAGGTGGCCGAGGCGAGGAACGTCGCGATCAGGGCCACGGCATAGACCGCCGAGGCGGTGCGCGTCGCGATCGAAAGGTCCGACGTCAGGACCATCAGCACGATTGCTCCGGTCACGGCCAGAGTCAGGCCGAGGGCGTGGACGATGCCGTCGGCGATACGCTCGGGGCGGGTGGTGGCGGGGTATGCAGTCATGTCGGGAAGGTAGGGCGCCACATGGCGTCTGGCGAGGGTGCCGTAGCGGCAGGGGCTTCCCCCGAAGGGCGGTTCTGGTGCGGTGGCAGGGACTGGGGCATGCTGTCCTCGTGGCGGCTGACACATCCTATGGCAGGAGATCGTAAAAGTTCGGCGAACAGCGACGGCGGGTGAAACAGCGCGCGATCTGGTCCTGGCAGGGCGCGGTGCACGTCTGGCGGACCGAAGGCAGCCTGACACAGTGGATCGTGGCCTTCGCGATCTCGCTGGTGCTGGCGTTCGTCCTGCCGCTCTCGGCGGGCGAGCGCGGGCTGGCGATCTTCGGCGGCTTCGTGGTGCTGGCGATGGAGTGCCTGAACACCGCCATCGAACGGGTCGTCGACGACGTGTCCGAGGAATGGCGCGACCGGGCAGGTCAGGCCAAGGACGCAGGCTCGGCGGCGGTTGCGATGACCGGGGTGGGGTTGGGGCTGGCGTGGGTGTGTATCCTCGTGGGGATGGTGTTCTAGTCCAGCGCCAGCCCTGCCACCAGCGGCCCCCAGCCGGCGCCGTGCATGTCGCGGTCTTCCTTGCTGCCTTGGATTTGCGGGCGGGGAAGCGAGAACTTCACCACGTTCAGGGCCGGAATGTCGAAGCGTTTGAGCGAGTCCGGTGCGCAGGCGAAGGCGGCGGCGACGCGCGCGGTGGGCAGGCCCTGCGCCACGCGGGCGTAGGCGGCGGCATCGGGGCAAAAGATGTCGACAGTCAGCCAGAACGGACCCGCGTTCTTGGAGCGGACTTTATCGGCTAAGTCGGCGACGGTTTGCATGTGCGGGATCTTTCTTGAGTTATTGGGGCAAGAAAAAGCCGGGACGGGGCGTCAGACATTCAACGTGAAGGCCTCCATCGGGTCGTCCAGCGTCATGACGTGGTGCAGGCAGAACTCGTAGGCCGGTCCCATCTCGACTTCGGCGGGCGAGAACGGGAAGGCGAAGGTGGGCATCTCCTCGGTCTCGGTCAGGGCGTGGTGCAGCAACAGCGGGTTCAGCAGGCGGGCGATGTCGGTGGCCAGCGCCTGCGTTTCGGCGGTGACGATGGCGAGGACGCCGACCTCGACGGGGGTCGCGCGGCTCGGTTCGAGGGCGCCGAGCGTGCCGTTCTGGCCGATCAGGCGCAGGTCGAGGTGGTAGTCGGCGGCGAGGTGGCGCGCCACGCGCGCGGCATGGGCGACGCGGATGGCGTCGGCCCAGACGGCGGCGTGGGCGGCGTAGTGCGGATCGCGCAGCGTCGCCATCGACATGGTGCGGTGCCCGGCGATGCGGGCGCCCTCGAGCTTCACGGTGTAGCGGTCGGACGGCACCCAGAGCGAGCCCGTCACCCGGGTGCCGTCGCCGTCAGCGACATAGGTGGCGGCGGTCACGTCGAGGTGGCCACCGGGCTCATGGAGGATGAAGGGGTCGGTGTTCTCGTAGAGCATATGTGCCGCGACGGTGCGCGGCGTGGCGCGCGCGCCTTTGGCCATCGGCGTGACGGTGAACCCGTCGTCGTCGAACAGCACCTCGATCACGCCCGAGGCGGGGTTGGTGGTGCACAGCGCGCCGCATTCGCCGATCTTGGCGCCGTGCCAGGCCGGGCCGGGGGTCAGGCCGCGCATCACCGGAAGGGCTGCGATGATGGCGGTGTCGGTGGTGCGGCCGGCGATGACGATTTCGGCGCCGGTATTCAGGGCGGCGACGATCTGCTCGACGCCCGCGAGCGCCACGATGTTGGTGCAGCCCGCGACGATGTCCGCCGTCACATCCGGCGCGCCTGGCAGGGGGGTGATGCGGCCCGTCGCAAGGGCCGCGGTCACGGTCGCGGCGCTCTGGTCGGATTTGAGGATCGCAATGCGGGCCGTCAGCCCCTCTTGCCGCAGGATGTCGAGGGTGATGGCGTGGAGCCAGTCGACTGCGGACCCCGCGCCACAGGTGCCCGCCGTGCCGATGACCAGCGGACAGCCCGCCTGCGCCCGTGCCAGGAGGATGCCGCGCCACTCGGCCCTGGTGGATGCCGCCGAATACTTCGACGTGCCGCGCCCGAGGTAGGCAGGGCCGCTGTCCGTCGATCCGCCGTCGATGGCGATGATATCGGGCCGTCGCGAAACGCCGCGCGCGAGTGCCGCCGCGTCGTATCCCAACCCCAGCGCGCCTGCCGGGATCAGGACGCGGACCGCGTCAGCCATCGCGCTTGGTCAGGTCGACCCGGTCCTCGAACCCGGCGGCGATGCCGCTGCTGGCCGCATCGAAATCGTCCGGCACCCCCTCGGGGGTCTTGATGTAGCGGCGCAGGATCATCGGGGCCACGAACCCCACAACGGCGGCGATGATGAGGCCGGTCGAGATGCCGTCGCTGAACAGATAGGTCCAGTCGCCGTTCGACAGGACCATTGCGCGGCGCAGGCTGTCCTCCATCGCGTTGCCGAGCAGGATGCCGAGGATGATCGGCACCGTCGGAATGTCGAGCTTGCGCAGCACGAAGCCGAGAACGCCGAAGCCGACCATCATGATGAGGTCGAAATAGCTGCCGGTGAGGGAATATATCCCGACGAAGGAGATCATCGTGACGCCGGGCATCAGGACGGCAGGCGGCACCTGGAGGATCTTCACGAAGACCTTGACCATCGGCACGTTCATGAACAGCAGCACGAAGTTGGCGATGAGGAGCGCCGCGATCAGGCCCCAGACGACCTCGGGATCGTTGACGAAGAGCGTCGGGCCGGGTGTGATGTTGAGCGTGATGAGAACGGCCAGAAGGACCGCCGTGGTGCCCGATCCGGGCACCCCGAGGGTGAGCATCGGCACCAGCGCGCCGCCCGCGGCGGCATTGTTGCCCGCCTCTGGCGCCACGACGCCGCGCGGGTCGCCGGTGCCGAAGCGGCCCGATTTTCCGGCGATGGATTTCTCCATCATGTAGGTCATGAACGACCCCAGCGACGCGCCCGCGCCGGGCAGGATACCGGCGAAGAACCCCACGAACGACGACCGCAGCGTTACCCATTTGGTGTCCCAGATCTGGCGCCAGGGGATCACCACCTTTTCGAGCTTCACCCCCACGGCAGAGGATTTTCCGTGGCTCTCGATGAATATGAACACCTCCGAGATGGCGAACAGGCCGACGATGGCGACGAGGAAATCGACGCCGTCCGCCAGATGCAGGTTGCCGAAGGTGAACCGCGACATGCCGGTGGTATTGTCCAGTCCGATCATCGCGATGGCGAGGCCGAGGCAGGAGGCAAGCGCCGCCTTGGCCTGATTCTTGCCGCCGAGGCCGCCAAGGGTCGAGAACGCGAGCAGGTAGAGGGCAAAATACTGCGCCGGGCCGAATTTGTAGGCGACCTGCGCGAGGAGCGGCGCCATCAGCATCAGGCCGATGGTAGCAAAGAGACCGCCGAAGAACGACGCGAACCCCGACAGCACCAGCGCCTCGCCGGCGCGGCCCGCCCGCGCCATCGGATAGCCGTCGAGCGTCGTCATCAGCGCCGGTTCGTCGCCGGGTATGTTCAGCAGGATCGACGAGATCCGCCCGCCATACATCGCGCCGTAGTAGACCGAAGTGAGCAGGACGAGGGCCGGTGTCGCCTCGAGGCCGAAGGAGAACACGAGCGGGATGAGGATGGCGACGCCGTTCGACGGGCCGAGGCCCGGCAGCGCGCCGATGATCGTGCCGAGGAAACAGCCCAGGATCGCGAGGCCGAGGGTGAAGGGCGTCAGCGCCTCGGAAAAGCCGAGCGCGAGGTTCGACATCAGGTCCATGTCAGAATCCCCCAGCTTTCGGGTCCGAATTTCACGTTCGTCAGGCCGAGGGCATAGTGGAACAGGACATAGAGACCGATGGCGAGGCCCGCGCCGGTGAGCAGGGCCGCGACCGGGCGGGGTGAGATCTGATAGCTCAGAAGGCCTGCGACCACGAAGGTCGGGCCGACGAACCCCCAGGGCTTGAGCGCGTAGGCATAGAGAAGCAGGGCCAGGACCGCGACGGCCAGCTTGGCGAGGACACCCATCTCGGGCCAGTCGCCGTCGTCGTCGGGGCGCAGCACCATGACGAGGCCGCACAGGATCGCCACGACGCCGATGATGATCGGGAATGTCTTCGATCCGACCGGATCGCTGAGGAAGCTGACCTGGATCTGGGTCGCGGTATAGATATAGATCCCCGCCAGAACGATGGCGAAAAGGCCGAAAATACGGTCGCCCGTTCCCATGGTATGCCCCCTTCTGCGATTAAACTTGCCGGTATCGAAGGGTGCCGCCGACTTGCAGGGCGGCGGCACCGGTCACGGCCTTACTGGATGACGCCGATCTCGCGGCTCAGCTCCTCGGTCTGCACGATCACGTCGTCGATATAGGACTGGAAATCGCCGCCGACGCGGGTGAACGGCGCCAGACCGTTCTCGGCCATGATGGTCTGCCACTCCTCGCTGTCGGCCACGGCCTGAAGGCGGGTGGCCCAGACGTCGAATTGTTCGTCCGTGATGTCGCCGGGCACGTAGAGGCCGCGCCAGTTGACGGCGACGACGTCATAGCCCTGCTCGACGGCGGTCGGGATATCCTCGAACCCCGGCACCCGTTCGTCGGTCAGAACGGCGAGGACGCGGATGTCGCCCGATTCGAGGAAACCCACGATCTCGGACATGTCGCCGGTCATCGCCTGGGTGAACCCGCCGATCGTCTGGGTGATCGCCTCGGCGCCGCCGTCGACGCCGATGTAGCGCACCTGCGTGATATCCTCGAGGCCCGCGGCGGTCAGCACCTGCAGGGGCTTGAGGTGGTCGAAGCCGCCGACCGCAGAGCCGCCCGCGAAGGCGACCGAGGTCGGGTCGGCAAGGATCGCGTCGACGAGATCGGTCAGCGACTGATAGGGGCTGTCGGCGGCAACGACGATGACGCCCGGATCGGCACCGATGGCACCGACGAAGCGGACCTGATCGGCGGTCGCGCCGCCGAAGGCGTTCTGCGCAAGGCGCGTGGTCGTCGCCGAAGAGGCCGCGATGATCAGTTCGGGATCGTCGTTGCGCTCGTTCACGACGGTGGAATAGGCCAGACCGCCGCCGGCACCGGCGAGGTTGGTGATGACGACGGGCGTGTCGACGAGGTCGAGGTCGTAGAGCAGCTTGCCGATCTGACGGCAGGTGAAATCCCAGCCGCCGCCGGGATCGGCCGGCGCGATGCACTCGACGGCAAAGGCGGAGCCTCCGGCAAATGTCAGGGCGACGCTGGTGGCCAGCGTGCGGATCAGTTTCGTCATCTTCGTTTCCTCCCAAGGAATTTGCGGTCGGCGGTCCTTCCGCCGTGCCCGGCCGCTTTCGAGTCGCGGCACCGGTCGGCACCGTTGCATTGTGGGGCGGCGCGGTCAAAGACCTTCGTCGCTGCGGTGCGGCATCCCGTGACAGCGGGAAGGGAGCACGATAGGAGAGCGTCCGTTGCCCCCGTTCGCCAAGGTTCGCCCAAATGCCACGCCGCACCGTCCGCTTCCAGATCGGCGAGAGCCCGCCCGCGCGGCTCGACAAGGCGCTGGCGCGCGACGTGCCGGAGGACGCTGCGCTCAGCCGGTCGCGCCTTGCGCGGCTCCTCGGGGCGGGGGCCGTGCAGCTGAACGGCGCCGTCGTCACCGCGCCGCGCGCTGAGGTGGGGGCGGGCGACATGATCGAGATCACGGTCGAGGAGGCGGTCGAAAGCGACATGGCCGGCGAGGACATCCCCCTCGTCATCGTCCACGAGGACGACGACCTCATCGTCCTGAACAAACCGGCGGGCATGGTGGTGCATCCCGCCCCCGGCTCGGCGCGCGGCACCCTTGTCAACGCGCTCATCCACCATTGCGGCGCGGGGTTATCGGGCGTCGGCGGCGAGCGGCGCCCGGGGATCGTGCACCGGATCGACAAGGACACGACCGGCCTCCTCGTCGTTGCCAAGACCGACCGCGCGCATCACGGCCTCGCTGATCAGTTCGCGGCCCACACCGTCGAGCGGCGGTATCTGGCGATCTGTCATGGCGTCCCCGATCCGGCCGATCCGCGGCTGCACGGCATCAAGGGCACGAGTTTCGAGCCGGGAAATATCCTGAAGATCCAGACCCATCTGGCACGTCACAGGACCGACCGGCAGCGTCAGGCGGTGTCGTTCCATGGCGGTCGCCACGCCGTCACGCGGGCGCGCATCGTCGAGCGGCTGGGCGGACTGGGGGGCACGCCGCCCGCCGCCGCGTTGCTCGAATGCTGGCTCGAGACGGGACGCACGCACCAGATCCGGGTGCATCTGGCGCATTGCGGGCACGGGCTTCTGGGGGACGCGACCTATGGCGGACGGCGCAAGCTCTCGGCCCTGTCGGTCGGCGAGGCGGGGCAGGCGGCGGCTCTGGCGTTCCCGCGTCAGGCGCTGCACGCGGCGACGCTGGGGTTTGTGCATCCCGGAACGCACGAGGCGCTGAGTTTCGAAGCGCCAATGCCCGGGGATATGGCCGCCCTCCTTGCATCGCTGCACGTCTGATCCGTTACACCCTATCGCATGTGCGTGAAAGCACTGAAATCGGCTGGATTGCGGTGAACCTCTGCATTAGTAGAGAGTTAATAAAAGACATCTAGACCGTATTGAACCGCACGGTTCAGCTCATATATCCAATGTTAAGGCCGACAACATAGACGGCCGATCCCAAGGGGGACCACCCATGGCCACATACGCCAACCTTCCCGCCCCGTCGCCCGAGCAGGGCCTCAACCGCTATATGCAGGAAATTCGCAAGTTTCCCCTGCTCGAGCCGGAAGAGGAATACATGCTCGCCAAGCGCTGGGTCGACCATCAGGACACCGAGGCCGCGCACCGGATGGTGACGTCGCACCTGCGCCTCGCCGCCAAGATCGCGATGGGCTACCGCGGGTATGGCCTGCCGCAGGCCGAGGTCGTGTCCGAGGCGAACGTGGGCCTGATGCAGGCGGTCAAGCGGTTCGACCCCGAGAAAGGGTTTCGCCTCGCGACCTATGCGATGTGGTGGATCCGGGCCTCGATCCAGGAATACATCCTGCGGTCGTGGAGCCTCGTGAAACTCGGCACCACCAGCGCGCAGAAAAAGCTGTTCTTCAACCTGCGCAAGGCCAAGAACCGTATCGGCGCCCTCGAGGAGGGCGATCTGCGCCCCGAGAACGTGAAGCGGATCGCCACCGACCTTGGCGTCACCGAGGCCGAGGTCGTGTCGATGAACCGGCGCCTTTCGGGCGGCGACGCCTCGCTCAACGCCATGGTCGGCTCGGACGGCGACAGCGCGACCCAATGGCAGGACTGGCTCGAGGACGAGGACGCCGATCAGGCGGGCGATTTCGCCGAGCGCGATGAACTCGAGGCGCGGCGCGCGATGCTGACAGCCGCGATGGATGTGCTCAACGACCGCGAGAAGGACATCCTCGTCCAGCGGCGGTTGCAGGACGAAGTCGTGACGCTCGAGGATCTGTCGGGACAATACGACGTGAGCCGCGAGCGGATCCGGCAGATCGAGGTGCGGGCGTTCGAGAAGTTGCAGGCGCGGATGGTGGAACTGGCGCGCGAGAAGGGCATGGTTCCGGCCTGAGGGAAGCGTCGGAGCCTCCGGCGGGAGTTGTTATGGCAACGTGAAACGAGGCGCCGAGATTCTCCGGCGCCCAATTTGCGTGTTGCGGTCCGGAAGACGGGCGATAGGCTGACGGCAATCGGGGAGGATGCGATGGCGGACGCAGTACGGTGGGGCATTCTGGGGGCGTCGGATTTCGCGCGCCGGTTCATGGGGCCCGCGATCCACACGGCCAAGGGAGCGGAGCTGGTCGCGCTGGCGACATCGAGCGCGGACAAGGCGCAGGGTTTCAGGGACTTTGCACCCGGGATCGTCGTGCATGAGGGCTATGAGGCGCTGATCGCCGATCCGGGCATCGACGCGGTCTATGTGCCGCTCCCGAACCATCTGCATGTCGAATGGGCGCTCAAGGCACTCGACGCGGGCAAGCATGTGCTGGTCGAAAAGCCGCTGGGCCTGAAGGCTGCGGATTTCGACGCGGTGATCGCGCGGCGCGACGCGACCGGCCTGATCGCCGCCGAGGCCTATATGATCGTGCACCACCCGCAGTTCATCCGCGCAAAGGAACTCGTGCAGGGCGGCGCGATCGGCGCGCTGACGCTGGTGGATACGGTGTTCAGCTATGACAACCGGACCGAGACCGGCAACATCCGCAACCGGCCCGAAACCGGCGGCGGCGGCTTGCCCGACATCGGCGTCTATGCCTTCGGCGCCGCGCGCTTCGTCACTGGCGAGGAGCCGGAGGCGATCACCCATGCCGATCTGCGGTTCGAGAACGGGGTCGACGTCTTCGCGCAGGTCGCGGCCCGCTTCCCCTCGTTCGCCTATCAGGCGGTCGTCTCGATGCGGATGAGCACACGGCAGGAGATCACCTTTCAGGGCGAGGGCGGGTTCGTCCGCCTGTCCTGTCCGTTCAACGCCAACGTGCACGACGTGGCGGAACTTCGTCTCGAGCGGAACGGCGCGGCGGTGCAGGTCGAGCGGTTCGTGCAGGACGACCATTATGTATTGCAGGTCGAGAACTTCGGCCGGTCCGTGCGGGACGGCACTCCCTATCCCTGCCCGCTGGAATTCAGCCGCGGCACGCAGGCGATGATCGACATGGTGTTCGCGGCTGCCCGCTAGGGCCGGCGTCGCGCATCCTGCGCCACACGCGCGCTCTGTCGACGCCCGCGACAGCGGAGAGACCATTGTGCGTTCGGCATCGTCTCATATCTGCGCCAACGACAGAACCATCACATCTTCCGGTCCCGAGCGTCCCGCGAAGGGGGCGAGGCCGGTATCGCGCCAGCCGAACGCGCGATAGGCACGGATCGCCGGGGCGTTCTGTCGGTCGACCGACAGATAGACTGCGTCGAGATCCCGATAATGGCCCCGCAGGAACCCGGGCAGCGCCGACAGCAACCCAGTGCCAAAGCCGAACCGCTGGAATTGCCCGCCGATCAGCAACCCGCGCAGCCCGTGGGCACCGGTCGACAACCGCGGATCGCGCCGCTCGAAGGCGCGGTCGATCTCGAAAAAGCCGACGACCCGGGGCGCGCCGCTCTGCACCACCGCGCGGGCGCAGAAAAAGTCGCGCAAAGTGACCGTGTCGCCTACCATCTCGGCGATCTCGCCGACCCAGGCCCCTTGCGACGGCGGCAGCCGCAGATGCGCTATGCGCGAGATCTCGGCGCGGGGCAGGGGGACGATCTCGACCGGCACGATCGCGGTTCGCGCAGGCCCGGGCGCGGCGACTTGGGCGGCACCCGTCGCGTTCACCCCTCCATCGCCTCCAGCTCGTCGATGAACCCCTCGATCATCCCGAGCCCCTTGTCCCAGAACGCCGGGTCGGACGCATCGAGGCCGAACGGCGCCAGCAACTCCTTGTGGTGCTTGGACCCGCCCGCCTTCAGCATGTCGAAATACTTCTCCTTGAAGTTCTCGCCGCTCTCTTCGTAGGCGGCATAGAGCGCGTTCACGAGGCCGTCGCCGAAGGCATAGGCATAGACGTAGAACGGCGAATGGACGAAATGCGGGATATAGGCCCAGAAGGTCTCGTAGCCCTCCATATAGTCGAACACCGGCCCGAGACTCTCGGCCTGGATGCTCATCCAGAGCGCGTTGATGTCCTCGGGCGTCATCTCGCCGCCGGCGCGCGCGGCGTGCAGCTTGCACTCGAAATCGTAGAACGCGATCTGGCGCACCACGGTGTTCAGCATGTCCTCGACCTTGCCCGCCAGCAGCACCTTGCGCTCGGCCGGCCCCTTGGCCTGCGCGAGGAGTTTGCGGAAGGTCAGCATCTCGCCGAAGACGCTCGCCGTTTCGGCGAGTGTCAGGGGGGTCGCCGACAGCAACTCTCCCTGACCGGCGGCCAGCACCTGATGGACGCCGTGGCCCAGCTCGTGCGCCAGCGTCATCACGTCACGCGGTTTGCCCAAGTAATTGAGCATCACGTAGGGGTGCACTTCTGTGACGGTAGGGTGGGCGAATGCGCCGGGCGCCTTGCCCTGACTGACGCCCGCGTCGATCCAGCCCTTCTCGAAGAACGGGCGCGCAAGGTCGGCCATCCGCGGATCGAAGGCGCCGTAGGCGTCGAGCACGGTGGCGCGCGCCTCGTCCCAGCCGACGGTGCGGGTATCCTCCATCGGCAACGGCGCATTGCGGTCCCAGATCTCGAGGCGTTCGAGGCCAAGCCACTTTGCCTTCAGCGCGTAATAGCGGTGCGAGAGGCGTGGATAGGCGGCCACGACGGCGTTGCGCAGCGCCTCGACCACTTCGGGCTCGACGTGGTTGGACAGGTGCCGTCCCGTCTGCGGCGTCGGCATCCCGCGCCAGCGGTCCTCGATCTCCTTTTCCTTGGCCAGCGTGTTGTGGATCCGGGCAAAGGTCTTGACGTTGGCGCCGATCACCCGCGCCACCTCCCGCGCGCCCGTTTCGCGGACGCTGCGGTCGGCATCGGTCAGCAGGTTGATCGTCTCTTCGAAGTTCCTGTCCTCGCCGTCGACGGTAAAGACGAGGCCCGCGATGGTCTCGTCGAAGAGGCGGTTCCACGCCGCCGACCCCACGGTCGACTGGTCGTGCAGGAATTTTTCCAACTCGTCCGAGAGCTGATAGGGCTTGGCCGCCCGCATCCGCTCGAACACCGGGCGATAGCGGGCGAGATCGGCATTCTGCGCCAACAGGCGCTCGAGGTGGTCGTCGTCGAGGCGGTTGAACTCGAGGCTCCAGAACACGAGGGGCGTGGTGAAGGCGGTGATCCGGTCCTGGCAATCGGACATGAACTTCGCACGCTCAGAGTCGGTCGTGATCTGATAGTAGCGCAGGCCCGCATAGGACATGATGCGCCCCGCAACCGTGTCGATCCGCTCATAGCGCAGCACGACCTCGAGCATCCCCGCCGCGTCGAGGGACGCGAGCTTGCCCTCGTAGTCGGTGGCGAACTCCGCACAGGCGGTCTCGAGCCAGTCCATGTCCCGCTTCACCTCGGGCGCGTCGGGGGCGGCGTAGAGGTCGCTCAGATCCCACACCGGCAGATCGCCGAACTTTTTCGCGCCTGCCCCTGCGGCAGTGTCGTAGACGGTGCGGGTCATGTCTCACTCCTGATTTGTCGGGGGCAACATAGGCGCCCGGGCGTCCCGCCGAAAGGCGCCAATGCGCGAAACCGCCCGTTACTTTAGGTTTGAAATAGTCCTGCCGGAGGCTCTGGACCATTCCGCGAACCCGACGGTCAGCCGTAGGTCGCGAGCATCTCGCGCAACCCCTCCAGCGTATCGATCTCGGACACAGGCTTGTCGGTCCGCCAGCGCAGCATCCGCGGGAACCGCAGCGCCACGCCCGACCTATGACGGGGCGAGGACTGGATGCCCTCGAACGCGATCTCGAACACCTGCACGGGGGGCACCTGCCGGACGGGGCCGAATTTTTGCAGGGTGTTCTTGCGGACCCAGGCGGTGATCTGCCGGAACTCTGCGTTGGTGAGGCCGGAATAGGCCTTGGTGAAGGGAACGAAATCCTCTCCATCCCGCACCGCAAAGGTGAAATCCGTGAACAGCGTCGCCCGCCGGCCCGAACCCTGCTGGGCATAGATCATCACCGCGTCGAGGGTCAGCGGGGCCACCTTCCACTTCCACCAGTCGCCGCGCTTGCGTCCCGACAGATAGGGGCTGGCGCGACGTTTCAGCATCAGCCCCTCGGCGCCGATGTCGCGGCTCTCGTCGCGCGCGGCGGCGAGATCGGCAACGGTCGCAAAGGGCACCAGCGGCGACAGGCGCAGCGGCGCGTCGGCGGGCACCTTGTCGAGGATCTCCTCGAGGCGCGCCCGGCGTTCCGCAAAGGGGTGGTCGCGGATGTCCACACCCCCCTCCTCGAGCAAATCATAGGCCATGAGGATGACCGGCGCCTCGGCCAGCACCTTCTTCGTCGCCGTCTTGCGCCCGATCCGGGTTTGCAGGGCGGCGAAGGGCAGCGGCGCGCCGTCGCGGAACGCCAGCACCTCGCCGTCGATCACGGTGCCCCCGGGCAGGAAATCGAGGGCCTGCGCCAGTTCGGGAAACCGCTCGGTGATGAGTTCCTCGCCCCGCGACCACAGGTGATGCGCACCCCCCCGCACGATGAGCTGTCCGCGGATGCCGTCCCACTTGCGCTCTGCATACCACTCGGCGGCGGGGTCGATCGTGGCGGGATCGTCCAGCGCATAGGCCAGATAGAAGGGATAGGGGCGCGAGAGATCCGCCGTCGGGTCGGGCGCCTCGATCAGGCTGCGCCATGTCACGGTGTCGGGCGTCCAGTTGCCCATCAGGCGGTGCGTCAGTTCCGGCTCGGGCAGGCCCGTCGCCTGCGCGAGCGCGCGGGTCATCAGCTTCTGGCTGAGGCCGACGCGAAAGCCGCCCGTCAGAAGCTTGGTGAACAGGAACCGCTCGGGCGTCGTCAGCGCGTCCCAGGCGGCGAGGACGCCCGCCTTGCGCGCCCCGTCGTCCTGGGCGGACAGATGCCCGATGGTGCCGATCCACTCGGTCAGCGAGCGGTCAGAGGCGGTCGAGGGCGGCGGCAGCACCAGCGCGATGGTCTCGGCCAGATCGCCGACGATGGCGTAGCTCTCCTCGAAGAGCCACAGCGGGATCCCCGCCCGCTCGGCGGCCCAGGTCCGCAGAACGGTCGCGGTGATCAGGCGCTTTGGACGGCGGCCCGAGAACAGCGCGATGGTCCACAGGCGGTCGTCCTCCGGCGCGGCTGCGAAATAGGCGGCGAGAGCCGCGACCTTCCGTGTCGTCCGCGTCGTGGCATCGAGGTCCGCGAAGAGGTCCGCGAAGCGTTTCACGCGCCGTGCACCCCGAGCCACATTCTTGCAAGAATTTGACGTCGAACTTTTGCAAAAGTTCGGTCCGGAGTTTTGCAAAATTCCGCGCCCCGCGTCATGCCACGCTCTCCGTGTCTTCGGTGCCGCCGGTCTCCGCCGCTTCGCCTTCGTACTCGGTGCTCACCACATGGGCGTCGTAGCCCTGCTCGCGCAGCCATTGCGTGAACTGTGCCATGTATCCATGGGTCACGAACACCCGTTCGGCGCCCGTCGCGCGGATCGCGGCGTTCAGGCCGGTCCAGTCGGCGTGGTCCGAGACGATGAACCCCCGTTCGGTCCCGCGCCTGCGCCGCACGCCGCGCAAGGCCATCCAGCCGCTGGCGAAGGCGCTGGCCCGGTCGGCGCCGAACCGCGCGGCCCATGGTCCCGACAGGGCCGAGGGCGTGGCCAAGACGAGGGCGCCGGGGTGGTCCTTGATCCGTGTCTCGGGCGTCACCCGGGTCGTGCCCGGAAGAGCGATCCCCTGCGCGCGCAGCACCGCATTCGTCGCCTCGACCGCGCCATGCGTCAGGATCGGGCCGATATCGGTATCGAGCAGCCGCATCAGCCGCTGCGCCTTGCCCAAGGCATAGGCGCCGAGCACGCTCGTCCGGCCCGCCGCTGCGTTGCCCGCCCACCAGCCGTTGATCTGCCCGCGCAGCACGTCCTGTGGCGTCCAGTCGAAGACGGGCAGGCCAAAGGTGCTTTCGGTGATGAACGCATGGCAGCGCACCGCCTCGAACGGATCGGACAGGCCGTCGTCCACCGTCTTGTAGTCGCCCGACGCGACCCAGACCTCTCCCGCCACCGCGACGCGGATCTGCGCCGATCCGGGGACGTGACCTGCGGGGTGGAACGAGACGGTCGCACCGCCGATCTGCCGCCGCTCGCCGTAGCGGATCGTCTCGAGCGTGATGTCGCCGAGGCGATGCCGGATCACCGGGGCCGCGATGTCGGTGCAAAGATAGTGCCCCATCCCGTCGCGGGCATGGTCCGAATGGCCGTGCGTGATGAGGGCGCGCGGAACGGGCCGCCAGGGGTCGATATGGAAATCGCCTGCGGGGCAGTAGATGCCGCGGTCGGTGAAGGTGAGGACATCGGCCATGGGCGGAGGATAGCGTGTCGCGGTGGCGCGGAAAGGGGGCGCCGATCCGGGTATCGTCGCGCGGCGGCATGGGCCAGAGCCTCTGGTGGGGAAGTTTGGGGCCGGAAGAATTGCCGAACAGGGCGCGCGCGATCAGAACGCCTTGAACGTCAGCGTCGTCAGCGTGCGATCGATATCGGCGATTCCGGTGACGGCTTCGGCGACGAAACGGCCGATGTCTTGGCCTTCGGGGACGTAGAATTTCACCAGGAGATCGTAGTCGCCGCTGGTCGAGTAGATCTCGGAATGCAGTTCGCGCGCGACGATGGCGTCGGCACAGGCATAGGCGGTGCCGGGGCGGCAACGGATCTGGACGAAGATGCAATTCATCGGGGCGGCTCCTCGGGCGGGGCGGTTTGCGATGTCATCCAGACAGGTCCGCGCCGGTTTGGCAATCGGGCAGGCGGGTTGCCGGGCAATGTCGCGAACGGGGTTTCGATGCGCCACGCCGCGTGACATATCCGGGGCAGGGCCGAGCCCCGGGGGAAAGACGATGAATCTGCCGAGAAAAGACCTCTTCGACCTGCCGCCGGGCGTCATCTATCTGGACGGCAACTCCCTCGGGCCCCTGCCGCGCGCGGTGCCGGAGGCCGTGGCGCAGGTGGTGCAGGCGGAATGGGGCGGCCAGCTTATCCGGGGGTGGAACGCCAGCGGCTGGATGGCGCAGCCCAGCCGCGTCGGCGATCTGGTGGGGCGGCTGATCGGGGCGGCGCCGGGATCGGTCGTCATGGGCGACACGCTGTCGATAAAGGTATTCCAGGCGCTCGCCGCGGCGCTCGACATGGTGCCAGACCGGCGGGTGATCCTTTCGGACACGGGCAATTTTCCGACCGACCTCTATATGGCCGAGGGGCTGATCGCCCTGAAGGATCGCGGATATACGCTGCGGACCGTGGCGCCGGAGGCGGTGGCGGAGTCGATCGACGAGACCGTCGCGGCGGTCATGCTTACCGAGGTGGATTACCGCACGGGGCGGCGGCACGACATGGCCGAGATCACCCCTGTCGCCCATGCGGCAGGCGCGGTGATGATCTGGGATCTGGCGCACAGTGCCGGCGCGCTCGACGTGGATCTGGCCGCGCTGAACTGCGAATTCGCGGTGGGCTGCACCTACAAATATCTCAACGGCGGCCCCGGCGCTCCGGCGTTCATCTATGTCCGGCCCGATCTGGCCGACGCGGTGCGCCCGGCGCTCTCTGGCTGGCTGGGCCACGCCGCACCCTTTGCTTTCGATGCCGCCTATCGTCCGGGGCCGGGGATCGAGAGGATGCGCGTCGGCACGCCGCCGGTCCTTCAGATGGCGGCCCTCGAGGCGGCACTTTCGGTCTGGGAAGGGGTCGACATGTCCGAGGTGCGCGCCGCGTCGGTCCGGCTGTGCGATTTCTTCGTCGCCGAGGTCGGGCGGCGCTGTCCGGACCTTACCCTGGTAAGCCCGCGCGACGGGGCGCGGCGTGGCAGTCAGGTGTCGTTCTCCCACCCGCACGGTTACGCCGCGATGCAGGCCCTCATCGCGCGCGGTGTGATCGGCGATTTCCGCGCACCCGACGTGATGCGGTTCGGGGTGGCGCCACTCTATATCGACGAGGGCGATCTGCGCGCGGCGGTGGACGTGATGGCCGAGGTGATGACGGGGCGCCTTTGGGACGATCCGGCCTATGAACGCGTCGGTGCCGTCACCTGAGGCATCGTCCGGGCGTCATGCGGGCCGGTCGGTCGGCGGCGTCGGACAGGGCAGATTGCATCGTTGCCGTCAGTCCTCGGACCGCGTCAGCACCACAACCGATTGCCAGCCGAGCGACAGTGTCGCGCCCGCCACCGGCCCCTGCGGCGTCTGCGCGGCGCTGTCGTGGCGGAGGGTCCAGACGCCGTCCGGGCCGACATCGGGCAATGCAAATTCGGCGTCCTCGCCCGCGTTGAACAGGCACAGGATGTCGTGGCCCGTCGTGGTCCCGGTCCGCTGGCCTGCCGCGCGCAGACCGCCATCCTTCCAGTCGGCGCCGGTCATCTCGCGCCCCTCGGGGTGATACCAGCGCACATGGTTGCGCCGCCCGTCCGGGTCAGCCTCGCCGGCGGCGAACCGCGGCGAGATCATGCCCTGTAGGTCGCGGCGCAGCGCCACGATCTCGGCCAGATGGTCCGCGAGGCCGTGGTCGGCCCCGTCCCAGTCGATCCAGGCCGTCTCGTTGTCCTGGGCATAGGTATTGTTGTTGCCGCCCTGGGTCTGGCCGAGTTCGTCGCCCGCCAGAACCATCGGCACGCCCTGCGCCAGTGCCAGCGTCGACAGCATCGCGCGCACGCGGCGGGCACGGGCCGCGAGGATCACGGGATCGTCGGTCGGCCCCTCGGCGCCCATGTTGTCGGACAGGTTGTTGCCGTGCCCGTCGCGCCCGTCCTCGCCGTTGGCATCGTTGTGCTTTTCGTCGTAGCTGACCGTGTCGCGCAGGGTGAATCCGTCGTGGGCAGCGATGAAATTGACGCTGCTGGTGGCGGGCCGGTGCGAATGGTCGAACTGCACCGGCGAGCCGGACAGCCGCTCGGCGAGTGGCGCCACCATGCCGTCGTCGCCGCGCCAGTAGCTGCGGATGTCGTCGCGCGCCTTGTCGTTCCACTCGCGGAACGGCCAGGGGAACCCGCCGACCTGATAGCCCCCCTCGCCCACGTCCCAGGGTTCGGCGATCAGTTTCACCTGACTGAGCACCGGATCCTGCCGGATCGCGGCGAAGAACCCGCCCTCGCGCTCGAACCCGCTGGCCTCGCGGCCGAGGGTGGAGGCGAGATCGAAGCGGAAGCCGTCGACGTGCATCACCTCGACCCAGTAGCGCAAGGAATCCATCACCATCCGCAGCACCATCGGATGCGCCACGTTCACGGTGTTGCCGGTGCCGGTGGTGTCGAACGAATGGCGCGGCGCGTCGGGCGCGGACAGATAGTAGCTCGCGTTGTCGATGCCCCGGAACGAGAGGGTGGGGCCAAGCTCGCTGCCCTCGGCGGTATGGTTGTAGACCACGTCGAGGATCACCTCGATACCGGCCTCATGGAACCGTTCGACGGCCATCTTCACTTCGCGGATGTCGCTGCCGTGCAGATAGGCGGGCTGCGGCGCAAAGAACGACAGCGTATTGTAGCCCCAGTAGTTCGAAAGCCCCTTGTCGATCAGGTGACGGTCGTTGGCAAAGGCGTGCACGGGGAGGAGTTCGATGGCGGTGACGCCGATCCGGTGCAGATGCTCGATGATGGCGGGCGAGGCGAGGCCCGCGAAGGTGCCGCGGTCGGCCTGCGCGACGCCCGCGTGGCGCATCGTCAGGCCCTTGACGTGCGCCTCGTAGATCAGGCTGTCGCGCCACAGGTGCGCCGGGCGGTCACTGTCGGTCCAGTCGTAGTCGTCGTCGACGACGACGCCCTTGGGCATGAACGGGGCGCTGTCGCGCTCGTCGAACGTGAGGTCGTCGGTACCGATCCGGTAGCCGAAGAGCGCGTCGTCCCATTCGATCTTGCCCATCATCGCGCGGGCATAAGGGTCGAGCAGCAGCTTGTTGGCGTTGAACCGGTGCCCCTCCTCCGGCGCATGGGGGCCGTGGACGCGGTAGCCATAGCGCTGTCCGACGCCGATCCCCGGCAGGAACCCGTACCAGATGCCGCCCTGCATCTCGGGCAGGGTGTGGCGCGCGGTTTCGCTGCGGCCGTCCGCGTCGTAGAGGCACAGGTCCACGCCGGTCGCATTGTCCGAGAACAGCGCGAAATTGGTGCCGTCGTCGCGCACCATCGCGCCGAGGCGGTCGGGCCGGGCGAGCGAGGTGTCGAAGGCGGTGGCGGTAGAGCGGGATTCTGGGGTGGGGCATCTGGCATCCTTGGGGTTCATGCGGCAGTCGGCCCGCAGCCGTCGGATGTCAACATGGGGCGCGGTCCGGTTCCGGCAACGGCCCGTCGCGCGTCGGACCTGCCTAATATATCGCCATGTAGCGGATGATGATCGGCGTCAGCGTGATCAGGAACAGCGCCGGCAGCATCAGCACCGACATGACCCCCGACATCTGCACCGGCAGCTTGTTGGCCTTTTCCTGCGCCGACAGTTCGCGCATCTGGCGCATCTCGGCGGCATAGGTCTTCAGCGCGAGGGTCAGGCTGGTGCCGAATTGCAGCGATTGCACGATGACGAGCGCGAAGGACTTCGCCTCGGCGATGCCCATCCGCTCGGCCATGTCGAACAGCGCCGCCTCGCGGTCGCGGCCCGCCTGGATCTCGTGCTGGAGGAGGAGGAATTCATAGGCGATCTCGGGCGCTACGGTGCTGAGTTCATGACCGACCCGGTTGATCGCCGCGTCGAAGCCGAGGCCCGCCTCGACCGAGATCTGCACAAGGTCGAGGGCGTTCGGGAACGCATTGCGGATCCGGCCCTGCCGCGCGCGGATGCGGGAGTTGAGCCAGAGGCCGGGCAGGTAGAACCCGGCGGCGGCACCGATTGCGGCGATCTGCATCAGGCGCAGGCGTCCGGTGGCAAGGATGCGGTCGGCGAGGGCCTCGGGCAGCAGGCCGTTCTGCGCCAGCGCCAGTGCCAGCATCACGAGCATCGGCGGCGCGAGCGCCAGCAGCAGGCGCATCAGAAAGAACGCCTCGACCGCATCGTCGCGGGTGACGCCGACCTTGCCGAGCTGGAACCGGATTTGCGCCCGCACCGAGGGATCGTCGGGCACCAGCGCCGCCTTCCAGCCGCGGGGCGCCACGTCGGCGGCGCGGGTAAGGCCGACGTCCGCCGCACCCCGCCCGCCCATCGCCCGCACCCGCAGGTGCGTGCGGTCGCGCGTGGCGATAGAACCCGATGGCGCCGAGCAGCACCAGCAGCGCCGCGAAGGCCGCGACGTAGAGCATCATCGTCTGCGGGTCGTCGAAGGTGAAGAGCGTGGCGATACGGTCGGCGGTGAGCATGGCGTTCCCCTAGAGGTCGAAGGTGACGAGGCGCCGCAGCGCGAGGAAATTCGCGATCACGAGGCCGACGATGGTGAAGGCGATGGGCCGGAACGCCGGATCGTCGCTGACACCACCGTAATAATCGGGCGCCGAGATCGAGGTGGCGAGGTAGATCACCACCGGCAGCGCCGAGAGCAGATAGGCCGAGATCCGCCCCTCGGACGAGATCGCGCGGATCCGGCGCCGCATGACGATCCGGTTGCGCACCACCGTCGACAGGGTTCCCAGCATCTCGGCCAGATTGCCGCCCGTGCCGTGCTGGATCCGGATCGAGACGGCGAGATAGTCGATATCCTCCTGCCCCAGACGGTCGGCCATGTCGGTGAACGCGTCGGCGAGGTAATCGCCATGGGCGATCTGTTCGGAAAGCTGGCGAAACTCGGCGCCGATGGGATCGGCCATGGTGCGGGCGACGTTCTGGATCGTGGCGTTGACCGGATGGCCGACGCGCAACCCGCGCATCATGAGATCCAGCGCATCGGGCAGTTGCCGGGTGATCGCCTCGGTCTGCTTGCGGTGTCGGGCGCGCAGCCACAGGCGGGTGATCTGGACCGCGCCGCCGCAGGCGAGCGCGAAGGCCATCGGTGCCGCGAATTGCATCATGAGCGGCAGGGTCAGCGCCACGGCGAGCGCCGCCGTGCAGAGCGCCACGAGGGTCTCGCGGCCCTCGAAGCCCGCGTGACGGATGAGCAAGAGCGTCCGGTTCAACAGGGCAAAGCGCCCCGGTGCAACGCGGCGGCTGCCGGCGCGGACGATGGCCTCGACGGCGGTGTGGCCACTGGTGGCCGACAGACCGCGCACCCGGGCGAGGGCCTTGCGGTCCTGCGCATTCTCGGGTGCGAGCACCAGGCGCAGGCCGAGGGCGGCGATCAGCGTGGCGCCGAGAGCAAAGACCAGCCAGATCGCATCGGGCGACAGGGCCATCACGCGCGCCCCTCGACGGCGTGCGCGAAGGCATCGGGCGGCAGGGCCACGCCCGAGGACATCAGCGCCTCGAAGCAATGCGGGCGGATGCCCGTCGCCAGCATCCGGCCCTTCACCGCGCCGTCCGGAGTCGACGCCCATCTTCTTGAACGTGAAGATGTCCTGCATCATCACGGTATTGCCCTCGAGGCCCACGACCTCGGAGATGCTCATCACGCGGCGGCGCCCGTCGCTCAGACGGTTCAGTTGCACGACCAGTTGCAGGCCCGCCGCGATCTGGCTGCGCACGGCGGCGAGCGGGAAATCGCTGCCGATCATCGTCACCATCTGCTCCAGCCGGCTGACCGCATCGCGGGCGGTATTGGCGTGGATCGTGGTCATCGAGCCGTCGTGGCCGGTGTTCATCGCCTGAAGCATGTCGAACGCCTCTGCGCCGCGCACCTCGCCCACCATGATCCGGTCGGGCCGCATCCGCAGGGCGTTCACCAAGAGATCGCGCTGCGTGATCCGCCCCGACCCTTCGGCATTGGCGGGCCGGGTCTCGAGCCGCACCACATGCTCTTGTTGCAATTGCAGTTCGGCGGCGTCCTCGATCGTCACCATCCGGTGGCGCGGGTCGATATGGGCCGACATCGCGTTCAGCATCGTCGTCTTGCCCGATCCGGTGCCGCCGGAAATGAGGACGTTCAGACGCCCCTTCACCGCCGCCTCGAGGAACAGCGCCGCCGGTTTCGTCAGCGCGCCATGCTCCAGCAGTTCGGCCATCCGCATCGGCGTCTTCGAGAACTTGCGGATCGACAGGCTCGGCCCGTCGATGGCGCAGGGCCGGATGATCGCGTTCACCCGGCTGCCATCGGCAAGGCGGGCGTCGACCCAAGGGGCAGCTTTCGTCGATGCGGCGGCCCACGGACGACACGATCTTGTCGATGATCCGCAGCAGGTGCCGCTCGTCGCGGAACCGCACGGCGGTGCGTTCGAGGAGGCCCCGCCGCTCGACGAACACGTGATCCGTGCCGTTCACCAGGATATCGCTGATCGTCGGATCGGCCAGCAACGGCTCGAGCGGGCCGAGGCCCAGAACCTCGTCGAGCAAGTCCTCGACCAGAAGCTGAAATACCGCGGCGGGCATGATCCGTCCGCGATCCTGAAGATAGCGGGCGGCGAGTGCGGCGATCTCGCGGCGCAGGTCCGCGCGGCTCACCTTGTCGATGACGGCGAGGTTCAACTGCTCGAGCAGCAGGTCGTGCAGCGCGCTCTTGAGCGCGGTCTGTCCCTCGGGCACCGGCGCGGCAGCGGCGGCAGGCGGCGGGGCGACTGACGCGGCGATCGCCGGCGCGATGGGGGCAACCGGCGGGACGGGCGCGCCGGTCGGGGCATTCTGGAACGCGCGGAACATCACGAGGCCTTTCGGGGGCTGGAGAGGAGGGATTTCGCCATTGCCGCGATGGCGCGCGCGGCTGGCGCGCGGCGGGCGCCGAGCGCCATCGGCACGCCGATGTCGAGGGCACGCCGCGCGGCCTTTGGATCGGCGGGAATCCAGTGGGTCAGCGGTTGCCCCAGCAGCTTCGCCGCCTCCTTCTGCACCGCCGAAGGCAGCAGCGGCTTCTTCTCCTGATTGACGACGACCTGCACCGGCAGGGTCATGTGCTCTTCGCCGATCAGGTCCATCAGCCTTCTTGCCCGCTTGATCGACGGCAGCGTCAGGTCGGTGACGATCAGGACGCGGGCGGCGCGCGACAGCACGGGCGCGGTCCAGTCGAGCACCGCCTGCGGCAGGTCGAGCACGACATGCCCGTAGCGCGCGGTCAGGGCATCGAGCAGGGCGCCGATCCGCTCGGGCGTGATCGCCGAGAGCGGTGCGAAGATGTCGGGCGCGGCCAGGACGTGCAGGCCGCTGGAATGCGCGATCATGGCGCGATCGAGAAACGCCGCGTCGGCAGGGGTCTCGCCGCGCAGCCAGGTGCCATGGGCGGCGCTGTCGGCCAGGTCGAGCGCCAGGCCGACGCTGCCGTTCTGGATGTCGAGGTCGACGAGCGCCGTCGCCGCCTCGCCCTGCGCAAGGCCGAGGGCAAGATTGACCGCCAGCGTCGTGGCACCCGCGCCGCCCCGGGCGCGCAGGACGACGGTGAGGGTGCCGGTGTCGGCGCGGCCCGGCGCGACGGTTGCGACGGTCGAAACGGGTGCGACGATTGCGTCCGGCGAGGCGGAAGGTGTGGGGGTGACGGTTGCGTCCGGCGTGGCGGAGGGGACGGGGGTGACGGTTGCCCCGGGTGTGGCGGAGGGCACGGCAGGGACGGTGGCAACGGCAAGGACGGGTGCCGGGCAGGGCGCGGGGCTCTGGTCGGCGTCGTCGTCCGCGACGGCGGCAGGATCCGCGCCAGAGATGCCCGCATCCTCCGTCCCGGACAGCGGCAGCACGTCGACCACGCCGAAGCTGCGCAGCATCGCCTCGGCGGCGGCGTCCACGGGGGCAGGCACCATGGCCACGCAGCGCAGCGCACCGGCACTCCGGGCGCGCAACCGCTCGACGGCGTGGGCATCGGACCAGAGGTCGGCACCGGTCTCGAAGACGAGGAAATCGCTTGCCAGGGGGTCGATGGCCCCATCGGCCACGAGGGCCGCAAGGGTGCCGTCCAGCGTCTGCCCTGCAACGCCCGCATCCCGCGCCATGTCGCGCAGCACCGCCGTGCGGACCGCCGCCGTGCGGGCGACGACGAGGACACGGGTGCGGCGCCGTGCAGGCGCGCGGCGGCTGGCGAATACCGGCTCCGCGCGCGGACGCAGGCTCGACCCTCTCGGCGGCGTCGGGGTCGATGTCGTTGTGGGCATAGCTCATGGCAGTCTCCTAGCGAAGGTCTTCGGCGGGCAGCGAGGCGCTCATCGAGGCAAGGGTGAACCCCTGCCCGAGGTCGTCGTCCGCCGCACCGGCAAGGGCGGCGAGTGCGCCGAGCGGCGAGATGAAATCGAACGGCAGGTCCGCCAGATCGACGGTGACGACAGGGGAATAGGGCGCGCCGACGCGGTTCAGGTCGGCGTCGAAGGTATAGGTGAAGCGCAGGTGCGCGGGCGTGGCATTGACGGGCAGGAGGGGGCGCACCTGCGCCCAGATTTCCGCGCCGCCGGGCCGGTCGAGCGATCCGGTGCACTGCACCGTCGCCGCCGGACGGCACAGACCGTTGCGCGCCGTGCAGGGCGTGCCGTTCGGCAGGTCGAGCGACAGGGTGCCGATCAGCCCGCGCTGGTTCACCCGCGCCACGCCGTCGCAGAGCACCGGACGGACCACGGCCATCCGCACCGCCACCTCGGTCGCCTTTTCCGCCATCACGGTCGTGAACCCGAGGCGGCCGAAGTCGATCAGGCCGAACACCAGTAACAGAAAGATCGCGAGCACCATGGCGAATTCCACCAGCGTCGCGCCATCCTCGTCGCGGGCGAAACGGGTCAGGCGGCTCATGATCCGACGACCCGGGCGCGGTCGGTCACGGTGGTCGTGACCTCGGTAACGGTGACACCGGCCAGCGCGAAGAGGCCCGAGAACGGATAGCCGATGCGCAGCGTCGCGGTGACGGTCGCCACCGGGGCGGCCCCGGTGCGATGCCCCGCGCCGACGCAGGCGAGGCTCGACGAGACCGAGGCGACAGTGACGGCCTGCGGAAACAGGCTCTCGCCGCTCTGCGTCTCACGCACGATCTGCGCCAGACGCGCGTTCCAGGGCGCCGTCGAGCCGCCGGTGGTGCAGATGTCTGCCTCCGCCGCGCGGCTGAGATAGCGGGCGGCGTCGCGCACGCCCGCGATCGTCGCCTGATAGGACCAGAAGGTGCGCCCGCCCTCGACGCAGAGGCCGAGGAACAGCACCAGCGTCGGCAGCAGCAGGCCGAACTCGACCAATGCGGCGCCGGTCTCGTCGCGGCGGAACCTGCGGAGCGTGCGGATCATTCGACCAGCCTCACGATGTCGCGGACCTCTGCGCCGGTGTTGCCGCCGCCGCAGGGACCGCCGAGGCAGGCGGTAATCTCGACCGAGAGGGTGCCGTCGGTGACGGGACCGAGCGCGAAGACCTCGAAGAACTGCTGCACCGGCGGCGCCGAGACCGTCGCATCGACCGAGGCCGAGAGGCAGTCGATCCCCGCCACCACCATCAGGCGGCGCGTCGGATCCGGGTTCGTCTGCGGCGCGCAGAGGCGCGGCGTGAAGGACGGCAGACCGCCGCCCCCCAGAAGGCCCCCCAGACCGCCGCCGCCGACGATCGGCAACGGGCCTGCGCTGGCGGCAGCCGCGATCTCGCGCCGGTAGAACTCGAACCGGGTCGTGGCCGTCGGAAAGGGGTCGGTGCCGTTGTAGTTCGCGTTGACATAGGCCTGCCGCCCCTGCGTCCAGCCGCCGTTGCCCTGCACCGAGCAGGTGCCCTGCCGGATGCAATCGTCGGCGGGCAGGCCGATGTTGCGGTTCGACAGCACCGGCAGGCTCAGCGGCACGCAAATGCCCAGCGCGTTGGTCAATCCGGTCAGGACGTTCGGCGCGCCCGAGAAATCGGGGTTGCCCGCAAGGCCCGAGGCGACGCCACGGAACCGGTCGAACCGGGTGTTGAGCGCGTCCATCAGGCCTGTGCCGTTCACGTCCGCCGAGATCACGAGGCCGCCCTGACCGGTGCAGGCCGTCTCGGGTTCCCGCGCCGCCAGCAGGCAGGCGTTCAGGTCGCCGCCGAGAAGGCCCGCGCAGATCTCGAGGCCGTCGAGCGCGCCGGTCAGCGTGTCGACGGCGGCAATCTGCCCCGGGAGAAGTCGGGACAGGTTCACCGCGGCGCGCAACTCCAGGGTCTGGCCGATGCTGGCGGCGGCGTCGAACTCGACCGACGGCAGGCAGACCGCGACCGGGGCGACGTTGCACGCCTCGAGCGAGAAGCCGGCGGCGGCGCGGGCGGCGACAGTGGCGTCGGGCGGCGCGATGCCCGACAGGGCGGCAAAGGCGGCGCCGAGACCCGACGCGACGCGGCGCGGCGCGATGTCGACGGCGACATAGCGGGCGCGGGACGGCACGGTCGTGACCAGTGCCGGGTCACGGCGGAACCCGCCATCGGCGGCCGGGGCATAGAAGGTGAGGGCGGCGATGTCGTCGGCATTCAGGGCCGCTCCGCCGTCGCCGAATGTCTGGCTGTCGGCGATCAGGGTCTGCGCGGCGCTCGTCGCCCGGGTCAGCGCATCGGGCCGCCCGTCGAGTTCGGCGGCGGCGGCGATGCTGACGCTGTCGGCAAAGGACTGGAGTTCGGATTGCGTCGCCCCCTGCCGCCCGATCTCGAAGATCACGCCGACGATCCCGAGGATCGCCACCAGCGCGAACGCCCAGAACACGAGGATGCCGCCATCCTCGTCGCGGTGAAATCGGGAGAGGCGGGCGAGCAGCGGGCATGGGTCGGGGTCCGGGATAGGGGAAGGGGGGTCCGTCTGGCGCCGCGGCGGCGCGGCACCAGACGGGAGCGGGTCGGATCAGGAGGGCATCGCCGCCCCGGCAGCGGTCATCGTGCCGCCGACGTCGCTGGCCAGCGTGACGAGCGCACCGGCGCCGAGCGTGACGGCGAGGCCGAGCGCGATGCCGTATTCCACGAGGGTCGCGCCCTCGTCGCAGTGACGCAGGCGGATCATGAGCGAGAGGATCTGGTCTTTCATGGTGGTGTTCCTTTGCTGTGGCGCGAGGCCGGGGGGTGAAGCGGTCCGCATCGTGACGAGCCCGCCGATAAGGAATTTTTAACCTTGTGGGGCTGCCTGCGCATCGTCCCGGTGGATGAGTGTTCGGGGCGTTTTCAGGGCTTTTTGCGTCCGACGCTGCCTCAATTCACCGCGGAAATGCGCTGGTGCCGTGCCGTTGAGTCATTCGAATCAGGGCCTTGGGACTGCCAACGGACACAAAGATGCCGGCCGAGGGCCGCGTCCGTTCCTTGTGCGGCTGCGAGGATCGCGGCGTCCGCTCTACGAAGGGAATCGCCACATGCCGCGCACATCGGTCAGGGACCGGACACAGATCGTCCCGTTCGCGGGCGCGTCCGACTTCCATTTCCGGCTCGCGCGGTCCTTCGCGCTCGTGACCGATTGGGCGGCCGCGCTGGCCGGGCGCTATCCGATAGACGAGGTCATCACGGTCCTGACCCGGCAGATCGGCGCGGCGAACGTCGCGCTCTACCGCCTCGAGGGTGACCGGGCGCTTGCCATCGCCACCGCGGCACGCGCCCACGACACCCGAACGGCCGAGGTCAGCAGCGGCGCGATGGCCCGTTTCATCCGCGGCTTTCCGCCCCGCGACCTCGAACCCGGCGCGATCTGGCGCCTGAGCCAGTTGCGCGCGATGCCGGGCTTTGCGGGCAGCGCACTGGCGCGCGAATCGGACGGGCGCTGCGGCATCGTCGAGGTCAGCCTCATCGTGCTCGAGGCGATGGACGGGCACATCGACTGCCTCGAGGCGCAGTTCGACCGCCGTCCCGACCGCTCGCCGGAACTGCCGACCTCGATCATCACCCAGGCCATGGCGAACGCCTGGGCCGCCCGCCTGCCCGGCCTCGTGCTGCGGCAGATCAAGGCGCATGGCCGGACCCGGGGCGCCGCGCCGGACGGCGCGGCGCACGATATCCTCGGTCCGATGAACCCCTGCGCCCTCAGCCGCGCCGAACAGCGCGTCGGGCAACTGGTCGTCACCGGCGCCAAGGCGCGCGACGTCGCCGAGGCGCTGGGCATCTCGGTGCCGACGGTCCGCAGCCACCTGCGCAACCTCTATGCCAAGACGGGGACGGCCAGTCAGGTCGAACTGATCGCGCTGGTCCGCGACGCCGACCGGGACGCGGCATGAGTGGCATGCTCGCCTTCCTCAGCGGGGCGCAGGTCTCGACCGGCTGGCTGCTGGTGCCGCTCCTCGTGGTGGTCATGCTCTGCGACCTGCGCCTGCTGCGGATCCCCAATTGGCTGGTCCTCCTGTTCCTCGTCGTGTTCCTCGCGACGGTGCCGTTCCAGATACCGGGCGGCGACCTCGCGCTGCGCGTCGTTGCGGGCGTCGTCGTCTTTGCCCTCTGTCTCGGCGCCTTTGCCCTGCGGGTGCTGGGCGGCGGCGACGTGAAACTGCTCGCGGTGCTCGTCCTGTTCGTGCCGCCGCCGCTGCTGGCGCCCTTCGCCCTGCTGCTGTCGGGTGCGATGATCCTGAGCCTCGTCGCGCTCGCCTTGATCCGGCGCCGCACCAACGGCCGCGCGGGGCGCTGGCGCGGCCTGACCGAGCGGCGCCGATTCCCGCTCGGCCTGCCGATCGGCCTTGCGGGCCTCGGCCTCATCACGCTGCAAGCGGTTGCGTCGGGCCTCGCCTGACCCCTTTTCGCCGTTCCACATCGGGTGCAGACTGCGGGCCAACAGCGAGGGCGCGACATGATCCCCTTTTGGCAGGATATCTGCACCGCCGTCTTCGGCGCCGAACGCCCCGATTTCGAGAGGGTCGGAGTGGGCGACCTCCCCTCGCGCTATGCTGTCACCGATTTCGCCTGCGCCACTGTGGCTGCCGCCGGGCAGGCGCTGGCCGACCTCATGGACGGGGGCGCGGTGCGGGTCGACCGGCGGCTGGCCTCGCTCTGGTTCCAGGGCGCGGTGGCGCCGCTCGGCTGGGAAATGGCGGACCCCTGGGACGCGGTGGCCGGCAATTACGCCGCGCAGGACGGCTGGATCCGGCTGCACACCAATGCGCCGCATCACCGGGCGGCGGCGCTGTCGGTGCTGGGCTGCGACGGCACCCGCGCGGCGGTGGCCGTGGTGGTGCAGGGCTGGGCGGCGGACGCGCTCGAGACGGCGGTGGTCGGTGCGGGCGGGGCGGCGGCGCGGTTGCGCAGCCGGGCCGACTGGGCGGCGCATCCGCAGGGCCGGGCGGTCGCGGCAGAGCCGCTGGTGGCCTGGCAGGACCATGGCGCCGTGCCGCCCCGGACGCTGGCGGGCGGTGCGACGCCGCTGTCGGGCCTTCGCGTTCTCGACCTCACCCGCGTTCTCGCCGGGCCGGTGGCGACGCGCCTGCTGGCTGGGTTCGGCGCGCAGGTGCTGCGGATCGACCCGCCGGGATGGGACGAGCCCGGCGTCCTGCCCGACGTGACGCTGGGCAAGCGCTGCGTCGCTCTCGACCTGCGGCAGGCGGCGGACCGCGCCTCTTTCCAGCGGCTGCTGGAGGGGGCCGATGTGCTGGTCCACGGCTACCGCCCCGGCGCGCTGGACGGCCTCGGTTTCGGGGCGGCGGCGCGGCGCGCGCTGAACCCCGCGCTGATCGACGTGAGCCTCGACGCCTACGGCCATACCGGCCCCTGGGCCGAGCGGCGCGGGTTCGACAGTCTGGTGCAGATGTCGGACGGAATCGCCGCCCCGATGACCCCGGGCGGCAAGCCGCATCCCCTTCCGGTGCAGGCGCTCGACCATGGCACCGGCCATCTGATGGCCGCCGCCGTGCTGCGGGGGCTGGCGCTGCGGGCCGGGGGCAGGGCCGTGTCGGCCCGCCTGTCACTGGCGCGGACCGGCGAGGCGCTGGCGCTGCACCCCGGCGACGCGGATACCGGCACCCTGACGCCGGACGACGCCGACTGGCAGGAGGCACCGGAGCCGACCGGCTGGGGCCCCGCCCGGCGCCTGCGCCCGCCGTTGCGCGTCGGCGGTATCGCCCCCGTCTGGTCGATCCCCGCCGGTCTGTTGCGCCGCGATCCGCCCCGCTGGCCGGGCTGAGGCGGCGCCTTTACCGCCGCCGCGCCGCCCGCTACCAACACTCGGCAGGCCCCGCGTGCCCCCGTGGTGGAATGGTAGACATCGGAGACTTAAAATCTCCTGGCCTCAGTGCCGTGCCGGTTCGAGTCCGGCCGGGGGCACCACCCGACAGCGCCGGGCGCTCAGCCGTCGATGGCGGCGCCGACCAGCGCGATGGCCTGCTGATAGACCGTCGCCGCGTTCCATTCGTTCAGCACCCGGAAATTGGCGGTGCCTTCCTGATAGCTCTGCCCCGGCTGCCAGCCCTTTTGCCGCAGGTAGTTGGCCGTCGACGCCAGCGCGTCGGCCATGTTGTAGAAATCGACCCGCCCGTCGCCGTCGCCGTCCGCGCCGTAACGCAGCGCGTTGCCGGGCAGGAACTGGGTGTGGCCGAGTTCGCCGTGGAACGCGCCGATCTGGCTGGTGGCGAGCATCCCGCGGTCGACCATCACCAGTGCCGCGATGGCGTGCGGCGTGAAGAAGTCCGCGCGGCGGCAGTCGTAGGCCACCGTCAGGATCGAGTTGATGACGTTCTCTGAGCCCATGTTGTTGCCGAACCCGGTTTCCATGCCGTGGATCGCGAGCAGCACGCCCGAGGGCACGCCGTAGGTGTTCTCGAGCGACTGATAGAAGCCGGGGTTCTGGTTGCGCCGGTTGCGCGCCTGGGAGGCGAAGCCGTCGACCGAACCGAGGCGGATGCGGATGAACTCGCCCAGCTCGTAGCGCACGCCGCGCTGGTTGCGGTCGGCGTTGATGGTGCGCTGTGCGTAACTCGCGTTGGCCAGCGCCGCGAGGCCCGCCGGGCCGACGCCCTGCGCTGCGGCTTCGGCGGCAAAGGCCTGTTTCCAGGCTGGAAAACCGCTGGCATCGTCGCCGCAGGGCGCGGCAATGGCGGAAGTGCCCAAAAGGGCTGTGGCGAGGGCGGTGAGGAAAAGGCGCACGGGGAAGTCTCCATCAAGGCGGCTGAATATGTCGCGTAGGGTCTAGCACTTTGGCGATGGGCTCTCTAGCCCCTGAAAAGGCGCGGATATTGGATAACAGAGGCGCGACAGGCGGTCATTTCTGCGTCGGTCGCCACTGAAACGGGCGCTCTCCGGCGGTGGCGCTATCGACGATGGTGGCGATCCGGGCGGCGCGGGTCTGGGGGCGTTTCGCGTCGAGCACGATCTCGAGCGCTCCCCGCCGGACCGAGCGGGGCCACCCATCCCAGACGGCGCGCAGATCCGGGGTGCCCGACAGGGCGGCGGCAAGGTCCGGCGGCACCACGAGGTTCTCGACATCGTCGAGCGCCGTCCACGTCCCGTCCGCCCGTGCCCGCGACACGGCGCGGCACCCGGACGCCGCCATCCGCCCCGCAGCCTCGAGCCGGGCGACCTTGTCCCTGTTCACGCGGCTCCAGTTGCTGCCGGGTTTGCGCGGGCTGATCCAGAGCATCGAGCGGGCGTCGTCGAGGCGCCGCGGCAGGCTGTCGACCCAGCCGAAACACATCAGTTCGTCGACGACGTCCGCGGTTGCGACATGGCGCAGCGCATCGGCCTTCTTCCATGTCACGAGCCAGACGCCGGTCTCGCGGCCATGATGCCGGTCGAGCCAGTCGCGCAGGTCGGTCAGCGAGGCGACCTCGATCCTTTCGGCGTCTTCGAGCGGGCGGCGGGCCATGGGGCGGGCCTTTGCAGAGAGCGTGACACCTTTGCCATAGATCGGTTTCGTCACAAATTCAACGTATCCGCGCCGCTACGGGGCCACGGCAAGGGGCGAGGGTCGGCCCAGAGATCCCTGTCGTCTGGATATGTCATGCAACGCCTTCTCGACCATCTTGGGCACCGGGCCGCGACCGCGACACTGCCGCTGCTTGGATTCGGTGTCCTGATCTTCGCGCTCGGTGCCGCCGTTCAGGTGGCGCAGGGCATGGCGCTGATCGGACCTCTCGCGGTGCCCGGCGGTGCGACGGTATTCGGATTTGCCGCCAAGCTCGGCGGTGCGACGATGCTTGCCGGTCTGTTGTGCGGCGCGGTCCGTGTGCGCAGCCCGGCCGCGGCGAACGGCACAGACCCGCGGTCCGATCCGCAGGCGGCGCCCTTGTCGTCGCGCCTGCGTCCCGGCGCGGATCCGGTCCGCCCGCAGCGTGTCGCGCGGCGCGCGGGCCGGTCGGAGGGCGCCACCGCCGCACGCCCGCCCCGTGGCCGGATTTCGCTCGACAAGCCGCCGCTCGGCGTGCGCTGAGCCCTAGAAATCCACGCTCACCCCGGGCAGCTTCAGTCCGTCGATCAGGCCGCGCAATTCCTGCCGCGCCGCGACGTTGGAGATGTTGAGCTTTTCGACCCCCACGTCGCGCAGGTCGAGCAGCGTCAGGCCGCGCGGAAACAGCTCGCGGAAGATCACCCGCTCGTTGAAGCCGGGCACCGTGCGAAAACCGATGCGCCGCGACAGCCGCTCGAGCGCGCCCTCCATCTTCTGCTTGTTGACCATGTTCTGTGCGCCCAGCCGGTTGCGCACCACGATCCAGTCGATCGGCTGCAATCCGGCCTGCGCGCGCAGCTGCCGCGCATTCCAGACCATTTCGGAATAGACGCTCGGCCCCTTGATCGTCTCGCCGTCGGTGCCGACGTGGGCCAGCAGGTCGAAGTCGATGAAGCTGTCGTTCAGCGGCGTGACCAGCGTATCGGCGAGGCTGTGGGCCACCTGGCTGAGTCGGGTGTGGCTGCCGGGGCAGTCGATCAGGATAAAGTCGTTCTCGGGCTCGAGCCGGGCGACGGCGGCCGACAGGCGATGGTCGAAGATGTTCTCGCCCTCGGGCACCTCGGCGGGCGTCACCTCGGGCAGGGCGGCGAAGGTGGGCGTCGGCAGGTCGAGGCCGACCTCGGCGAGATAGTCGCGCCGGTTCTCGAGATAGCGGGCCAGCGATTTCTGCCGCAGGTCGAGGTCGAGCGTGCCGATCCGGTGGCCCATCCGGGCCAGCGCCGTGGCGACGTGCATCGACACCGTCGACTTGCCCGCGCCGCCCTTTTCGTTGCCGACGACGATGATGTGCGCCATGTGCCCAACCCCGATTTCGCGTTCCGCTTCGTTTCGCCCCAGCCGGCCGAATTGCGATGTCCATAGGCGGCATTCGACGGCTTGCCCAGCGGTTCGGGGCGATACCGGGCATTTCGCACGCCAGTGAGTCCGTTTTGCCAAAAGCCCTTTCGCACCTGCGGCATTGACTTTGGCGCCCGAACCGCCCATGTCCCCCCTCGTAGGACCGTTCGCCCCGCTGCCGCGTGAGCAGCGCGCTGTCTTCCGCAAGGGAGGCGAGTGCAGGGCCGGTCCGCCAAGAGGTTCCATCATCACGCGAGGGGCCGCGTCGGGGAAGCGTTGGGGCAATCGGCCTTTCCGCTCAGACCCTTGCGCCACCCGAACGCCCGTGCGCGCCATTCCGGCGCCTCCGGGCCCCTTTAACGCGCCCCGGGGCCTTTCCCCGCGACGGGCGCATCTACGAACGGAAATACAATGGATTTCGACATGCTGGGCCTCGCGCCCCGCCTCATCGCCGCCCTCGCCGAGCAGGGCATCACCGACCCCACCCCGATCCAGACGCAGGCCATCCCGCATGCGATGAACGGCCGCGACGTCATGGGCCTCGCCCAGACCGGCTCGGGCAAAACCGCCGCCTTCGGCCTGCCGATGATCGACCGGCTGATGAAGGACGGGCGCAAGCCAAGCCCGAAATCGGCGCGCGCCCTCGTCCTCGCCCCCACCCGCGAACTGGCGGTCCAGATCGCCGCCAACCTCGAGGCCTATACCAAGGGCACCCACCTGAAGGTAGCGCTGGTCTACGGCGGCGCCGGCATCGTCGGCCAGATGCGCCGGATGGAGCGCGGCGTCAGCCTGCTGGTCGCCACGCCCGGCCGCCTGATCGACCTGATCGACCGCCGCGCCGTGTCGCTGGCCGAGACCGAGTTCCTCGTCCTCGACGAGGCCGACCAGATGCTCGACATGGGGTTCATCCACGCGCTGCGCCGGATCGTGCCGCTGCTCGCCGCTGACCGCCAGACGATGCTGTTCTCGGCGACGATGCCGAAGCAGATGGAGGAATTGAGCCGCGCCTACCTCACCGATCCGGTCAAGGTGCAGGTGAACGCGCCCGGCAAGCCGGTGGAAAAGATCGAGCAATCGGTGCATTTCGTCGCACAGGCCGCCAAGACCGACCTGCTGATCGAACTGCTGGACGCGCACCGCGACGAACTGGCGCTGGTGTTCGGGCGCACGAAACACGGCTCGGAAAAGCTGCGCAAGCAGCTCGAGGCGGCGGGATACGCGGTCGACAGCATCCACGGCAACAAGAGCCAGGGTCAGCGGCAGCGCGCGCTCGATGCGTTCAAGGCGGGCAAGGTCCGGGTGCTGGTGGCGACGGACGTTGCCGCGCGCGGCCTCGACATCCCGCAGGTGCGGCACGTCTATAACTACGATCTGCCGAACGTCGCCGAGAACTATGTCCACCGGATCGGACGCACCGCGCGTGCAGGTGCCGATGGTGCCGCGATCGCGTTCTGCGCGCCTGACGAGATGGTCGAACTGCGCGACATCCAGAAGGCGATGAAGGCGGACATCCCCGTGGCCTCGGGTCGGCCGTGGGAAATGGTGCCGGGCCAGAAGAAGCGCCCGAATGGCGGTGGCGGCGGTGGGGGCGGCGGTCGCGGTCGCGGTGCCCCGCGCGGCGGCGCGCCCAAGTCGGTCAACGCGGGCGGCAAGCCCGGTGGCGGCAACCGGCGGCGCAAGTCGGGCGGTCGTTCGGCGGCCTGACGGCGCTCGCGCGCCCGAGAGCGCGCAACGCCCCGCCCGCCGACCCATCTGGGGCATCATCGCAAGGGCGGCTCCGATCGGGGCCGCCTTTTCCTTTTCAGAACAGTGTGATGAAGAGGGCGGCGGCGATGAGGCAGGCCCAGACGCGCCACAGGTGCCCGACGGCGGCGTCGATGTCCTCGGGCGAGAGGCTGCGGCGACCCGGGGCGTTCACAAAGGCAAAATCCCGCATCTGCCCGTCGTAGCTCCGCGGCCCGGCCAAGGCCACGCCGAGGGCGCGGGCCATCGCCGCCTCGGGCCAGCCCGCGTTCGGCGAGCGGTGGCGGCGCGCGTCGGCGGCGATCTCCGACCACCGCCCGCTTCCGGGGGCGGTCATGCGGATCAGCAGGGCGGTCAGCCGCGCGGGGATCAGGTTCATCGCATCGTCGAGCCGCGCCGCCGACCAGCCGAAGGCGGCATGGCGCGGCGTGAGATAGCCGATCATGCTGTCGGCGGTGTTCACCGCCTTGTAGACCAGCAGGCCGGGCAATCCTGCGACGGCGAACCACAGAAACGGGGCCACGACGCCGTCCGAGAGGTTCTCGGCGGCACTCTCTATCGCCGCGCGGGCGACGGCGCTGGCGTCCATTGCGGCGGTATCGCGACTGACGATCATCGCGACCTCGGCGCGGCCTTCGGCAAGCGACAGGCCGACGGCGCGGGCGACGGCGGTGACGTGATCGGCGAGAGAGCGTTGCGCGAGGAGGATCGCGCCGACGAGGATCTCGGCGAAGGGGCCCGGCAAGGCGCGGAGCGCGAGGCCGAGGATCAGGGCGCCCCCGACGAGGGCAAGCGTCGCGACGCAACCGCGCAGGCGCCGGTGCGTGCCGGTGTTCAGATGCGCATCGAGCCGGCCGACCGCGCGGCCCATGAGAACGGCGGGATGCGGCAGCCGGGACCAGAGCCAGCGGGGTTCGCCGAAAGCCGCGTCGAGCAGGAGGGCCGCGAGGAGGATCATCGCGCCCGGCGGCGGACGCGCGCCTGCGGCGACGCCCCCCCCACCGACCCTTCGGCACCGCTCACGCCAGTGCCGCCGCGAGCCGGGACCAGCCTGCGCCATCCGGCAGGCCGAGGCGCAGCCAGTCGGCGGCATAGGGGAACGTCCGGCTCCAGATATGGGCGCGGGCGAAGCGCGTCCGGAGGGCAGCGGCGTCGGGTGCGCGGTAGAGACGGAAGAGCGTGGTGCCGCCGAGCGTCTCGATCCCGGCCCCGGCCAAAAGGGCGTCGAGGCGGTTGGCGTCCCTTTCCAGACGGTCGCGCGCGGCCCCGGCCCACGCCCGGTCGGCAAGTGCGACGGCGCCTATCGCCAGTGCAGGACCGGCGACCGGCCAGGGGCCGAGGTGTTCGCGCAGCGGTGTCACCGTGTCCGGATGGCCGATGGCGAAACCGAGGCGGAGGCCGGCGAGGCCCCAGAACTTGCCGAAACTCTTGAGGACGATAGTGCCGGGCCGCGCCGTCTCGGTTATGCGGCTGGCGCCGGGCGTGACGTCGCAGAAACTCTCGTCGACGATTTCGAGGGCGGCGGTTCCGCGACGGGGCCAGAGACGGCCATCGGGGTTGTTGGGGTGAACGACGACGCGGGCGTCTATGTCATCGCCGGTATCGCCATCGGCCACGGCCCAGCCGTGAAAGCGGAACGCGGCGGCGTGTTCGTTGTAGGTCGGGCCGGGCACCGCGACGGTGCCGGGCGCGGCCAGCAGCGGCAGGCGGGCGATGAGGGCCGAGGCGCCGGGGGCGGCGACGATCATGGCCCCGGACGGGACCTTCCAGAAGGTGCGGGCCGCCGCCTCGAGCCGCGCCGTGGCGGCGGCGTCGGGCAGCGCCGTCCAGACCCCGTCAGGCAGGTGCGGGACCGGATAGGGCACCGGGTTGATCCCGGTCGACAGGTCGATCCAGCCCGCCCGCGTGCCGCCGAAGCGGGCGACGGCCGCGTCCAGACCGCCGCCGTGGTCGCGCGGCGGCGCGTCGGATATCGGCCTGCGGTCACCGCACCTCACGCGGGGGGCAGGGCTGGATGACGTGTCACGAAATGGCCTTTCACACCCTCGGGCCAGGTCCGGTAGGGCACCTGTCCGCTCTCGCTCGCCGCGTGCAGTGCCGCCCACTCGACGATGGCTTGCGCGTCCCCTGCGATCGCGTCGAACCGGCCGAGTGTATAGTTCAGCTTGCCCGATGCCTGCACCGCGACGTTGCAGCCATGGGTGCAACCCATGAGGCACGACGTGCGGCGGACCCGCAGGTCCGGCACGTCCGCCGCCGCCGCCTCGACGAGACCGGCCAACGCCGCGCCATCGGTGACGTCGCGGCCGCTCTCGGCCCAGCCCTCGCGCTTGCAGGTGTCGCAGACGGTGATCCAGGTGGTCATCGGGCCTCACGTTTCTGTGTCGGCAGCGGGAATTCGCGGTCCGAAAGGAATACGAATCGCGCGCCACCTGCAAGGGGTGGCAGTTGCGTGCGGCGCATTGACTGGCGCTGCGGTTGTTGCCTGTGCCGCCATGTCGCAACCATCGGTTGCGGCGTCCACAGGTCAGGACACGCAAAACCGGTACCGCCCCCTTTTATCGGCAGGCCGGTAGGAAGATTTCCGCCTAAAGTTTCGTAAAATCTGCCCTATTCGAAAGAGTGACGTCGCAGTTAACCGGTGGTTAATCTTTCTGACAGGTGATGGGTGCAAGGACGTCGCGGGCGACAATGCCCCTGGTCCGATCCAATTGTTTCTCGGTTTGAGTGGAGCCTGTTTCGTGAAAGTCCTGATCGTCGAGAGCAGCGCCGAGCTGGCGCAGGTCTGGCGCCGCCACCTCGAGCGGCATGGCCTCACCGTATCCGTCACGGGCAGTTCGGACAGCGCCGTGGCACTTGTGTCGGCGGTTCGGTTCGACGTCATCGTGCTCAACCTGGTGCTGGCCAACGGATCGGCCCTCGCCGTGGCCGACTACGTGCAATACCGGCACCCCACGACGAACCTGATCTTCGTGACCGACACGACGTTCTTCTCGGACGGTTCGATCTTTTCGGTGACGTCCAACGCCCGCGCGTTCATCCGCACCCAGACCCCGCCAGAGGATATCGCCGCGATGGTCGAACACTACGGCGCGCAGCAGGCGACCTGAGGGTCGACTGGATGCGCTCAGGCGCGCGTCACGGGCCGGGGCAGCGCAGGTATATCTCGGCGGGGCCATAGTCCGGTTGAACCACCAGCACGTCCTCCGAAGGGTGATAGATCGCGACCGGGCCGATCCGGGTCGGCGCCGAGCTGTCGAGCATGGCACCCGTGGCGATGCGGTCCTCGCCGGTTTCGGGATCGCGGACGCCCAGATACTCGAGATAGGCAGCCTCATCCGTTTCGCGGAAGAACAGATTGTAGCGCATGTGCGTATAGACAGTCGCCAGGCCGTTGTCCTGGCCGTCGCGCGTATAGCGCCGCAACAATTCGAACCGGTAGGGGCTCGTCACGGAAAGGGCCTGCGCAATATTCTCGCGCGCGCAGGCGCTATCGGACGTTTCCGAAACGAGTGCCGCGGCTTCCGGGCCAGCGTCGAAATCCGCGTTGCCGGCTAGCAGCGGAGTCATCGGAACCCACCGCCCGACGATATCGTCCATGAGCCGGGCGATCGCCTGGCGGGACAGGTCCGGATCGAAAACGCTGCCGGTCGGCTGGAACGCGGCGGCAGCGGCGAGGTATTGCGCTGCCAGATCCTGCGCCGCCGCACCCCGGGCCAGTCCCAGCATCGACAGCGACGTTGCCGCTGCGGTAACGATCGGTCTGACGAACATCTGCGCCTCCTGCTCCGCGGATCGGACCGGCGGCGGGAATCTGCCCGCCCGCCCTTTCCAGGTCATATCCTCGGATGCTAGGCGATCAACCGTCGCCGGACAACGCCGGATCTGCGGCCACGGCGCCGCGGCGCCGACGGAATCCGCCGCGCGCCGCCCCGGCGTCGCCGTCAATCGCCGATCCCCTCGCGCCCATGCGGCATCGCCAGATCCAGAACCGGGCCGACCGGCACGATCCGATGCGGATTTATCGTCTCGTGGCTGAAGTGGTAGTGCCGGGTTATGTGGTCGAGGTGAACCAGATCGGCGATCGGGCCTTGCGGCGTGTCCCACTGATAGAGTTCGCGGGTATAGCCCCAGAGGTTCGGAAAATCGACGATGCGCCGCCGGTTGCATTTGAAATGGCCGTGGTAGACCGCGTCGAACCGGATCAGCGTCGTGAACAGGCGCCAGTCCGCCTCGGTCACGCGGTCCCCCATCAGATAGCGATGCGTCGCCAGACGCCCCTCGAGCCAGTCGAGCGTCTCGAAAAGCGGCACGACCGCTGCGTCGTACGCATCCTGGGTGGTGGCGAAGCCGGATTTGTAGACGCCGTTGTTCAGCGTGTCGTAGATCCGGTCGTTCACCGGCGCGATGGCGTCGCGCAGGTCTTCGGGCCAATAGCTGTCGGTGTTGCCGGTCAGCCCGTCGAAGGCGGCATCGAACATGCGGATGATCTCGGAGCTTTCGTTCGACACGATCGTGCCGCCCTCCTTGTCCCACAGGACCGGCACCGTGACGCGGCCCGATACCGTCGGATCGTTGCGGACATAGAGGTCGCGCAGGAACGGCAGGCCGAAGAGGGTGTCGCCGGTGGCGCCAGGAAAGTCGGTCGCAAACGTCCAGCCATCCGACAGCATGTCGGGATGCACCACCGAGACGCCGATGTGCTCCTCGAGGCCTTTGAGCCGTCGAAAGATCAGCGTCCGGTGCGCCCAGGGGCAGGCATGGCTCACATAGAGGTGGTATCGCCCGGATGCGGCGGCGAAACCGCCGTTGCCCGACGGGCCGGGGGCGCCGTCGGGGGTGATCCAGTTGCGGTGCCCCGCTGTCGAGCGCCGGAACGCGCCGCCGGTCCCTGACGTGTCGTACCATTCATCGTGCCAGACGCCGTCCACCAGATGTCCCATCGCTTCCTCCGATTGTCGTCTGTCCCTGACATAGGCCCTGCAGGCCAGCGCACAAACCGAACGGTCAGCGCAGCCCCTTGTGCATGGGCGCACAGTTGCGTGCCGCCCTCAGTACGGTCTTATCCGTCGCTTTCGGCCCGGTCGCCGCCGCATTACGGTTTGCGCCGCGCGGTCGGGCGTCCTATAGCAGGGAGGACGAAGCCTACGGGCCGGAGCGGTGGTGCTGCGCGGTCGACCCTGACGGGGACCATCCGCTGCACGTCGTCGATACCCCCGGCGCGGGGTTCCTCCGGTCTGCCCGCACCGGAGAGAACCCATGACACGCCATTCCCTGATCCTCGTCCTTGCCGCGACCGCCGCGTTTCCGGCGGCCCCTGCCGTCGCCGACCCCGGTCATCTGGCCGATGCCGGAGGCCACGACCATTGGGTTGCGGGCATCGCCATCGGTCTGGCGATCCTCGCCGGGCTGTGGGGCGCGTGGAAGGGCGCGCGGCGGGATACTCCGGACGCGGCGGACGCGGCGGCTGAGGACGCCGACAGCGCCCCGGATCAGGAACAGGCGGCATGACCCTCGACGCCCCGACTGGCCTCCAGATTGGCCCCCAGACTGGCTCCCAGACTGGCTCCACGACTGGCCCGAAGACCGGCGTGATGATCTGCGGCCACGGCTCGCGCAGCCAGTCGGCGGTCGACGAGTTCGCGGTGCTGGCCGAGAAACTCCCTGCGCTGCTGCCCGCCGACTGGCTGGTCGACTATGGCTATCTCGAGTTCGCCAACCCGGTGCTGCGCGACGGCCTCGACCGGCTGCGTCTCGCGGGATGCGAGCGGATCCTCGCCGTGCCGGGGATGCTGTTCGCCGCGATGCACGCCAAGAACGACATCCCCACGGTGCTGAACACCTATGCCGCGACGCACGGGATCGAGGTGCGCTATGGCCGCGAACTCGGCGTCGACCCGCGGATGATCGCCGCCGCAGGGGCGCGGATCGCCGAGGCGGTCGCGCAGGCGGACGCGATGGCCCCCGTGCCCCTGCACGAGACCTGCCTCGTCGTCATCGGCCGCGGCGCGTCCGACCCGGACGCCAACGGCAACGTCGCCAAGGTGGCGCGCCTGCTGCACGAGGGCCTCGGGTTCGGCTGGCTCGAGGTCGGGTTTTCCGGCGTCACCTTTCCGCTGGTCGAGCCCTGCCTTTCCCATGCGGCGCGGCTGGGCTACCGGCGGATCGTCGTGTTTCCCTATTTCCTGTTCTCGGGCATCCTGATCGACCGCATCTACGGCTTCACCGACCGCGTCGCCGCCGCCCATCCCGACATCGCCTTCGTCAAGGCGGGCTACCTCGGCGATCATCCACAGGTGCTCGAGACCTTTGCCGAGCGCGTCACCGAGATCGCGGGCAGTATCCTGCCGCCAAATTGCGCCACCTGCGCTTACCGCACTCAGGTGCTCGCCGCGACGGACGGTGCGCCGATCGTGATCCCGGCCGATGCCCGCCGCGACCACCCCGCCTTCGCCGACGCCCCGCCGCCGCTCTGCGTGATGTGCAAATACCGCTCGGCGGTCCTGGGGTTCGAGGCCGAGGTCGGTGCCGTGCAGGAAAGCCACCACCACCACGTCGAGGGACAGGGTGCGAGCGCGCCGGGCTCGAACGTCGCCGACTGCGCACTCTGCGACAGCTTCTGCACCGGCCTGTGTCGGCTCGAGCGCGCAGACCACGGCCACGATCACCACCACCACGGCGCGCATGACCACGGGCACGACCACGCGCATGACCACGGGCACGACCACGCGCACGACCACGGGCACGATCATCGCCACAGGCACGACCACGACGACGACCACGTTCATCACCACCATGCCCCTCACGCGCACGACCACCCCGTCTACCCCCACGCCCGCCACCCGCATGGCCCCGAAAGTGCGCGTTCGACGCGCAAGACCTGACCCCGCCCCGCCTTCACGTTGCCGCAACAACTCCCGCCGGAGGCTCCGACCCCGGCCCCCCCCGCAAAGGCCGCCCATTGCGCCCCTACCTCAAGGATCCCGCCGCGATCTATGCCGCGAGCTTCGCGACCGTGCGCCGCGAGGCGCGCCTCGAACGCTTCGCGCCCGAGATGCAACCGTTGGTCACGCGGCTGATCCACGCCTGCGGCATGATCGAGATCGCCGACCGGCTGGCGTTTTCGCCGGGCGCCGCGGCGGCGGGGATCGCGGCCCTTCGCGCGGGCGCCCCGATCCTGTGCGACTGCGAGATGGTCGCGGCAGGCGTCATCCGGCCTGCCTTGCCGCGCGACAACCGGGTCATCGTCACGCTGAACGACGCAGAAGTGCCCGACCGTGCCACCCGTCTCGGCACCACCCGCTCGGCGGCGGCGGTCGACCTCTGGCTGCCGCACCTGGCGGGCGCGGTCGTCGCCATCGGCAATGCGCCAACCGCCCTCTTCCATCTGCTCGAGGCGCTCGATGCCGGCGCCGCGCGCCCGGCGATCATCCTCGGCTTTCCCGTCGGCTTCGTCGGTGCGGCCGAAAGCAAGGCCGAGCTTGCCGCCGAACCTCGCGGCTGCGATTTCGTGGCCCTGAAGGGCCGCAGGGGCGGCTCGGCGATGGCCTCGGCAGCGGTCAACGCGCTTGCCGCCGGGCTGCCGGGCGAAACGGCGACCCCATGAGCGACGACTATCAAAAACTTCGTCTCGGACTTTTTGAAAAAGTCCGGCCCGGCTGCGGCGGGCGGACCCCGTCATGACCGCGCCCTGGCTGCACATCGTCGGCATCGGCGAGGACGGCATGGCGGGCCTGACCCCCGCCACCCGCGCCGTCGTCGAGGCGGCCGAGGTGATCCTCGGCGGCGACCGGCATCACGACCTCGCGCCGGATATCGCCGCCGAACGGCTCGCCTGGCCTTCGCCCTTCGATGCGATGATCGACACGATCCGCGCCCAGCGGGGGCGCCGCGTCGTCGTCCTCGTCACCGGCGATCCCCTCTGGTTCTCGGTCGGCGCCCGCATCGGCACCGCGATCCCGGCGTCCGAGATCGTCTATCACCCGCAGCTCTCCGCCTTCCAGCTCGCCGCCGCCCGCATGGGCTGGAGCCTTGCCGACGTCGAGACCCTCACCGTCCACGGCCGCCCGGTCGAGCAGATGATCGCCTTCATCCAGCCCGACGCGCGGCTCCTCATCCTCACCACCGGCGCCGAAACGCCCGCCCGGATCGCCGCCTTCCTCACCGAACGCGGCTTTGGCGCCTCGCCGATGTCCGTGCTGGGGGCGATGGGCGGCGCGCAGGAGACGCGGTTCGACGGCGTGGCCGAGACCTGGGACCATGTCGTGCCGGCGTTCAACACGCTGGCCGTCGACTGCGTCGCGGCCCCCGGTGCCGCCCTCCTGCCGCGTGTGCCGGGTCTCGACGACGCGCTGTTCCGGTCCGACGGCACCATGACCAAGCAGGAGGTGCGGGCGGTGACGCTTGCCAAACTGATGCCGATGCGCGGCGCTTACCTTTGGGACGTCGGCTGCGGCTCGGGCTCGGTCGCGATCGAATGGATGCGGGCCGCGCATTATGCGCGCGCCACGGGTATCGAGCCGCGCGCCGACCGCCGCGCGATGGCGGCGGCGAATGCGCTGGCGCTGGGCACCCCGCGGCTCGACCTGATCGAAGGCACGGCACCCGGGGCTTTCGCGGGCCTCGCCGCGCCCGACGCGATCTTCATCGGCGGCGGCCTGAGCGAGGCAGTGGCCGAGGCCTGCATTATCGCGCTCAAGCCGCTGGGCCGCCTCGTCGCCAATGCCGTGACGCTGGAGAGCGAGGCACATCTCATCGCGCTGCACGCGCGTCTGGGCGGGCAACTGGTAAAGATACAGGCGAGCCGGGCAGAGCCTGTGGGCAGCATGACCGGCTGGCGGCCGCAGATGCAGGTAACGCAGTGGAGCCTGGTGAAGCGATGAGGCATCGTCCCACAGTCGCTGTTTGCCGCAGGTCGCGGACCCTCCGGGGGGAGTTGTTGCGGCAACGTGAATCCGCACCGGTGCGCCGCACGGCCGGGGAGCGCGTGGGATGAGCGGGTGCCTCTATGGCGTCGGTGTCGGGCCGGGGGCGGCGGATCTGGTGACGCTGCGGGCGGCGCGCCTTATCGAACGCGCGGCGGTGATCGCCTATCCGGCGCTGGCGGGGGGCGAGAGCCTCGCGCGCGGCATCGTCGCGGCCCTGATCCCGACGGGTGCCGAAGAGATCGTCATCGACGTGCCGATGACGGTCGCGCGCGGCCCGGCGCAGGCCGCCTACGATAAGGGCGCGGCCCGGATCGCGGCGGTCCTCGGGGCCGGGCGCGACGTGGTGTGCCTGTGCGAAGGCGATCCGTTCTTCTACGGCTCGTTCATGTATCTCTTCGCGCGTCTGCGGGGGCGGTTTGCCGTCGAGATCGTCCCGGGCGTCACCTCGCTCTCGGCCTGTACTGCGGCGGCGGCGCTGCCACTGGTGGCGCGCAACGAGCGGCTGTTGGTGCTCCCGGGGCCGCTGCCCTCGGCGGAACTCGCCGACCTGATCGGCCGCGCCGAGGCGGTGGCGATCCTCAAGGTGGGGCGGCATCTGGAGCGGGTCCGCGACGTCATCGCCGACCTCGGGCTGCTCGACGCCGCGACCTATGTGGCGCGGGCGAGCCTTGCTGCGCAAGTGGTCATGCCGCTGGCCGAGGCGCCGGTGGCGGCGCCCTATTTCTCGATGATTCTCGTCAACAGGGGGAACGATCCGTGGCTGTGACACAGATGCCGGTCGTCGTGGCGCTGTCGCGCTCGGGGGAGGCGGTCGCGCACCGCGTCGCCGCGGCGCTGGGCGCGCGGGTACACGGCCGGTCGGGGCGGGTCGACCGGGCGGATGCGTTCTTCGACGATGCGCTCGACCATGTGCGCGACCTCTTTGCGGCCGGCGTGCCGGTGGTCGGGGTCTGTGCGTCGGGCATCCTGATCCGGGCGGTGGCGCCGCTGCTCGCCGACAAGACGACAGAGCCGCCGGTGATCTCGGTGAGCGACGACGGCGGCGTCGTGGTGCCGCTGCTCGGCGGGCACCGCGGCGCGAACCGGCTGGCGCGGGATATCGCGCTGGCTTTGGGCGGTGTCGCGGCGGTGACGACGGCGGGGGACGTGGCGCTGGGCGTGGCCCTCGACGAGGCCCCGCCGGGCTGGGTGCTGGCAAATCCGCGTGATGCCAAGGCCGCGATGGCGGCGCTGCTGTCGGGGGGCGGCGCGACGGTGACGGGCGACGACGCAGGTGCTGCTCCCTGGCTCGGCGATCTGCCGAAGGGGGGAGGCACGGTCCTGTGCTGCACGATGGGCGCCCACGTGCCCGGACGCGCCGCCCTTACCTTTCATCCACAGCGCGCGACGCTGGGCGTCGGCGCCTCGCGCGGCTGTCCGCCTGCCGAGCTGATCGCGCTCGTCGACGGGATGCTGGCCGAGGCCGGGGTGGCCCCCGCAGCGCTGCGCGGCATCTTTACCGCCGATCTGAAGGCCGACGAGGCGGCGGTCCTCGCCCTCGCCGCGCATCTGGCGCAGCCGGTGCGGCATTTCACGGCGACGGAACTCGAGGCAGCGACGCCGCGCACGCAGACGCCGTCGGACGTGGTCTTTGCCGAGATCGGCAGCCACGGGGTCGCGGAAAACGCGGCCCTGCTGGGCGCGGGCGACGACGGCGTCCTGTGGATTCCCAAGCGCAAGTCGGCGATGGCGACGGCGGCACTGGCGCTCGCGCCCGCACCGATCGAGGCGTTACGGGGGGCGGCGCGCGGCAGGCTCTCGGTCGTGGGGATCGGGCCGGGGCAGGCAAGCTGGCGCACGCCCGAGGCATCGCGGCTGATCGCGGACGCCGAAGAGCTCGTCGGTTATGGCCTTTACATCGACCTGCTGGGGCCGCTGGCGGCGGGCAAGGTGCGCGCCGATTTCCCGCTGGGCGGTGAGGAGGCGCGGTGCCGCCATGCCCTCGAGCGGGCGGGCGAGGGGGCCAACGTCGCGCTGATCTGTTCGGGCGACGCGGGGATCTACGCGATGGGCGCGCTGGTGTTCGAACTGCTCGACCGGGGCGCGGGGCCGGGCGGTGTCAGCGACGCGGCGCGGCGCGTCGAGGTGGTCTGTGCGCCCGGTGTCTCGGCACTTCAGGCAGCGGCGGCACGGGCCGGGGCGCCGTTGGGCCACGATTTCTGCGCCATTTCGCTGTCCGATCTGCTGACGCCGCGTGCCGATATCGTCCGGCGTCTGCGGGCGGCGGCGGAGGGAGACTTCGTCGTGGCGTTCTACAACCCGGTGTCGCAGCGCCGCCGCACCCTGCTGGCCGAGGCGCGCGATATCCTTCTGGAACATCGGCCCGCCGACACGCCGGTGATGCTCGCCACCTCGCTGGGGCGGCCCGAGGAGCATCTGCGCTATCGCCGCCTTGCCGACCTCGACGTGGACGAGGTCGACATGCTGACCGTGGTGCTCGTCGGCTCGTCGCAGACACGGTTGGTGCAGCGCGGCGACGGGCCGCGGATGTTCACGCCGCGCGGCTATGCCCGGCGGATCGACGGCGACATGGTCGGCGCGCCGAAGGCCTGGGAAACGGAGGAGGCGACATGACGGTCCATTTCATCGGCGCAGGCCCGGGCGACCCCGAACTCCTGACGCTGAAGGCGGCGCGCCTGATCGCCGCCTGTCCTGTCTGCCTCTACGCCGGGAGCCTCGTGCCCGAGGCGGTGGTGGCGGGGGCGCCGGCGGGGGCACGGGTGCTCGACACCGCGCCGATGACGCTGGACGAGACCCACGCCGAGATCGTGGCGGCGCACGCGCGCGGTCAGGATGTGGCGCGCGTCCATTCCGGCGACCCTTCCCTCTATGGCGCCATCGCCGAGCAGATCCGGCGCCTGAAGGCGGACGGCATCCCCTATTCGATCGTGCCCGGCGTGCCCGCCTATGTCGCCGCCGCCGCCGCGCTGGGGCAGGAACTGACGATTCCCGAGGTGGCGCAGAGCCTTATCCTGACGCGGATGTCGATGAAGTCGACCTCGATGCCGCCCGGCGAAACGCTCGAGAATTTCGCGGCCTCGGGGGCGACGCTGGCGATCCATCTCGGGATCCGGGCGCTGCGCGACATCGAGCGGCGGCTGGCGCCGTTCTATGGCGCGGATTGTCCGGTGGCGGTGGTCTATCGCGCCTCTTGGCCGGATCAGGTGATCCTGCGCGGCACGCTGTCGGATATCCACGCAAGGGTGCGGGCGGCCAAGATCACGCGGACCGCGCTGATTCTCCTCGGGCCTGCCCTGGCCGAGCAGCACGGCTTTCCTGATTCGGCGCTCTACGATGCCGCGCGTCCGCATGTCCTGCGGCCGAAGGTAAAGGCGGCGGCAGCGGCCGATTGTCCATAGAACGCTGTCTTCTTTGGGGTTCATGCCGCGATGCGGCAGAAATGTTAACTTGATTTTACAATAGACTGCTTCATCCTCCGACAGGTTGGATTCGGGCGCGCACTCGCGGGCGCTCGTGTCGGAGGGTGGGTGATGTCGTTTTTGCCGGATGCTGTGCGCAAGGGCCTGGAGGATGCGCGCCTCGCGATGCTGCGCAGGTCGGGGCGCCTGTGCGTCCACGACGGCGACCGGGTATTCCGCGTCACGCGCCTCTGGGACGGCGGTTTCGCCATCCTGGCGGGCGAGGCGCCGGTGCTGCACGGCTATGTCGAGCTCTACGACGGGCCGCGTCACATCTATCAGTGCCTCGTCGTGGCCAGCCACGAAGACGCGGGCGAGCGGGTGTTCGAGTTCAAGTGGAACACCCAGGTCGCAAGCCGCCCGCCGCTCGACTTTGCCGTCGAGAGCGAGACGCCGGCGGGCCTCATCGGATACGGCCAGTAGCCGGACCGACGATATCCTTCGGGAATTTCGACGTCCAATTCCTTGAAGGAATTCAGGCCCCGTGGTGACGGGCGGCTATTGCAGGTCGGCGAAGGCCCGTTGCAACCGCTCGACTGCCTCGGCGATCCGGCTGCGGGGTGTCGCGATATTCAACCGCAGGAATGTTTCGCCGCCGCTGCCGAAGGTGGGGCCGTGACTTGCCGCGATCCTCGCGTCCCGCTCGATGCGGGCGGTGAACTCCGCCGCATTCATGCCCGTTCCGGCAAAGTCGACCCAGGCCAGGTATGTCCCCTCCAGCGGCATCGAGCGCACCCCCGGGATCGCCGCGATGCCTGTATCGAAAATCTGTCGGTTGCCGTCGAGGTAGTGGGTCAGGTCGTCGACCCACGCTGCCCCTTCGGGCGAATAGGCGGCGGTCGCCATGTGCAGGCCAAAGGCGTTGCCGGATATTCCGAGGCCGTCGAGCCGCGCCGCGAAGGCGGCGCGCAAGTCGGGATCGGGGATGATGACGTTGCCGATATGCGCACCGGCGATGTTGAAGGTCTTGGTGGGGGCGGTCAGCATCACCAGCCGGTCGAGGATGCCGTCGATCGCGGTCATCGGCACATGCACATGGCCGGGCATCACCAGATCGTGGTGGATCTCGTCCGACACCAGGATGAGGTCGTGCCGCTTGGCGAAGGCCGCGACCGCCTGCAACTCTCCCCGCGACCAGACGCGTCCGCCCGGATTGTGCGGCGAGCACAGGATCACCATCGTCTCGGTGCCGGTCATCTGCGCATCGTAGGCCTCGAAATCGAACCCGTAGCGGCCGTTCTGGTCCACCAGCTTGCACTCCACGACGCCACGTCCGGCGGCTTTCAGGACGCGGGCAAAGGCGTGGTAGACCGGCGTGAACAGGACGACGCCGTCGCCCGGCGCGGAAAACGTCTCGACGCAGGCCGCGACGCCGTTGACCACGCCGTTGGTCACGAAAATCTCCTCGCGCGCGACCGACCAGCCGTGGCGCGTCTCCATCCACCAGCGGATCGCGTCGAGATAGGCATGCGAGGAGGCATAGAGGCCGTCACCGCCGTAATAGCCGTAGACGCCGTGGGTATGCATCGCGAGCACCGCATCGGACACGCATTTCGGCGGGCGAAAATCCATGTCCGCGACCCACATCGCGAGGCCGTCCTGCGCCGCGACGCCCGTCGCGCCAGGCATGGCGTCCCATTTGAAACTGCCGGTGCCGCGGCTGTCGATGGGGGTGTCGAAGGTCATGGGCATCTCCTGAAGGGCGTCGTCGCACGCTACGGACCGGACCGGCGAAGGCAAGGGGGGCGTTGCGATTCTGCCGGTATCGTGCACCCATCGCGCGATATTGCATCCGCGCAGCGCGCGCCTTAGATCGGCCTCATGACCCGTCGCCCGATCCTTCTCCACCCCGATCCACGCCTGAAGAAGGCCTGCGAACCCGTCGCCGAGATCGGCCAGGCGGTGCGAACGCTTGCCGCCGACATGCTCGAGACGATGTACGACGCGCCCGGTATCGGCCTTGCGGCACCGCAGGTCGGCGTGATGCGGCGCCTGCTGGTGATGGACTGCATCAAGGACGAGACGGCGGACCCGCGGCCTATGGTGCTCCTGAATCCCGAGATCGCCTGGACCTCGGAGGAGACCTCGGTCTACGAAGAGGGCTGCCTGTCGATCCCCGAACACTATGCCGACGTCGAGCGCCCGGCCCGCGTCACCGTGCGATGGACGACGCTGGACGGGGACGCCGCGGAAGAGACGTTCGAGGGGCTTTGGGCGACCTGTGTGCAGCACGAGATCGACCATCTGGACGGCGTCCTGTTCCTCGATCACCTCAAACCGCTGAAACGGCAGATCATCACCCGCAAGATGGTGAAGCTGAAGAAGGAAATGGCGCGCGAGGGGCGGTCGTGAGGGGCGCCCGGGCGACGTGATGCCGCGGCCGGTGCTGCGCTGGCCCGACCGGCGGTTGCGCACGGCCGCCGCCGACGTGGACGCGATCGGCGATGCCGAACGGGCGCTCTGGGACGAGATGATCGCGGTGATGGACGCCATGCCGGGGGTCGGCCTCGCCGCCGTGCAGATCGGCGTCATGCGGCGCCTGGCGGTCGTCGACGCCAGCGAGAGCCGCGGAAAAGCGGTGCGGATGGCCAATCCTTTCGTCCTGCACGCGAGCGTCGAGAGGCGCGCCCACGACGAGGCCTCGCCCTGCCTGCCCGGCGTCTCGGCGGTGGTGACGCGGCCCCGCGCGGTGACGGTGCGGTTCCTGAATGCGGACGGCGCCCTCGAGGACCGCGATTTCGTCGGCCTCTGGGCCGTGAGCGTGCAGCACCAGATCGACCATCTGGCGGGGCGGATGTATGTCGACCACCTGAGCCGTCTCAAGCGGGACATGTTGCTGCGGCGCGCGGCCCGGGTCTGAGCGCGGGGGGCCGGCCGACCCTCCGGGGGCCCTCCCGGGGGGAGTAGTTGGGGCAAGAAAAAGGAGTGGGCGATGCGCGTGATTTTCATGGGGACGCCCGAATTTTCGGTGGCGGCACTCGACGCGCTGCTGGCCGCGGGCCACGAGATCGTTGCCGCCTATTGCCAGCCGCCGCGACCGGCGGGGCGCGGCAAGCGCGCGCGCGTCTCGGCGGTGCAGGTACGGGCCGAGGCGCTGGGGATCGAGGTGCGCCATCCGGTCTCGCTCAAGGGGGCCGAGGCGCAGGCGGCGTTCGCGGCTCTGGGCGCGGATGTGGCGGTCGTTGTGGCCTACGGCCTCCTCCTGCCGCGCGCCGTTCTGGCGGCGCCGAGGTTCGGGTGCCTCAATATCCACGCGAGCCTGCTGCCGCGCTGGCGCGGGGCGGCGCCGGTGCACCGGGCGATCCTGGCGGGCGACGCAGAGACCGGCGTGTGCATCATGCAGATGGACGCGGGCCTCGACACCGGGCCGGTCCTGTTGCGGCGCAGCGTGGCGATCGGGACCGAGGAGACGACGGGGGAATTGTTCGACCGGCTGTCGGTGCTGGGGGCGGCGGCGGTGGTCGAGGCGCTGGAGGGGCGGGGCACCCTCGTGCCCGAGGCGCAACCGGAGGTGGGCGCCACCTACGCGGCCAAGATCGACAAGGCCGAGGCGCGGATCGACTGGTCGCGCCCGGCGGTCGAGGTGGACCGACAGATCCGGGGACTGGCGCCGTTTCCGGGGGCCTGGGCCGATGTTGCGGCCGAGCGGGTAAAGCTTCTGGGGTCGCGGGTCGTGGCGGGTGACGGCGCGCCGGGGCAGGTGCTGGGCGGCTTCGTCGTGGCCTGCGGCGACGGTGCCGTCGAGATCACGGCCCTACAGCGTGCCGGCAAGCGGGCGATGGCGGCGCAGGAGGCGCTGCGCGGCTGGGAGTTGCCGGACCGGATCGACCGGGCGGCGGGGTGAGGGGGGCGACGGCGGACCTCGGGCGATGGGCCGAAACCTCCCCCTAAGAAGGCGATTTCACCGGCTTGAACGGCGCCATCCCGGCACGGGCGAGTTCGTCGGCGCGCTCGTTCTCGGGGTGCCCCGCGTGGCCCTTGACCCATTCCCAGGTGACGTCATGACGCCCGGCCGCCTGTTCCAGACGGCGCCAAAGGTCTTCGTTCTTCACCGGCTTGTTCGTCGACGTCTTCCAGCCGCGTCGTTTCCAGCCGGCGATCCATTCGGTGATCCCGCCTTTCACATAGGCGCTGTCGGTGACGACGGTGATCGCGCTCGGTTTGTCGAGCGCCTCGAGGGCGGCGATCGCCGCCATGAGTTCCATGCGGTTGTTGGTGGTATCCGCCGCCCCGCCCGAAAGCGGGCGCTCGCGCACGACCGTGTCGCCGCGCCGCGCCTGAAGCAGCGCGCCCCAGCCGCCGGGGCCGGGATTGCCCGAGCAGGCACCGTCGGTAAAGGCATAGAGGCGGGTCATGCCCGCTCGAGGGCGAGGCGGGCGGCCAGCGCCGCAAAGATCGCGGCGAAGGAGCGGTTTAGCCCCGTCATCACCCGTTCAGAGCCGAGGATCCAGCGGCGCGCGGTGGCAGCGAAGGCGCCGTAGAGGACGAAGACGGCGAAGGTGAGAGCCATGAAGATGCCGCCGAGGACGAGCATCTCGCGCGTGGCGGTGGCGGGATCGCCGGTCAGGAACGGGGGCAGCAGGGCCAGAAAGAAGATCGAGAGTTTGGGGTTCAGGATGTTGATGAGGGCGCCGCGGCGGGCGGTGCGCAGGCCAGGTTCGGCGACCCGCTCGCCCGTGACCGACAGGGCACCGCCCGAGCCGAGCGCCTGATAGGCGAGCCACAAGAGATAGGCGACGCCCGCGAACTTGACCGCGTTGAAGAGGACCGCCGAAGTGTGCAGCACCGCGGCAAGGCCGAGCGTCGCCGCCGCCAGATGCGGCACGATGCCGAAGGTGCACCCCAGAGCGGCCCAGAGGGCGGCGCGGCGCCCCTGTCCGAGCCCGATGGCCAGCGTATAGAGAACGCCGGTGCCGGGGGCCGCGACCACGACGAGGGCGGTCAGAAGGAACTGCACGGAGATCATCGGCGCACCGTCACGCCGGTTCGCGCAGCACGCGCGGCACCTTGAATTCGACGTGTTCCTCTGCCGTCACGACCGGCGACACCGTCACCTCGAACCGCGCGCGGAAGGCGTCGATCACCTCGTCGATGAGCACCTCGGGCGCGGAGGCGCCGGCGGTGACGCCGAGGGTCCGGATACCCTCCAGCGCGCGCCAGTCGATATCCGACGCGCGCTGCACCAGTTGCGCATAGCCGCAGCCCGCGCGCGATCCGACCTCGACGAGGCGGCGCGAGTTCGAGGAATTCGGCGCGCCGACCACCAGGATCGCCTCGCAGAGCGGCGCCATCACCTTCACCGCCTCCTGCCGGTTGGTGGTGGCGTAACAGATATCCTCGCGGTGCGGGCCGACGATCGCCGGGAACCGAGACTGAAGGGCCGCGACGATTTCGGCTGTATCGTCGACCGAGAGGGTGGTCTGGGTGACGAAGGCCAGTTTTTCAGGGTCGCGCACGGACACGGTGGCGACATCGGCCACGGTCTCGACCAGCAGGACGTCGCCGGGCGGCAACTGCCCCATGGTGCCGATGGTCTCGGGGTGGCCCGCATGGCCGACCATGATCATCTGGAGCCCGTTCTCGGCATGGCGCGCGGCCTCGGTATGCACCTTGGTCACGAGGGGGCAGGTGGCGTCGACTGCGATCATCCGCCGCGCCGCTGCCTCGGCAGGCACCGCCTTGGGGACGCCGTGGGCCGAGAAGATGACCGGGCGGTCGGTGGGGCAGTCGTCCAGTTCCTCGACGAAGACGGCACCCTTGGCGCGCAGATCGTCGACGACGTATTTGTTGTGCACGATCTCGTGGCGGACATAGACCGGCGCGCCCCATTTCTCGAGCGCCAGTTCCACGATCTTGATGGCCCGGTCCACGCCTGCACAGAACCCACGGGGTGCTGCGAGGTGGATCGTAAGGGGGGGCTTGGTCATGCTCGGCTCTCCTGCGCGGTCCAGATGTAGGCGGCGGAGGCACCGGGGTCCAGAGCGCGCCTCAGGCGGCGCGCGGCCAGATCTGCGGGAACCAGTCGGCGCGCAGGCGCTGACCCTCGGTCATGTCGTGGCCCGGAAAGGGGGGCGAGGTCGGGCCGGGGCGGGCGGCATAGCGCGCGTCGTCGCCGATCAGGCGCAGCGAGAAGGCGCGGCGGCGCAGGTCGCTGACGTTTCCGCGCGCGCTGTGCAGGGTGTTGAAATGAAACGCGACGGCATCGCCGGGCTGCATCTCCCATTCGCGGATGTCCATGCCCTCGGCATCGGGATCGGGCACCGGCATCCAGTTTTCGGGGTCGGGATAGAAACTCTTGTCCGACAGCCAGCGCGTCGGCATCACCTGTCGCGGCCAGCGGTGCGAGCCTGCGACGCAGCGCAGACCGGCCGTCGTCACTGGATCGAGCGGCGACCAGAAACTGACGGTCTGCTGCCCCTCGACGAAGTAATACGGGCCGTCCTGATGCCAGGGCGTCGGCCGCGAGGTGCCCGGTTCCTTGACCAGAACGTGGTCGTGAAAGAAATGGACGCTATCGCTGCGCATCAGGTCGCGGGCGACCTCGGCGGCGGGCGAGCTGTCGATGACGGATTGGAATTCGGGGATCCGCTGCCAGTTACAGTAATCGTCGAAGAAGCGCCCCGAGTCGCCTGTCCGGGTATTTTCGGCGCCATATTGCGACGGGTCGGCCATGTTGGCCTCGATCCCGCGTGCGAGGGTGTCGATGTGATCGGCAAAGAGGCCGCGCACGAGAACCACGCCGTCGCGAGCGTAGGTCTCGATGTCCAATTGGGTGACGAGGGGATGTGGCATGGCGGCTCTCTCTGCGGTTGCTGAGCCACGAAGAGCACCTTTGCCGTGCCGACGATCAACCAAAAGCGACAACGACGGTCGTTGCCGGGCCGACGCAGGCGGAGGGCGACCGCAACGGTCGCCGCACCATCTGCTCACGCTTCTTCGCTGGTCTCTTCCTCACGCTCGACGCGCGGCTCACGCGGCGGGCGGCCGATGACCTCGCGCAGTTCCTCGAGGTCGATGAAATTGTCGGCCTGACGGCGCAGTTCATCGGCGATCATCGGCGGCTGGCTGCGGATCGTGGACACGACCGACACCCGCACGCCCTTGCGCTGGATCGATTCGACCAGCGGGCGGAAATCGCCATCGCCCGAGAACAGGACCATGTGGTCCATGTGCGGCGCGAGTTCGAGCGCGTCGACACAAAGCTCGATGTCCATGTTGCCCTTGACCTTCCGGCGGCCCTGGCTGTCGGTGTATTCCTTGGCCGGTTTCGTCACCATGGCAAAGCCGTTGTAGTGCAGCCAGTCGACCAGCGGACGGATCGGCGAGTAATCGTCGTTCTCGAGCAGCGCGGTATAGTAGAACGCCCGCAAGAGCTTGCCCCGGCGCATGAATTCCTGCTTCAGGAGGCGGTAGTCGATGTCGAAGCCAAGCGACTTGGCCGCCGCATACAGATTCGACCCGTCGATGAAGAGCGCAAGCCGCTCGTCACGGTAAAACATCTAAAATATCCTCTCGTTCGAACCGGTCCAAAGTGGTCGCTTGCGTCTGTGAGTGGTCGCAAGGCCCGGCGCCGGTGGCGTCCTCTAATGTAGGAACAGCGTGACATGCAACAAGCCACAGAGCAACTCTCCGCCGATGGTACCCCGCGGGGGACGGACGAAATTCTGGTGCTCGTGGCGCTTGGCGCCAATCTGCCATCCCCGTTTGGGCCACCCGAACGCTCGGTGCGGCTGGCCTTCGACCGCATAGAGGCGGCGTTCGGAGGCGTCACGGGGAAAAGCCTGCTTTACCGTACCCCTTGTTTTCCGACCGGATCGGGGCCGGACTACGTGAACGCCGCCTTCTCGCTGAAACTGCCCGCGCGCGGCGCGCCCGCCCCTCACGAGGTATTGAAAACGCTGCATGAAATCGAGGCGGATTTTCGCCGCGAGCGAGCGGTGCGATGGGGCGCGCGGACCCTCGACCTCGACCTTCTGGCCGTGGGATCGGTCGTTCTGCCCGATGCGGCGACGCAGGCGACGTGGCGTAACCTGACCGCCGACGCGCAGGCGCGGGCGGTGCCCGGCACCCTCATCCTGCCGCATCCGCGGATGCAGGACCGGGCCTTCGTGCTGGTGCCGCTGGCCGACGTCGCGCCGGACTGGCGCCATCCGCTGACCCATGTGACGGTGCGTCAGATGTGCGACGCGCTGCCCGCCGCCGACCGCGCCGCCGCCGTGCCCCTCGACGCAGCGCCGAAGGGGTCGTAAAACACCGCCGGACCCCTTGCGTTTGTGGTGCATTGTGCCTAGAACGCCGTCTTCCCCCTCTGGTGCTCCGGCACCGGACATACAGCCTTGACCGCGCCGGATGCCCTGCACGGGCCGACCGGCCCCTGACAGCCCCGCCTGTCTATAAGAGAATCCTGACAGCCCCGCCTGTCGACAGAAGAATCGGAGAGTGCCATGGCCCGCGTTACCGTAGAAGATTGCGTCGACAAGGTTCCCAACCGCTTCGAACTGGTGATGCTCGCCGCGCACCGCGCGCGCGAGATCACCGCAGGCTCGCCTCTGACGATCAGCCGCGACAACGACAAGAACCCGGTCGTGGCGCTGCGCGAGATCGCCGACGAGACCCAGGGCGCCGAGGCGCTGCGCGAGCGGATGATCGAGGCGCACCAGACCCAGATCGAGGTCGACGAGCCCGAGGACGATTCGATGGCCCTCCTCATGGGTGCCGAGGCCGACCGTCCCGCCCGCGACGACATGCCCGAAGAGCGTTTGCTGCGCGAACTCATGGAAGCGCAGAGCCAGCGGTAGGCCCGCACCGCGCCGCCCGACCGCGCGGCGCGACCGACCGGGGCCCCCCACATCAGTCCGAGGTCTGCCCCGAATGACCGCCCCGAGCCTCCCCTCGTCTGCCCGCCGCGCGGCCGCCCCGGCGCCCGAGCCGCGCGCGCGCCCTTCCTTCCCGACCGGCCCCATCGCGGCCGAGGCGATCCCCGACCCAGAGGCGCTCATCGCGCTGGTGCGGTCCTACAACCCCCGCATGAACGAGGCGCTGCTGCGCGACGCCTTCGCCTTTGGCCTCGCCTCGCACGCGGATCAGCGGCGCCGGTCGGGCGAACTCTATTTCCATCACCCCCTTGCCGTCGCGATGATCCTGGCCGAACAGCAGATGGACGACGGCACTCTCGTCACCGCCCTGCTGCACGACACGATCGAGGATACCGGCGCCAATTTCGGCACCGTCGAGGCGCGCTTCGGGCGCGAGATCGCCGAACTCGTCGATGGCGTCACCAAGCTCACCAACCTGCAACTCATCTCTTCCGAGCAAAAGCAGGCCGAGAATTTCCGCAAGCTGTTCATGGCGACCAGCCGCGACCTGCGCGTCACGCTGGTGAAACTTGCCGACCGGCTGCACAACATGCGCACGATCCGCTCGATGAACCCCGATAAACAGGGGCAGAAGGCGCGCGAGACGATGGACATCTACGCGCCGCTGGCGGGACGGATGGGCATGCAGTGGATGCGCGAGGAGTTGGAGGATCTGTCGTTCAAGGTGCTCAACCCCGAGGCGCGCCTGTCGATCATGCGGCGTTTCGTGACGCTGACCCGCGAGGCGGGCGACGTGGTCGAAAAGATCAAGGCCGACATGATCGTGGAACTCGAGCGTGGCGGTATCTCGGCCTCGGTATTCGGCCGCGCCAAGAAGCCCTATTCGATCTGGCGCAAGATGCAGGAAAAGGATCTGACGTTCTCGCGCCTGTCCGACATCTACGGCTTTCGCGCGATCACCGACAGCGAGGGGGATTGTTACCGCGCGCTGGGCGTCATCCACCAGCGCTGGCGCGCGGTGCCGGGGCGGTTCAAGGACTATATCAGCCAGCCGAAGTCGAACGGCTACCGCAGCATCCACACCACCGTCTCGGGCCGCGACGGCAAGCGGGTCGAGGTGCAGATCCGCACCCGCGAGATGCACGAGGTCGCCGAAACCGGCGTTGCCGCGCACTGGTCCTATCGCAACGGCGTCCGGGTCGAGAACCGCTTTGCCGTCGATCCGGTGAAATGGATCGCCAATCTGACCGAACGCCTCGAGACCGACAGCGATTCCGACGAGTTCCTCGAGGCCGTGAAACTCGAGATGTATACCGACCAGGTCTTCTGTTTTTCGCCGAAGGGCGAGGTCATCAAGCTGCCGCGCGGCGCCACGCCGATCGACTTTGCCTATGCGATCCATACGCGGATCGGCCACGCCTGCGTCGGCGCACGCGTCGACGGGATGCGGGTGCCGCTGTGGACGCGCCTGAAGAACGGCCAATCGGTCGAGATCATGACCGCCGAGGGCCAGACGCCGCAGGCGACCTGGATCGACATCGCCGTGACGGGCCGCGCCAAGACCGCGATCCGCCGCTCCCTGCGCGAGGAACACCGTGAGCGGTTCGTGCGGCTGGGCCGCGAATTGGCGCGCGTCGCGTTCGAGAACGCGGGCAAGAAGGCGACCGACAAGGCCCTCCAGACCGCCGCCCGCACGATGAGTTACGACGAGGTCGACGACATGCTCGAGGCGCTGGGCTCGGCCGAGATCACCGCGCGGGCCGTGGTCCGCGCGATCTACCCCGACCTCATCGTGCGCTCGGCAGACGAGGTCGAGGCGCGGCGCGCCGTCGTCGGCCTCGGCGACGATCAGAGCCACACCCGTGCTGCCTGCTGTCAGCCGGTCCCCGGCGAGCGGATCGTCGGCATCACCTATCGCGGGCGCGGCGTCCTCGTCCACGCCATCGATTGCGCCGCATTGGTCGAGTTCGAGGAGCAGCCCGACCGCTGGATCGACCTGCACTGGCAGGGCGGCACCCATGCGGCGGTGAACACCATCACGCTCGATCTGTCGATTACCAACGACGCCGGCGTGCTGGGGCGGATTTGCACGTTGATCGGCGAGCAGAAGGCCAATATCTCGGACCTCGCGTTCATCGACCGCAAGCCCGACTATTTCCGCCTTCTGGTCATGGTCGACCTGCGCGACGCCGAACACATGCACAGGGTGATGACCGCACTAGAGGCCGAGAGCAACGTATCTGCCCTGTCGCGCCACCGCGATCCGGCGGCGGCGGTGGCGCCGCCGGGGGGCAAGGCGGTCCGGGGCGAAGCGGGCGGGTCGGGCAGACGAGATTGAAAAGGTGACAGGATTTGGTTTTCAGGCGCAGGGATAGACGACCGATCTGGCAGATCGTGTTCGATTTCGTCTATCCGCGCGGCGGTTGGCTGCGCGCGTTCGAATACGTGAAACTGCGGCTGCGGCGCCTGCCCGATACCCCCGAAAAGATCGCCCGCGGCATCTGGGCAGGCGTCTTCGTCACGTTCACGCCGTTCTTCGGCCTGCACTTCCTGATCGCGTGGTTCCTCGCGCGCGTCATGCGCGGCAACGTGCTCGCCGCCCTCATCTCTACGTTCTTCGGCAATCCGCTGACCTATGTGCCGATCGCCGCCACCTCGCTGTGGTTCGGGCACCGGATCCTCGGCACCCGCCCCGACCGTGGACAGATCGCGGGCATGGGGCAGCAGATTTCGGGTGCCTGGTCCGACATCTGGCACAACCTCTTGGCGGTGTTCACGCCCGAGGCGATGGAATGGGGCCGGCTGGCGGTGTTCTACCAGGAACTGTTCAAGCCGTTCATGATCGGCAGCCTGATCCCCGGCGTCATCGCGGGATGTGTCTGTTATCTGATCTCGGTGCCGGTGATCCGGGTCTATCAGAACCAGCGCCGCAAGAAGTTGCAGGCCAAGTTGCGGCAGTTGAGCGAAGGCAAGGCGCGCCGCGTCGCGGATGGCGTCTGAGGATCGTCAGGAAGGAAAACCTATGACCCAACGACTGCGACTGGGCGTGAACATCGACCACGTCGCCACCGTCCGTAACGCCCGCGGCGGCACCGTGCCCGACCCGGTGCGCGCCGCGAAGATGGCCGAAGAGGCGGGTGCGGACGGCATCACCGCGCACCTGCGCGAGGACCGGCGCCATATTTCGGACGGTGACATCGAGCGGTTGATGGACGCGCTTACGACACCCCTGAACTTCGAGATGGCGGCGACCCCCGAGATGCAGAAGATCGCGCTGCGGCACCTGCCGCACGCCGTCTGCCTCGTGCCCGAAAAGCGCGAGGAACGGACGACGGAGGGCGGCCTCGAGGTCGCCCGCGAGGAGAACGCGCTGGCGCATTTCATCGCCCCCCTGCGCGCCGCGGGGTGCCGCGTCTCGATCTTCATCGCCGCCGACCGCCGCCAGATCGAGGCCGCGCACCGGATCGGTGCCGAGGTGATCGAACTGCACACCGGCGCCTATTGCGACGCCCATGCCGAGGGGCTTTTCGACCGGCGCGACGCCGAACTCGAACGGCTCCGCGGCATGGCGACCTTCGCCCACGACCTCGGCCTCGAGGTGCACGCGGGCCATGGCCTCACCTACGAGACGGTCGGCCCGGTCGCGGCCCTGCCCGAGGTGCGCGAGCTGAACATCGGCCACTTTCTCATCGGCGAGGCAATTTTCCGGGGGCTGACGCCCGCGATTGCAGAAATGCGCACGCTGATGGAGGCGGCGCGGGCATGAAGTTTCTGGTTTGGATTTGGCGTCTGCTTGCGGGTCTGTCCAGAACGACGCTGACGCTCGCAATTGTCGTACTAATTTGCCTCAATCTGGCGACCGGCGTTTTAGCTGTGACATCGACGGCCTTCTTTGGCTTGCTATCCGCTGGTGTCGAACTCGTGACGGGTGCCGCAACTATTCGGAGACAGAACGCGGTAGCGACGACACAGCTGGTTCAAAGACATGCAATCGACATGGAGGCGTTGCGAACTCGAAGCGCTGCCGACTTGTCTTTGACCCGCGCAGAGCATGCGAGCGAACTCAGTATTCGATCTCGACGCATTGCCGATCTTTCTGGCGAATTAGCGGAGCTCCGCGGATCTCGACTGCTCGTCTATCGCGGTGAGCCTCGGCTTGCCGCCTATGTCGTTTCGAACACATCACGCCGGATTCGCAACCGCGCGCTTGTCGCATCGCAGCGCAACATCGCGTCGATGGTAGGTGAGTCGATCCCTTTTTGGGGCATAGGGGTCATCGTGGCAGCAACTGCTTGGGAGGTTGCAGATGCCTGTCAACAGATGGGTGACGTCTATGAAATGCAAATCGCTTTCGATCCTGCCTCAGCCATCTCGCCAGAGGACACTCAGGTTTGCGGACTGCGCGTCCCGACTCGCGATGAAATTTGGAATGCTATCCTGGCAAGTCCCGGCGCAGTCTGGAGTGGCGTGCAGAACATCTATGCCAATCTGCCGGACGTAGACTTTTCGGGCAGTTTCGAGTGGTTAATTTCATGGTTTGTCGAAACCGAAACTGCAACGTTCGAATGATCCTCGGCATCGGCACCGACCTCGCCAACATCGACCGTATCGCCGCGACGCTTCAACGGTTCGGCGACCGGTTCCGCACCCGCGTTTTCACCGACCGCGAGCGGGCCCGCGCCGAGCGCCGCCCCCATGCTACCGCCGCCACCTATGCCAAACGCTGGGCCGCCAAGGAGGCGTGTTCCAAGGCGCTGGGCACCGGCCTGCGGATGGGCATCGCATGGAAGGACATGAGCGTCACCAACCTGCGCAGCGGCCAGCCGGTCATGCACCTCACCGGCTGGGCCGCCGAGCGGCTTGCCGCGATGACGCCGCCCGGTCACGAGGCGGTGATCCACGTCTCGCTCACCGACGATCTGCCCTGGGCCCATGCCATGGTGGTGATCGAGGCACGCCCCCTGACGCCCCCACCCGATATTGACTAACCCCCCTGTGGCGCCCATGAAGCGCGCGATACAAGGGAGCCTCATCATGGCCGAAAAGACCGGCGGCATCGGCGCCACCATCCTCGAGACGGTCAAGACGGTGGTCTACGCGCTGCTGATCGCCGGCGTGTTCCGTACCGTGTTCTTTCAGCCGTTCTGGATCCCCTCCGGCTCGATGAAGGACACGCTGCTGATCGGCGACTTCCTCTTCGTCAACAAGATGGCTTACGGCTATTCCTACGCCTCCTGTCCGTCGATCCGCATCCAGCGCCTCGGCATCGATATCTCGGCTGACGACTTCTGCGGCTACTTCCGCTCGGACGAGGACGGTCCGCCGGGCGGCACGCGCCTGTTCGGCAGCACACCCGAACGGGGCGATGTCGTCGTGTTCCGCCATCCCGTCACGGGCGTCGATTTCATCAAACGGCTGATCGGCCTGCCGGGCGACACGGTGCAGGTGACCGATGGGCGTCTGATCCTGAACGGCGTGCCGGTCGAGGTCGAGGACGCGGGGTTCTTTACCGAGACCTATGCGCCACAAGGGCCGGGCGGCGACCTTCCGTCCTGCCTCGAGCCCCTCGTCCCGCTGGGCGGCGATTGCCGCAGCGCGCGTCAGATCGAGACGCTGCCCAATGGCGTGCGCCACTCGATCCTCAATATCCGCAACAGCATCCCCGGCTTCGATCCCGACAACACGGACGTGTATACGGTCCCCGAGGGACACTTCTTCTTCATGGGCGACAACCGCGACAATTCGACCGACAGCCGCTATTTCCGCGAACGGGGCGGCGTCGGCTTCGTGCCGCTCGAGGATATCGTCGGCCGCGCCGACCGGATCGTGTTCTCGTCGGCGGGCCGCTCGATGCTCGCGTTCTGGACCTGGCGCAGCGACCGCTATTTCCAGGCGATCAATTGACGCGCCCGGCGTCGTCGATGCGCGGGTGAGGCTCTCGGCGGAGCATCGCGCCTTCGCCGCGCGTCTGGGGCACGATTTCCGCACGCCTGCCCTCCTCGTCCGCGCCCTGACGCATCCGTCGTTCGGCGGCGCCGGGGCGGACGATAATCAGCGGCTCGAGTTCCTCGGGGACCGGGTGCTGGGCCTCGTGATCGCCGAGGCGCTGCTCGATGCGGATGCCGCCGCCAGCGAGGGGCAGATCGCGCCGCGCTACAATGCGCTCGTCCGGCGCGAGACCTGTGCGTCGGTGGCCCGCGACATCGACCTCGGCGCCGTGCTGCGGCTGGGGCGGTCGGAGCAGCAGTCGGGCGGTCGCCGCAAGGAGGCGCTGCTGGCCGATGCGATGGAGGCGGTGATCGCCGCGATCTGGCTCGATGCCGGCCACGACGCGGCGCGCTCCGTCGTGCGGCGCCTCTGGGCCGGTCGGATCGCGGGCGTCGAGGCCGATGCGCGCGACCCCAAGACCAGCCTTCAGGAATGGGCCCAGGGGCGCGGCGAGGTGCCGCCCGTCTACGCCGAGATCGCCCGGTCCGGCCCCGATCATCAGCCCGAGTTCACCGTCGAGGTGACGCTGGCCTCGGGCGCGACCGCACGGGCCACCGCCGGATCGAAGCGTCAGGCAGAACAGGCCGCTGCGGCAGCATTGTTGGAAAAGGTATCGTCATGACCGAAGAAGTGCCGCGAGACGCCACGTCGGATCGCAAGAGTGAAAGCGACCGGCCCACTCGCGCCGGCTTCGTCGCCCTGATCGGAGAGCCGAACGCCGGCAAGTCGACGCTGCTGAACCGGATGGTGGGCGCCAAGGTCTCGATCGTGACGCACAAGGTTCAGACCACGCGGGCGCGGATTCGCGGTGTCGCCATCGAGGGCGCGAGCCAGATCGTCTTCGTCGACACGCCGGGTATCTTCGCGCCGCGCCGCAGGCTCGACCGGGCGATGGTCGCCGCCGCCTGGGGCGGGGCAGGGGACGCGGATGTGATCATCCTCACTGGTCGAGGCGCATCGTGGCGTCTCGGCGGGCGTCAAGGACATCCTCAAGCGGCTGAGCGGCATCGCCAAGGGGCGCACCGTGGCACTCGCGATCAACAAGATCGACAAGGTGAAGTCCGAGGCGCTGCTCGGCCTCACGAAGGAGTTGAACGAGGCGATCCCCTTCGTCGAGACATTCCTCATCTCCGCCGAGCGCGGCCACGGCACCGACGACCTCAAGCGCTGGCTCGCCGCGCGGATGCCCGAGGGGCCGTGGCTCTATCCCGAGGACCAGATCGCGGACCTGCCCGTGCGGATGATCGCCGCCGAGATGACGCGCGAAAAGCTGACCCTGCGGCTGCATCAGGAACTGCCCTATGAATTGACCGTCGAGACGGAGAGCTGGGAAGAGCGGAAAGACGGCTCCGCCCGGATCGACCAGATCGTCTATGTTGCCCGTGACGGCCACAAGGGCATCGTGCTGGGGCGTGGCGGCGAGACGATCAAGGCGGTCTCGCAGGCATCGCGCCTCGAACTCGAGGAGTTTCTGGGGCGCAAGGTGCACCTGTTCCTTCAGGTCAAGGTGCGGCCCGGCTGGCTCGACGAGGCGGAGCGGTTCTCGGAGATGGGCCTCGACTTCAAGGACGGGAACACCTGAGACATGGCGCCGCGACTGACGACGGACTTCTGGGTTGCGGCCTATCGCGCACGTCTGGCGCAGCACGAGATCCCGGCATTCCTGACCGCCAAGGGCGATCCCTCGGCGGGGTCGGTGCTGGTCAAGCTCAATACCCTCGACGGGCGGGCCACCGTCTGGCAGCGGCGCTACGACATGATGACCGACACCCGGACGTGGGAGGTGCTGGCGCAGGGCGCCGAGCGCGACGTGGATGCGTCCATCGCACGGCAGCGCGGGTTCGACGGCGATCTCTGGGTGATCGAGGTCGAGGACCGGGCGGGGCGGCATCTGCTGGGGGAAGAGGGACTTTGATCCGCCGGGCTTGATGGGGTTTTACCCCATCACCTTCGCGCGGTATCACCTTGCGATGATCGAATGGCGCGACGAGGGGGCGATACTGGCGGTGCGGCGGCACGGCGAAACCTCGGTCATCGCCGAGGTGTTCACCGCCCTGCATGGCCGTCACGCCGGCGTGATCCGTGGCGGCACCTCGCGCAAACTCTCGCCGTCGCTGCAACCGGGCGCGCAGATCGCGCTTACCTGGCGCGCCCGCCTCGACGAGCACCTGGGCGCCTTTACCGTCGAGCCGCTGCGCAGCCGCGCCGCCGTGGTGCTGTCGGACCGTCTCGCCCTCGCCGGCCTCAACGCCGTCACGTCGCTCCTCACCGCGACCCTGCCCGAGCGCGAGAGCCATCCGCGGCTCTACGACCGCACGATGCAGCTCCTCGACCTGATGGGCCAGAACGCGGTCTGGCCGCTCGCCTATCTGCAATGGGAACTGGCGCTGCTCGACGAAATGGGGGTCGGCCTCGACCTCGCCACCTGCGCCGTCACCGGCAGTACCGAGGATCTGGTCTACGTCTCGCCCCGCTCGGGCCGGGCGGTGTCGCGCGCGGCGGCGGGCGAATGGGCCGGCCGGATGCTGCCCCTGCCGCCGGTGCTGCGCGGGCAGGGGGCGCACGACACGCCCGAGATCTGCGCGGCACTGGCCACGACGGGCCATTTCCTCGCGCACCGGCTGCTGCATCCTCTCACCGACAGGCCGCTGCCGCCCGCCCGCGCGCGCCTCATCGAAGTGTTGTTGCGCACGGATTGAGCCACGAGGCGGCAGGGCCGTGACGGACCTGAAATTGTCGCATCCGGACCAGCGGGCCGCGACATGCCGCCGCATCCTGCGCCCATGATCGCCCCCCGCGCCCCCGTCTACCTGACCCATTCGCCGACCCCGAAGGTGCAGCATTTCGCGATGATCGCCGCCTGCGAGGCGGGGGTGCGCGGCACGCTGCTGTCGGCGATGCCACTCGCGATCTATCGCGCCTATGGCGACGCGGGCAGCGTCTCGCTGATCTATTTCTGCGTCGGGATCACCAGCCTGATCTGCGGCCTCATGGTGCCCTGGCTGACGCAGCATATCGCCCGCCGCTGGGCGTTCACGCTGGCGCCGCTCCTCTATTTCGTCGGGCTGACGCTGGCGATCATCGGGACACCGGCGCTGATGGCGGCGGCCCTGCTGATCAACGCCGTCGCGACGGTGACGTTCACCGTCTGCATCAACGCCTACATCCTCGACTATATCGCGCGCACCGACCTCGGGCGCAACGAATCGACCCGCATGGTCTACAGCGCCACGCCCTGGGCGGTCGGGCCGTTCCTCGGGGTGTTCCTGCTCGACTGGTGGCGCCCGGCGCCGTTCCTGCTCGCCGGGGTGGCGGCGCTGGCGATGCTTATCGTGTTCTGGGTGCTGCGCCTCGGCAACGGCAAGCAGATCACCCGCGCCCGCGGCCCGGCGCCCAACCCGCTGGCCTATCTGGCGCGGTTCAGGGCACAGCCGCGGCTGATCGCGGGGTGGCTCTTCGCGGTCATCCGCTCGTCGGGGTGGTGGGTCTACGTCGTCTATCTGCCGATCTTCTGTATCGAGAACGGCCTCGGCGACCGGGTCGGCGGCTTTGCGATGTCGCTGTCGAACGCGCTCCTCTTCGTGACGCCGCTGATGCTGCGCGGGGTGCACCGCGTCGGCGTGCGCAATTCGGTGCGCGGCACCTTTGCGTTCTGCGGCACGACGATGATCCTCGCCTTCGTGCTGTCTCCGCTGCCGTGGGTAACGGTCGGCGTCCTCATGGTCTCGTCGATCGGCCTCGTGATGCTCGACGTCTGTGCCAGCCTGCCGTTCCTGATGGCGGTCAAACCGTCCGAGCGGACCGAGATGGCGGCGGTCTATTCGACCTTTCGCGATGCCTCGGGGATCGCCACGCCGGGGGTCGCCTTCGTGGTGCTCCTGTTCCTGCCGGTCGCGGGGATCTTCGCTGCCGGGGGCCTCGGGATGCTGGCGGCTGCGACGATGGCCGGGCGGCTGCACCCGCGTCTGGGTGCGCCCCGCGGCGCCCTTGCTCAGGCGGTGCGCTAGGGCATCGCCGATGTTGCGCGGGCGCGGCGACGCGGGCATCATCGGCGCATCGGACGAAAGGATCCTTCGATGACCGATCTGCGTGCCCAACTGGCGGGTCTGGCCCTGGTGGCCTGCCTCGCGCCCGTTGACGCCACCGCTCAGACGCTGCCCGATGGCAATTACCTCGGCACGCCGATCCGCACCGCGATCTTCGAGGCGTTCGGCGTCCTCGAGATGCGGGCCGGCGTCACCCTGCCGGTCGATGTGAAACAGGCGTTCGACGACGACTTCGGGACGACCACCTATTTCGGCGCCTTCGCGATCTCGAAGGAATTCGGCTTCGGCTATTCCACCGGCGCCGGGACGCTCGCCGCGGCGCAGGCGATCGCGATGTCGAACTGCCTCGAGGTGAACGACCGCTGCCGGATCATCGCCGAGATCGTGCCGCGGGGGTTCTCCGGCCCGGAGCCGGGCGTCCTCACGATGTCGAACGAGGCCTCGGAATACTTTCTCACCGCCACATCCTATGCCGCGTTCCGGGCGATGGCGGTGTCGGCGGACGGGGCCTATTCGCTGAACTGGGGCTATCCGAACCGGCAGACGGCCGAGGCGGCCGCACTGGCCGATTGCGACGCCTTTCGCGTGACCGACGCCCCCCTCGTGGCGCCGATGCCGTGCGTTATCGTGCCCGATCTGCCCTAGAACGATTTCTTTCAAAGAAATCGACGACGGAAACTTTGATAGTTTCCGTCAGCCTTCAGGACAGGGCAGGCGCCGGCATGCCTCCCAACCTGCCGGCGCCACTTGCTGGCGGGTCGCCCCGCCGCCCGTCTTCAGTCCAGGAGTCGCCGGGCGATCACCTGGGCCTGAATTTCCGCGGCCCCCTCGAAGATGTTGAGGATGCGCGCGTCGCACAGGATCCGGCTGACCGGATATTCCTGCGCGAAACCGTTGCCGCCATGGATCTGCACCGCGTTGTCCGCCGCCGCCCAGGCGACCCGCGCCGCCAGCAGTTTGGCCATCCCCGCCTCGAGGTCGCAGCGCCGCCCCGCATCCTTTTCACGTGCCGAAAAATAGGTGAGCTGTCGCGCCACCATGATCTCGACCGCCATCATCGCGAGTTTGCCCGACACCCGGGGAAAGTCGACGAGTGGCTTGCCGAACTGCCGCCGCTCGGTCGCATAGCGCAGCGCGTGATCGAGCGCCGATTGTGCCACACCGACCGCCCGGGCCGCCGTCTGGATCCGCGCGCTCTCGAAGGTCTGCATCAACTGCCTGAACCCCTGGCCGGTCACACCGCCGAGCAGGCCATCGCCCGTCACCGCGAACCCGTCGAACGCCAGCTCGTATTCCTTCATCCCGCGATAGCCGATCACGCCGATCTCGCCGCCGGTCATGCCGGGCGTCGGGAACGGATCGTCCGCGGTCCCCGGCGTCTTTTCGGCCAGGAACATCGACAGACCCCTGTAGTCGTCCGTCCCGGCCCCGGTCCGCGCCAGCACCGTCATTACATGCGCCCGCGCGGCATGGGTGATCCACGTCTTGTTGCCGGTGATCGTCCAGTCCGCGCCGTCCGGTTCCGCCCGCGTCCGCAGCGCGCCGAGGTCGGAGCCGGTGTCGGGCTCGGTGAACACCGCCGCCGGCAGCACCGCGCCCGACGCGAGCCGGGGCAACCAGTGCGCCTTTTGCGCCTCCGTGCCGCCGCACAGGATCAACTCGGCCGCAATCTCGGACCGTGTGCCGAGCGAGCCGGTGCCGACATAGCCCCGGCTCAGTTCCTCGCTCACCACCGCCATCGCGGTCTTCGACAGACCTAACCCGCCGTATTCCTCGGGTATCGTCAGGCCGAACACGCCCATCCCGGCCAGCGCGTCGACGACCTCCATCGGGATCAGCTCGTCGCGCAGGTGCCAGCCGTGGGCATGCGGCTCGACCCGCTCGACGCTGAACCGGCGGAACTGGCCGCGGATCATCTCCATCTCGTCGTCGAGGCCGCTGGCGCCGGTGATCTCGCCCGCCCGTTCCTGCATCAGGGCGACGAGGCGTGTCCGCACCCCTTGCGTATTGCCTGCCCGCATCAGGCGCGCCACCTCCGGCACCACGAGGGCGCGCAGGTCGTCCTCGCCAAGGCCGATGTCCTGCGGGCGCAGCATTTCGCCCTGGCTCATCGGGATGCCGCCGTGGATCTGGCAGAGGTATTCGCCAAAGGCGATCTGAAGGATGAGCGCCTCGGTCTCGCGCAGCCGTCCGTCCGCCTCGAGCCGTGCCGCCCAGCCGAGCAACTGCCGCAGCGCCTGCGCATAGGTCGCAAGCCAGGCGAGCCCGTGCGCCGCCACCTGGTCTGCGTCGAGGAGGTCGGCGCGCACCCGCCCGTCGCGCGTCACGCGAAGCGCCACCGCCGCCCGCCCGCTTGCGACGAACCCGTCCACGGCCGCCATCGCGGCGCGGCAGAGCGTCATCGGATCGTCCGGAACGACCGTCTCCGAAGGTGGGATACCGTGCCCGTCGTGCGCCATGTCCTGCCCCAATTGCTGCGTCTGCATCCTAACGTCGGTGCGTTTGCAGCGCAAGATCATTTCAAGAATGAGTTCTCAGGTGTATTTAGATGTCGTCATGCCCTATCGGGCGGATTTGTGCTGCGGCCTCCGGGACGAGCGGCTAGAGAACCCCGATGGACACCATCCTTGCCCTCATGCCGCCCTCGGCGCTGGCTGTCGCCCTCGGCGCGGCGCTGGTCGCGGGTCTGGTCAAGGGGCTCGTCGGTTTCGGGATGCCGATGATGATGATCTCGCTGATGGCGATCGTGTTGCCGCCGCAACTGGCGCTGGCGGGCCTGATCCTGCCGACGCTGGTGACGAACGGCATGCAGGCGCTGCGGCAGGGGCCGCGCGCCGCCGGGCGGGCAATCCTGCGGTTCCGCATCTTTCTGAGCGTCGGTCTGGTGATGCTCGTCGCGAGCGCGCAACTCGTAACGGTCCTGTCGCCGCAGAGCCTCTTTTTGGTCATCGGCGTGGCGATGATCCTCTTCGCCGCGCTGCAACTCTCGGGTTGGCGCCCTGCGCCCCCGCGCCGCCCGGCCCTCCTCGAAGGGGCCATCGGCGCCATCGCCGGGTTCTCGGGCGGCCTCTCCGGCGTCTGGGGCCCGCCGACCGTCGCCTATCTCACCGCCATCGACACGCCCAAGGCCGAGAGCGTACGGATTCAGGGCGTCATCTATGGTCTCGGCGCCATGGCGCTGGTCGGGGCACATATCCAGACCGGCGTGCTGCGCGCCGAGACGGCGGCGTTCTCGGCCCTTCTGATCGCGCCCGCCTTCGTCGGCATGGTGATCGGCCAGCAGGTCCAGGACCGCGTCGATCAGGCCACGTTCCGGCGCGCGACGCTAGCCGTGTTACTGCTCGCCGGGGCCAACTTGATCCGCCGTGGAGTCCTGGCCTGACAAAAAAGGGCCGCCCCTCGCGGGACGGCCCCTTCGTTCCGTAGGATGGGGTTTCACCCCATCATGCCTCAAACCAGGATCTTCGACACCACGCCCGCGCCAACCGTCCGGCCACCCTCACGGATGGCGAAGCGCAGGCCGTCTTCCATCGCGATCGGCGCGATCAGGTCGACGGTGAACTTCAGGTTGTCGCCCGGCATCACCATCTCGGTGCCGCTCGGCAACTCGACCGTGCCGGTCACGTCCGTCGTGCGGAAGTAGAACTGCGGGCGGTAGTTGGCGAAGAACGGCGTGTGACGACCGCCCTCTTCCTTGGTGAGGATGTACGCCTCGGCCTCGAACTTGGTGTGCGGCTTGACCGAACCAGGCTTGCACAGGATCTGGCCGCGCTCCACGCCCTCGCGGTCGACGCCGCGCAGCAGGGCGCCGATGTTGTCGCCCGCCTGGCCGCTGTCGAGCAGCTTGCGGAACATCTCGACGCCGGTGCAGATCGTCTTCTTGGTGTCGCGGATGCCGACGATCTCGATCTCGTCGCCGACGTTCACCACGCCCCGCTCGACACGGCCCGTCACGACCGTGCCACGACCCGAAATCGAGAACACGTCCTCGATCGGCATCAGGAACGGCTTGTCCACGGCGCGCGCAGGCGTCGGGATGTACTCGTCGACAGCCTTCATCAGGGCGCGGATCGAGCTCTCGCCGATTTCCGGCATCGTGCCGTTCATCGCGTGCAGCGCCGAGCCCGGCACGATCGGGATATCGTCGCCGGGGTATTCGTATTTCGACAGGAGCTCGCGGATCTCCATCTCGACCAGCTCGATCAGCTCGGCATCGTCGACCTGGTCGATCTTGTTCAGGTAGACCACCATATAGGGGATGCCCACCTGACGGCCCAACAGGATGTGCTCGCGCGTCTGCGGCATCGGGCCGTCGGCGGCGTTCACGACGAGGATCGCGCCGTCCATCTGGGCGGCACCGGTGATCATGTTCTTGACGTAGTCGGCGTGACCGGGGCAGTCGACGTGGGCGTAATGGCGCGCCTCGGTCTCGTATTCCACATGCGCGGTCGAGATCGTGATCCCCCGCGCCTTCTCCTCGGGCGCGCCGTCGATCTGGTCATAGGCGCGGAACTCGCCGAAATACTTCGTGATCGCCGCCGTCAGCGTCGTCTTGCCATGGTCCACGTGACCGATGGTCCCGATGTTGACGTGCGGTTTGGTGCGTTCGAACTTTGCCTTGCCCATGGGGGTGCTCCTTGGAATGTATGCGCCGGGCGGGCCCGGCCCGTGCGGATGTCTGGCGGCGATCTATGGGGATCGCAGGGCGAAATCAAGAGGCGCCGGATAGCCGCCGCCCTAGCCGCAGATGGCCTGCAATGCCGCCCAATCGACGGCGTCGAGGGCCGGGGTCGGCGCCGCAGGCCCCGGCAGGGCGCGGGCGGTGCCGATCCGGTCCTCGAGTGCGGGATGCGACAGGAAATGCGCCAGGATCGCGGGCGGCTCGCCGCCCTCTGCCATCCGGGCGAAGAAGTCGGCGAGCGCCGATGGCGCCATGTCGGCGCTCGTGAGCAAGGCCGCGCCATAGGCGTCGGCGGCGGCCTCGGCCTCTTGGGTATAGTCGGCGCGGATGATCTGTTCGGTCAGCAGGAGGACCAGCGCGCCACCGGCGAAATCGCCGAACATCAGGCCGAGCACGCCGATGGACCCTGCGGACCGCAGCGCGATGCGGGTCGGGTCGCGGGCGGCGACATGTCCGATCTCGTGGGCGAGGACGGCGGCGACCTCCTCAGGCGCCACAGCCGCGTCGATCAGGCCGCGGAACAGCACCACATTGCCGCCGGGCAGCGCGAAGGCGTTGACCATGGGATGGTCGAGGACGGTGACGGTGAGGGGGGCGGGCAGGTCGGCGGCCAGCGTCAGCCGCGCGGTCAGGGCGTCGAGGGCCGCCCGACCCGCCGGGTTGTCGCACACCCGCAGGGGGAGGCCGAGTCCGGTCTCGTCGAGGGCGGCGCGGATCTGGCCCAGCGTCGCCTCGCCGAGAGCTGCCTCGCCCTCGGGCGGCAGATAGTCGGCCAGCGCGTCGGCCAGCGTGGGGACGAGAACGCCGATCATCAGCGCGACCGAGGCCGCAGCGGCAAGGCCGAGCGCCGCAAGTTTCCAGCGGCCCCGCACCGTCGGCGCGCGGTTCAGGCGGCGGGCGCGGGTAGCGATGAGTGCCAGATCTGCATCGCCGACGATGAGGCGCGCCGGGTCGTCGGCGGACGCGAGGCCGAGGACGGCCCCCTCGGGGCTGGCCTGTCCGGGGAGGGCGCGGACCTCGGCAAAGGGCCAGTGGACGGGATCGTCGCCGGGGGCATAGATCAGCAGGTCGCCCGTCGGCGCGGCGTCCGTGGCCCCGTCCCGGAAGCTCAGCGTCACGGGCCGCGCCACGGGGTTGACCCCGTCGAGCCAGAGGCCGCGCCCCTGCCAGACAGGATCGGCCGTGCCGACGGCGATGACCGGACGCGGGGCGGGCCGCCTCATATCGCGGCCCCCAGATCGAGTGCCTCGGCAAAGCCCTCGGCCTCGCCGGCCCTGGCCCGGGCGCGCTGGCCGATCTGCGGCAGGGCGTCGGTGCCGGTGAGGACCAGCGCGCCGGCGTAATGCTGCCACAACGGCAGGGTGACGAAGGCGTGGCGCAGGGCGGTCCACAACAGGAACAGGGCGAAATAGCCGATCAGCAGGACGGCGGCCGCGGCGACGGCGGTGGGCGAGAAGGCGGCGAGATCGACGATCTCGCGGATGCCCTCGACGTCGAGGCGCCAGGCGGCGACGGCGATGACGGTGAGGGGCGCGACGAGCACGAGGATCAGCGCCAGCGCGCCGAAAAGGGCGATGCGGGCGACGGCCGGAGCGGCGAAACCCGCCTCGAAGGCGAGGCCGTCGGCGCGTTTCGTTTCGGTCAGCAGGCGCCAGCCCTCGACGCGGTAGAGGACGACGCCGTAGCAGAACCACGGGATCAGCACCCAGAGGAGGTGCGCGAAGGAGGGTTGGTCGTAGATCGCCACGAGGATCGTGCAGAGCGCAAGGAGGCCCGAGACCCAGACCTGTGCAAAGGCCGGTTGCAGCATCTGCCACACCCCGGTCTGGGTCAGGCGGGCGGTGCCGAAGTAGGTGCGGTCGGTCACATAGGCCTCGAGACGGAACGTCATGCGTGGCCAGAGGAGACCGAGGGTCAAGAGCGTCAGGAGCCAGTTCCACGTCGCCCGCAGCGCATATCCCCCGGCCCCCGGCGCCATCCCGAACCGGATCGCGCGCCAGCGGGTGCGGGCCAGCACATAGGCGCGGGCGCGGTATCGGGCAAAGAACCACAGGGGTGCCAGACCGAGGAAGCTCAGCGCATAGGCGACGAGCGGGTTGGCAAAGAGGGTCAGCGCGCCGAACATCAGCAGGAGGTTCGCGACGCCCAGCCAGAACGCGAGGATGGTGACGGCGAGGAAGAACCCCGCCAGCTTTTCGGCGCCGGTGCCGGTATATTCGAGCGGTTGGCCGCCGGGGCTGACGGCGGACCAGTAAAAGCGGCGCAGGCGGGTGCGCGCCCAGAAGCGGTAGAGACCGAGGGTGAGAACGGTCCACAGACCGGTCCAGAGCGCAAGGCGGAACACCGGGCCGCGCGCGCCGTCGAAGCCCGTCACGAGGCGGCCGGGGAGATCAGGTAAAGCGGTTGTCACGCGGGAACCCCCGGGGCGCCATCCGACCGGCGCCCGCGCGTCTCGAGATATAGTCGGCAAGGTCCGTTTCCGTCCGGGTCCGGCCCGCCGGATCGCGCCAGCTCAACCCCTCGGACAGGGTGAAGGTGGTGATGTCGGACAGCCCGCCGTCCTTGTACTTTTGCAACCTCACACCCTTGCCGCGGCCCATTTCCGGGAGGTCGTCGAGCGGGAAAACCAGAACCTTGCGATTTTCGCCCACCACGGCGACATGATCGCCCGACAGCGGTGCGCAGACCTTGGCGCGCACCGCATCCTTGACGTTCAGCACCTGCCGGCCGGCCCGGGTCTGGGCCACGACCTCGTCCTCGGGCACGACGAAGCCGTCGCCCGCCGACGAGGCGACGAGTAGTTTTGCGCCCGGGCGGTGAATGAAGAAGGCGACGATCCCGGCCTCGTTCGGCAGGTCGATCATCAGGCGCAGCGGTTCCCCCATGCCGCGCCCGCCCGGCAGGCTGGCGCCGGTCAGCGTGTAGAACCTGCCATTGCTGCCGAACACGAGGAGCTTGTCGGTCGTCTCGGCATGAAAGGCGAACCGGGCGGCGTCGCCGTCCTTGAACTTCAGTTCGCGGTCGAGCGGAATGTGCCCGGTGAGCGCCCGGACCCAGCCCATCTCGCTGCACACGACGGTGATCGGCTCGCGCTCGATCATCGCCTCCATCGGCACCTCGGGCACGTCGCCCGCCGCCATGAACGCGGTCCGCCGCGCGCCGCCGGGGCTGTCGCGACCGAAGGCCTTGCGCGTCTCGCGCAATTGCTCGGCAAGGGTCTTCCACTGGACCGCCTCGCTTTCCAGCAAATCCTCGATGCCCGCGCGCTCCTCCATCAGGGCCGATTGTTCGCGCAGCAGCTCCAGTTCCTCGAGCCGCCGGAGCGACCGCAGACGCATGTTCAGGATCGCCTCGGCCTGCACGTCGGTCAGCCCGCCCGCCCCCGGCAGGGGCGTCACATAGGCGGCCTCGTCCCTCGCGCGCGGCGGCACGGCACCCCAGTCCTGCGCCATCAGCGCCTCTTTCGGCGCGTCGTCATAGCGGATGATGTCGATCACGCGGTCGAGGTTGAGGAACGCGACGATGAACCCCTCGAGCACCTCGAGGCGGTGGTCGATCTTTGCCAGCCGGTGCCGCGACCGCCGCAGCAGCACCTCGCGCCGGTGGTCGAGGAAGGCGCGCAGCACCTCCTTGAGCGAGCACACCTTCGGCACCAGCCCGTCGATCAGCACGTTCATGTTCAGCGAGAACCGCGTCTCCAGTTCCGAATTGCGGAACAGCATCCCCATGAGCATGTCCGGCTCGACGGTGCGCGACCGGGGTTCGAGGACGATGCGGATGTCCTCGGCGCTCTCGTCGCGCACGTCGGCGAGGATCGGCACCTTCTTGGTCTGGATCACCTCGGCCAGCCGTTCGATCAGCTTGGACTTCTGCACCTGATAGGGGATCTCGGTGACGACGATCTGCCATTGGCCACGGCCCAGATCCTCGACCGCCCATTTCGCGCGCACCCGGAACGCGCCGCGCCCGGTGCGATAGGCCTCGGCGATGTTCTCGGGCGACTCGACGACGATACCCCCCGTGGGGAAATCGGGGCCGGGGATATGCTGGAGGAGCGTGTCGTCGCGCGCGTCCGGCGTCTTGATGAGGTGCAGGCAGGCGTCGATCAGCTCGTGCAGGTTGTGCGGCGGGATGTTGGTCGCCATGCCGACGGCGATCCCGCTCGACCCGTTGGCCAGCAGGTTCGGGAACGAGGCGGGCAGCACCACCGGCTCGTCCAGCCGCCCGTCGTAGTTCGGCTTGAAATCGACCGCATCCTCGCCCAGCCCCTCGAGCAGCGCCTCGGCGGCGGCGGTCATCCGCGCCTCGGTATAGCGGGAGGCGGCAGGGTTGTCGCCGTCGATGTTGCCGAAATTGCCCTGTCCGTCGACCAGCGGATAGCGGACGTTGAAATCCTGCGCGAGGCGGGCCATCGCGTCATAGATCGCCATGTCGCCGTGGGGGTGGAAATCGCCCATCGTGTCGCCCGCGATCTTGGCCGATTTCAGGAAACCGCCCGTCGGCGACAGCCGCAGGCGGGACATCGCGTAAAGGATCCGGCGGTGCACGGGCTTGAGGCCGTCGCGCGCATCGGGCAGCGCGCGGTTCATGATCGTCGACAGCGCATAGGTCAGATAACGGTCGCCGATCGCCTTGCGCAGCGGCTCGATAAGCTCGGTGCCGCCGGGCACCGGGGCGCTGTCGTCGTCGGTCTGGTCGCTCATGTTCGTTCTCTAGACAGCAACCAAAGGGGCGTAAAGCCGCGACTGTGGCGCAGGCCGACGGGGAAATTGCGCTTCCGACAGCAGATCGTCAACTTTCCCCTGCACAGGGACTTCAAATTACGCTAGAAAGCGGGCAAATCAAAAACACGGCGGTTTCGATCGTTAACCGAATCGATGCTTTGGGGGCAGTGCCATGATCCGCTTAATTCTCGTGACCTTCCTGTTCCTGGGCTGGGCGTTCTACGAGCTGTCGGGAGGATCCGCGTTCCAGCCCGAAGAGCGTGTCGTCGCCGTGACCGAAACGATCCGGACGCCTGACGAAGGGATCGAGATCGTGACCCGCGGCGCCGACCCCACGCTCGCCTCGCTTGCCGTGCCAGAGCGTCTGGTCCAGCCGCTGATCGAACCCGCCGTCGACACGGCGGCCGCCGATGTCGCCGCCATCATCGAGGAGGTCGCGGCCGATCCCGTGACGGCCGAGCCCGCAACTCTCGTGCCGACCGCCGATCTCACCGCCGATCTGCGCGAAGTCGCTGGCTCGCGCGTCAATATGCGGACCGGCCCGGGCACCGACTTTGGCGTTGTCACAACGCTCGACGAAGGCACCCTGACCGAGGTGCTGCAAAGCGATCCGGGCGGCTGGGTCAAGCTGCGCGTCGTGGAAAACGGCGTCGAAGGCTGGATCGCCGAACGTCTGCTGATCACTATCGACGGCTGAAACGGACGCCCGTGCGCGGGAGGGCATTGCCCCCTTGCGGCACTTGCGCCAGACAGACGTCATGACCGCATCCCCCCGCTCGATCCTCATCACCGGCTGCTCTTCGGGCATCGGTCTGGACGCCGCACGCGGCCTGCGGGCCCGTGGCTGGCGGGTGTTTGCGTCCTGCCGCAGGCAGGCCGATTGCGCGCGTCTGGCCGCCGAGGGTTTCGATGCGCCGCGGATCGACCTCGACGATGCCGCGACTTTGCGCGCCGGTCTGGCCGAGGTGCTGGCCCTGACCGGCGGCACGCTCGATGCGCTCTACAACAACGCCGCCTTCGCCTGCCCAGGCCGCGTCGAGGATCTGCCGTCCGGTGCGCTGCGCGCGATCTTCGAGACGAACCTCTTCGGGCTGCACGACCTTACGACGCTGGTCATTCCGGTGATGCGCGCGCAGGGGCACGGGCGGATCGTCAACTGCTCTTCCGTGCTGGGCCTCGTCGGCCTCGAGATGCGGGGGGCCTATGTGGCGACGAAATTCGCGCTCGAGGGGCTGACCGACACCCTGCGCCTCGAAATGCGTGGCACCGGCATCCACGTCTGCCTGCTCGAACCCGGGCCGATCACCTCCTCGATCCGCGCCAACGCGATCCCGCATTTCGAGAAATGGTTCGACGGACGCACCTTCGCCCGGCCCGACCGCTACGAGCGGCTGCGCGCGCGCCTCTATTCGGACGGCGGCCCCGCCCGGTTCGAGCTGCCCGCCGGTGCGGTAACGAAACGGCTGATCCATGCAGTCGAGAGTGCGCGGCCCCGCCCCCGCTATTACGTCACCACGCCGACCTGGATCGTCGGCATCCTGCGCCGCCTGCTGCCGACGCGGGCGCTCGACCGGGTCGCCGCCCGCGTCTGACGCTTTCCTTCCCCGCCCGTCCCGCTACATTGCCGCAGGCAGTCGTCCCCGCAACCGGCCCCGAGGTCCCATGTCCGACGATCCCCTCTTCTTCGTGGTCCTGCTGGCCTGCATCGGCGTGGTCGGCATCCTCGCCTTCGGCATCGGCACCTTCGGCAAGGGCGGTGAGTTCAACCGCAGGCACGCCAACCGCATCATGCGCTGGCGCATCGGCGCGCAGGCCTTCGCGGTGGCGCTCATCCTCTTCTACGTCTGGCTGCGCGGCTGACGCGCCCGAAACCGGAGCTTCCCATGGTCGTCCTCAACCGCATCTACACCCGCACCGGCGACGGCGGCGATACCGCGCTGGGCAACGGCGTGCGCGTGGCAAAGTTCTCGCCCCGGGTCTCGGCCTACGGCACCGTCGACGAGACCAATGCGACCGTCGGCCTCGCGCGTCTGCACGCCGGCGGCGACAGGGACGCGGCGCTTGCGCGGATTCAGAACGACCTTTTCGACCTCGGCGCCGACCTCTGCCGGCCCGAGATGTCAAAGGACGCAGACGCAGAATATCCGCCGCTGCGGATGGTCGCCGCGCAGGTCGACCGCCTAGAGGCTGAGATCGACGCGATGAACGCGCACCTCGCGCCCCTGCGCTCATTCGTGCTGCCGGGCGGCACGGCGCTGGCCGCGCATCTGCACCTCTGCCGCACCGTCTCGCGCCGGGCCGAGCGGTTGCTGGTCGAACTCGCCAGCCTCGAAGAGGTCAACACCGCCGCCGTCCACTACCTCAACCGCCTGTCGGACTGGTTCTTCGTCGCCTCCCGCGCCGCCAATGACGACGGCGCCGCCGATGTCCTCTGGATTCCGGGCGCCAACCGCTGATCCGCAACGCGTCGCCGCCGTTCACGTTGCCGTAACAACTCCCGCCGGAGGCTCCGACATGGCTGCGGGCGCAGCGCTTACGCCAGGCGTGCCGCCTCGGCCATGTGCATCTGCCAGCGCGGATCCGCCTCCGCCGCGCCGTCCTTGTTCTCGCACAGCCGCCGGACATAATCGGCGCAGCACAGGTGGTGCAGCCGCATCGCGCCGGGCACCGCGCTGATCTCGGCGTAGACGGCGTCGAACACCGGGCCATAACCCTGCGCCGCCAGATCCCGGTGGCCGTTGCGGTTGCGCGCGCGGTAGAAGGTGTCCGTATAGCGGTCCTTGAAAGCGCTTGCGCTGGGGCGCCCGCGCTTGAGGTCGAAACTCTCGTCGGAGCGGATGACGTAGTGGTTCATCTGCGCCGTGGCGTGGGTGATCTCCTCTTTCGAGGTGAACCGGATCGGATGCGGATGCGTCACGAACCGCTCGACCGCGCGCCCCTCGCAGTCGACGACGCGGTTCTCCGGCGCGGTCCAGTCGCCGTCGAAGGTGTAGGGCGAATGGTCCGAAAAGTGCCGGAACCGCAGCGGTTCGCGGAACAGCATCTTGAACGTCGCGTTGACGTTGTGGCCGGGCGCGCCGCAGCGCTTGAACTGCCGGTGCACGATCCCGTCGCGATAGCGCTGCCACCCCGAGGTGCCGAAACAGCGCCAGTGGAAGATCATCCCCATGAAATCGCTGCCCACGTCCGAGAGGTAGCTCTGGACCGTGCCGTCGCCCCGGTGCAGCACCAGGAATTCGTCGACGTCGCAGATCATCAGCCAGTCGGCGGCTGCGGTCTCGGGCCGGTCGCGCATCGCGACATGGGCCGAGGACTTCGGCGCCATCCTCGGGCGGGGGCGATGTTCGAACCAGGTCAGCCAGCCGGCCGCCTGCAACAGGTCGAGCAGCGCCGGCGAATGGTCGGTGCAATCGTTCACGCCGACCATCACCTCGAACCCCAGCATCCGGTACCACGCCACCCATTCGAGGAGGAACGCGCCCTCGTCCTTCATGGCCGAGAACACGAGGAAGCGTTCGTCGCGCGGGTCGCGGCGGGGTGCGGGCGGGGCGGCGGGGGCGTCGGTCATGGGGCCGAGATATAGGCAACCCGTGTCTATGGCGTAAAGCCGCCCCGCCTGCTAGCGCTGCGGCGATGCAACTTTCCGACAACATGCGCGGCGCACTCTACATGAGTATGGCGATGGCGGCCTTCACCGCCAACGATGCGGCGATGAAGGGCCTCGCGGACGATGTCGGGGTGTGGCAGACGATGTTCCTTCGCGGCATCGCCACGACGCTGATCCTCGCGGCCCTTACCGTCGCGATGGGCCAGTTCCGGCTGCGGCAGTCGGCGCGCGACTGGCGCCTGATGATGCTGCGGGCCGCGGCCGAGGCGGCGGGCGCCTGGCTCTTCATCACCGCCCTCTTCCACATGGATATCGCCAACCTCTCGGCGATCCTGCAATCGCTGCCGCTGACCGTGACGCTCGCGGGGGCGCTGTTCTTCGGCGAGGCGGTCGGCTGGCGCCGGATGCTCGCCATTCTGGTGGGCTTCGGCGGGGTGCTGCTGATCGTGAAGCCGGGGGGCGCGGATTTCAACGTCTACTCGATCTACGGCCTGCTGACGGTCCTGTGCGTCACGGTCCGCGACCTCTGCGCCCGGCGGATATCGTCGGCGGTGCCGTCGCTCCTCATCTCGCTTGCCGCGGCGTTCGTGGTGACGGCGGCGGCGGGCGTCGGCGTGGCGTTCGAGCCGTGGCGAGCCGTCGGCACCGCAGAGGCGGGTCTGCTGGCGCTGGCGACGATGATGGTGATCGGCGGCTACATCTTTTCGGTGTCGGCGATGCGGGTGGGCGAGATCGGGTTCGTCGCCCCGTTCCGCTATACCAGCCTGATCGTGGCGATGGTCCTCGGCGCGGTCTTCTTCGGCACCTTTCCTGACGCGCTGCGCCTGCTCGGTGCGGGGATCGTGGTGGGGACGGGCCTCTTCACCCTCTGGCGCGAATGGGAACTGCGCCGCGCCGGCCGCCGCGGCGTGCCCGTGCCGCAGCCGCCGCGCGGGTAGGATGGGCAATGCTGCCCATCCCCCGCGGTTCGATCAATCTTCGGCGTAGAATGCGCCGTCGCCGTCGAGCACGACGTTGAACGTCGGTCCGTTGATGTCGAACCCGTCGCCAAAGCTACGGTCGGCATTCACCGTGCCGAGTATCGTATCGGCGGCGAAGCGGTCGGTGCGCACCGTGCCGTCGAGGTCGAGCACGAGGTTGGTGCGCTCGTCGATGCCGCCGGTGCGCACCCGCGTCAGCACACCCTCGGCCACCGCGTCGATCTTGCCGCTGGCCTGCTGACCGGTCACGTCGAGCGACCCCCCCAGCGTCTGTTGCGGGGTGCCCGCGCGCAGCAGGTTGATGTCGGTGACGCGCCCGTCGACGTCGCGGCTGCCCGAGAATCCGACGTCGAGGTCGAGGTCTCCCAGGATCGCAAAACCGCTTTGCCCGTCGATAAGGATATTGGCGCCGATCTGTCCATCATAGTTTACCGTGCCGGACGGCAGGCTATCCACGGGCGTCCGAAACGCCTCGGCGTTCAGGCGGGCGACTTCGTCGTCGAAACCGGCAACATCGCCCCGGTCCAGCGTCGGCTCTGTGGCCGAGCAAGCCGACAGCAGCACGACCGGCACAGCGAGAATAACAAGGGTAAGTTTCATGGCGCGGGATCCTTTCGGGGGGCAGCACGGGGGGAATTGATGAACCCACTAGACCAGACCCGGCCACGGCTATCCAATGACAATCGCTGGCCTTGCGCGGCTATCGCATAGCGCCGCCCTGAGTGCCGCGCGGGGAGCGCATGTTTTGCTGGGCGCGAAGGGCATCGACCGGCCCTCGCGGCGGGCGCGCACGGCGACATACCGCCCACCCCGCCCGTGTTGACACCCCACGGCCAACCTCCTATACGGCGCGCAATCCGGACCGGGACAACCATGCCCCACGTCCGGCCTCATAGCTGGATTGGTCACGATCCGGGCCGTTTAAGGTGCCCCGATCCTCTGCGCATCCACCGCATCGTTCCGCAGGTCGAGGGAGCGTTGCGGGCTTTTTGTTTTGGGCGCACCGCTTTCGGGCTGCGGCCTTCGACCGGAACGGGCCTTCGCGGACGCGCGGAACGCCATCGCACGAGAACAGCGGACCGGACGGGCCGCCCAGAGAACAGAACCGGGGACCAAGCCCAATGCCGACAATCCAGCAGCTGATCCGCAAACCGCGCCAGCCCAAGATCGTGAAGTCGAAGTCGCAGCACCTCGAGGGATGCCCGCAAAAGCGCGGCGTCTGCACGCGCGTCTATACCACCACCCCGAAAAAGCCGAACTCGGCCATGCGCAAGGTCGCCAAGGTGCGGCTGTCGAACGGTTTCGAGGTCATCAGCTATATCGGCGGCGAGAGCCACAACCTCCAGGAGCACTCGGTGGTCCTGATCCGCGGCGGCCGGGTCAAGGACCTTCCGGGCGTGCGCTATCACGTGCTGCGCGGCGTCCTCGATACGCAGGGCGTCAAGAACCGCAAGCAGCGCCGGTCCAAGTACGGCGCCAAGCGTCCGAAATAAGACGGGACGTTCCCGCCGCCCGCAGGATGGGGTTTCACCCCATCGTCCCGATATCCGATCCTAGGAGACACCCATGTCCCGCCGCCACGCCGCCGAAAAACGCGAAATCCTGCCCGACGCCAAATACGGCGACAAGGTGCTGACCAAGTTCATGAACAACCTGATGATCGACGGCAAGAAGTCGGTCGCCGAGCGCATCGTCTACAACGCGTTCGAGCGGGTCGAGGCCAAGCTCAAGAAGTCGCCCGTCGAGGTGTTCCACGAGAGCCTCGACAACATCAAGCCGAACCTTGAGGTCCGCTCGCGCCGCGTCGGCGGTGCGACCTATCAGGTGCCCGTCGAGGTCCGCCCCGAGCGTCGCGAGGCCCTCGCCATCCGCTGGCTCATCGCCGCCGCGCAAAAGCGCAACGAGCACACCATGGAAGAGCGTCTGGCAGGCGAGCTGATCGACGCCGTGCAAGGCCGCGGCACCGCCGTGAAGAAGCGCGAAGACACCCACAAGATGGCCGATGCCAACAAGGCGTTCAGCCACTACCGCTGGTAAGAAACGGCGCTGGTAAACTGAGCCGGGGCGACGCCGCCCCGCCGCTCGTTCCACTCAGATTTTCAGGAGCCGCCCGCATGGCACGCGACTATCCCCTCAACCGCTACCGCAACTTTGGCATCATGGCGCATATCGACGCCGGCAAGACCACCTGCACCGAGCGGATCCTCTATTACACCGGCAAGTCGCACAACATCGGCGAAGTGCACGACGGTGCCGCGACCATGGACTGGATGGAGCAGGAGCAGGAGCGTGGCATCACCATCACCTCCGCCGCGACCACCACGTTCTGGCAGCGTCAGGAAGACCCGACCGAGGACGGCACCTCGGACACGAAATTCCGGATGAACATCATCGACACCCCCGGTCACGTCGACTTCACCATCGAGGTCGAGCGGTCGCTCGCCGTGCTCGACGGGGCGATCTGCCTGCTCGACGCCAACGCCGGTGTCGAGCCGCAGACCGAGACCGTCTGGCGCCAGGCCGACCGCTACAAGGTGCCGCGCATCGTGTTCGTCAACAAGATGGACAAGATCGGCGCCGATTTCTTCAACTGCGTCAAGATGATCGCCGACCGCACCGGGGCGGTGCCGGCGCCCGTGCAACTGCCGATCGGCGCCGAGACCGAACTCGAGGGCATCATCGACCTCGTGACCATGGAGGAATGGGTCTACCTCGGCGAGGATCTGGGCGCCTCGTGGAAGCGTCAGCCGATCCGCGAGAGCCTTCTGGCGCAAGCCAAGGAATGGCGTGGCAAGCTCATCGAGCTGGCCGTGGACATGGACGACGACGCGATGATGGCCTACCTCGAAGGCGAGGAGCCGGACGTCGAACTGCTCCACAAACTGATCCGCAAGGGCACGCTGGCGCTGAAGTTTGTGCCCGTTCTGGCCGGTTCCGCGTTCAAGAACAAGGGCGTGCAGCCCCTGCTGAACGCCGTCATCGACTATCTTCCAAGCCCGCTCGACGTGGTCGACTACATGGGATTCCGCCCCGACGACGAGACCGAGACCCGCAACGTGCCGCGCCGCGCGGACGACAACATGGCGTTCTCGGGTCTTGCGTTCAAGATCATGAACGATCCCTTCGTCGGCTCGCTCACCTTCACCCGCATCTACTCGGGTCAGCTCAAGAAGGGCGACGCGATGCTCAACTCCACCAAGGGGGGCAAGGAGCGTGTCGGCCGGATGATGATGATGCATGCCATCCAGCGCGAGGAAATCGACGAGGCCTTCGCCGGTGACATCATCGCGCTCGGCGGCCTCAAGAACACGACCACGGGCGACACGCTCTGCTCGGAAAAGGATCCCGTCGTCCTCGAGACGATGACCTTCCCCGAGCCGGTGATCGAGATCGCCATCGAACCCAAGACCAAGGCCGACCAGGAAAAGATGGGCCTCGCCCTGCAACGCCTGGCCGCCGAAGACCCGTCATTCCGCGTCGAGACCGATTTCGAGAGCGGTCAGACGATCATGAAGGGCATGGGCGAGCTTCACCTCGACATCCTCGTCGACCGCATGAAGCGCGAGTTCAAGGTCGAGGCCAACATCGGCGCACCGCAGGTCGCCTACCGCGAGACGATCAGCCAGGAAGCCGAGCACACCTATACCCACAAGAAGCAGTCGGGTGGGTCCGGTCAGTTCGCCGAGGTCAAGATGCTCATCATGCCGACCGAACCGGGCGAGGGTTTCTCGTTCGAAAGCCGGGTCGTGGGCGGCAACGTGCCCAAGGAATACATCCCCGGCGTCGAAAAGGGCGTCCGCTCGGTGATGGACTCGGGGCCCTTGGCGGGTTTCCCGGTCATCGATTTCAAGGTGGCGCTGCTCGACGGCAAGTATCACGACGTCGACTCTTCCGTCCTCGCGTTCGAGATCGCGGCCCGTCAGTGGATGCGCGAAGCGATGCGTAAGGCAGGCGCCAAACTCCTCGAGCCGATCATGAAGGTCGAGGTCATCACGCCCGAGGAATACACCGGCGGCATCATCGGCGACCTCACCTCGCGGCGCGGTCAGGTGCAGGGTCAGGACACCCGTGGCAACGCGATCGCCATCGACTGCATGGTCCCGCTCGCCAATATGTTCGGCTACATCAATACGTTGCGCTCGATGTCGTCGGGTCGCGCCAACTTCTCGATGCAGTTCGACCACTACGAGCCGGTGCCGCAGAGCATCTCGGACGAGATCCAGAAGAAATACGCATGACCGGTGTGGGCGGGACCGCCCACCCATCACCGTAGGATGGGATTTCATTCCATCGATCATACACTTTGAAGGAGCACCCCCATGGGCAAGGCAAAGTTCGAACGCACGAAACCGCACGTCAACATCGGGACCATCGGTCACGTGGACCATGGCAAGACGACGCTGACGGCGGCGATCACGAAGTATTTCGGCGAGTTCCGCGCCTATGACCAGATCGACGGCGCGCCCGAGGAGAAGGCGCGGGGGATCACGATCTCGACCGCGCATGTGGAATACGAGACCGAGGCGCGCCATTACGCCCACGTCGACTGCCCCGGTCACGCCGACTACGTCAAGAACATGATCACCGGTGCCGCCCAGATGGACGGCGCGATCCTCGTCGTGAACGCCGCCGACGGCCCGATGCCGCAGACGCGCGAGCACATCCTGTTGGGCCGTCAGGTGGGCATCCCCTATATGGTGGTCTACCTGAACAAGATCGACCAGGTCGACGATGCCGAGCTGATCGAGCTGGTCGAGATGGAGATCCGCGAGCTCCTGTCGAAATACGAGTACCCCGGCGACGATATCCCGATCGTGCCGGGCTCGGCGCTGCACGCGATGAACGGCACGATGCCGGAAATCGGCGAGAGCTCGATCCGCGCCCTGATGAAGGCTGTCGACGAGTACATCCCGACGCCTGCGCGCGCCGTGGACAAGCCGTTCCTGATGCCGATCGAGGACGTGTTCTCGATTTCGGGTCGTGGCACGGTCGTGACGGGCCGTGTCGAGCGGGGCGTGGTGAACGTCGGCGACGAGATCGAGATCGTCGGCATCCGCGACACCAAGAAGACGATCTGCACCGGCGTCGAGATGTTCCGCAAGCTGCTCGACAGCGGCCAGGCGGGCGACAACATCGGCGCCCTGCTGCGCGGCGTCGACCGCGAAGGCGTGGAGCGCGGCCAGATCCTGTGCAAGCCTGGTTCGGTCAAGCCGCACACCAAGTTCGAGGCCGAGGCGTACATCCTCACCAAGGAAGAGGGCGGTCGTCACACCCCGTTCTTCGCCAACTACCGCCCGCAGTTCTACTTCCGCACGACGGACGTGACGGGGACGGTTGAACTTCCGAGCGGCACCGAAATGGTGATGCCGGGCGACAACCTGAAGTTCACCGTCGACCTGATCGCGCCGATCGCGATGGAAGACGGCCTGCGCTTCGCCATCCGTGAGGGCGGCCGGACTGTGGGTGCGGGCGTGGTGTCGAAGATCCTGGTTTAGGGCGACTTGGCACGGCATTTCTGCGCGATGGGGTGAAACCCCATCCTACGGAACGAAGGGGCCGTCCCGCGAGGGGCGGCCTTTAATATTGTCGGCTATTCGAATTTCAATGTAACCTTGGATAACCCATTCAGAAAGAAGTTTGCAGGAAGAACGCCGCATGAGGCTACAACCCGTCACGATACATCCGAAGATTAGGCGCGCTCTGGATGAATGGTCGAGGTTTTCTTCGGACACATCATTTTCCGATATATTAAATAGCGACGGAAAAGAGCTTGGAATTCTCAATGAGCAGTTGGGCCAAGCAAGCATTTCATGGAGTCTCTCATATCTACTTGATGAACTCGCCCGCAAGCCAGACATCATGCAACAGTTGAGGCCTCCGCCCCAAGAAGTCGACTCTGTAGCCTGGTTCTTCGCTCAGGCCGATGCCCTGACGTCCAATTCACTGGTGTTCCGTACCTTTGTCTCTGTGGTTCTGGGAAGATCAGAAGCGTTTCTAAATACTCTTGGAAGAATTTCGAAGCGCAATCATAGTGAACATTTACAGGCGGTTCTCCGGCTTCTTCGAAATGATGAGGTTCGAAGACTCCGAAACTCTATTGGGCACGGGACTTACATCGCTCGCGGCCAAGTCCTGAAGTATACAGGTTCAGACTACGAGAGAGAAATAGCTTTCCGGGAACTCGATCAAATTAATGGTGCTATCTGGTCCATTGTCTTGACTGGGCTTGCCGCAAGCTATGTTTGGAAAACCTGACAGTGACCCCTTGCCCCTCCCCCCAACTCCCCCTATAGCACCCCTAACCTCAGACGGGCGCACCTTCCGCGCCCTCTTTTGGTTCACCACAGACGCGATGAGGGTGCCGGATGAGCCGCTGTCCTCCTCTCCGTTCTAGGCCCTCATGATAGGGTGATGCACATGGCAGCCAGCCAGAACATCCGTATTCGCCTCAAGGCGTTCGACTACCGCGTCCTCGACGCCTCCACCGCAGAGATCGTCTCGACCGCCAAGCGCACCGGTGCTAGCGTGCGCGGTCCGATTCCGCTCCCGAACAAGATCGAGAAGTTCACCGTCCTGCGCGGCCCGCACATCGACAAGAAGAGCCGCGACCAGTTCGAGATCCGCACGCACAAGCGCCTGCTCGATATCGTGAACCCGACCCCGCAGACCGTGGACGCGCTGATGAAGCTCGACCTCGCGGCCGGTGTCGACGTCGAGATCAAGGTCTGAGGAGGGAATGATGCTCAGATCAGGTACCATCGCAAAGAAGCTGGGGATGACCCGGCTGTTCATGGACGACGGTCGGCAGGTGCCGGTCACGGTCCTGCACCTCGACAACCTTCAGGTCGTGGCACAGCGCACCGTCGAGACGGACGGCTATACCGCCGTGCAGCTCGGCGCCGGGGTGGCCAAGGTCAAGCGGGTGAGCGCGCCGATGCGCGGCCATTTCGCCAAGTCGAAGGTCGAGCCCAAGCGCAAGGTCGCGGAATTCCGCGTCGCCCCCGAGAACATGCTCGACGTGGGTGAGGAGATCATCGCCGCCCATTACTTCGAGGGCCAGTTCGTCGACGTGTCCGGCACGTCCATCGGCAAGGGCTTTCAGGGCGCGATGAAGCGTCACAACTTCGGCGGTCTTCGCGCCAGCCACGGCGTCTCGGTCTCGCACCGCTCGCACGGCTCGGTCGGGCAGTGCCAGGACCCGGGCAAGATCTTCAAGGGCAAGAAGATGGCCGGTCACATGGGTTCGGCCCGGACGACGACGCAGAACCTCCAGGTCATCCGCACCGATACCGCGCGCGGTCTGGTGATGGTCAAGGGCGCCGTTCCCGGCTCCAAGGGCGGCTGGGTCACGATCAAGGACGCGGTGAAAAAGCCGCTGCCCGAGAATGTGATCTATCCCGCAGCGCTCCGTTCCGCAGCCGCCGAGGCGCAGAAATTGGCCGATCAGGCCGCCGCCGAGGCCCATGCCGCCGAGGAGGCCGCCGCAAAGCTGGCCGCCGAGGAGCAGGCCGCGCGTGAGGCGCAGGAACTGGCCGACGCCGAAAAGTCCATCGAGGCCGACAAGGCCGAGGCCGGCGATCAGAGCGAACCGCTCGACCCGGTCGCGACGCCGCAAGAAGGAGGCGACAAAAATGAAGGCTGATGTCCTCAACCTCGACGGCACGGCCGCAGGCTCCGTCGACCTCTCCGACGCGATCTACGGCCTCGAGCCGCGCGCCGACATCCTGCACCGCATGGTCCGCTGGCAGCGGGCCAAGAAGCAGCAGGGCACCCACTCGACGCTGGGCCGGTCCCACGTCAGCTACTCGACCAAGAAGATCTATCGCCAGAAGGGCACCGGCGGCGCCCGCCACGGCTCCAAGGGCGCGCCGATCTTTCGCCACGGCGGCATCTACAAGGGCCCGACACCCCGCAGCCACGAGCACGAGCTGACGAAGAAGTTCCGCAAACTGGGCCTGTGCCACGCGCTCAGCGCCAAGCAGGCGGCGGGCGAACTGGTCGTGATCGAGAACATCGAGCTGGCGGATGCCAAGACCGGGGCGCTGGCAAAGCGCATCGGTGCGATGGGCTGGAAACGCGCCCTCATCATCGACGGCGCCGACGTGAACGCGAACTTCATGCGCGCCGCCGCCAACATCGACACCCTGGACGTGCTGCCCTCGATGGGCGCCAACGTCTACGACATACTGCGCAGTGACACCCTCGTGCTCACCAAAGCGGCTGTCGAAGCACTGGAGGCACGCCTGACATGAGCAAGGCACCGAAAACGATCTCGACCGCGAAGGCCGAGCACTACGACGTGATCCGCAAGCCGATCATCACCGAAAAGGCCACCATGGCGAGCGACAGCAACGCCGTGGTGTTCGAGGTGGCGATCGAGGCCAACAAGCCGCAGATCAAGGAGGCCGTCGAGGCGCTCTTTGGGGTGAAGGTAAAGGCCGTGAACACGACGATCACCAAGGGCAAGGTCAAGCGGTTCCGGGGGTCTCTCGGGACGCGCAAGGACGTGAAGAAGGCCTATGTGACGCTGGTCGAAGGCAATACCATCGACGTGTCGACCGGGCTGTAAGGGTTCGGTCCGGGTAGAACAGGGGAGGCCCTCGCGGGGACGCGGGGGCCTTTTTCTATGGGAGGTGTTGCTGTAGAAGCAAGCCAATTTGTCTCCTGCGCGCCAGCATCAAACCCTTTTGTTGCTATGGGCGCGGCTTATGTAGAGATAATCTTGCTAGTTGCGAGCGAACTCAATACAACCGACGTTGTGACTACCGGACAGACGATCATCATACATAACGAGACTTACGACGCCTCAGGGGCGGCGTCTTATCATTACGGAAAGTTTCCACCAGAGCAGATTGACCTAGCGGAGCTTTTCGAACCACTGGCCGCCGCACTAGAGCAGCTTACTCGCTATGACGAGAAGCTGCAAAACATACCAAACTCGGAACTGCTTCTCGCTCCGCTACGCCAACGAGATGCCGTCGTTTCATCACGCATGGAGGGGACTATTTCTACGCTGGAGGAAGTTCTCCGTCTCGAAGCGAGTGCGAGTGCAAACCGTGTCGACGAAGTGACGCGAAGCGATACGATTGAAGTCTCATTATATGCACGTGCACTCCGGCAGGCTGAAAGCGAACTTTCCAACGGATACCGTCTTTCCGAGCATTTGATTAGGTCTGCGCATCAGACTCTCCTTAGTTACGGTCGCGGGGCTGAAAAAAGTCCGGGCGATTACAAGACGCAGCAAAACTACGTTGGTGATCGTAGGGCTCGCCGTGTTGACTTTATCCCTATTTCGCCGACGCAACTTGCTCCTGGTATGTCATCTCTCATCGAGTTTATTCAAAACGATAAGCAACATAGTTTGCTAAAGACAGCAATTGCCCACGCAGAATTCGAGGCCCTCCATCCGTTCGAGGATGGGAATGGCCGTGTCGGGCGCATGCTGATTCCGCTCATGCTATGGCAGCAAGGCACTCTGTCTGCACCACATTTCTTCGTCAGTGACTTTTTCGAGAGGAACAAAGATGAGTATATCGAACGTCTTCGCCAAGTTTCGTTGGCCAACGCTTGGAACGAATGGTGCAAGTTCTTTTTGAACGCTCTAGAGTCGCAGGCTCGGGCCAACATTGATGTTGTCTCGAAAGTTCAGAAGCATCACGAGGAGACAAGGGCCAGATTTCGAGAAGTTCTGAGATCGCAGCACTTTGGAGCAGCGGTCGATTACGTGTTTGCGAACCCTGTATTTTGGAACAACCACTTCGTCGAAGTGGCTGACGCGCCTGCCTCGACGCTTCGTAACTTCACGGCTCGTCTAGTAGACGCTGAACTTCTCCAAGTCCTTGTGCGTCCGTCTGGGCGCGCCCCGGGACTCTATGCTTTTCCAACTCTTCTCAGAATATTGGAATCTCGGTAGCCGACCGGCCCCCCTTGCCCCCATCCCCCCCGCCCGCTATACGCCCGCCAACGCCCGGCCCCGGATTCGTCCGGGGTCTTTGCGTTGGTGTCGGTGGTGGGTTGAAACCCCATCCGACCACGGGGCTCCAACCCATCGAACCGGGGACCTTCGGGGCCCTTATACATCAGGGCCGCGCCGCGTGCGTCGGTCCGCCAAGCAAACGGAAGATAGCAAACATGGCACTCAAGTCGTATAAGCCGACGACGCCAGGCCAGCGTGGGCTGGTGCTGATCGACCGTTCGGAGCTTTGGAAAGGACGTCCCGTCAAGGCCCTCACAGAGGGTCTGAACCGATCGGGCGGCCGGAACAATACCGGACGGATTACCATGCGGCGCATGGGCGGGGGCGCGAAACGCCTCTACCGCGTCGTCGACTTCAAGCGGACCAAGCACGACATGTCGGCCGTCGTCGCCCGCATCGAATACGATCCCAACCGGACCGCCTTCATCGCCCTGATCCAGTACACGGACGGCGAGCAGGCCTATATCCTGGCCCCGCAGCGCGTCGCCGTCGGCGACAAGGTGATCTCGGGCGCCAAGCAGGACATCAAGCCGGGCAACGCGATGCCGTTCTCCGGCATGCCGATCGGCACGATCGTCCACAACATCGAGATGAAGCCGGGCAAGGGCGGCCAGATCGCCCGCGCGGCGGGCACCTACGCCCAGTTCGTCGGACGCGACGGCGGCTATGCGCAAATCCGCCTGAGTTCGGGCGAATTGCGGATGGTCCGTCAGGAGTGCATGGCCACCATCGGTGCCGTGTCGAACCCCGACAATTCCAACCAGAACTTCGGCAAGGCCGGCCGGATGCGCCACTACGGTGTGCGTCCCTCCGTCCGCGGCGTCGCGATGAACCCGATCGACCACCCGCACGGCGGCGGCGAAGGCCGCACCAGCGGTGGCCGTCACCCCGTCACGCCCTGGGGCAAGCCCACCAAGGGTGCGCGGACCCGCAACAAGAAGAAGGCGTCGAGCCAGTATATCCTGCGCTCGCGTCACGCCAAGAAGAAGGGGCGCTGATATGGCTCGCTCGGTATGGAAAGGCCCCTTCGTTGATGCCTATGTGCTCAAGAAGGCGGAAACGTCCCGTGGGTCGGGCCGCAACGAGGTCATCAAGATCTGGTCGCGCCGCTCGACGATCCTGCCCCAGTTCGTGGGCCTCACCTTCGGCGTCTACAATGGCAAGAAGCATATCCCGGTGAACGTCACCGAGGACATGATCGGCCAGAAATTCGGTGAATATTCGCCGACGCGGACCTATTACGGTCACGCCGCCGACAAGAAGGCAAAGCGCAAATGAGCAAGGAAAAGAACCCCCGCCGTGTCGCCGACAACGAGGCCCGCGCGAAACTGCGGATGCTCAAGACGTCGCCGCAAAAGCTCAACCTGGTGGCCGCGCTGATCCGCGGCAAGAAGGTCGAGAAGGCGCTGACGGACCTCACGTTCTCCAAGAAGCGGATCGCGGGCGATGTGAAGAAATGCCTTCAGTCCGCGATTGCCAACGCCGAGAACAACCACAACCTCGACGTGGACGACCTCGTCGTGGCCGAGGCCTATGTCGGCAAGAACCTGACGATGAAGCGCGGGCGTCCGCGCGCCCGCGGCCGGTTCGGCAAGATCATGAAGCCGTTCGCCGAGATCACCATCCTCGTCCGTCAGGTCGAGGCCGTCACCGAAGCCGCAGATGCACCTGTTGGGGAGACCGCATAATGGGTAACAAAGTAAACCCGATCGGCATGCGCCTCCAGGTCAACCGCACCTGGGACAGCCGCTGGTTCGCCAATACCAAGGACTACGGCGATCTGCTGCTCGAGGATCTCGCCATCAAGGCGTTCATCAAGAAAGAGGCCAAGATGGCCGGCGTCAGCCGGATCATCATCGAGCGTCCGCACCGCAAGTGCCGCGTGACAATCCACGCCGCTCGTCCCGGTGTCATCATCGGCAAGAAGGGCGCGGACATCGAGACGCTGCGCAAGAAGATCGCGCAGTTCACCAAGTCCGAGCTGCACCTCAACATCGTCGAGATCCGCAAGCCGGAGCTGGACGCAGCACTGGTGGGAGACAGCATCGCCCAGCAGCTCGAGCGTCGGGTGTCGTTCCGCCGCGCGATGAAGCGGGCCGTGCAGAACGCGATGCGGATGGGGGCACTCGGGATCCGGGTGAACCTCGCCGGGCGTCTGGGCGGCGCCGAGATCGCGCGGACCGAATGGTACCGCGAGGGTCGCGTCCCGCTGCACACGCTGCGCGCCGACATCGACTATGCCCTGACCGAGGCGATGACGCCCTATGGCATCATCGGCATCAAGGTGTGGATCTTCAAAGGCGAGATCATGGAACATGATCCGCAGGCGCACGACCGCAAGCACGCCGAGCTTCAGGAGGGGTCGATCCCTCGTGGTGCCGGCGGCGGCCGTCGCGACCGATAGGGAGTAGAGAAGATGCTGCAACCGAAACGCACGAAGTTCCGCAAGGCGCACAAGGGCCGTATCCACGGCGAGGCGAAGGGCGGGTCCGACCTGAACTTCGGCACCTATGGCCTGAAAGCCGTCCAGCCCGAGCGCGTCACCGCGCGCCAGATCGAGGCGGCCCGCCGCGCCATGACCCGCCACATGAAGCGGGCAGGGCGCGTCTGGATCCGGATCTTTCCGGACCTGCCCGTCACGTCCAAGCCTGTCGAGGTGCGGATGGGCAAGGGCAAGGGCTCGGTCGACTTCTGGGCCTGCAAGGTCAAGCCCGGCCGGATCATGTTCGAGATCGACGGTGTGGATGAAGTGACGGCGCGCGAGGCCCTGCGCCTCGCCGCGATGAAGCTGCCGATCAAGACGCGGACCGTGGTGCGCGAAGACTGGTAGACGGCGGGCAGAATTGCCCGTCCCATGGAACCCCCGCCCTTATCCGGCGGGGGTTTTTCGTTGTCTCTTGCCCATTCTGTCAGAGCGTGGGTATGCATCGGTGGTCGACGACACCCCGCCACGCAGGAGCGCGCCCATCACTCCCCGTTCCAGAGACCGCGCGATCGGCAGCCTCTTTCTCGCGGCGTTCCTGCTCTATGGCATCGGCACGGTCCTCGCCACTGGCACCGCGCTCTATGTAGGCGCGGCGCTGATGCTGCTCAATTCCATGGCGGTCGCGGCGATCGGCATCCTCGTTCGGCCGGTGCTGGCGCCCCATGACAGGCGCGTCGGTGGCCTCTATCTCGCCACGCGCCTGATCGAGGCGGTCCTGCTGGGCGTCGGTGCGGTCATCCTGATCGCCCGCGGTGCCGACGAGACGGCGCTGGCCTTGAACCAGAACGTCTATCATGCGGGCATGGTGGTCCTCGGTCTCGGCAGCCTCGCATTCTGCCGCGTGCTGATCCGGGTGCCGCTGGTGCCGAAGGCATTGGGATGGCTGGGTCTGGTCGGCTATGCGATCTTCGCGGTCGGCATGCTCCTCGACGCGGCGGGGCATACGACCGCGGGGATGATCCTGCTGATCCCGGGCGCGCTCTTCGAGATTTCCTTTGGCATCTGGTTGATCGCCCGGGGTTTCGCTTCGGGTCGAGCGGGCGTCGCGGCGACGGGCTGAAACCTTCCTACCGTATCGTTCCCGGACCTGCGATGATGGGGTGAACCCCCATCTTACGGAACCCTGACATGTCCGACACCCGCTCCCTCTTCGTCACCCGCCTCTACCGCGCCGCCCTGTCCGAACAGGGCAAGCCGGTGGACGCCGCCGACCTCGAGGCCGCGTGCCTCTCTATCGCCGCGGACGACGCGGCGGGGCAGGCGTGGTGCGACGAGAACGACTTTCCGGGCTATACGAGCTATGCCTCGCTGACCGACCTGCCGTGGCGGATGCCGGTGTTCAAGGCGCTGAAGAAGGCCCTCGACAGACACGTCGCAGTCTTCGCCCGCGACCTCTGTTTCGATCTCGGCGCCAGGAAGCTGACCCTCGACAGCCTCTGGATCAACATCCTGCCCGCCGGCGGCATCCACACCGGCCACCTGCATACCCATTCGGTGATCTCTGGCACCACCTATGTCGCGATGCCCGAGGGGACGAGCGCCATCCGCTTCGAGGATCCGCGTCTGCCGATGATGATGGCCGCCCCGGGACGGACGAAGGACGCCCCCGAAAAGCTGCGGACCTTCGTCTACGTCGCACCCGTCGTCGGTGAGGTGCTGCTATGGGAGAGCTGGCTGCGTCACGAGGTGCCGATGAACATGACCGACGAGGACCGGATCTCGGTGAGTTTCAACTATGGCTGGTCAGTCTGACGTGCCACAGGCTGGCCGATAAGTTATTGATACGACGCTGGTTGCGACGGACAAAAGCCGAGTATACCCGGCCGCGCGGCGATCTGTCGTCATGCAGGGGCCCGAAAAAAGACCGGGCCCCGATCCTTTCGGATCGGGGCCGCATGGTCCGGCCGATCCAGGCGAGTTGCCTCAGCCCTTCTCTTCGACGATCACGACCAGATGCGGGATCGCGTTGACCATGCCGCGGACGGAGGGCGTATCCTCGAGTTCGCGGGTGCGGTTCATCTTGTTCAGACCGAGTCCCGACCAGCGTCGCGCGCTGGACGGCGGGGCGGCGGATCGGCGAGCCGATCTGCTTGACGACGATTGTCTTTGCCATTGGATCAGGCCTCCTCGGTCTCGGTGGTGGCGTCGTTGGCGGGCGCGTCGTCCCGCTTGGGCAGGATGTCGGCGACCTTCTTGCCGCGCCGCTGGGCGACGCCGCGGGGCGACTGCTCTTTCAGGAGGCCGTCCATCGTGGCGCGGATCATGTTGTAGGGGTTCGAGGTGCCGATGGATTTGGACACCACGTCCTGAAGGCCGAGCATCTCGAAGACGGCGCGCATCGGGCCGCCGGCGATGATGCCGGTGCCGGGGGCGGCGGTGCGCATCACGACGCGGCCCGCACCGTGGCGGCCCTCCATGTCGTGATGGAGCGTGCGGCCCTCACGCAGTTGCACGCGGATCATGCCGCGTTTGGCGGCTTCGGTCGCCTTGCGGATCGCCTCGGGGACTTCCTTGGCCTTGCCCTTGCCGAAACCGACGCGGCCCTTCTGGTCGCCGACGACGACGAGGGCTGCAAAGCCGAAGCGCTTGCCGCCCTTCACTGTCTTGGAGACCCGGTTGATCGCGACCAGACGGTCCTGGAACTCGGGGTTCTCGTCGCGGCGCGGTCCGCCGCGCTGGTTGCTGTCTCTGGCCATGGGGCCTCCTGATGTGCGGCGCCGGGCGCCTGGTTTGGTCGATCGCGGTGGCCGAAACGGTCCCGGATCATCGAGGCGAGGGTTCGCCTGCAAGGGCGGAAAGATGGGGTAGAACCCCATCCTACCGATGTAGGCCGACGTCGGCCCCGGATCGTAGGATGGGGTTCTACCCCATCGTCACGTCAGATCTTCAGCCCGGCCTCGCGCGCCGCATCCGCCAGCGCCTTGACCTTGCCGTGGAACAGGAATCCGCCCCGGTCGAAATAGGCCTCTTCGATGCCCGCCGCCTTCGCCCGCTCGGCAATCGCCGCGCCGACCTTGGCCGAGGCCTCGACGTTGTTCTTGCCGACCACGCCCAGCGCCTTTTCCAGCGACGAGGCCGAGGCCACCGTCACGCCGCTCACATCGTCGATGAGCTGCACGCTGATGTTCTTGCTGCTGCGGTGCACCGACAGGCGCATCCGGCCCGCGTTCACCTTGCGAAGTTTGCTCCGGACGCGCATGCGGCGCTTCAGAAACAGATCTCTTTTACTGTTTGCCATGTCTCTGCGTCCTTACTTCTTCTTGCCTTCCTTGCGGAAGATGAACTCGCCCTTGTAGCGGATGCCCTTGCCCTTGTAGGGCTCGGGCTTGCGCCACTCGCGGATGTTGGCCGCGACCTGACCGACCAGTTGCTGGTCGATGCCCTCGACGACGATCTCTGTCTGCTTGGGCGCGGTGATCGTCACCCCGTCCGGCACGTCGAAATTCACGTCGTGGCTATAGCCGAGCGCCAGTTTCAGGACATCGCCCTGCATCGTCGCGCGGTAGCCGACGCCGGTGATCTCGAGCTCTTTCTTGAAGCCCGTGGAGACGCCGGTGACGAGGTTTTCCACCATGGAGCGCGACATGCCCCACTGCTGGCGCGCCCGCTTGGACGTGCCGCGCGGCGTCACCGTGATGGCGCCGTCCTCGACCTTCAACGTCACGTCGTCGGTCGCGGTGAACGTGCGGGTGCCTTTCGGCCCCTTCACGTCGATCTTCTGGCCGGAGATCGTGGCCTCTACCCCTGCGGGCATCGGCACCGGCTTTTTCCCAATACGAGACATTACATTCCCCCTAGAATACGGTGCAAAGCACTTCGCCGCCGACATTGGCGCTGCGTGCTTTTGCATCCGACATCACGCCGCGGGGCGTGGACACGATCGAGACGCCGAGGCCGCCACGGACGGTCGGAATATCCTTCACGCCCATGTAGACCCGACGACCGGGGGTGGAGACGCGGTGGATCTCGCGGATCACGGGCGCGCCTTCGTAGTATTTCAGCTCGATCTGGAAGGCCGGATGGCCGTCCTTGCCGTCCTTTTTCGAATAGCCGCGGATATAGCCCTCGTCCGCGAGGACGTCGAGCACCCAGCCGCGCAGTTTCGAGGCGGGCGTTTCCGCCGAGGCCTTGCCGCGCATCTGGCTGTTGCGGATGCGGGTCAGCATATCGCCGATAGGATCGTTCATCGCTGTCCCTCCCTTACCAGCTTGATTTCACGAGGCCGGGAATCTCGCCATTGGAACCGAGGTTCCGCAGGGCGATCCGGCTGATCTTGAGCTTGCGGTAGTACGCATGCGGCCGACCGGTAAGCTGGCAGCGGTTGTGCAGTCGCGTCGCCGAGGAGTTGCGCGGCAGTTCGGCGAGTTTCAGCGTCGCCTTGAACCGCTCTTCCACGGGCTTGGTCTGGTCGTAGATGATCGCCTTGAGCGCGGCGCGCTGCTTGGCGTATTGCTTGACGAGGTGTTCGCGCTTCTTCTCGCGCTCGATCATGGATTGCTTTGCCATCGGGTCAGTTCCTTCCGCGCGTCACGAGTTGAAGGGCATGTTGAAGGCTTTCAACAGCGCCTTGGCTTCCGCGTCGGTCTTCGCGGTGGTGCAGATCACGATGTCCATTCCCCAGACCTCGTCGACCTTGTCGAAGTTGATCTCGGGGAACACGATGTGTTCCTTGAGGCCGCAGGCATAGTTGCCGCGCCCGTCGAAGGACTTGCCCGGCACGCCGCGAAAGTCGCGGATGCGGGGCATGGCGACAGTGACGAGGCGGTCGAGGAATTCGTACATCTTGTCGCCGCGCAGCGTCACCTTGGCGCCCAGCGGCATGTCCTCGCGGACGCGGAACCCGGCGATGGAATTCTTCGCCTTGGTCACGACGGCCTTCTGGCCGGCGATCGTCGACAGGTCTTCCTGCGCCGACTTCGCCTTCTTGCTGTCACGCACGGCCTCGGAGCCGCAGCCGATGTTCAGGACGATCTTGTCCAGACGCGCGACCTGCATGTCGTTCTTGTAGCCGAATTCCTCTTTCAGCGCGGCCTTGACGGTCGACGCATAGAGGGCCTTGAGGCGCGGCGTATATGTGGCCTGGTCGAGCATCAGAGTGTATCCCCCGTGGTCTTGGCAAAGCGGACCTTGGCGTCGCCGTCCATGCGGAACCCGACGCGCGTGGCCTTGCCGTTTGCATCCATGAGCGCGAGGTTCGACAGCGCGATCGGCATCGCCTTGGGGACGCGGCCGCCCTGGTCGTTCTGGCTCTGCTTGACGTGGCGGATGGCGATGTTCACGCCCTCGACGACGGCCTTGCCGGCCTTGGGATCGACCGACTTGATCTCGCCCTTGAGGCCGCGGTCCTTGCCCGCCAGCACGATGACCTTGTCACCGGATTTGAGTTTCGCGGCCATCAGAGCACCTCCGGAGCGAGCGAAATGATCTTCATGAAGTTCTTGGCGCGCAACTCGCGGACCACCGGCCCGAAGATACGGGTGCCGACCGGCTCGTTGGCGTTGTTGAGGATGACGGCGGCGTTGCGGTCGAACCGGATCGCGGTGCCGTCCTCGCGGCGCACCTGCTTGGCGGTGCGCACGACGACGGCCTTGCGGACGTCGCCCTTCTTGACGCGACCGCGGGGGATCGCCTCCTTGACGGAGACGACGATGATGTCGCCCACGCTTGCGTAACGGCGGTGCGAGCCGCCCAGAACCTTGATGCACTGCACCCGGCGAGCGCCGGAGTTGTCAGCGACATCCAGATTGGTCTGCATCTGGATCATTCAGTCAGTCTCCCGACCTTTGGGGACCGCGCGTCATGCGTGGCCCCAGGGTTTCGTGGAGGGTGGTTACTGGACTTCGACGCCCAGAACCTCCCAGCGTTTGGTTTTCGACTTCGGCGCGCATTCCTGGATGCGCACCGTCTGCCCGACTTCGAACGCGTTGTTCTCGTCGTGGGCGCGGTATTTCTTCGACTTGCGGATCGTCTTTTGCAGAAGCGGGTGCTTGAAGCGACGCTCGACGCTGACGGTCACGGTCTGCTGGTTCTGGTTGGAGGTCACGGTGCCGGTGAGGATACGCTTGGGCATCTTATGCCTCCCCTGCGGCAGCAGCCGCTTTCTGGTTGAGGATCGTCTTCACGCGGGCCGCACTGCGCCGCGCCTTGCGGATCTGCGCCGTGTTCTCGAGCTGGCCGGTGGCCTGCTGAAAGCGGAGGTTGAACGATTCTTTCTTCAGCGCGACAAGGTCGTCCCGGAGCTGGTCCGGCGACTTGTCGTGCAATTCCTTGGCGTTGGTCGCCATGTGGTCGGTCCTTTCGACATCACCGGAGGGCCCCTGAAGGGTTACCCTTGGCCCGGTGGAGGTGGGGTAGAGTGGCGGCGTCTAGCCCATCCACCGGTGGGGCGCAAGGAAACACTGAACGACATATTGTCCATATTGACTCGTTTTGCGCGCTGGCCTCAATCTGCCTTGTTTTTCTGGGGGAAAGACGATGACCGGCACGGCCATCCTACTTGGGATTTTTGCCACATTCCTCATGTCGGCGATCTGGGGCAACCCCGATACCGCCGAGGTGGACGAGCCGATCGACCAGCCCGATCCCGACCCCGATCCGGAAGGTCCGGTGATCGAGATCCCCGGCGGCGAAGGCCCGGATGCAGAGGGCCCCGATGGTGAAGGTCCGGACGGCGAGGGTCCGGATGAAGGCGAACCCGAAGACGATTTCATCAGCCTGACCCAGGGCGGCACGATCACCGGCTCGGACGGCGACGACACCTTCGGCGATGGCAGCGCCCTCGGCAGCGACGCAACGGTCCTCGGCGGCGACGGAGACGATACGTTCGACGTTGCCCTGAACCTCGGTCGTGCCGACGATCTCGGGCAGAGACTGGTGCTCGACGGCGGCCCCGGGGCCGATACGTTCGATGTGACGGTCGACATCGGGTCGGGCATCGAGCCCACGAACCTCTTCCGCGCCATCCGGTTCGAGAACTTCGACCCGGACGAAGACACGCTGAACATCGACTTCAACTTCGAGGACGACACCACCGCCTTCGTGGCCGCGACGCTGGATGGCAACAGCACCTATCAGGGCGCGTCGCTGATCCTGTCGTTCACGACGCCGGAACCGGGCGTCTTCCAGTATGCGACCTTCGTGTTCGAGAATACCGCGGGGCTGAGCCTCGACAATTTCGACCTGCCCGAAACGCAGGGCTATACCCCCGGCGCGACGGTCGCTCAGGGCAGCTATTACTCGGGCGCCGAGGACGACGACGTCACTGCCGGGGAATTCGGCTATGGTCAGACGATCGACACCGGCGCCGGCGACGATACCGTCAGCAGCGGCGGGGCCGGCCGGGCCACGATATCGATGGGCGACGGCGACGACCTCTACCGGTCGGGCAACCTGTCGTTCTCTCAGGAACCCGACTACATCTATGGCGGTCAGGGCAACGATACCTTCGACGTCGGCGTCCAGACGTCCCGCGACGCCGCATCCGAGAATTACACGAGGCTGTTCGGCGGTGCCGGACAGGATATCTTCGATGTCGAAATCAGCCAGGACGCGATTTTCTACGATCCCGACCGGCTCGACGATCTGCCGACGGTCGCACTCCTCGAGATCCGCGACTTCGAACCGGGCGAAGATGTGCTGACCATCGATCTCACGCGCGGTTTTCCGGAAGGGCAGACCTTCGTCGGCGTCGAGCTCGTCGAACTGGGGGGCGAAACGCAGGTGGTGCTGCGCATGAACGGCATCCTCGCGACCTCGGGCTTTACCAACTTCGATCCCGATGTGGTCGTCATTGCACCGGGCGGCATCGAGACGACGGACGGTCCCGTCGACTACAGCTATTCGATCCGCGTCGGGGCGACGGGTCTGACGCTGGACGATCTGACCGTCCTGCTGCCTGACGAGGCCGCAGCCGCCTGAGTCGTCGGGCGTCGGACCCGAGAAATTCGAAACTGGGCTACCTCAGCCCCATGGAGTTCGAGGCCCGCGCTATGCTAGCTTGACCCGCCTTCCACGAAACCGGCAGCAGGCCACATCGCCCCCCGACCATGAAGGGCGCGGTCATTCGACCGCGCCCCTCTTGCTTCCTGCGGAGGAAAGGATCTCCTTACTGCCAGGACTGGATCAGCTCGTCATAGCTGATGGTCTGTGGCGTGCCGCGCTCGTCGGCGAGTTCGGCGACCGGCGAGCCGGGCTGGTCGAGCCAGTACTGCGGGTCCTGCTCTTCGTTCAGGACCGGGCCCAGATCACCCTGCACGCCCGAGCGTTGCAGACGGTCGAGGACCGCCTCCTGCTCGGCGCAGAGCGCGTCGAGCGCCTCCTGGGCGGTCTTCGCACCGGACGACGCGTCGCCGATGTTCTGCCACCAGAGCTGTGCCAGACGCGGGTAGTCGGGGATGTTGGTCCCGGTCGGCGACCACTGGGTCCGCGCGGGCGAGCGGTAGAACTCGACCAGACCGCCGAGCGAGGGCGCCCGTTCGGTGAAGCTTTCGTGCTGGATCGTCGATTCGCGGATGAACGTCAGGCCGGCGTGCGACTTTTCCACGTCCACGGTCATCGAGGTCACGAACTGCGCATAGAGCCAGGCGGCCTGTGCGCGGTCGACCGGCGTGCTCTCCATCAGGGTCCACGAGCCGGCGTCCTGATAGCCGACCTTCATCCCCTCGACCCAGTAGGCGCCGTGCGGCGACGGCGCCATCCGCCAGCGTGGGCTGCCGTCGTCGTTGAGCACCGCAGAGGCCCCCTCGCCCACCATGTCGGCGGTGAACGCGGTATACCAGAACATCTGCTGCGCGATCTGGCCCTGGGCGGGGACCGGACCGGATTCGCCAAAGGTCATGCCGGCGGCCGCGGGCGGCGCGTAGGCATTGAGCCAGTCGACGTAGCTTTCGATGGCGTAGACCGCCGCGGCGTCGTTGGTGGCCCCGCCACGCGCGACGCAAGACCCCACGGGCTGCGAGTTCTCGTTGACACGGATGCCCCATTCGTCGACCGGCAGGCCGTTCGGCTCGCCCACGTCGCCCATCCCGGCCATCGACATCCACGCATCGGTAAAGCGCCAGCCGAGGGACGGATCCTTCTTGCCATAGTCCATGTGGCCGTAGACGTCGCCCTCGACGCCCAGATAGCGCATGTCGCGACCGGTAAAGAAGGCGGCGATGTCCTCGTAGGCCGACCAGTTGACAGGCACGCCGAGGGGATAGCCGTATTCCGCCTCGAAATCGGCCATCGTCTGCGGATCCGTGAACCAGTCGTAGCGGAACCAGTAGAGGTTGGCGAACTGCTGGTCGGGAAGCTGGTAGAGCTTGCCGTCCGGGCCGGTGGTGAACGACAGGCCGATGAAGTCGTCGAGGTTCAGCGTCGGACTGGTGACGGAGGCGCCTTCGCCGGCCATCCAGTCGGTCAGGTTGCGGGCCTGCTGATAGCGCCAGTGGGTGCCGATCAGGTCGCTGTCGTTGATGTAGGCGTCATAGATGTTCTCGCCGGTCTGCATCTGGGTCTGCAGCTTTTCGACCACGTCGCCTTCGCCGATCAGGTCATGGGTGACCTGGATGCCGGTGATGGCGGTGAATGCCGGGGCAAGGACGTTCGACTCGTACTCGTGCGTGGTGATCGTCTCGGAAACGACGTTGATCGACATCCCCTGAAACGGTTGGGCGGCATCGACGAACCACTGCATCTCGGCCTCCTGCTCCTCGCGGGTCAGGGCCGAGCGTTCGATGGTGCTGTCGAGGAACGCGATGGCGGCTTCCATGTCGGCAAAGGCCGGCACCGCCGTCAGGGCGAGCGCAAGCGCGGTGGTGGATCTCAATAGCAGGTTCATGGTGTCCTCCCTGTTGAACCGTTCTGATTATCGCGCTCCCGCCTCCTCCGGCGGGGGCGCGCGTCGTTACACCCAGCGGAAGACCGCCGCGGCGTAGAGCAGGCAGACCAGCAGCGCGTAGGGCTGCGGTCCGAGGTCGAAACCCATCCAGGCCAGATTGAGAAAGGCCGAGCCGAGAAGCGTGATGAACAGCCGGTCGCCGCGCGTCGTCTCGATCCGCAGGAGGCCCACGCGCGGGGTCTCGGGAAAGCGGATGGCGAGCACGGTGAAGATCGTCAGCAGCGAGGCGATGACGACGAAGAAGAGGGCGGTGGGCCAGGTCCAGGCCATCCAGTCAAGCATGGGTCGTCTCCCGGAGTGTCGTTTGCGGCATCACACCCTCCCCAACGCGAAACCCTTGGCGATGTAGTTCCGCACGAACCAGATCACCAAGGCCCCCGGCAGAATTGTCAGCACCCCGGCCGCCGCCAGCACGCCCCAGTCGAGGCCCGACGCCGAAACGGTGCGCGTCATGGTCGCGGCGATCGGCTTGGCCTCGGTCGCGGTCAGCGTGCGCGACAACAGCAACTCCACCCATGAGAACATGAAGCAGAAGAACGCCGCCACGCCGATGCCGCTCGCGATCAGCGGCATGAAGATGCGGACGAAGAAGCGCGGAAAGGAATAACCGTCGATATAGGCGGTCTCGTCGATCTCGCGCGGGACGCCCCGCATGAACCCTTCGAGGATCCAGACCGCCAGCGGCACGTTGAACAACGTATGTGCCAGCGCCACGGCGATATGCGTGTCGAACAGGCCGACGCTGGAATAGAGCTGAAAGAACGGCAGCGCAAAGACCGCCGGCGGTGCCATCCGGTTGGTCAACAGCCAGAAGAACAGGTGCTTGTCGCCGATGAAGCTGTAGCGCGAGAACGCATAGGCCGCCGGCAGCGCCACCAGCAGCGACAGCACGGTGTTCATCACCACGTAGATGATCGAGTTGACATAGCCCATGTACCAGGACGGGTCGGTCAGGATCTTGGTGTAATTGGCCAATGTCGGGTTCTGCGGCCACAGCGAAAAGCCGCCGAGGATCTCGAAGTTCGTCTTGAGGCTCATGTTCACGAGCCAGTAGATCGGCAACAGCATGAACAGCAGATAGAGCGCCATCACGATAGCCGACCCTAGCTTGGGGAACCGGCGGCGCGCGGCACTGGCGGCGGCAACCGATTCGACAGCGGCGATTGCAGAGCCCGAGATTTCGGTCATGACGACCCGTCCCGCTTGTCCAGATTTGTCATGACCGTGTAAAACACCCATGAAATCAGAAGGATTATCAGAAAGTACATCAGCGAGAACGCCGCCGCCGGGCCGAGGTCGAACTGCCCCAGCGCCATCTTCACGAGGTCGATGGACAGGAACGTCGTCGAGTTGCCGGGGCCGCCGCCGGTGACGACGAAGGGCTCGGTATAGATCATGAAGCTGTCCATGAACCGCAGCAATATCGCGATTATCAGGACGCCCGCCATCTTGGGCAGTTCGATGTAGCGAAACACCGACATGCGGCTCGCCTGATCGATCTTGGCGGCCTGATAGTAGGCGTCGGGAATGGATTGAAGACCGGCGTAGGCCAGCAGCGCGACGAGCGAGGTCCAGTGCCAGACGTCCATCACGATCACGGTGATCCAGGCCGCCACTGCGTTCTGGGTATAGTTGTAGGGGATGCCGAGCGCGTCGAGGCTGTGGCCGAGCAGGCCGATGTCCACCCGTCCGAATATCTGCCAGATGGTGCCCACCACGTTCCACGGGATCAGCAGTGGCAGTGACATCAGGACGAGGCAGAAGGACGCCCAGAAGCCCTTTTTGGGCATGTTCAGCGCCACGAACACCCCCAGCGGAATCTCGATCACCAGAATGATCACGGAAAAGATCAGTTGCCGCCCGAGCGCGTCCCACATCCGCTCGGACCCGAGCATCTCGCGGAACCAGCCGAGGCCGTTCCAGAAGAAGACGTTGTTGCCGAAGGTATCCTGCACCGAATAGTTCACCACCGTCATCAGCGGGATCACGGCCGAGAACGCCACGAGGAGCAGCACGGGAAGGACGAGGAACCACGCCTTCTGGTTGACGGTCTTCATGCGGCCTCTCCTTGCGGTGCGACGCGCCAGTCGTCGGCATAGACGCTGACGGCCGCGGGGTCGAAAATGACGCGGTCGATGCCGGAAGGCAGGGGCGCATCCTCGGCGGCGATGGCGTTGACCGAGGACTCCGCCCCCGGCGCCTGCCGCCTCGAGGCGGACGATGCGGTGGCGGCCCACGTCCTCGACCCTCAAGATGCGCGCAGGCACGCCCGCGCCGCCCTGTGCCAGTCGCACGAACTCGGGACGGATACCGATCTGCACCCGGCCCCGCGGCGTGCCGTAGCCCGCCGACAGCGGCACCTCTGCCCCGCCGACGCGGGCAAAGTTCCCCGCAACTTCGGCGTCGAGGACGTTCATCCCCGGCGAGCCGATGAAGTAACCGACGAAGGTATGGGCGGGCCGCTCGAACAGTTCCTGCGGCGTGCCGATCTGCACGACGCGGCCGTCGAACATCACCACCACCTTGTCGGCGAAGGTCAGCGCCTCGGTCTGGTCGTGGGTGACATAGATCATCGTGTGCCCGAACTGATGGTGAAGTTCCTTGAGCTGTGTCCGCAGCTCCCATTTCATGTGCGGGTCGATCACGGTCAGCGGCTCGTCGAACAACAGCGCGTTCACGTCCTCGCGCACCATGCCGCGACCAAGGCTGATCTTCTGCTTGGCGTCCGCCGTCAGGCCGCGTGCCTTGCGGTCGAGCATCGCCTCCATGCCGATCATCGCCGCGATCTGCGCCACCCGCTCGGCGATATACGCCGGGTCTGCGCCACGGTTGCGCAGCGGAAAGGCGAGGTTGTCGCGCACGGTCATGGTGTCGTAGACGACCGGAAACTGAAACACCTGCGCGATGTTGCGCGCGGTGGTGGGGGCCTCGGTCACGTCGGTGTCGTCGAACAGGATGCGCCCCTGCGAGGGGATCAGCAGGCCCGAGATGATGTTGAGCAACGTGGATTTCCCGCAGCCCGAAGCGCCGAGCAGAGCATAGGCCTCGCCATCGCCCCAGACGTGGTCGAGCTGTTTCAGTGCGTAATCGTCCTCGGATTTCGGCGCGGCCATGTAGGAATGCGCGAGGTTCTTGAGGGTGATCCTCGCCATCTACGCGGCCTCCGCATAGGCGGCGACGGCGGCGAGGCGACCATCCTCGGCAAAGAGATAGACGTGTTTCGGGTCGAGCCAGACCTCGATGTCCTGCCCAGCCCTCAGGCTGCGCACCCCGTCGATCTGTCCGACCCAGCGCGCACCGAAGCAATCGAGATGGACGAAGGTCTCGGAGCCGGTGATCTCGGTCACGGTGACGCGCGCGGGAAAGGCGATGCCACCGGCCACGGCCTCGAGCGAGAGGTGGTTGGGGCGGAACCCGGCGCGGTAGGTTCCTTCGGGCAGGGCGGCGAGGGTACCGGTGGCGCCGGCGACGGTCCCGACACCGTCACCGTCACGGCCGAACGTGAGGCTGTCGCCGGATTTGGAGACGGGCACGAAATTCATCGGCGGGTCCGAGAACACCCGCGCGGTCGTGGCATCCACCGGGTGGCGATAGACCTGCGGCGTCGGGCCGAACTGCGTTACCCGGCCCTCCCAGAGCGTCGCGGTCTGACCGCCCAGCAGCAGCGCCTCCTCGGGCTCGGTGGTGGCATAGACGAAGATCGAGCCCGCCTCCTCGAAGATGCGCGGAATCTCGGCGCGCAATTCTTCGCGGAGCTTGTAGTCGAGGTTGGCCAGCGGCTCGTCGAGCAAAACCAGCCCCGCCTCCTTGACCAGGGCGCGTGCCAGCGCACAGCGCTGTTGCTGACCGCCCGAGAGTTCCAGAGGTTTGCGCGCGAGAAAGGGCTCGAGTTTCATCAGGGCGGCGGCCTTGCGGACGGCGGCGTCGATCTCGGTTCGGGATTTGCCCAACAGCTTCATCGGCGAGGCGATGTTGTCGTAGACGGTCATCGACGGGTAATTGATGAACTGCTGATAGACCATCGCGATCTTGCGGTCCTGAACCCGCTTCCCGGTGACGTCGGTGCCGTTCCAAACGATGCGCCCCGCGCTCGGTGCGTCGAGGCCGGCCATCAACCGCATCAGCGTCGTCTTGCCCGCCAGCGTCGGTCCGAGAAGGACGTTCATCGTGCCGCCCGTGAGCGTGAGGTCGGTCCTGTGGATATGCACCTGCCCGTTCACCAGCCGGGACACGCCGTCGAGCACCAGTGTCATCGCGCGTCTCCTGCGGCCCGTGCGGCGGGCGCCGCGGTCATGTCGTCCAGCATCCATGCGTCCAGCGCCGCGATCGCCTCGGGCGACATCCGCAGACCGAGCTTGCTGCGCCGCCAGACCACATCCTCGGCCCGCCGTGCGAATTCCCGTGTCATCAGCCAGCGCACCTCTGCCTCGGTCAAGCTTGCGCCGAAATCGGTGCCGAGGTCGGCGGCGGTGCGCGCTGTGCCGAGGATTGTCCGTGCCTCGGTGCCATAGGCCCGCACGAGCCGCAGCGCCCACCGCGCATCGACGAAGGGATAGGCCGCCCGCAGATCGGCGACCAGCCCCTCGACGCCGTCGACCGCGAAATTACCGCCCGGCAGCGTCACGCCTGCCGTCCAGCCATCGGTGGGCGCGCCGAGGACCGGCGCGATCTTTTCCAACGCGCGTTCGGCCAGCTTGCGGTAGGTGGTTATCTTGCCGCCGAAGACGTTGAGGATCGGCGCACCGTCGGTCTCGAGCTTGAGGGTATAGTCCCGCGTCGCCGCCGTCGCCGAACTCGCGCCATCGTCGTAGAGCGGGCGGACACCGGAATAGGTCCAGACGATATCGTCGCGAGTAACGGGATCCTTGAAATACTGCGAGGCGAAGGCGCAGAGATAATCCTGCTCCTCGGGGGTGCAGACCGGCGGGGTGGTCAGGTCGTCCTGCTCGCTGTCGGTGGTGCCGATCAGGGTGAAGTCGGTCTCGTAGGGTATGGCGAAGATGATCCGCCCGTCGGTGCCCTGAAAGAAATAGCAGCGGTCGTGGTCGAAGAGTTTCTTCGTGACGATATGGCTGCCGCGCACGAGGCGCACGCCGTCGGTGGTGTCGAGACGGGCCGTGTCGTGGATGATCCGCCCGACCCAGGGGCCGCCCGCGTTGACGATCAGCCGCGCCGTCATGCTGTGGGGGCCGTCCTCGTCCTGAAGCGTGACGGTCCAGCGGTCTGCGCCGCGCGCCGCGGCGGTGACGCGGGTGCGGACCATGATCCGGGCCCCCCGGTCGGCGGCGTCGCGGGCGTTCAGCACGACGAGGCGCGAATCCTCGATCCAGCAATCGGAATATTCGTAGGCATCGGTGAAGATGTCCTTGAGGGGCCGGCCCGCCGGGTCGGTCGCAAGGTCGAGGGTGCGGGTGCCGGGCAACAGGTGCCGTCCGCCGAGGTGGTCGTAGGCGAACAGTCCCAGCCGGATCAGCCACGCGGGCCTGCGCCCCTTCATCCACGGCATCACGGCGTTCAAGACGCGGCTCGCGGGCGTGGTCGATTCGAACCGCATCCCGGCATGGAGCGGCAGCACGAAGCGCATCGGCCACGAGATATGCGGCATGGCGCGCAGCAGCACCTCGCGCTCGATCAGCGCCTCACGAACCAGACGCACCTCGAAATATTCGAGATAGCGCAATCCGCCATGGAAGAGCTTGGTCGACGCCGACGACGTTGCCGACGCCAGATCGCTCATTTCGGCCAGCGCGACGCGCAGGCCGCGCCCGGCCGCGTCCCGGGCGATGCCACAGCCATTGATGCCCCCGCCAATGACGAAGACGTCCACATCCGGCCCCGTGTCGGCGATTGCGGTCACGTGCAAGGCCCCTCCCGGTCTGCGTCGCTGCCACATCATGTCTGCACGGCTCACGAAAGTTTGCAACGGAATTTTCGTGGATGTTCGCTATTGACCTCAGGCCGCAAAAAGCGAACATCAGGGAACCTCCGGATGATCGCGCGCAAGCGGTTTGCCGCAGTGGACGACCCAGCGCGCTCTGCTGCCGCGACAGCGAAAAACCTGCGCTGCACGGCGATCGCGGAGCAAGGAGAGGCATGCAATGTCGCAGAACTTTCGTCTGCCCGAGATCGTCGACATCGCGCGCCGGACCGGGCGCGTGACCGTCGATGCGCTGTCCGAACATTTCGGCGTGACGGTCCAGACCATCCGCCGTGACCTGACCGAACTTGCCGAGGCCGGGCGACTGACCCGGGTACACGGCGGGGCGGTGCCATTCTCGGGGACGCACAACATCGATTACGTCGAACGCCAGAGTCTGAACGGTGACGCCAAGGCCGCCATCGCCGCCCGCTGTGCCGCCGCGATCCCGGACAACACGTCGGTGTTCCTCAACATCGGGACGAGCACCGAGGCGGTCGCCCGCGCGCTGATCGGGCACCGCAATCTGTTGGTGCTCACCAACAACATGAACGTCGCGCAGATTTTCGCCGCGTCCGATTGTCAGGTGATCGTGACCGGCGGCGTCCTGCGACGCTCCGACGGCGGGCTGATCGGGACGCTGACGACCGAGGCGATTCGCCAGTTCAAGCTCGACATCGCGGTCATCGGCTGCTCGGCGCTCGATGCCGAGGGTGACTTGCGTGACTACGACATCCACGAGGTCGGGGTCAGCCAGACCATCATCCGCCAGTCCCGCCGCACGTTTCTCGTGGCCGACCACTCCAAGTTCCGCCGCACGGCGCCCGCGCTGATCGCGTCGCTGTCGGAAATCGACAGTTTCTTTACCGATCGCCCAATGCCCCCGATGCTGGCCACGCGTTGCGCGCAATGGGGGACGTCGGTGGTTGCGGGCTAGGGGCAAGCGGTCAGGGGCTCGGTGTCTTTGCCGGCACTTGCTGACCGGCGATCCTCGCCGGGGTCATCTCCTCCCTTGCGGGGCTTTGATGATGTGACCGCCCCCGGACGGCATCGATGTGCCAAGGTGGGTCTGCAACGATCCACAAAGGAGAGCGGTCATGACGGAGATTACGACGATCGGGCTCGATCTGGCGAAGAATGTGTTTCAGGTTCATGGAGCTAACAACGCTGGTCGAGCGGTCTTGCGCAATAAACGACGGCAAGCACGGGTGCTGGATTTCTTTAGCCGGTTGCCATCTTGTGTCGTCGCGATGGAGGCATGCGGTGGCGCTCATTTCTGGGGCCGTGAGATCGGCAAGCTGGGTCATGACGTGCGGCTCATCCCACCCGCCTACGTGAAGCCATTCGTCAAACGCCAGAAGAATGATGCCGTCGATGCCGAGGCCATTTGCGAAGCTGCGCAGCGCCCGACGATGCGCTTCGTGCCCGTGAAGAGCGACGAGACGCAGGGCGCGGCGATGGTGTTTCGCGTGCGCGAGCTTCTTATCCGGCAGCGGACCCAGGCCATCAATGCCCTGCGTGGCCATCTGACCGAGTTCGGGCAAATCGTGCCGCAAGGAGCTGCCAACGCCAAGCGGCTGGTCGCGATTGTCGCGGATCCGGACAGCAGCTTGCCAGCCGATGCAACGGCCACCTTCAAGGTACTGATCGCGACGCTGTCCCATCTGGTGGCGGAGATCGGAAAGCTTGATGCCGAGATCACCCGCCGGGCAAAAGCGAATGATGTGGCACGGCGGCTGATGACTGTGCCCGGGATCGGCCCCTTGATCGCTACGGCCATTGCGGCCCTTGCGCCGCCTCCCGAGACTTTCCGCAAGGCACGCGATTTTGCGGCGTGGCTGGGTCTCGTGCCGCGGCAGCATTCCACTGGCGGCAAGCAGCGCCTTGGGGCCACGACGAAGATGGGCGAACGATCCCTGAGACGCCTCCTGATCATTGGTGCCAACAGCGTCATCATCAAACGGCACGTCCATGCCGCGGCCAGATCAGGCACATGGCTGGGCGGGATGCTCTCGCGCAAGCCGCCAAAGCTGGTGGGGGTGGCGCTGGCGAACAAGTTGGCGCGGATCGTCTGGGCCCTGATGGCCCGTGGTGGCGTCTACCAGTCTCCGGCCACGGTGGCATAAGCCACCGTCGGTCGCGAGGACGTCGGAGCGGAAGAGGGCAAAGAGCAGTTTGGCGCAACAGTCGTGAGACGGGATCGGGAGAACCAGTGTGCAACAGAGTGCCATCGAGCACGCGGCTTTGATCTGGACCCAATCTTCGAACACCATACGGGCCCGCGGCATGTATGACGCCGCATACGAGGCCGGATACATGTCAGTACCCGATGACGCGCCAAAATCAGCTCTGAAGATTCTTCTTGCGCAAGGGGCGGTTATAAATGTTGCACAAGTCGGTTGGCGGCATCGGTGGCCGCCTGGCCCTTGGGGAGTGAGTAGAGGTTGCACACGCCGAGAAAATGCTCCGTTGCCCAGGCCGTGTCCCGGTCAGGGGACGAATATGCGATGCTCCCGGTCCCATCAGCAAGGACGAGGCCGGGAAAAGCATGGACGAAAGCCTGCGTGCCCTCGACGTCGCGAAAATAGAACCCGACCGCGCTTCCCCCGAGGGCTGCGACCGCATGTTGCGCGTAGTTCCCGGACCCGAGGTTCGACTGGAGCCAGATGAGAAGATCGTGGATCGACTGGCCGAACCCTTGGTCCGGAACAACGATCTTGACACGGACCGGGAAGGCCGTGTCGTCGGTCTGCTTGCGGGGGGAGGTGTGGCGCGCTATAGATCCGGAACATTGCGGGAACATCCGAGGTGTGCAAGGTCCAGCATCGGGTCGACATCGCCCGTGCCGCCAGATTCGGCTGCCTGCCCGATGGACCCGAAGGGAAGGGGCGGCCGGGGCCGCCCCTTCCGGTGATCAGATCACCTCGTCGTCGACCTGTTTCTTGGCCAGAAGGTCGAAGTCGTTGGCGGCGATGGTCATGCCGTAGACGGTCTGGCCGTCCTTTTCCCACTCGGTCTGGCGCAGGGTGCCGCGTGTGTGGACCAGGTCGCCAGGGGCGATGTTGTCCTTGGCCCACTTGATGACCTTCTCGTTGAAGATCGTGACCGCGTTCCAGTAGGGGTTCGTCTTGAAGTCCCCCCTCGTCCTTGCGGCCGTATTCGGACGCGATGCTGATGCGGAGGGTAGTGCCGACGTCCTTGACCTTCCCGACCCGGCCGATGATCTGGAATTCTGCGAAGGTTCTCATGGTATGTATCCTTTCGATGGGTGTTTCGATGAAGAACGGTCATGCTGGCGGGTGATGCGATCAAACCGAAAAGCGGAGGGTCCGCCTAGCGGAAGCCGTTTTTCTGCTTGAAGACCGGCGACTTGACGCCGGTCGGTCGCCAAGAAACCGCCGAGCCATGGTCCGTTTGAGAAACACCGGAAAGGGGATGTCCCGAACCCAAGCGGTATCTGCATCGGTATGGAGGTCGGAAATGCTCGGAGACGTCGGCCCCCTGCAACCTCCGTGCGCCGCCTTCGGGAACCGGCCGGACAACGACCGGGACGCTCGACCGCTGAAACGGGGTCACCCTTCGATGTGGTCTGGGGGCAACGGCATGCCCCGCAACAGATCTGACCCCACCTGTTGTTGACGGGAGATAGGCCAAGAGGTTGAGAACCATTGTACCGCTGAGCGCTGCCCGTTCGACCATGACAGGAAAGCCGGTCGGAGCGCGGTCGGAACAGAAAAGAGACGGTAAGGGCGTGATGCGGGCATGCTTCAGTCGAAGATGCTTCTAACGAAACCATGTTTGGCACGAAGTCGAGGCATTGGGCCACGAGCGCGCGGGAAGCCAATACCATGGGGTAGTTGGAAACCGAACGATCCGCGTCCGCGACGGCCGCCTTGAAGAGCTTCGCAAACCGAACCTTCCACGTTCAAAACGATCTGGCGCTGACCCCGCGCCGCCCTGTAACCTCCCAGACCGGCATGAAACGGCAAACGCGGCATCTCCGCAATCCGTTGTGGCTCGTGCGGCACACCGCTCGGCTACGGAGGTCTCCGGTTGACGTTCACTATACTGGTATACTAACATATCAGATAGTGACGAGCGAAGCGCCGCCGTGACGACCGAGGGGGGATGCCGATTGCCGAAGCTTGACCCCGACCGGCTGTTTCCGGTCGATCCCGAGGTCCGTGGTGTGGCGCGGTCGCTGTACGAGGGCGTCGCCACGTTGCCGATCCTGAGCCCGCACGGGCACTGCGATCCGGCGTGGTTCGCCACCGACGCGGCCTTTGCGGATCCGGCGCGGCTGATCGTGACGCCCGACCACTATATCCTGCGGATGCTGGTCTCACAGGGGGTGCCTCTTCACAGCCTGGGGGTGCCGCGATCCGACGGCGGACCGGTCGAGACGGACCCGCGGGCGATCTGGCGGACGTTCTGCGCGCATTGGCATCTGTTTCGCGCGACGCCCTCGCGGATGTGGGTCGATCACGCGCTCGAACATGTGTTCGGTGTGGACGAGGATCTGAACACGGATACCGCGGACGCGGTCTACGATCATCTGGCCGGATGCCTGGCGACCGATGCCTTTCGCCCCCGTGCGTTGTTCGACCGGTTCGGAATCGAGGCGCTGGCCACCACGGATGCGGCGCTGGATCGCCTCGACCATCACGCCGCCATCGCCGCTTCGGGGTGGGGCGGGCGGGTCATCCCGACCTATCGCCCAGACGCGGTCATCGACCCCGAAACGCCGGGTTTTGCCGACAATATCGCCCGACTGGCCGAAATGACGGCAAAGGACGCTGACGGCTGGCACGGCTACCTTGACGCCCACCGGGACCGTCGTGCCATGTTCATCGCGGCGGGGGCGACGGCGACGGATCACGGCCATCCGGATGCCTGCACCGCGGATCTGCCACAGACCGACGCGGCGGCCCTGTTCGACAGGGTCAGGGACGGACAGGCCAGCCGCGGGGATGCGGCCCTATTCCGGGCGCAGATGCTGACCGAGATGGCGCGGATGAGCCTCGACGATGGCCTCGTGATGCAGATCCACCCCGGGTCGGCGCGCAATCATTCCGCGCGGATGTCGGCGACATACGGACCGGACAAGGGGTTCGACATCCCGACCCGCACGGATTACGTCGGCGCCTTGCGCCCGATGCTCGATGCGGTCGGCCTCGAACCGGGTCTGACAATCATCGTCTTTACCCTCGACGAAAGCGCCTATGCCCGTGAACTCGCGCCGCTGGCGGGGGTGTATCCGGCGCTGAAACTCGGCCCCGCATGGTGGTTTCACGACAGCGCCGAAGGAATGCGGCGCTATCGCGAGGCCACGACCGAAACGGCCGGCTTCTACAACACGGTCGGGTTCAACGACGACACCCGCGCCTTCTGCTCGATCCCCGCGCGGCACGACGTCGCGCGACGTGTCGACTGCGCCTATCTCGCCACCCTCGCAGCCACCGGGCGACTGGGGCTGGCGGATGCCCATGAGGTCGCACACGACCTCGCTTACCGGCTTGCCAAGCAGGCCTATCGGCTCTGACAGGGCCACTTTCTGGGAGGAAAGACATGACGACGAAAATTCTGATCGGGGCGCTGCTGGCGTCGACTTTCGCCACCGGCGCGATGGCGCAGGCCTGCGAGATCACGCTGCGGTCCGCCGATACCCATCCGGCGGGCTATCCGACGGTGGTCGCGGTGCAATACATGGGCGAATTGCTGACGGAACGGTCGGACGGGCGCATCTGCGTCGAGGTGTTCGACAGTGCGCAACTGGGCGAGGAAAAGGACACGATCGAACAGACCCAGTTCGGCGTGATCGACATGAACCGCGTCAGCCTCGGGCCGTTCAACAACATCATCGAAGAGACGCAGGTGGTGTCGCTGCCCTATATCTTCCGGTCGGTCGAACATATGCACAACGTCATGGACGGTCCCATCGGCCAGCAGATCCTCGACGCCTTCGAGGCCCACGATCTGGTCGGTCTGGCCTATTACGACTCGGGCGCGCGCAGCTTCTACAACTCGGAGCGCCCGATCCGGTCGATCGACGATATCGAGGGGATGAGCTTCCGGGTGATGCAGTCGGACATCTTCGTCGACATGGTCGGCGCCCTTGGCGGCAACGCGACGCCGCTGCCCTACGGCGAGGTCTATTCCTCGATCCAGACGGGCGTCATCGACGGGGCCGAGAACAACTGGCCGTCCTACGACAGCTCGGGCCACTTCGAGGTCGCGCCCTTCTATACGCTCGACGAGCACCTGATCGTCCCCGAGGTTCTGGTGATGTCGAAGATGAGCTGGGACGCGCTCGATCCGGCCGACCAGGACCTGGTACGTCAGGCGGCGCGCGATTCGGTGCCGTTCATGCGCGAGTTGTGGGTCGAAAGCGAGGCCGAGAGCCAGCAGCGGATGATCGACGCGGGCGTCGAGATCATCACCGACATCGACAAGCAGCCGTTCATCGACGCGATGGTGCCGGTCTATGAAACCTATGTCACGACCGATGTCCTCAAGGACCTGGTCGCGCGCATCCAGGCCACCGAATAGGCCAGACGACCCGACCGAACGGGCCGACCGGCCTCCGCACATCGCGGGGGCCGGATATTTCAAGGACGCCGCTGCATGGCCGACACGCCGACCTCTTCCGTGACGCACCCGGTGTTCACGCCCATTGCCCGGTTCACCGGCCTTCTGGCGACCGCTGCCCTGTGGGTCGCGGGGCTGGGGCTGGTGGCGATGACGGCGATGATATTCTCGCAGGTGATCGCGCTGAAGATCCTCAACGACAGTATCGTGTGGAGCGAGCCTGCCGCGATCATCCTGATGGGGTGGTTCATCTTCCTCGGCGCGGCGGTGGGCATCCGCGAAGGGTATCACCTGGCGTTCGACGTGCTGCTGCTGGTCCTGCCGCGCCCGGTGACGCTGACGCTGCATACGGTCTCCGACATTGCGGTGGGCGGGTTCGGGGCGGGGATGATCTGGTTCGGCGCACAGCTCGCGCTCAAGACCGCCGGAAACAAGCTGCCGTCGCTGGGCATATCGGGGGCCTGGGATTTCATCCCGATCGTCGCGGGCGGGGCGCTGATCGTCATTTTCTCGGTCGAACGGATCGCGCGGCGGGCGGCCGGGCTCGACACGGCGCGGTTCGGCCAGGACGCGGTGATCGACTGATGGAACTCTGGATTCTCTTCGGCAGCTTCACGTTGCTCTTGCTGATCGGCACGCCGGTGGCGTTCTGTCTGGGGGTCAGCAGCTTTGCCACGATCGTCTATCTGGGGATACCGCCGGTGGTGGTGTTCCAGCGGCTGAATTCGGGCGTGTCGAACATCGCGCTGATGGCGATCCCGTTCTTCATCTACGCGGGCGACCTGATGGTGCGCGGCGATATCGCGCGCAGGCTGGTGGCGCTGGCAGGGGCCTTCGTCGGCCATCTGCGCGGCGGGCTGGGGCAGGTCAACGTGCTGTCGTCGGTAATGTTCGGCGGGGTGTCCGGATCGGCGGCGGCGGATGCGAGTGCCGTCGGCGGACTAATGGTGCCGCAGATGAAGGAACGCGGATACGACGTCGACTACGCGGTGAACGTGACCGTCGTGTCGTCGATCATCGCCCTGCTCCTGCCGCCGTCGCACAACATGATCATCTATTCGATCTCGGCCGGCGGCAACATTTCCATCGCCGACCTGTTCACCGCCGGCATCCTTCCCGGGCTGCTGCTCGCGGCGGCGCTGATGGTGGTCGCGTGGTGGGTCGCGCTGCGCAAGGGGTATCCGACCCAGCCGTTCCAGGGCTACGCGATGATCGGGACGCTGTTCGTCAGCGCGGCCCCGGGGCTGATCCTGGTCGCGATCATCTTCGGCGGCGTGCGGTCGGGATGGTTCACCGCGTCGCAATCGTCGAACGTCGCCGTCGTCTACGCGCTGTTCGTGACGTTCTTTGCCTACCGCAGCCTGTCGTTCCGCGATTTCGTCGAGGCGACCAAGGCCGCGGTGCGCACGACGGCCATGGTGCTGCTGGTGATCGGCTGCGCCGCCGCGTTCGGTTGGCTGCTGGCCTATACCCGGGTACCCGCGACGCTGGTGGCGGTGTTGCAGGACATCTCGGACAATCCGCTGGTGATCCTGTTGATGCTGAACGTGGTCCTGCTGGTGCTGGGCACGTTCATGGACATGTCGCCGCTGATCGTGATCACGACCCCGATCTTTTTGCCCGTCGCCGTGGCGTTCGGCGTGGACCCGGTGCATTTCGGCGTGATCCTGATCCTCAATCTCGGCATCGGCCTGTGCACGCCACCCGTGGGCGCGGTGCTGTTCGTCGGCTGTGCCGTGGGCAAGATCAGCATCTGGGACGCGATGCGCACGATCTGGCCGTTCTACGGGGCCGCCGTGTTCGTGCTGCTGCTCGTCACCTACATTCCCGGGCTGTCGCTGTGGCTGCCCGCCCTGTTCCGATAACGAGGAGTTCGCCATGTCCGGTTTTCCGGTCGTCGATGTCGATACCGGTGTCACCCGCCAGGTTCTTGCCGATGCGCCCGAACTCATGGTCGTCGCGTTCCGGTTCGCCCAGGGCGCGCAAGGCAAGCTGCACGAGCACCGCCACGTCCAGTCGACTTACGTCGAGGCGGGGCGGTTTCGGTTTACCGTCGACGGTGTCGAAACCGAGGTCGGCCCCGGCGACAGCTTCGTCATTCCGTCCGGTGCCCGGCACGGCTGCACCTGCCTTCAGGCGGGCACGCTGATCGACGGCTTTACCCCCCGCCGCGACGATTTCCTCTAGACGCCGACGTTGCTGCGACCCTCTTTGAAAGGACCGACATGACCCTGAGGACCGAAACCCGCTATGCCATCGACCCCGAAAGCGCCAAGTCCCTCGACACGACCGACCTGCGCCGCCATTTCCACATCGGCGGCCTGTTCGCGACGGGCGAGATCAGCCTGGTCTATTCGCACTACGACCGCCTGATCCTCGGGTCGGTCGTGCCCGGAAGCGCGACGCTGACGCTCGACCATATGGACGAGACGGGCACTCCCGGTTTCCTCGACCGGCGCGAGATGGCGGCGCTGAACATCGGCGACACCGGCTCTGTCACGGTCGGCGGCGAGACCTACGAGCTGGAAAACGGCGAGCTTTTGTATATCGGCATGGGGTCAGGGCCGGTGGCGTTCGCGGGCGGGCGGTTCTACATCACCTCAGCGCCCGCGCACCGCACCTGTCCGACCAGGCTCATCAAGCTCAAGGACGCGCGCCGGGTCGAGATGGGCAGCCGCGACACCGCCAACGAGCGCGTCATCATCCAGTTCCTGCACCCCGAGGTCTGCGAGACCTGCCAGCTCCTGATGGGATACACACAGTTCCAGCCAGGCAGCCTGTGGAACACGATGCCCGCCCACTTGCACGACCGCCGGATGGAGGCCTATCTGTATTTCGATCTGCCCGACGACGCGCGGGTATTCCACTTCATGGGCAGGCCCGAAGAGAGCCGGCATCTTGTGGTCAGGAACGAGGAGGCCGTGCTGTCGCCGCCCTGGTCGATCCATTGCGGCGCGGGGACCGCACCCTATACATTCTGCTGGGCGATGGCGGGCGACAACGTCGACTTCTCCGACATGGACATGGTCGCGATGGAGGCGCTCCGGTGACATCGGGTCCGAACCCCTTTTCGCTTGCTGGCCGGACGGCGCTGGTGACGGGGGCCAACACCGGCATCGGACAGGCGATCGCGGTCGCGATGGGGCGGGCGGGCGCGCATGTGATCTGTGCGGGCAGGTCGTCCTGCGCCGAAACGGCCGGCCTGATCGGATCGGCCGAGGAACTGGCCCTTGATTTCGCCGATCCGATGGCGGCGCGGGACGTGTTTTCGGGGCGCGAAGTCGATATCCTGGTGAACAACGCCGGCATCATCCGGCGTGCCGACAGCGTCGATTTCACCGAGGCCGACTGGGACGCGGTGATGGACGTGAACCTCAAGGCGCTGTTCTTTACCTGTCAGGCCTTTGCCAAGGCGGCGCTGCCGCGCGGGACGGGCAGGGTGGTGAACATCGCGTCGCTGCTGTCGTTCCAGGGCGGGATACGGGTTCCCAGCTACACCGCATCCAAGCATGGCGTCGCCGGTCTGACGAAAATCCTTGCCAACGAATGGGCGGCGCAGGGCATCAACGTCAATGCCATTGCGCCGGGCTATATCGAGACGAACAACACGCAGGCCCTGCGCGACGATCCCGACCGCAACCGTGCGATCCTCGACCGCATTCCGGCGGGCCGCTGGGGCAAGGCGGACGACATCGCGCTGACGGCGGTGTTCCTCGCCAGCCCGGCGGCGGCCTATATCCACGGCGCGGTGCTGAACGTCGACGGCGGCTGGCTTGCCCGCTAGGCCGGACAGGATCGTGCATCTGGGGCCGGGGGCGTTTTCCCGCGCCTTCCTGATCCCGTGGGTCGAGGAGGCGGGGGGCTGGGACGTGATCGGCGTCAGCCTGCAAAGTGCGGCGACGCGCGATGCGTTGCGCGGCCAGGGATACGACTACACCGCCCTCGAACTCGGGCCGCAGGGCGAAGTGACGCGGCGGGTGCGCGGGCTGACGGGGATGCTGGTCGCGCCCGAGGATCCCGGCGCGGTGATCGGGGCGATGGCCGATCCCGCGACCCGGATCGTCAGCCTGACGATCACCGAAAAGGGCTATTGCCACGACCCCGCGACGGGGCAACTGAATCCCGGTCATCCCGACATCCGGGCCGATGCGGAAAACGACCTGCCGCGGTCCGCACCCGGCTATATCGTCCGCGCGCTCGCGCGGTGTCGTGCCGCGGGGACCGCGCCGTTCACCGTGCTGAGCTGTGACAACCTGCCCGACAACGGTATCGTGACGCGGCGGGTCGTCACCGGCCTCGCGCGGCTGATCGACCCGGACCTTGCAGACTGGATCGCGGATTCCGTCGCCTTTCCGTCGACGATGGTCGACCGGATCGTGCCTGCCACGACGGCCGACGACATCGCCCATGTCGCCCGGTCGACGGGGCGTCCGGACGCGGCCCCGGTGAAACACGAGCCGTTCCGGCAATGGGTCATCGAGGACGACTTTCCGCAGGGCCGCCCGAACCTCGCCGCCGTCGGCGTGCAGATGGTCGCCGACGTCGCCCCGTTCGAGGCGATGAAGCTGCGGATGCTCAACGGCACGCATTCGGCGCTGGCGTATCTGGGATACCTGGCCGGTCATCGCACCATCGCCGACGCGGTGGCGGACCCGGCGCTCGCGGCGTTCACACGGCACCTGTGGACCGCCGAGATCATCCCGTCGCTGACACCGCCCCCCGGGACGTCGCTGACGGACTATGCCCGGACGCTCGCCGGGCGCTATGCAAACCCGGCGATCCGCCATTCGACATGGCAGATCGCGATGGACGGCAGCCAGAAGCTGCCACTGCGCATCCTCGGCACGCTCGCGGACGGGCTGAACGCGGAGCGCGACGTCGATGGACTGCTGCTCGTCGTGGCGGCATGGATGCGGTATGTCGGGGGCATGGACGAGGCGGGCGCGGCGATCGAGGTGAAGGATCCGCTGGCGGGGCGGCTGCGGGCCGCGTCCGGTCAGGGCGTCGCGGACCTGCTGGCATTGCGCGAGGTGTTCGATCCCGCGCTGGCGACACGGATCGCAGACCCCTTGCAGGCAGTCTACGCAGGTCTCGTCGACCATGGCGCCCGCGAGATGGCGCGGCGGGTCGCGCGATGAGGGAAACCTGGCGCTGGTATGGTCCGTTCGACGCGATCACCCTGCCGCAGATCGCACAGACCGGTGCTGCGGGCATCGTCACGGCCCTGCACGAAATCCCTTATGGCGAGGTCTGGCCCCGGGAGACGATCGCGGCGCGAAAGCGCGAGATCGAGGCCGCCGGCTTCACCTGGGATGTCGTCGAAAGCCTGCCGGTCCACGAGGCGATCAAACGCGGCGATGCCGATCTTGCCCCCCTGTTCGCGAACTACCGGCAGTCGATGGCGAACCTCGCCGCCGAGGGCGTCCGCACGATCTGCTATAACTTCATGCCAGTGCTGGACTGGACGCGCACCGACCTTGCGGCACCCGTCGCACGCGGCGGCACCTGTCTGCGGTTCTCCGCGCCGCGGATGGCGGCATTCGAGATCCACATGCTGGGTCGCGGCGCCGCCCGCGACGACTATGCGCCGCAGGCCGCAAGGGACGGCGACGTCTGGTTTCAGCAGGCGACGGAACGCGACCGCGCCGACGTGCTCGCGTCGATCATGGCGGGCCTGCCCGGGGCCTTCGACCGCTACGATGTCCCCGCCCTGAAGGCGGCGCTCGCGCGTTATGACGGCATCGGGCGCGATGACCTGCGGGCGCATTACCGCAGGTTCCTGTCGGAGGTCATCCCTGCCGCGACCGACCTGGGACTGCGCTTCGGCGTCCATCCCGACGACCCGCCCCGCGACATCCTGGGCCTGCCGCGGATCGTGTCGGATGCCGAGGATATCGCCTGGATCATGGACGCGGCGGACGCGCCCGCGAACGGCCTGACCCTGTGCTCGGGTTCGCTTGGCGCGAACCCGGCCAACGATGTGCCGGCCATCGCGCGGCGGTTCGCCGATCGCATCCCCTTTGCCCATCTGCGCAACGTAAGGCGAGAGGCTGACGGCTCGTTCGAGGAGGCCGCGCATCTGGACGGCGATACCGACATCGTCGCCGTGATCCGGGCCCTTCTGGACGCGGCACAGGATATTCCGTTCCGGCCCGATCACGGTCACGATCTGCTGGACGACGCCGACCGCGCCACGTTTCCCGGATATCCGCTGATCGGCCGGCTGCGCGGGCTCGCTGAGCTGCGCGGCGTGATCGCGGGATTGCGGCATGGTTGATGCCGGACCCGGGACCGGAAGCCGACGGAACGGCAGCCTTCGCTATCGCCCCTCGTCGAAGTTTTTCCTGATCGTCACCTTGAAACTGCGTTCCTCGGCGTCCGTGAAATAGAGGCCGCAATCGTAGCCCTGATCGTCCAGAAAACTGAACACCCGACGCGGCGCGGACAGGCGATAGGGCACGAGCAGCGTGGCGATACGGTCGCGGATAGCTCGCCCGCAGGCAGGTGCTGACCGGCAGGTCGCCGTAGTCACCGGGATCGACGCCCGGAAATCCGGTCTCCTGCGTCAGGGTCGGTGCGCCGCCTTCCGACCAGATGACCTGACCGTAGAACCCGGCCTGCGCCCCGTCGTAGCGAAACGTGCTGTCGCCGAGCGTCATGGGTCCGTTGGCATGCAGCAGCCAGTCGACCGTCACGGGGGTCTCTGCGTCGATCATGCCTACGATCACGAATACCGGTCATGGACGAAATAGACGTCCAGCAGCGCCCGGGTCGCGGCGGGGGTCACGGCGGCATAGGCCGCCGTCGCGCGAAAGAACGGACGCGCGTGGAGGTCCAGACCGGTATAGCTGCGCAACAGGGTCGCAGCCTCGATGAGATAGGCGATGCCGGTCATCCAGTAATGCGGCCCCCCGGCCCAGCCGGGAGTGTCGTGGACTTGCCGCAACCGGAAGGGCCGACGAGGACAAGGAATTCCTTCTCCGCCACTTTCAGGTCGATCCCGTGGACGACCTCGACCGCACCGTAGGCCTTGACGATCGATTGTAGTTCCCCCCCGACATGTATCCTCCTGAGTCTCGTGCGCGACCGATCGCAACCACGCACCTCAAACTGGTATACTAGTATCGGAATGACATCAATTCCCGTGCGGGCGTCGCGTGCCATCCTCGGGTCCCGGCCCGGTTGCTGGGAGCAAATCCGCGTCCCGAACTAGCGCAGCGTCACGCCGCGTGCTAAATGGACGCCATGAACGGCCTCATGGATACTCGCGACCGCCGCACCAGTGCGGATCTGGTATTCCAGCACCTCTACGACGAGATCGTCTCGCTCCGCCTTCTTCCCGGCCGCAAGATGTCCGAGGCGGACATCGCCTCGCAATTCGGGATATCACGGCAGCCGGTCCGCGATGCCTTCAATCGGCTTGGAAACCTCGGCCTGTTGCTGATCCGTCCGCAGAAAGCTACCGAGGTAAAGAAGTTCTCGCAGGACGCTATCGTCACCGCGCGGTTCGTGCGCGCGGCGATCGAGATCGAGGTCACGAGACGTGCCGTTACCCGGTGGAACGGGGCTAACTCAGCTGAGTTCGAAAGGGCGCTTGCCGAACAGGATGCCGCCGTCCGGAATCAGGATGTCACGGCGCTGCATGCACTCGATCTCGATTTCCATCGCCAGCTTTGCGGCGTCGCGCAGGCATCTTTCGCGTTCGACACCATCACCGAGAACAAGGCCAGGGTCGATCGACTGTGCGTTCTGAGCATGATGCAAAAGGACGGGATGCGGCAGGTCGTCGAGGACCATCGGCGCATTTTCGTGCATCTCCAGAATCGCGACCCGGACGCCGCCGAAGCGGCGATGCGCCGCCATCTGTCCCGCCTCGACGCCACCATCGACACGGTCAGGCATGAGTATGCGGAGTATTTCGAGTAGGCCGTCGACCGACGTCGCGACCCCGGTTGGCAGCAATTGTACCGAATTGGCGGGTGTTGAAGCACCGCCACAAGGAGAGCGTCGATGGAAGAAGTTAGCCGACTTGACTGTAGATTTCCGCACTGATTGGCAGGGTTCTGTCTGCGCTATTTGTCAGTCGCCGGGACCTATCACGAGCCGATCGCGGGCGGCTTCGACGACTTCCAGCGTGACGTCAGCGGCGGTGTTCAGATCCATGATCCGCCGCATCTGCGCGAGGAGGCGCTCGACGAGACGGAGGTTGCCCCGCGTGAGGCGGATCACGGCGGCAAGCGCCTCGATGCCCTCCAGGCTGTCCGGATCGAACGCGATCCCGAAGGTTGCCGCGTGCCTTGCCGCGACGAGCCGCATCTCGGCCTCGCGCAGCGGCCTGAACTCGTGCACGAAGCCGATGCGGGAGTATAGCTGTGGGTAGCGGGCGAGTTTCTTCTCCAGCCCCGGCATCCCCATCAGGATGAGACCGAAGCCATACCGGTCGTAGAGATCACGCAGGTGTTCCAGGGTAGCGATGCTGAGACGGTCCGCTTCGTCCACGATCAGCAACGGGCAGGCGGCCTCGACCTGGACGGACGCGTCGAAGTCACGGGTCAGGCCCTTTGGGCAGGCGTAGCGGGGGCGGATGGTGACGAGGACGCGGAACTGTGCCGGGGTGATATCGAGGCGTTCCGAGCGGTCTTCGCCGATCCGGACCATGTCCCCGCATCCGCAAGGACAGGTCAGGCTCTCCGGTTCGATTACCCGCTCCTCGCGCGGGAGGTCCTTCGGCAGAGCCCGGGAGCCGCGAGACTGAGGGACAGGCCGCGCCTGACCGGGGGCCGCTGTCGCCGTGTCATGTTTCTCCTGCGCTTCGGCCATCGCGGTCTCGATGTCTTCGAAGGCCAGTTCGAGCTGGTCGGGGTCGAGCTTTTCCGAGCGAGGTCCGAACCGGGCGCGCCTCATCTCCTTGGCCAGGTGCTCGAGCCGCGCGTTCAGCGCCGCCAGCTCGGCATTGCGAGCCCTCAGATCGGCGTTCTCCGCATCCAAGTGTAGGCGGGCTGCTCGCTCCGTGGCGAGCGCCTCGAACTGCGCCTCGACAACCGTCCGCAGCGCGGCCGGAAGGGCCTCGAGGAGGCTTGGATCAAGGGGCGGCGACATGGCAAATCATACCTCACCCCGACTGGAGTTCCCAGTAAAACATGGGGTATCCTCACCCTGCCAAGGCCGGAGCCTGCACCCGCCGGGCCATTACCCGCCGCCAGTCCAGCCCTTCGAAGAGCGCCTCGAACTGCGCCCGCGACAGTCGCATCATCCCATCCTGAACCTTTGGCCAGGTGAAGCTGCCGGCCTCCAACCGCTTGTAGATCAGGACGAGTCCGGTCCCGTCCCAGACCAGAATCTTGATCCGGTCCCCCCGCTTCGAGCGGAACACCACCGTCAGCCCGGAATGAGGGTCGAGCCGCAACTCGTTCTGGACGGTGGCGGCGAGTCCATCGTATCCCGGCCAACCGCGCCTCCCAAGCCTCGATCATCTGGCTCCATGCGCGATCAACCTTGCTCGTGACACCCATCTCGGAATCCGTATGCAGGCTGATCCAGACCGTTTCGCGCTGTTCAATGCCGCGATACCGGCGCGGAGCGCGGCGGCGGAGATGGTAGGTGCTACCCCGTTTGGCAATGATCATGGCGGAAATCCTCCGCGTTTGTGCAGCAAAATGTGCAGCAAATCTAGCGGACCGAGAGCCGCCGCAAGTGCCAAACCGCCGAATTCCACACTACTATCAGGTAGTTAAGTGAAGATAGATTTGAGGAAAATGGCGGAGGGAATGACACATGCAACGAACTCTCTCTCGTGCCAGCGTCGGACCCCGAGGGACCCACGCGAAACCCTGCGCAAATCTGACGCTCATTGGAAAATCAGCCGATCAGCCTAAGCCGAAGTCATCCCGGAACTGGTCGATCTGATGCATGCGCTCATGTAGGATGGTCACGATCCCGATGTCGCCATTCGAGAGATGTCGCCAATAGACGAAATGGCGTTCGTAGCGAAAGAAAAATCCGTTGAGGCCGAACTCGGCCGGGATGGGCTTTGACGCAACGCCGTGGTCAGCGATCTTGTCGAAGGCGGCGAACAGGCCGGTGATGTATTTCTCGGCCTGATCGTCGCCCCACCTTTCGCGGGTGTAGCGGTAGATGTCATCAAGGCGGTGGGACGCCCCTTCCTGAATACGGATGGTGGTCACCGGATCAGGCCCGGTTCCGCGCGATCACCTCGGCTGCGGTCAGCGGTTGATACGTCTCCTCCGAAGCCGCGAAGGCATGGGTCAACTCGGCTTTCAGGCGATTGAAGGCCTCCTGCTCCGCCCTCTCCTTGTCACGCCGGATCAAGTCGCGGATGTATTCGCTGACGTTCTCATAGGACCCGTCATCGCCTACGTTGGCCGACACGAAGTCACTCAATGCTCCACCAAGGCGGACGGTCATCGTAGTCGTTCGGGACATTGCGCAGCACCTCTCATCTCGCGTGTATTCAATATAACCAAAAACGCACACAAAACAAGAGTGAGCTGCGCCCTACGTCTGCCGATCATCGTTCGCCCCTCAATCGCCTGCCTCATCGACAATGTGGCGGCCAGCCAGCGCAAGAACAACGTAAAGCACGGCATCCGAATGCCGCACGAGGGCGATCAGATGGTCGCCGCTCGGCCCCCGCTCGCCCGAAAACCAGTATTTCACGGTGCGTTCGCTGGCACCCGTCCAGCGCATGGCCGTTTTGATTGCCCTGTGTGTGTCGTCCAACTCTTCGTGCAGAGCCATCGCTATGGCGGTTCGATAATCGGTTGGTTCTTCGACCAGGTGCACAAATGTGCCCATCTTCGGCACAACTGTGCCCATCTTCACGCGCATTTTCACGTCCTTCTTCGTTAAACAATTGAAGAACCATGAAAACGGCGGGAGTCGATTTTGTCCGGTGCGGGTCATTGGACCGCGCTTGACGGACACCACTGATTTTAGGAGCGCAGTAATGAATTGGAATTTGAGAACTGACTGCCGGGCAAACGGAAAGTCCTTGCTCGTTTCAGGAAACGACTTTCCAGACGCGTTTGCGCAAGATGGAAAAATTGAAACCAATAAAGGCTGAAAAGGGAAACCCGATTTGAATAACGGTCGATACAACAGCGAGGACAAAGGCGACGAGGCCGGACAGGATATCCCGGCGGTCGCCTATGTGCGGATGTCGACCGATCACCAGAAGTACTCGACTGAGAACCAACTCGACATCATTCGGGATTACGCCACCGCCCGGGGCCTGCAGATCCTGCGCGTCTTCGAGGACTCCGGTCGGTCCGGGTTGCGGTTGGACGGTCGTGAGGCGCTGCAGAACCTGATGGCCGAGGTCCGAACCGGTCAGGCGGATTTCAAGGCCATTCTGGTCTATGACGTCAGCCGCTGGGGCCGGTTTCAGGATGCTGATGAAGGGGCCTACCACGAGCATGTTTGCTCTCGCGCGGGGATCCGGGTCCACTATTGCGGCGAGCAGTTCGAGAATGACGGCAGTATCGGATCCAATCTGCTTAAGACCGTCAAGCGGGTGATGGCAGGCGAATACAGCCGTGAGCTTTCCGTGAAGGTCTTTGCCGGTCAATGCCGTCTTGTAGAACTTGGCTACCGCCAAGGCGGTGCTGCCGGATACGGCCTGCGCCGGGTACTGATCGACGAACACGGCAACCCAAAGGGTGCCTTGTCCCGCGGCGAGCAGAAGAGCCTTCAGACCGACCGTGTCGTTCTCGTTCCGGGACCTGAGCAGGAACAGGACGTCGTGCGCAGCATGTACCGAATGTTCGTGGAGGACGGCCACTCGGAGCGTGAGATTGCGGAAACCCTGAATGCCGAGGGGCATCTGACGGATCTTGAGCGGCCGTGGTCCCGGGCATCCGTTCACCAGGTTCTCACCAATGAAAAATACATCGGCAACAACGTCTACAACAAGGTGTCCTTCAAGCTGAAGCACAAGCGAGTGGTGAACCCGCGCGAGATGTGGATCCGGGCCGAGGGCGCCTACCCCGCCATCGTAGACGAGCCGTTGTTTCTGCGCGCACGCGAAATCGTCGACGCGCGCAGCCAGCATTTCACGGACGCCGAACTGCTCGAAGCTCTGCGCGCCGTGCTGAAACAGAAAGGCGTGCTGTCCGGACTGATCATCGATGAACAGGACAACGTGCCATCCTCCAGCGCCTTTCGGAGCCGCTTCGGCAGCCTGCTGCGCGCCTACCAGATGATCGGTTAAGAGCCGGAGCGCGACTATCGCTACATCGAGATCAACCGCGCCTTGCGACAGGCCCACCCCGGCATTGTGGCTCAGATCCTCGACGGTGTCGCGGAACGTGGAGGCCAGGCGGCGCAGGATCCAGACACGGAGCTGATCCGCATCAATGATGAGTTCGCCGCGTCGGTGGTGCTGGCCCGGTGTTTCGAGACGCAGGGCGGTTCCCTGCGATGGCGCATCCACCTCGATACCGGCCTGGTGCCGGACATCACGATTGCCGTGCGGATGGACGAATTGAACGAAACACCACGCGACTACTACCTGCTGCCGAGCATCGACATGACCATGGCCAAGCTACGATTGGCGGAACAGAACGGGCTGTCGCTGGACGCTTATCGCTTCGACACGCTCGACTATTTTTATGCGCTCGCTGGCCGGGCCCGGATCACGGAGGCCGCCTGATGCCCGACGACACCCAAGACATTGCCCAGAAACAGGTCATTCTCATCCCCACCGACCGAATTCGCATCCTCAACCCCCGTGTGCGCAACCGGCGCACTTTTGAGGAAATGGTTGAGAACATCGCGAAAATCGGCCTGAAGCGACCCATCACCGTGGCGCAACGTGCTGGAACGGACCCGGCAGAATATGACCTCGTCTGTGGTCAGGGGCGGCTTGAGGCGTTCATGGAGCTTCAGCAGGATGCCATACCGGCCATCATCATCGACGCCGACGAGAGCGACTGCCTGGTCATGAGCCTCGTGGAGAACTGCGCGCGCCGCCAGCACAGCCCGATCGACCTGATGCGCGAGATCGGCAACCTGCGCAAACGCGGCTATAATGATCGCCAGATCGCAAACAAGATCGGGGTGACGCCAGACTATGTCGGCATGATCGCAGGCCTGCTGGAGCGCGGCGAAGAGCGGTTGGTCTCGGCGGTCGAAACCGGCCTTCTGCCGCTGAACCTCGCCATCGACATTTCAAAGACAGACGCCGAGGGCGGGCAGCGCGCTCTGATGGACGCCTACACGCAGAAAAAGCTACGCGGCAAGAAACTGGCCGCCGTGCGACGTCTCATCCAGCAGCGCGATGCACACGGCCCACGCCTTCATCGAAACAGCTATGGCAGAGCCGACGGCGCCAAACGGCCTTTGACCAGCGATGCGCTCGTGCGTGCTTATAAACAGGAGGCCGAACGCCAGAAATTGTTGATCAAGAAGGCAGAACTGACGCAGGGCCGCCTGATGTTCGTCGTGGAGGCGTTTCGCTCGCTGAAGGGCGATGACCATTTTCTGACGCTCCTGCGCGCGGAGGGGCTGGACACCCTGCCCACATATCTCGGGCAATCGCTGGACGCGGGAGCGGCGGAATGAGCCGGGGCAAGCGCAAAATCCCGGACGCGGTGACGCTCGGCTTCGAGAGCGATTGCGTCACCGTGTCGGTAGAGGCCATCCTGCCCGTGCGCGCGCTGAGCGCATCGGTCAAATCCAGCCGCAAGTACCGCCAGATCACCGCATCCATCAAAGAGGTTGGCCTGGTCGAGCCGCCGGTGGTCACACAATCCACAGGTGAGGAAGACACCTATATGCTGCTGGATGGGCATATCCGGATCGAGGTGCTGAAGGATCTCGGCATCGAACGGGTCGAATGCCTGATTTCAACGGACGACGAGGCCTTCACCTATAACAAGCGGATCAGCCGTCTTGCGCCCATCCAGGAGCACAAGATGATCCGCAAGGCCATCGAGCGCGGTGTCTCCGAGGAAAAGATCGCCCTGGCTCTGGACCTCAATCCGCGCAGCATTGTGCGCAAGGCAAAGCTGCTCGACGGGATCTGTGAAGAGGCCGTCGGCATCCTGAAGGACAAACACTGCGCGACCGCCGTGTTCGAAATCCTGCGTAAGATGAAAGCCATGCGCCAGATCGAGGCGGCAGAGCTGATGATGAACGCAAACAATTACTCGCCAGCGTACATCTCCGCGATCCTTGCAGGAACGCCCCAGGCGCAGCTGGTGGACACCAAGAAACCCAAGAAGATGAGGGGCATCACCCCGGAGGCCATGGCGCGCATGGAGCGCGAGCTGGCCCGGCTGCAGGAAGGGATCACATCGATCCAGGACTCCTACGGCCAGGACCATCTGCAGTTGACCGTGATCAAAGCGTATCTGGGAAAGCTTCTTGGGAACGCCCGGGTCGTGCGGTACCTGATGCAACATCGGCCAGAGTTTTTGACAGAATTCCAAGCGATCACCGACATGGCCTCGACCCTGCCGCCTGAGGCGGAATAGCCAAAGCGGCCAGCACTGATGGGGACCCGGACCCGACAAGCGCGGGGACCGCAGGAGACGCCGGACAGTGGGCCGGATCGAGCGCGGCGGTGGGGATGGCGGCGAACCCGCTCGGAGCCCACCAGGTCGGCCGAGGTTTCGCCGACCGCGCGACCGCACATGTGGTTGCGACAATTGCAGGCGTGCCGAGGGTTGGCGCGGATCGGCGCGCCTGCTTAACTTCCCGTTCGATCTCACCAAAACGGGTCCTGCTCCAGCAAACTCGCGGAATTACGCAGGACTTCGATTGAACACGACGTGACTCCCCGATAGCGTGCAGACATCACAAAAAATGTAAGCGAGGCCCACGCCCCATTGCCTTCTGATCTCGTCGCGGCCTCGGTTCCCGGCCTATTCCTGCGGCATGGAGCGGGAGCCGGGGTGTGCGATGTCGGATGGGTTTGCGGGGCGCTACGAGGTTCTGGAGGATCGCGGGAGCGGGCGGCGGACTTGGTCGCCCGAATCGAAGCTGCGGATCGTGGCCGAGAGCCACGCACCCGGGGCGATGGTCGGTGATGTCGCGCGGCGGCATCGGCTGATGCCGTCACAGGTGATGACCTGGCGGCGTCTGCACCGTGAGGGGAAGTTGGTCCCGATCACGGCCTCGCCAATGTTCGTGCCGCTGATGCTGGAAGATCCTGAGACTGGGTTTTCCCAAGGTGCGCCTGAACCAGCTGCCGACCCGGAACCGGGGCTTTCGGAACGGATCGAGATCGAGGTCGGCGGTGGGGTGGTGATGCGGCTCCCATCCTCCATGCCCACGGCGCGGATCGCCGAGATCGCGATAGCGCTGCGCGCGGCTCGTCCATGATTTTGCCGGGTCAGCGGCTGCCGATCGTGATCGCCATGCGGCCAGTCGACTTCCGTCGCGGGCACGATGGACTCGCCGCCACCGTCCAGAACGAGTTGCGGCTCGACCCTCATTCCGGGCTGACGGTGGTGTTCCGCTCGAAGCGGGGGGACCGGATCAAGATTCTGGTCTGGGACGGGACCGGACTCGTCCTGATCTACAAGCGGTTGGAGGCCGGCAGCTTCACCTGGCCAAAGGTTCAGGATGGGATGATGCGACTGTCGCGGGCGCAGTTCGAGGCGCTCTTCGAAGGGCTGGACTGGCGGCGGGTAATGGCCCGGCGGGTGCAGGCTCCGGCCTTGGCAGGGTGAGGATACCCCATGTTTTACTGGGAACTCCAGTCGGGGTGAGGTATGATTTGCCATGTCGCCGCCCCTTGATCCAAGCCTCCTCGAGGCCCTTCCGGCCGCGCTGCGGACGGTTGTCGAGGCGCAGTTCGAGGCGCTCGCCACGGAGCGAGCAGCCCGCCTACACTTGGATGCGGAGAACGCCGATCTGAGGGCTCGCAATGCCGAGCTGGCGGCGCTGAACGCGCGGCTCGAGCACCTGGCCAAGGAGATGAGGCGCGCCCGGTTCGGACCTCGCTCGGAAAAGCTCGACCCCGACCAGCTCGAACTGGCCTTCGAAGACATCGAGACCGCGATGGCCGAAGCGCAGGAGAAACATGACACGGCGACAGCGGCCCCCGGTCAGGCGCGGCCTGTCCCTCAGTCTCGCGGCTCCCGGGCTCTGCCGAAGGACCTCCCGCGCGAGGAGCGGGTAATCGAACCGGAGAGCCTGACCTGTCCTTGCGGATGCGGGGACATGGTCCGGATCGGCGAAGACCGCTCGGAACGCCTCGATATCACCCCGGCACAGTTCCGCGTCCTCGTCACCATCCGCCCCCGCTACGCCTGCCCAAAGGGCCGGGCCGGTGTGGTGCAGCAGAAGGCCCCGTCGGCGCTGATCGAGGGTGGTCTGCCGACCGAGGCCACCATCGCCCACGTCCTCGTCTCGAAGTATTCTGAGCATCTTCCCCTGTATCGCCAGGCGCAGGTCATGGCGCGGCACGGGCTGTCCATCGATCGCTCCACGCTGGCCGACTGGGTCGGCCGCGCCGCTTTCCACCTCGCCCCGGTGGTGGAGCGGATGGCCGAGTTGCTGAAACACTCCAGCAAGCTGTTCATGGATGAAACGACGGCCCCGGTGCTCGATCCGGGCCGGGGCAGAACCAAGACCGGTTACCTCTGGGCGATGCTGCGGGACGACCGACCGTGGGGTGGGGGCGACCCGCCCGGCGTAGTCTTTACCTACGCACCGGGCCGCGGCGGTGCCCATGCGGAACGAATGCTGGAAGGGTTCGAGGGTGTGCTCCAGGTCGACGGCTACGGCGGCTACAACCGATTGGCCGATGATCGGCGCGAGCGTGGAGCGCCGCTCAGGCTCGCCTATTGCTGGGCCCATGCCCGCCGCGAAATCATCAAGGCCACGCCGAAGGCGGGATCGCCGATCGCCGAGGAGACCCTGAAGCGCATCGCGGCACTCTACGGCATTGAGAAGGAGATCCGTGGCCTCGATCCCGAAAAGCGCCGGGCCGTGCGCCAGGATCGGTCTGTGCCGCTGCTCGACGATCTCGAGGCCTGGCTTCGAGCCCAGGCCGCGCGACTGTCGCGCAAGTCCGAGATGGGCAAGGCGTTGGCCTACATCCTGACCCGCTGGAAAGGGCTGACCCTCTTTTGCGCAGACGGCCAGGTTGAGATGGACAGCAACCTCGTCGAGAACCAGATCCGGCCGCTGGCCCTTAGTCGCAAGAACGCCCTGTTCGCCGGCCACGATGAAGGCGCGCAGAACTGGGCCCGGATCGCCTCGCTCATCGCCACCTGCAAGATGAAAGGCGTCGAGCCCTTCGCCTACCTGCGTGCCACCCTCCAATCCATCGCCGCGGGGCATCCCCACGCCGACCTAGACGACCTCCTGCCGTGTGCCTTCCACAAGACCGCAGTCAAAGCCGCAGCTTAAACCGCAAACGACTGGGCAAGATCGGCAGCGACTATGGGGATGAACCGTCGCTTACGGTTCAGGTTGGCCGATGAATTGAGGCGGAGCGCGGCTACGGAGCGCCGCCGAAGATCTTGAGCTTCAGGGCAATCCCGGCGAGGAGTGCCAACATCACGCCAGTGGTGATGAGATGCACCGCCGTCTGAACGGCCGTGCGCCGCACGAAGCGGATGCAGTCCAGCAATGAGCGAAGATCGCGAATATTGAGGGCAGCGTCCTTGCCATCGATTCCGGCGTCGGCCAGCGCGCGTTTGGCACCTGCTTCAGCAGCGCGCGCCAGCATTGCCTGGAATTCGATCTCGGACATGCGCATGTCGCCTTCATCGGCGCGAGGTGGCGTCATGACGAGATAATCCCGACTTCCGTCGGCAGCGCAGCCGTGGTCCAGGGCATGCTGTCGGCCGGGTTCACGTCCCAGGTCGAATAGACCGGACTGGCCATATCCGGCGACGGCGTGCCGGGCGAAGCATCATAGTCGACCCCGCCGATCCGCAGGAACCCCGCAATACCGGTTGGTCCTGCCGTTCCGAGCTGGGCCAGCTGCTTCACATGCACACCGGCGATGGCCGAGGCCCCCGCAGGACCCGTTGGCCCTGCCAGCGTAAAGGACATGCGCTGACCAGCAATGTCACTTGCCGCACGCGTGGCGATGTCGCTGTCCTTCACCGCATCGACCCCGCCCGAAAAGGCATCATAGGTCGCAACCAGATCGGGCGTGCGCCGCGCGAACCGCCGCCCGATGGTCGAGACGCCATCTAGCACTGCGATGTGCGCGTAGTACCAGGTTGCGGGGTTGTAGAAATCGAAGATGTAGAGATTGCGCCAGACGCAGCGGACGGGGCGTCCCTTGCCACCGGTGTTGGGGGCCGTCGCGCTGCTTTGGAGCACTCCATCGACGTAGAACTCGATGGTGATGTCCGCGCCGACGGCGATCTTCACATCAATCCAGTAGGATTGGTTCGTTGCAGCGACGAAGGAGGAAGCGCCGTCGACTTTCGTATCGCCCATGGCCATGGCGTGGTACTTCTCGTCATCCCGCTCGGTCCGGACCTGGCCCACCTGCCGGTTCGCCGCATCGTAGTACTCGAGGAAGATGCCATCTTGAGCGATGATGTGGGCATTAATCGACGGCGCGCGGTAGCGGAAGCTGATCCAGACATCGCCGAGAGGTTCCTCCCATGCGGCAGAGAACGGCGCCGATGAACTGTTCGTCGTCGTGATCTTGACGCAGTTGACGTCGAGATCGGCGTCGAACCCGGCCGCGTCGGCGCTGATGCGGCCCTCGACGCCCGCAAGATCTGTGACCTGGTGTCCAAGATGGAGGATGTGGCTCATGGAAGTACCTCTATGTAGAGAGCGGCCTCGGCGGCCGTAATGCGCGACTGGCCGCCCCATTCGTTGAAGATGTCGGTGGTCGGAACGGTGAGGCGCGCGTCACTGCCAAAGCCGATCCAGATGGCTGCCTCTGAGATGGTCAGCTGCACCGCCCCGCCGCGATCAAGGAAGATCACCGTCTCGGCAACGGTCAGGCGCGCGTCGGCCCCGATCTCGGTCCACGCGGAGACTTCGGCCACCTTGATGCCGTCGGGCATGAAGAGCCGGATCGACCGCGCCTGCCAGGCCTCATAGATTATAGTCCCGGTCGTGCGCCGCGCCTGTACCCGGACCTCGAAATGTTTCGTGCCAGTGGGTGCTGCGAGGATCGGAATATCCTCCTTGGTCAGCGTTATGCTGTTGGCGGTACCCACGTCTATCACGGCGGCGGGTGGCTCAAGCGTTGTGTCAGTATCAGGATCGACCCAGCGGATCTCGACCGCATAGGTGACGCCGGGCTCCGGCCCGATAAAGCCTCAGCCCTACGTCGTGAAAGGGTTGCTGGGCCAAGGCAACCTTGGCGCGATCATCGGCGCACCGGGGGCGGGCAAGAGCCTCTTGGGGCCTCGCCTCGCCTTTGCCGTGGCGCAGGGGCAGCCGTTCTTCGGACGGAAGGTCAGGCAAGGCAAGGTTTTCTACGTCGCCGCCGAAGACACGCACGGGATGCAGAAGCGCCTGAGTGCGCTGCGCAACGATCTGGGGGACGCCGATGATCTGCGACTCGTGGACGGCGTGTTTGACCTCTTGTCCAAGGGGGGCCAGTTAAAAGAACTGGTGGCAGCCGTCAAAGCCGAACGCCCGTCGCTGGTCATTATCGACACGCTCGCCGTAGCCTTCCCCGGCCTCGAAGAGAACGATGCCAAGGGTATGGGCACTGTGGTCGCCGCAGCCAAGGCACTGACCCGGTGGGGCGCAGCCGTGGTCCTGATCCATCACGATACGAAGGCAGGCGACGGGCTGCCCCGTGGCCATAGCCTCTTGAACGGCGCTCTGGATGTGCCGCTTTACCTGAAGCGCGAGAAAGACGGCGTGATCGGCAAGCCGTCGAAGAACCGCAACGGCCCGACCGAACAAACCATCGCATTCATCATCGCCACCCGCGTCGTGGGAACCGACGAAGACGGCGACGATGTTGTGGCACCGATTGCTGAAGAGGCTGACGCCGCCGATGTGGAGTCGAAGGGCGGCAAGTCGCTACCCAAGTCGAGTGCGGCGGCGCTGTCGCTCTTCCATGCTCTGTCGGATGGCGACCGGGGAGTCCTTGAAGACGACTGGCGGAAAACCGCGCCGCCGTGGTCCGCGACCCGGCCACGAACGCCAAGCTGCCCCGTTCCAGTGCCACCTTCAAGAAATGGGAGTCGATCCTTGCCCGATGACCTCACCCGTTCCGCCACCGCGCGGGCGAACTCCTATAACCCCGAGACGCGACAGTTTCAGGCGGTCATCGCCACCGAAGCCCCGGTGCAGCGGCGGGACGCGCGTGGCCCTTATCTCGAAATTCTGTCGCTGGACGGCTTCACGCCGCCCATCGGCACACTGCCTCTTCTCGACAGTCACCGACATGCCAGTGTCCGTGACCAGTTGGGGCGAGTCCTGTCCATCGTTCGGGAAGGTGACGCCCTTGTGGCCACCCTCGAACTGTCATCCGCCGAAGATGTAGCCCCCGTAGGGCAGCGGATCGCGGACGGCACCACCAGCGGCGTGTCCATCGGATACGGCGTCGGTGGATGGCAGGAGCAGACAACCCCGGCAGGCCGCGACAAACGCGCCGTCTGCTGGGCATTGAGCGAGGTCACGCTGACCTCGAATCCTGCCGATCCGTCGGCACGTATCCGGCAGCAAGAGGAGTCCCCCATGCCCGATCCTATCGAGACGATCACGCCCGAGGCCGCTGCGGCCACCCGGTGTAGCGAAATCCGAACTCTCACCCGCAACGCCGGGGCACCGGCTGAAGTCGCCGATCAACTGATCGACTCGGGGGCCGACATGACCGGAGTCCGGGCTGCACTCTTCGACCACATGCAGACCCGCCGCAGCACGACCCCGATCATCCGCAGCCACACCCCGGCGAACGATGACCCCGCTGTCATCCGTGACCGCATGGCCGACGCCCTGCACGTCCGCATGGCGGGCGGCACCCCGGCCCCCGAGGTTCGGCAGTTCATGTCCATGTCGCTCATGGACGTGGCGAAGGACTCGCTGGGCCGCGCCGGTATCTCGACACGCGGCATGAGCAATGACGAAGTGCTGACCCGTGCAGGCGAGCATACCACCAGCGACTTCGCCCTCGTCGTGTCCAACGCCGCGAACAAGACCGCGATGGCCTCTTATCAAGCCGCTCAGTCGCCCCTGAAGCAACTTGGCCGTCAACGGTCGCTGAGCAACTTCAAGACCAGCACGGCAATCCGTCTGGGCGAGATGGGCCGTCTGGAAGAACTCGCCGAGTCTGGCGAAATCACCCACACCAGCCGCGCGGAAAACGGCGAGTCGCTGGTCCTGAAGACCTACGCCCGGGCCATCACCGTGTCGCGCAACCTCATCATCAACGATGACCTCAACCTGCTGGGCGACATGACGGCGGCGTTTGGTGAGGCGGCTGCCGACACTGAGCGGGATATCATGACGGACCTCATCACCGGCAACCCGAACCTGTCCGACGGCAACCCCGTCTTTAGCACGGCACGGGGCAACACCATCGCGTCCGGCGTGTCGCTGGGCAGCACAGGCGACACCGCCGCACTGGACGACGCCCGCAAGGCCATGCGGGGCTTCAAAGGACTCGACGGCAAGACCCTCATCAACGTGACCCCCCGCTATCTGCTGGTCGGTCCCGCTGGCGAGGCGGCGGCTGAGAGGTTCCTCGCCTCGATATACCCGGCCACCAGTGCCGACGCTCAGTCGGGCATGGCGAAGCTGACCCTTCTGGTGGAACCCCGGATCGAAGACGAAAGCTGGTATATCTTCGCCGACCCGGCCCGTGTCGCGGCGCTGCAATACGGCTACCTGTCCAGTGCCCAAGGCGTCCAGATTCAGCGGGCAGAGGCGTGGGACACGCTGGGCCTGAAGTTCCGCGCGTGGCTCGACTTCGGCGCGGGCTGGCTCGACTGGCGCGCTGCCTACCTGAACCCGGGGGACTGATATGGCCCTCACCCTCGCCGCTCTGGTCGCTGCCCGCGATGCTCTGGTCCTCAACAGGGCCAGTGGTGTCCTCACCTTCAGGGACCAGAGCGGCGAACTCGTAACCTACCGCACCGACGGCGAGATGGCCCGCGCCATTGGCTTTCTAGAGGCCGAAATCGCCAAGGCCAGCCGTCAGCCGGTCCACACCATCTACCTCAACACATCGAAGGGAATCTGAGATGAAAAACTACGTGCAGCCGGGTGAACGCATCACCCTCACCGCCGCCGCAATCGCCGCCTCTGGCGACGTGGTGAAAGTCGGCAACCTGATCGGCGTGGCCTTCGGGGACGCCGCTATCGGTGAGCCTCTGGTACTGTCCACCTTCGGAGTCTTCGATTTGCCCAAGGTCGAAACCGATGCCTTCACCGTGGGGGCCATCGCCTACCACCGGGCATCCGACGGGCTGGTCACGACCACCGCCAGCGGCAACACCCGCGTGGGTCTCGCCGTGACTGTCGCAGGCAACCCGTCTGCCTCTGTCAACGTTCGACTCGACGGCTGAGTCCCCCAAAAGCGCACGACCCTTCTCGTCTTCCTGACAGAACGCGAAAGGGACCAACATGTCGCAATCTGTCACGTCGCTGGCCCGCCAGCGCGACCTTGACCGAGTCCGCAAGGCTCACCTGACTGCCGCCAAACTCACCGCCGACGATCCGACCTACGCGCCCATATTCGAGCGCATGGAACGTGAACTGGCATCCGCAGAAGCCGCCATGAGCGATGATCCGATCACCCGCGCCCGTGCTGCCCTTCAGAGCGCCACGGTCTGAATGACCTTGCCGAGATGCGCCAGTTCCGCACCCTTGCCATATTGCTCACGATCAAGCCTGTGGCCCATGAGGTCGCGCCGGATACGCTCGTCCACACCCTTAGCGAGCATCCGGTCCTCGAAGCTGTGGCGCAGGCTGTAGAGCGTGTGCGAGGGGGACTCCTTCAGCCCGTTCTCTGCGAGGAAGCTGTTGACCGTGCCCGACAGGGTGGCAGGCTCTGCCCTGTAGCGCGGGAAGCCCTCAGGGAAGCCCCGCAAGGCGGCAAGGCTGACCCCGGCGAGGGGGATGATCCTCTTGGCCCGTGGCGTCTTCAGTTGCCGGTCTACAGGCTCAATCGAGATATGCGGCACCTTGCCCCCCAGACGTATGCAGGGGCCTGTCAGGGCGGCGAGTTCGCTGGGCCGTGCCCCGGTGTTGACCATCGCCAGCATGATCGCGCGGGCCTCTTCGTTCATGCCCGCCAACGCGCCCTTGGCGAGCAACTTGGTCTTGATCCACTCGACAGAAAACGGGGGCCGCGTCTTAGCCTCGCCTTCCTTGAACGACAACCCGCCGAACGGCAGGACCAGCCCCAGACGCTTGCGGTCCACGACGGTCCTCAGCACGTCGCCGAGATGGATGATATCCTTGTTCGCCGAGTTCGCTGTCAGACCGTCGGTTTCCAGCTTGTCGGTCCACCAGTCGCGGAAGGCGAGCATGTCGTCGCGGGCCACGGACGCGAGGGGCTTGTCCCCGATGACCTCGACAAAATTCCGCACCGCCTTCATGCGAGGATTGCGCCAGCGCCTCAGTTGATCGTCGCTCTTGCCGAGCGTCTGGTCGCGGGTCAGTTTCCAGTAGGAGTCCAGCGCGCCCGTCACCGTGATCTGCGGCGCAGATGCCCCGCCAAGGACCGCCGCCGCCTCTACCTTGTCAGGCTCACCCGTGCGGCTCACCAGTTCCAGACGGCGCAGGAGTTCTTCACGATCAAGGTCGGCAACACGGGACGCGGGCAGGTAGCGAAAACCCCGGATTGCGGCCAGTTCCTTGGCTGCCTCGAAACGACGTTCGGCGTCGTCACCATCGCCCGCCAGCTTGGCTTCCCATGCCTCTATCAGATGCCCCCAAGCCATCGGTGCCTTCTGGCGCGCCACCGATTCGGAGTCCGTGTGCAGAGATATCCACACCACCGCGCGCGGCTCTACAAGCTTGTATCGCCCTGGCACACGCTTGCGCAGATGGTAGGTGCTGCCCCGTTTGGTCACGTTCATGGTCTTGCCCTCGCTCACGCCCCCATGCAGCGGATTGTGCAGCACGAAATGCAGCAAAACAAGAGGTTTCCGAGGCGGCAGGGTGGCAAAAATGGCCGTAAAGCTCTGATTATGCTGGGTAAAATGACGATTCTGCGAATGATGATTGGCGGAGACGAAGGGATTCGAACCCTCGATACCGTTTCCGGTATGCGCCCTTAGCAGGGGCGTGCCTTCGACCACTCGGCCACATCTCCGCGGTCGGGTCTAAGGGGGCGGGGGCGGGAAAACAAGGGGGGATGCCGGGCGAATGAGGTGCGGTGCGCGGCGCCGCGCGCCCGAGGATGGACGGCCCGTTGCGGCCGCATTAGAGGTCGCTGCGACCGCCCGGGCAGGCCGAAGAGGCGACCCGAACCGAACTGGACCGACGATGACCGATCTGCCGACCCAATGGCGCCTCGATACCGCAACACAGAGCCTCGTGCTCGCCATCCCGGGCGCCACGTCCGGTGCGCCGGGCGGGATCGCGTTCGTGGTCTACTGGGGGGCGCATTTGCCGCCGGGCGAGGATCTGGCGGCCCTGGCCGCGGCGGCCGCCGCCGACGTTGCGGGCGGAATGATCGACGCCAACCCCGTGATCTCGCTGTCGCCCGAACCCGGGCGCGGTTTTCAGGGACAGGCGGGGCATCATCTGGCGGATGCCGAGGGCGCTCCGCTGGCGCCGGTGTTCGGGTTCGTCGGGGCGCGGCGCGAGGGTGCTGTCCTCTGCCTCGTCTCGACCGCGACGGTGCCGGGCGTCGCGCTGACGCTGACCCACCGGATCGGCACGACGGCATCCGGCCTGTTCGCACTGACCACGACCCTCGATGCCGACAGGCCCGTCCGGGTCCACTGGCTCGCCGCCCCGGTCCTGCCCGGCCCGCAGCACGCCACCGAGATCGTCGACCTCGCCGGACGCTGGGTGGGCGAGTTCCAGTTGGTCCGCACCCCCTGGAACCCCGGCGTCCGCCTGCGCGAGGCGCGGACCGGGCGGTCGGGGCACGAGCATCCGCCCTATGTGATCCTCCCCGAAACCGGCTGCACCAATACGCGCGGCACCGCCTTTGCGCTTCATTACGGCTGGTCCGGCGGGCACCGGATGGTCGCCGAAGAGTTGCCCGACGGGCGCCGCCAGATCCAGTTCGGCCACGCCGCCCATGCAGAGACCGAAGCACGCCTGCATTTCGAGACCGCGACCCTCTTGGCCGCTCGTAGCGGGGCGGGCCTGAACGGCATCGCCACGGCGTTCCAGCGGCATCTGCGCGACGAGGTGGTGCCATGGCCCGACCCCGCGCGCCCGCGCCCGGTGCACTACAACTGCTGGGAGGCGGTCTATTTCGACCACGACCTTGCCACCCTGACCGACATCGCCACCCGCGCGGCGGCACTGGGGGCAGAGCGGTTCGTGCTCGACGACGGCTGGTTCGGGCGGCGCGACGACGACACCTCGTCGCTCGGCGACTGGACGGTGGATGCGCGCAAGTGGCCGCAGGGCCTCGCACCGCTCATCGACCACGTCCACGCCTGCGGCATGTCCTTCGGCCTGTGGTTCGAGCCCGAGATGGTGAACCCCGACAGCGACCTCTTTCGCGCGCATCCCGACTGGGCGCTGGGGCCGGTCGATCAGGTGCTGGGGCGCGGCCAGATGGTGCTGGACATGGGGCGCGAGGAGGTGCGCGACTACCTCTTCGAGGCGGTGTCGGCGGTCCTCGGGGCGCACGCCATCGACTACGTGAAATGGGACCACAACCGCCTGTTGCCCGTGGTGGACGCGGCCCAGACGCGGGGACTCTACGACCTGCTCGACCGGGTGCGGGCGGTGCACCCGGGCGTCGAGATCGAAAGCTGCGCCTCGGGCGGGGGCCGCATCGACGCGGGCATCCTCGCGCGGACGCACCGGGTCTGGCTTTCGGACAGCAACGACGCGCACGAGCGGTTGCGGATCCAGCATGACGCCGCCCTGTTCCTGCCCGCCGCGATCACCGGCAGCCATGTCGGGCCGCGACTCTGCCATACGACGGGGCGCGAATTGCCGATGGCATTCCGCGCCTGGGTCGCGGCACAGCGGTCTATGGGCTTCGAGATGGACCTGCGCGAACTGACCGGGACCGAGGCCGGTGTGCTGCGCGACGTGACCGCATGGTGGAAGGAAACGCGCGACTGGCGGCTGGCGGGCGACATCCTGCGGCTGGACAGCGCCGATCCTGCGGTCATCGCCGAGATCCAGATCGCCCGTGACGGCGCCCGGTTCGTCGTCTTTGCCGGGGTGAATGTGACCAGCGCGCAGATCCTGCCACGGCCCCTGCGACTGACTGGCCTCGACCCGGCGGCCCGCTACCGCGTCCGTCTGCGCAACGCGGGTGACGGGCGCGCGCAAAGCCGGGGGCCGGTGGCGCTGAAGTCGGGACCGCTCGACCTGAGTGGCGCGGCACTGATGCAGCAGGGACTGACGCTGCCGATGGCCTGGCCCGCGACGATGTGGGTGATCGAAGGCGAGCGCCTCTGAACCGGAAACTCTCGAGATTTCCGACGTCGATTTCTCTCGACGGAAACCCGTCCCGATCGGCGCGAGATCGAAAGATTAACGGTCTGTTAACAAAAGGAAATCTTCCCCGCGGGGAAGGTTCCCGGGCTTCTTGCCGCCGCTTACCCGCCCTGACAGGCCGTCGTCACCGCGTCGACCAGCCCGACCGTATGGGCGATCCGGCTCGCCTTGGACGCCTCGTTGGCGCGCGCCACGACCGCTTCGGTCAGCGAGGCCGCAGCGAAGCTCCCCAGATCCGACAGCGCCGTGCGGCAGGCGGGCGAAAGCCGCGCCGACGTCTCGCGAGCAATCTCGGCCTCGAGGTCGGCGATACGGACGCCGTAGGCCGCACGGATTTGGGACTGCTCGCCCTCGGCCGCGGCCATCGTCGCGGCAAGTCGGGCGGCCCCGGCCTCGGCCAGCGCCGCGAACCGTGCCTCGGCGTCGCTGAGGCCGGACTTCGAGGTCGCGATTGCGTTCGCTGCGCGTCAAGCTCGTCGAGCAGCCGGTCCGAGACGGCGGACAGCGCCGCCTCTCCGCTGCCGGGAAAAAGGTCGGTCAGGGCGTCGGCAAAGGCCGCGTCGAAGGGCTGGCACCCACCGCGCCTGACGCGGCCGTCGTCCACCGCCACGGCCCCGGGCGCAAGCAGCAGGTAGCGGCCCCCGAGGGTCAGCGCGGTCCAGTCCGCGCCTTCCGCGACCGAGGCGCCCGCCCAGTCGCCCAGCGCCAGCACGCGACCGTCCGCATCCTGCGTCAGCGTCACGATCCCGGTCACGCCGTCGAACGCGCAGCCCCAGACCCGGGCGAGCCCCAGTCGCGCGACGAGCGCGTCCGCGTCGGTCTCCTGCGCGGTCGCCGTCGCGGCGGCGCATCCCAGCGTCAGGGCGAGGCAGACGCCCCTCACTTCACTACCTCCGGCAGCCGCGCGGCGGGCGGTGTGTTCCGGCTCCGCCCGCTCGTCACCACGCCGTCGATGATCGTCATGCCGACGCCGGGCAGGTTCCCCAGTTGCACCGATTCCAGCAGCCCGCGCCCCGGCGCATGTTGCGCCTGATCCATCAGCACGAAGTCGGCGCATTTCCCGGCCTCGATCAGCCCGGTGTCGAGCCTGCGCTGCCGCGACGTGTTGCCGGTGCCGAAACAGAACGCCTGTTCGGCGGGGACGTTGTCGGGGTTCGAACAGCGTTCACGGTCCGACCGGGGTCGTCGCGATTGATCGACTTGGGGCAGTCGGCGGAGTATCGGACGAACAATCCTGCCCTCCCGCCCGCTTGCGTTCCTCGATGACCGGAAACCCGTCGGGCCATCTCGGGGACTTGAGCGCCCGGACAAGGTCTTCGACATGCACGAGATCGAGAACCCGAACGGATGAGTCGTACCCCCGTAGTCCCCCGCCTCTGCCTTCCGGATCGTGACCTCGCCGAACACCCCGAGAACTTCGCCGACGTTCCGCGAGAGCCCCCGAGCGTCCGGCTGCCGGCGATCCGGGTTTCGGGCGATCGCATTCCATTGAACGAAGTCGTGGTGGGGGTGTCCCACAGGAACGGGTAGCTGACCGGGGCGTTCGGCGGCTGGCTCTGAGCCGGGTCGTCCACCCCGATATGGCGGACCAAGAGCTCGTTCATGATCCGCCCGAACGCGTCGAGCCGGGCGAACCCGTACTTGAGTTCGGAGTGGTTGCGGGCGTCATAGCCGGCCCGGAACGCGGCGACAGACGCTAACTGGTCGCGGAGCACGGCAGTCGAATCGACCGTCCGGTCTGCCCCGAGGACGGCGGTCGCAAAGCGGTCGAACCGCTCCGGGGCGTCGCGGGTTGCCGCCAGGGCCTGGGTAAGTTCTTCGAGGAACGTCTCGACGTCGGCCATTGTCGGCCCGCCGTCGATTCGGTAGCCGACCAACTGGTAGTCGATTTGTGTCGTGTGGCACGCGGCACAAGCGAGCCCAAGCCAGTCCTCGCGGCCGCCCGGTCGTAGGGTCTTCGAGGGCGAGGAACCAGCGGTACGGGATCAGCCGCGAGCCCTGGGTGCGGGTGTAGAAGTCGAGGCTCTGGGACGGCGTCCACCCTTGGTCGAGGTACTCGATCCGGCCGACCCGGGGGGCACCTGGGCCGCCGTCCACGGCGTGTGCCGCTCGTGAGGGGTCGTCGAACGATACCAGATCGCAGACAATGGGCCGCGGCCACAGCCACCACGCCGCGACTCCGATACCGATCAAGACGGCAGCAGAAAGTGCAAGTCTTCTCATAAAACCACCTGCTGACGAGTGCGATATTTCTGAACACAGGTATAGTTTCAGACATTTCGTCTTAGTTGAACCTATGTTTTATATCGCGAACGAGCAATCTTTACGAATAATTTCATGGTTGTTTGCAATTTTTTATTAACATTGATTAACTGCATCATGCGTTCGCGTGGACACAGCGAACGAATGAAATATCTATACTCTGCGCAGTTGTAAAATGAGGACTTGCCGAATCAGGGAGAGTGGATTGTATTTGGGCCATCGTCTCCCCGGATTTTGGAGTCGCGGATGGTCACGCGAACTTCGCTCGTCTTCACCGACGCCGACCGAGCGACCCTCACCCACGACCGCTATCACCACCCCTGTCCTCGCGTCCAACAATAAACGGCATACCAGGCCTCCTCGGTCCGATTTGACCGGGCTGAATTTGCCGTCGCCATCCAAGTCTTTATTGATATCCAGTTCGGATACGATCGCCTCGGTCACAAAGCCCGCTACTGCTGTGTTCTCGAAGTCGGGCCGAACGATCCGGCGGTCGGCTTCGACGAGATCAACCGAATCGGCCTGACCAAGCTATCAGAAGTGCGGTATGATTAGTCACGGATTGCCGACAATGGCCATCTGGATCAGGCCCGTTGGTTGAAACACCGCACGCATTTACCGGCCGTGAACGCCTTTGGGCCGAGTTGGGCAAATACAATAGTTAGTAGCTACTTTAACGAATGTCCAGCTATATTCCCGAAATGATTGTGCCAACCACATGGTCCGGCACATCCATGTTGCTACGGCAATGTGGGCATGATATAAACGCTATATTAGGTTGGTGCACGCAATTCTGGCAACTAGGTTTGTTGCACTTCTCACATTTAAACACAAAAGTCGGTGTTGTGCTGCTATGACCGCAGCTCGGATTCGGGCACGATCTGAAAAATTTTGCTTCAGACATTTTTATCCTCAACTGTGATGCGAGGCAAAACCGCTAAGATACGATTTAGCCACGACAAACAAACATATGTGCTAGAAACTTCGAGTAGCTTTCTCATCATCAGACAGTCTATCAGAAAGTCAAGAAATTTTTACCATTTCTTCCCGATTCGGTTGAAAGCAATCTAATTACCAAGCTCAGAGCCTGTGAATCAAACCCCGTTTTCGCGTCGTAAGTCCTTATTTTTCAACGAATCGGCCGGTTTGATTCACAGGCTCTCAGGCCACATCAATACTTGACTTTGCGCGGTGGTTGATTTTTAGCTAGTCCGCGTGCCGCATGGTTCAACCGACTGTGGGCAATGACGACAACTTCTGCCCTTCCAGAGCGTTCTTCAGAGCAGGTAGGTCAAGGCTATGGTCTCGGTAAACGCTGGCGAACCTGTTCCAGAGCGCCTCAGGGGAGCAGTTGGGAGCGGCAGTCCGTACCTCACTGAAAGCCTTCGCCGTCCGCTCGAACAACTTGGTCACATCCGTCGACGACAGATAGTAAAGCTTTTCGGTGTGAATTTGCGCAACTCGATGCACGGCTGTGCGCGGGGAAATGATGATGGTCGAACAACGAGTGTGCGAGGCCAGCAATCCCAATGATCGAGCGGCTTGCTCATGCGTCTTTGCCTGCCTAACTGTCCGCAGGGACACCCCCAAATTCTCATTCTCGTCAGTCTTAGCTTCGAACACAAAGGCGTGCCAGTCGCCGAAGACCCACAGTCCGTCTGGCTGTCCCTCCCCCATAAACCGGATGGATTTGGCACCTAAGAGATTTCCTAGAAATTCGAGCCCTTGCTCGAATTTCTTTGCGCCGTGGGACTTAATATGAGTCCGAGCGATCACCATATTCTTCTGGCATTTCTGGCCGATAATACCCATCGACTGTAAGCAAGCGTCCAGGCACAAAAATCGCTCTTGTTCCGGAAGGCTGTTGACAGCCGGCTCCGAAGTCCCGCTCAATTTTGCGTGAATAAGGGCCAACCAACGAATGCCTGACGATGTGCCCATGGCAGCAGTGAGATGGTGTAAGGCGGCCGATCTGAGTTCAGGTTTACCGCTCGTCCAGTGGCCGAGATATGCAGCGGATGCCGCTTGGTGTTGCCAGAACGAGCGGTACGGCTTTAGCTCGTCCCCGCCGCTGAGTGTATTGGAGATGTCATCGGCAAATGCAAGGGCGTCCTCGTATTGACTATTCCACATACGGTTCAGGTAGTCGATTTCCAGTGGAGCGACCGTGGCGAGGATGGCCGTCACCGCATCTGGCTGCTTAGTCAGCTTGTTACGCTGGCTGATGATCTCCTGGTCGGCCTCTTCCCAATCGCTCCCTTGATCGAGAAACGTGCGACACAGATCGGCAATATCTTCAGTGGTTCGATCGTCCGAGTTGTCCAACCCAAACTTGATTTCGGCCTGAAGTTCGGGGTGCAGACCACACGTATTCGACGACGTGCAACACCACTTCAGAAGGTCGTTTCCGAGCAGTACCGCCACAGAAAAGTCGCCCTCGTCTCTGGTGCAACGGCCAAGGGCTTGAGTTAAGCGGGTGCGGATGCGATCCTGGAACTGTGAATGAGCGTTCAGCCGCTCGGTCAAATAACGCTCCTGCAGCCCAACCCCGGTCGGCACACCGATGACGACCAGCATTCGGCAATCAGCCCCCGGTAAATCAATCCCGTCGTAGCGATTGGCAAGGAGTAACGCCGTCATGGTGGATTCAGTGAAAACTTTCAGGTCTGCCTCGATATCCTTCGGCCCCAGAAACTCAATAGTCGTCGGCAATAACTCCCTTGCTGTATTCCTCGCCGCCTCGTTCGGGACCAAAACCAAGGTTCTCTCAGCAAGGCCGATCACCTGCTCGAGTACATTTTCGGGTGCCGCTCCGGATTTGTTCGGCAGGATGACGAGACGCCGGCCGGTGCCCCGCTTCTCCCAACCATCAGGGAGCGGTATGCGAGCTATCTTCTTTACTCCGAACGCTCGCTCGATGTCGCCGTTCTCCCCAAGCGTTGCCGACATGTACACTCGCTGCTTGGCATTAGCAAACGGCTGGTGGGTGGTCGCCGGCGGCACAATTGGCCGGATTTCAAACGCATCCGAGGTGACATAGATTTGGCAGGCATCCAGGTGGTCGCAGATCATGCCCCAGGTGTACCTGAGGTCCGAATCGCCGATGACCTTGGTAACAGCCTCCTTCATTGCATCGTAATGATCGGCAACGGCGATTGGCGATACCAATTCCACTGCCGATTTATTTTTTGAGTTGCCATCATAGTTATCTATGGCTGACAGGATGCCACTGGGGATCGACTCTCGCAAGGAATCAGTTAGGGCGTTGTATACCTTAACGTGTTCTGCCCGCCCGACCTTCAGTGACCATAAGGATGCGACGAACCCGTCTCCGGCGTGAGCGTCATCGCACAGTATACACTCCGGGTCGTTCAACATCGGATTGGTGTTGAAAAGCCCGCTGTAGGTCGAGACAGCGATAGCTTTGGCTTCTTGGTATGTGGCGAAGACGGCCGGGTCGTAATCCCGCTGTTTACCTACCAGCAGTGCTGTCGGGATACCGTACTTGCTAGCCTGGGAATCCACTTGGGCGCAAAGTTGTCGGTTCGGACAGAGGAATACGACCCGCTCACCATAAACTCGGCGGCGGTACTCGCCTATCAGGAGGCCGACCAATGTTTTTCCTGACCCGGTGGGCAACTCGATGGCGAGGTCGGGGGTGCTAAGGTGTTTGTCCTTGTATTGGTCGAGCAGTTTTTCCTGATGACCCCAGAGAAATTTTACGGAGCCGTGCTTCCGCAAATCGCGGAATAGTATCACGGGAGTTTCCGGAGATCGGTCTTGATTTGATGAGGTGCGGAAACGAGCCATCACTGTGTCTTCCTAACATGCTGATGAATCAAGCTGCGACTTAGGGAACTCTAAAAGATGGTCGGCGCTCGCGTGGCGGCTGCTCGTTGTTCGGTGCCCCGCAAACAACCGGAAGTTACGGCCCCTGACCCTCGCAATACGGTCGCGGGATACATATGTCGAGTTGGACCTCTACGGGCCGGGTTTGCGGGTAATCGCTGAAAGGCAATCGATGACCTCAGCGGCCGGGATTACGGTAGAAGTCGGGTGTCGAAGATACGGTAGAGGCATTGATTTTTCGGAAAGTTTGACCACAAATCGTTCATCGAGTGGTGAGCCCAATCGACGGCCGAACGCGTACAAATCTGTGTCTTCCGGTTGCCCGAATGGGTTGTCTTTGGGCACAGGGATACCGGCGCGAGCAGCATCAGCGTCGAACGCGTACAGCAAGTTGTCCTGCGGCACGTCGATCAGGCCGATGAATCGGGCGTTTGGCCCGGCGGAAACGATATTTGTCGTTAGTTCGTCCGGTCCACTCGGGGCGACGCGAATCAACAGGCCCGAGGTCGTGAGTAAGTACACCAAGTCGCCCGCCCGCCGAACAACGAACGGCTCCCCATAGTAAGATTCCGGCATGAGGCCGGCCCGGCGGAGGGGTCTGCGGGCCTGGGCATCGGGGTATAGTTTCGCTTGAATGTCCAGCGGGAAGAGCGGGATAGTGGCGGTCGCCACCCGGCCGGCATTGACCTCAACGACCACGCCGTAGCCGTCACCGATGGGTGCGAAGCCGTACGCTGGGAGTGGCGGAAGGTCCGGGGGTAGCCGCGGCAGTCCCACGGCCTCACTTCGTTGACCTCCAAGGCGGTGCTTCGGCGGGAAGAGATCCGGGGCGGGGCCAAATGGAACTCCGCAGCTGCTGGGTATCTTGTCGTCGGCAGCCTCGGCCGGCCGACGCGTCATCCCCCATTCACTGTCTTCCAGGCACTGGACGTCGTCGAGTGGAACGGCCGTATGCCGGCCCCCAAGGGGCATGATGTAGAGGTGCTTCCCAACGGGTACAACAGAGGTCACGAACCGCCCGTACGCTTTCCCGGCGGCGTGGTCGAACGCGCCCGTCTGATACGGCACGACGATCGGTGGGCGGTCGTGTGAGGGTGGGCGTGACGCGAACGAGGGCGAAACCCGATAGAACCGGAAATCCGAATTGTCCTCCCGGGCCGGCTCGGCGGCCCCGACGAAGATACCGACTTGGCCGGCGTGAGCGGTAACGGGGGTGTACCGGAATTGCTGGTACTCCGACACCGCGATCGTTAACACGGACATCATCGCCGGTATAAATGGCATACCAAGCCTCCTCGGTCCGACGTTCCAGGTTCCAGGTTCCAGGTTCCAGGTTCCACAGGTTAACTAACGCAGCTTGAGGTCGACGGCGTTGGTGTTTTGCCTGAAAAACCAGTAAACCTTTTTGACCGGGCTGAATTTGCCGTCGCCGTCCAAGTCTTTTTTGATGTCCAGTTCGGACACCATCGCCTCGGTCACAAAGCCCGCCACTGCAGTGTTCTCGAAGTCGGCCAAGTCTTCGTACGTCACGCCATAGCTCGGATCGTAGACGGTGTCGCCAACTTTCACTTGGGAGTGATTGTTGAACAAGGGCACGGGATCGGAGTTCTGGCCCTTGAGGCCTGATTTGTGCGTGACCGCGCCGTTAACCGGTAGCTGCATCGCGTCTTTCTGGCTGCTCGCCCAAATGAGTTGCTTGGTCCCCGTGGCGGCCGCGGCGAACAGACTTAGCACGTCCCCGTTCGCAGCCTCGACGGCGTGCGTGTAGGTCTGACCGTTCGGGTGAACCAGACCCCCGGCTATATTCGCGGCCCCGAACGTCCAATCGCCTTTCCCTATGAGAAAGTATTCCTGCCCTTGTAGGGCCGGCCTGTTCGCCGGGAACATGACCGTTTTCGACTCGGGCACATGGGATTGGATCTGAACGTGGGGCTTCAGCCCTTGGGCGTATAAAATGCTCACGAAATAGTTCGCCCAGGCACCGCACATGCCGTCGCCATCGGCGACAAGTGTACGCCAGTCGGCGTTCCGATTCGTCCACTTTTTGTAGTACCCGAGCGGCGTGCCGTCCGTTCGTGATACGTCCTGCGACTCAAACACTTTGAATATCTTCGTAACGATTTCGTCCGGATCATCTAATCCACTTGCGTGCTTGCCGGCGTGATACAATAACGTTTCGGGAAAGAAATTCGCTTCACCCGGGCCTCCGAAGTTTGGCTTGTCGAAAGTCACATAGACAGTTGTCTTGCTCTTACCCACTGCCAATGGCCAGCCACTGTAAGGGCTCGGCCACATTGGTAGGCACGGCCAGCTCCCACACCAGTTGCAGATCTTTATAGACCGCCGTCTTGTCGATCAGGGCGGTATCGAATTCGGCCTCATCCAAAAGGACATACCACTTGCCGCCGGATTTGGCAACGCGCACCGTGAGCAAGTTATCCGGGCCGTGCCCGACGGTGAGGATGCCGTCCGGAGTCTGGGCCTGAGCCCGCAGGTGTACGCCCTTGACTTTCCATGCGTCCGCGAGGGCGTCGGGGATCTGGAAAGCTACGACGCCGAGCCCGGGTTTCGTGCCACGGGTGAAGCTTACCGGTACCCGCTGCTCGCCTGGCGTATCGTCGATCGTCCCGTTTCGGTTCGAGTCGAGCCAGTGGGGTGGTTTGTACGGGGCGGTCGGCAAACGGTCGGCCATTGGTCCGATAGCGTCCGGCCATATTGCCGGGTGATCGGTGACGAACGTCAGTCGTTCGAGCTGTGTTCTTGATGCAACGTATATATTATTATATATAGTTGCGACCGCTTGGGCGGCGAATTCCGCCGCGGCGTCGATGCCCTGCCGTACTCGCGCGTACACGAACTCGGCAATGCCGTCGAAATTGACCCCGGGAATGAAGGTGAATCCGCCGTCCGGGTCGAGGAATACTTGGCCTACGTCCGGCGGCGGAGCCGTTAACAGTTCAGCCGTGACGTCCACACCGTTGGGAACGTCGTCGTTCGCTAAGACGCCGCCTGCCGCGTCGACGATGACCGAACTGCTGCCGTCCGTTCGGTAGTAATCGTCAAAGGCAAATCCGCCACTCAAAACGTCGATCCGGACTTCTACCACGTTCCCGACAGAGGTTCCGTCGTCCGGGTAGTACGTGAACGTGTCATACCCGGGAAAATCGTGCGGCAGGTTATCACTCAAGGCGTAGCCGAATTGCCCCGTCGCGCTATCGAACGTGAACGATCCCGCCTGGGCGTATGCCGGGCCGGCGACCAATACCCCGGTAAGGGTATCACCGTCCGCGTCGGTGTCGTTCGTAAGCACATTACCGGAAATCAGTACGCCCGGCCGGTCTAGGTCGAGGCGGTATGAGTCAGGAGTCCCGGTGGGCGGCACGTTGTCGTCCGGCGGGGGCCCCGACACAGTGACTACGACTTCCGCCGAATCGGCCGCTCCTGTGTCCGTAATAACCGTGTAGGTGAACGAATCGGGGCCTTCGAACGTCCCGAGCGGGATGTACTCGATTGACCCGTCCGGATTGATTTGTACCAGCCCATTGGTCGATTCCGAATCCAGGAGCAATTCGGAAACCACGCTCCCTGTGGGCAGCGTGTCGTTGCCTAGGACGTGAACGGTGATCGGCAGGCCGATCGTTGTCGTCGCCGAATCGTCTGTGGCAAAGTTGGCCCCGGCCACTGGGTCCACGGTAACCGTGACCGTTCCGGTAGTAATTCCGCCGAGGCCATCGGACAGAACGTACTCGAACGTGTCCGCCCCGGTCCAGTCCTCGTTCGGCGTGTAGACGATTCCCCCGAACGGGTACAGACCGGCGGTGCCGTTGGCCGGCGGAACGGAAATACCTGCGGCACTCGCCGCCCCGCCCGGGGCGACGGTGTCATTGTCCGAAACGTCGATGATAACCGGGGTGTTCTGCGGCGTCGACGCGCTGTCGCCATTGGCTATGGGCCGTGCCGTGACCTCGACATTCACCGAGGCCGTGGCGGACCCGCCCTGGCCGTCGGCAATCTGGTATGTAAATACGTCGTGGCCGACCCAGCCGGCGGATGGTGTGTAGGTCAGTACCCCGCCGTCCGCGGATACCGACCCGTGGGCCGGGGTGTCGACGGAGACCACGGACAGGGCGTCGCCGTCCGGGTCGTAATCGTTAGCCAGGACGTCGATCACGACCGGCGTGTCCTCGGGCGTCGAGGTTGCGTTGGCGATCGCCGTGGGCGATCGGTTCGTGTAGTCGGACACGACCACGACATTGTCCAGGCCCCACGACTCGTCACCCTTATGTTGCAGTCCACTGCCGGTGAATGCCAGCTCGACCGACGACCCGGTGTGGCTGACCGGGATGCTGAACCGGTAGACCGAGTCCATCAGCTGAGTGCCGTGGCTCCGGACAATCGGGTATTGGAGCGTACTAATCTCAGCGGCACCCGCGCCCGAAACGTACGGACAGGGCCGGCCGCATTCGGCCCGCCGTAACTCTGTGTCTGCCCGGCGGCCGGGTCGTTCGGCCCGAGTTGCCGCGGGTTGCGGAAGCTATCGCTGATCTCCGACACGCCGTCGACGGCGAACGACCACCGCTCTTGACCGCCGTTGCTCCAGTTCGGATCGTCCCCGTCCCACGTCCGCAGTAGGTACAAGTCGAACTCGACCAGGAGTGTCTGATGGGCCGGCAGGCCGGACAAGTCGAGGGTAACCGTCTGGCCCCCGAACTCGCCAAGGAACCGCTCTCCCGACGGGGATATCGATTTGCGAGTCTGGGACCACTGGCTGGTCACTCCGGGGGCAACCTGGGCCGTCGTGTCCGCCTCGAAGTCCCGTTGGTAGAGAACGGCTGACGGTACGGTCCGGTCTTCGAGTTGGAGGATCCCGAGGCCTGCCCGGCCTTGCTTACGGACGGGCGGGCGGGACACGGGGGAGCCGGCAGCCATTTGTAGATGCGATTCACGGGGGCGACATCCTGCGGTGGGGTGACGGTCGGTCGGAGGTTCGACTCTAGTGCCGTGATGAAGGATTCAGCGAATCAGGGAAATTGTCACAGGCCGGACAACCGGCATCAACGTCAGAAATGTAAAATCAGCGTGGGCGGATAGGAAGACGGGCTGGGCGTGTTCAAGAACGGTCCCTATCCGACTCTCGTCAGCCATAATTGACACAACTCGTTTTTTCTACATATTTCGTGGCCACCGCCGCAGTTATCGAGAAAGTGTAGTTTTAGTGCCGTAGCGGAAAGTTCGTAACCGTTCACGCCCCTTGGGGCAGCAGTGATGGGTTCTGGCCGGCGACGGCCTGCCCCAGGAAGTCGAGGACGCCACGGCCCTGCTGCCGACACGAGGCCACCACCGTCAGCATCCGCTCGACGAACCGACTCCCCCGCTCGCTGTCCGTCCCGAAGCTCGTCTTCCGGTAGTGGCTTTTCCCGTGTCATGTCGATAGACTGGCGGGATGAGCTCATCGACTCCTGATCCGACCCCCACCCGACCTCCGTGTCCGCGGTGTGGGGGCACTCATGTTGTGCGAAACGGGTCCAACGAATCTGGGTCCCAGGTCCACCTCTGTCGGACGTGCGGCCGGCGGTTCGTGGCCGACCCCAAGACGGGTCCGATCACCCCGGCCGAGCAGGATTTGATCCGCCGGCTCCTGGCCGAGCGGATGGGCGTCCGGGCCATCGCCCGGGTGACCGGGGTGTCCCGGTCGTGGGTCCAGGGGTTCGTCAACCGGGTCCTCCGAGACGAGACCCCACCGGATCCCGGACCGCCCCCAAAAAGTCGGGCGGGGTTGTGATCGAGGCCGACGAATTGTGGAGTTTCGTCGGGTCCAAGGCCGATGTCCACGGGGTCTGGGTGGCCCTCGACCGGGACACCCGGCGGGTCCTCGGGATGGTCACCGGAGACCGGTCCGCGGCCACCGCCCAACGCCTCTGGGACGCCCTCCCCGTCGGGGCTCGGGACCACGGATTGGTGTACACCGACTTCCTGGCCTCGTACGGTGCGGTCATCCCGGAGGGCCAGCACCAAGCCGTCGGCAAGGAGACGGGCCAGACGGCCCACATCGAGCGGTTCTGGCTGACCGTCCGTCAGCGGTGTGCCCGGTTCGTCCGCAAGACTTTGTCGTTCTCAAAGTGCGAGCGGAACCACCTCGGGGCTCTCTGGTACTTCATCCGGCTCTACAACCTGTGCCACCAGTAAAGCCACTGCCCCCCGTACCGGTCGGTCGTCAGCACCCCCGGAGTCGGCCCGGCCAGGGCGTCGAAGGCGGCCCGGTTGCGGTGCGGGCGGATCAGGACGATGGTCAGCGTGGCCGTCACCGCCACCCACAGCCAGGCCTTCGCGGTCCCTTGTTTCCAGCCCGTCTCGTCCACGTTCGCGTCGGCCCCCTTCGCCGCCGCGTGGGCCGGGGCCAACGCCCGGCTCACGGTCTGCTCCAGTTTGCTCACCGCTCCGAGCGACACCGGCAGGTCGCACACATCGGCGAGCAGAGTGCGGATGGCCCCCGCTTGCTCAGTCGCCCGACCCCGCTCAGGTACGCGACCGTCGCGGTCAACTTGGACCCGAACCCGGTGGCCGCCTGGGGCACCGGAGCCGCGGTCGTCCGCGTGTGACAGTTGGGACAAGCGAGGGCATGACGGCGGTGATGGATGACGTGTCGCAACCGGGCCGGGAGGTCGAGCACCTGGTCGACAATGGGGTCCGGGTCCTCCCCGGCGATGGGGGTGGCACACCGGCAGCAGTGGGTCGGCTTGTGGTCGATGACCTCGTCGGGCGGGAGGATCGTCCGCTCGTGTTTCGGGTGGCCGGGTTGGCCGCCGCGGGTCTTGCCCGACGGGGTCCGGGGCGGGGCCGGCTTCACGTGCGGGCCGTCGGACGACGGCGGCTTCGACGAGTTGGACGAATCCTGGCCGAGCCGGGCTTCGAGGTCGGCGACCAGGGCCTGGAGGGCGGCGACCTGGGCGGTGACGGCTTCGAGCGAGCGGATGTACGCTTGCACGGCCGGCGGCAGGGCGGCGAACACGGCGTCCGGGAGTGGCGGTGGAGTCGTCATGCCGCTGGATGGAGTACGAGAGCTGAACCGGACTGGCTACCCCCGTGAACGCTTACGAAAGTTCTTGCCCTCAGCAAATTTTTATACTACGTTGGATCTGCCGAAATTGCGTGGGCGGATAGGAATCCCGCAGACTTGTTCTCTTTTGCCCAGGTGCTAATTGGCCGAATAATCCTTTGTCGCCGCGCTGCGCTGGACTCATCACCCTGCGTGGGGCCAAGGATGGCACATCCCCGGACATTTCGTCCAGTGTAGCGTGGTTCATCGCGGCGGCCACTTCCCCCCGGCTGCCCCCTGTCGTAATGCCTCCCCCCTACCGAATCGATCGTACCCCGAGCCCAGGAGGTGCCATTTACAGCTACACGCCCAATGATGACTAACATCGGCTCATAACAACGTTCTTCTGGTAGTTTTACTCATGACATCTGTCTCCTATCTAAAGGCGGTTATTATGTCAAAGAGCTGCTCAATGTGCGACTTGAAGTGCAATTCATCATGTGAATCTTGGGCGATTTACTGTGCGAACCACTGGGCCGCCATCCTGTCGATATGTGGCCGCGTTCTCGGCTGCGTCGCATCGGCCCAAACGGCCGAGATGCTGGCGTCAGACGTGGTTTACGATCTGATGCCCAGCAAGAATCGCCGGCCGTGCGACATCGATAACATGAATGCTTGGCTCCGCAAGGTGGCAAAAAATCGGCTATTGAAACAGAAGTTGGCTGAACGTCCATGCGTTGACTATGACCTCGATCAGCTAACCAACCGGTCGGCCAGCCCGGACGAAGAGGCACAGGCGTCAGACTTGGAAGAACACATCTTCTCGGCACTGACCCCTATGGAGAAGATAATCTACAAGTGTCGCGTGACCGACAGGCTCACTCTCGAGCAGACTGTCATGAAATGCAACTTGAGAGATAGCGAGCTTGCCATGATGCGGGAGAATCTTCGATCGAAGATCGGCCGTATCGTTGGCGCTGACGGCAATTCGTAAGGTGCGGCTATCGGCCCCAGCCAGACGGGCCGTTACCACGGTCGCCTAGATCCTTTTCATCGAGCTCGCGAAGAAGATCTTTGAACGCTTGGAGTTGTTCGGCCCGGCCTTCGGTCCAGCGCTTCGGACCCAGATGAGCCTGGAGGGCCTCAGTCAATAACATAGGCGAGTTGTCAACCACGCGGTAGGAAAGCAGGACGACCGCCTGGTCCGTGTCCGTCAATTTGACCTCGCCTGGATTGGCGGAGCGAGATTGTCTGTACTCAATAGCCGTGTCCTGGGATACGGCGTAGTCGTTCCCGCCGAGCATCTGCCGAGCCAGCTGGACGATCTCGCTCACAAAGCGGGTGGGATCGGCCGAGTGGTCGGCTAAACATTGCATTAATTCCAAACTGGTCATCAATCCGGCTGGCGACACTTCCCCATAAGCAAGGAGGCGGCCAATGACCGCTGTCGCTGCCAAACGCTCGGCTGCCATATCGGCCTCCTGAGGCCACTTTCGGGCCGGCGGGTCGCCGTCGGTTCGGCCGTGTGTATTATCCTGTTCTGTCATGGTCGACTCCTTGCTTCCGGTTCATTCGCCGGGCACTTGGTCCGACCTTCGCATGATTAACACTATAGTACAGTAGTTATAGCAAATCAAATAGTTCTGTTCTATGGCGCATCTTGAATGTTGGCTTCGCCGCCAGAATAAGGTCGATTTCGCCGAACTTTCTGAATTTCCCGGATTTTCGTACTTTCGATGAGCCTGAACGGCTCTTGATCATTGTCGGCATGACCATGCCGCCAAAGCCATGCGACCCAGCCAGAGGAATCCGGCAGGTGTGGCTATACGACGGCTAGGACTTGTGACGGACACTTCAGGTCACCCCGCTTTGGATCGGACTCTCGGCGTTCCCAAGGAGTTCTAAGCATGATGCGTACCAAACCTGAGTAACTGTACATTATTGGCCTAACCACATAGGTGCTGTATGGGTGTACGTTTCTATAGTCCTGCCGCCGATGAACAGATTGTTGACGTTGCCGGGCGGCGACGCGTAGCAATCATCTCGACGGCGGGAGTCGGGTCTTGCCTTGCACTCGACCCGCTTATCCGGCAACACAACTGCCTTTTGGTGCAACCCGCTGGTAAACACGGGGCGGACACGGTCCAGGCCCGTCGGCTACAAGCCGCCATGCGCAACCGGCTGACCGAGCGGGACGTGCGACCGGGCAGCGGGGTATCGCTCAACTGGCTCCGCATCCCGGCCCGAGAGATCAATGGTCAGCCGTTCGTCGATTTCGTGAGACAGTGGACACCTGACTTGTTGATTACCAGCGGATCGCCCCTCCTCAAGCGGCGTTTGTTCTCGTTGCCCCGATGGGGCAGTTACAACCTCCATTGGGGCATATCGCCCGAATATTCTGGCGCGGATTCGATCCGGTGGGCATTGTTTGACAGAAACCTGTCTAGTGGTCCGCGGCGTGAGTTTCCATCGGTCGTCCGTGGTGGCGATATCATGCCAGCACGGAGGATGCGATCATGACCATGCGACACATCGTGGCGTTGACCGACGACCAGCGGGCCGACCTGGAGGGCCGCTACTGTGGCCGGCTCACCCTCCGGGAGCGGAACCGCGTCCAAATTCTGTTACGCTCCGACGGTGGGGACACGGACGAGGAGATCGCCGATGCCCTGGACGTCTGCATCGCCACCGTGGCCAGCGTCCGCAAGCGGTTCGCGGCCGACGGCCTGGACGCCGCCCTGGGCGAGCGGCCGCGGTCCGGCGGGCCGGCCACGTTCGACGGCAAAGTCGAGGCCGCGGCTGTGGCCATCGCCTGCTCGCCAACGCCCGACGGCCGGGCCGAGTGGACCGTCCGTCTGATCGCCGACCGCCTGGTCGAATTGAACATCGTCGAGTCGATCTCCGGTCGGACGATCGGACGTTTCCTAAAAAAAGCAAGCTCAAGCCGTGGCAGAAGGCATCGTGGTGCCTGCCCGGCGGGGTAAGCGGGGAGTTCGTGGCGGCGATGGAGGACGTCCTCGAATTGTATGCCGAGGCCGACGACCCGAACCGTCCGCGGGTGAACTTCGACGAGTGCTCGGTCGAGTTGCACGCGGACGCCCGGCCGCCGGTCCCGGCCGCCCCGGGCCGGCCGGCGAGGATCGACTACGAGTACGTTCGGAACGGCACGGCCAACCTGTTCGTCCTGGTTGATCCGAACGCCGGCCGGCGGCAGGTGACGGTCACCGAGCGGCGGACGAAGGCCGACTTCGCGGCCCAGATGAAGGTGCTGTGCGACGACTGGTACCCGGACGCCGAGGTCATTCGGGTTGTCCTGGACAACCTGAACACGCACACGATCGGGGCGTTGTACGAGGCGTTCCCGGCGGCCGAGGCCCGACGGCTGGCCGCCCGACTCGAGTTCCATTACACGCCGAAGCATGCATCGTGGCTGAACATGGCCGAGTTGGAGTTGAGCGTGCTGTCCCGGCAGTGCCTGGGCCGTCGGATGCCCGATCGAGAGACGTTGGCCCGGGAAGTCAAAGCGTGGGAGGATGCCCGGAACGATGCCGAGGTGAAGATCGACTGGTGCTTCAAGGTCGCCGACGCCCGCAAGAAGATGCACCGGGTCTACCCCAAGCAAACTCCCGCCGCGGACCACTAGTGTCGGCATGACAATACACCGGATCGACGCGGGCGTCGACACCGGTGATATCCTGGCCCAGCTCCGCCCCGCCCTCAAACCCGGGGACGTGGAAGCGGACGTCCTCGTTCGGATGGCCCGGATGGCCGGGCGGCTACTGCCCGAACTGTTGGCGGTGGGCGACGACGTCACCCGCTACGGATGTCCTCTGGGGCCTGGAGGCGAGGCGTACCGGTACGGGGAATGGACGGCCGCGCACGATCGATGGCTTAGGGCACAGGCCAGTCTGGTCGACTATTCCAGCCGTGAGCATGTTACCAAGTACTATCCATGTTCTGATATGTGCCTAACTGCCTAACTCAATTCGAAGCTGGCAGAAGCAATCTACACCGAGCCGGTTCGGGTACACGCCCGGGCCGGCACTCCGCCCGGGGACCAACATGAGTCAGACCAACTCGATTCCAGTGTTCAACCTAATCGTGTTCGGCTCGGTCGCGGTGTACCTGCTGACCCGATTCTATCCGGCCTTGATCCGTGCTATGGGCGCATGGTTAGGTGACTGGCGGTCCGAGGCCGCCGCGGGACTGGGGGGACAGGAGTATCCCCCAGATGATCTCCGCCATGTCTTGATTTCATTCTCGGATGAGGACGACCAACTGACAGTCGGTGACTTGTGCACAGGTGTTTGCGTCTTCGGACAGAATGGCTCCGGGAAGACGACATCGACTTTTTTTACGCTGCTCTCGTCGATGTTCCACTCGGGCTACGGCGGCCTGTTCCTAACCACGAAAGTCAATGATGCGTCAGAATTTATGACCCTGGCCGAGAAGTGCGGGCGGGCCGGGGATGTTGTCCGCATTTCTGCGGACGGGCCTTGGCGGTATAACCCACTGGACGTCGAGCTGAACCGCAGTGGGGCCGGAGGCGGGCTGAGCTTCTCGATCGCGCGGCTACTGGCGACAATCTCCGAGCAACAGTCGAAGCTCAAAGGCGGCAACTCCGACCCCTTTTGGACAGAGAGTTGCCGAATCCTTCAAGAACACGCAATCACACTATGCAAAGTGGCGTACGGGCGGGTTTGGCTCGAAGAAGTGGACCGACTGATCATCTCCGCCCCGACCAGTCCGGAGTCGCTCAACGACGAGCAATGGAAGGCCGAGTCGTTCTTCGCCCGAACCGTCCTGGAGGTCGACCTAGACGTACTTGGGGCGAACGTCCGCCAAGAGTGCGAATCAGCGCTTGAGTATTTCTTCGACACGTTCGCTTCGCTCGCGGACAACACCCGGTCGTCGGTGATCGCGACCCACCAGAGCGTGGCAAGCAAGTTTTTGAGCCCGCCGTTCCGCAACCTGTTTTTCCGCGAAACCAACTTCACGCCGGACGACGCTTTTGCCGGCAACAAGATCGTTATCCTCGACTTGCCCGCGAGGGAGTGGGGCGATGCCGGCCTCCTGTGCCAGGGGCTCGTCAAGATGTCCTGGCAGCAGGCCATCGAGCGGCGTGATCTGTCGCAATACGGCACGCCGTTTATTCTGGCGATTGACGAATGTCAGAATCACATCAATGAATACGATCGCGTCTTTCTTGCTACATCACGGAGCGTGAAGTGCATCCCGATCTACATGACCCAGAACCTACCGGCACTGATCGCCGCAGTCGGCGAGGAAAAGGCCCGGTCGACGGCCCTGGCAATCGCCGGACTTTTCGGGGTTAAGGTGTTCCACTCGAATTCGTGCTCGCGCACGAACGAGTATGCCGCCACGACTTTGTCCAAACGGTACATGAGTATTGACACAACCGGCAGTTCCGAAGGCCGAGTAAGCGTGAGCGAGCAATTGGTCGAGCACTATTTGGTCCAGCCCGGGCAGTTCGCCCAGCTGAAGCCTGGAGGATACCAGAATGGGTTTGTTTCGGAAGCCTGGGTCTTCCAGGCCGGCCGGCGGTGGAGCAACGGCGAGAACTTCACCCTGGTTGCATTCGAGCAAATTTTAGTGTGATGGTTGCCTGTATTATTGCCCCTCAAGATTTTGACAAAGGAGAGTGCCGATGAGCCCCAACGACAACGATTTTGCCGCTACCAAAGAGGCCATCCGTGGGATGGTCGAGGGCAACCTCATGTCGACGCGTGACATCACCGGCCACTGGGAGTGGTGGCCCTTCCGCATCTTGTCGATCGTGACGCTCCCCGTCGAGTCCATGCTGCGCAGCGAATTCGGCATGGGGTATTTCTCGGTGGGATACCTGATGCTCTCGGCCACGCTGTTGCTTTGTTTCCCGACGTTTTCGGGCAACAGCGTTGACTTCGGACTCATCGTTCTCGGCATTGCGGCCGGCGGCTGCGCGATCGGGCACCTGTCCCAGTGCCGCCAGCAATGGCGCGGCGAAGCCCCGTGGATGTTCAGTGTTTACGACGGAAAACCGTGGGTCGTTCGACGAGCGGGGCGGTGGCTCACCGATACGTTCCCGGATCTGCCGAAGATCGCGATGACCGAGTACCAGGTCAAGTGCTTGGCCGAGCCGATTGCTGTCGCCGCTCTCGGGTTGGGACTGATGTTGCTTCCCGGCACCCGTATCGGCCTGTTTCTTGTGGTCTCGGCAGTGGCCATGGCTGGCAAGTCGTTCCTCATGTACGGGGTCGCTATGACACATACGATGGAGATGGGCAACCAGGGTGCCAAGGCAGAGGCTCAGAGGCGAGAGCGAGAACGATACAACCCTGACCCGGCCGATGCTTGCGGCTACTACAAGGTTGCACAGATGCCGCTCAACCTTGTCGAACCCCATGGAGAACCGGTTGCTTTGAAGGCGGTCGGCCGGGCGACGAAGTTCGACCGACCGGACATCGCCAACGGCACGCCTGCCGCAAAGACGCAAGACAACAACGGGAAGAACCCGAACGCTGTGGCCTCGTGCCCGAGCTGTAAAAAGCGAATTCAGTCCGGCCGGGTCCCCCCCCCAGCGGGCACGAGCGTAGCGTGCCCAGGGTGCCGCGTCGGGTTCAAATGGCCGGCCTGAAACGTTCGTCGACTCTGTTGTTCCCGACGGCAGCGGGCCGCATGGCTCGGTTTAAGAGGGTGTTGTCGGCGGCACGGAAGCCGCCGCCGGCCCTCAATATTTGGCCATATCGGTCTACCGCTACACTGGCCACGACCTGACCGCTGTCGCGTGTTTCATTCTGAAACACGCGCAAACCCCGATACGCCATGGGTTTTCTGCCGATACCGATCATGTCGCAGGACTTCCGCGGACTCAAAATCAGGATTCAACCATGATCGGCAAACCTTTGGTCATCACCAGTTCAAATAGGAAGGGAGGATGTTCAAAAACCAGTTCAATTTATCACCTTGCCGGGTTCATTTCCCATCGCAACCTCCGGACATTGGCGCTGGACTTAGATCCACAGGGGAGCCTTACACAGTCGTTTTTTTCATCCCGGGATTTCGAGCAGTTACCGGACTCTCGTGCGGCCACGGCCCTGTTCGATGATCGGGTGAACGCGTCTCCGGACGATCTGATTCACTCCACCCCGTTCAGCAACCTATCTGTCGTCCCGGCGAGCCCCGGTCTCACCAACTTCAACCACAGCAACCCGGCCGACCAGGGTTGGCTCCAGGCGTGCGTCCAGCAGTTCGTTCTTGAGGTCCGGGACCGGTTCGATTGTGTCCTGATCGACACGCCGCCGAACTTGCAGTTGCTCAGCTTCGCAGCGATGGTCGCTTCCGATTACGTGATCACCCCTGTAATCCCAGAGGACTATGCGGCCCAGGGGCTCGTGAGTGTGCGCCGGTTCATTGAGGATGTTCAATCCGCTCGTAACCCGGACCTGCGGTGGATGGGGCTGCTGCTGACGATGGTCCAACGTATCGCCTTGCACCAAACTTACGGTCAGGCCATCCGCGACGCCTACCGGGACCTGGTCTTCACGACCGAACTGCCTCAGGCCGCCGCGTTCAAGGAAGCCGTGGCGGCTCGGATACCAATCACCATTCACAAACCCGGTAATGCGGCCGCGAAGGCCGTCGGCGGGCTGGCCGGGGAAATCTTCGCCCGTGCCGCCATGACTCTCCCGGAACCCCAAAAGGCCCCCCGGAAAAAGCCGGCGGTCAAGAAAAAGGAGGCCGCGTAAATGTCAAACAAGGCACACACTCTGGCCCGTCAACTCGGCCCCGGTCTCGCCGATTCCATCGGTGCCCGCGAGGGAGAATCCATGGTCCCGACGGCCCGCCCGGACAACATCGCGGCCCCGCCCGCCAACTTCACCCGCAGCCGCTCGGCCGGGGAGATCGACATCGACGAGGTGATGCCCGACCCCGGGCAGCCTCGCGAATATTTCGACGAGGAACAGCTTTGTCAGTTGGGGCAAGACATTAAGGAGCGTGGCCAACTCCAGCCGATCCGCGTCCGCTGGTTCGCCCCGGAAAAGAAGTGGCTCATCATCGCCGGGGAACGGCGGTGGCGGTCGATGAAGGCGGCTGGCATTGCAAGAATCAGCTGCGTCTTCGTCGAACACGAGTTGAGCGAGTCGGCGATCCGTTCGGAACAGCTCGTCGAAAATCTGCTACGCGAGGATCTCAGTCCAATTGAACAGGCGAACGGATTTAAATCGCTCATCGACTTAAATAAGTGGACCGTCACCGAATTGGCCGCCCGCATCCACGTCAGCAAGGCGAGCGTAAGCCGGGCAATGGCCCTGCTCAAACTGCCTGAGGACTTGCAAGAAAAGGTCGAGGACGGCAGCCTATCGCCGACGACTGCCTACCAGGTGGCCAAGGTCAAGGACGCGGACAAGCAGCGGGAAATCGCCGACCGGGCCGTAGCCGGGCAAATCGGTTCCGTGGGTGCCGAAGAAGCGTCCAGGCGATCGAAGGGGGACAGCCCACGGCGGTCGACCAACGAGAGTTACTCCTCCGCGGCCGGCGTCAAGATCGTGGTCACCGCCCGCAAACAGGTCGGCGATGACGTGCTCCTCGACGCGCTGCTCGAAATGGCCGAGACCGTCCGCCGGCGGATGAAATCGGCGCGTGCCAAGGTCGCTTGAAATCGGAACGCTTGCCATCCGTCGGTGAAGTGTGCTACCTACGAGGCAAATCACTTCACCGACGGCCTATGAAAACACTACCAATCGTCAGTTTTAGTAATCGCAAAGGCGGCATAAGCAAGACGAGTTCGGCGATGCACATCGGTGGCGAGTTGGCCCGGCGTGGGATGACCACGCTACTCGTGGATTTAGATGGCCAAGGATCGCTCAGTCAGGGGCTCGCTGGCCCCAAGAACTACTTGCAGATGCACCCGTCCAAAACCGCCGCCGCATTGTTCGACATTCAGGGGGCCGAGCCCGACCCCCGGGATCTGGTCCACTCGACCGCCTTTGACAATCTCTTCCTCGTGCCGAGTTCGCCGATGCTCGAGCAGTTTAACCTGCCGCTGAGTCCGACCGCTTGCCCGGCGACCCAGTACGCGCTCGCCGAGCATTTGCAGGCCGTCGGGACGGATTTCGACATCGTGTTGGTGGACACCCCCCCGAGTCTTGCTTCACTCTCATGGGCCGCCCTGTGTTCGTCCACGCACGTTTGTGTGCCATTGATCCCTGAGGACTACTCGGCCCAGGGCATTCCGCACATTATGCAAAGAATTTGCGATGCCCAAACCGTCAACCCGCGGCTCGAACTAGCGGGTTTCCTGCTGGCAATGGTCCACCGCCGTCTGGCCGTGCATCAAGCGGTCGAGCGGAAACTGCGAGACCTGTACGGCGATCAAGTCTTCGAGGCCCGCACCTACCACCGGACCGACATCAAAGAAGCCACGCTCATGAAGCAGCCAATCGGCCATTGGAAACCCAAGTCTGCCGCCGCTGCAGAAGTCAGGCTCGTCGCCGACGAACTGCTCGGTCGGCTGAACCTTCCTGTGCCCTTTTCCCCACCCACATCGAGGAGTACACCGCCGTGAACAAGTTTGAAGACCTGATGTCGCAGGCCGACGACAACATGACCCAGAGCATGGGGGGTGATGGCGTCCGGGAGGCCGTCGCCCATGCTCACCATTTACCCGAGTTGCCGACCGATGGGCCGGCCGCCGGGAGAAGCCGCGACATGATGGCGGGCATCTTAGAGATCGATCGGATTCTCCCCGATCCGAACAATCCGAGAGGAAATCCTGAAAGCTACGCCGACGAGGCCCTCGACCAACTCGCCGCAAGTATTGCCAAGGAGGGTGTCCTCCAGCCGGTCCTCGTACGATGGGATCCGGACAGTGCCGCATACCGGCTCGTGGCCGGACACCGACGGTTCTTCAGCGCCAGGCGGGCGGGACTCGCCGAACTCCCATGCCGGTTCGCCGAAGGCCTGGACGCATTGGAGGTCCTCAAGTACCAGCTCATCGAGAACGATTTACGGGATGACTTATCGCCGATTGCTCGTGCTAATGCATACCAGCAATTGATGCAGCGCAACGGGTTGACCGTATCGTCCTTGGCCGAGGAGTTGCACCAATCGCCGTCGGAGGTGAGCAAGTCGCTAAAACTCCTCACACTGCCTGATGGGATCCGGGCCGACGTAGACGCGGGCACGATCCCTCCGGCGACCGCCTACCAACTGGCACGAATTGACGACCCCTCGCTGCAACAGCAGCTCGCCCAGCAAGCCCGTGAGGGAGCCTCGCGGGACGCGATCGCCACGGCCGTGCAGGACGCCCAGGGCCGGCGAAATCATGCCACCAGCCGCACCTCGCACCGGCTGACTTGCCGGATCGGAGGGGCTGTAATCACCGTTTCCGACGGCGACCCCATCCGCTGGGAAACGTACATGGACATACTCGACGGACTTCGCGGCATGGCCCGCAAAGCTCAGAACAAGCAGATCACCGTCGAGGCGTTCCCCGCTTATGTGAAGGAAAAGACAAGACCGCCACAGACGAGCGCTCCGACCGATTCTCTGGGCGTTGCCGACTTGGTTCGTGAATCCGACGACTGACTGATATGGCCATGCCACGCGGCAATCCGCCTCACGGCCCACCTCCAACGGCCCGAGCCCGATCGGCGACGCGACTCACGTTCCGCTAGGAAATGACGCCGAAATCTGTTACGATAACCTGACATTCAAGCGAATTGAATAATTAGGAATCGAGATGCACATCACCTTAGACACACTACCCGAGCCGGTCGCACGCTACATTGAAGAACAGCTCAAATTCGGCGAGTATTCGTCGCCGGAAGAGCTAGTGACCTCCGTACTCGCACGCGAAGCGTCCCGAGCGACAGTCCCGCCGCCGCGTCGGAAGGTCACTATGGGGATGTTCGACCATCTCGGGATGTTGGCCGATGCGGAGGACATCCGGAAAACCCGCCGGGACGGCTGGGCTAATTTCCCGAGTGACCTCTCGTGAGTGGTACGGGGACGTCCGAGCACTCCGTAATGGTGGACACTCAATCGCTGATTTGGCACCTGTTCGAGTCGTCAAAACTTTCCGCGGCAGCTTCCACGGCGTTGATCGCCGCTGAGACCGACACACGGTCGTCCATCTATCTTTCGGTCATTTCATTAGTAGAGATTGTTTATCTAGTTGAGAAGAACAAGTTCCCGGTCACCATCCTCGACCGGACAATTTTGGCCGTTGATGACCCCGAAACGTGCCTGGAAGTGCTGCCGGCAGATCGCACCATGCTTGCGGCCCTCCGGGAGATTCCCAGGTCAGAAGTTCCCGACCTGCCTGACCGGCTGATCGCGGCCACCGCCCGTTCCCGCGGACTTCCGCTGGTGACCAGCGATTCCGAGATCATCGCCTCCAGAACGATCACAATCTGGTGACCTGCTTCTCGTCACGTACGGAGCTCATTGGCGCCAGGACATGACTTGATGCCGCCCAGACGGGGTGTGCACGGGATGACGGCCAGAATTTCGGCCGCCGCTTTCGATCATTCGGGTATCCGCCCGCAGTTGCAAAACAATTTGTTCGCTGAGGTCTAGTTCTCCATAAGCCATTGTATTAATTGGATTTATATCGCAAAGTACCGGGTACTTATCAGGGAATCTGGGCCATCGTACGTGGCGATTTGTTCGCTGAGGTCTAGTGAAACGAGCATTTTGACGGTAGTGATTTGTTCGCTGAGGTCTAGTCGTTTCGTAAGTTGTTGTATTGCATCGGCTTAATCAATTTGTTCGCTGAGGTCTAGTTCCGCCGGTAGTGATTTGTTCGCTGAGGTCTAGTCGTTTCGTAAGTTGTTGTATTGCATCGGCTTGATCAGTTTGTTCGCTGAGGTCTAGTTAAGCCGATGCGATTTGTTCGCTGAGGTCTAGTTGAGCAAAAATGGCTCCGCGGCTATGATCCGACGGTTGGTGCCGAATTATGCTATAAACCCTTGTGAAATATCGAGATACGGAGATTGGAATGGATAAATCGTGGCAGGGTTGATTTGTTCGTTGAGGTCTAGTTGGAGGGGGCAATTTGTTCGTTGAGGTCTAGTCAAATCGACGTAAGTCCTTGATATGAAACAAACTCTCTTTTTGCTTGCAGCCCTCTTGTTATTGTTGTTTACTTAAACAATTAACAACAACAGCAGGAATGTGCCAGCATGACGATTTCCACTCCAGGCAAAGTATGATCGTAGCGACCAAGCCGACGGTGCTCAGGGAGGGTGCCTCTGATCCGGAGAGTCGTTACGGACGAGACGAAATGAATCTTGCCGCGTTTCCGTTGTCCCTTCTGGACGACCGCAGCATCGACCCTTCGTCGAAGGAACCGATCAAGACGTTGGAATTTGAGGACCAGATCATTGACCCGGCGAGGAAAGAACCGCTTGTCCGACGGGTAACGGTGACTGGCGCGGACAAGTGGGGGTTGCCGGCGGGTGAAGACATTGCCGTGTTGATGGCTTTGGTCAAGCACAGCTGGGAGAAGAACCGGTTCTCGGCCGACAAGGTATACTTTGCCCGGAAAGAGCTGTTGGAAATTTTGGGCTGGCCGGTGCAAGGCCGGAACTACCAGCGACTAGAAACGGCAATGAAGCGCTGGAGCGGGGTGAAGGTCGATTACCGGAATTGGTGGGACAATGACACGGGTAAGTACAGCAACCCGACCTTCAGCATTTTGGACAACGTGACGTTTTTTGACGAACGGCGGCGGGCGCGGAAAGGGAACGAAGATCAGTTGGGTTTGTTCCAGTCGTGGTTCAAGTGGAACGAGGTCATTCTCAAGAGCTTTCAGGCGAGTTACTTGAGACCGTTGGACGACGCGGCATTTTTCAAGCTTTCGTCCCCGGCCGCGATGAACGCGATGCGTTTTCTGAACGTCGACTTGCCCTCCGACGGCAGCCCGCGGCGGTACGCCCTGGAAGCGTTCTGCCAGGAAAAGATTGGCATGAGGCGCTCACACAGCCCTAGCCGTCTTAAGCGGGATCTCGAACGAATCGTGATCGATCCCTTGGTCGAAACCGAGTTTCTTCAGCCGATGAATTCCGGCAAGCGCTTCGATAAGGAGGGTCGCAAGTTCGCGTGGGTTTGGTTCGCTCGCAAGGAGAAACTCCGCCAGCGGACGCTCTTCCCGGACGATCCCGATACGTCACACGTCGAGACTAATTCTCAATCCTCACGCGAGGACGAATCTAGCGCCGTGATCGGGCATCTTCGTCAACGGCGTCTGTCGGGACGGGTGGCCGAACAATTCGCCCGGGAGTACCCCGAAGACTACCTGCTCGCGAAGATCGACTTGCTCGACTGGATGATGGAACGCCACCCCTCCCAGGTCAAAACGAACCCCGGCGGCTGGCTGCGCAAGGCCATCGAAGACGACTATGCTCCCCCGCCCGATTACGTGCCACGCGAAGAGCGGGATCGGGCTCGCCGCGAGGCCGAAGTGAGTCGGCAGTCGGCCGAGAAAAAACTCGAGGACGAGCGCCGCAACCGCCTAGCCGAACAAGCGAAAGACCGGCTCGAAGCCTTGAAGCGGGAGCACATTCACGCCCGCTTGTGCCAACTCACTCCCGGGCAGAAACAGCAGCTTGAAACCGATGTGACCGCCCAGGCGGGCTCGGACGATCAGGAAATCCTCGCCCAAAAGGACGCGATCGGCCGGATCAAACTTCGTATTTTGGTCGAACAAGAGGTGCTGCGCCGCCACCCGTTTCCGGGCGACGAAACCGCTTCGTGATATTCCGTTCTTGTCCCGTGGCGATCACCACTCTGCCGTAAAAACAGCCACTTAGCCGGTTATTTCCCCGGGAAAACTCGCTCACCATTTCTCAAACTGATCACTGCCTGCAGAATCTTTCTCTCGATCCTTGCCTCGGCGCTTGGGTCTATCGAAACATAGACAAGGCCGCCGTCGTGCGGGGCCTCTTCGAATACCCACGCTTTGTCGCTCCCGTACCCCGGCTCGTTTCACGAACGGAGAACTTCGATGAGCATCTGCGATCGCATCCGCCAATGGCAGCAACGGACTAGCCAATCCGCCGCCCACGACAAGAAGCCCGAACCGGCCCGCGACCAATCACCAGCTCGGCAAGCGGTGCCCAAAGCCTCCGCCAAAGAGGCAACGCCGGCCATGCAACAAGCGGTCAAGCAAGAGCAGGGCAACGCCAGCAACTACCGGGCTCGCGTACTCGCCGATGAGCAGAGGCAGGCCAAGGCCGATGGTATGAAGCACCCCCAACCCGTCCGAGGGGCTTCACGCGGGCCTGCGACCGACCACGTCAAGCAGGTGCAGCAAAGTCGGGACAAGGGCCGAAGTCGATAGTGCGAATCGAGTGCTTTTCCCGGGGAAAAGCACTCGCCCTTAGGTTCGGACAGGGGCCGGCAGACTAAGTCCAGAGAGGACTGATTAGTAAGATCCTAAGCCCAATACGCAGTATCGGGAAGATGCCTGCACTAATCCATTCTTCTGTTACCACTGTCCCTGGGACAGTGTTCTTTTCCTTGAATCGAGGGCTCGGTCGCGCTAGAGCTAGTTCCCATGCTCCGGATCACACAGTCGACGAGCAGCCAAGCTGCGGTGAGTTACTATACGTCGGGTCTTTCCCGCGAAGGCTATTATGCCGCCGAATCGGTCGGCCATTGGGGCGGTCGGGCCGCCACGGCGCTGGGCCTGGACGGGAACGTGACCAAGGAACAGTTCACCGCCCTGGCCGAAAATCGTCACCCGCGGACCGGTGAACGGCTGACCGGCCGTACGCGACAAGGCCGCACAGCCGGTTGGGATTTGACATTCAGCGTGCCCAAGGACGTGTCGGTGCTCCACGCGCTCACCGGCGACACGCGCATCGAGGACGCCTTTCACCATGCCGTCGAAGAGACGATGAAGGAACTGGAAAGCGAAGTCCGAACGCGCGTCCGCAAAGACGGAGCCGACGACTTGCGGACGACCGGCAACATCGCCTATGCCGGGTACACGCACTACACGAGTCGGCCCGTCGACGGCGTACCCGACCCGCACTTGCACCGGCACGTCTACGTTTTCAACGCGACCCACGACCCGCACGAGGATTGCTGGAAGGCGATCAATTTGCAGAACATCAAACGGGACGCCCCGTATTATCAAGCGGCCGTCGATGCCCGCCTGGCGATCGGTTTGAGCGACGCGGGCTATACCATTGAGCGGAGCGGCAAGGGGTGGCAGATCGGCGGTGTCGAGGCGTCGGTCCGGGAGAAGTTTTCGCGGCGGACGACCGAGATCGAAGCCGAAGCGAGCAAGCGCGGTATCACTTCCGACAAGGCCAAAGACAAGATCGGCGTGCGCACGCGGCAGAACAAAGAAGCCGATGTCGACCCGGCCCGGCTAAAGGATGTCTGGTGGCGGCGGCTCGACCGTCAGGAGCAGCGCTCCGTTCTGGAGGCGTGTTCGGTCGGCGGATCCGACGGCCGCGACCACGGGCAGGCGGCCGAGGTCGCGGTGGGGTACGCGCTCGACCACACTCTGGAGCGCGTGAGTGTTGTCGGCGAGAAGCGCCTCCTCGCCGCCGCCCTCTGCCACGGCATCGGGCGGACGAGTGTTGAGGCGGTCAAAGATGCGCTCCATGATCGCCCGGACATCGTGCGCGGGCAGTCCGAGGGGCAAGCTCTTCTGACCACCCGTCACGTCCTTGGCGAAGAAAAACGGATGCTCGTTCTGGCCCGGTCATCGCGCGGCACCAAAGCCCCGTTAGCAAAACCGGGCTGGCAGATGCCCGAGGATTTTTTCGTGATCGACGCTGTCAAAGGGATTTCCCTCGGGGCCGGCCAACAGGCGGCCGTGCGGCACGTCCTGGATTCGGTCGACGGGGTGATGGCCGTGCGCGGCGGGGCGGGGACCGGGAAGAGTACGCTCCTCACCAAGGTGCAGGAAGGGCTCGAGCAGAACGGCCACGAGATGATGGCGTTCGCGCCGACGGCGGGGGCCTCGCGGGGCGTACTCCGCGAAAAAGGGTTCGCGGGGGCCGACACGGTCGCCCGGCTCTTGACGGACGAAAAGCTGCAAGCGCAGACCGTCGGCAAAGTGGTTCTGGTCGACGAGGCGGGCCTGCTTTCGGGCAAGGACATGAAGGCATTGCTCGAATTGACCCAAGCGCAGAACGCCCGACTGCTGCTCGTCGGCGACTACAAGCAGCACGGGTCGGTGGACCGGGGGGATGCGTTCCGCGTGCTGGAAAAACTCGGCGGCATTCCGATGGCCCAGGTCGCCGAGGTCCGGCGGCAGCGCGGGGCCTACAAGGCGGCTGTCGCCGCAATCAGTGAGGGCGACCTCGACGCGGGGTTCGACCGCCTGGACGCATGTGGGGCGATCCGGGAGATCGCCAACGCCAACCAGAGGGAGGCCGCCCTGGTCGCCGACTATCTCGCCACGATTACCCGCAACGAAACGGCGCTGGTGGTGAGTCCGACCCACGCCGAAGGGGATCGCCTGACCGGTAAAATCCGTCAGGGCCTTCGCGATCGCGGCGACTTGGGGCCGCAAGACCGGCCGCTGGGGCGCTTGCAGAATCGCCACCTGAGCGAAGCCCAGAAGCGTGACGCCGATGGCTACCGGCCGGGCGACGTCATCGAGTTCGAGCAGAACGTCGGCCATTTCCGCCGTGGCTTTCGCACACGCGTTGTCGCCAAGAACGATGAGCGAGTGTGGGTCGCGGACGGGCACGGGCGAAAGGCCGCCCTGCCTCTGGACCGCGGCCGGCACTATTCGGTCCTGGAGCAGAAGGCGTTGCCCTTGGCCGTAAACGACACGATCCGGTTTACCAAGAATGGCACGACGGCCGACGGTAAGCACCGGCTCAACAACGGCGGGGTGTACCAGGTCGCGGGGTTTACCCGGCAGGGGGACGTTCGCCTGGACAACGGCTGGGTCGTCGGACGCGACTACAGCCACATGGCACACGGGTATGTGACAACATCGCACGCCGGCCAGGGCAAAGATGCTGACTACGTTTTGATCGCACAGAGCACGCTCTCCCAGGGGGCTTCCAACCGGGAACAGTTTTACGTCAGCGTCAGTCGCGGCAAGAAGGGGGTTCAGGTCTACACCGACAACGCCGAGCAATTGAAGCACACGGTTACCAGGAGTGGCGAGCGGCTGGCCGCGTCCGAACTGGTCCGCAGCGGGGAAGGGGCCGTCCGACAGAGCCGGCTAGACAAGATCAAAGAATGGTTATATCGTGTGGCCGACAAGACGAACAAACAAACCGAGCGATTGATCGGCCGACCGAGGCCGACCGTCCAACGGGAGGCGGCCGCCCGGGGGTAGGACATGTCCATGTGGAGTAACAAACTCGAAGGGATCAAACGAACCCTTCCCGATTCGCCCGAGGACGGTGGGACGGCCCCTGACGGCGAGCCGCACGACCCGGACCGTCGGCACGCGGCGACGCGGACGCGAACCCGGTTGGACGTACTGCGCTTGCAGTACCTGACGGACGGGACGGAGGATCTGGAGTACACGTTCTTATCGCGGGTACGGTTCCTCCCTTCGGTCGCCGGCGAGGGGCAGCAGCTTCACTTGTACTTCAGCGAGTGGCAGGTAACCGTCACGGGCTACCGTCTCGGGCCGCTACGCGACCAATTGGCCGCCCGTCAGTGTGGCCGTCTGGTGGAAAATCCCGATCCAATGGGTCGTTCTGAAACCGAGCCGGTGGTGACCAAAATCGAGTTGAAAGAACGTCGCTAGGACAGCGGCACGGGTACGTCGCGGGCGCTGTGTAGGATGCGGACGACATCCACGGTCTGTTTTCCGACGCGGTAAAAGATGCGGTACGGGTAACCGGCAAGGCGCAGTTCCCGGCAGTGGCTCTCCGGACGTGGTTTGCCTTGTTCGGGGTGGCTCTCGAGGTGGCGAGTTCGCTCCACGAGATGACGGTGAAGTTTCGCGGCGGCGAGCGGATTTCGCTCGGCGATGAAGCGGTAGATCTCGTCCAAGTCGTCGCGGGCCTCCGGCGACCAGACGATCCTCACTCGGTGCCGGCGGGTAGGTAGCCCGCGATCAAGCCGTCCATCTCGGACATGACTTTCTCGTGGGCGATCCCTTCCCCCCGGTCAAGCGCATCGATCCCTTTCTGGATGTCCGCACGGAATGAATCCCGCTTCTCCTCGTGGCTGCGGAAGGCTCGAAGGGCTTCGGTAATGATCTCCTGTTCGGAACGGAACTTCCCACTCCCGAGCTGTGACCGTATAAAGTCTTCAAATTCTTTAGGAATGTGCGTTTGCATGAGTAACTCCTTATTGACCAGTAAAATTAGCACGAATGGTGTCGGCCGTCAAAACTCTTCTGGTACGGGTGAGCCGTCGTAAATTTCGTGCAGTGTCATCCGCACGTCGGTCGCCGTGCCGATTCGCTCGACGGTCTCGGCGATCATGCAATGCACAGTCCCCCAGGCGTCCTCTTTCGAGAACGCATTGATGGGGACGGCGTAACGACAGGTGATTTCCACGATAACGGCGTGGTCGAATGTTTCATGTGACATGACTATACTCCTTTGATTGTATTGTCTGTGGCGGTTATTGTGGACTGACGGTATGCCTGTTCGATCCGGCGGCGGGCGTACTCGAAGTACACCGGGTCTCGTTCGATGCCGACGAACCGCTTGCCCGCCAGGGTGCACGCGACCCCGGTCGTCCCGCTGCCCATAAACGGGTCACAGACGACGTTCCCCCGGAGGTTGTCGCAGAAGTACCGGACCTGGGCCACGGATTTCGGACACGGGACGGGGTTGTCCCGGCGGTACCTGTCGTTCGGGCGGAGGTCGGTGACCACCCAGTTGGTCGGCAGGTGGTGGTCGAGGCGGTCGTTCCCCCAGTAGATGACGGGATCCCAGGAAAGGCACCGGGATTTGGTCGGGTGCGGTGGGAAGATCTTGCACGCGGCGATGATCCGATACCCGTCCGGGAAGTATTCGTGCCACTGGTCGGCCTTGAGCGGGCTCTGCCAGACGAAGCAGGGGCCGCCGGCGGTGATTCGGGTGAGCGCCGGTATGAGTCGGGTCATCAGGCGGGGGTAGTCCCGCGGGCTGTCGTCGCAGGTGCGGTAGGCGAAACCGATGCCGTACGGGGGGTCGGTGACGACGGCGTCGACCGGGTCGAGACCGGGCAGGACGTCGAAGCAATCGCCCCGGTACAGGGTGTGCGGGCCGATGGTCACGACCTCGGGTTTGGACGACTCGAACGTGGGGCGTGTTGTCCGTCGGGCGGCTCGCTGGTCGAGTTGGGCGGCGAACCGCGGGTTGGGGTGGTATGTCATGGTCGTATCTCCTGATTTGTTGCGTGGAATGGGCGGCCCGGCCGATACGCCGGGCCGCCGAAGGGGTTCTATATGGCGGACTCGTCGGTGCCGGCTTTGGGGGCCATGACGAGGATCTTGCCGTCGAGCGGGAGGGCGTCCAGGTGGAGGGTGAAGCCGCCGCCGTTCTTGTGCGGGAAGGCGACGCCGATCCGGGTGAAAAAGTCCTTCTTGCCTTGTCCGGATTCGCGGACGGAATGGGCGATGAGGTAGTCCGGCTTGGACGTGTCGCTGGTGGTGGTCGTGGTCTTGTCGGTCATAGGAAACTCCTGTTGTGGTTGTGGGACCGCGTCGTGCGGCCTTTTCTGCCCCCGCCCTGGTGCGGCGGTACTGGCCCGTCAGGCGAAACGCGGAGGGTCCGCGGCCCGCGGAAACCGTGTTGGCAGCTTGACGTCGAACCCCCCCGGGGTTCGGCCAGGCCGTCCGGCCTACGGTGGGCAGCTCGAACCAAGGCCGCTGCGGGTCCATCGACCACGGATCGGGAGGTGTGCCGGCGAGATCGTCTGACACGGCGTACGTGCCGCTTCGGTCGTGTCACGGAAAGACGTTCGGGTGTGCGGAGGCGAGCCGGAATCGGCGGGGAAGTGAGGGCTCGGCCGGCGAACATCTGGCTTGGCCAGAGTCGGCGTGTTCGTCCCGGGTCAGTCGTAGCAGGTGTGACAGCGCCTCGGGGCCAGTCGGTGGTCGGGATCGGGGCCGTCGTTGTAGAGTAAGGCGAGTTCGATGCTGACGTTCCGGAGGCCGGCCCGGTCCGTCTGGTCGGACTCGGCCAGTTCGACGCGGCCGCCGTTCCGGAGGAGCAGGCTGGCCACGCCGGCGAGCGGTCCGCCACACCACTGGGGTTTGGTCCCGGCATAGTTCAGGCAGAACGGGCAGGCGTACTCGCCGTTGTCCCGGTCGACCGCTAGGTACATTGCGTCCATGCCCACCTCCGGCTGGGGTTGTTCGTGCCGAGAGGTTCACAAAGTCCAAAACGACCTGGGGCGTATTCGCCCGGCGGGCTGTTGTATTCGGCCCCACTCTCGACCCAACAAGAGGTAGGACTGAAGGCCGACATACTCGCCCTGGATAGTACGTTTTGAGGCTTGTGAAACCCCGTCTGGGCGAGAGTGTAAACGAGTGACACCGCAATGTCAATCGTTCGACGGCCCAGGTTCAGTCGGGCTATACGGCAAAAAGGATGTGGTCGGCATGGTCGGCGAGCGTCACGTCACTTTACTCGTGCTCGGACCCGAGGTCGTAGTTCCATACGTACCGGTTGCTCTGTCCGGCCACACACACGTCCAAGATCAACTCGTCAATTTCCAACTCGACCACCTTTTCGTCGGTGGCGACCTGCGGGAGTAGGCTGGCTGCGATTCCCTCGTTCCCGATGTCGACGGCACGCCCGGACCCGTGGTGGCTGGCCCTCCCGGAATGCCGTGATGGACGGCTCGGAGTTTTTCGTTGCTGTGGTAGAAAAATATGGGATCATGATGTTGCGATACTGGTGATGATATGGAATGAATTTACAATCAGATATCTATTGGCACGATAAGTGCGAACGGAGATGCCAATCGGAAACGCGACCGCAACAATTAATCGCTCGAGTGGGCGTACAATGCGGTCAAGGCCGATCCAGAGCATGCGGGTGTCCACACCTGGCCAGTCTCACAGAAATGTCGACTCAGGCAGAAACCGACTCGGCATGGGTGAATAATAACCAGTCGAGGGCGTGAGTTAGGTGGCCGTGACGAAGTCGCTGGGTGCGATCTGTTTCGCCTCGCCGTCCGGTCTATAATCGAGAACGGAGAATTCGCCGTGCCAACCGCCCTTGTTTTCAAAGCACAGTACGCCCACTCCAAGTACGACCGTTCGCAGAAGACCCCGGCTGACCTTGCCGCCTACCTTGGCGATTGCGCCGCCATCGCGTTTGACTTGATGGTCGAGGCTCACAACGACCGGTTGCCCCGGGGGGCCCAGAAGTACGTTATCACCGCCCCGGCGCGGGCCGCGATCCAGGTGCTCGGCCGGTCAGTGTTCATGCACCTGTCCTGTCCTGTCGAAAACGACCACCACCATGATGATTTCGCCTCGACGGTATGGCAACAGGCGAAAGCGTACGGCCATGAGAAGGTCGAAGTTGTCCGCCCGGTGGCTCGGCTGATCGGTCTGGCCTGATTGGTACGTGCATCGCATAAATCACCCATAAGGATCGACAATGAAAAGATGCTTTGATGAATGTCCGCAATGTGCCATGGTGGAATTTCGGATAGATTCATGCTAACGTTGGTTCTTGAATGCCCATTCTGTGATGAGCAGTGTTGTCAAAAATGTCTAGCCGAGCCTGTTATGTTTCATACGGCATGCCCGAGTTGTCGGCGCGACATTGACATAACCCAACACGATATCGGCGAAATTCCAGTCGGCTCGGGTCAGTCGTAGCAGGTGTGACAGCGCCGCGGGACCAATCTACGCTTGGGGTCGGGTCCGGTCGGTCTCGACCCGGCCGCCGTTCCGGAGGAGCAGGCAGGCACGCCGGCGAGCGGTCCGCCACACCACTTGGGTATGATTCAGGCAGAATGGGCAGGCGTAATCGCCGTTGTCACGGTCGACCGCGAGGTACATCAGGAAGTAAGCGATGATATATTGATAACAGTCAAAATGAATGTTGGAGAGGTGAGGTGTGTGCATGCCCAACTTGTTCGATCATGGTCGCGCCCTCGTCGTCGGTGTTGCCAACTACCCAAACGCCCGAAAGCTCCCTGAGCATGTCCTCGATGACGCCCGCGACCTCGCTGGCCTACTCCGCTCCTCGGAGTATTGTGGGTACCCTGCTTCACAGGTAGAGACCTTACTGGACGACCAAGCCAAGGCTGAAGACATTCGTGCCGGTCTCACTCGGCTGGCTCAGTCGGCCGGAACAAACGACACCGTCGTCGTGTTCTTCTCGGGCCACGGTGGGCGCATTGAGGCCGGTCCGGGTGAGGGCACCTACCTGATCCCGTTCGACTATGACCCCAAGCGACTCAGGGACACTGCGATCAGTGCCGTGGAGTTGACCAGGCTTCTGTCGGTCATTAAGGCCGGACGTCTGGTTGTACTCCTCGACGCCTGCCACTCGGCCGGTGCTGGGGATGTGAAGACCCTCGACCCGTCGGAGCAACTCAAGGCTGGCTTCGACAATAAAACCTATTCATCCCTCGCCGAAGGGGCGGGACGGGTTATCATGGCCTCGTCGCGTTCGACCGAGGTATCGCTCGTTCTGCCGGGGATGAAGAACAGCCTGTTCACCCACTATCTCCTCGAAGCACTCAAGGGCGCGGCCTCCGGCCAGGAGGACAGATTGATCCGTGTGTTCGAAGTGTTCAAATACGTTTCGGACAAGGTTCCAGTCCTAGCGTCGTCCCAGCACCCGATCTTCAAGGCCCATGACCTAGAGAACGATTTCCCGCTCGCACTCGATCGCGGCGGGAAACAACTTGTTCCCACCCCAACCGCCACCAAACTAGCGGCTCGTCCTGAAAAGCTGAGCGGGAAGGCCAGGATCAAGATCCGCGAGGGTATAGTATCACGCTGGGTCTATTTGGCCGACTACTTTGAGATGTCCCTGCCCGACCGGGACGCGTGTAAGCGGGACGAGTCCCCGGCCGGAAAGCTGTTAGACTGGATGGAGGAACGGAGCCTGCTCCCCTCGCTGCGGGACGCGTTCCAGTATCTCGGCTGGGACAATCTGATCGAGGTGCTAGACAGTCACCCTCAGTAGCCCCGCAGCGGCCGGAGGCAGTTGCCGCCGCGGGGCAAGTCAATATCGCCAGCAGCTCTGAGCTAACCAGCATTGTGCCACGGTGGTGGTTGTCGCGACGGTTCCTATTCAAGGCAGGAGGCTTGGTCCTGATTGCGATCATAGCAATGGGAGTCTACCCTAGGCCTGGCAAAGATTCGCCATCTGTGCCGCTCATTCCTAATCTGCCAACCGTGCGACTCAACCCCGACCTCGAACTCACCGTGTGGACGGAAGCCGCGGTGCGCGACAATAAGCCAGGGCAACTCCTCTTCGCCGACGGGCGGCGACCGCTGCGGCCCGGCTATGGGGTACGAATCCAAATCATTGCGGACAAGAACGACTCGAGCCGGAAGGCGTATTTTTACATTCTCTGGTTGGACGCCGCAGGTAAAATCCATCCCATTTACCCATGGCGGGAGAAGAAGTGGGAGGACCGACCGGAGAAAGAGGAAGCCCGAGCCGTCCTCTGGCTTCCGACAGAGCCAGTAGGGAAGGATTCAGGAAGCAAAGAACATGCTATGGAACTCATTCCGGGAGCAACGGGTGTGGAGGCCGTCGTTCTCCTGGCGACCGATCAACCCCTTGGGGCTGCGGCTGACCGATTTCGAGAACTGACAGGCTGGGAGGACCAACGGGATAATTTGCCCGACCCGCTGTTGATGGCTTACCTTGAGGACGGTAAGGCGGACATTTCGACTCCGTCTCGGGCACCCTCCACCCGCGTCCTTCGTGTTTACGATCCGGTCAAGAGTGTTGCCCGCCTGATGAGCGATCACTTCGTCCCTCTAGGAAGCTCACGTGCTGTGTGTTTCGGCTTTCAAAGCCGATGACTTCTCGAATCAGGAGGTTCAACCATGAGCTGGCTCCGGCGTTCCGTGATTGGCTTGGTAATTGGGATTGTGACTGTAGCGACTTTCAAAGTGAGCATCGCCGAGGAGGAGCCACTCACCCCGGCCCGACGGCAACTCCTTGAGCGAGAGGCTGCTGAGTTTTACCAAGACGGATTACGGCTGTTCCCGGCCGAACCAGATACGGCCATCAAACACTTCCGGACCGCCGTCGAGATTGCGGAACGCCTCTATCCGAAAGGCCACGGCAATCTCGCGTTGAGTCTACAGACTCTCGGTACCGCGCTTAGCCGAAACGGCCGGCCAGACGAGGCGATTCCTCATCTCACCCGTGCTCTCAAGATCTGGGAGGAAGTTCTCCGGGGCGACCCGACGGATAATGAGAATGCCGCTGACCTTGGCGAAACCGCCAACAATCTCGGAGCAGCTTTGCTCCAACTGAATCGATATCCGGAGGCCGTTCTACCATGCGAGCGAGCTATCCAAATTGAGGAGAAACACTTCGGCACCGCGCACTCAGCATCCGTCCAGAACCTTGCCACGGCGTACATTCACACCGGCCGAGGAGAGAAGGCGATGCCCCACCTCGACCGGTTACTCGCACGGCAGTGTGCCCAACTCGCCGGAGGGTTGGTGATCGGAAATTGGGGCAACCCGATGGCCCAGGCCGTCATGGTCCACCTTCTCTGGTCCCCGCAACTCATTCAGGAGATCCCGCTGGTCTTACACCTCATCGGGAACGTCCACCAGTCCCTTCGTGATCCGTACCGGGCACTCGCCTACCACCAAAGCGGGTACGAGTGGCGGCGAACAGTTTTCCCGAACCGCAAAAACGCCGACTTGGGCGTCAGTCTTAATTATCTGGCAGAAACATATCTGATCCTTAGGAGGCCGGACCGTGCGCTGCCGCACGCCAAGGAGGCTCGACCGATTCTGGAAGCCCAGTTCCCGAAGGGCGATCACGAGGTGGCCAAGTGCTGGGGGCACCTTGCGGCAGCCCTGGCTGGACTCGGCCGCCCCGGAGAGGGGCTCATGTTGGCAGAACGGGCGCTTGACCTGCGCGAGCGACTGTACCCGGGTGCTCCCCACCCACAGGTTGCGCTCGGTCTCAACAATCTCGCGGTCATTTATGGCATTATGGGTCGACCAGAGGAGGCCCTCCCGCTCCTCGCACGAGCCTGGGAAATGAACAAGCAACTGTACCGGACCGATAAAGGGCCGGCTGACCACCCCGACATTGCCTTCAGCCTCGATAATATCGGGTGGACTTATTTCGCCCTCGGTAACCTAGAGAAGTCGCAGTGCTTCATTGACCAAGCGAGAGGGATGAGGAAGCGGCTGTACCGATCACACGCTGAGTGGCACCCTGAACTGGCCACCAGCCTGAACGGCTCTGGGTTAATCCGGGCCGCCCGCAAGAAACCAGCCGAGGCGATCCCATTTTATAGGCGGTGCCACGACATGCGAGAGAAGCTTTACCCCAGGAAGCTCTTCCCGGATGGCCACCCGTTGATCGCCCAACCGCTAGCAAACCTCGGTGTGGCCGAACTCGCGTCCGGCCGGCCGGACGCGGCCGTACGGGATTTGAAGCAGGCGGTCCGAGTCGGGGAAGCAGTGTTCCCCAAGGACCTCTTCCCGGCCGGCTCGCCTGGTCTGGCGATCGATTTGTATAATTACGCCACTGCACTGGCCGCGCAGGGTAAGACGGCTGACGCGTTGGCCGAGTGCGAGCGGTGTCTGCGGATGTCCGCCGCCATTCTCCGCCGCGAAGGGATGAACTCCCTTGAGTCCGACGTCCTTGACTTCGCCGCCCGACTTCCTAGTATCCGGGATCTTTACTTGCTGTTGGCGACAGAGGCTAAGCAACCCGCCGACGAGACCTACGCAGTCATCTTCCCAAACCAAGGCGCCGTCACCCAAGCGTTGTTTGCTCGGCGTGTCCCCGACACCACCCCTGAGATTCGGGCGTTGCGGGAGAAGCTCATCTGCATTCGGTCTGAACTAACTGGGGTTCGGTTGCGTCCCACGACCGATCCGAATCGGGAGCCGATGGTCGCCGATTTGACCGAGGCGGCAGAGAATGCCGAACGAGAGTTGCTGGCTAACTCCCTTCAGCCAAAAGACAAGGGAATTCCCGTCCTCCCCGACCTGGCTTCGGCGCTCGACCATCGCTCAGCCGTGTTTGTGGACGTCATCCGCCACGATGACCGCGGTCCGGACGGGAAACTGGTTCCTCACTACACGGTTTTCGTGATTGGGGGAAAGGGAGCCGTATCCCGTATTCCCCTCGGCCCCGGCGAGCCGATCGACGGGTTAGTGAACGGATGGCGGCAGGACCAGGTAGACTGGTCGCGGCCAAACGTCAAAGCCGAGGAACGACTCGGCTTGGAAAAGCAAGCCGACGGTCGGGCCGCTAAATTGCGTGAGTTGATGTGGGATCCGGTCGCCAAGTGTCTTCCAGCGAATCCTGGCCCGGACCCGATGACGGTATTTTTGGCTGTTGAGGGGGACTTGGCGAGGTTCCCACTTGCTGCTCTGCCGGACGGGCAAGGTTTTCTGCTTGATCGTCATCTTTTTATGACTACCCCCGGGGGGCCCTTGCTTCTGGAGCGTTTGCTGGCCAAGTCTGCGGTGGGTGCTGAAAATCTGTTGGCGGTCGGCGGTGTGGACTATGGGAAATCCAGCGAACCGCGTTACCGTTACCTGGAGGGTACGAGGACGGAGGTTGGCCGTCTCCGGGAAATTGCGGGTGAGAAAGTAGTCTCATTGGAGGGACAAAAGGCGACCACAGGTGAGGTGCGTCGCGCACTGGAACAGGCTGACGCAGCGCACATCGGCACGCACGGCGAGTTCCGCGAGGCTCTTCTACAAGGTGATCTAAAAAGGAGAAAGGAATATCGCGAAAGCCTTCGCGGGGTTTCCCTTTCGGCGGGTGTGTTTCCGCAGCAGGTCGGGTTTGGGGCAAGAACCCCCCTGGGGTACGTCGGGCTGGCGTTCGCCGGGGCCAACCTCCAAGTCGACCCGGATAACGGTATTCTCACAGGGGAGGTGGTCACCGGTCTGAAGTTGCAACGGCTCCGATTGCTAGTGTTGAGCGCATGTGAGACGGGACTTGGGGCGAACACCGATGCTGAGGGGGTAAGAGGGCTACAGCGTGCGTTCCACCTCGCTGGGTGCCCGGTCGTCATCGCGACCCTCTTCGCTATCGACGACGACGCGACTGTTGCGCTCGTTACCGCCTTTTGGGCTCGGGTGTTGGACAAGAAAACCCCGCTCCTCCCGGACCGGGCACTATGGGAAGCCCAGCGATTAGTTTCGGCTCGCCCGGACCTGATTCCGGCCATCGCTCGGGGGCCGGGAAATGACATTGTCCTGGTCAACCCCGCGAAGAACACGGGGCAGAAACCCCCCGGTGGGCGTCCGGTCCGCGCTCATCCATTCCTTTGGGCGGCCTTTTTTGGGTCCGAAGCCGGTCACTGAATTGATGGTCTCTCTTCCGAAGACATTCTGACGTGATTCGCGTGATCCTCAAAACGATCGATCCGGAACTGGGTCATCTGTGACTTCTTGGGAGAATCGCTGCCGAACGCAGCTCACGCGGGTAGTGTACTGTCCGCGAGCCGGAATGGCTCATCGTTGGCCGGGTGGAGTATATCGTCGTCTCAAGAAGTGCGGGAGAGCCCCCTTCTTGATGCCGATCACCAGTTCGGATCGTGTCGGGCGGGGGGGGTGGACCTGGGGTTTGCCCCTCGCCCGGGCTGTGCTTTCCGCCAATGGGTTAACCTTTAGTTGGAATATCGCATCTTCATTAGTAGAAAACGCTTGTGACGCACCGTGAACCAAGGTTCGCACTCCGCGAGTTGACTGGCGAATGCTGCCACTTTCTGACCGTTCGGCCTCCTGCGGCCAAAGGAGTCACCATGCGATACCTGATGCGATCGCCCTTCGGGCTTCACGCGTTTATGTTGGAAGACCGCGTGACCCCGAGCTCCGCGGGTGGGACTGTGGCGGCGGGCGATGTTAACGGCGACGGGTACAGCGACATCGCGGTCGGTACTGCGCCTGGCGAGCCTGCGAAAGTCCGAGTCATCAATGGGTTCGATGGGTCGGTGATGCACGAATTTGGTCCGTATGTCGATACCCCCTTTGGCGTCAACGTCGCCCTGGGCGACATCGACGGGAACGGAAGTTCGGACATCATCACGGCTCCGGGGGTCGGTGGCGGGCCCCATGTGCGCGTGTTCGACGGAGTGTCGGGCGAGGAAATGGCAAGCTTCTACGCTTTTGACGACGGCTTCCGCGGAGGGGTGTGGGTCGGGACCGGCGATATGGACGCTGACGGCAAGGCCGACATTTATACCGGGGCCGGGGCCGGCGGTGGTCCCCACGTCCGCGTTTTCAATGTTGCTGATCGCACTGTCATGTTCAACGAATTCGTATACGAGTCCCAGTTCACGGGCGGTGTTCGGGTGGCCGGTGGGGACGTGAACGGGGACGGCCGGGCTGATGTCCTGGCCGCACCCGGGGAAGGGGGTGGCCCGAGAGTACGTGCGTACAGCGGGGTCAACGGCGTCGTCCTCCATGATTTCTTCGCCGCGGACCCGGGCTTCGGGGGCGGTCTGTCGATCGCGTCCGGGGCGACTACCGGTTACGGCCACTCGGATATTGTGGTGGGCGGTGGGCCGGGGGACTCTATGGTACGTGTATTTAACGGGATTAGCGGCGAACAGTGGGACGAGTATTCACCATTTGACAATGATTACGACGGCGGAGTTTTTGTGGCCGTACCCAACGGGTACAACCTGAGCCCGGAAGGTACAAACTTCCCGAATACCGTGGTTAGATCGGGAGACGGGCTGTTCAAACTGCGGGTCATGCAGAACGACCAGTTCTCGGCCGCTGACATAACAGCGGGGCAGCCGAATGACCTGTCCCGCGGCCTGGGAATGCCGGTCACGCATATCGACGGCACAGATGCTGACGGTGATGGACTTGCTAATGCTGCGGAGCTGAATATTTTCGGGACGGATCCGAACCAGGCCGATTCGGACGGGGATTTGTTGCCGGACGGAATCGAAGCTCGGGTGCGTGGCTTCGATCCGGTATCTGTGAACGACGTAAAAGGGGATCTCGACGGTGACGGGTTGTCGAATCTGGAGGAACAGATTCGACGCACGCGGCCGGACCTCCGGGATAGCGATGGTGACGGGGTCTCGGACCGAAGCGAAGTCGAGCAAGGGAGTGACCCCAATGATCCCGAGGATTCCGTTGCACGCGAGCCTGGGGAATTAATCACCCTCCGCCTTGAAGTGGGCGACCCGAGTGGGAGTGAATCCGAGCGGTATATTCTGCACGTCGGTGGTATCAGTCACCAAGCTGAAGAATTTGGTGTTGTATCGTCTGGAGAATATAAGTTTGAGCGTGGGCGATCGTATTACGTGTTTATCGAACACCTCGATACGAACACCCCGGACGGTGTTCCCGACTATGACTATTTCGCTGGGATTACCGTCGCAGACCCGGCGTTTGCTGGGGACATCACGATTCGTGACGGGTCGGGCATCCTTGGGCATCACGACGAATCGAGTGCGTTCTTTGCTGAGGGCAAGCTTGCAATCCTCGATATACCACTCGAGCAGTCCCCTACCCCGATACCGACGGCTACCGGGGCATCTGTCGCGGCCGCTGCTCGCGAACTGCTCGAGGAAGACAGAACGAACGATTTCCCAGCGTATGCGTACGATTCGAAGTGGGTAGATAGAGAAGGCGTACGTGGATTCGATCTGGTATCCTACAAGTGTAATCTGTTCGTTTACGATGTCCTCGAAAGGGCCGGTGTAACTCCGCCGACGATAACAGATGAGGGCCAAACACGTCCAGTGCTTGCGAATGAATGGGCGGACGAATCAGAAGAGATACCGGGTTTTCAGATCGTTACCAATCCATTGCCGGGTGACGTGGTTGTTCGAAGTAGGTCCGACGGCAGAGGTCATGTTGGGATAGTGGTGGAGAACGGGTTATCGATATCGGCTACATCTCCGCTTAGTATCCCAAATATTTTTATGGCACAGTTTGTGGGCGGCAGCTTGTTGAGAGAAAAAGTCGCCAACTCGATCAGGTCAGTTGAAGAAACGACTTTCGGGTTCAGGGATAGCGACACCTACCTTTATCGCCGTCCTATTGGCAAATAATTCTTGAATGCACACATGTCAAACAAATTTTTATACAGATTCTTGCGTATTAAATGTAATTGTATATAATATACAAATGATATCATCGAGCAAGGTGGTGATTGCCGTCGTCTGTTTTTTGGCTAGTGGTGTATGCTTCGGGTTGCACTTAAGCGGACAAAGACTATTTGCGATAGACTACTTATTGTCTGACAACTACAACGACTATCTTTCCGGGTATCACAAATCACTCGATCTACATGTATCAACCGGATACTATAAGAATGACGCACATATACCATTTATCGCCGATTTGTTCTTAGTGCACCGTCTAGAATATGACAACATATCTCAAGACGAGCGGAGTGCAATAACTCGTTTTTACTTGCGATTCGATCCGACATTTTGGATAGTGCTTTCATTCTTATCGGACAGTGCAAAAGAATCCGTTGTACGCACGGCGGCCCCGCTCATCCCGGGGTTGACCGGGAAAGAACAAGCGAACGTAGCACTGCTGATAGAATATTTTCGTAGAACGGACACGCCGACTCATCTATGGCTGAACCGACCTCATGACGTCTCGGACGTCGGTTTAGACCATCTGGCTCCACGTTATGAGCAATGGTTAAAACTAAACTCATCCTGGTCAGAAAAGCGAAAGATCAACCCGCTCGAAGACACAGGTTACACCTTCGGCAGTCCGTGATCGCGTAAAGAGGAGGCAGGAGTCTGCTGAGTCGAGCAGGTATGAGCGACAAAACTACACTCCGATTTTCTATCGGCTCCGCTCGGCATTTTCTGCTACTGGGGGCAAGAGTAATGCAGTAGCATTTGCTTTCCATTTATGTACCAGGTTGACAGGCGGCGGTTTGACCCGAGGTTTGCCCTCGTCGCGGAAGCGGTCGCCCATCCAGGTGCGGATTTCGGCCATCGCTTGGTCGCACGACTGGCCGGGCGTGTCCTTCCCAAGCAGCCGAGGGTCGAAGCCGACGGCGGTGCAGCCGGTGAGGAGCTGGGCCTGGATCCAGACCTGGGCCTCGACGAAGGCGATGAGGTCTCGATCCCAGCCTTCTCGCACGGCTTGCCGATAGAGGGTACTCGACCGGCGGTAATCGTTGAGCTTGTCGTCGGTCATGTTGACGGCCCGTTCGAGCCGCTGGTCGGCTTGGGCCTGCTGGGTGGGGCGGGTGTCGAAGGTTTTGGCCGCGCGGACGAACTGGGAGACGGCGGGCCAGACGACCAGTTCGTGTTCGTCGCGGACGTGGGTCCAGGCCCGTTCGAGCGTGGTGCGGCTATAGTTTTCGAGGGCGTGGGTGTATTCGTCGATGGCTCGATCTTGAAGGTCGGGGCGTCCGCGGAGATGGGTGCCGGGCATGAAGCAGGCCCGCATGGGTGTGAGAATGATTTCGTTAACGTCGGCCCGGGTCATTTCCGACCGTAACACGATGCCCCATGTCGGTGCAACGATTCGTTCGCCCGCCCGTCTAAATTTCCTCCGAATTGGCTAAGAAACTGCTTCCGCAGATCGGTATTTTGGTGTATGTTCACTTTGGGTTCTTGGCATGACATAACGTCCTTTATGACATGGCAAACCGAGCAGCAAGAATCAAGAGCACAGGAATGAGCGAAGAACCGAACAACGAACTGAACTATGGCGGGATCACGCCCGGGGGAACGCATTAATGGCGGTCGCTCAGACTCTCGTACCCACGTCCCAACCATCCGGCCTATCGGTCGGCGGCGGGGTCGTCCTGCCGGCCCTGATTACCGACGCCGGCGAGCGGGCCGGGATGCGGTTCCTCGAATTCTTCACGGCGAACATCCGGAACCCGAACACGCGGGCGGCGTACGCCCGGGCGGTCAGCCGGTTCTGTGGCTGGTGCGAGGGACACGGGATTGCCCTGGGGGCAATCAACCCGGTGGTGGTGTCGGCTTACGTGGAAGCGATGAGTGCGGACCTGGCCCCGCCGTCGGTCAAGCAGCACCTGGCGGCGGTCAAGATGCTACTCGACTGGCTGGTCAACGGGGGCGTCCTGCCGATGAACCCGGCGGCCAGCGTGCGGGGTCCGAAGTACGTGAGCAAGACGGGCAAGACTCCGGTCATGGACGGGCCACAGGCGGCCAAGCTACTCGACTCGATCGACCCGGGAACGGTGATCGGCCTGCGGGACCGGGCGCTGATCGGGGCGATGGTGTACAGCTTCGCCCGGATCAGCGCCGTATTGGGGATGCGGGTCGACGACTATTTCGCCGAGGGGACGGGGCGGACGATGATGCTCCGGCTGCACGAGAAGGGGGGCAAGCACCACGAGGTCCCGGTCCACCACCACGCCGAGCGGTACCTGGACGCGTACCTGGGGGCGGCCGGGATCGGGGGCGAGCGGAAGGGGCCGTTGTTCCGGTCGGTCGACCGGCGGGGGCGTCTGACCGGGCGGCGGCTGGACCGGCGGAACGCGTGGGAGATGGTCCGGAAGCGGTGCCGGCGGGCCGGCCTGCCGGCGGACTACTGCAACCACACGTTCCGGGCGACGGGGATCACGGTCTACCTGTCGAACGGGGGGACGCTCGAGAAGGCCCAGGAGATCGCGGCCCACGAGTCCCCGCGGACGACCAAGATGTACGACCGGACGGACGCCGCGATCGGCCTCGACGAGATCAACCGGATCGACCTGACCAAGTCGTAGGGGTGTAGAATGTGTGGTGTCTGTCGTATCTAGTGTCCTGAGTTCGAAGTTTGTTTACAAACGTCCTCGACCCGCCGCAGGATCAAGTCGGCGGTCGCTGTGCTCGGCCAGGTACGACTAGATCGCCTGTTCCAAGGCTTCGACCGCCGACTTGATCCCGCGGCGGATTCGCTTTTCCGTGATCGCGGCGAAGAACCGCTCGACTTGGTTCAACCAGGATCCGCTCGTCGGTCGTCGGCGTGAATTGGAATGACGCCCCGAAATCCCCCCGCCGCAGGGGCCACCGTGTCCGAACCGCTCCGCCCCAACTTCGAACAGAATGCGTACGGTGCCGAGCTTGGGTGCCCGACTTCTCGTCCACGCAGAGGACGATGGCCTTGTCCGGGAGCGACAGGTACAGGCCGACCACACAATCGTTGCTCGCTGTACTTCCAGACCGAGTCTTCTGTCTGCGAGACGGAACACGTGTTTAACCGTTTGGTATTCCCAAGTCGCATACCACACAAGTGAGGCGTCTGGCACGGGCAAATTTCCCCGGGGAATCGTCTTTCGCCCCGCGGCCCAGTGCGGGATCATGGAACTGATACCCGGACACCGGGACCCGTTTCGCCGAGCTCCGCTATGGACACCCGACCGCCCCCGACCGACGACCTGCTCCAACGGGCCGCCAAACGCTTGACCGGCCATCAACGCCGGTTGTTCCTGGCCGAGGTCGCACGGGCATTGTGCGGTGGCAGTGCCCGCCGGGCCGAACGTCGGTTCGGCTGGGGCCGGGCGACCGTCGACACCGGGCTCCACGAACTCGCGTCCGGCATCCGGTGCGTCGAGAACTTCGAGGCCAAGGGCTTGATCCGCCGCGAGGACGCCGACCCCCAGTTAGCGGCCGCGATCCGGGACCTGGTCGAACCCCGCACTCACACCGATCCGGAGCTGAAAACCGATCGCCGGTACACCGACCTGGCCAGTCGGGAAGTCCGGGAGCGGCTCCAGACGGAGAAGGGCTACCGTTCGGAGGACTTGCCGAGCGAGCGGAGCCTGCGGGACATTCTCAATCGCATGGGGTATCGCCGGGCCCGGGTGCGGAAGGCCACCCCGCTGAAGAAGACGGCGACCACGGACGCCATTTTCGCGAACGTTGTGGCCGTCCGGGCCGAATCACGGGCCGACCCCGAAACGCTGGAAATCTCGATGGACGCGAAGGCCAAGGTGTCGGAAGGGGAATACGTCCGTGGGGGGAAAAACCCGGACGGCGGCGGACGGGACGGCGGCCACGGGTTGGGATCATGACCCGCCCGCGGCCCGCAAGTGGACGCCCCCGGGCATCCTGATGGTGGCAACGGGGGCCTTGGCCTTGTTCATCGGCTCCCGTGAGACGAGCGACCTGTGGGTGGACGGTTTGGAACGGTGGTGGGGCCAGGTTAAGGGCGGGTTGGGACACGTCCGGCGGTTGGTGGTATACCTAGACAACGGGCCAAACAATTCGGGCCGGCGGACCCAGTTCCTCAAGCGAATGGTCGCCTTCGCGGACGCCACCGGTCTGGCGGTCCGACTCGTCTACTATCCCCCGTACCACAGCAAGTACAACCCGGTGGAGCGGTGCTGGTCCAGCCTGGAGCAGAAGTGGCGGGGCGGGTTGCTGACCAGTCTGAGCGTGATCCTGAGCTATGCTCGCCGGATGACCTGGTGCGGAAAGTCCCCGACCGTGGACGAGATCGCCGGTGCGTATCCCGCCGGGGTGCGACTGACCAAGGCCCAGATGAGGCCGATCGAGGACCGGCTGGAACGATCCAAGACCCTCCCCAAGTACGACATCTTGATCCGACCCAAGAAACCCAATGGTGGGTAACTTTGCTCACGCCAGACGCCTGAGAGCCGACGGGTCGCCCTCTAAGGAAGGAGCAAATCGATCAGTCGGCTTCAAAGACGAATCTGACCTTCTCGGAAGTCCGGTCCACGACGGCGAAACAGTATGGGGCGGTGATCACTTGGGGATAGAACTTCCGCTCGTCGGGACTAGTCGACTTAACGCTCACACGCAATCCCGTCGGGGAGGCGGAAACGACGGCAATGTCCACAGCATAGCCGGCCGTCTTTTGGACCCCCGAGTACACAGCGAGGACCATTTGTCGGTCGAAGTCGACGGCCGGGACCGGGGGCACCGGGCGTCGTCCGAGGTAGGACTTCTGCCACGCGGCCTCCCACGCCTCCGGTGTATGGATGACCTTCGTCCCGGCTTTACTGTGACCGCTGTACAGCCCGTGCCACTTCTTCAAGACGCTGACCTCGGCGGGTTCGACTGCCATACGTTCCGGCGCAGACGCTCTTGCGAACATGACTGTGAAGAGGGCGACAAAGCTAAACATGACGTGTGCTCCGGAGCGAGGGCCGTCGTGCCGTGCCGGCGGCCCCGCTAGATGTGGTGGCGTCGTGACCGCAATATAATACCCTATAATACCCTTTGGCGGCACACGCTCACTTTCGTGGCTTCGGGTACGCCAACGGTTTGCCGAGAAGGTTATGCTTCTGGATTGCCGCGGGCATGCCCGCCGGCTGGGCCATGAACAGTTCCGCCTGCAACCGTCCGCGGTCCCCCTGAAATTTCCGCTCCAAGTATGTCAGGGCGTTCACGGCGTCGATCCGGATGAACTCGACATCCGTACTCTTGACGTTGTCGATCTGCATCCCGATCTGGTCCTCTGCGTCCACGAACTTGACCCCGCCTTCGCGTAAGCACTCCTCGAGAAGGTCGACCGTCGGCCGATCGGCTCCCGGCACACCGACCGCGTTCCGCAAGGTCGCATATCGCTCTTGGAGCAGGAGAACGAGCCCGGCGGTGACCGGCGCGGCCTGGCTGGTGCCGTCTTGGATGGTCTCGGTCTCTTGGGACGAATCCGGAGAGTCGACCGAAACTGGGCCGGCCGAAGTGATCAGAAACCCGGGGGCGAACACATCTGTCCGGAATGTCCCACCCTTCGACTCACTCAGCCGCTGCGAGAAGGGCGTACAACGCCCCGGCCGCGTGAACAATACCTTCCCTCCGTCCACGTAAGTTACTAGTGGCGCACCGTCAGATCGCTTCGGGATGACCGTATCAAAGACGGCACCGACGCTGATCGTCTCCTGACAGATCCCGGGAAACCCCATCCCTTCGGCGGGTGCCGTGTTGAAGTAGTCGTTGCCGGCCGAAACAACGACCGCTACGTCCATCTCACGAAGTTTGCGGATCAATTCTCGTTGCTTGACGAGGGACGGCCGGGCGGCTTGGGGGATCGCGGCAATAGCCGCGTCGGAGGAGGCCGCGTTCTGACTGGTCCCGAGCGACATGTTGACGACCGTGATGTTGTGCGCATCCCGGTGATCGATGACCCACTGAAGGGCGTCGTTGATCCGGTCGAAGTCGCCGCCCGGGAACACTTTGAGAGGCACGACGCGCGCGTCGTGCGCGATCCCGGTGTGCAACCCGCCGTCCTGAGTCTGACGCCCGGCGATAATACCGGCCACGTTGCTCCCGTGGCCGTCGAAGTCGGTCGTATCGTCCGGCTCGCCGTCCGTGCTGAAGTTCCGGCCGGGGATGACTTTGCCGGACCCTTGGAAGTCTTTGTGCTGGTCATTCAAGCCGGTGTCGATGACTACGACACTGAGCCCGCGTCCACTGACCTCGAACTGTGCTCGGGCTTGAGGTGCCCGAACGAACAGGTCCACTTCGGCATCGGCCAAGTGGAAGACGGTCCGCACGGCCGGGGGAATCGGCTTCGGGGTACGTGGCGGGTCGTACTTGTCACTGACCTGGGCCAAGCCCCGCTCGGAAAGCGTCGCAGCCGCCAGGACGACCGCCAGGGCGGTCAGGGCATGGCGGCACGCACCGGGTTGTCGACTGTGTTCGGGTAGCATGAGCATGGTCCTCCTCAGCGGGAATCAGTCACTTCGCCCGACACCGGACGAATGCGTAATGCGCCGGTAAGAAAACCGACGGCAGCAACGGCCAAAACACGACCGTCCCAAAGCCTACAGCGATTTCATGTACTCGACCAACTCCCATCGCTCCTCCGGGGTCAAGAGGGGCAGGCCGTCCCCGCCATTGGACTTCAAGCGGCCGGTTCCGTACTCGTGGCCGGCGTTCGAGTTACCCGGGACCGCCCTCCCCTGTTCGTCCACCGTGCGGAACACGAACCCTCCGGGGAACGGGTCAGTAACGAAGCCGACGGCCTGGGGGTCGAACTCCCGGCGGCCGACGGTGAATTGCCGGGGCCTCTCCGCGGTCGGGAGGAGCAGGTCGTACAGCGTCGGAACCGAGCCGTTGTGCAGGTACGGGGCGGTGGCCCAAATGCCGTTCAGCGGCCGTGCCTTGTACACCAGCGACTCGGCGGCCATCATCACCACCGGATTGGGGGGCCGGCGGAGTTTCAGCAGGTCGCTCTCTTCGTAGTCGTTGAACGGGCTGTTTAGGATCACCCCGAGGACGGTGTGCACGAGCATCTGGTCTCCGCTTGCCTCCGGCCCAAACCGGGTGCCGGCAAGGAAGAACTCCCGCCGCCCCTCGAGCCGACCGGTCTTGCCCCGCCGGGCGGCGAAGTTCGTCGCCATCAGCGGGTCGGTCCCCGCTGTACCGATTGCCGAACGACGACAGCATCGCGATCATCCGCAGGATGCCCAGCGGCTGCACGCCCGAGCCCGCCGGGCCGTCGGTCCCGAGGATGATCTGGTCGAGCTTGCCCAGTTCCCGCGCGGCATTGAGCGCCAGGACGCCCGCGCGCTCGTTGCCGTTGTGCACGATCTCGAAGGCCGAGGTGCAGCGCTCGCACAGGCAGAGGATCTGGTCGTCGGGCAGCGCCGAATGGCCGCCGTTGATGTGGCCGATCACGTCCGTCCCGGTCTCGATCACCATGTCGGCGTCGATCAGGCCCGATCCGGGGATCGACGGCCCGCCGGTGTGGATCGTGCTCTGGATGCCGTATTTGCGCGCCCAGCCAACCATCTGCGCCGCCGTCCTGCCATCCTTGACCGTTCCCGAGACCGACCTCGCCCAGAAGCGTGACACCCGCCCGCGCCAGTTCGGCGAAATCCTCCTCGACCATGCCGTGCTCGATCACCGGGGCGCCGGCGTGCACCTTCATCCCCGAGGGGCGGAAATTCTCGTACCAACGCTGTGCCGCGATCGCCATCGCCTTGAGGCCCACGATGTCGCGCGGACGGCCCGGCATATGCACCTCGCCCGCGGAAATGAGCGTCGTGACCCCGCCGTGCAGCGTCGAGTCGATCCAGTGCAACTGCTGCTGCCGCGGCGTGTAGTCGCCCACCACCGGATGCACGTGGCTGTCGATCAGCCCCGGCGCCAGCGTCACGCCCATGGCGTCCACCGTCGTCGTCGCCCCCTCGCAGTCCATGTCCGCAGCGCGGCCCCATCCCGTGATCTTGCCCGCTTCGGCCACCAGACAATCGGCCTCGTAGATCGGTTCCTCGAGCTTGCCCGACAGGATCATGCCGATATTGCGGATCACGAGTTTCGTGGGGCCGGTTGCGTCCGGCGCGGCATCGTGCGGCATGTCATCGCTCCTTCGTCATGCCGCCACGCTAGCAGCGGCGCGGCCCTCCAAGCAATGCGTTGACAGGGCAGGGGGCGCGGGTAGTGTGGTCGCATATCAAGTCTTTCGCCGCCCTCCCCACCGGGATCCGCGCCCCATGAGCTACCTCACCCCGACCGATATGACCGGGGCCCTCGCGGGCCTCGACAGGCCCGGCGTGCAGGTGATCGCGGGTGGCACCGACTGGTTTCCGCGTCAGGGCGAGCGGCTGACCGATGCGGACCTGCTCGACATCACGGCCTTGCCCGGACTGAGCGGTATCACGAAGACGGCAGCCGGATGGCGGATCGGCGGGGCAACCACCTGGACGCAGATCCTGCGCGCCGACCTGCCGCCCGCCTTCGACGCGCTGAAACTCGCCGCAGCCGAGGTCGGCTCGGTCCAGATCCAGAACGCGGGCACGGTCGCGGGCAACCTGTGCAACGCCTCGCCCGCCGCCGACGGCGTGCCGCCGCTCATGATCCTCGGGGCAGAGGTCGAGCTGGTCTCGGCGCGCGGCACCCGCACACTTGCGCTATCCGACTTTATCCTCGGCCCGCGCCGTACCGCGCTGACGTCCGGCGAACTCCTCGCCGCGATCACGGTCCCCGACGCGGGCGCCACGGGACGCAGCACCTTTGCCAAGGCGGGGGCGCGGACATACCTCGTGATCTCCATCGCCATGCTCGCCGTCCGCCTCGATCTCGACGGCGACCGCATCGCGGCCGCAGCCCTAGCCGCCGGGTCGTGTGGCCCGGTGGCGTGCCGTCTGTGCACGCTCGAGGCGCGGCTGACCGGCGCCACGCTGTCCGACCTGCCGGGCATCACCGCCGCCGATTTCCCGGAACTCAGCCCCATCGACGACCACCGCGCCAGCGCCGCCTACCGGCTCGCCGCCCTCGCCGAGATGTGCACCCGCGCCCTGACGTCGCTGCGGGTCGCCTGATGGACGGCACCCGGACCTCCGGCATCGCCTTTACCCTGAACGGCACCGCCGTCGACGCCCGCCCCCAGCCGGGCGAGCGCCTGTCCCACACCCTGCGCGAACGCCTCGGCGCCCGCGACGTGAAGGTCGGCTGCAACGCGGGCGATTGTGGTGCCTGCACGGTGCTGGTCGACGCAGCGCCGATGTGTGCCTGCCTGATGCCCGCGCACCGCGCCGCCGGGCGCTGCGTCGAGACCGCCCGCGCCCTGCGTCACTCGCCCGAGGGCGTCCGGCTCGCCGCCAGTTTCGCCAACCATCAGGCGGCGCAATGCGGCATCTGCACGCCGGGGATGATGGTGAGTGCGGTCGCCCTGCTGCGCGCGGTGCCGCGCCCGACGGAACGGCAGGTGCAGGACGCCCTCGGCGGCGTGCTCTGCCGCTGCACCGGCTACCGGGCGATCATCGACGCGGTGAGGTGCGCCCACGACGACACCACGCTGCCCGGCGACGGCAGCGTCGGCAGCCGCATCGCCCGGATCGACGGCGCGGCAAAGCTCGACGGGACCGAGGCGTTCGGCGACGACGTGGCCCCGCCCGGCGCGCTGGTGGTGAAACTGATCCGGTCGCCGCATGCCCATGCCCGCTTCACGCTCGGCGATACCCGCGGCCTCGGCCTCACCGTCCTTGCCGCCGCCGACGTGCCGGGGGCAAAGTCCTTCGGCGTCATTCCGGGGTTCCACGACCAGCCCGTCTTCGCCGAAACCACCGTCCGCTACCGCGGCGAGCCGGTCGCCGCCGTCGTCGGCGAGGCGGACGTCATGGCCCGCTTCGATCCCGCCGCCTTTCCGGTGACGTGGGAGGCTCTGCCGCCCCTGACCTCGCCCGCCGAGGCGATGGCCCCGGGCGCCCCTCTCCTCCACGCCGGCCACCCGCAGAACCGGATGTGCGGCGGCTTCGTCCGGTGCGGCGACGCCGATGCAGCGCTGGCGCGCGCCGATGTGATCGCGTCGGGCACCTTCCGGACCGGCTTCGTCGAGCACGGCTATATCGAGCCCGAGGCCGGGTTCGCCGAAATCGTCGATGGCCGCATCCACATCCACGCCTGCACGCAGGCGCCGATGATGGACCGCGCCGCGCTGGCGTCGATCCTCGACCGCCCCGAGGCCGACATCCGCATCGTGCCCACGGCGGTGGGCGGCGGCTTCGGATCGAAGCTCGACCTGTCGGTGCAGCCCTACATCGCCCTCGCCGCCCTCAGGACCGGGCGCCCCTGTCGCCTCACCTTCGAGCGGTGGGAGGTGATGCAGGCCACCACCAAGCGCCATCCGTCGCATATCACCGCGCGCATCGGCGCGACCCGCGACGGGCGGCTGTCGGGGATGACCTTCGACGGCACGTTCGACACCGGCGCCTACGCAAGCTGGGGGCCGACCGTGGCGACGCGCGTGCCGATCCACGCCTCAGGCCCCTACCGCATCGCCGACTACCGCGCCGAGGCCCGCGGCATCTACACCCACAATCCCCCCGCCGGCGCCTTTCGCGGCTTTGGCGTGCCGCAGGCCGCCATCGCACAAGAGGCGCTGTTCGACGATCTGGCGGATGGGCTCGGGATCGACCGGCTGGACTTCCGCCTCCTGAACGCCCTCGATGTCGGCACGCCCACCGTCTGCGGCCAGACCTTCGCGCAGGGCGTCGGCATCCGCGCCTGCCTCGCTGCCCTGCGACCCGCCTGGGAGGCCGCCGTCGCCGCACAGATCACCACCGGACCCCGCCGCATCGGTGCCGGGATCGCGGCGGGCTGGTACGGCTGCGGCAATACCTCGCTGCCCAATCCGTCCACGGTCATGGCGGGGATCACCGCGACCGGCGCCCTCGTCCTGCATCAGGGCGCGATGGACATCGGCCAGGGCGCCAACACCGTCATCGCCCAGATCTTCGCCGAAGCGCTGGGCGTGCCCCTTTCCGACGTCACCCTGATCGGTCCCGATACCGACGCGACACCCGACGCGGGCAAAACCTCGGCCTCGCGCCAGACCTTCGTCACCGGCACCGCCGCGCGACTGGCGGGCGAGGCGTTGCGGCGCGAGATCCTCCGCCTCTCGAACGCCCCCGAGGACGCGGCGATTACCCTTCGCGGCGCCGGGATCCACACGCACGGCCACGTCATCGACCTCACCCGCCTCGCCCCCGACCCGCGCGGCTATGTCCTGCACGCCACCGAAACCTACGACCCGCCGACCCGGCCACTCGACCCGGACGGTCAGGGTGCCCCCTATGCGCAGTTCGGCTACGCCGCCCACATCGCCCTGATCGAGGTCGACATGGGCCTCGGCACGGTCAGACCGCTGCGCTTTACCGCCGCCCACGATGTCGGTCGCGCGATCAATCCGCTGCTGGTCGAGGGCCAGATCCACGGCGGCATCGCGCAGGGCCTCGGGATGGCGCTGATGGAGGAATACCTGCCGGGGCGGACCGAGAACCTGCACGACTACCTGATCCCCACCATCGGCGACGTGCCGCCCATCGACACGATCATCGTCGAGGATGCCGACGCCCACGGCCCCTATGGCGCCAAGGGTCTGGGCGAGCATGCCCTGATCCCCACCGCCCCCGCGATCCTGAACGCCATCCGCGCCGCCACCGGTGTGCGCCTGATGCGCCTGCCCGTTACGCCCGCGCGCCTGCTGGCCGCGCTGAACGCGCCTCGCCCATGACGTGCCGCCTCCCCGTTCACGTTGCCGTAACAACTCCCCCCGGAGGGTCCGCCCCCGCCGCACGTCCTGCCGCCCGGCTGTCGCGATGACCGCTGCCACGGACAAGATCCGCTGCGACGCCTGCCCGGTGCTGTGCTATATCGCCGAGGGCCGCGCCGGGGCCTGCGACCGCTATGCCAACCACGGCGGCGATCTGGTCCGTCTCGATCCGCTCACCGTGATCGAGACGGCGGCGGCGACCGTGCCCTTTCTGACCGGCGCCGGGGACTGGGACGGCAACCCCCTCGGACCCTCCCGCCCCGTCGTCACCGCCATCGGCGCGGGCACCACCTATCCCGACTATAAACCCGCGCCCTTCATCGTCGGTCAGCAGGTCGACGGCATCGACATGGTCACCGTCGTCACCGAGGGGATCTTCAGCTATTGTGGCGTCAAGGTGAAGATCGACACCGACCGCCACATCGGCCCCGAACGCGCCTTCGTCCGCGTCGACGGCGAACCGATCGGCCACGTGATGACCGGCGAATACGGCTCGAAGATGCTGTCGCTGGGCGGCGTCGAGCATCTGACGGGCGGCACCAAGAAGGAGGGGCGCGTCACCTGCGACGCCCTGCTGCGCCTGTGCAACCGCGAGGCCGTGACGGTACGGATCGACGAGGGCGCCGAGGTGGTCATCCAGGCGGGCCAGCCGCCGGTGATCGACGGGGTGCCCGAACGCCTGATGCGGGTCGGCTGCGGCTCGGCGACCATCGGCATGTTCGCGGCGCAATGGGTCGGGCACGTCGACGAGGTGGTGGTGGTCGACGACCACATCACCGGCGTCCTGTCGGAACATCAGGCGGGAAAGATGCTCGACGTCGCGCCAACGGGCATCCGCATCGCCGGGCGCCGCTCGACGCCGGGGCGGTATTTTCAGGTGGCGGACCCCGGCACCGGCTGGGGCGGCACCGACATCGCCGACCCGCTGACGATCCTGAAACCCTGGGACGCCAAGGTGGCCCGGCCCGGCCTGCGCCTCTTCATGGTGTCGACCACCGGCGAGCAATGGGCCTATTACGAACTCGACGCCGACCTGATCCCGCGCCCTGCCGATCCCCCCGCCGCCGTGACCGCCTCTGCCGCACTGATCGCCGAAAACTGCGAGCCGTCGCTCTGTTCGGTGCTGTTCATGGGCGGGGCGGGCGGCTCGCTGCGGGCGGGGGTGACGTCGAACCCGGTGCGCCTTACCCGGTCGGTCAGGGACGCGCTGACCCGCGTGACCATCGGCGGGGCGCCCGCCTATGTCTGGCCCGGTGGCGGGATCACCGTGATGGCCGACGTGCTCGACATGCCGACCAATGCCTTCGGCTACGTGCCGACCCCGGCACTCGTTGCACCCATCGAGTTCACGTTGCGGGCCGAGGACTATGCGGCCCTCGGCGGCCACGTCGACAGCATCCGGCCCGTGGCCGAGGTGCTGACGCCTGCGATCCGCAGGGTCGTCAGATGAGCGTCGTCGCCGGGACCGGGCCGCAGGCGCATGTCCTGCCCGGGCACCGCCTGCACCTGCACCACGGTCCCATCGACCTGATCCTGATGGCAGAGGGACCGCGCGGCGCGCGCGGCCGCGCCTTCGATGCCGCGCGCGCGCGGTTCGGGACGGTGCTGACCGACCTCGTCGCCGAACTGCCGCTGCTGCGGCAACCCACCGGCACACGGCCCCGGGGTGCCATCGCGCGGGCGATGTATCTGGCCACCCTGCCGCACCGTGCGGTCTTCGTCACGCCGATGGCCGCCGTTGCGGGCGCGGTCGCCGATACGGTCCTCGCCGCGATGATCGCCGGGGCGGACGGCCCCCTGTCCCGCGCCAGCGTGAACAACGGCGGCGACATCGCGGTGCATCTTACGGGGGCGGCGATGGTGCGGATAGGGGTGTCCGGCCTGACCGGCACGCCGCTCGCGCGCTTGACGCTCACCGCTGCCGATGCCGCGCGGGGCCTCGCGACCAGCGGCACCGGCGGGCGCAGTCAGACCCTCGGGATCGCCGATGCGGTGTCCGTAGTTGCCGCCAGCGCCGCCGCCGCCGATGCCGCGGCCACGCTCATCGCCAACGCTGTCGACCTGCCGGGCCACTCGGCCATCCGCCGGATCCCGGCCTGCGAGTTGCACCCCGACAGCGACCTCGGGCTTCGGCCCGTCACCACCGCGGTCGGCGCGCTCTCACCCGTCGAGATCGACCGGGCGCTCGCCTCCGGCAGATGCGTCGCCGAGGCGATGCGCCAGCGCGGCCTGATCGCCTCGGCGGGCCTGTTCCTGCGCGGCCGGTCGGTCATCGTCGGCCCCGCGAGCCGTTTTTCCCTGCTGCCGCAAAGGACGCCCGCCCATGTCTGAATTGATCCTGCGCAAGATGGCGCTGGTCCTCGAGGAGGTGTTCCACGAAGGCGGCCCAATGGCCGAGGTGCCGCTCCGCCGTGCCGCCTGCCTCGCCGTGATCGCCAACCCCTTCGCGGGCCGCTACGTGGAGGACATCCAGCCGTTCATGAAGGTTCTCGAACCCCTCGGCCTCGACATGGCGCGCCGCCTCGTCGCGGCGCTGGGCGGGGCGGCAAACGTCGAGGGCTATGGCAAGGGCGCCATCGTCGGCGCGGCGGGCGAGGTCGAGCATGGCGCGCTGTGGCATGCGCCGGGGGGCTATGCGATGCGCGAAATGTTGGGCGGGGTCGATGGCCGCGCCAAGGCGATCGTGCCGTCGACGAAGAAGGTGGGGGCGGTCGGCGCGCGGCTCGACGTGCCGGTAACGCATATCGAGGCGAGTTACGTGCGCGGCCATTTCGACGCGATGGAGGTCGGCCTGAACGATGCGCCGCGCAGCGATGAGATGCTGCTGGTCCTCGTGATGACCACCGGCGCGCGGGTGCATGACCGGGCGGGCGGATTGACGGCGCGCGAGATTTCCAAGGGGGATGGCCTGAGATGAGCGATGCGATGAAGGCCGGGATCAGGAAGATCGCCGTCTGGGTCGAAGAGACCCACCGCGAGGCGGGGCAGCCCATCGCGCCGCCGACGCGCAAGGCGGTGGCGGTGGCGGTGATCGCCAACCCCTTTGCGGGGCGGTTCGAGGCCGATCTCACCTTGCTGATCGACATCGGCGCCGAACTCGGCGACCTGCTGGGCCGCAGATGCGTCGCGGCACTGGGGATCGAACCGGCGCAGGCGCAGAGTTACGGCAAGGCGGCGATGGTGGGCGAGGGCGGCGAACTGGAGCATGCGGCGGCGCTGCTGCATCCGAAGATGGGCGCACCGCTGCGCGCGGCGGTGGAAAAGGGGGCCGCACTGGTGCCCTCGTCCAAGAAGATGGGCGGGCCGGGACAGGTGCTCGACGTGCCGCTGGGCCACAAGGACGCGGCCTATGTGCGCAGCCATTTCGACGGGATCGAGGTCCGCCTGAACGATGCGCCGCGGGCGGGCGAGATCATGGTGGCGGTCGCCGTGACCGACTCGGGGCGGCCCCTGCCGCGCGTCGGCGGGCTGACGCACGACGAGGCGAAGGGCGAAGACGGGTTGCGGTAGGGGCGCTGGGGCCGCGTTCCTCCGTAGGTTGGGGTTTTACCCCATCGTCCGTCGTCGACCGGTGAGGTGAACCCCGACGCCAGGCGCCGCAGCGTCGCCTAGACCCCCAGCCGTGCCCGCAGGATCGCGGGGTCCGCCCGCAGGGTGGCGATGCCCGCCTCCTCCACGATCCGGCCGCCGTCGACGAACGCCACGCGGTCCGCCACGGCGAGGACGGCGTCGATCTTCTGCTCGACGAGCAGATGGCCTTGCCCTCGGCCTTCAGCGCGAGGACCACGTCCTGGATGGCCGCGACCATCGACGGTTGCAGCCCCTCGGTCGGCTCGTCGAGCAGCATCAGGTCGGGTTCGACACAGAGGGCGCGGGCGACGGTCAGCATGGTCTGCTCGCCCCCCGACAGAGTTTCGGCGCGTTGTTTCAGGCGGGATGTCAGTGCCGGAAAGAGGTCGAGCGCGCGGTCCAGCGCTGCGCGGGGACTGTTCCGGGTGCCAAGGCCCACGGCAAGGTTCTCGGCCACGCTCAGCTCGCCAAAGAGCCTGCGCCCCTGCGGCACATAGCCGATGCCCTGTCGCGGCACGTCGTGCGGCGCGAGGTCGCCGAGGCTGGTGCCGTTCCACGTGATGCGCCCCGCGCGCAGCGGCAGGAGGCCCATGATCGCCTTGCAGGTGGTCGTCTTGCCCGCGCCGTTGCGGCCCAGCAGGCAGAGGATTTCGCCGGGGCGCGCCTCGAACCTCAGGCCGTCGAGCACCGGGACGGTGCCGTAGGCGACGGAGATATCCTCGACGCGCAGCATCAGCCGGTCCCCAGATAGGCGGCCTGCACGGCCGCGTCGGCGCGGATCACGGCGGGCGTGCCCTCGGCCAGGATGCGGCCCCGGTCCATGACGGTGATCGAGGTCGCAAGATCCATGACCAGCGTCATGTTGTGCTCGATCAGCAGGACGGTCGTGGCAGGCACGAGGCTGCGGACGAGGGCCGTGAAAGCGGCGATCTCGGATCCGGCGAGGCCCTGCGTCGGCTCGTCGAGGATCAGGAGTTTCGGGCGCTGCGCGAGGCCCATGGCGATTTCCAGCAGGCGCTGGTGGCCATAGCTGAGGTCGGCGGCGGGGCCCGCGCCACGACCCTCGAGGCCGACGCGGGCGAGGGTGTCGGCGACGGTCGCCGCAACGTCCGCGGCACCGGCGCGGCGGGCGGCGAGGGCGACGTTCTCGGCCACCGAAAGGCGCTGGAACACGCTCGTGATCTGGAACGTATAGGCCATGCCGAGGCGGACGCGGGCATGGGCGGGCAGGGCGGTGATGTCGCGGCGCTCAAAGTGCACGGAGCCGGCACTGGGCGGCAGGCGCCCGATCAGCATCGAGGTGAACGTCGTCTTGCCCGCGCCGTTGGGGCCGATGAGGGCGCGGATCTCGCCGGTCGGCAGGGTGAAATCGACGTCCTCGGTCGCGGTGATGCCCGCGAAATGGCGGGTGAGGCCGCGTGTCGTCAGGATCGCGGTCATGGCAGCGCGCGCCACAGGCGCGACCGGATCAGCCCGGCGATGCCACCCGGAGCAAACAGGGTGAGGGCCACGAGGGCCGCGCCCGCGACGAGCATGTAGGCGTTCGTGAAATCCGAGGCCCAGTCGATCAGGTAGACCATGAACAGCGTGCCGATGAACGGCCCGACGATCGTGCCCGCCCCGCCGAGCAGCACCCACAGGAGCGGCAGGATCGAATACTCGACGCCCGCGAAGGTGCTGCCGGTATTGCCGAAGAGCAGCGCATAGGCGGCCCCCGCCGCGGCCGAGACGGTCGCCGACAGGACGCAGGCGCCGAGTTTCAGGCGCCAGGTGTCATAGCCGAGGAGGGCGGCGCGCGCCTCGTTCTCGCGGATGGCGATCAGCGCACGGCCGGGCCGCGTCTGCACGAGGCCGAGCGTCAGGAGCGTGACGGCGGCGAAGAGGGCGAAGGCGGCGAGATAGCGGACATCGGGGGCGGCCAGCGAGAGGCCGAAGAGATTGCGCGAAGCGGCGGCGATGACGAAGCCCTCGTCGCCCCGCGTCCAGTCCGAGAAGTAGAGGATCGCGAGGAACAAGGATTGCGCGAACATCAGCGTCACGATCATGAAGGCCACGCCGGTGGTGCGCAGCGCCAGAAGGCCGGTGACGAGGCCGAGGGCCGCGCCGCAGGCCAGCGCGATCACGAAGGCGAACGGTGCGGCGACGCCGAAATGCTGCATCGGGATGCCGAGGCCATACATGCCCGCCGCAAAGAACATCGCATGCCCGAGCGACAGGAGGCCGGTGTAGCCGAACAGGATGTTGTAGCCGGTCGCATAGGTCGCCAGCACCATGACGCGGGCGAAGACACCCTGTTCATAGGCGCCGAGCAGCCAGTTCAGCGAGAGGAGCGCGCCGAGTAGGATCAGGTGGACGGACCATATCCGCCTCATCGTTTCCTGACCCCGAACAGGCCCTCGGGGCGGAACACCAGCACCAGCGCCACGAACAGCGTCGCCGCGATCTTGGCCAGGATCGGCGAGAAGAACACCGACAGGATGCCGTCCGACATGCCGATCAGGATGGCGGCGAGGATCGTGCCGTTCAGCGACCCCAGACCGCCGATGATGACCACGGTAAACGAGATCAGAAGCGCGTCGGCCCCCATCAGGTAATGCGCCTGCCGGATCGGCACGATCAGCACGGCGGCCAGCGCCGCGAGGCCGCAACCGACACCGAAGACGCCCGCATAGACCCGCGCGACCGGGATGCCGAACGCCTGCGCGGTTTCGGGATCGAGCTGCGTGGCGCGCATCGCGAGACCCGCCTTGCTGCGCGCGAGCGCGAATTTCAGGGCGATCACCACGGCGATGGCGGCGACCACGACGAAGATCTTGTAGCTCGTGACCGACAGGCCCCACGGCCAGACAAGCTCCCAGTTCTCACCGACCCACGGCAGGGCATATCGCGTGTTGAACGGCGCCTCGACCGGGCGGGCGACGGGGCCGAAGGCCATGAGCGTCGACTGCTGGAGGATGTAGAGAAGGCCGATGGTGGCGACGATGGTGCGTTCGGGATCGTGGTTCAGTCGGCGCAGGATGGTGAGGTCGATGCAGGCCGCGAGGGCGCCCACGGCCAAGGGTGCCACGATCAGGGCCGCGACGAACCCCACGGCGGGCGGGCCGCCGATGGTCTGCGCGACGACCCACGCCGCGACGGCGCCGAGCATGTAGAACTCGCCGTGCGCCACGTTGACGACGCGCATGACGCCGAACACGAGGCTGAGGCCCGACGCCATCAGCATCAGGACCGCCGACGCGACGGCGCCCTCGATAAGGGCGAGCATGAGGTGGGGGCCGAATTGCATGGCGGGCGGCAGGATCCGGGAACTGTCGAGGAGGGGCAGGATTGCCTGTCCGGCGGGACGATGCGCGGAGGATGGGCAATCCTGCCCATCGCCCGGTCGGGTCAGAACGCCTGGGTGGTATAGTCGACCTCGTCCTCGTAGAGACCGTCCTCGATGCTGGTCGCGTGCACCCGAACCAGCTTTCCGTCCTGCACCTGGGTGATGCTCTGGCTGCCGAACACCTGATGGGTCTTGCCGTTGAACAGCTTGGCCCCCTGCGGATGATCGTCCGAGAGCGCCATGTCGGTCATTGCCTCGACAGCCTCGATGAGCGCGGGCCGGTCGGCGGTGCCGGCATATCCCGAGGCCTCCATCCCCGCCTTGATGACGTTGAGCGTCTCCCAGCAGCCGAACATGTGGCTGTAGGTCGACACGTCCGACGGATCGCTCACCGAGGCGCCGTTGTCGTCGACGCCGACCGCGGCACGGAACATCCGGTCCGGATCGCTTTGATCGGCCTGCGCATAGCGCGGGTTCCCCTCCCAGAAATGGGAGCCCTCGAGGAACCCAAGGCCCGGCGAGGCCGAGATCCACAGCCTCGAGGCTGTCGACATAGCCGAACATCGGCGGTCCGTTGCCGCCGAAGAATTCGCCGAGTTCCTTTACGAAGGTGAGGACGCCGGGGCCGACCATGACGTGGTAGAGCACCTCGGTATCCTGCGGAATCTGCGGGAAATAACGGGTGAACGCCGTCTCGGTCGGCGGGATCGCGATGAGGGCCGCGACCGATCCGCCCTGCGCCTCGATGGCGGCGGAAAAGAAATCGCGGTGGTCGTGGCCGAAGGCGAAGTCGGGGTAGATCATCGTCACCCGCTTGCCCAGATTGTCCGCGATGAAGGGGGCCATCGCCTGGATCTGGCTCTTCACGTCGGTGATCCCCGGCTGGAGGGTATAGCGGTTGAGCATGCCAGACGCGACGTGGTGCCCCTCGGAGACGACGAAATAGGGGATCTTCAGCTCGCCCGCGCGGGGGGCAGAGCCGACGACGACATGGCTGAACAGCGTGCCGAAGACCGCGTCGGCGTTGTGCTGCGTCGCGAACTTTTCCACGGTCTCGGCACCGCGACCCGGATCCGTGCCGTCGTCCTCGGTGATCATCTCGACCATCCGGCCGTTGATGCCGCCCATCTCGTTGATCCGCGCGATGGCGGCGCGGGACGTGCGGTCGTACCAGCGGCCATAGGAGGCGCCGACGCCGGTGGCGTGCATCTGAAAGCCCAGCCGGATCGGTTCGCTCGTCTGCGCCTGCGCATAACGCGCCCAGAGCGGCAGGGTCGTCGCCGCACCGGCGGCGGCCAGCGTCTTGAGGGCGGTGCGCCGGGTCGGCGCCTTCAGCGACGTGTCGGGGGTCAGGAGTTTGGCCATGGCGATCTTCCCTGTTGCTGGGGCGGCCTTCGTCGGTATGCGGACCGGGGCGGGCCATCCGGAAACTCGTCTACTCGCGGACGGTCGCATGGGGCAGGCATCGTGTAAAGCGGATCGCCCGCCCGTGTTCGGGCATCGGGACATCGCGGGCCTGCAAACGCGACAGCAGGCAAGGTCCGAGGGGCGCGGAGGCGATCGCGACGCGCATACGGCGGGTCGTCGGGCACGGACGACAGCGGACCGGCCGCAAAGGAACGACGGCCCGGCTTGCGGGTGTCCGTCGGTTGCAGGCCCGATCGGGCCCCGCCGGGATGACGACGACCGTCGCCGTCGCGGCCGCCCGGTGGCGGGGTCCGCCCGGCTCAGGCGTGGATCGCGCCGTCGCCGCAGGCAAGTGCGGCCTCGCGCACCGCCTCGGAATAGGTCGGGTGGGCGTGGCAGGTGCGGGCCAGATCCTCGGCGGCGGCGCCGAATTCCATCGCCACGCAGATCTCGTGGATCAGGTCGCCCGCCATCGGCCCGATGATGTGGGCGCCGAGGATGCGGTCGGTGGTCTTGTCGGCGAGGATCTTCACGAAGCCGTCGGCGGCGAAATTGGCCTTGGCGCGCCCGTTGCCCATGAAGCTGAACTTGCCGACCCTGTAGGCGCGGCCCTCTTCCTTCAGTTGCTCTTCGGTCTTGCCGACGTTTGCCACCTCGGGGTGGGTATAGATCACGCCCGGGATCACGCCGTAGTTCACGTGACCCTTCTGCCCGGCGAGGATCTCGGCCACCGCCATCCCCTCGTCCTCGGCCTTGTGGGCCAGCATCGGCCCGGCGATGGCGTCGCCGATGGCATATATGCCCGCGACGTCCGTCGCATAGCCGCCGTCCGTCTCGATCTGGCCGCGCTTGCTCATCGTCACGCCGAGGCCCTCGAGGCCGAGGCCGTCGGTAAACGGCTTGCGGCCCGTCGCCACCAGCACGACGTCGGCCTCCATCGTCTGTTCGCTGTCGTCCTTCTTCAGCGTGTAGGTCACGGTCGCCTTGCCGTTCTTGACCGTTGCCGACTGAACCGCGGCGCCCATGGTAAATTTCAGGCCCTGCTTTTCCAGCAGCCGCTTGAACGCCTTCTGCACCTCGGCGTCCATGCCCGGCGTGATCGCGTCGAGGTATTCGATCACTTGCACCTCGGCCCCGAGGCGGGCATAGACCGACCCCAGTTCGAGGCCGATGACGCCCGCGCCGATCACCACCAGCCGCTTTGGCACCTTGGCCAGTTCCAGCGCGCCGGTGGAGGAGACGATGACCTTCTCGTCGATCTCGACACCGGGCAGCGTGGCAACCTCGCTGCCGCTGGCCACGACGATGTTCTTCGCTTCATGGACCTCGTCGCCCACCTTCACTTTTCCAACCCCGGGGATGCTCGCCCAGCCCTTGAGCCACGTTACCTTGTTCTTTTTGAACAGGAACTCGATCCCCTTGGTATTGGCCTCGATCGTCTCGCCCTTGTAGGCCATCATCTGTTTCCAGTCGACGCTGGGCGCCTTGCCCTTCAGGCCCATCTTCGCGAAATTGTGCTCGGCTTCGTGCAGCATGTGGCTGGCGTGGAGCAGCGCCTTGGACGGGATGCAGCCGACGTTCAGGCAGGTGCCGCCCAGCGTCTCGCGCCCCTCGACGCAGGCGACGGTCATGCCCAGTTGCGCGGCCCGGATCGCGCAGACATAGCCGCCGGGGCCGGAGCCGATCACGATGAGGTCGAAGCTGGCCATGGGGCGTCCTTTCAGGTGCGGTCGGGGGTCAGATAGGCCGTGCCGCCCGGAATGTCACGGGTGTCAGACGAGCGCCGACAGCAGCATGAGCACCGTCGCGCCCCAACCGATGCCCCAGACAAGCGAGCGCCAGGGCGTCAGACCGAAGTAATAGGCGGGGACATAGAGGGTGCGGGCGCCGAGGTAAGTCCAGGCGAGGGTGCCCGACAGGCCGGTGGACTTGTCGGCCAGCGTCAGGACGACGACGGCGATCGCGAACAGGATCAGCCCTTCGAAATGATTGTTCAGCGCCCGGATCAGGCGGCCGGTCCGGGGCGAGACCTGATCGGCGAGGCTGCCGCCCATCTTTGCCGGATCGCGCGGCGACAGGGTCTTGGCGGGCCCGACCTCGAGGTTGACGGCCACCGCCATGACGACGAACTGCGCGCATTGCAGCAACGCCGCGTAGGTGAGAACGGTGAGTTCGGTGCTCATCGCGTCCTCAGAGCAGCGGCAGAAGCATCATGACGAGGCCCACCAGCGAGACGATGAACGAGACCGAGCGGACCAGCGGGATGCCGGAGGCGAAGGCCGGGACATAGGCGACGCGCGCCCAGAACCAGATCGCGGCGCCCAGCGCGGTCGTTTCGGTGCCGAGGCCGCTGACCGTCAGGGCGAGGGCCAGCGCGATGAAGGCGGGATAGGTCTGGAGGAAATTCCACAACGACCGCTCGATCCGGTCGACGTAGACGTTCGGCGCAGGCCGCCGCTCGTCCCGCGGACCGAGCGCCCAGCCGATGCCCTTGGTCAGGTCGCTGAACGAGGCCTGAACGATGATATGGACGAAGAGCAGCACGACCGACCATGCCAGCCAGGAGAGTTCGGGGGTCATCGGATACCTTTCAGGCGGTGCGCAGGAAGTGCGCCGTCACAGGCTCACCCAGCGCCGCCGTCTTGTCCACCCACGCCTGCGCCTTGGCGCGGTCGTTGGCTTGCATCAGGACGTGGGCGTCGGTGCTGTCGGCGCCACGCCAGATCTGCATGACGGTGAGACCGGCGAGGCGCCGGTTCTCGGCGCCCTCATCGAAGGCGGTCTTCCAGACCGCGAAGTCGGGGGTGGGGATGTGGAGGAGGAGGTGCATTGTCAGTTTCCCAAGCTTTCCATGATTCTATCATTCGTCCATTGAAAACGATCAGATCCGTTGACCCGCGGTCCAAAGGAACCTGATGCTTCGACCGGCCCTTGCGACCCCATGCTTTGGCAAAGCGCTCGGTTCTGGATTGACGCACCGAAGGCGTTAGATGCCTCGTAAGTCAGAACGGTCGAGAATTTGCGATAGGCACCCGAGTCTATCAACCGTTGCGCAACCGATGTCACATCAGAAACATCGTCGTCATGCCATGCCGCGTAACCATTCAAGTCGATCAACTCGGACTGAGTATCGAGGCAATCCAAACGCGCGTAGGACGACGGCGACCGTAGACGGTCACGCAACGTATCCTCGCAAAGGCGGCAGAATCGTTCGGCTTCCCCTGCAATGAAGCCCGGTGTGTATTCTGTTGGGACAAAAAAGATTCCGATACCGCCTCCAGCGAGCAGGATGAGCAATAGCGCGAACTTCATCTTTACAAATCCATCAACAACCGGCGCGGATCCTCCAGCGCCTCCTTCACCCGCACCAGAAACGTCACCGCCCCCTTGCCGTCCACGATCCGGTGGTCATAGCTCAGCGCCAGATACATCATCGGCCGGATCACGATCTCGCCGCCGACGACCACGGGCCGGTCCTGAATCTTGTGCATCCCCAATATCCCCGACTGCGGCGGGTTAAGGATCGGCGAGGACATCAGCGAGCCATAGACGCCGCCATTGGAAATCGTGAACGTGCCGCCTTGCATGTCGGCCATCGACAGCTTGCCGTCGCGGGCCTTGACGCCCAGTTCGCCGATGCCCTTCTCGATCTCGGAAAAGCTCATCTGGTCCGCGTTGCGCAGCACCGGCACGACGAGGCCGGTCGGCGTGCCCACGGCCACGCCCATGTGGACATAGTGCTTGTAAACGACGTGGTCGCCGTCGATTTCGGCGTTGACGTCCGGCACCTCGACCAGCGCGTGGCAGCACGCCTTGGTGAAGAACGACATGAACCCGAGCTTCACGCCGTGCTTCTTCAGGAACAGTTCCTTGTAGTCGTTGCGCAAATCCATGACCGCCGTCATGTCGACCTCGTTGTAGGTCGTCAGCATCGCCGCGGAGTTCTGTGCCTCCTTGAGGCGGCGGGCGATGGTCTGGCGCAGGCGGGTCATCTTCACCCGCTCTTCGCGGTCGGCGTCGTCGGCACTGACCGGCGCGCGGGGCGAGGGCTTGTCGGGGGCGCGCAGCTCTTCCTTGCCCTTCGGCTCGGTCAGCGCCTTGAGGACGTCCTCCTTCATTACCCGCCCGTCCTTGCCGGTGCCGGTGACGGCATCGCGGCTGACGTTCTTTTCGGCCATCATCTTGGTCGCCGAGGGTGCGTCGTCGGGGTCGCGCGGCTTCATCTCTTCGGGGCCGGCATCCACCGCCTTCGGCGCCTCCTTCGTAGCCGCCGTCTTCGGCGAGCCATAGTCGGCGTCGTCGTCGGGACTGCCGGTGTCGTCGCCGGCCGGCCCGGCACTGTCGCCGCCGCCCTCCTTCTTGGCGGGCGCGTCGCCTTCGCTGACCTGCGCGAGCAGCGCGTTGACGCCGACCGTCTCGCCTTCGGCGGCGACGATCTCGGTCAGGGTGCCTGCGACGGGCGAGGGCACCTCGACCGTGACCTTGTCGGTCTCGAGTTCGCACAGCATCTCGTCGACGGCGACGCTGTCACCCTTTTGCTTGAACCAAGTCGCCACGGTGGCTTCGGTGACGCTTTCTCCCAGCGTCGGGACGCGGACTTCGGTGGCCATTGCTCTTATCCTTTGATGTTCAGCGCGTCGTTCACCAACGCGGCCTGTTGTGCCTTATGCTGCGACGCGAGACCCGTAGCGGGCGAGGCGGCGGCGGCGCGACCGGCGTAGACGGGGCGCGAGTGCTTGGCCTTGATGCGGGTCAGCACCCATTCGAGGTTCGGCTCGATATAGGTCCAGGCGCCCTGGTTCTTCGGCTCTTCCTGGCACCAGACCATCTCGGCGTTCTTGAACCGCTCGAGTTCCTTGACCGCCGATTGCGCGGGGAACGGATAGAACTGCTCGAACCGCAACAGATAGACATCGTCGATCCCCGCTGCATCGCGCGCCTCGAGGAGGTCGAAGTAGACCTTGCCCGAACACATCACCACGCGCTTGATCTTCGCATCGGGCTTCAGCTCGGTGTCCGAATGGCCCTTTTGCGCATCGTCCCACAGGACGCGGTGGAACGACGAGCCGGTGGTGAAATCCTCGGCGTCCGAGACCGCGAGCTTGTGGCGCAGGAGCGACTTCGGCGTCATCAGGATCAGCGGCTTGCGGAAGGTGCGGTGGATCTGGCGGCGCAGGATGTGGAAATAGTTGGCGGGCGTCGTACAATTGGCGACGATCCAGTTGTCGCCGCCGCACATCGTCAGGAACCGCTCGAGGCGGGCCGACGAATGTTCCGGCCCCTGACCTTCGTAGCCGTGCGGCAGCAGGCAGACGAGGCCCGACATCCGCAGCCACTTCGCCTCGCCCGACGAGATGAACTGGTCGAACATGATCTGCGCGCCGTTGGCGAAATCGCCGAACTGCGCCTCCCAGAGGACCAGGGCGTTCGGCTCTGCCAGCGAATAGCCATATTCGAACCCGAGCACCGCATATTCCGAGAGCATCGAGTCGATGACCTCGTATTGCGCCTGCCCCTCGCGGGTGTGGTTCATCGGGTAATAGCGCGCTTCCGTCTGCTGGTCGATAAAGGCCGAATGTCTTTGCGAAAAGGTGCCGCGCGAGCTGTCCTGACCGGACAGGCGGACGTGGTAGTTCTCGGTCAGGAGGGAAGCGAAGGCGATCGCCTCGGCCGTGGCCCAGTCGAAGCCGGAGCCGGATTTGAACATTTCCGACTTGGCGTCGAGCAGGCGCCCTATCGTCTTGTGCAGGCTGAAGCCGTCGGGCGCCGAGGTAAGCGCCGTCCCGATCTCTTTCAGCGTCGATTTCGGGATCGCCGTCTTGCCGCGCTGATAGTTCTTTTCCTCGCGCCGGTCGAGATGCGACCAGCGACCGTCGAGCCAGTCGGCCTTGTTGGGGCGATAGTCCTTGCCGGCCTCGAACTCCTCGTTCAGGTGCGCCTGGAACTGCGCCTTCATGTCCTCGATCTCGCCCTCGGGGATCAGGCCGTCGCGCACGAGCCGTTCGGTATAGAGGGTCAGCGTCGTCTTCTGCTTCTTGATCTTGGTGTACATCGCCGGGTTGGTGAACATCGGCTCGTCACCCTCGTTGTGACCGAAGCGGCGATAGCAGATGATGTCGATGACCACGTCCTTGCCGAATTTCTGGCGAAACTCGGTCGCGACGCGTGCGGCGTGGACCACCGCCTCGGGGTCGTCGCCGTTGACGTGAAAGATCGGCGCCTCGACCATCAGGGCGATGTCGGTGGGGTAGGGCGACGAGCGCGAGAACGACGGCGCGGTGGTAAAGCCGATCTGGTTGTTGACGATGATGTGGATCGTGCCGCCGGTCCGGTGCCCGATCAGGCCCGACAGGCCGAACCCCTCGGCAACGACGCCCTGTCCCGCAAAGGCCGCGTCGCCGTGCAGCAGGATCGCCAGCGCCTTCGTCCTCTCGCGGTCGTGGGTGTGGTCCTGCTTGGCCCGCACCTTGCCGAGGACGACGGGGTTCACCGCCTCGAGGTGGCTCGGGTTCGCGGTCAGCGACAGGTGGACCGAATTGTCGTCGAAGACCCGGTCCGACGAGGCGCCGAGGTGGTATTTCACGTCGCCCGAGCCGTCGACGTCCTCGGGCTTGAAACTGCCGCCCTGAAACTCGTTGAAGATCGCCCGGTAGGGTTTCTGCATCACGTTGGCCAGCACCGACAGGCGGCCGCGGTGCGGCATGCCGATGACGATGTCCTTGACGCCGAGGGCGCCGCCGCGCTTGATGATCTGCTCCATCGCCGGGATCAGGCTCTCGCCGCCGTCGAGGCCGAAGCGTTTGGTGCCCATGTATTTGACGTGCAGGAACTTTTCAAAGCCCTCGGCCTCGACGAGCTTGTTCAGGATCGCTTTGCGGCCCTCCTTGGAAAACGCGATCTCCTTGCCGTAGCCCTCGATCCGCTCCTTCAGCCAGCCGGCCTCGTCGGGGTTCGAGATGTGCATGTATTGCAGCGCGAAGGTGCCGCAATAGGTGCGCTGCACGAGGGCCACGATCTCGTTCATCGTCGCCACCTCGAGGCCGAGGACGTTGTCGATATAGATCGGGCGGTCCATGTCGGCGGCGGTGAACCCGTAGGACGCGGGGTCGAGTTCGGGGTGCAGCTTGCTGTCGCGCATCTTGAGGGGGTCGAGATCGGCGATCAGGTGGCCGCGGATCCGGTAGGCGCGGATGATCATCAGCGCGCGGAGCGAATCGAGCGTCGCCTTGCGGACCTGATCCTCGCTGAGGTCGACGCCCCTGTCCGCCGCCTTTGCCGCGATCTTGTCGCCCGCCTTCTTCGGATCGGCGGGCCATTGCCCGTCGAGGGCGTGGGTCAGATCGTCGTCGGGTGTGGGCGGCCAGTCGGCGCGCGCCCACGACGGCCCCTCGGCCTCCTGTTTCGCGTCCGCCGCACTGTCGCCGAGACTTTCGAAGAACGCGCGCCAGCTCTCGTCCACGGCGCCGGGGTCGGCGGCATAGCGCGCATGCAGTTGCTCGACGTAATCCGCGTTGTGGCCCTGAAGGAAGGACGAGGCGTGGAAGATGTCGTTGGGGGACTGGTCGGTCATGGCGGGTTCCTTGGGGCGGCGGGACGGGGCGGTTGCGGGCGAGGTCTGTGCCAAAAGTCTATGGATATGGTGAACGGGTCATGTCGGTATCGCGGCATCCGGCGCGGGCGCGGCGCGCGAGGGCATGCACAGTGCCACGGCGAGGGCCACGACCGAGGCCACGGCGAGCCAGTCGACCCAGGAGGCCAGGGTATCGGCGTCGAAGAACATCGCCAGCGCGGCGGCGAGGCCGCGCAGCAGCAGCGGCAGCACCGACAGGATGAGCGGCATCCGCGCGTCGGTCAGGCGGCGGGTGATGGCGGCGAGGATCGGTAGGAACAGTAGGACGAGCAGCGCCACGAGGATCTCGTTGCCGCGCGCGATGCCGGGGGCGAGGATGCCGGACCATTGCACGGCGTAGCCGACGGCAAAGGCGGCGGTGAATTTGGCCATCGTGACGGCGAAGGGCAGACGCGGTGCGGGCGTGAGGAAGTCGAAGGCGCCGTAGGTCGCGGAGATCGCGGACCGGAGAGGGTTGCGGGTCATCGGCGGACCTGCGGGGCGGCGATGCTGCGGGTCATGGTCGGATCCCCCTGTAAGTCACAAAGATGCCGGTCGGCGCCAGAAACGGCTTGCTCGGTGGAGCGTCGAAGGTGAGTTCGAGGGCGGCCACCCGCAGGTCCGGGAAGGAGGCCGGATCGATACCGTCGATGACGATTTCGGGCGCCACCCGAACCGCGAGCGGCGCATCGCCGAACCTGTCCATCGTGGCGGGATCGGCATCCAGTGCTTCGGCGACCCCCTCGAGATCGCGGCCGACCACCATGCAATTCAAACCGTCCCAATGATCGTCGTAGGCAAAGGCAGGCTCGACATAGGCGTAGGCGTCGTCGCGGAAGAACATCAGGACCCAGGCAGCGCGGGCAGTGTATTCCATGCTGGCGTGCATGGTCCGCAGGGTTTCGGCCGCCTCTGCGGTGGTCGTCGGACGCGGCGCCATCCTCTGCGCGGCATAGCGCGTCTCGCCGACGGCGCGCACGACGGCCAGCCGTTCCGCCGGACGGAGGGCGGCGGTCCAGCCTGCGGCGAGGAAGTTGGCGGCGATGGGGTCGGACATGCCCGTCTCGTCGAAACAGGGGGCGACGAGCGTCGCAATTCCATCCGTCTCAGGCTGGGCAGTCGCCTGCGTCGCCACGGAGATCCCGGCAACCGCCGCAATCCCGAACGCCAGCGTGGACCGCCCGATCTGCATCAGCCGATCGCCTTCAACACGGCCTCGCCCAGCGTCGCGGGGCTGTCGGCCACGACGATGCCCGCTCTCTTCATCGCCTCGATCTTGCTCTCGGCGTCGCCCTTGCCGCCCGCCACGATGGCGCCCGCGTGGCCCATGCGGCGGCCCGGCGGGGCGGTGCGCCCGGCGATGAAACCTGCAACCGGCTTCCAGCGGCCCTTCTTCTTCTGCGCGGCGAGGTATTCGGCGGCCTCTTCCTCGGACGAGCCGCCGATCTCGCCGATCATGATCATCGAATGGGTCTCGTCGTCGTCGAGGAACATCGCGAGAACGTCGATATGGTCCGTCCCCTTGATCGGGTCGCCGCCGATGCCGACGGCGGTGGACTGGCCGAGGCCGCTGTCGGAGGTCTGTTTCACAGCCTCATAGGTTAAGGTGCCGGACCGCGAGACGACACCCACGCTCCCGCGCTTGTGAATGTGGCCGGGCATGATGCCGATCTTGCAGGCCCCGGGCGTGATGACGCCCGGACAGTTCGGGCCGATGAGCCGCGTCTTGCTGCCCTCGAGCGCCCGTTTGACCCGCATCATGTCGAGGACGGGGATCCCTTCCGTGATGCAGATCACGAGCGGGATTTCGGCGTCGATCGCCTCGAGGATGCTGTCGGCGGCAAAGGGGGGCGGGACGTAGATGACGCTCGCATTGGCCTGCGTCTTCGCCACCGCCTCGTGGCAGGTGTCGAACACCGGCAGGTCGAGGTGAACGCTGCCGCCCTTGCCCGGCGTGACGCCGCCGACCATCTTGGTGCCGTAGGCTATGGCCTGTTCGGAGTGGAACGTGCCCTGAGAGCCGGTGAACCCCTGACAGATGAGCTTGGTGTTTTCGTCGATGAGAATGGCCATGTGGCATCGGTTCCTTGGTTGGGTCGGACCCTTCGGGGCCGCTGAATCTTCAGGTCGAGTGAGGTTGACTGGCGGGCTTTTGGTTGCTCATTCGTTCGCATCCACCGGCATGATGGTGCGGGTCAGCGTCAGCACCGCTACGTTGCCGGCGCGCAGCACGCTCAGCGACATCGGCGAGGGAAAGGCGGGCAGGGCCCAGAGCCGCATGTCGCCAGTCTCGCCCCCGGCGGAAATCGGTCCGCCGAATTCCTGCGGCGCGCCGCCCAGCAGCGTCCCGGCACCTGCCCCGGCGAGATCGATGATACCCGACATGTCTTCGCCACTTTCGCGGGCACTGTCGAACCAGGTAACCGAGCATCCGATCGACCGGCCCTCGTTGTAGGACGAGATCCAGGCGTTCAACGCAGCGCCTTCGTTCAGGAGCGTCTTGTTGATCGTCGCAAGGGCGCCATCGGGCGTCCGCACCGCGACGTCGCCCTGGACGAGAGCCGCCGCGAGAGAGCGCTCCGGCATCTCGACGATGGCGCTGCATTCGGTGACAAAGACCTCCCACAGGGCGGCGGCGGGATCGGTTTCCTGCGCCGCCAATGGCAGGGCCGACAGAAGCGTCATCGCGGCGCCGAAGAAGGGAGCGACCCTAGCCATTGCCGGTGATGCTCGCGAACATGAAGTTGATGCTCTCGTCGATCGGCACGAAGGCGTCGGGGGCGACGGACCAGACCGCCTGGCGGTTGGTGGTGAACGGTGCGTCGTTGCGCCAGCCCATCTCGCAGGCGACCTGGCCGTTGCTCAGCGGCGCAAAGCGGAACGACAGGTCGTAGGTGCGGTGGTAATAGCGCCGCTCGGTGGTGTTGAGCACGAACGACATGCCCGCGATGGTCTGTGGCCCCTGGCTCAGGGCGTTGCGGTTGGCGACGCAGACCTGCCGAAAGAAGCTGGCCGCCGTGGCAGGCGGCGTCGCGGTCAGGCCGGGGGCGGCGTCGGGGTCGGTCGGCGTCACGCAGGCCGCGAGAGAGACGAGGGCGGCGGCGGCAAGGGCCGCGAGGGCGATCCGTGGCATGGCGGGGTCTCCGGTTCGGGGTCAGTAGGTGCCGTCGATGCGGGTGCGCATGAGGTCGGTGTTGAAGAATTCCGGTCGATCCGCATCCGGCGCCACGGCGGCGATGGCGCCGATATTGTCGGAGAGCGGATCGCGGCTCGACCAGACCATCGAGCAGTAATAGCCGCCGCCGTCGCCGGTGCGGATCGAGAACGACAGGTCGTAGGTCGGGTGGAACCAGATGTCGTCGCTCTCGGTCTCGTGGATGAAATCGAGCGTCGCCAGCGTGTCCTCGCTGCCCGACAGGCGGGTGCGGTGGGCGACGCAGACCTTCTGGAACAGCCGCGCGGCCTCGGCGGCGGGCGGGCTGACCTCGAAGGTCTGGGCGGCGAGGGGAGTAGCCAGCGACAACGTTGATCCGAGGATCGCCATTCGCCAGCCTGTAGAATTGCGGAACCGTGAACGCACGGTCATCTCGCAATCGTCGATGCAGAGAGTGCGCCGACGTTTCAGCTGGATCAGCACGAGCCGTTCACCGCCTGCTTGTCACAACAGATCGGCTGATTGTCGCGACGGCATCGAGAGCTCTCGAACGGGACGCGGCTGAATGTCGGAATAGGTCAACGGCATCCTTCTGTCATCATCCGATCCGTCTCGATAGCGAGCACGAGTTCGAGATGCTCTCCCATTCCCTTGATCGAAATACGACCGATCGCTCTGCAGGGGCTTCCGCACATCGTCGCCCGACCCGCCGGACAGTTCGGAGCCCCAGAAAGAACGACCTCTCCCGCGGATGGATCCTTCCGTCCTGAAGCCCGCATCTCGCGTTCCCGATCGGTGTCTCGACCTTCGATGGCATTTCCTAACCCTTACCGCCTTCACGATCTTCTCCGCCCCGTCCTTGAGGTCATCCGCCGCGATGACGTTCAGGCCGGAGGAGTTGATGATCTCCTTGCCCTTCTCGACGTTCGTCCCCTCGAGGCGCACCACCAGCGGCACCTTCAGGCCGACCTCCTTGACCGCGGCGACCACGCCCTCGGCGATCACGTCGCAGCGCATGATGCCGCCGAAGATGTTGACGAGGATGCCCTTTACCTGAGGGTCCGAGGTGATGATCTTGAACGCCTCGGTGACTTTCTCCTTGGTCGCCCCGCCGCCCACGTCGAGGAAGTTGGCGGGTTCGGCGCCATAGAGCTTGATGATGTCCATCGTCGCCATGGCCAACCCCGCGCCGTTCACCATGCAGCCGATCTCGCCGTCGAGCGCGATGTAGTTCAGGTCGAACTTCGACGCCGCCAGCTCCTTGGGATCCTCTTCGGTCTCGTCGCGCAGCGACACGATGTCCGAATGGCGGTAAAGGGCGTTGCCGTCGAACCCCATCTTGGCGTCGAGGCATTTCAGATCGCCCTTGTCGGTGACGATCAGCGGATTGATCTCGAGCATCTCCATGTCCTTGTCGACGAACATCCGGTAGAGGGTGCCCATCAGCGCCACGCACTGCTTGACCTGTCCCCCCTTCAGCCCGAGCGCAAAGGCGATGCCGCGGCCGTGGAACGCCTGATAGCCGGTGGCCGGATCGACGTCGAAGGTGTGGATCTTCTCGGGCGTCGAATGTGCCACCTCCTCGATGTCCATGCCGCCCTCGGTCGAGGCCACGAAACTGATGCGGCTGGTCTGGCGGTCGACGAGGATCGCGAGATACATCTCGGTCTCGATGCCGGCCCCGTCCTCGATGTAGATGCGGTTGACCTGCTTGCCCGCCGGGCCGGTCTGCTTGGTCACGAGGGTGCGGCCCAGCATCTTGCGCGCCTCCTGCGCCGCCTCCTCGACCGATTTGGTCAGGCGCACGCCGCCCTTGTCGCCCGCATCCGCTTCCTTGAACGTGCCCTTGCCGCGCCCGCCGGCGTGGATTTGCGCCTTGACCACCCAGATCGGGCCGTCGAGCTCGCCCGCCGCGGTCTTGGCATCCTCGGCCCGCAGGACCGGGCGTCCGTCGCTGACCGGGGCGCCATAGCTGCGCAGGAGGGCCTTGGCCTGATATTCGTGGATGTTCATGGCGCCGCTTTCAAAATGATGCGTTTGCCGGGGACTATAGGGGGCACGCGGCACAGGGGCGAGGGGCAATGGGGGTGTTTGCGCTCGCAGTGCCGCATTTCGGGATTTTGTGATCACTGAAATTCGGAGTGTGATCACATCGTAGGGGTCGCCGCGCACCGGGGTGATTCGCCCGGTGCGCAGCGGTGGCGTCAGTTCAGGACGACCATGTAGAGGCCCGCATCGCCGCCCACCAATTGCTCGAACTGCCACAGCGCGTCGCCACGGATGAGCGGCCCTTCTTCGAGGAACGGCACCAGAACCTCACCCTGAAAGAGGCCCATCGGATCGAGGCGGGGCGGATTCTGGAACATGGCTGCGAGGTTGACGCCCGCGCCGTCGCCCATCCGCCAGACCGGCACCAGCAACTCGCCGTTCAGCAGCATTTCCGCTTCGCGCAGCACCGCCTGCCAACGCGGACCGAGGTCCTCGGGAAACGGAATCGGCAGGGCCGAGGTCTGGCTCTTGTTGGGGATCCATTCCATCGCGTCGTCGGTCTCGGTCGCGACCCGGTACCAGAAGGTGCGGTTGTCCTCGATCATGCCGAGGAAGTGCGCGTGTGCGGCACGGCTGCGGGCAACGTCTGGCTGCTGGTCCATGGCGTAGACGAACATCGCCACGACGTCGGTGATGTCGGCTATTTCCTGCATCGAGAACCAGCCGCTCGGATCGGAGGCAATCGGCGACATCGCGTCCATCGCGGCGCGCGCCTCGAGGACGCGGGCGATCGCCTCGGCGGGGTTCAGCGCCAGAACCGTCTCGGAAATGCCCGACAACAGATGCGCGTAGGCCGACAGCCACGCCGCATCCGAGGTGTCGAAGCGCACGACGATCGCGTCGGTGCCATCCGGGCCGACCGGCACCTCGACCCAGTTGCCATCGTCGTCGAACTCGAACTCCGGCTGCACCATAAAGAGGTTGGTCAGCTCGAGAACGCCCTCGCCCGGGCTGCGGACGCCGTCCATGTCGATGTCGAACCACAGGTCGCCGGTGTCGATCACCAGCCCGACATCATCGGTGTCGGTGATCGTGTCGAGTGCGGCGAGAGCGCCCGCCATGTCATCGACGACCCCCTGGAAAAGAGCGGGGATGCTGTCGGGCGAGAACGGCGTGGCGCCGGGGTTCGGCGGCAGCGGCAGGCGCAGGACCGGGATGCCCGACTGCTCGGCCAGCGTGCCGTTGATGTCGGTGGCATAGCGGACCTGAAGCGCGTGCTCGACAGCGCCGAGGAACCGCACGCCGCCCAAGGCGAACCGCTCGGTCGCATCGGGATCGGTGAGCGAGGCGAGCCGCGCCTCGGTGGCGGCAAGGCCGGTCGCGCCGATCTCTGCCGAGATGGCGCCGCCCGTCGTCTGCGCGTGGGCAGGGATGTATCCCGCCAGTACGGTCGTTGCGGCGAGGGCCGCAAAGATGATCTTGTCATTCATATCAGGTCTCCTCATTTATCTGAACATAGTTCATGAACAATGTCCATGCAACAGGTTTTCGATCCCCGACTCATCTTTTTTGGGACGCCGTCGACCTGTGTTCTGGAGGAGCGCGTCAGGCAGGCGTGCCATAGGAAAGGGCGTCCCGCGCCATCGAATGGCGGGCCATCAAGCGCGCATCGAAGGCGCTTGGATCGAAATCGAGCGATGCCTGCGCAAAGAGCGCGCGCGCGGCCTCTTCGATGTGCAGATCGTGTCGCAGCAACGCACCGGCATGCGCGAGCATCTCGATCTGCTCTGGCTCGAGCATCTGCAACCTGTCGAGCATAGCCGTCGCGTCAGGATCGCCTCGCCCGTCGAAGACGGCCGCGATCTGCTTACGGCGTCCTCGCCCGCGACCCTCGTTCCCCAGCAGGAGGTCCGGTCGTGCAAGGTCCCGCATCACCTTGCGGAGGAGTTTGAGACGATAATGATAGGGCGTCAGACCGTCGAAGTGCAAAAGCGACATGCCGTCGACGAAGGGTACCTGTCGGTACGCCGCGACGAACTGCGCGAATCGCGACCCGATACCGCGCGGCACCGGTTCGTGCTGCCAGATACGGACGAGAAGGCCCGTCCGGACGAAGGACTTTCCAACCAGATGCCCGGTCAGCCCGGAGTGAAGGAACGTCGCCATGTCCCCATAAATCCGATCGAAGAGCGCCTGCGGCCCTTGCATCGGCGCACGAAACAGGTCCGAAAAGATCGAGCGAGTTGGAGCGTCCCTCTCGAAGATGCGCTCTCTCACCCCGACGCGAAGGAATTTTCCGGCGGTATCCGCACGCTCCAGGATCGCCGCGACCGACGTTTCAGCAGTCGTGTCGGACGGGAGCAGGGCAAGGTATTCGTCCGCATCGCAGAACAGGAACCATCGCGACCGGCAGCGCCGATAGGCCGCGTCCGCGTTGATCCGTTGTCGTTCGACATGGGCGTCGGGGCGACGGAACTTGGATGTCCTGCACTTGCTCCAGTAGTCGTCGCCACATTCGACGATCCGGACGCGGGGCACCGAGCCGAGAACTGCGACCTGCGCAGGCTCGGGCGCATCGAGATAGAGGATCACCTCGTCCGCGCCGAGGGCGAGATAGTGGGCGACAAAGGCGCACAGAAGCTCGATCGGCTCGTCGACGGTCGCGTGAACGGACCACGACCCCCGCCTGCCCCGGCACAACCCCGCGAGGGGATTGCTCAGGATGCGGGGCAGCGGCGCCGTGGCGTGTCGGCCCTTCGGAGCGCCCACCGCGGGCACCGGGGGGGTTAGCCCAGCGAACCGTCGATGGCCTTGCACGCCTCGACGAGGCCCTTGACCGCCTCGACCGACTTGTCGAACATCGCCTGTTCGTCGCGGTTCATGTTGATTTCCACGATCCGCTCGATGCCGCCCGCGCCGATGATCGTCGGCACGCCGACGTAGAACCCGGTCAGGCCATAGGCGCCGTCGACGTGGGCGGCACAGGGCAACAGCCGTTTCTGGTCCTTGAGGTAGGCCTCGGCCATCTCGACCGCCGAGGACGCGGGGGCATAGAAAGCGGAGCCGGTCTTGAGCAGGCCGACGATCTCGGCGCCGCCGTCACGGGTGCGCTGCACGATGGCGTCGAGTTTTTCCTGCGTGGTCCAGCCCATCTCCACGAGGTCGGGCAGGGGGATGCCACCGACGGTGGAATAACGCACCAGCGGCACCATCGTGTCACCGTGGCCGCCAAGGACAAAGGCCGTGACGTCGCGCATCGAGACGTTGAACTCCGACGCAAGGAAGTGACGGAAGCGGCCGCTGTCGAGAATCCCCGCCATGCCGCAGACCTTGTTCGCGGGCAGGCCCGAGAACGATTGCAGCGCCCAGACCATCGCGTCGAGCGGGTTGGTGATGCAGATGACGAAGGCGTCGGGCGCATGGGCGGCGATGCCCTCGCCCACCGATTTCATCACCTTGAGGTTGATCCCGAGCAGGTCGTCCCGGCTCATCCCCGGCTTGCGCGGCACGCCGGCGGTGACGATGCAGACGTCGGCACCCGCGATCTCCTCGTAGGAATTGGCGCCCTTGAGGCTCGCGTCGAAGCCTTCGACCGGCCCGCTTTCGGCGATGTCGAGCGCCTTGCCCTGCGGCACCCCCTCGGCGATGTCGAAGAGGATCACGTCGCCGAGTTCCTTGAGCGCGATCAGATGCGCGAGCGTGCCGCCGATCTGTCCGGCGCCGATGAGGGCGATCCTGGGTCTGGCCATGAGCCTGATGTCCTGTGGTTGGGAAGGTTTGGGCAGATGCCTATCCTTCCGCCCGGTGCCACGCAAGTCGACGGCGCCGGGGGTCGGTCGTGGAAGGGGTCGGGCGGCGGTGCGCGGTCACGACAACGGGCCGTCCCTGACAGGAACGGCCCGGTCGCAAAGCGCAACTGTCGGCGTCAGCCTTCGTAGTCCGGAAGTGCCTCGAGCTGCTCCTCGGTCATGTCGACGGTGACGATCAGTTCCTCGCCCTCGATCTGGCGCATGATGGTAAGGTCGCCGAGCCCCAGCAGAACGGGCTTTTCGCCCATCCCGAGAAAGCCGCCGACGTCGATGACCGCACCCTCAAGTTGCCCGTCCGCCGAGAGGACCAGTTCGCCGACCTCGCCGATGTTAGATTCGAACGCGTCGTAGACCGTGGCGCCGACCAGTTCGTCGGTGCCCAATTCGCCGACATCGACGGCGGCATAGTTGTCGAGCCACGACATTTCTGTCGCCATGCCATCCGCGACGATCGCGTCTGCGGGCGCCGCTCCGGTCATCGGGTCGGTCTCGGCGGCAATGACTTCCTGTGCCGTGTCGACCTCGTCCGTCGCCATCGCGGCCTCGCCATCAAGGGCCATTCCGAACGCGGGCGCGTTCTCGAGCACTTCGGCAGTGGTGTCGATCACCAGAAACCGGCTGCCGCCCGCGTCGGTATAGACCTCGATCCGGTCCATCGAGATCGCGACGTCCTTTTCGCCGATGCCGAGGAACCCGCCGACGCCGACGATGGCGGCGGCGACGTCGCCGTCATAGGAGACGACGAGGTCGTTGATCTCGCCGATGTCTTCCCAGCCGTCGGCGGCGTCGAATATGCCACCGTCCTGAAGGTCGATATCGAGCGCATAGAGCCGCATGCCGATGAAGTCGCTGGCAAAGATGTCGTCGGCCGAGACCTCTGCCGTGCCGATGCCCATGGTGTGCGCGTCGGCATAGGCGCTGGTGCCCAGAACGAGGGCAGCAGCGGTCGAAGCGAGAAGGTTTCTCATCTTGTGTCCTTTCACATTGAAGATCAGCGACATGGCCGCCGATGTATGGGAAAGGAACCGCGGATGAGGGGATCGGTTGCAGGCCGGATGCGGAAATTTTCACCGAACCGTGATTCCGTCGGGGAAAGCCTGTCACCCGGCAGGATTGCGCGCGCCTCGGCAGGGAAACCGGCACCCGCGCGCCGGTTCCCGTTATCCCACGCGTGCCCGATCAGGCGCCCGGATCGGTATTCGGCAGCGGATCGTTCATCTGCTGATAGGACTCGCCCGCCGCGACGAGGCAGGTCGGGCCGCCCGGCGTGGTGACGGTGATCGTCCAGGTCCCGGTCTCGAGCGAGGCCCAGACCTCGACGACGGTGTTGTCGGCACCCAGCGCGATCGACTGCCGGCTCTCGCCATAGCCCTCGGCAAGCCGCAGCATCACGGCCTCGTGGGTGGCGCAGTTGCGGTTCTGGGCGGCGGCGATGCCGGGCAGGGCGATCGCGAGCGTGGCGGCGAGAAGGGAAAATGTGGCCTTGGTCATGAGGGTCATCCATCGTTCGGGCACCGTCCGGCGGGGCCGGGGCGCGGGGTCAAATCCGGTATCGCCGCGTTTGCCCGCCATCCGTTCTGGCGCCCCGTCGTCGCAGCTTGCTTGGCTCTCAGCCTCGTCCCAGCATCGCAAATAATGCTTAACGGAGCGTTCGGGGCCGCGCGAGCGGCGCGCAACACCGCGCCCCCGCCGCCGACCGGCACGAAATCGGGCAGTTGCGGGTTGAAATCCCGCACGTGACAGCGGCATCTGGGCGCAACATTGTTGCTCACCCAACGTCGAAGGCCCGAATCGATGCGTCCGATGCGTTCCGCCCTCTATGTCCCCGGCTCGAATCCCAAGGCGCTCGCCAAGGCGCGGACGCTGCCGGTCGACGCGCTGCTGATCGACCTTGAGGATGCGGTGGCGCCGGACGGAAAGGCGGCGGCGCGGGAGGCGGTCGCGGCGACGCTGACCGCGGATCCCGGCGCGCGTCGACGGCTCGTGCGGGTGAATGGCCGCGATACCGACTGGGGCGGCGCCGATCTGGCGATGGTGGCGCGGATCCGCCCGGACGGGGTGCTCCTGCCCAAGGTGAACGGCGCGGCGGATATCGACGCCGCGGTGGCGGTGACGGGTGACATGCCGGTCTGGGCGATGATCGAGACGCCGAGGGGTGTCGTGAACGTGGCCGAAATCGCGGCGCATCCGGCCCTTGCGGGGGTCGTGATGGGCACCAACGATCTTGCCGCGGAACTTGGCGCGCGCACCGGCACGGCACGGGGGCCGATGATCCCTGCGCTCGGCGCCGCCCTCATGGCCGCGCGGGCATATGGCAAGGTCGCGATCGACGGCGTCTACAATGCGTTCCGCGATGCGGACGGGTTCGCCGCCGAATGCGACCAGGGCCGCGACATGGGCTTCGACGGCAAGAGCCTGATCCATCCGGCCCAGATCGAGGCCGCGAACGCGATCTTCGGTCCCTCGGCGGCCGAGATCGACCTCGCGACCCGCCAGATCGCGGCCCATGCGGCCGCCGTCGCGGCGGGGCAGGGCGTCGCGGTCCTCGACGGGCGCATCGTCGAGAACTTGCATGTCGCCGCCGCCCGCGCTTTGCTGGCACGTGCAGCGGCAATCGCGGAGGTGAGCAAATGATTCTTCTGAGTCTCGGCGTAGCGCTGTGGTGGGCCGCGCATCTGTTCAAGCGGCTGGCCCCCGGCCTGCGCGCGCCGATGGGAACGGCGGGCAGGGGGGCGATGGCGCTCCTCCTCGTCCTCTCGGTGGTGCTGATGGTGATCGGCTATCGCGGCGCCGATATCGGTGAGGTCTATTGGGGCCGGTCGTCCGCGATGGTGGGCATCAACAACCTGTTGATGGTCGTCGCGTTCTATATCTACGCCGTCGGCGCGACACCGCCCGGCAAACCGCGCGTCTGGCTCGGTACGAAGACGCGGCACCCGCAACTGATCGGCTTCTCGGTCTGGGCATTCGCGCACCTGCTGGTCAACGGCGACCTGCCGTCCTTCGTCCTGTTCGGCGGGCTGCTCGTCTGGGCGCTGGTCGAGATGGCCGTCATCAACGCGCAGGAGGGGCCGTTCGTGCCGCCGCGGCAGGCCTCGGCGCGCAAGGAGGTGACGATCGCCGCCGTCGCACTGATCGTCATGGGCGTGGTGATGGCCCTCCACAACTGGCTCGGCGTGCAGCCGTGGGGATGAGACTATGGCCCTGATCTACCGCCTGCTGACCGCCGATGACACATCGGCGCTTCTGCCACAAGGTGAGCGAGGCGCTGTCCAGGGGCTGGGTGCTCTACGGCGATCCGACCTATGGCTTCGACGCGGCCAACGGCGTGATGCGCTGCGGGCAGGCGGTCACGAAGGAGATCGACGCCGACTATTCCCCGGAGATGAAACTGGGCCAGCAGTGAGCAAGACGCAGGCGGGCCGGTTCTTCGAGGACTACCGGCTCGGCGAGGTGATCGCCCATGCGGTGCCCCGGACGCTCTCGGGCGGCGAGCGGGCGCTCTATCACGCTCTCTATCCGGCGCGCGGGGCACTCCATTCCTCGGACGAATTCGCCCGGGCCTGCGGCTTGCCCGCGTCGCCGATGGACGACCTCGTCGTGTTTCACACGGTGTTCGGCAAGTCGGTTCCCGACATATCCCTGAACGCGGTTGCGAACCTCGGCTATGCCGAGGGGCACTGGCGGGCGCCGGTCTGGCCGGGCGACACGCTGGTCGCATCGTCACGGGTGATCGGGCTGAAGCTGAACTCCAGCGGGGCCAGCGGTGTCGTCTGGGTCCGCACCGAGGGGCGCAACCAGCACGGCACGCCGGTGCTCGACTACGTGCGCTGGGTGATGGTGAAATGCCGCGCGCCGGGCGGGATGCCGGGCCACGAGACGACGGTGCCGGACCTCGCGCCCGCCGTGGCGGCCAAGGACCTCGTGGTGCCCGGGCGCCTCGATTTCACCGCCTACGACTTTGCCCTCGCGGGCGAGCGGCACCGTCTGGGCGACTACCGGGTCGGCGAAATCATCGACCATGTCGACGCCGTGACCATCGAGGACGCCGAGCACATGATGGCGACGCGCCTGTGGCAGAACACCGCAAAGGTGCATTTCGACGCGGGCCAGCGCGCCGATGGCAGGCGCCTGATCTACGGCGGCCATATCGTTTCGCTCGCGCGCGCCCTGTCGTTCAACGGGCTGGCGAACGCGCAACTCCTGCTCGCACTGAACGCGGGCAGCCATGTCTCACCCTGTTTCGCGGGCGATACGGTGCGGGCGTGGTCGGAGGTTCTGGACGTGGCCGAGGTCGCGGCACCGGGGGCGGGGGCGATCCGGCTGCGGCTGGTGGCGACGACGGGGACCGGCACCGATCTGCGCGGAGCGGACGGCAAACATGCGTCCGGGGTGCTTCTGGATCTCGACTATTGGGCGCTGATGCCTGTCTGACCCCTCGGGGATACCGTCGCGCTGTCGGACCGTGCGCATCGGCGCTAGGCTGCCGGCATGGTGAGCCTGCGTCGTAGCATCCGGCCCGTTCTCGTCGCCCTGTTGCTGGCGGGGGCGACCGGTCCGGCCCGTGCCTGCGAGCTGGCGTTGCTCTTCGCCGTCGACGTGTCCGGCTCGGTCGGGCCGGGGGACTACCGGATCCAGATGGACGGACTGGCCGCCGCATTGGCCGACCGGCAGATCGCGGCCGCGCTGGTCGAGGCGCAGGCGGCGGTGATGGTGATGCAATGGTCCGGCACCTCGCGGCAGCGCGTGTCGGTGCCGTGGCGCCGCATCGGCAGCCGCGCCGACGTCGCGGCGCTGGCCACGGAAATCGCCCTCGTGCCGCGCGAATGGCGCGACTATTCGACCGCCATCGGCGAGGCGCTGCGGGTCGCGGCAGCGCAGTTCGCCGACGTGCCCGACTGCCCGCAGCGGATCATCGACATCTCGGGCGACGGCACCTCGAACGAGGGCGCAGACCCGCTTGCGATCCGTCCGCTGCTGTTGGTCGGGGGGATCACGGTGAACGCCCTCGTGATCGAGGAGAACGAGGCGGGACTGGTGGACTACTTCCGGGCCTCGGTGATCTTCGGACCGGGCGCCTTCGCCCTCGCGGCGGCGCGGTTCGCCGATTACCCCGAGCGGATGCGGCAAAAGCTCGCGCGCGAGATCGCCGAACAGGTGGCAGCGCTGGACGCCATTGCGCCCTCGGTCCGGGACCGTGGACCGCACGATCCGAGACAAATGGTCCTGCCGAAAACCGCCCCGACCCCGTGACACTCCGCTGAAAATCGGTCAGAAGGCGCAGGGGATGCGCGACACGCGTCCCCGAATTGCCGCCGATACCGAAGGGATCCCGCATGGCCGACGTGAACCGGGGCGACCGCCCGCTCAGTCCGCATCTTTCGATCTATCGCCCGCAGTGGACCTCGATGACCTCGATCCTGACGCGGATCACCGGCATCGCCCTGATCGTGGCGTCGTTCATGGCGCTGTGGTGGATCGCGGCGCTTGCCGCCGGGCCGGATGCCTATGCGACGGCGAACGGGTTCGTGACCTCATGGTTCGGCGATCTGGTGATGATCCTCAGCGTCTGGGCGTTGTGGTATCACAGCCTCGCAGGCGTGCGGCACCTGATCTGGGACGCAGGCTATGGCCTCGACGTGACGACGGGCGAGCGGATGGGTCAGGCGGCAGTGCTGGGTGCGACGCTGCTGACGATCCTGACAGCACTTCTGGTCTGAGGGGGCAGGGACATGGCATATCTGACGGATCGCAAGCGGGCCATCGGCCGCGGCGCCGCCCATTCGGGGACCGAGCACCACTGGAACGTCATCGTTTCGTCGGTCGCCCTCGTGGTGCTCGTGCCGCTCTTCGTGTTCACCTTCGGCGCGGCCCTCGGCCTGCCCTACGACGAGGCGGCGGCCTATTACGCGCGGCCCTGGCCCGCGCTGGTGGCGGCACTCACCTTTCTCGTCGGCTTCGTCCATTTCGCCAAGGGTGTGCAGGCGACGATCGAGGACTATGTCCACGGATTGGCGCGCAAGCTGCTGATGATCGGGACGACGTGCCTGTGCTATGCGGCGGCGGCGCTGGCGCTCCTCTCCATCGTCCGCCTCGCCCTTTGACCTTCTGACCCCCGGGACCGATCCACATGGCTGCTTATGACTACGAGACCCACCAGTTCGACGTCGTCGTCGTGGGCGCGGGCGGTGCGGGCCTGCGCGCGACGCTGGGCATGGCCGAACAGGGGCTGAGGACGGCCTGCATCACCAAGGTGTTCCCGACGCGGTCGCATACGGTCGCCGCACAGGGCGGCATCGCGGCCTCGCTGTCGAACATGGGGCCGGACCACTGGCAGTGGCACATGTACGATACCGTCAAGGGGTCGGACTGGCTCGGCGACACCGACGCGATGGAATACCTCGCGCGCGAGGCGCCGAAGGCGGTCTACGAGCTCGAGCACTACGGCGTCCCGTTCTCGCGCACCGAAGAGGGCACGATCTATCAGCGGCCCTTCGGCGGCCATACCACCGAATTCGGCGAGGGCCCGCCGGTGCAGCGCACCTGCGCTGCCGCCGACCGCACCGGCCACGCGATCCTGCACACGCTCTATGGCCAGTCGCTGAAGCAGAAGGCCGAGTTCTATATCGAATATTTCGCAATCGACCTCGTCATGTCCGAGGACGGCACCTGTCAGGGCGTGCTGGCGTGGAAGCTCGACGACGGCTCGATGCACCTCTTTGCGGCCAAGCAGGTCGTGCTTGCCACCGGCGGCTATGGCCGCGCCTATTTCAGTGCGACCTCCGCCCACACCTGCACCGGCGACGGCAACGGCATGGTCGCGCGGCAGGGCCTGCCGCTTCAGGATATGGAATTCGTGCAGTTCCACCCGACCGGCATCTACGGCGCGGGTTGCCTCATCACCGAAGGCGCGCGGGGCGAGGGCGGCTACCTCACCAACTCCGAGGGCGAGCGGTTCATGGAACGCTATGCGCCCACCTACAAGGATCTGGCGTCGCGCGACGTGGTGTCGCGCTGCATGACGATGGAAATCCGCGAAGGGCGCGGTGTCGGCGACAACAAGGACCACATCCACCTGAACCTCAACCATCTGCCGCCCGAAACGCTCGACCTGCGCCTGCCGGGTATCTCCGAGAGCGCGCGCATCTTTGCCGGCGTCGACCTGACCAAGGCGCCGATCCCGGTCCTGCCGACGGTGCACTACAACATGGGCGGCATCCCCACGAACTACTGGGGCGAGGTGCTGAACCCGACCGCGGACAGTCCCGACGCCATCTCGCCCGGTCTGATGGCCGTGGGCGAGGCGGGCTGCGCGAGCGTGCACGGCGCCAACCGCCTCGGCTCCAACAGCCTCATCGACCTCGTCGTCTTCGGCCGCGCCGCGGCGATCCGGGCGGGGCAGACCGTCGACGCGGCCTCTGCCGTGCCGACGCCGAACAAGGCGAGCGTGGAAAAGGCGCTCGACCGGTTCGACGGGCTGCGCCACGCGCGCGGCGGCACCGGCACCGCCGAACTGCGCGACCGGATGCAACACGCCATGCAGGACGACGCGGCGGTGTTCCGCACCGACAAGACGCTGGCCGAGGGGGTGAAGAAGATGACCGATATCGCGGCGGCGCTATCGGATATCCGCGTCACCGATACTACGATGGTCTGGAACTCGGACCTGATGGAGACCCTCGAATTGACCAACCTCATGCCCAACGCGCTGGCCACGATCGTCGCCGCCGAGGCCCGCAAGGAAAGCCGCGGCGCCCACGCCCACGAGGACTACCCAGACCGCGACGACAAGAACTGGCGCAAGCACAGCCTCGCCTATGTCGACGGCGCCGACGTGCGCCTCGACTATCGCCCCGTCCACCTCGATCCGCTGACCTCGCAGGACGAGGGCGGCATCGACCTCAAGAAGATCGCACCGAAAAAGAGGGTCTACTGATGAAAAAGCTCATCCTTGGCGGCCTGTTCGCCCTGTCTGCCGGCGCCGCGATGGCGCAGGACGCCCGCACCGCAATGCGCGACGAGATCATCGTCGTTCTGCAAGGGCAGGCGATCGACGCCCGGACGGCGAGCATCGTGGCGCAATGCGTCATGGTGCAGATGACCGACGAACAGGTCGCGCGGTTCATGGGCGGCGCGACGGACGCGGACAAGACCGCGATCCTCGACGAACTGGCCGATCCGCCCGCCCTGAACGCCTGTGTGCTGGACAACATCTAGGATGCACCGGCTCGCCCCCGTCGCCCTCCTCGCGCTCGCCGCCTGCAACCTGCCACCGCCCGACCCCGAGACGGTGGCGCGCGAATGCGAGCGGCAGGCGCGTGCGGCGCAGGGGCCGACGGGATCGGTGACGGTCGGCGCAAACTCGAACTCGGGGCCGTTCACCAACGTGGCCATCGGCGTCACCGGCGACTACCTTCTGGGCCGCGACCCGAACGCGGTCTATGCCGCCTGCGTCGAGCGGCGCACCGGGCAGGCGCCGATCCGGCCGCCGAGGCTGCGCTGATGGGCGCAGGCAGCGCGGACCGCACCGCCGAATTCGCGGCCAAGATCGACGACGAGGCCGAGCGGCAGATCGCCAGGTTCCGCACTGCCGCGCGCGGCGTGCATCCGCGCATCTGCCCGGTCTGCGACTATCGCGGCATGTTCGTGGCCTTCGGCCAGCCGCCCCGCTACGACGCCCGCTGCCCCTCGTGCAACGGCCTCGAACGGCACCGCCTGTTCCACCTCTATTGCCAGCGCCGGACCCCGTTCGGCGCCACCGACCGGGTGCTGCACTTTGCCCCCGACCGGCTGGTGACGGACTACGTGCAACCGCGCGTCGCCCTCTACGAAACCTCGGACGTCAGCGAGGGGCGCCGCGTCACGCACCGGGTCAGGATCGAGGACACCGGCCTGCCCGACGCCCATTATACCCGCATCATATGCAGCCACGTCCTCGAACACGTCGACGACGCAATGGCGCTGGCAGAGATGTTCCGGATGCTGAGGCCCGGCGGCATCGCATTCCTCGCCACGCCGGTCGTCGAAGGCTGGGCGCATACCTACGAGAACCCCGCCATCGACGGCCCGAAGGCGCGCCTGCTGCATTTCGCCCAGTCCGACCACGTCCGCATCTATGGCCGCGACCTGCGCACCCGCATCCGTGCCGCCGGGTTCACCCTGGGCGAGTTTACCGCCGTGGAACCCGATGTCCTTACCTACGGTCTGATGCGGGGCGAAACGCTCTTCGTCGCGACGAAACCCCAGCTACCGGGAGACTGACATGGTCCAACTCACCCTGCCCAAGAACAGCCGCATCACCGTGGGCAAGACCTGGCCGAAACCCGAAGGTGCCAGGAACGTCCGCACCTTCAAGGTCTATCGCTGGAACGAGGAGAGCGGGCAGACGCCGCGGGTCGATACCTATTTCGTCGATCTGGACGACTGCGGGCCGATGATCCTCGACGCCCTCATCAAGATCAAGAACGAGGTCGATCCGACGCTGACGTTCCGGCGGTCCTGCCGCGAGGGGATTTGCGGCTCCTGCGCGATGAACATCGACGGCATCAACACGCTGGCCTGTATCCACGGCATGGCCGACGTGAAGGGCGAGGTGCGGATCTATCCGCTGCCGCACATGCCGGTGGTCAAGGATCTGGTGCCCGATCTCACGCATTTCTATGCGCAGCATGCCAGCATCAAACCCTGGCTCGAGACCGCGACGAACCCGCCTGCCAAGGAATGGAAGCAGTCGATCGAGGACCGCGAGAAGCTCGACGGGCATTATGAATGCATTCTGTGCGCCTGTTGCTCGACGGCCTGCCCGTCCTATTGGTGGAACGGCGACCGCTATCTGGGGCCCGCCGCCCTGCTCGCGGCGCACCGCTGGATCGTCGACAGCCGCGACGAGGCGACGGGCGAACGGCTCGACGACCTCGAGGATCCGTTCAAGCTCTATCGGTGTCACACCATCATGAACTGCACCAAGACCTGCCCGAAGGGCCTGAACCCGGCGGCGGCGATCTCGGACATCAAGAAGATGATGATCGAGCGGGTGATCTGAGAAGGGAGGCGAATTCTTTGAAAGAATTCGACGTCGAAATCTTCGAAAGATTTCGGGCCCCGGGTCGGGCGGGGGATACCTGCGGATGACCGACGCACCCGCCGATGCCGAGGCGCGCCGCGCCGTGGCGCCGGTCGTCTGCTATCCGACAGGCACGCTGCCGGTGCCCGACATGGCCCTCTATGCCGCCGCGCTCGCCACGGCGACGGCGGCGGGCGGCATCACCGTCCCGCCGCGCGAGGCGCGGACGCTGCATATCCCCGCCGGCTCGTTCCTGCGCATCACCTGCGTCGACGGCCCACAGGTCGGCGACCTGAACCTGTTCAATGCCGACGACCTGACGGAACGGTTCTATTCCGGCAAGACCCGCGCCCTGCACGGCACGCATGTGACCACCGGCGACCGCCTCTGGTCCTCGTTCCCGCACCTGCGGCCGATGGCGACCGTCGTGGCCGATACCCTCGACTGGTATGGCATCGACGCCTTCGGCGGTTCCGTCCACGACGTGATCGGCACCCGCTGCGATCCCTATACGCACCACCTGCTGGCGGGCGCCGACTATCACCATTGCTGCCACTCGAACCTGACCCGGGCGCTCGTGGCGCATGGCCTGCCCGCCGCGCGGGCGGAGGGGCTGGTGCACGACGTCCTCAACGTCTTCATGTGCACCGGGTTCACCCGCGACACCGGGCAGTATTTCATGAAGGCGAGCCCTGTCCGGCCCGGTGACGCGCTGACGCTGTTCGCCGAGATCGACCTCCTCGCCGCCCTCGGTGCCTGTCCGGGCGGCGATTGCGGCGCGGAACACTCGAGCGACGCGGCGCGCTGTCACCCGTTGCGGATGGACGTGCTCACGCCGGCTGCCGGCACCCTGTCGGGTTGGACGTCACCGCCGCGCAACGGTTATGGCGGCGGTCACGGTCTGTAATGTGTCAGGCGAATGCCGCCTCGAGGGCGACCTGCACCATCTCGCCGAAGCTCTGCTCGCGATCCTTCGCCGGCAACTCCTCGCCGGTCAGGATGTGGTCGCTCACCGTCAGGACGGCCAGCGCCCGGGCGCCATGGAGCGCGGCGAGGGTATAGAGTTCGGCAGCCTCCATCTCGACGGCCAGCGTGCCGTAGTTGCGCAGCGTGTCCATCAGGTCGGTCCGCGCGTCGTAGAAGGCGCCCGAACTGTGGATCGGGCCGGTGTGGAACCGCAGGCCGCGGGCCGTGGCGGCGGCATGGGCCGCGGCCAGCAGGCCGAAATCGGCGGCGGGCGCATAGCGCACCTCCCGGAACGTGGCCTCCGACGGCATGCCGACGCTGGACGCGGCGGTGGCGAGCACCACGTCGCGCAACCGGACGTGGTCCTGCATCGCACCGCAAGAGCCGATGCGGATCACCGTCGTCGCGCCATAATCCTTCAGGATCTCGGTGGCATAGATCGCCAACGACGGCATCCCCATGCCAGAGCCGTGGATCGTCACCGGCTTTCCCTGCCAGGTGCCGGTATAGCCCAGCATACCGCGCACCTCGTTCACCAGACGGGCGTCGTCGAGGAATTTCTCGGCTGCCCAGCGGGCGCGATAGGGATCGCCCGGCATCAGGACGGTGGGTGCGATGTCGCCGGGGGCGGCGCCGATGTGCAGGCTCATGAAGGTATCCTCGGGGGGCAAGAACGGGGGCGCGGAAACGACGACGGCGGCGCGCACGAGGGGCGGCCGCCGGTCAGGTTCGCGGGCGAAAGGCTCAGATTGCGAAGGAGGCGATATCGGTCCCCTTGGCCTCGGCGGTCTTGATCCAGTCGGGCTTGCGGCCGCGACCCGACCAGGTCTGTGCCGCGTCGTCGGGGTTGCGGTATTTCGGCGGGTTGATCGAGCCCGCCTTGCCCTTGCCTTTGCGCGGCGCCCCGCCGGTCAGTTGCGCCAGCGAAAAGCCGTGTTCCATGGCGGCGCGTTCGGCGGCATCGAGTGCCGCCTTCTGATCGCGCTTGTCGATCGAGGCCAACGCCTTGTCGATATCGCGGGACAGTTTTTGCAGGTCCTTGCGGGACATGCTGTGCAGGTCGATGGCCATGAAGTCGATTCCCGAATTATGATTCCGATCCTGCGTAGCGGGAATGAACCGGAATGCCAAGGAAAATGATGCGCACAATTGGTAACGGAATACGGAGCCGGCGGTTTATTGCGCGGCGTCGATCGACGGTTTTTCCGGCGTGGCCGGACCCGACGTCATGTCGCTGGCTGCCGTTTCCGCCAAAGTCACGATATCGCGCATAATCTCGGTAAGCTGAAAGTCCTTTGGCGTGTATATCCGCGATATGCCCATTTCCAATAGCGGCGCCACATCGGCGTCGGGAATGATGCCGCCCAGCACGACCGGAAGGTGCCCGAGGCCGTTCAGTTTCAGCCGGTGGACGATCTCGTGCACCAGCGTCACGTGACTTCCCGACAGGACCGACAGGCCGAGGACGTGGGGTTTGGCGCGCCGCACCTGCGTCACGATCTCTTCGGGTGTCATCCGGATGCCGTCGTACCGGATTTCCATGCCACAGTCGCGGGCCCGCGCGGTGATCTGTTCGGCACCGTTGGAATGACCGTCCAGCCCCGGTTTGCCCATCAGGAACGACAGCCTGCGGCCGAGGCGCGCGCTTACCCGGTCGACCTCGGCGCGGATCTCGTCGAGGCCCTCGGTCCGGTTCGACGGCGCCGCGCTCACCCCCGTGGGCGCGCGGTAGCTGCCGAAGACGCCGCGCACCACGTCGGCCCATTCGCCGGTGGTCACACCCGCCTTGGCGCAGGCGACCGACGGGCCCATGACGTTGATCCCGCGTTTGCATGCCTCGCGCAGCGCGACCAATGCGCGCTGCACCGCATTGCCGTCGCGCGCCGCCTTCCACTCGGCGAGCCGCCGGCATTGATCGGCCTCTGCGCCCGGGTCGGCCTGCATCACCGCGTCGGCGCCCGAATTGAGCGGCGAGGCCTCGCCCGCCCGGAACCGGTTCACGCCGACGACGGTGGTTTCGCCGGTTTCGATGGCGGCGATGCGCGCCGCATTGCTCTCGACCAGACGCGATTTCATGTGGGCGATGGCCCCGACCGCGCCGCCCATCGCGTCGATCTGCGCCAGTTCGGCGCGCGCGCCTTCCTTGAGGCTTTCCACCTTTCGCTCGACCGCCGGATTGCCCTCGAAGAGGTCGTCGTATTCCAGAAGGTCGGTCTCGAAGGCGAGGATCTGCTGCATCCGCATCGACCATTGCTGGTCCCAGGGACGCGGCAGTCCCAGCGCCTCGTTCCACGCGGGCAATTGCACGGCGCGGGCGCGGGCGTTCTTTGACAGGGTGACGGCCAGCATTTCGATAAGGATGCGGTAGACGTTGTTCTCGGGCTGCTGTTCTGTCAGGCCCAGCGAATTGACCTGAACCCCATAGCGGAAACGCCGGTGGCGGGCGTCGGTCACGCCATAGCGGTTACGGCAGATCTCGTCCCACAATTCGACGAAGGCCCGCATCTTGCACAGTTCGGTAACGAACCGGATCCCCGCATTCACGAAGAACGAGATGCGGCCGACCATTTCCGGAAAATCCTGCGGCTTTACCTTCTTTTGCAGATCGTCCAGCACCGCCACCGCCGTCGCCAGTGCAAAGGCGAGTTCCTCCTCGGGCGTCGCCCCGGCCTCTTGCAGGTGATAGGAACAGACGTTCATCGGGTTCCATTTCGGCACATGCCGCCGCGTCCAGGCGGCAACGTCCGTAATCATCCGCAGCGACGGTTCGGGCGGGCAGATATAGGTGCCGCGGCTGAGGTATTCCTTGATGATGTCGTTCTGCACGGTGCCTTGCAGCGCGCCCAGGTCGACGCCCTGCTCCTCGGCGAGCGCCACATAAAGGGCCAGCAGCCAGGGTGCGGTCGCGTTGATCGTCATCGAGGTGTTCATGGCGTCGAGCGGGATGCCCTGAAACAGCGCCCGCATGTCGCCCAGATGGCAGACCGGCACGCCGACCTTGCCGACCTCGCCCCGCGCGAGCACGTGGTCGCTGTCATAGCCTGTCTGCGTCGGCAGATCGAAGGCCACCGACAGGCCGGTCTGCCCCTTCGAGAGGTTGTCGCGGTAGAGCGCGTTCGATGCCGCCGCGGTCGAATGACCGGCATAGGTGCGGATCAGCCAGGGGGTGTCCTTGTGCGGCATCGGCTCTCCTCGTGGCGCAATAATCCGGCGCCGGGGCGACGATAGGGACAGAGTCCAGAGCGAGTCAATTCGGCGGGACGCTGCCTTGGCCATTGTGATGCCCGGCGCACAGGCGGATGCCGAAAGCATCGACGGGGCGCCGGACCATTTACCCCGTCGGCCAAGCCTGCGACGGTCCGGCCATGACCCGGCCCGTGATCGTTCCCCTGTGGCTCTTCGTCCTGATCCTGCTGTTCGCGGCGGTGACGTTCGCGTCGCATTTCCTGTTCCCTTCGGTCCGCTGGTTCTTTCGCAAGCGGATGGAACGGGTCGTCGCCCGCCTCAACACCCGCCTGACCCGCCCGATCGAACCGTTCAAGCTGGCGCGGCGCCACGACATGATCCAGCGGCTGATCTACGACCCCGCCGTCGCCGCGGCGATCGTCGAGCACGCGCGCCGCAACAAGGTGCCCGAGAACGTCGCCTTCGAAAAGGCGCGCGACTATGCGCGCGAGATCGTGCCCTCGTTCTCGGCGACCGCCTATTTCACCTTCGGGATGCGGTTCGCGCGCTGGCTTTCGCGCTCGCTCTACCGGATCCGGCTCGGCGCCTTCGACCGGGCGCGGCTCGACCGGATCGACCCGGACGCGGCCGTCGTCTTCGTGATGAACCACCGCTCGAACATGGACTACGTCCTCGTGACCTACCTCGTGAGCCGCGCCTCGGCGCTGTCCTATGCGGTCGGCGAATGGGCACGGATATGGCCGCTCTCGTCGGTGATCCGCTCGATGGGCGCGTTCTTCATCCGCCGCCGGGACCGGGGCGCGCTCTACCGCCGGGTGCTGGCGCGCTATGTGCAGATGGCGGTGCAGGGCGGCGTGACGCAGGCGTTCTTTCCCGAGGGCGGCCTCAGCCTCGATGGCCGCATCGCCAAGCCGAAGCTCGGGATCCTCAATTACATCATCGCCGGTTACGAGCCCGGGAAGCGCGACGTGATCTTCGTGCCGGTCGCGATCAACTACGACCGCATCCTCGAGGACCGCTTCCTGATCGCGGCGCGGCAACTGGGGGTGCGTCGGTTCCGCCCGCCGCTCTGGACGGTGCTGAGCGGGCTGGGGCGGCATATCTGGGCGCGCGTCACCTGGCGTTTCCAGAAGTTCGGGACAGCCTCGGTCGGGTTCGGCACGCCGCTCGCCCTGTCGTCCTTCGTCGCCGAGAACGGAACCGCCTCGCCCGAGGCGCTGGCGGTGGAACTCATGCGCCGGATCGCCGCCGTCACGCCGGTCCTGCCGGTGCCTCTCGTCGCTCGGATCCTGCGCGACGGGCGGGCCGCGACCGAGGCCGAGGTGCGCGCCGCCGTCACCGCCGACCTTGCCGCCCTGTCCGGCGCCGGGGCGACCCTGCCGCGCCGCGACGCGGCGACGGTGACGAGCGACGGCCTCGCGATCCTCGAAGGGCGCGGCTTCGTCCTGCGCGCCGGCGAGGGCGTGACGCTTGCAGAGGCAAGCCGGGAAACCATCGAGTATTACGCAAATTCGATCGAACATCATTTCACGGCGGTGTCAGAACCCATTCCATAGAGTAACAAAGTTGCGCCATGAGGTTCATGATAGTTGCAATGTTTCGGATCGGAGTCTAAGTCTTGGACCCATGACGTCCGGTTCCGCACCGCAGCATGCCCTCAGGAGTTCCGACATGGCCCTCGACACCGCCGATCTGAAATCGCTCTACGCCGTCGGCGTCCTGCCGCCGCTGGGCCATGTGCCCGCGCAGATGCACGCCTGGGCGATCCGGCGCGAACGGCATGGAGAGCCCGATCAGGCGTTCCAGCTCGAGGTGGTCGACACACCGCGGCCCGACCCGGGCGAGGTGCTGGTGATGGTGATGGCGGCGGGGGTGAACTACAACGGCGTCTGGGCCGGCCTCGGCCTGCCGATCTCGCCGTTCGACGTGCACGGCGCGGACTATCACATCGCGGGCTCGGACGCGTCCGGCATCGTCTGGGCGGTCGGGGACAGGGTGAAACGCTGGAAGGTCGGCGACGAGGTCGTGATCCACTGCAATCAGGACGACGGCGACGACGAGGAGTGCAACGGCGGCGACCCGATGTTCTCGGAAAGCCAGCGTATCTGGGGCTACGAGACGCCCGACGGCTCTTTCGCGCAGTTCACCTGCGTGCAGTCGCAGCAACTGATGCGCCGCCCGGCGCACCAGAGCTGGGAGGAGAGCGCCTGCTATACCCTGACGCTTGCGACGGCGTGGCGGATGCTCTTCGGGCACAAGCCGCATGAATTGCGCCCCGGCCAGAACGTGCTGGTCTGGGGCGCCTCCGGTGGCCTCGGCTCCTATGCGATCCAGCTTGTCAACGCCGCGGGCGGCAATGCGATCGGCGTGATCTCGGACGAGGACAAGCGCGACTTTGTCATGGGGCTGGGGGCGAAGGGTGTCATCAACCGCAAGGATTTCGACTGCTGGGGGCAATTGCCGAAGGTGGGTTCACCCGAGTTCGACGTCTGGACCAAGGAAGCGCGCCGTTTCGGCAAGGCGATCTGGGCGATCACCGGCAAGGGCGTGAACGTCGACATGGTGTTCGAGCATCCGGGCGAGGCGACGTTCCCGGTCTCGACGCTGGTGGTGAAACGCGGCGGCATGGTGGTGATCTGCGCCGGCACGACCGGCTATAACCTGACCATCGACGCCCGCTATCTGTGGATGCACCAAAAGCGGGTGCAGGGGTCGCACTTCGCCAACCTCAAGCAGGCGTCGGCGGCGAACGAGCTGATGTGCGACCGCCGCCTCGATCCCTGCCTGTCGGAATGTTTCCCCTGGGCCGCCATCCCCGAGGCCCATACCAAGATGCGCCGCAACGAGCACAGGCCCGGCAACATGGCGGTGCTGGTGCAGGCGCCGCGCGCGGGGTTGCGGACCTGGGAGGACAGCGTCGAGGCGGCGGTCGGTTGAACCGCGCCGCCCGGAACCTTCGATTCCGGCCCGCGTTGGTGCATACTGATGTCATCCCACTGCAACGGAGGAGTCTGAAATGCGGATCGTGGATGTAAAGATGGTTGCCGCGCGTGCCCACGCCCTCTGGGAGGCGGCGGGCCAGCCCGAGGGTCAGTCGGAACGGTTCTGGTTGCAGGCCGAGCGCCAGTTGGCCAGCGACGACCCGCCCGAGGCCGCCGCCGACGTGAAGGCCAGTCCCAAGGCCAAGAAGCGCGCGCCCGCCAAACCGAAGTAGACCGGGGTTTCACCCCATCGCTGCGGCGCGATCGACCGCGGCGTGCCGGATGTGGCCGGTGCCGGGAAGGGGGCAAAACCCCGTCCTACGGACCTTCGTCCGCCTCGACGGCCAGCGTCAGAGCGGCAGGCGCCCCGCCGAGATCGTCGATCGTCAGCGGCGCCGTCGGCTTGGCCAGCATCGAGCGGACGACCCAGCGCAGTTCCCGCTCGGCGCGGGTGATCGCGACATAGGCGAGCCGCTTCCACAGCGGCTGTCCCGCCTCGATGCGCCCCATCCGGGCCGCGATCTCGATGTCCGGGGCGAATACCTGCACGGTATCCCATTGCGACCCCTGCGCCTTGTGGATCGTGACCGCCGCACCGTGCAGGAACGTGGCGCCCATCCGCGCGGCAAAGGGGATGAAGGGTTCGGCATCGCCTTCCTGCTCGATCTTGACGATGCTCGCCGCCGAGACCTGCGGCTCCTCGGCGGCAAAGACGTGCAGGCGGCTGAACCCGGGCCGTTTTCCTGGCCCGAGGTAGACCACCTGCGCCCCCTTGATGAGGCCCCGCGCCTCGAGGTCGAGCCGCTTCTTGCGGTGTTTCACAGGCAGTTCGATCCCGTCGCAGATCAGCGGCTCTCCCGGCAGGAGTTCGTCCACCGGCGCGCCGAAGGCGCCGCGAAAGGCGTGGATCAGGCGGATGCGCGTGGCGTTGCGCCAGACGAGGACGGGCGAGCGGGCCATGAGATCCGCCTCGACACGGCCCGCCACCACGACGCGCTCGTCGCGTTCCGCGGCCTCTTCCACGAGGCGCGAGAAGGCATGGAAATCGACCTCCGGATCGGCGAGTGCATGGGCCAGATCGAGGATCGGGTTGTCCGCCGCCTGCCGGTGGACGCGGGACAGCGCAAAGATGCGGGGGGCCGGCAGGCCCTCGAACACCATCCCGCCCGAGGATTGCACCGGCGGCAGTTGCGCCGGATCGCCGAACAGCACCAGCGTCGGAAAGATGTCCTGCAAATCCCCGAACTGCTTTTCGTCGAGCATCGAGGATTCGTCGACGAAACCGATATCCAGCCCCTCCTCGCGCCGCTTCCAGCCGGTGATGAAGTCCGAACCGCGCAGGCCCGCCGCCGCGAGGGCCGCCGGGATCGAGGTGAACTGATCGTAGGAAATCCGCGCCCGGTCGAGGGCGGTTTCCGTCAGCCCCTCGACCTCGGGCTTGTCGCCTTGCCCCGCCAGCCACTCGGCGATGGCCTCGTATTCGGGGGCATACATCGGGGTATAGAGGATGCGGTGGATCGTGGTCGCAGGCACGCCGTGGCCGCGCAGCACGCTTGCCGCCTTGTTGGTCGGCGCCAGCACCGCGAGCGTCCGCCGGTTCGGGCGCCGCTTGCCCTCCCAGTCGCCCGAGACGATGTCGACGCCGGCCTCGCGCAGCGCCTTTGTAAGTTCGGCGAGCAGCATCGTCTTGCCCGACCCGGCCTTGCCGATCACCGCGATGGTGCTTTGCCGGTCGGTCTGCGGCGGGTGCAGCAGACTGCCCGTCAGATCGACGCCCGCGAGCCGCAGGCTCTCGGTCACGGCATCCCAGGCCTCGGCCTGATCGTCGGAAAAGGTGAGCGCGGGCAGGGGCATGGCGCGACCCTACCCGGCGCCCCATTCAGGGGCCAGCCCCCGTCGGGGTCAGGCGGCGGTCCGCGCCGGTTCGGGGACGACGCCGTGGCCGAACGACTGGCGGAACCACTCCTCCGACGTCTCGGATCCGACCTCCGCGCGCGCCAGCACCCGCACCCGGTCCTCGGGGCGGAACGGCCAGAGGCCGACGGCGATCAGGTCGCGTCCGGTGCCCGACTGGCCCAGAACCTCGGGGCTGGCGCCGATCCGTGCATAGATGCGGACCATGCGCGCGTCGAACACGCCGACGAAATGCGTGAGATCGAAGGCGCGCATCAACTCCCCGCCCCCGAGCATCAGCGCCGCGGCGACCTGCGCACCCGACCCGGGTGCAAGACAGAACCGCGTGCATTCCCAGATGAATGGCGAGCGGAAGGCCACGCCGTCGGTCAGCCCGAGGAAATGGTCGTTCACCATCGTGTCCCCCGTCGTCGGCAGGAACCGCATCGAACCGCCGTGGCTGCCGTCCGCATTTTCCCAGACGACGTAGAGCGGGCCCGCCGCGTCATAACCGTCCCGCTCGAACCCGTTGCCGTCGACCGTCACGTCCCAGCCGAGGCGGTCGCGGAACTGTGTCGCGCGGTCGCGGAACATGGTCTCGGCGAGGCGGGGGAACCGGGCAAGGTCGGCGGCGGGCAGATAGCGCAGCATCGGGCATCCTCTCTGTCTGGGGCGAACATCGAGGCAAGAATAGGCGTCGCTCGGGTATCGAAAGCGTCAAGGCGCGGCGCGGCGCGTTAACCCTTTCTTTCCGCCCCCCGCCCGGGCCATGCGCCCGAGGCCGCCCGGGCGGCACCGCCGACCACGATCAACCCCTCCGACAGGGCGCGCGCGACGGTGTGGGTGGTGTTTGCGGTGCCGAGTTTATAGCGCGCACTCTCGATATAGGCGCGCAACGTATGCTCCGAGATCGACAGCATCTCGGCCACCTGCCCCCGGCCATAGCCCATGGCGAGGAAGGTGAGCGCGTCGACCTCGCGCGGCGAGAGGGCGCGCGTCGGTTCGGGGACGCGCGCGGTGCCGAACTCGAGCGCCTTGAGGTTGAAGTAGTGCGCGATCAGGATCAGTTCGCGCTGATGATCGGTGGTAAACGCCGCCCACACCGCATCGTCGCAGGTATGCGACACGGTAAACAGCGCGAATTGCCCCGATGGCCCGCGAATCGGGATCGAGAACCCCTGGTTGCCGACCCCGTGCGCCACCGCATCGGCGCGGAACGCGCGCGCGGCCCGGGACGACCAGTCGAGGTTCTTCCAGTCGATCGGATGGAACTTGGTGAAACAGCCGAGGATGACCGGATCGACCCGCAGATAGTCGCGGTCGACGTAGTGCTGCACCCATGTCGGATCGTAGGTGCCGACGCCGTATTGCTCTCCGTCCGAGGAGACCCAGTGATAGACGATGTGATCGACGCGGTAATGATCGCGCAGCGCCACCGAGAGGCGCTGGATATCCTCAAGCCCGGCTGCCCGCTCCACCTGACCGAGATAGCCCTCGAGGTCCAATGCCATGCTCATAGGTGCCGAAAGGCGTCTCTCCCCGGTTACCGGCCCGTGACACGGCCATCTTCGCGGCGATCTCGGCGTTGGCGGCAGCGGTGGCGAGCGCCAACTGCGCACCCAGATGCGTCATGTCGTTGCGGCGCGCAAAGGCAGCAAGATCGTCGAGAACGTCGATTATCCACGTATTTCCCATGTCGACAGTCTCCCCAGACTATTAACGAAGCGTTAATTCCACAGTCTACCACGGGAGTTCCTAACGAAATACTGACGCATTTCGTCTCCCCGGATATGGGGAGGAGGCGCTACGGCAAGTATCTGGCGTCGCTAGCGGCGGAACGCCGCGAAGGCCGCCGAGGCGAGCCAGCCCGCGGCGATGGCGATGAACAGAGACAGCGCGCCATAGATCGCTGCCTGCTCGTGCGCGAGGTTGTAGAGCCAGCGTTCGAGGCCGACCTTCTGCACGCCGATCACCGTCGTATAGCTGTCGATCACCCGCCCCTCGCGGGTGAGGAAGATGCGGGCGGTGTAATTGCCCTCGATCAGGTTAGCCGGCAGGGCGATGGCGGTGCGAAAGAGGGTATCCGCCTCGAGGTCGACGGCGCCCTCGAGGGTGCGGTAGAGGCCCTCTTCGGTGCGGATCCGGACCAGCGCGTCGTTGAAGGCGTCGCGGTCGTCGACGCCGGTATCGACAGAGCGGATGACCCGCGGCAGGGTGATCGTGTAGCGCAGATCCTCGGTCGCGGTGAGAACCTCCGCCAGCGGTCCCGTGGTGGCCACGGCATAGAACGACGGGGCGGCGTCGATCTCGGAGGCGGCGATGTTGACCCAGATGCCGAACCGCCGCGCCTTGGTCCGCACGACCGTCGGCAGAAGCGGCCCGCTGACCGCGACGATCACGTCGAGGGTGCCGGGGGGCACAGGCTCGGTCCGCGCGACGGCGCCGAAGACGATGATCTCGGACCCCTGGAACGTCGCGGTGATCGCCACCTGATCCTGGCTGAGGCCGAGCACGATCTCTTCCGCCGCAAGCGCTCGCGGCAGGGCCAGCAGCAGGAGGGCGGCGAGCAGGGACCGCATCAGAACCCCCCCACACCGGCCACGGAAAAGAGTTCGGCGGGCTGCACCACAAGGCTCCACGTAAGCTGTCCGCAGACGCCGAGGACCATGATCGCAAGGAGGATGCGCAGTTGCTCGGCCTTCATCCGGGCGCCGATCCGGGTGCCGATCTGCGCGCCGACGACGCCGCCGATGATGAGGAGCACGCCGAGGACCATGTCGACGGTCTGGTTCGTCGTGGCATGCAGCATCGTGGTGAACGCCGCGACGAAGATGATCTGGAACAGCGAGGTGCCGATGACCACCTTGGTCGGCATCCCCAGCAGATAGATCATCGCGGGCACGATGATGAAGCCGCCCCCGACCCCCATGATGGCGGCGAGAATACCGACGAACATGCCCACGACGACCGGCGGGATCACCGAGATATAGAGGCCCGAGACGCGGAATTTCATCTTCATCGGCAGGTTGTGCACCCAGTTGTGACGTCGCCGCACGGGGCGCGCCCCCGGGCGTCCGGCGCGGCGGATGACGCGCAGGCTCTCGACGAACATCAGCGACCCGACCGAGCCGAGGAAGAACACGTAGCACAGCCGCACCAGCAGTTCGGCCTGACCGAAGGTGCGCAGATAGTTGAAGATGAGGATGCCGAGGGCAGAGCCGATCAGGCCGCCGACCAGCAGCACGCTTCCCATGCGGAAATCGACCGCCCGGCGTTTCACGTTCGCCAGCACGCCCGAGAACGACGAGGCCACGATCTGCGTCGCCTGCGTCGCCACCGCGACGGCGGGGGGGATGCCGACGAGGAACAGCATCGGCGTCAGGAGGAACCCGCCGCCGACGCCGAACATCCCCGACAGGATCCCGACCAGCCCGCCGAGGCCGAGAATGACGAAGGCGTTCACCGAAATCTCGGCGATGGGGAGGTAGATCAGCATGGGCGGGGTCCGGCGGTTGAAGGGCCGAGGCGCAGGGGCACGCGAAACCTTACAACGATATATCCGCCGCCCTGTCAAACGACATGACCGCGATCGGCCGGGACGGGGGCGGACCATGCGCCGCGGCGCGGCATTGGCCTTATATCCCGTCCGCTACTGGACCTAGGCCACCCTACAGATCGGCGAGGAACCGGCGCAGGACGGCCTGCAACTTCGCCGCTCCGATCGGCGCCATCTCCTTGGTGTGGGCGTGGCCGATGGCCTCGTCCGACATTCCCGCCGCCATGTTGGTGATCGCCGACAGACCGGCGCAGCGCAGCCCGAGGAACCGCCCGAGGATCACCTCGGGCACCGTCGACATGCCGACCGCATCGCCGCCGAGCATCCGCAGGGCGCGGATCTCGGCCGGCGTCTCGAACGAGGGGCCGGAATACCAGGTATAGACGCCCTCGGACATCGGTGTGTCCGTCGCCTCCGCCGCCGCGCGCAGGGCGGCGCGCAAGGTAGGGTCGTAGGCGTCGGTCATGTTCACGAACCGCGCGTCCGTCGCCTCGCCGATGAGCGGGTTGAGGCCCGAGTAGTTGATATGGTCGCTCAGGCACATGATCTCGCCCGTCGGCATGTCGGCGCGCATCGAGCCTGCGGCATTGGTGACGATCAGAGCCTCTGCGCCCAGATCGCGCAGCACCTCGAGCGGCAGGCGCATCGCCGCCGCATCGCCCTGTTCATAATAATGCGCCCGCCCGCCGAACACCGCGACGCGCTGACCCATGAGGGTGCCGACGCTGAGCGCGGCGCTATGGCCGGACACCTTCGACACCGGAAAGCCGGGCAGGTCGGCATAGGGTATCGACACGCCGTCCACGTCGTCCGCCAGCGGCCCGAGGCCGGACCCGAGGATCAGACCAAGGCGAACGGGGGCGTCGCCCGCGCGGGCGCGGACGATGGCAGCGGTCTCAGCGCTCCTTGACATAGGGCTCTCCCCCGGCGCGGGGCGGGATCGCCTTGCCGACGAAACCGGCGACGGCGACCACGGTCAGGATATAGGGCAGCGACTGCATCAGTTGCGTCGGGATCTTCACCGTCTGCATCAGGCCGCCGAAGAGGCCCGCCTCGCCCCCGGCGACGGACTCCCACACGAACAGCGCCACTGCCACGAGGATCGCCGAAAACCCGCCCAGCACTGCGATATCGAGGCGCGACCGGCGCAACGAATAGCCTGTCAGCAGCGCGGCCAGCGCGCCGAGGGCCAGCACCACCCACAGGGCGGGCACCTGGATGTTCTGGAACCGGTTGTCGATGGCGAAGAACAGGCCGAACAGCAGGCAGGCGAAGAGCGCGTGCCAGGGCCGCCACTTGGCAAAGATGAGCGCAGCGAGCGCGATGAACCCCCGGTTGGCGGTCATGTTGTTGGTGAACCCGGCCTGAAGGGCGGTCGACAGATACGCCCCCGCGATACCGCACAGGACGCCGCAGATCAGCACTGCCGCATAGCGCATGCCCACGACCGACACGCCCGCGGTATCGACCGCCGCCGGATTCTCGCCCACAGCGCGCAGCCGCAGGCCGAACCGCGTGCGATAAAGCACCCACCATGACAGCGGCACGGCGGCAAAGGCGATGTAGACGAGGATGCTGTGCCCCGAGACGACCTCGGCATAGAACGGCCCGATCACCGGCACCGAGGCAAGCGTGCCCGCAAACGGCAACAGGATCGAGGTGAACCGCGCGCCCTCGTCGGCGATGAGCTGCGGCGTGCGGGCACCCTGGTTGAACCAGTTCAGCGCGATCACGAAGGTGAGGCCTGCGGCGAGAAAGTTGATCGCCACGCCCGAGATGAGCTGATCCCCGCGGAAGGTGATCGAGGCGAGGCCGTGGATCACCGCGAGGAGGAGCGACGCGCCGATACCCGCAAAGAGGCCGAGGACCACGGGCGGAATATAGTGCACCGACTGCGTGACCATCGTGCAGACGTTCTCGGCGGTGCACTGCTCGACCTCGACGAAGCCGCCGGTCGGGTTGACCATGAAATGCGCCGACACCGCCGCCGACAGGAACGCCGCGGCCAGCATCTTGCCCTCGAGGCCGATGTCGAAGATGCCCGCGCGTTCCGAGAACAGACCCGCAAGGCAGGCCAGCAGCAGCGGGATCGACAGGCGCACGGTGCCGTCGGCCACCTGGAGGAGGGTATCGTAGTCCATCGCGGCGCCCCTACTTCAGCACTGCGGCGTCGGGGGCGGCGCCGCGTTGGCGCCGGAACAGCGCGAACAGACGCGCCAGCGGCACCCGGACCATGTTGTCGAGGGCGCCGGTGAACATGATGACGAGGGCCTGGATCACCACGATCATCTCACGCGGGATCGTCGTCCAGAGCGCGAGTTCCGCGCCGCCCTGATAGAGGAACCCGAACAGGACGGCGGCCACGAACACGCCGAACGGGTGGTTGCGGCCCATCAGGGCCACCGCGATGCCGATGAACCCGGCCCCCTCGACCGAGTTCAGCACCAGCCGCTCGGCCTCGCCCATGACGTTGTTGATCGCCATCATCCCGGCAAGGGCGCCCGACAGCAAGAGCACGATCATCGTGATCTTCACCGGGTCGATGCCGGCATATTTCGCCGCACTCTCGGAATGTCCGAGGGCGCGGATCTCATAGCCGAGGCGGCTCCGCCAGATCAGCAGCCAGACGCCGACGCAGGCGAGGATCGCGACCAGGAAGGTGATGTTGGCGGGCGAGCGGCCGAAGGCGTCGATCCCGAAGGCGCCCGCAATATCACCCAGCGAGGGCAGGTGCGTCGCCACGGGAAAGTTGGCCGAGGCCGGGTCCATCCGGCCGACCGGGCGCAGATATTCGTTCAAGACGAAGTTCAGCAGGCCGTAAGCCATGAAGTTGAACATGATCGTGGTGATGACGATATGACTGCCGCGCTTGGCCGACAGATAGGCGGGCAGGGTGATCCAGAGCGCGCCGAAGATCGCCCCCCCGAGGGCGCCGCCGATCAGCGCCAGCGTCCAGTGCGGCCAGGGGATATAGAGGCTCACGAGCGCCACGCCGAGACCGCCGAGGGCGGCCTGCCCCTCGCCGCCGATGTTGAAGATGCGCGCATGGAACGCGACCGCGACGGCGAGGCCGGTGAACATGAAGTTCGTCGCATAATAGAGCGTGTAACCCCAGCCATAGGACGACCCGAGCGCACCCGTCACCATCAGGTTGACCGCGTTGCCGAGGTAGGCCAGCCGCGCCTCGACCGCGAGGGTGGTCGTCGCGGCCTCTGGCACATCGGCGATGATGAAGATCACGAGCGCCGAGATCAGGCCCGCCAGCACCAGCGATATCAGCGGGATCAGGATCACGTCGGCCCAGCGCGGCAGCTTGTGCATCAGGCGGCCCTCTCGGTCACACCGGCCATGAGCAGCCCCAGTTCCTTTTCGTCGGTCTCGGTCGGCAGCCGCTCGCCCATGATCCGGCCGTCGAACATCACCGCGATGCGGTCGGCAAGGCCCATGATCTCGTCGAGTTCGACCGAGACCAGCAGGATCGCCTTGCCCTGATCGCGCAGGGCGATGATCTGCTGGTGGATGAATTCGATCGCGCCGATGTCGACGCCGCGCGTCGGCTGGCCGATGAGCAGCAGGTCGGGATTGCGCTCGATCTCGCGTGCCACGACGATCTTTTGCTGGTTGCCGCCCGAGAAGTTCTTCGCCAGTTGCCAGCAGGAGGCAGGCCGGATGTCGAACTTGGCGATCTTGGCCTCGGCGTCGCGGCGGATCGCGTCGTTGTCCATGAGCCAGCCGCGCCGGTATTTCGGATCCTTGTGATAACCGAAGCAGACATTCTCCCAGGCGGTATAGTCCATGATGAGACCCTCGCGCTGGCGGTCCTCGGGGACGTGGGCGATGCCGCGTGCGCGCCTGCTCTGGCCGTCGGAATGGTCGCCGGTCAGGTCGATGTCCTCGCCGTTCAGGCGTACGGTGCCGGTCGCCGTCTCGTAACCGCCCAGCACCTCGAGCAATTCGGATTGCCCGTTGCCCGCGACCCCCGCGATGCCGAGGATCTCGCCCGCCCGCACGTCGAAGCTTACGCCCTTCAGGCGGTGCACCCCCTTGTCGTCGGTCACGTTCAGGTCGCGCACCTCGAGGACCACGTCGCGCGGCGTTGCGGGCACCTTGTCGACGCGCAACAGCACCTTGCGCCCGACCATGAGTTCGGCGAGTTCGGGCGGCGAGGTTTCGGCGGTCTTGACCGTCGCCGTCATCTCGCCCCGGCGCATCACGCTCACCGTGTCGGTGATGTCCATGATCTCGCGCAGTTTATGCGTGATGAGGATGATCGTCTTGCCCTCTTCCTTCAGGCGTCGCAGGATTCGGAACAACTGGTCCGCCTCGGGCGGGGTAAGGACGCCGGTCGGCTCGTCGAGGATCAGGATGTCGGCGTGCCGGTAGAGGGCCTTGAGGATTTCGACCCGCTGCTGCTGGCCGACGCCGATCTCCTCGATCACAGCATCGGGCTCGACGTTCAGTTCGTAGTCGCGGGCGAGGTCGGCGAGTTCGCGCCGCGCGCGCGCCAGCGACGGACGCAGCAGTCCCGAATCCTCGGCGCCGAGGATGATGTTCTCCAGCACGGTGAAATTCTCGACCAGCTTGAAGTGCTGGAACACCATGCCGATACCTGCGGCGATGGCGGCCTGACTGTCGGGAATGTCGATTCTCGAACCGTTTATCCAGATTTCCCCGGCGTCTGCCCGATAGAAACCATACAGAATCGACATGAGCGTGGATTTGCCGGCACCATTCTCGCCGATGATGCCGTGGATCGTGCCCGGCATGACGCGGATGTTGATGTCCCTGTTCGCCTGCACCGGGCCGAAGGCCTTGGATATCCCGCGCAACTCGATGGCCGGAGCGGTATCGCCGGTCATGCGGCATCCCCGTTCGGCCGACCGTCGCCCAGAAAGCCCACGGCGCGGACGAGGCGGTCGTCGCCGCTGCTCTCGAGGAAATACTGCGCCGTCGTCATCACCGTGTCGGCGTCGCGCATGAACGCGACCGCGACGCGGCAGAACCCGTGGTGGCTGTCGATGCGCAGGATCCGCGCCGACGATCCCGGCATGCGGTCGGTGAACAGCGCGAGGAAATCGGCCATCGCCGCGATCCCGCGGACGGTTTCGGGGGCGTGCGGATCGGAATAGGTGAAATGCGGCTCGAGGATACGTTCGAGGTGGCGCTTGCGCGCGTCGCCGTCCGGCTCGCCCCAACAATCGAAGAACGCCTTCGGCGTGTCACTCATCCCCGTTCCCCAGCCTGCGGTCGTGCGGTCGTCGCGCGGGGGCGGAATGTGCCCGCCCCCGCGCCCTGTCGTTACGTCGGTCTCAGAACTGCACGGCCGGGCAGCTTTCGTCGGACATGTAGTCGTGTACCTCGATTTCGCCCGACGCGATCTGCGCCGCGGCGGCATCGACCGCCGCGATCATCTCGGGCGTCACCAGGTCGGCGTTGTTCTCGTCCATCGCATAGCCGACGCCGCCGTTGTCGATGCCCATGACGTTGATGCCGGGGGCGAGCATGTCGCTCTCGCTCATCGCCTCGAAGACGGCGTTGTCGACCCGCTTGAGCATCGAGGTCAGAACCTCGCCCGGATGCAGGTAGTTCTGGTTGGCGTCGACGCCGATCGACAGGATGTCCTCGTCGGCGGCGGTCTGCAACACGCCCACGCCGGTGCCGCCGGCCGCGGCGAACACCACGTCGGAGCCCTGCGAAATCTGCGCCAGCGTCAGCTCGGAGCCCTTGACCGGGTCGTTCCAGGCCGAGGGATCGGTGCCGGTCATGTTGGCGATCACGGTGATGTCGGGGTTCACCGCCATCGCGCCCTGCGCATAGCCGCAGCCGAAACGGCGGATCAGCGGGATGTCCATACCGCCGACGAAGCTCACCGTGCCGGTCTCGGAGGCCATCGCGGCCATCATGCCGACGAGGTAGGAGCCCTCGTGCTCGTTGAACACGACGCTGGTGACGTTCGGCGCGTCGGCGACACCGTCGATGATGACGAACTGCGTGTCGGGATAGTCCGGTGCCACGCCCTCGAGCGCGGAGGCGAACGAGAAGCCGGCCATGACGATGGGCGAATTGCCGGCCTCGGCAAAGCGACGCAGCGCCTGCTCGCGCTGCGCGTCCGAGGTCAGCTCGATCTCGGCAAAGGTGCCGCCGGTCTCTTCGGCCCAGCGGGTCGCGCCGTTGAACGCGCTCTCGTTGAACGACTTGTCGAACTTGCCGCCCAGATCGAAGATCAGGGCCGGTTCGGCAAGGGCGGCACCGGCGGTCAGCGCGAGTGCGGCGGCGGTGCCGAGAATGGATTTCAGGATGGTCATGCAGGTCTCCCAGGGTTTTGACGTTTTGTGTCGTTGGCGGTGGGCGGCCGCAGGGCCGCCACCGCGTCCCGGACCGCGGGGTCCGGCGCCCCTTGGATAAGGCAAGAGAGGGGGGGCGGGGTCAACCGATTTCTGCGGAATTGCGCGCCGAATGCCGCGAGGTCGGGCACTCCGGACGCCGGATGTGCCTGCGGATGCGGCATCAGGCGCCGCTGGTCGCGCGCTCCATCACGAGCGCCGCGACGGCGCCGCCAGCGCGCGCGAAATAGCCGGGCCGCCGGGCGATATGCACGAAGCCCGCGGTATCGTAGAGAGCACGCGCGGCGGCGTTGTCCTCGGCCACCTCGAGAAAGACGCGCGCCGCCCCGCGATCCGCCGACGCCGCGATGAACGCCGCGAGGGCGGCGCGCGCCCGCCCCTCGCCGCGATGGTCGGGGTGGGTCGCGAGCGTCAGGATCTCGGCCTCGTCGAGCGTCACGCGCCCAAGGACGAAGGCCGTGGCATCGCCGGTCAACAGTGCGCCGGGCGCATCGAGAAGGACCGCGAACTCGGCCGCCGACCATGCCCGGTCGACGCTATTGGCGGCGGCATGGGTCTCGGCGAGGGCGTCCGGCGTCACGGCAGCAAAACGGGGGCCGCATCGCGCGGCGGGGCGGCGTCGGGGGCGCGGACGTAGAGCGGGGCGGGGCGGTCGACTGGGACGGCGCACGTCGCGAACCTGTGCGCGGCGATCCGGGCGATGGTCTGCGGCACGTCCACCAACGTTGCCGGGAACGAGGCCCGCATATTCGCGTCCCCATATCCGGGCGAGGACAGGACGGCGATGTCGAGCGCCCTGTCGCCCAGAACCGCCGTCCCGGCGGGCAGGTCGAGGACCGGGAACCCGTCAGCGCTCACCTGAACGGAGCGGGCGTCACCTTCGGGTGCGGCGTTGAGAAAGAGTTGCACGTAGTTCGTGCCGCGTGGCCCGGGCAGGCTCACCAGTTGCGGACGGTGATCGTCGAGGCTTTTCGGCCCGCGCATCCCCTCGAAGGCCGACACGCCGATGGCCGGAATACCCAAGCCCAGCGCCAATCCGCGTGCCGCCGCGACGCCGATGCGGATGCCGGTGAAATTGCCGGGTCCGATACCGACCGCGATGGCATCGAGGTCGCCCCAGCCGAAACCCTCTTCGGCCATCAGCTCTTCGAGGAGGGGCATCAGCCGTTCGGCCTGGCCCTTGGCCATCGGTTCGGTCCGGCTCGCCATGCCGTCCGGACCCCACCGCAGTGCCGCGGCGCAATGCGCCTGCGACGTGTCGAAGGCGAGGATGGTCGGCGTCTTGGTGGTTGGCGAGTCTGGCATCCGGCTATCGTTGCGGTGCCGGTCTCAGGCGGCGACGGGCCGCACCTCGATCACCTCGGGGATATAATGGCGCAGCAGGTTCTCGATACCCATCTTCAGGGTCAGGGTCGACGAGGGGCAGCCCGCGCAGGCGCCCTGCATGTGCAGATAGACGACGCCCCGGTCGAAGCCGTGAAAGGTGATGTCGCCGCCGTCCTGCGCCACGGCGGGGCGGACGCGGGTGTCCAGGAGTTCCTTGATCTGCTCGACGATGGCGCCGTCCTCGCCCTCGTGCGCTGCGTGGCCCGAGGCCGCCTGCGCACCCTCGATGACCGGGGCACCGGACTGGTAATGCTCCATCACCGCGCCGAGGATGGCGGGTTTGATGTGGTCCCAGAGGGTCGTGTCGTCCTTGGTCACGGTGACGAAATCGGTGCCGAAGAACACGCCGGTGACGCCCGGCACCGCAAAGATGCCCCGCGCGAGCGGCGAGGAGGCTGCGGCCTCGGCGCTCGGGAAATCGGCGGTGCCGGTGTCGAGCACGGTCTGGCCGGGCAGGAATTTGAGGGTGGCCGGGTTCGGGGTCGATTCGGTCTGGATGAACATGTCTAACCCACCTTTTCTGTCAGGAATAGGATATGCGCCCTCGCGCCGCCGCTGTCAATGTTTGGAACGATTCTAAACTCCCGACAAGCCGAAAGACATTCCCGCCAGACGAACGCCCGCCAGACGAACGCCCGCCAGACGAACGCCCGCCAGACGAACGCCCGACAGACGAACGCCCGACCCTTTCGGGCCGGGCGTCGTGGTGTCCGGGGAGGGTGGTTGGTGTCAGCGGGCGATCTGGTACTCGCGGACAGCAGCGTCCCGGCCGTCGATCTTCAGGATCGCGACGACGTCGAAATTCGGCGAATCGTTGACGTTGATGCGCACGTTCGAGTTCGCACCGGCGGCGACGGTCTGGCTGCCGAGCAGGGCGCCGAGTTCGCCGCCGCGGAAGTCGTAGACCTCGACGGTGCCGGCGGCATCGGCGGTGACGGTGCCGAGGTCGAGGATCGAGGAGCTGTCGAGATTGCGCTGGTAGGCGAACGAGCTGTCGGCGGCGGCGAAGGTGGCAGAACCGACGAGGGCGGCGGCGGCGAGGGCGATGAGCTTGGTCATGATGTGGTCCTTTGGGTGTGCCGGGATGCGGCGTATGGGGGGAGGCGTCTGTTCCTTCGATGGACTGGAGTTATGCGCCGGGGCGGCGGTGGAAAGGGTCTGTAACATCACGAAAAAACGAGGCGGCGTGAGGGGTTGCGGGGGTTGACGGCGCGGGTCCGCGACCCGTTCGGGGAGTTTCAGGCGGGCGCGCACAGATCGTTTGCCGCCGCGCACCGTTCCTGTCGCAAAGGGGGGCCGCCGCTCACGCGGCGGCGGGGCACATTCCTTTGCAAAGAATGTGCGGGCGCGCGGCGCGATCGCGGGGCCGTGATCGGGCGGGGGCGCGTGGTGCTGGAAACGGAGCCCGGGGGCGCTGCCCCCCCCCCCGGCCCGGCGCCGTCCCCCGGGATAGCTTCTGCCAGAAGAAGGGCCGCGCAGTCCGTCGTCCCGCCGGAGGCCCGGACGGAAAACGCCGCCCCGGGGTATCGGGGCGGCGTCTGGTCTTTGCCTCCGGGCGCGAGGGAGGCGCGCCCGGGCGGTGCGGCGGACCGGGAGGGGGTCAGCCGCGGGTGAACTCGGGGTAGGCCTCCATCCCCAGTTCGGCGCTGTCGAGACCGGCGATCTCGGCCTCTTCGCTGACCCGGATGCCCATCACGCCCTTCAGGACGATCCAGACGATCCCGCTGGTGACGATGACGAAGGCGCCGACGATGACGATCGACATCAGTTGCCCCATCAGCGTCGCATCGCCGTTGGTCAGAACCACCGCCAGCGTGCCCCAGATGCCCGCAAAGAGGTGCACCGGGATCGCGCCGACGACGTCGTCGATCTTCAGTTTGTCGAGGAACGGCACCGCGAACACCACGATGACGCCGCCGACGGCCCCGATCAGCGTGGCCGCCCCGAGGGTCGGCGTCAGCGGTTCGGCGGTGATCGAGACGAGGCCCGCAAGCGCGCCGTTCAGGATCATCGTCAGGTCCGGCTTGCGGTAGAGAAGCTGCGTCAGGATCAGCGCCGCGATGGCGCCGCCGGCCGCAGACGCATTCGTGTTGGCGAAGATGCGGCTGACGTCGGCCACGTCGCCCACGGTCCCCATCGCCAGTTGCGAGCCGCCGTTGAAGCCGAACCAGCCGAGCCAGAGGATGAACGTCCCCAGTGTCGCCATTTGCAGGTTCGAGCCGAGCATCGGGATCACCTTGCCGTCCTTGGCATATTTGCCGATCCGCGGCCCGAGGATGATCGCCCCCACGAGGGCCGCCCAGCCGCCGACCGAGTGCACGACGGTCGACCCGGCAAAGTCGAGGAAACCGTATTGCGTATCGAGGAAACCGCCGCCCCATTTCCAGCTTGCCTGGATCGGATAGATGAAGGCGACGAGGATGATCGTGAAGATCAGGAACGGCCACAGCTTGATCCGTTCGGCGAGGGCACCCGACACGATCGAGGCGGTGGCGGCGCAGAACATCAACTGAAAGAAGAAGTCCGAGCCGGTCGCGGCATAGCCATAGTCGTCCGCACCGTCGCGGGCGATGCCCACGGCCTCGAGGACGGCAGGGGCGAACAGGATGCCAAGATAGCCGCCGGTCTCGTCGCTGCCGATGGACCACGAGCCCAGCGGATACATCAGGTTATAGCCGATCAGATAGTAGAACAGCGACGCCAGCGAGAACAGCGCGATGTTCTTGGTCATCTGCATGGTCACGTTCTTGGACCGCACGAGGCCGCCCTCGAGCATGGCAAAGCCTGCGGCCATCCAGAACACCAGAAAGCCGCCCACGAGGAACAGCAGGCTGTTGAGGATGAACACGCTGTCGGTCGAGGCATCGACCCCCGCGACCGGTGCGGTCTCTTCTTCGGCGGCCACGTCGGGGACCGCCTCTTCGGCCACCGTTCCGTCGGCAGGCGCCTCGACCTCTTCGGTCGTCGTTTCCTGGGCCATCGCAAGGTGCGGGGCCGCTACGCTCGTCATCAGTGCCAGCATCAGCACCGCGAGCAGGGTTTTCAGGTTTCTCATCCGTTCCTCTCCTTTCAACGCCCGCTCAGAGCGCGTCGTCATTGGTTTCGCCGGTCCGCACGCGCAGCGCGCTCTCGGCGTCGAGCACGAAGATCTTGCCGTCGCCGATCTTGCCGGTCTTGGCCGTGGTGGCGATGGTGCTGACGACCTGATCGGCCATCGCATCGGGCACCACGATCTCGAGCTTGATCTTGGGGACGAAGTTCACGGCATATTCCGCGCCCCGGTAGATCTCCGTATGCCCGGACTGAGAGCCGAAGCCCTTTATCTCGGTCACCATCATGCCGCGCACGCCGAGCGTGGTGAGCGCTTCGCGCACCTCTTCGAGTTTGAACGGCTTGATCGTCGCAATGATGAATTTCACGTCTTCGTCCCTCGCTGACAGATCCTGCGGGCGTGACGCACCCGTCAGTTGCCTGCCACAAGCGCGGGCGCGGGCCGAAGGATCAAGATTTGGCACCCGAGCTGCCATGCTGCACTGCCGCAAAAGCGCAAAATTTGGGCATATACCGAAATATGCCTTCGAATTGCGCAGGATTGAATCGGGGCCTCGCCGGATTGGGCACTCCCCTTTCGGTTGGCGACTCTCTATGGTGCCGCAAAAGATCCGGACCGCGCGCCGCGCGGATCTCCGGACGGCGTCGAAAGACATGAGGCTGAGATGAGCGGTTCCGGATCCGGCAACAGACCCCTGGTGGCAGACCGGCGCTATGGCAAGGAGGCGCCGCGCGCGGCCCCCGCCAAGACCGCCAGGCGCCGCCGCAAGCCCGTCCCGCGCAAGCGGCGGCCGGGCCTGCTCGGGCTGCTGTCGGCCTTCGTGCGGGGCATCTTCCGGGTGATCTTCGGCATCCTCTGGCGCCTCGGTGCCGTTACCGCCCTCCTCCTGGGGGCTGGGGTGTTCTACTATGCCTCGACGCTGCCCCCCATCGAGGATCTGGTCGACGGGCGGTCGCGCGGGTCGGTCACGCTGCTGGACCGCTACGGTGAAACCTTCGCCTGGCGCGGCGACCAGTTCGGCGGGATGGTGACGTCCGCATCCGTGTCGCCGGATCTGCGCAATGCCGTCGTCGCGACCGAGGACCGCCGGTTCTGGTGGCATCCGGGCATCGACCCGCAGGGCATCGCGTCCGCCATCCGCATCAACCTGCGCGAGGGGCGCGGTCCGCTCTCGGGCAACGGCGGCTCGACGATCACCCAGCAGACCGCGAAACTGCTCTGCCTCGGGCGGCCCTACGATCCGCGCACCTGGGCGAACGAGACCGAATACGAGGCGGACTGCCGCCGCACGACCCTGTGGCGCAAGGTGCAGGAGATGGTCTTCGCCATGGCGATGGAGGTGTCCTATTCCAAGGAAGAGATCCTCACGATCTATCTCAACCGCGCCTATCTCGGCGCCGGCGCCCGCGGCTTCGAGGCCGCGTCGCAGCGCTATTTCGGTATCCCGGCATCGCAGGTGGACGCGGCACAGGCCGGGATGCTGGCCGGGCTGCTCAAGGCGCCGTCCTCGTTCGCCCCCACCGCGAGCCTCGACCGGGCGCAGGACCGCGCCGCCGTCGTCGTCCGGTTGATGGAGGAGCAGGGGTATCTGTCGGCCGCCGCCGCCGCCGACGCGCTGGCCAATCCCGCGACGCTTTCGGCGGCCGCGGCTCAGGCGGCGGGCGGCTATTTCGCCGACTATGTGATGGAAACCGGACCCGAATTCTTTACCCGCGACACGACCGAGGACGTCATCATCCGCACCACCCTCGATCCCCGCATCCAGAGCGCCGCAGAGGGCGCCCTGCTGTCGGTGTTCAGCGAAAGGCTCAGCGAGGAATCGGTGGCGGAGGCGGCGATCGTGGTGATGTCGGCGGACGGCGCGGTGCGCGCGATGGTCGGCGGGCGCGATGTGCGCGCCACCTTCGCGTTCAACCGTGCCACGCAGGCGCTGCGCCAGACCGGATCGTCGTTCAAGCCCTTCGTCTATGCCGCCGCCCTCGATCTGGGGTATTCCCCCTTCGACGTGGTCGACGACCGCCCGATCACCATCACCATCCCCGGGTCGCCGCCGTGGAGTCCGTCGAACTACGACAACCGCTTCGTCGGGCCGATCAACCTCGCCGATGCGCTGCAAGGCAGCCGCAACATCCCCACCGTCGAGGTGGCGATGGAGGTGGGCCTCGAGAGCGTGCGCACGGTGGCCGAGATGTTCGGCATCTCGTCCGACCTCGCCGCCGGGCCCGCCATTGCGCTCGGCGCCTCGGAATCCACCCTCATCGAGATGACCGGCGCCTATGCCGGCATCCTGAACGGCGGCTCGTCGGTCACGCCCTACGGCATGATCGACCTGTCGTTCCAGGGCGACGACGCGCCGGTGATGGAAACGACGGGCGGCATCGGCGAACGGGTGATCCGCGAAGAGGCGGCCCGCGAACTGACCTGGATGATGTACCGCGTCGTCGAGGGCGGCACCGGCACCCGCGCGCGCATCGACGGCGTCCAGATCGCGGGCAAGACCGGCACCACGAGCGGCTATCGCGACGCTTGGTTCATCGGCTTTTCGGGGGACTACGTGGTCGGCGTCTGGATGGGCAACGACAACAACGAACCACTCCGGGAAGTCACCGGCGGCGGTCTGCCGGCCGAAATCTTTCGCCGGACCATGGAGGGGGTGCTCGCCGGTCAGCCCGTCTCGCCCCTGCCGATGAGCGAGCCTGCCCCCGCCGGCACGCCCGGCCTCCTGTCCGAGGCGGCCTCGGACAACGTCACCTCCCCCGCCGTCGACCGCGCCCTCGAAGAGGCCTTCGGCCAACCCCCGCGCCCGGCCGAGCCCGCCACCGGTCAGGACATCAATTCGGTCCTCAACAACATCCTGAACGGCACCAACTAGGGCGCTCCCCCCGGTTCACGTTGCCGCAACAACTCCCCCCGGAGGGTCCGTCGTTGCCGGACGCGGCACCGTTTCCACAGGGGCACGCCGCCGCGACGACCCGCAGGACAGGGTTTCATCCCATCGTCTCCCCACCTCCCGATCGCCCGATTCGGGCATGACAGCTACAGTGCGCAGGGGTAAGGGTAATCCCACTGGCCATTTCAGTCGGCACGCGCTCTTCTTGGCGAAACGGATTTCCGACGTGTGATACGACGACATCGAATTTATCGTGGCCGCCGATAGGCGGCACGGCAGACAGCAACGGGGCAGACAGGCGATATGGCGGACGCGGCGACACTGGGCAGCGCGGAACTCGTGGCGGTGCGGCGGCGGGGTCGGATGACCTATTGGGCTGTCGGCGTCTTCAGCTTCTTCGTGAACGCCCTGATGTTGACCGGCCCGCTCTACATGATGAACGTCTACGACCGCGTCCTCGGTTCGCGCAGCCTCGAGACGCTGATCGCGCTGTCGGTGCTCGTGGCCTATCTCTACGCGATGATGGGCCTGCTCGACCTCGTGCGGGGCCGGATCATGGGGCGTCTCGCGGCACGGTTTCAGGCGGCGCTGGACGAGCGGGTGTTCTCCGCCTCGATCCGCGGCATGACCCTCGGCCGGGTGCAGCGGCAGGCGATGTCGGCGGTCCGCGACCTCGAGGTGGTGCAGAAGTTCATCGCCTCGCCCGCGACGATGGCGCTGTTCGACCTGCCGTTCGCGCCGCTGTTCTTCTTCGGCATCTTCATCTTCCACCCCCTGCTCGGCTATCTCGCCCTCGGCGGGGCGGCGGTCCTGATCGTGCTTGCCATCGCCAACCAGACCGCCTCGCGCCGCCCCCTCGAAGAGATGAACCGCACCACCGTGCAGGCCGAGATCCAGGGCAACCAGATCCGGCAGGAGGCCGAACTCATCCTCTCGCTGGGGATGCGGGGCGCGGCGTTCCTGCGCTGGCAGAATGCCCGCGCCGCCTCGCTCGAGGCGGGTCTGGCCGCGTCCGAGACCGGCGGCGGGTTCACCGCCGTCATCAAGGCGGTGCGCCTGTTCCTGCAATCGGCGATGCTGGGCCTCGGCGCCTACCTCGTGCTGCTGGGCCAGATGTCGCCCGGCGCGATGATCGCGGGCTCGATCCTGCTCGGGCGGGCGCTGGCGCCGATCGAGATGATCGTCGGGCAGGCGGCGCTGTTCCAGCGCGCGCGCGAGGGGTGGACGTCGCTGTGCACCCTGCTGGGCGAGATTGCGCCGGGGCAGGGCCGCACCGCCCTTCCGGCCCCCAAGGGGCGGCTCGACCTCGAGCAGGTGACGGTCACGATGCCGGGCGAACAGGCAGCCACCCTGCGGATGATCAGTTTCAGCGTCGAGCCGGGGCAGGCGGTCGGCGTCATCGGCTCGTCGGGATCGGGCAAGTCGACGCTGGCCAAGGCGCTGACCGGCTTTCTCGTGCCGATCGCGGGCAAGGTGCGGCTCGACGGGGCGGCCCTCGATCAGTACGAGCCGGACGTTCTGGGCAAATACATCGGCTATCTGCCGCAGCGCGTCGCGCTCTTCGACGGCACGATCAAGGACAACATCGCGCGGCTGTCGGCCGAGCCCGACGATGCCGCCGTCGTTCTGGCCGCCAAGCGGGCGGGCGCGCACGACATGATCCTCAAGCTGCCGGACGGCTATGACACGCGGGTCACGGCCAACGGCGGGCGCCTGTCGGGCGGCCAGATCCAGCGGATCGGCCTTGCCCGCGCGATGTATGGCGACCCGGTGATGCTGGTGCTCGACGAGCCGAACTCGAACCTCGACAACGACGGCTCGGCGGCCCTGAACGGTGCGATCAAGGCGTTCAAGGAGGCCGGGCGCATCGTCCTCATCATGGCGCACCGGCCCGCGGCCATTCAGGAATGCGACATGCTGCTGGTGATCGAGAACGGCACCCGGCGGGCCTATGGTCCCAAGGATCAGGTGCTCAAGGACATGGTCAGGAACCACGAGGAGATCGCCGCGACGCGCGGCGGCGGAGGGGTGACATGAGCGGCGGCAGGATCGTGCCCGCGGGCGGCAGGAACCTCGTGGTGCCGAAAGCGGCCAATGCGGCGGTTGCACCGCAGGGGTCGCGCTGGTCGCTCGTGCGGCCGCTGCTGCTGGGGTGTTTCGCGCTCTTGCTGCTGGTCGGCGGGTTCGGCACCTGGGCCGTCGCCTCGCGGATCACCGGCGCGGTCATTTCGGTGGGCCGGATCGAGGTCGACCAGAACCGTCAGGTCGTGCAGCATCCCGACGGCGGTGTCGTCGCCGAAATCCTCGTGCAGGAAGGCCAGACCGTCGCCCTCGGCGACGTGCTGATCCGGCTCGATGCCGAGAACCTCCGCTCCGAACTCGCCGTGGTCGAGGGTCAGCTCCTCGAGGTGCTCGCCCGCCGTGCGCGGTTCGAGGCCGAGCGCGACGATGCCGAGGCCCTGACTTTCGCGCCCCTCCTGCTCGAGACCGACAACCCCGTCGCGGGCGAGTTGATGGAGGGCCAGAGCCGCCTGTTCGAGGCGCGACTGGAAAGTGCGGCGAGCGAGCGCGAGCAACTGGGCAAGCGGCGCGAGCAGATCCAGAACCAGATCGTCGGCATCGCCGCTCAGCAGGAGGCCCTCGAGACGCAGCTCGACCTGTTGCAGGACGAGTTGACCGACCAGCAGACGCTGCTCGACCGGGGGCTGGCGCAGGCCAGCCGCGTCATGGCGTTGCAGCGCGAAGCGGCGAGCCTGGCGGGACGCGAGGGCGAGTTCACCGCCACCGTCGCGCAGGCAGAGGGCCGGATGACCGAGATCGATATCGAGGTCCTGCGGATCCTGTCGTCGCGCCGCGAAGAGGCGATCACCCGCCTGCGCGACCTGCAATTCAACGAGATCGAACTGAGCGAACAGCGCCGCGCGCTGCTCTCCCGGCTCGACCGTCTGGACATCCGCGCGCCGGTCGGCGGCGTGGTCTATGGCCTTACCGTCTTTGCGCCGCGCTCGGTGATCCGGCCCGCCGATCCGGTCCTGTTCATCGTGCCGCAGGACCGCCCGCTGGTCATCACCACGCAGGTCGTGCCGCAGGACATCGACCAGATCTTCGTCGGTCAGGACGTCGCCCTGCGGTTCTCGGCCTTCGACCAGCGGCGGACACCGGAACTCTTCGGCAAGGTGGTGCAGATTTCGGCGGATGCGTTTCAGGACCAGAATTCGCAGATTTCGTATTACCGGGCGCAGATCTCGCTGAACGAAGGCGAAATGGCGCGGCTGCCGGAGGAAATGGTCCTGATCCCCGGCATGCCGGTCGAGGCCTTCATCTCGACGCAGGAACGCTCGCCGATGGACTATCTCATCAAGCCTCTGGCCGATTACTTCGCCAAGGCGTTCCGCGAGGGGTAGGGCGATTGCGGCCCCCGGTGCCGCGGGCTACCGTGCCGCCGAAACAACCGACAGGGGCCGACATGCCGGGAACGATCGAAACGAAACTCGCCGAACGCGGCATCACCCTGCCGGACACCGGCGCCGCGCCGAAGGCGGCCGGAAACTATGTGCCGCATGTCGTCGTCGGCGACATCCTCTATGTCTCGGGCCAGATCAGCCAGAACGCCGACGGACCCGTCACCGGGCGACTGGGCGACGGCATGTCCATCGAGGACGGCGCCGCCGCGGCCCGGCTCTGCGCCATCTCTCTGCTGGGGCAGGTCAGGATCGCCTGTGGCGGCGACCTCGACCGGCTGGTCCGCGTCGTGAAACTCACCGGTTTCGTCAACGCCGCCCCCGGTTTCCGCGATCATCCAAAGGTCATCAACGGCTGCTCTGATCTCCTCGTCGAGGTTCTGGGCGATGCCGGGCGTCACGCCCGTTCGGCGGTCGGCGTCGCGGGTCTGCCGCTGGGCGTCGCGGTCGAGATCGAAGGCATCTTCCAGATCCGATGACCCTCGACCCCGCCTTCACCCGCCGGCCTATCGCCCATCGCGGCCTGCACGACCGCGCACGCGGCGCCCCCGAAAACAGCCTCGAGGCATTCCGCGCCGCCGTCGCATCGGACTATGGCATCGAGCTGGACCTGCAACCGTCGCGCGACGGCGTGGCGATGGTGTTTCACGACCATGATCTCGGGCGCCTGACCGCGCAGCAGGGGCCGGTGGCGCAGCAAAGCGCCGCCGACCTCGGTCGGATCGCGCTGACCGGCGGTCTCGAGGGCATCCCGACACTCGCGCAGGTGCTCGACCTCGTGCAGGGCCGGGTGCCGCTGCTGATCGAGATCAAGGATCAGGACGGCGCGATGGGCGAGGACGTCGGCGCCCTCGAGGCCGCGACCGCCGCCGCCCTTGCCCGCTACCACGGCCCCGTCGCGCTGATGTCGTTCAATCCCCATTCCATCGCCGAAATGGCGCGTCTGGCGCCGCACCTGGCGCGCGGCCTCGTCACCTCGGCTTATGACCCTGACGTCTGGGCACCGCTGTCCGCCGCCACCTGCAACCGGCTGCGCGATATCCCCGACTACGACCGGACCGGCGCCAGCTTCATCAGCCACGAGGTCGCCGACCTCGCCCGTCCCCGCGTTGCCGACCTGAAGGCGCGGGGGGCCGCGGTGCTGTGCTGGACGGTCCGCTCCGCCGCGATCGAGGCGGCGGCGCGCAAGGTCGCGGATGGCATCACTTTCGAGGGATATCTGGCTTGATTGCCGCGCCCTGCGGCCCATGTCCTGCCGCATGACAGCCCCCGAGAGCGATGCCTCTTCCCGCCGCGACGAGGCGGAAACGGTCGAGATCACCGCCCACGCCGCCCTGTCCGAGATCGGCCAGCCCGACTGGGACGCCTGCGCCTGTCCCGAAGCGGCGGACGGCGGCCGCCCGCACGACCCGTTCACCACCTACCGCTTCCTGCACGCCCTCGAGGCCTCGGGCTCGGTCGGCCCCGGCTCGGGCTGGCAACCGCGCTATCTCTCGGCGCGGGCGGGGGGCGAGGTCATCGCGGTGGCGCCGCTCTATGCCAAGGGGCACAGTCAGGGCGAATACATCTTCGACCACAACTGGGCGCAGGCCTGGGAGCGGGCAGGCGGGCGCTATTATCCGAAGTTGCAGATGGCCGTGCCGTTCACCCCCGCGACCGGACGCCGCCTGCTGACGCGGCCGGGGCACGAGGGGCCGGGCATGTCCGCCCTCGTGCAGGGCGCCATCGAGGTGGCGTCGCAGAACCGCCTGTCGTCGTTGCACATCACCTTCTGCACCGAGGACGAGGCTATTGCGGGCCGCGCCATGGGCCTGCTGCCGCGCCTGACGCAGCAATTCCACTGGCACAACGCGGGTTACGCCGATTTCGACGCCTTCCTCGCCACGCTGTCGGCGCGCAAGCGCAAGAACATCCGACGCGAACGGGCCGAGGCGCAGGACTTCGGCGGCACAATCGTGTCCCTGACCGGCGACGCGATCCGCCCCGAGCACTGGGACGCCTTCTGGCACTTCTATCAGGACACCGGCGCCCGCAAATGGGGCACGCCCTATCTCACCCGCCGGTTCTTCGACATCGCCCACGAGACCCTGCGCGACGACATCCTCCTGATCCTCGCCCTGAACGAGGACGGCACACCCATCGCCGGGGCCCTCAACTTCATCGGCCGCAACGTCCTCTATGGCCGCTACTGGGGCGCGACCGAGCACCACCCCTGCCTGCATTTCGAACTGTGCTATTACCGCGCCATCGACTTTGCCATCGTCCACGGCCTCGCGCGTGTCGAGGCGGGCGCACAGGGCGAGCACAAGCTGGCGCGCGGCTACCTGCCCGCCGCCACCCATTCGCTGCACTGGCTCGCCGACGACGGCTTCCGCCGCGCGGTCGGCGACTACCTCGCCGCAGAATCCCGCGCCGTGGGGGAGGACATCGAGGTCATGACGCGCTATGGCCCCTTCAAACGGACCAATCAGGAGGAACAGGAATGACCGATGCCATCGACGCGGGCGACCGCGACGCCCTGATCGCCAACGGCTGGAACCCGGTCGACGGACGCGAGGCGCTGCACAAGACCTTCACCTTCGGCAATTTCATCGAGGCCTTCGGCTTCATGACGCAGGCCGCGATCACCGCCGAGAAACTGAACCACCACCCCGAGTGGTCGAACGTCTACAAGACCGTCGAGGTGACGCTCACCACCCATGACACCGGCGGGCTGTCGTCGCTCGACGCAAAGCTGGCCAAGGCGATGGACAGGATCGCGAAAAGGTGATGGACGAATATCTGAATACCGAACTCTGGGACGGGCGCACGCTCGCCGACCTGCTGTCGCTCGAATATCTGCTGGGCCTCGCGGGCAGTATCGCCGGCGCCATCGCCATCTTCGTCGCGGGCCTCGTGATCGCGCGGTTCATCCGGCGCCGGATCGAGCGGCTGGCCGAAAAGCATCCGACGCTGGACAAGACCCTCTTCGGGTTCCTCGCCAATATCGTCTGGTATGTGCTGGTCGCCCTGACGGTCATCATCGTCCTGAACACTTTCGGGGTCCAGACGACCTCACTGGTTGCGCTCTTCGGTGCGGCGGGCCTCGCCATCGGTCTGGCGTTGCAGGGCACGCTGTCGAACGTGGCGGCGGGGGTGATGCTGGTGTTCTTCCGTCCCGTGAAGGTCGGCGATTTCGTGCAGATCAACGACGAAATGGGCACCGTGGTCTCGATCACGCTGAACTTCACCGAGCTTGCGACGATCGACAACGTTCAGGTGATCGTGCCCAACTCTCAGGTCTGGGGCAACACGATCACCAACTACTCGGTCTATCCGACGCGCCGCGCCGAGTGGACCTTCGGGGTCAGCTACGGCAGCAACCTGAAGGTCGCCGAAGAGACGATCCTGTCGACGATCCTCGCCGATCCGCGCTCGCTGCCCGAGCCTGCGCCGTTCATCCAGGTCAACAACCTCGGCGATTTCTCGGTCGACTTTCTCGTCCGGGTCTGGGTCAACCGGCCCGAGTATTTCGCCTATCAGGCCGACATGAAGCGCCGGGTGAAAGAGGCGCTCGACGCCGCCGGCATCGAGATCCCGTTCCCCACCCGGACCCTGCTGCGCGAGGCAGGCTGACGCCCGCACCGAAGACGAGTTTTTTCAAAAGGTTCGACTCGGAATTTTTCATAAACGCCGCTCCGAAATCTTTCAAAGATTTCGCGCCCGGACCGCGCGGGGGCGCAGCGGTCCGGGCCGGTCGCCCGCTCAGATCTGGTCGAGCAGCGTCTCGCCCGCCGAAATCTCGCATGTCCCCGGGCTGTCCTCTTCGTTCACGACCTTCACGGCGCCGTCCTCGACATACATCGAATAGCGCTTCGACCGGTCGTAGAACCCGACGGGCGGAGCCGTGAAATCCATACCCACGGCCTTGGTGAACTCGGACCCCGGATCGCCCAGCATCGTCACGCCGCCGTCCGCGGCTCTGGTGCTGTCGGACCATGCCTTCATGACGAAGGGATCGTTCACCGCGACGCAGATGATCTCGTCGACGCCCTTGGCGCGGAATTTCTCGCTGGTCCGGATGAAGCTCGGGACATGCGCCGTGGTGCAGGTGCCGGTATAGGCGCCGGGCAGGCCAAAGATCACGACCTTGCGGCCCTTTGTCAGGCTCGACAGGGCGACGGTTTCGGGGCCGTCGGCGCCGATCCGCAAGAGGGTGGCATCGGGCAGGGTGGCGCCGGGGGCAATGGTCATGTCGTATCCTTTTTCGAGTGTTCGGCGACCCCCTCACGAGTGGTCAACGCCGTCGCCTCGGGATATAGTTCGCGTCGGGAATGGGGCCAAGGAAAACCGGATCATGAACGCAATCGTCATCCTCGGCGCCGGTCAGGCCGGGGCTGCCTGTGCGGCGCGGCTGCGCGCCAACGGGCACGCCGGGCCTCTCACGATCATCGGTGCCGAGACCGTCCCGCCCTATCAGCGCCCGCCCCTGTCCAAGGCCTATCTTCTGGGCGAGATGGACGAGGATCGCCTCTACCTGCGCCCGCGTGCCTTCTATGACGAGCACGACATCGCCCTGCGCCTCGGCGTGACCGCCACGCGGCTCGATCCCACCGCCCGCTCCCTCTCGCTGAGCGACGGCACGACCCTCGCCTACGACCGTCTCGCCCTCACCACCGGCGCCCGCCCGCGCCGCCTGCCCGGCCCGATCGGCGGCGATCTCGACGGCGTGCTCACGATGCGCGACCTCGCCGACGCCGACGCGATGGCGCCGCGCATGGTGGCGGGCGCGCGGGTGCTGATCGTCGGCGGCGGCTACATCGGCCTCGAGGCGGCGGCGGTCGCCGCAAAGCGCGGCATGGACGTGACGCTGATCGAGTTGGCGCCGCGGATATTGCAGCGGGTCGCGGCCCCCGAAACCTCGGACTACTTCCGCGCGCTGCACGCCGGCCACGGCGTCGACATCCGCGAAGGCATCGGCCTCGAGCGGTTGACCGGGACCGGCCATGTGACCGGCGCTCTGCTCTCGGACGGCACCACCCTCGACGTCGATCTCGTCGTGGTCGGCGTCGGCATCGTGCCCAACGCCGAGATTGCCGGGGATGCGGGGCTGACCCTCGAGAACGGCATCGCAACGGACGCGCACTGCCGCACCTCGGACCCGCACATCTGGGCGGCGGGCGATTGTGCCTCGTTCCCGTTCGAGGGGCGGCGCATCCGCCTCGAGAGCGTCGGCGGCGCCATCGACATGGCCGAGGCGGCGGCGGACGCGATGCTGGGGGGCGCGGGCACCTATGAACCCCGGCCGTGGTTCTGGTCGGACCAATACGATTGCAAGTTGCAGATCGCGGGACTGAACACCGGTTATGACAGCGTCGTCATCCGGGACGGCGGGGCGGCCCGGTCGCATTGGTATTACCGGGACGGGCGGCTGATCGCGGTCGACGCAATGAACGATGCGCGCGGCTACATGATCGGCAAGCGGCTGATCGAGATGGGCAAATCCCCCGATCCCGCAGCGCTCGCCGATCCTGGTACCGACCTCAAGGCGCTGATGAAGGCGCTGACGGCGGCATGAACCGCGCATGAGGATCGTCGGTGGCCGCCACCGGGGCCTGCGGCTGGCCGACGTGGGGGCGGGCGACGCCGCCGCACATCTGCGTCCGACGCCCGACCGCGTCCGAGAGGCGCTGTTCAACATGCTCTGTCAGGGCCGCTGGGGCGACCTCGTCACCGGCGCCCATGTCCTCGACCTCTTTGCGGGCACCGGCGCCCTCGGCCTCGAGGCGCTGTCGCGCGGTGCCGTCCATGCCACCTTCGTCGACGATGGTGCCACGGCGCGCACCCTGATCGCGCGAAATCTGGCCTCGATGCGGCGCGCGGACGACGCGCACATCCTGCCGCTGCGCGCCGACGCCCTGCCGCCCGCACCCGCCCCCTGCGTGCTCGCGTTCCTCGATCCGCCCTACGGCCGCGGCCTCGGCCCCGCCGCACTCGCCGCCGCCCGCGCACAGGGCTGGCTCGCCCCCCGTGCCATCATCGTCTGGGAAGAGGCCGCGCCGCAGCCCGCCCCGCCCGGATTTGCCCTGCTCGACACCCGCCGCTACGGCCAGACCTGGATCACGCTGCTGGAGGCACCGGAATGAGCCGACCCGCCATCGACGACGAGATCGCCTTCGAGGTTCGTCTGGGCGACGTGAACGAGGCCGCGATCGCCGAACACCTGCGCCGCCTGTGGTTCGGCCCCGGCTACCGGCTGGGCCTGTTCGCGGGATATCTCGGGGCGATCGCGCTCGGCGCGGCGATCCTCGACCTCGCCGTGGGTATCGATATGATGTCGCTGCCCGCGCTGGCGACGATGACCCTCCTGATCTGGACGACCTTCGGCCTGATCCTTGTGATCGCGCGACGCTTGCGGCAGATGCACCGCCTCGTGGTCGCCGCCCCGATCCGACGCCTGCCCGTCCGCTATGTCGTCTCGGCGCGCGGGATCATGCGCAACGGTGCGCTGACGCCCTGGGAGATGATCGTGGGCGTCGATACCATGCCCGGCATGACCCTGTTGCTCCTGTCGCCCTTCGAGGCGATGCCCGTCCCCGACACTCACTTGCCGACAGGCGTCACATCCGACGCCCTGCGCCGCGCCATCGAGGTCTGGCGCAGCGCCTGATCCGGGGCACGACGGCACTGTGCCGCCGACACGCCACAACGGCAAAGGCGATACCCTGCACCGCCGACCCGACGCTACGCCTCGTACGTCGGATGGAACCGCCCCGCCGGGGACGAGGTGAACACCTCCGCCCCCTGCGCCGTGATGCCGATGGAATGCTCGAATTGCGCCGACAGCGACTTGTCGCGGGTCACGGCGGTCCAGTCGTCGGCGAGCACCTTGGTCTCGGGGCGACCGAGGTTCACCATCGGCTCGATGGTGAAGAACATCCCCTCCTCGAGCTTTGGCCCCGTCCCCGGACGGCCATAGTGCAGCACGTTCGGCGGCGCGTGGAACACCCGGCCGAGGCCGTGGCCGCAGAAATCGCGGACCACCGACATGCGGTTGGCCTCGACATAGGACTGGATCGCGGCGCCGATGTCGCCAAAGGAATTGCCCGGCCGCGCCGCCTCGATCCCCTTCATCAGGGCGTCGTGCGTCACCTGGATCAGCCGCTCGGCCTTGCGGCCCGCCGTGCCCGCCACATACATCCGGCTGGTGTCGCCGTACCAGCCGTCGAGGATCACGGTCACGTCGATATTGGCGATATCGCCGTCTTTCAGCACCTTGTCGCCCGGAATCCCGTGGCAGACCACGTGGTTGACCGAAATGCACGAGGCGTGGGCATAGCCCTTGTAGCCGATCGTCGCCGACGAGGCACCGGCGGCATGGACCATGTCGGTGATGAGGCGGTCGATCTCGGCGGTGGTCTGGCCGGGAACGACGTGTGCTGCGATGTCGTCGAGGATCGTCGCGACCAGCCGCCCCGCGCGGTTCATGCCGGCGAAATCGCTGGGGTCGTAGATCCGGATACCGTCTCGGGTAAGCCGTCCTCGGTGCTCGTCCACGTGCCGATCCTCTCGTATATGGGACAGGAACATAGGTCATCGCGGCGGTCGATGGAAGGGGCCGGGGGCGGTTCCCGTCGCGATCCGACACGCGGGCAGGAGGGGTGTGGCAAAGCCGGGGGTCGGCGCATATACCCGCAGGCGACAGAGGCAGCGACCCCTGCCGGAGGACACGATGCCGAACCCAACCGCCGCCATGCTGGTGATCGGCGACGAGATCCTCTCGGGCCGGACGCGCGATGCCAACATGTATCATCTGGCGGGCCAGTTGACCGCCGCGGGGATCGACCTGCGCGAGGTCCGCGTGGTATCCGACGACCGGGACGCCATCGTCGCCGCCGTCCGCGCCCTTTCCGCGGCACATACCCACGTGATCACCTCGGGCGGCATCGGCCCGACGCATGACGACATCACCGCCGACTGCATCGCCGCCGCCTTCGATGTCCCCATCGACGTGCGCGAGGATGCCCGCGCCCTGCTCGCCGCGCATTACGCCAAATCCGGCGCAGACCTGAACGCCGCCCGCCTGCGCATGGCGCGCATCCCCGAGGGGGCGGTGCTGATCGAGAACCCGGTAAGCGTCGCGCCCGGCTTTACCCTGCGCAACGTGCACGTCATGGCGGGCGTCCCGAACGTGTTTCAGGCGATGGTCGCAAGCGTCCTGCCGACGCTGACGGGCGGCACGCCGCTGACCTCGGACACCCTCCGCGTCGACCGGGGCGAGGGCGACATCGCGGGGCCGCTCGCCGCACTGGCGGGAGAATTCGCCGACCTCTCGTTCGGCTCCTACCCCTATCAAAAAGAGGGCCGCTACGGTGCGAACGTCGTCGTTCGCGGCCCCGACCCGGCGCGCGTGGCCGAGGCCATGGCGCGTCTGCGGGCGCTGTTCGACGCGTGAGGGGCGGATGATCGTGCCGGACGTCGCCGACATCTTCGCCGCCACCGAGGCGACTTGGCCCGCCGCGGCCCGCCGGACCCTCGGCCCGTTCACCCTGCGCGACGGGCAGGGCGGCGGCAGCCGCGTGTCCGCGGCGACCGTGGCACCGGGCACCGACGCCGCGACCATCGCCGCCCACCTGCCCGACGCCGAGGCGGCGATGACGGCCATGGGTCAGCCGCTGCTGTTTCAGGTCCGGGAAGGCGCGGATGCGCCCGATGCCGTTCTCGACGCCGTGCTGGCCGACGCGGGCTATGCGGTGATGGATCCGGTCGTCGGCTATCTCTGCCCCACCGCGACGCTGGCCGCCGAACCGCTCGAGATGCTGCGCACCTTTCGCGTCTGGCCGCCCGTCGCGGCACAGCGCGAGATCTGGGCGGCGGGTGGCATCGGCCCGGCGCGGCTCGCAGTGATGGCGCGGGCTGCGGCGCCGTGCACGGCCCTGCTCGGCCGGTCTGGCGATACGCCCGCCGCCAGCGCCTTCGTCGCCTGCCACGACGAGGGGACGCGGCGGCTCGCGATGCTCCACGCCCTCGAAACCGCGCCCGCGTTCCGCCGCCGCGGCCTCGGGCGGCACATGATGCGCGCGGCGGGGCACTGGGCGGCGGCGCAGGGGGCGGCGCACCTGGCCCTTCTGGTCACACGCGCGAACATCGGGGCGAATGCGCTCTACCGCGGCCTCGGGATGGTGCCCGCCGCCGCCTATCACTACCGCATCCGGCGCAAAGGATGAGGGTCGCCGCGATACTGATGTTGTGGTCGGCCCCGGCACTCGCCCAGGAGGCGGGGCCGCTGACGCTGCCCGGCAATGCCGTCCTGACGACCGAAGTCGCCGAACCGTTCGGCCGATATGCCCTGCCGACGGGGCCGTTCGCGGACGGCGCGGTGCCGACGGATGCGGTCGACGGCGCCGTCCTGCGGCAGGCCTGGCGGATCGACGGGTCAGGCATCGCGACCGCGCAACTGCTGACGCCGCTTGCGGCGCAACTGACCGACCAAGGCTTTGAACTGACGTATGAATGCGACACCGACACCTGCGGCGGCTTCGACTTCCGCTTCGGCACCGACGTGCTGCCGCCGCCCGGGATGTTCGTCGACCTCGGCGCCTTCCGGTTCCTCTCGGCCCGCCGCGCGACGGGAGAGGCGGCAAGCGTCCTCGTCAGCCGCGCGCCCACGGCCGGGTTCGTGCAGATCGTGCGCGTGTCCCCCGCGCGCCTCGCGGCGCCCGATGCCTCGGAACCGGATGGCGGAAACCTGCGCACGCCCGGCGCGCTGCCCGACGATTTCGCGACCGCGCTGGAATCAGAGGGGCGCGTCGTCCTCACCGATCTGGATTTCGAGAGCGGCTCCGCCGACCTCGGCCCCGGCCCGCATGGCTCGCTGGTGGCCCTCGCGGCCTATCTGCGCGCCAATGCCGGCGCCCGCGTGGCGCTCGTGGGCCATACCGATGCGGTCGGCGCGCTCGATGGCAACATCGCCCTGTCGCGCCGCCGCGCGGCCTCGGTCGTCGAGCGGCTGGCGACCACCTATGCGATCCCGCGCGCGCAACTCGATGCGCAGGGCATGGGATACCTCGCCCCGGTGGCCAGCAATCTCACCGCAGAGGGCCGCGAAGCGAACCGCAGGGTCGAGGTCATCCTGATCTCGCCCTAGGGCCGCGCGGGCTCACCAGATGTCGGGGCCCTTTTCAGCGAACGCGTTCACCAGAAAGTCGATGAAGGCGCGCACCTTGGGCTGGGTGAACCGGCCCGGCGGATAGACCGCATAGATACCCTGGGTGTCGACCGGCAGGTCGGGGATCGCCTCCTCGACGAGGCCCTGCGTCATCGCGTCGGCATAGAGGAACGACGGCAGATAGGCGATCCCCAGACCCGAGATGCAGGCGTTCAGCAGGCTCTGTCCGTCGTTCACCGTCAACCAGCCTGCGGTTCGAATTTGACGCTTTTCGCCCGATGGCGCAGTGATTTTCCAGACCGCTCCGTTCGACTGGTTCGAATAGTGCAAGAGCTTGTGGTCGTTCAGATCGTCGATCTTCTCGGGCCTGCCGAACTGGCGGAAGTAGCCGGGCGCCGCGATCATCCGTTTCGTGGTCTCGGTGAGCTTGCGGGCGCGCAGCGTGCTGTCCTCCAGTTCGCCGATCCGGACGGCCATGTCGAAGCCCTCGGAGATCAGCTCCACATACCGGTTGTTCAGCACCATGTTGACGGTGATGTCCGGGAATTCCTGCAAGAATTCGCCCAGCACCGGCGACAGGTGGTTGACGCCGAAATCCGTCGCGACGCTGATCCGCAAGAGACCAGAGGGCGCCGACTGCATCGAGGTGACGAGCGCATCGGCCTCGCCCGCATCGTTCAGGACGCGGCGGGCGCGGTCGTAATAGGCCAGACCGATCTCGGTCGGCGACACCCGGCGGGTCGTGCGGTTCAGCAACCGCGCCCCGAGGCGCGCCTCGAGCGACGAGACATGCTTGGAAACGGCAGACTTCGAGATGCCCATCTTCTTGGCGGCATCGGTAAAGCCGCCCTGGTCCACGACCGTCGCGAAGGCCTCCATTTCCGTCAGGCGATCCATAGGCCCATGCCCTTTCATCCAGAATTCCTAGACCCCTTTGTGCCGTTGGATTGGGTCAAAAAACGGACAATTGGGTGGTCATTGCGCGAAGTGTCGATCTCGGCGCGACAATCGCCCGGGTTGCCCGGCCTACGCGGCCCTTGCCGCGGCGCCGGGCCACGCGATAGATTTGCGCACCACGAGGGGGATACGATGGAAAAGGTGACAGGGATCGGCGGGTTCTTCTTTCGCTCGGACGCGCCGGATGCGCTTACGGAATGGTATGCGACGCATCTCGGCGTCCGCCCCGAGAACTTCGTCTGGCAGCAAGCGGCGGGGCCGACGGTCTTTGCGCCTTTCGCGCGCGACACCGAGTATTTCGGCAGGCCCGCCCAGCAGTGGATGATCAATTTCCGTGTCGGCGACCTCGACGCAATGCTCGCGCAACTCCGCGCCGCAGGTATCGATGCCGAGACCCGCGCCGAATGGGACAGCCCCGAGGTCGGCCGTTTCGCCCGCATCCACGACCCCGAGGGCAATCCAGTCGAACTCTGGCAACCCGCCTGATCCCCCGAAGACGATTTCTTCCAAAGAAATCGACGCCGAATTCTTCCAAAGAATTCGCCTACAGCGCCGCCGCCACCCGCGTCCCCTGATCGATCGCCCGCTTGGCGTCGAGTTCGGCGGCCACATCCGCCCCGCCGATGACATGCACCGCGCGCCCCGCCGCGATCAGCGCATCGGCGAGCCCCCGCTCGGGCACCTGCCCGGCACACAGCACCACCGTATCCACCTCGAGCAATCGCGCCTCGCCAGCCACCGTCACGTGCAGGCCGTCCGCGTCGATCCGCTCATAGGTGACGCCGCCCAGCATCTCTACCGCCTTCATCTGAAGGCCCGCGCGGTGGATCCACCCGGTCGTCTTGCCCAGTCCGCGGCCCAGCTTCTCGGCCTTGCGTTGCAACAGCACCACCTGTCGCACCGGCGCATCGGGTTGCGGCCCCGCCTCGGCGAGGCCGCCGCGCGCCGTCTCGGGGTCGGCCACGCCCCATTCGCGCAGCCACGCCGCCAGATTCTCCGTCGGGCTGTCGCCGGTCACGAGGAACTCGGCCACATCGAACCCGATGCCGCCCGCGCCGATCACCGCCACGCGGCGTCCGACCGGCGCCTTGCGGCGCAACACGTCGATATAGCTCAGGACGTTCGGCCCATTCGTAAATTCGCCGTCCTGCCCCGGTATCCCCGGATTGCGGGGTGCCACGCCGGTGGCGATCACCACCGCGTCGAAACCCCCGAGCATCTCCGGCGTCGCCCGTGTGCGCGGCCGCAGGGTGATCCGGCTCGCCTCGATCATGGTGTCGAACCAGTCGATCAGACCGCGAAACTCCTCCTTGCCCGGCACCGCCGCCGCCATGTGGAGCTGCCCGCCCAACAGCTCCCCCGCCTCGAAGAGCGTCACGTCATGGCCGCGTTCGTCCGCCGTCAGCGCCGCAGCGAGGCCCGCCGGCCCGGCCCCGACGACGGCGATGCGGCGCGGCGTCGGGGCCTTTTCGACCAATAGTTCCGTCTCGTGGCAGGCCCGTGGATTGACGAGGCAGGACGACACCTTGCCCGCGAACGTATGGTCCAGACAGGCCTGATTGCAGGCGATACAGGGGGTGATCCGGCCCGCCCGCCCCGTCGCCGCCTTGGCGACGAACTCGGGGTCCGCCAGGAACGGCCGCGCCATCGACACCATGTCGGCGCAACCGCTTGCAAGGACCGCCTCGGCGACGTCGGGCGTGTTGATCCGGTTCGAGGTGACGATGGGTATCGCGACCTCGCCCATCAGCTTCTTCGTCACCCAGGTGAACGCCCCGCGCGGCACGCTCGTCGCGATCGTCGGGATCCGCGCCTCGTGCCAGCCGATGCCGGTATTCAGGATCGAGACCCCCGCTGCCTCCATCGCCTTTGCGAGGATCACGACCTCGTCCCACGAAGATCCACCGGGCACGAGGTCGATCATCGACAGCCGGTAGATCACGATGAAATCCGCGCCCACCGCCGCCCGCACCCGCCGGACCACCTCGAGGGGCAGGCGCATCCGGTTCTCGTAAGAGCCGCCCCAGTCGTCGGTCCGCCGGTTCGTCCGCGTCACGAGGAACTGGTTCAGGAAATACCCTTCCGACCCCATGATCTCGACGCCGTCGTATCCCGCCTCGCGCGCCCGCGCCGCGGCGGCCACGATATCGGCGATCTGCTTTTCGATGCCCGCGGCGTCCAGTTCGGTCGGCGGGAACGGCGAGATCGGCGATTTGATCGGGGACGGCGCCACGCAGTCCTTGCCATAGGCATAGCGCCCCGCATGCAGCACCTGCATCGCGATCCGCCCGCCCGCATCGTGCACGCGCCCGGTCACGACCCGGTGGTTGGCCACGTCCGCCGCCGAGACCATCGCCGCCGCGCCCGGATAGACCCCGCCCTCGCGGTTCGGCGCGATGCCGCCCGTCACCATCAGGGCCACGCCGCCGCGCGCCCGCGCCTCGTAGAACGCCGCGACCCGGCCCCAGTCGCCGGTCTCCTCCAGCCCGGTGTGCATCGAGCCCATGAGCACCCGGTTGGGCAATGTCACATGCCCCAGATCGAGCGGCGCCAGAAGGCGGGGATAGGGGGACACATCGGACATCGGCACCTCCGGTTCACCGGGCCACCTTGCCCGCTTGCCCTTCCACCGTCACCCCCGACGCCGCGTCAGGGCCCGGGTCCCTCTCACGTTGCCGCAACAACTCCCCCCGGAGGGTCCGCAGCCAAAGCCGCGCACCGAACCGGTGGCCCGAAGTGCGCGGTCCGCGACACGCCGTAGGATGGGGTTTCACCCCATCATCGTCGAAACCTACGCCGTCTCGAGGCAATGCCGCCGGAACGCCCGCTTCAGCATGTCGAGTTCGGCGCGCAGGAGGTCCATCTCGGCCCGGATATCCTCGGCCAGCGCCTCGCCCGCCATGAGCGCGAAATGCGCCAGCGTCCGGCCCGTGGCCCGCTCGGCGATGACGAAGGTCTGCACCCCGTCGGCAATCAGGTCCGCCGGTATCGGCACCGTCACTTCCCAGCCGTCGCCATCGGGCCGGGGCGTCAGCGTCAGGCCCGCGACCTCGGCGTCCAGATGCGACACCCGCAGGTCCGGCGCCTCGTCGGGCCCGGTCAGCACCCCGTGCCAGCGCCCCTCGACGATCGCGGTCCGTGTCAGAATGGCCTCGGCCATGGCGTCCTCCTACAATTCCGCGCGCGGATAGCGGGCAAAGGTCAGGTCGCGCAGCGTCACCATGTTCATCTCCGGTCCCTCGAAGATCAGGTCGACCCACATCCGCTCGATCCGCTTTTCGTTCAGCTTGGTATAGGCGAGGTCGAACTCGACGTAGACGTCCTTCTCGTGCAGCGGCATCTCGCGGACGATCTGTTCGGTGTTGGGGCCGTGGCGGATGTTCAGGCGCGCAAAGATCTCCAGCGGCTTTTCCAGCTCGACGATCATGTCGAGCCGGATCAGATGATTGCGCTTCAGCCCCCGGCAGGCCTCTTCGGGCATGTCGACGACGACGGACAGGAAACTCCCGTCGAAGCGGAACACGTCCATCCGCAGCGCAAAGGGCGCGAGGTCCTCCTCGCGCGTATTGCGCAACTGCCGCAGGGTCAGTTCGCTGATCCGGCAATCGTGGAACAGCGTCACCTGATCGCCGAACATCGTCTTGCTCTCGACGCTCGCGATGCCCTTGGCGTCGACCGGCCCGCGCCACAGGTTCGGCCGCCACGACCAGTCGGTGCCACCGGGCCGCGGAAAGGCGCTCGATCCGATACGGGGCAGGGCGAGGCGGCTGTCGGCGACGCTCAGCACCTCGTCGAGGCGGGCGCGCAACTGGCGCGCCTGCACCCGTTCGCTCCGCAGGCTCGACAGGTCGGCCCCCGCCGCCCGGCGTGCCGCCACCGTCCAGCGGCGCAGTGTCCGGCGGTGCAGGAAGAAATCGAAAATGCCGGCGCGGCGAGAGGCCATGGTGTCCCTGGGCTGGATATGTCGCAGGATATATCTGTCAAACTGTTGCGCAAAAGGAAACAGTGCTGCGCCCGACCCCCGCTCTGTCCCTGCGTCAGCCCCGGTTCGCGGCCTGCAAGGTGAACACCGCCTGATCGAGGAGCAACAGCCCGGTGTCGCGCCGCAGCGGCGCCCGGGTAAATCCCCGCACCGAAATCGTGGCGAGCCGGTCGCCGAGGTCGAGGAAGGCGCGCCATTCGATCCGTTCCACGCCCGCCACCACCGGCGGCGCGGTATCGGTGAAATGCACCACGACGAGGCCGGGGCGGGTGTCGATCCGGTCTATCGTGATGCTGCCGGGCCGTCCGTTGCTGGCGAGGAGTTGCACGCCCGGTTCCGATTGCAGCAGGGTGCGCATCGTCTCTTCCGAGCCGCCGACCACGGCGCTGCCTTCGGCTCCAACCTGCACGGTGATGAGGCCCTCGATCGCCGGCACGGTCGGCAGGTCCGAGATGAGGCCGCAGGCGGCCATGACCGCAAAGCCGCGCGCCGGGCGGCTGATGCCGGTGTCGACGCAGAACCCCTCGGGGCCGCGCACGTTCACCGCGCCGTCCAGCATCGCAAAGGCGGGCACGCCGGTCGTCAGCGGCACGCTGATCGGTTCGGCGCCGAAGCCTGCACCTTCGGCGCAGGCGGCAAGGACCATCGCCGCGCCGATCATGGCCGCCTTCATCCGCGCGGGTCCGGCGATGCCATGCCGCCTCAGAGGTCCGCGTAGACGTGGGTTTCCATCGCCGCGCCGGGGTGCGTCACCGCCCCCTTGCGCGCGCCCCCGACCAGTTGCGCGTATTTCCACAGCGCGCCAGAGGCATAGTTCGTGGGCCGGGCGCCGCCCCATGCGGCCCGCCGCGCGTCCAGTTCCGCCTCGGTCAGCGCCACCGACAATTCCCCGGTGAGCGCGTTCAGCGTTATCATGTCGCCGTCGCGCAGCAGGGCGATCGGCCCGCCGTGCGCCGCCTCGGGCCCGACGTGGCCGACGCAGAAGCCGCGCGTCGCCCCCGAGAAACGGCCGTCGGTGATGAGGGCCACCTTCTTTCCCATCCCCTGACCCGACAGCGCCGCCGTCGTCGCCAGCATCTCGCGCATCCCCGGCCCGCCCGCTGGCCCCTCATTGCGGATCACGAGCACTTCGCCTTCGCGGTAGGTGCGCGCCTTGACCGCCTCGAACGCCTCTTCCTCGTTCTCGAACACCCGAGCCGGCCCGGTGAACACCTGTTCGGCCTCGCTCATCCCCGCCACCTTCACGATCGCGCCCTCGGGGGCGAGGTTGCCGCGCAGGCCGACGACGCCGCCGGTCCTGCTGATCGGCGTGGCGACGGAGTGGATCACCCGCCCGTCCGCCTGGCCCTGTATCAGGTCGAGTTCCTCGCCCATCGTGCGCCCGCTCGCCGTCATGCAATCCTCGTGGATCAGCCCGGCCTTTTGCAATTCCTTGAGCACCACCGGCACGCCGCCCGCCTCGTACAGATCCTTGGCGACGAACTGACCGCCCGGCTTCATGTCGACGAAATAGGGTGTGTCCTTGAAGATGTCGCAGACATCGAAGAGGTCGAAATCGATCCCCGCCTCGTGCGCGATCGCGGGCAGGTGCAGGCCCGCGTTGGTGCTGCCGCCGGTGCAGGCGACGACCCGCGCCGCGTTCTCGAGGGCCTTGCGCGTCACCACGTCCCGCGCCCGGACGCTTTTCGCGATGAGGTTCATGACCGCCTTGCCGGATGCCTCGCCGTATTCCCTGCGGCCCTCGTAGGGCGCGGGCATACCCGAGGAATTGAGCAGCGCGAGGCCGATCGCCTCGGAGACGCAGGCCATGGTGTTGGCCGTGAACTGCCCGCCGCAGGCCCCCGCCGAGGGACACGCCACCCGCTCGAGGATCGCAAGCTCGGCGTCCGTCACCAGCCCCGCCTGATACTTGCCCACCGCCTCGAACATGTCCTGCACGGTCAGCTCGCGATTTGCGTATTCCTCCGGCACCGACGCACCCTCCGGCACCCGCCCCGGCAGGATCGTGCCGCCATACATGAACACGCTCGGCACGTTCAGGCGCACCATCGCCATCATCATCCCCGGCAAGGATTTGTCGCAGCCCGCGAGACCGACGATGGCATCATAGCAATGGCCGCGCATCGTCAGCTCCACCGTGTCCGCGATCGCATCGCGGCTGGCCAGCGACGACCGCATCCCCTCGTGGCCCATCGCGATGCCGTCGGTGACGGTGATCGTGGTAAACTCGCGCGGCGTGCCCTGTGCGTCCCAGACGCCCTTCTTCACCGACTGCGCCTGCCAGTTCAGCGCGATGTTGCACGGCGCCGCCTCGTTCCAGCAGGTCGCCACGCCGACGAACGGCTGGTCGATCTGTTCCTCGGTCAGGTCCATCGCATAGAAATACGACCGGTGCGGCGCCCGCGCGGGCCCCTCGGTGACATGACGCGAGGGCAGTTTCGACTTGTCGGGCTTGTTGAGCATGGCGCGCGTCCTTGGGGATACCGGTTGCGGGCCGGTTTACGGGATCGGACCGGCCGGGCGCAAGGGACACGCGGAAGCGCTCGAGGACAGACCTGCGCCTCCGGCGGTCGTCGTTGCGGCAACGTGCGGGCGGTGGCGCGCCCCCGCCACCCGCCACGCTGCGCGCGCCGCCGCCATCGCTCAATCCAGATGGCGCGTCCGGGCCAGAAGGGCGTTCAGGTCGGCGCGCATCTCGGTCAGCGAGGTAATGTAGGCGGCCGCCGCCGGGGCCGCGAGGGCCTCGTCGAAGGCCTCCAGGATGGTGTCCTCGCCACGCCGGACGCTGTCCATGACGTCGTCGTCGATCTCGTCGAACCAGCTTCGCACCGTTACGACGGCCTTGTTCACCGCCCCCATGACGCCCGCGCCGTCGTCCGGCTCGGACCCGAGGCCGGACAGGATCGAGGCGATGTGGGCGGCCTGCGTGCGGTGCAGGTCGAGGAAGTCGGCGGCGACGGAGCGAAACGAGGGCTCGGCCTTCTCGACCATGGTTTCGAACCCGGCGACGGTGGCGCATTGCAGGCGGTAAAGGTGGTGCAGCGCCTCAAGGTCGCCGCTGGCGCGGGGACCGTCGGGATCGTCTTCGCGTGTCGGAACGATGGCGGCGGCGGCGACGGTGGGGGACTGGGTCATGGCAAACCTCTGGTTCGGTGGCGTGGTCCGGGGGGTCGGCCCCCGGGGATGCCGGTTCAACCGGCGCCGCGCGCGGTGGTTCCCGCCGCGCCCGCGCAATTGCATTCCGGTCACGCGCCCACTATCTCGGCCCTGCACCGCAGGAGCCGCGCGCCGATGAACTGGATCACCAACTACGTCCGCCCGACGATCAACTCGATCTTCTCGCGCCGCGAAGTGCCCGAGAACCTGTGGTCCAAGTGCGACGACTGCGGCACGATGCTGTTTCACCGCGAGCTGACGGACAACCTCAACGTCTGCACCACCTGCGGCCACCACATGACGATCGCGCCGCGCGCGCGGTTCAAGGCCCTGTTCGACGGCGGGGTCTTCACCGAAGTCAAGGTGCCCGAACCCATCGTCGACCCGCTCCAGTTCCGCGACCAGAAGAAATACACCGACCGCCTCAAGGACGCGCGCAAGACCACCGCCGAGAAGGAGGCGATGCTCGTCGTCGAGGGCGAGATCGGGCGCACTCCCATCGTCGCCGCCGGGCAGGATTTCTCCTTCATGGCGGGATCGATGGGGATGTATGTCGGCAACGCCATCGTCGCGGCCGCCGAACGGGCCGTGAAACTCCGCCGACCGCTGATCCTGTTCTCCGCGGCCGGCGGCGCGCGGATGCAGGAGGGGATCCTGTCGCTCATGCAGATGCCGCGCACCACCGTCGCGGTCGAGATGCTGAAGGAGGCGGGCCTGCCCTATATCGTGGTGCTCACGCATCCGACGACCGGCGGCGTCACCGCCTCCTACGCGATGCTGGGCGACGTGCATATCGCCGAGCCGAATGCGCTCATCTGCTTTGCCGGGCCGCGCGTCATCGAACAGACGATCCGCGAGAAGCTGCCCGAGGGGTTCCAGCGGGCCGAATACCTGCTCGACCACGGGATGCTGGACCGCGTCACCCCGAGGGGGCAGTTGCGCGGCGAACTGATCCGGATCGTGCGCCTTCTGACCGGCGCGCCGCCCGCCATCGCCGGCGATCTGCCGGCGCCAGAGCCGGTCCCCGACGCTATCCCCGCGGCCTCCGCCGCCCCGGCGGAGACGCCCGCGGCCCCCCGACCCGCCGCGACCTGACAGGCGTCCGCCGTGACCGAGACCTCGGACGCCATCCTCGCGCGGATGATGACGCTGCACCCGAAGGTCATCGACCTCGTGCTCGACCGGGTGCACCGCCTGCTCGCCGCCCTCGACCATCCCGAACGCCGCCTTCCGCCCGTGATCCACATCGCCGGCACCAACGGCAAGGGCTCGACGCAGGCGATGATCCGCGCGGGCCTCGAGGCGCGGGGCGAGACGGTCCACGCCTATACCTCGCCGCATCTGGCGCGTTTCCACGAGCGGATCCGGCTGGCGGGACGCCTCATCGACGAGGATGCGCTGGCAGAGGTGCTCGACCGCGCCCATGCTGCCAACGGGCCGGACCCGATCACCTATTTCGAGATCACGACCTGTGCCGCCTTCCTCGCCATGGCCGAGACGCCCGCCGACTGGTGCCTGCTCGAGGTGGGCCTGGGCGGCCGTCTCGACGCGACCAACGTGATCGACCGGCCGGCGCTCTGCGTCATCACCCCCGTCGATCTCGACCATCAGGCCTATCTCGGCGACACGCTGGCGCTGATTGCGGGAGAGAAGGCGGGGATCCTCAAGCGCGGCGTGCCCTGCGTCGTCGGACCGCAGCACGACGACAGCCTTGCCGTGATCGAGGCGCGGGCCGCCCGCCTCGGCGCGCCCCTGATGGTCCATGGCCAGCACTGGCAGGCGAGCGAAGAGCGCGGGCGGCTCATCTATCAGGACGAGCGCGGGCTGCTCGACCTGCCGCTGCCGAACCTGCCGGGGCCGCATCAGGTGAAGAATGCCGGTGCCGCCCTCGCGGCGCTGCGGCATCTGGGCGCCGACGAGGCGGCCTGCGAGGCGGCGGTGACGCGCGCGGTCTGGCCCGCGCGGATGCAGCGCCTGACCCTGCCGGACTGGCCCGGCGCCGAGGTCTGGCTCGACGGCGGCCACAATCCGGCGGCGGGCGAGGCGCTGGCCGCGACCCTGCGCGCGATGCCACGCCGTCCGACGCATCTGATCTGCGGCATGCTCAACACCAAGGACATCGCGGGCTACCTGCGCCCGCTGGCCACGGAGGCCACGCGCCTCATCGCCGTGTCGATCCCCGGCGAGGCCGCAACCCTGCCCGCCGATGTGACGGCCGGGGCGGCGCGGAGCGTCGGTCTGGCCGCCGTCGAGGCGCCGTCGGTCGATGCGGCGATCCGGCAGATTCTGGCCGAGACCCCCGCTGCCCGGGTGCTCATCTGCGGCTCACTGTACCTCGCGGGGCACGTTCTGCGCCGGTATCCGCAGGAAAAGTGACCCTTTCGGTCAAATATCTTTGACCCCGTCCCTGTCAATCCACTATATTTAGTGAAATTGTCTAGTCGAGCTGCTGGTCGACGGGCCTACACCCAAATGTGGGCCGGATTTGGGGGAAGAGCGATGTTCACGAAAGCCATTCGTCTGGCCGTGCTGCCGATCGGGCTGGCGCTGGGGTTCGACGCAGGTGCCGTTTCGGCGCAGGTGGCGTCGGGCGAGCCGGCCGTGCTGACCCTCGCGCGGTTCGAGTTCGACGGTCAGGCCGCGGCGATCACCCAGACGCCCGCCCTCGATTTCGAGCGGATGGCACGGTTCTACCGCGCCTATGCCGCGTGCAGCAGCACCTGTATCGCCGCCGCCGTCGCCTTGCCGGGGGTCGAGACCATCGGCGAGCGCGAGGTCATCGCCTTCATCACCGACCGGGTGACGCGGGGCACCGGCATCCTGCTCGACGGGCGGTCGGCGCAGGACCGCGCCATGGGCCATATCGCGACCTCGGTGAACGTGCCGCTGGCGCTGGTGTCGCCCGACAACCCCTATTTCGGCCGGATCCTCGCCGCGCTCGGCGCGGTCGAGGCGGGCGACGGCTTCGATTTCACCGGCGCCCTGCCGCTGGTGGTGTTCGATTCCGGTCCCACGACGAACGACGCGGCGGCCCTGATCGAGGCGCTGGTCGAGGCGGGGTATCCGACCGACCGGATCGCATACTACCGCGGCGGCATGCAGGTCTGGGTGGCCCTCGGGCTGAGTTTCGAGGAGTAGGAAGATGAGTGTTTTCGGTGAACCCACCAGCCTGAACTGGGGTGTGCCAGAGCAGAGCCGACGGCGGCTCTGGCCGCTCGTCGGGATCGGCGTGGCGGCGGTTGCGGTCGGCGGCGCGGTCGTTGCGGGCGCGGTCTACTGGCAGGGCCAGAACGACCGCATGGACCGGATGGTCGCCGCGTTGACCGAATTGCGCGGCACCGCGGCAAGCGTGGCGCCCGCGCCGGGCGCGGCACTCTTGCCGGTGTCGCCGGCGTCGGCCGTTGCGGTCGCCGCCGCGATACCTGCGTCCGGTGCATCCGGCACGGGTTCGGCGGCGCCGGTTGCCGACGGATCCGCCGGACTTGCGACACGCGATGCGCCGCAGGGCATCCTCGCCGTGACCGACACGGCAGCGCGGGACGCGGCCGAAGCGGCGGCGGCGGATGCGGCCCTTGCCGGAATCGCCACCATCACCGACGCCGTGCTGCCCGACCTCGCCGAGACGCGGACGCTGGTGCCGGTCGCCGCACCGTCGGAGGTGTCGGTCGCCGACCAGATCCGCAGCCTCGCCGCGCTGGACATCGAGGAGGGGGCAGAGCTGTCCGCCGCTCCGGACGCCGCCCCGGACGCCACCGCCACGCCCGTCTCCGCAGCCGCCGGAGACCTCGCCGCCATCGCCCGGACCGTCGGCGCCGAACAGCCCGACGCCGCCCCCTCTGCGTCGGACCGTCTGCGCTATATCGCCGCCCTCGAGGCGATGGAGGACGCCGACACCTCGGGCCTGTCGATGGCCCGCGACGAGGCGCGTCTCGCCGTCCTCGGCGAGGCGCTGAATGGCGTCCGCGAGATCGCCCGCCGTGCGGCGAACGGCCAATACGAGATCCAGCGCAAGAAGCGTCCCGGCGCCGACATGCAGCCGCATTTCGTCGTCCGCGGCTACGAGCGCGAGCAGGCGGCCCTGATCGACCTGCTCGGTGCCGCGGCCCAGAACGACATCATCACCTATCCGGCCTTCGTGGTGAACGAGAACGGCACCATCGACGCCGAGGCGCTGCTCCTCTCGGCGGTGCAGGAGGCGATGGCCAGCGGCGCGCCCGACGCGCAATGGGCCGGCGAGCGTCTGGCGAACACCATCGCCGCCGTGCGTGCCGCCGAGACGACGATCGTGCGCGGCGAGCGGGTATACACCGTCGAGGCCGGAGACAGTCTTGCCTTTATCGCCTTGCAATTCTACGGTAATGTCAATTCGTACTCCCGTATCTTCGAGGCAAATCGCGATGTCATCGACAGCCCCGAACGTATCCGGGTCGGCCAGAGGTTGCGCATCCCGCTCTAGGGCCGTGCGTCGCCTGCCCCTTCGTCTGGCGGCGGCATTTGCCGTCTGTTTCGCGGCACCCGCCAATGCCGTCGAGGTCTTCGTCTGCTGGATCGGCAACGGCGGCTATACGATGAACGGCCGCATGGTCTATCCCGATGCGCTTTCCGGACAGCGGTTCATCCGTCAGGACGACGTCACCGAGTTCGAGATCACCGGCTATTTCGAGGGGCGCCGCATCGGCTATTGGAACCTCGATCAGCGCACGCCGTTCACCAGTTGGCTGCTGCGCTACGACGCCCGTCTCGGCATCTTTCCGACCGAGGGGACCAGCGGCCTCTACCAGATGTGGAACGCCAACGGCTTCGTGAACGACTGCGGCGTCGACGGTTTCGGCTTCAACTCGGGCAACGGTGGGCAGGACGTCTGCATCGACAATACCTATATCTCCGCCTCGACCATCGACTGGGACACCCCCATCGTCGGCCTCGCCGAGGAGGCGTCGCCGCTCTGCGAGGGCCCGGCGCTGGTCGGCGCCCTGCCGTCCGGCCCGGCAGACCGCCCCCGCGGATGAGGCGGGCGCTCGCCTTCCTCGTCGCGGCCCTCGCGGGCGGCGGCGCCGAGGCCGCAACGCTGAATTTCTGCTGGCTCGGCGCGGGGGGCTATTCGCTCACCGGGCAGATCACCTTTCCCGACGACCTGACGAACGAGATGCTCATCACCGAGGCGCAGGTCACGGGGTTCGCGATCACCGGCTATCTCCAGGGTGTCCCCATCGGCAGGTGGGACATGGCCGAGCGTGGTGCCGGCACGACCTGGCACCTGCGCTTCTCGCCCCGCACGATGATCTTCCCCACCGGAGGAAGCTTTGACGGCGACGCCAGCCAAGGCTGGAACGCCAACGGCGACGTCGATGACTGCGGCGCCGGCGGCTTCGGCTTCAACTCGGGCAATTACGCGCAGGACGTCTGCCTCTATGGCGTCTGGGTCGAACAATCCTCGATCGACCCCGCGACGCCGCTGCGCGCCACCACCGAGGCCGTCACCCCCGCCTGCTCCGGCGCGCTACTGCTGGGCAAGCGCGGCTAGGCTGCACCGACGCTGTGCGCCCGCACCCCCTTTCGCGGTGCGACGCGCACCCCTATCTCGGCGCCGAACGCACAGGAGAGACGACATGGACATTTCCCTCGGCATCGGCACCTTCGGCGACATCACCCGCGGCGCGGACGGCGCGCTGCTGTCGGACGCACAGGTCATCCGCAACGTGGTGGCAGAGGGCGTTCTGGCCGAACAGGTCGGCCTCGACACCTTTGGCATCGGCGAGCATCACCGCGCCGATTTCGCCGTCTCGGCGCCCGAGATGGTCCTCGCCGCCATCGGCGCGCGCACCTCGCGTATCGGCCTGCATTCCGCCGTCACGGTGCTGTCCTCGGACGATCCGATCCGGGTGTTCCAGCGCTTTTCGACGCTGAACGCCACCACGGAGGGCCGCGCCGAGGTGATCCTCGGGCGCGGCTCGTTCACCGAGAGCTTTCCGCTCTTCGGGCAGGAGCTGTCGGACTACGACGTGCTGTTCGAGGAAAAGCTCGACCTCTTCGTCAGGGTTCTGCGCAACAGGCGGGTGAGCTGGTCGGGCACGACCCGCCCGGCCCTGAAGAATCAGGGGGTCTGGCCGCAGACCGAGACGCCCCTGTCGACCTGGATCGGCGTCGGCGGCAGCCCCGAGAGCGTGATCCGCGCCGTGCGCCACGACCTGCCGATGATGCTCGCGATCATCGGCGGCGACCCGCGCCGGTTCCGCCCCTTCGTCGACCTCTACCACCGCGCCTTCGGCCAGATCGATCAGCCGCCGCGTCCGCTCGGCGTGCACAGTCATGGCTTCGTGGCGGCGACCGACGCCGAGGCTGCCGAGACGCTCTGGCCGCATTACTCGGCGATGATGGACCGGATCGGCCGCGAGCGCGGCTGGCAGCCGATGCGCCGCGAGGGCTTCGAGGCCGAGATCGCCGGCGGCTCGCTCTATGTCGGGGCGCCCGAAACCGTGGCGCGACGGATCGTGGACACCGTGCGCGCGCTCGGTCTGGCGCGGTTCGACGTGAAATATTCGCACGGCACCCTGCCGCACGACGCCCTGATGCAGTCGATCCGCCTCTACGGCGAGACGGTGGCGCCCATGGTGCGCGACATGCTCGCCGCGGATCCGGGCGTGGCGGCGGCGGTGCCCGTCGGCGCGGCGGCGGAATAGGATGAAAAAGTTACGTCGCGCCGGTTTGCAGCAAGCTCGACCGCCTCGGTCGGTCGATGACGCATCTGCTGCAAACCGTCGCCGACCTCGAGGGCCGCAGCGTCGGGTTCCGATCGCTTACGGAAAGTGTCGACACCACCACTCCGACCGGGAGGCTCGTGTTTCACATCTTCGGGGCGCTTGGTCAGTTCGAACGCGATCTGATCCGCGAAAGGACGAATGCAGGGCTGACGGCGGCGGCAGCACGAGGGCGCAAAGGGGGACGGCCCGTCACAGCCACGCCGGAAAAGGTCACACGCGCCCGCCAACTCATCGCCTCCGGCCTCAACGTGCGCGAGGCCGCCGCTCGTGTGAAAGTCGGCAAGTCCGCCCTCTACGCGGCGCTCAAGGCCGATCCGGCAGCTGGTGGCGCGGACAAATAGCGCCGACAGAACCCTGCCAATCAGTGCGGAAGTCTACATTGCAGCGTTGACTTGCGAATCACTCTTCCCCTAGAAGTAGACACGAATTGGTGAACCGCAGCGGATGGTAGCTCCGCCTAGATAATGTGGGCACCGACGGGGAAGCGAGCAGTGAATGTGGTGTGAGGGGCGGTGCGGCGGATCGAAGGCGACGGCGGGAAACCGCATCGCCGCACGGTCCGGCCTGCGCCGCACCCCGGCCACAGGTTCCGCCCCCGCCCGGTCATGATCAAGGCCGTCATCGCCCTTTTCGCCTTTGCCGTCGTGCTGTGCATCTGGATCGTCGACCCTTTCGGCCTGGCGACACCCGTAAGAGGCGTCGCGACCGTCGACCGGCTCGGTGATGTCGCGCCGGACGATGTCGTGTCTGGGCGCGACCTGCGCGATGTTCCCGACCCCGCACCCGAGGTCACGCGGGGCGCCGTGACCGCGCCTGTCCTTGTCCTGGCACCGATGTCCGCCACTTCGACGGATGTGCCCGGGGGGTCCGTCCTTGCCGCCGCTTCGGTCGTTTCCGCGGCCCCGCCGGCGCCGGCCGTCGTCCCGTCATTCGGCGCCGTCGTTTCGGTCCACGCGCCGGACCCGGGCATGCCGCCGGAAATCTGCGCGGGCGGACCTGTGGCGGCGCAGGACGGGGCGTCGTGCGGCATCGACCCCGAGCTGACGGCGCTGGTCGCCGCGATCCTCGGCGATCTGGGCGTGCAGCCGGCGGTCCCCGCCGTCCCGATCCGTGTGACCGACCAGCCGACCCCGCCTGCCGCGCCCGGCACCGACGACCCCCTCGCCGCGCAATTGGCCGAGGCGCTGGCGGGCATCGCCTCCGTAACCGGCACGCCCCCGCCGACCGGGGCGTCGGCGGACGCGGCCGCGGCGCTCGCCGCGATCGTCGCCGAGGCTCTTCGGCAGGGACACGGCGATGCCGCGATTTCGGCGGAGGTCGACCGTGCCGTGCGCACCGGCACCGTGCCGGTGCCGGGGATCCTGATCCGGGCCGACGGCGCGGTCGACTCGGATGTGCTGTTGCAGGCCGTGATGAGGACGGCGCAGGGCCGGATGGGCGCGGGGCTGCAGGCAGCGCAATTCGACGGTCCGACAGGCGTGACGCATGAGGTTGCGGCAACCGAGTCGCTCGCCGCGATCGCGCTCGCCTATTACGGTGATCCGGCGCGGACCGGTGCCATCCTGTCGGCGAACGCCGGGACGCTTGCCTCGGCGGCCGAGATTGCCGCCGGGCAAACCCTCGTCATTCCGACCCCCTAGCAGATTTCGAACCGGACAGGCAAAACGAGGGGCCGAACGGGCGGCCCTCTTATCTTTTTCGAACTTCGGGTGCCGCTGCCGGTCGTCGCAGCGCATCGAGCCGCGCCCGCGCCGAGTTCGATTTCGGCACCCAGAGGCCACGCTCGATGGCCTCGTGCAGGCGGTCGGCGATGTCGGCGAGGGCTGCGGGGTTGTGCTCTTCGATGAAGGCGCGCGTCGCGTCGTCGGCGAGGTATGCCTCTTCGACCAGATCGAAATGGTGGTTGGCGACGGCGCGGGTCGTGGCGGCAAAGGCGAAGAGGTAGTCGACCGTCGCCGCGATCTCGAACGCGCCCTTGTAGCCGTGACGCTTGACGCCGTCGATCCATTTGGGGTTGACGACGCGGCTGCGCACGACGCGGGCGATCTCCTCCTGCAAGGTGCGGATCACCGGGCGCTCGGGGCGCGAATGGTCGTTGTGATAGGACGGCACGTCGCGGCCCGTCAGGGTGGCGATGGCCGCCGCGGCGCCGCCCTCGAACTGGTAGTAGTCGTCGCTGTCCAGGAGGTCGTGCTCGCGGTTGTCCTGATTTTGCACGATGGCGTCGGTCTGGATCAGACGCGCCTCGAGCGCCGCACGCGCGGGGGCGCCCTCCGTGTCGCTGCCATAGGCATAGCCGCCCCAGGTCAGATAGGCCTCGGCGAGATCGCCCCGCTCCGCCCAGAGCCGCTCGTCGATCATCGCCTGAAGGCCCGCGCCATAGGCGCCGGGTTTCGCGCCGAAGATGCGCGCCGCGTCCTCGCCTGCCCGCGACCGGGCGGCGGCTGGGTTCTCGTCCTCGGGTTCGTCGAGCGCCTGCACGGCGCGCGCGGCGCGGTCGACCAGGTCGATGAGGCCGGGAAACGCATCGCGGAAGAAACCCGAGATGCGCAAGGTCACATCGACGCGGGGACGCCCGAGGGTGGACGCCGGGAGCACGGTAAACCCGGTCAGGCGACGATTGGCGGCGTCCCACGTGGGCTTCACCCCCATCAGCGCCAGCGCCTGCGCGATGTCGTCGCCCCCCGTCCGCATGTTGGCGGTGCCCCAGGCGGTGATGAGCATCGACCGGGGCCAGTCGCCCTGATCCTGAAGGTGCCTTTCGATCAGCAGGTTGGCCGATTTCCACCCCAGCGCCCAGGCGGTCGGCGTCGGCACCGCGCGGGTATCGACCGAGTAGAAGTTGCGCCCCGTGGGCAGCACGTCGGGCCGCCCCCGTGTCGGCGCGCCGGAGGGGCCGGGGGCGACGAAACGGCCATCGAGCGCGGTGAGCAGTCCGTGAGTCTCCGCCGGTCCGCAGGCGGTTATGGCCGGCATCAGCGTCCCGGCGATCTCGGTCAGCACGGCATCGGACAGGGGGCCGACACTTTGGCGGCCGACGGACGGCGTTCGCGTGTGCTGCGCACCCGCCACACCCCGCCCGCCGACCCAGTCTGTCACGAGCGATTGCGACAGCAGTTCCAGCCGCTCGACGGTGTCGCCGTGGGTGCGCCAGGGGTCCGCGCCGCTGGCGAGAATGGCGGGGCGGGGGCCGGTCCAGGGGGCCGCGAGGTCGGCGGAGAGCGGGTCGACGCCGAGGTCGAGGTCGGCCGCCAGCGCCCGCAGGAGCGAGGCGTTGCGGCCCTTGCCGTCGCCGCGCGGCACCCGCGCAAGGGCGATGACGAGGTCGCGGGCGAGGGTGCCGCCGGGGCTTTGGCCAAAGACGTGCAGACCGTCGCGGATCTGCGCCTCTTTCAGGTCGCAGAGAAAGGCGTCGAGTTTCTGGAGATCGTCGTCGCCGGTGAGGCCCGCGTCCTGTGCGAGGCCGGTGGTCTGGGTCAGGTCAAGGATCTGGCCGCGCAGATATGCCGCACGCCGGGGATCGAGGGCCATAGCCTCGTAATATTCGTCGACCAGCGCCTCGAGGTCGCGCAACGGCCCATAGCTCTCGGCACGGGTCAGCGGCGGAGTGAGGTGATCGAGGATGACGGCCTGCGCCCGGCGTTTGGCTTGCGTCCCCTCGCCGGGATCGTTGACGATGAAGGGGTAGATATGCGGCATCGGGCCAAGGGCGATCTCGGGCCAGTCCGAAGCGCCGAGGGCCACGGATTTTCCCGGCAGCCATTCGAGATTGCCGTGCTTGCCCATGTGGACGACCGCGTCGGCGTTCTGCCGTAGCCAGAGATGGAAAGCGAGGTAGTTATGCGGCGGGACGAGATCGGGGGAGTGGTAGGTCTCGGTGGGGTCGATGTTGTAGCCGCGCGCCGGTTGCAGGCCGACCGTCACATTGCCGAAACGGTGGAGCGACAGTTTGAACGCGGGTTCCGGGGCCGGTGCCGGACCCTCCGGGGGGAGTTGTTGCTGCAACGTGAAGGGGTCGGCGTCGGGTTCGCCCCAGCGATCGGCAAGTTGCTGGCGGGCCTCGTAAGGGAGGGTGGCGAGATGCGCCGTGTAGGTCGAGAGAGCGAGCGCCTCGCCGCCCGCGCGGTCGGCGCGATCGGTGAGCCAGTTGGTCGGACCGGCGAGGAGGCGGTCCATCAGGGCCTGCGGCGAGGCGGGAAGGGGACCGGTGGTGTAGCCGGCAGCCTGAAGCGTTTGCAGGGCGTGCAGGGTTGCGGCCGGCGTATCGAGGCCGACGCCGTTGGCCAGCCGTCCGTCGCGGTTGGGATAGTTGGCGAGCACCAGCGCGACGCGGCGGTCGGCGGGCGGTGTCATGCGCAGGCGGGCCCAATTGGCCGCGAGGGCCGCCACGAAAGTGATCCTGTCGGGCGCGGGCCGGTAGGTGGTGATCGGACATTGCGTGGCCTCGTCGAAAAAGGCCTGACCCTTGAACGAGATGGCGCGGGTGACGATCCGCCCGTCGACCTCGGGCAGGGCCACGTGCATGGCGATGTCGCGCGCCGAGAGGCCGGCGGGGCTGGCCTGCCATTGTGCCTCCGTCTGGCCCGACAGGATCGCCTGAAAGACGGGCGCGTCGATGCCGTGCAGCGGGTCGTCCGGATTGGTATCGCCCGCATGCGGCGATGCGGTGGCGAAGGCGGTGGTGTTCAGGATCACGGAGGGGGGTGCCTCTGTCAGGATCGCGCGCAGGGTCGCGACGCTGAGCGGATCCTTCAGGGAGGCCACGAAGACCGGCAGCGGGGCGAGGCCCTCGCGCAGCAGCGCCCGCACCATGCGGTCGATCGGCGCGGTGCCGCCGCCTTGCAAAAGGGCGCGGTAAAAGAGGATCGGGACCACTGCGGCGCCGTCGGGCCAGTGACGGCGCATGTCGGTCAGGGAGGTGGCGGCCTCGCCCGGCCAGTGCAGGCCTGCGCGCAGGAGGGGGCGGGCGGGCGCCGGTCTGTCGGTGCCGTCGATCATCGCGCGGGCGTGGGCGAGGAGGGTGACGGCGTTGTCGGGGCCGCCCTCGACGCAGCAGGACCACAGGGCGTCGTAATCTGCGTCCGGGACGGTTGAGAAGGTGCGCAGATCATCGTCGGGCCTGTCGTCGCCGGGCAGGAAGGCGACGGGGACTCCCGCTTCGGCCAGACGGGCGGCGTATTGCTCGAACCCGTAACGCCAGTAGGCGGCGCCGCCGAGCAGGCGGGCGATGACGAGGCGCGATTTCGTGGCACAGGTGTCGAGGTGCAGGTCGACGGACATCGGGTGGGTGAGGTGCAGCAGGTTCGCCAGCCGCAGGCCCGGGGCTGCGTCCATCGCGGCGCGTGCCTCTGACAGGAGCGCCAGTTCGCTGTCGGCGGCGGACAGGAACACGACGTCGGCGGCGCTCTGGCCGAGGTCGACCGGTTCGGTCCCGTCGGCCAGCGTCGCGGCAGAGGCGGCGAGCAGGTGCATCAGCCTTGTCCGGGGCGCGCGGGCGGCATAGATGCGCGGGAATCGGAGGTGAAGCGATGGACTATGCAAAGAGCGGTGCCGCCAAGGCCGGCAAGAACGCGCCACGGCACAAGGAACACAACGCCTATGGCACGCGCAAGGTGCCGTTCGGGGCGCGGCCCTCGAAGGAAGAGTTGCTGGCGCGGATGAAGAAGGCGGCGGACGACAAGCGCGCAGACTAGCGGCCGCACCCCTGGCGCGGGCGCGGTCACAATGTCCGCTCCATGAACACCGAATGCGGACCGGGGGCATAGTCGCCGAACGGGCCGCAGGGCGCAAAGCCGTGGCGGGCATAGAGCCGGTGCGCCGCGTGCAGCGTATCGCCGGTTTCCAGCCGCAGGGTAACGTGGCCGTTGGCGCGGGCGACCCGTTCGAGGGCCGCCATCAGGGCCGCGCCGGTGCCGGAGCCGCGCGCGGCGGGAGCCACGAACATCGACTTGATCTCGGCATAGGTGCCCTCGTCGGCCAGGGCGGCGCAGCCGGTGGCGGTGCCATCCGCCTCGGCGAGCAGGAACATCATCCCCGGAGCGGCGAGAGCGTCGATGCCGAGGTGATGGTTGTGTTCCGCGGGATAGAGCGCCGCGAGATGCGCGTGACTGGCCCGGAGAAGGGCGGTCGCGGCGGGCTCGTGCGGCGAGGCGGGGCGGACGGTGATCATCGGCGGTCCTTGTGTCGTGCCGCCGCCGATCGGATCGGGGCAGGAACGGGCAAGCGCTCAGGCGTCGACGGGTGCGGCGGCGGCTTCGATCGCGGCGGTGATCGACACCGCATCGAGACCTGCGAGGCCGATGACCACGAGGCGGGTCTCGCGATCTCCGGCGCCGAAGGGCCGGTCGTAATAGCTGTCGATGCGGGGACCGACGGCCTGCACGGCAAGGCGCATGGGTTTGCCCGTCACGGCGGCGAACCCCTTGAGGCGCAGGATGTCGTGGGTCGCGATGACCTGTTTCAGGCGGGCCGTGAACGCCCTTGGATCGGCGATCTCGGGGCAGGTCACGGTGAAGGTCTGGAAGTCGTCGTGGCCGTGGTCGTGGTCATGCCCGTGATCGGTGTCGTCCGCCCCGTCGTGGTGATGGTGATGCACCTCGCCGCGCGCGGCCATGTCGGCCTCGGCGGCAGCGCCCTGGCCCAGCAGGACCGCGGCGGGCAGGGCGCCCCCGATGGCGGGCAGGACCTGGACGCCGGGCCGGGCCTCGGACTTCAGGCGGGCGGTCAGGGTCGCAGCCTCGTCGGCGGTCAGCAGGTCGGATTTGTTCACCACGATCATGTCCGCACAGGCGATCTGGTCGTCGAAGAGTTCCGACAGCGGCGTCTCGTGGTCGCCCCCCCCCGCGAGGCCCGCATCGGCGGCGCGCTGGGCGTCCACGGCGGCGACGTCATGGGCGAAACGGCCTTCGGAAACTGCCTTGCCGTCGACGACGGTGACGACACCGTCCACCGTCACCTTCGTCGAGATGCCGGGCCAGGCGAACGCGCGGACCAGTGGTTGCGGCAGGGCGAGACCGGAGGTTTCGATGACGATGTGGTCGGGCCGCGGATCGCGGGCCAGCAACATTTCCATCGTGGGGATGAAATCGTCGGCGACGGTGCAGCAGATGCAGCCGTTCGACAGCTCGACGATGTCGTCGTCGCTGCAATTCTCGATGCCGCAGCCACGCAGGATATCGCCGTCGATGCCGAGGTCGCCGAACTCGTTGATGACCAGCGCGATGCGGCGGCCGCCCGCGTCTTGCAGGAGGTGGCGGATCAGCGTGGTCTTGCCGGCACCAAGGAATCCGGTGACGATGGTGGCGGGGATTTTGGAAGGCATTTCAATATCCTTTGGCGCATATTTCATGCAAGGCTTCAACGGCGGGGATCGAAACGGGGATCGAAGCGGGGGACCGCCGTCTGCACGATCTCATGCCGCGGCCTCTCGCGCGCGGCTCTCGGTCTGCCAGAAATACCCCAGCGTCGACCCGAGGATCGCCCAGGCGGCAAAGCCCACGCCGAGCGCGCGGGCCGCGAAGAGGGCGCCGAGTTCGGTCGGCGCCGTGCCGGCAAAGACCCCGGGTTCGGGGGCGCCGATGAGGTGCGGCGCGATCAGCAGGACGGCGGCACCGATCCAGAGCGGCCAGCGGCGACCGAAGGCAAAGAGTGCCATGGCCAGCGCCGCGGCGGCGACCGTGGCGAACCACCAGATTTGCCGCGCACCGACATCGGCGGCGGCGACACCGGGCACCTCGGGCGCCAGCGAGAACGCAGGCGCGAGCATCACCGAGACAAAGCCTGCAAGGCCCCACATCAGGCCCCGGCGGGCGTCGACGATGAGCCCGCGCTCCTCGGCCACGGCAAAGAGCGCGGCGAGGATCAGCGCATAGCCGGTGTACTGAAACATCGTGAACACGAGCGACAGCCCGTCGCGGGCGATGTCGATCCCCGGCAGCGAGGGTTGCGCGCTCACCGCTCCGGCGCCGAAATGCACGAGCGTGCCCGACTCGTAGAGTTCGGCATGCAGCAGAACCGGCTGCACGAACATCAGGTGCAGCGCCCCGGCAGCGATGCCGGTGGCCGCACCAGCGAACAACGCGCTGGTCACGATACGGGTGAACATCTCAGTGGCAGGGAAAGCCGGTCGCATGGCGCACGTCGTGCGCGACGTCGTGCAGGACGCCCGCCTGTGCAAATCCGGCCAGGAACACCATGCCGAACCCCAGCAACGCCGCGACGGCGATGGCGAGGGTCGGGGCCGAGGTGCCCGAACGGGTCAGGCTGGAACGGATCGGGGTCGTGTCGGTCATGTCGCTCTCCTTGCCCGTCACACCCGACGGGAGCTGGTTTCACGCACGGCAGGTCTCCTGGCTCGCGGGTCGCGGGGCGGCGCCTGCCTTCCCGGGGAGCGTCCCCAGTGGCATATCCGGCGGGCCCTCACCGCATACAGTCGCGGGGGCGGCTGCGGCATGGGGCCTCCCGCATGAGGGATCGGCCTGCACCGCATTCTCTTTTGATCCCCTGACGCTTTGCGCCGTTGGCGGGGAACCGTACGTCCCCTTTGTCGCGCGGGCGGGGCGGGGCGTCAAGGCGGGATGCGACGGGTTGCGGTGCGTGTGCGGCAGGGGCGGACCCTCCGGGGGGAGTTGTTGCGGCAACGTGAATGCGGGGTGGCGCGCAGTCGGGATGCGGTATCTTGTGGATAAGCGGCCGGGGTCGTCCAGATGCAGGGGGCACGCGTTGACAGGCGGGGCGGGGGCCGCGATGTTGGGCCACCCCTCGACGACCCGGAATCGGGCGTGGGGGCGGGCAGGAAAGAGACGATGCGCTTTACCAGACTGCGGCTGAACGGGTTCAAGAGTTTCGTCGACCCGACGGACCTCACGATCGCCGACGGGCTGACCGGCGTGGTCGGGCCGAACGGCTGCGGCAAGTCGAACCTCCTCGAGGCGCTGCGCTGGGTGATGGGCGAGAACCGCCCGACCGCGATGCGCGGCGGCGGCATGGAGGACGTGATCTTTGCCGGGGCGGCGACCCGGCCCGCGCGCAACCACGCCGAGGTGAGCCTCGTGATCGACAACGGCGAGCGGCTGGCACCGGCGGCGTTCAACGACAGCGACACCCTCGAGATCGTGCGGCGGATCACGCGGGACGCAGGGTCGGCCTACAGGGTCGGCGCAAGGGAAGTGCGGGCGCGCGACGTGCAGATGCTGTTCGCCGATGCCTCGACCGGGTCGCATTCCCCGGCGCTGGTGCGGCAGGGGCAGATCTCGGAACTCATCAACGCTAAGCCCACCGCGCGGCGGCGGATCCTCGAGGAGGCGGCGGGGATCTCGGGGCTCTATCAGCGGCGGCACGAGGCGGAACTCAAGCTGCGGGGGGCCGAGGCGAACCTGTTGCGGGTCGACGACGTGATCGAGCAACTTGCGGCGCAATTGTCGCAACTGGCACGGCAGGCAAAGGCTGCGGCGCGGTACCGCGAGATCGGCGAGGCGTTGCGGGTGGCCGAGGGGCTGCTGCTCTATCGGCGCTGGCGGGATGCGGACGCCGGCCGCCTGACCGCGGAGGCGGCGGCGCGGGAGCGGATGCTCGAGGCGGGGCGGGGCGAAACGGCGGCGCGCGAGGCGGCGACCGCCCGCGGTGCGCGCGAGGCGGGCCTGCCGCCGCTGCGCGAGGAGGAGGCGATCGCGGGGGCGGTGCTGCAACGCCTGATCGTAAGCCGTGATGCGCTCGACGACGAGGCGGCGCGCGCGGTGGCGCAGATCGCGGCGCTGGGCGCACGGATCACGCAACTGGATCGGGATGGCGCGCGCGAGGCCGCGCTCAACCGCGACGCGGGCGAGACGATCGCGCGGCTCGAGGCGGAGGAGGCGGAACTTGCAGGTCAGGGCGTCGGGCATGACGCGCGGCTCGCCGAGGCGGCGGCGGCGGCGCGCGAGGCGGCGGAGGTGCTCGCGGCGCGCGAGGCGGACATGAGCCAGCGGACCGAGGATGCGGCGCGGCTGGCGGCGCGGTATCAGTCCGCCGAACGCCTCGTGGACGAAGCGCGCAAGGCGCTGGCGAAGGCGGAAGGCGACCGGGCGCGGACGGAAGCGGGCCTCGCGGCAGGCGACGCCGCCGTCGACAAGAGCGAGTCGGAGTTCGCCGCGGCCGAGGCCGGTGTCGCGGCGGCGGTGGCGACGGCGGCGCGGGCCGACGAGACGCTGGCGGCGGCCGAGATCGCGCGGGCCGAGACACAGGAGCGTGAGGCCGCGGCGCGGGCGGCGCGGTCGGGCGCCGAGGGCGAGGCCGCGGCGCTGCGGGCCGAGGTGTCGGCGCTGGGGCGTCTGCTCGAGCGGGACACCAGGGAGGGCGGGCAGGTGCTCGACCTGCTGCGGGTCGATGGCGGGTTCGAAAAGGCGCTGGGCGCGGCGCTGGCCGACGACCTGCGGGCGCCGCTGGCCGGGGCGGGTGACGCGTCGGGATGGGTGACGCTCGGCGCCTACGACGTGCCGCAGGCCCTGCCCGAGGGGGTGAGTGCGCTGGCCGATCATGTGGCGGTGCCGGACGCGCTGATCCGGCGGATGGGTCAGGTGGGGCTGGTCGAGGCGCAGGAGGGCGCGCGGTTGCAGGCGGCGCTGCTGCCGGGGCAGCGGCTGGTGAGCCTTGCGGGCGACCTGTGGCGCTGGGACGGGTATCGGGCAGGGGCCGAGGATGCGCCGACGGCGGCGGCGCTGCGGTTGCAGCAGCTCAACCGGCTGGTCGAGCTGAAGCGCGATCTGGAGGAGGTGAATGCCACGGCGCAGGGCGCGGCGCAGGCGCATGACGTCCTGAGCAGACGATTGGCGGCCCTGACCGAGGCGGATGCGCGCGCCCGGACGGCGCGCCGCGATGCGGACCGGCTGGTGGCCGAGGCGCACCGGACGGTCGCGCGGGCCGAGGCGGACCGGGATCTGGCGCGGGGGCGGCGCGATGCGGCGGCATCGGCCCTGCGGCGTTACCGCGACGAGGAGGTGGCGGCGCGGCGGACGGCCACCGAGGCCGGGCGGGCGATGGCGGGGCTTGGCGATCTGGCCTCGGCGCGGACGCTGGTCGAGGATCTGCGCACGACCGTCGAGGCGGCGCGGATCACGATGATGTCGCGCCGGTCGGTACAGGACGAAATGCGACGCGAGGGCGAGGCGCGGACCCGGCGGGCGGCGGATATCGCGCGCGAGGCGGCGAGCTGGCGCACCCGGCTCGACACGGCGGCGGCGCGGGCGGCAGAGATCGCGGCGCGGCGGGACGAGGCGGCGGCGGAATTGGCGATGGCGGAAGGCGCGCCGGGGGAAATCGCGGCGCGGCGCGCGAAACTGGACGCGGGGATCGGCGAGGCCGAGGCGCGGCGGGCCAGGGCGGCGGATGCGCTGGCGCAGGCGGAAACGGCGCTGCGCGGTGCGGTGGGGACCGAACGCGAGGCGGAGCGTCTGGCGTCCGAGGCGCGCGAGGCGCGGGCGGCGGCGGAGGCACGCGCCGAGGCGGCGCGCGGTGCGGTGGTTGCGGCGGCGGACCGGATCGACGAGGTGCTGGAGCAGACGCCCGGGGCGCTGCGCGCGGCGCTGGGCGACGATGCGGACCGGATGCCGGGTGCGGACGATATCGACGCGCGGGTGGCGATGCTGAAGCGGCAGCGCGACGGTCTGGGCGCGGTGAACCTGCGCGCCGAGGAGGATGCGCGGGCGGTCGAGGTCGAGCATGACACGCTCGCGCGCGAGAAGTCGGACCTGGAGGGCGCCATCGCGACGCTGCGCACCGGCATCGCGAGCCTGAACCGCGAGGGGCGCGAGCGGTTGCTGACCGCCTTCGAGCAGGTCAACACCAACTTCGGGATGCTGTTCACGCATCTGTTCGGCGGCGGCGAGGCGCGCCTCGAGATGGTCGACAGCGACGATCCGCTGGACGCGGGCCTCGAGATCATGTGCCAGCCGCCGGGCAAGAAACTGTCGACGCTGAGCCTGTTCTCGGGCGGCGAGCAGACGCTGACCGCGCTGGCGCTGATATTCGCGGTGTTCCTCGCCAATCCGGCGCCGATCTGCGTGCTCGACGAGGTCGACGCACCGCTGGACGATGCCAACGTGACGCGGTTCTGCGACCTGCTGGACGAGATGACGCGCCAGACCGAGACGCGGTTTCTGGTCATCACCCACCATGCCGTGACGATGGCGCGGATGGACCGCCTTTTCGGGGTCACGATGGGCGAGCAGGGGGTAAGCCAGTTGGTGTCGGTGGACCTCAAGCGGGCGGCGGCGATGGTGGCGTGAGAAAGTTGACAGCTGTCAACTCTGGCGTAAGGGATTGGCGGATCACAAAGTAACGGACCGTGCTGCGGGTCAGGTGATCGCCTCGAGCTTTTCCTTGGACATGTCGCCCGGCACGATGGTGATCGGGATCGGCAGGGTGCCGGCCTGACGCATGAGGGCGGTCAGGATCGGGCCGGGGCCCTTGCCCTCGCTGGCGGCACCCAGCACGAGGATGCCGATGTCGGCGTCCTCGGCGACGAGCGCGATGATCTCGGCCATCACCTCGCCCTCGCGGATCACCAGATTTGGGTCGACCGACTGCTTGTCGCGCATCCATTTGGCGAAGACCTCGAAATGCGCATGGATCCGCTCGCGCGCCTCTTCGCGCATGATCTCGCCGACGCCGACCCAATGGTTGAACTCGTCGGGCGGGATCACCGACAGGACGGTGACGCCGCCGCCGGTGTGGTTGGCGCGCATGGCGGCGAAACGCATCGCGTTCAGACATTCGCGGCTGTCGTCGAGCACGACGAGGAACTTGCGCATCGGGTCTCTCCCTCGGGGCACGGCTGTCGTGCGTTGCCCACTCTGCCGCAGGCAGGCGGGGGCTGGCAACGCCAAACGCCTAGTCCTGCGTCGCCGCCCAGTCCCAGTAGAGGTCGCGGACCCGGCGGGTGACGGGGTTGCCGTTCTCGCCGATGTCGTAGGTCGTGTCGTCGAAGCGGGCGACGGGCGTGACCTTGCCGAAGTTGCCCGACAGGAAGACCTCGTCCGCGGCGTGGAAATCGGCGAATGTCAGGACCGCCTCGCGCACGGCGGTGCCGTCCGCGGCGAGGTTGGCCATATGGCGCGCGCGGGTGATGCCCGCAAGGAAGGTGCCGTTCGGGATCGGCGTCAGGATTTCGCCGTCGCGCACCATGAAGACGTTCGAGGTCGCCGTTTCGGCGACGTTGCCCATGGCGTCGGCGACGAGCGCGTTGGTGAACCCCTTGGCCCGCGCCTCGGTCAGCATGCGGGCGTTGTTGGGATAGAGGCAGCCCGCCTTGGCGTCGACCACCGCATCCTCGAGGACGGGACGGCGGAAGCGTGTGGTTGTCAGCGTGGCCCGGGCATCGGCGGGCGGCATCGGGATCGCCTCGAGGCAGAGGGCAAAGCCGGTGGCGTCGGGTCGGGGCACGATCGCGGTCGCGTCGCCGTCGAGGGCCCAGTACATCGGCCGGATATAGACGGCCGTTTCCGGGGCATAGGCGGTCAGGCCCTCTCGGGTGATCGCCACCATGTCTTCGGCGGTGACGGTGGGGGTTATCATCAGGGCGGTGGCCGAGCGGTTGACCCGTTCGCAATGGGGCAGCAGGTCGGGCGTACGGCCATCGACGAAGCGGGCACCGTCGAAGACGGTGGTGCCGAGCCAGCTCCCGTGGTCGGCGGCGCGCATGACGGCCAGGTCGCCGTCGTGCCAGCGGCCCTCGAAGTATGTGCGGATCTGGGTGCCGGTCGCCATGGGGTGCCTCGCTGGAGTTGCGGGACAGTAGGCAGGTGCGGGGAGAGGGTCCAGAGGGTGCGCCGGGCTGAAGCCCGGCCTTCGGGGTGGTGATGCGAAAGCCCGGGCCTTTCGGTCCGGGCTTCCTCGTGCCGGGAAGGGCGGTGTGGTGTCAGCGGGCGATCTGATACTCGCGGACGGCGGCGTCCTGGCCGTCGATCTTCAGGATCGCGACGACGTCGAAGTTCGGCGAATCGTTGACGTTGATGCGCACGTTCGAGTTCGCACCGGCGGCGACGGTCTGGCTGCCGAGCAGGGCGCCGAGTTCGCCGCCGCGGAAGTCGTAGACCTCGACGGTGCCGGCGGCTTCGGCGGTGACGGTGCCGAGGTCGAGGATCGAGGAGCTGTCGAGGGTGCGCTGGTAGGCGAACGAGCTGTCGGCGGCGGCGAAGGTGGCCGAGCCGACGAGGGCGGCGGCGGCGAGGGCGATGAGCTTGGTCATGATGTGGTCCTTTGGGTGTGCCGGGATGCGGCGTGTGGGGGGAGGCGTCGGTGCCTCCGATGGACTGGAGTTATGCGCCGGGGCGGCGGCGGAAAGGGTTTGTAACATCACGAAAAAACGAGGCGGCGTGAGGGGTTGCGGGGGTTGACGGCGTGGGTCCGCGACCCGTGCGGGGAGTTTCAGGCGGGCACGCACAGATGGTTTGCCGCCGCGCACCGATCCTGTCGCAAAGGGGGGCCGCCGCTCACGCGCGGCGGGGCACATTCCTTTGCAAAGAATGTGCGGGCGCCCGGGGCGGTCGCGGGGCCGTGATCGGGCGGGGGCATGTGGTGCGGGCGGGCGCTTTAGGGGGCCGGCCCCCCAAAGACCCGCCGGGATATTTTCAGCCAGAAGGATGAGGCGGGGCGGCAGACAATCGCGAACGGGAGGCAAAAACGGAAAACGCCGCCCCAAGGTGGGGGCGGCGTTTGGGATCGTCGTATCGGGAGCGGTTCAGAAACCGAGGCCCGCATACTTGTTCTTGAACTTCGACACGCGGCCGCCGGTGTCGAGCAGGCGCGAGGAGCCGCCCGTCCAGGCGGGATGCACGGTGGGGTCGATGTCGAGGGTCAGCGTGTCGCCCTCCTTTCCCCAGGTGCTCTTCATCTGGTACATCGTGCCGTCGGTCAGCTTGACGTCGATCAGATGATAGTCGGGATGGATGTCGGCCTTCATGCTTCGGCTCCCTTCGGCTTGTAGTTCGTGACCTCTTTGATCCGGGCGGATTTGCCGCGACGGTCGCGCAGGTAATAGAGCTTGGCGCGGCGGACGCGGCCGCGGCGGACGACCTCGATCGTCTCGATGTTGGTCGAATAGAGCGGGAAGACGCGCTCGACGCCCTCGCCGAAGGAAATCTTGCGCACCGTGAACGAGCCGGCGATGCCGTGGCCGTTCTTGCGGGCGATGCAGACGCCTTCGTAGTTCTGGACCCGGCTGCGGGTGCCTTCCGTGACCTTGTAGCCGACGCGCAGCGTGTCGCCGGCCTTGAAGTCCGGGATGGTCTTGCCCAGTGAGGCGATCTGTTCGGCCTCGAGTTCTGCGATCAGGTTCATCCGATCTCTCCTATGTTCGCGCGGTTTGGCCCGCGGATGATTGCGCGTCCTCAGAGCTCTCGGTCTTCGTCCGGGTCCATGCCGTGCTGCGCACGATATGCCCGCCAGAGGTCAGGTCGTCGGTCCTTCGTCAGCCTTTCGGCCTGGCTTTGCCGCCACTCCGCGATCAGGGCATGGTTTCCGCCGCGAAGAACGGCGGGGATTTCATGCCCCTCCCAGAGGGCGGGTTTCGTATACTGGGGGTGTTCCAGCAGTCCGCGGGAAAACGACTCCTCTTCGGTGGAAGCCTGATTCCCGAGCACGCGGGGTATAAGGCGGACCGTGGCGTCGATCAAGGCCTGAGCGGCGATCTCTCCCCCCGTCAGGACATAGTCGCCCATCGAGACCTCGATCAGGCCGAAATGGTCGATGACGCGCTCGTCCACCCCCTCGAACCGGCCGCAGAGCAGGATCACGCCGTCACAGCCCGCGAGCATCTGCGCCATGCCTTGGGTGAACGGGCGGCCGCGGGGGGAGAGGTAGAGCATCGGCGTGCGGCCCCGGGCGAGGGTGCGGGCGGCGGTGAGGGCGGAGGCCACGATGTCGGGGCGGAGCACCATGCCGGCGCCGCCGCCTGCGGGGGTGTCGTCGACGTTGCGGTGGCGGCCCTCGCCATGGGTGCGCAGATCGTGGGCGTGCAGTTGCCAGAGGCCGTCGTGCAGCGCCTTGCCGGTCAGGCTCTCGCCCAGGACACCGGGAAAGGCGTGGGGCAGAAGCGTGATGACCTGCGCCATCCAGGCCTGCGCGAGGACCGGGGCCTCGTCCATCAGGTCGCGCGGCTGCGCGGTCGGGCGGATCGACTTGCGGCCGATCGCGCGGGCGCGCGGCGGGATCTCTTCGGCGGGCATGGGCTGGCCTTGGGTGGCGGTCGGGAGGTGGCATCATAGCGATGTGGCGGGGCGCGACAATGCGGCGGGGCGGGGCGAAATCTTTGAGAGATTTCGGGGTCGATTTCTTTGTAGGAAATCGGTGTCGGGGTCAGACGTTATCGAGGCCGAGCAGGTCGGCCTTGGCGCGGCGGCAGACCTCGTCCGAAAGGGGGCCGCGGTTCAGGGCCAGCACCTCGGAGATGGTGGCCGTGTCCGGGGCGGCGTTGTGCGGGGCGGCGGGGCGCAGGGCGGCGCGGGCGGCGGCAGGCAGGTCCATGGCGTCGACGACCGGCGTGGCCGGGCCGAGCGGGGCGTCGCGCAGGGCCTCGATCGGGGCGCTGTGAACGGTGGCGTCGGGCAGGGCGGAACGGATTGCCACAATGGTGGCGGGCAGATCGACGGTCTGCCCGAGGCGCGCGGCATAGACCGCAAAATCCTCGGTCAGGCGCGAGGAGCGCAGGTTCTGCCAATAGCTGCTCCGCAGCCAGCCGGACGCATCGCGCAGGGTCAGCACGACGTGCAGGTCGATGTCGCCGAACGTGTCGCCGAGCGCCCGCGCCGTCGCCGCGAGCAGAGCGGGTGCGGCGTCATAGCCCGTCACCTGTCTGCGCCCGGGGATCAGGCCGCACAGGTTCTCGGCCGAGATGACGAGGCCGCGCCGCGCGCCAAGGTCGAGCGTGGCGAGGAACGCCGCCATCCGGTGGCCGAATTCCGACAGGGTGAGCGTGTCGCGCATCGTCGAATGGAGCGTCGCCATCCGCAGCACGTCGGTCAGGCGGCCCGGCAGGACGATAGCGTGGGTGGGCCAGATCAGCGGGCCGTTCTGCATCAGCGTGGCCTGCGTCGTCGTGGTCCCGGTCTTGTGAAACCCAGCGTGGACGACGATGCGCCGGGACGGCACCGGCCTATCCTCCGGCAGCGCGGGGAACGGCGGGGGCCGGTGCCGCCGCGTCGGGCGCCCGGGTGCGTTCCGCCTGCGTCAGAAGCTGCTTTTCTTCGGCAAGCAGCTTCTTGGGGAGGTCAGAGAGGTTCAGTTCCAGCAGGGTCGCCGCAAGGTCGGGCGAGGGGCCGCGTCCGGTGGCGGGGACGGGGCGCAGGGCCGCGCGCAGGGGGGCGGGCAGGTCGATCAGTTCGAGCAGGGCGCCGCCCGGCCCCTGCGGGTGCAGCGCCGCCTCGTGCAGCGGCAGGGTATAGGCGGCGACCGGGTCGATGGCGTGGGCGGCGTTCAGGATCGCATGGTCGAGGTTGGCGGCCCGCGCGAGGGCCGCGCTGAAGGTGGTCCAGTCCTGTTTCAGGCGCTGTGCGGCGAGGCTGGCACGCCACACGCTCTGGAGCCAGTCGCGCGGGCCGCGGGTGGTGAAGACGACGACCACCTCGGCCCGCGGGAACCGTTCGGTGAGATAGCCCGCCAGATAGGCGGTGGCGATCGGGACAGCCCCGTAGCTGGTCACACCCGGCGCGCCGGGCATCAGACCCCCGAGGTCGGGCGCCGAGATCACCATGTCGCGGGTGTCGTTCAGGATCGGGTGCAGGCCGTGCGCGGCGAGGATGTCGTCCATCGTCTCGACCAGATCGGCGAGGCGGAGGGGGTTCAGGTCGGCGGAGAAGCGTCGGGTCAGATCGGTCGCCGCCGTCAGGTCGGGGGGCAACAGCAGCCCCAGATGCGGGGCGAGGTCGGCCCGGTTGGCATCGAGGAAGGCCGCGACCGAGGCGGTGCCGGTGCGGTGAAAGCCGGGGTGCAGCAGGATGCGGCGTTGGCGGGGCATCGGGGCGGTCCAGTGGGTGCGGGCGCTGTGCCACCGTCGCAAGACGCCGGGCCGTTTGGCAAGGCGGCCGGGGGCGGGACGCTAGAAAAGTCCGTCGGGTGGGTCCGCGATGATACGGCCCGCGGCGAGGTCGACGGTGGGCACGCAGGCGAGCGTGAAGGGCAGCAGGACGGTATCCTTGAGGCCCGGCGCGGCGATCTCGAGCAGGTCGCCGGCGCCGTGGTTCTCGACCGCCCTGACGGTGCCGAGGGCGGTACCGCCGGTGTCGAAGACGGTCAGGCCGATCAGATCGGCGTGGTAGTATTCGTCGTCGGGCAGGGAGGGGAGACGGCTGCGCAGCGCATGCAGGTCGACGCCCTTGAGCGCATCGGCCTGTTCCTTGGTACTGACGCCGTCGATGCGGGCGGTCAGGCCGTTGGTAAGCTGGCCGGTCAGGACGATGGTGGCGATCGCGCGGCCATCCGCCGTCGTGAGCGGGGTATAGTCGGCGATGGCGGCGGGGTCGGCGCAGAACGACTTCAGGCGCACCTCGCCGTGCACGCCGAAGGCGCCGCCGAGGCGGCCGACGACGATGGTGTCATGGGGATCGGACATGCGCGGCGTCCCTCTGTCGGGGGCGGGGCCGCGTGCTGCGGCCCCGCCGGGTCGGGTCACTCTTTCGCTTCGGCCTCTGCGGGGGCCTCCTCGGCCACCTCCTCGACCACGGGGGCCGGCTCTTCGATCGGCATCGCCTCGCGGGCGGCCTTCTTCTCGGCGCGCTCCTTGGCGGCCTTGCCGGGCTCGCCCTTCTTGAGGTTGGCGCGATCCTTCTTCGGGGTCACGCCGGCGGCCTCGAGCATCCGGGCGACGCGGTCGGTGGGCTGAGCGCCTTTGGAGATCCAGTCCTGGATCCGCTCGACGTTCATCTTGACGCGATCCTCGCTGTCCTTCGGCAGGAGCGGGTTATAGGTGCCCAGCTTTTCGATGAAGCGGCCGTCGCGCGGCATCCGGCTGTCGGCGGCGACGATGGAATAGGACGGGCGCTTCTTGCTGCCGCCACGGGCGAGACGGATTTTCATGGCCATTTGGTGTTCTCCTGATGAATGGCGTGTCGGGGCGTGGCCCCGGGTCAACTGTGGTGTTGTTCGTGGTGCTTGATGACTTCCTGGATGATGAAGGCCAGGAATTTCGTGGCGAATTCGGGGTCGAGGTCGGCCTCGGTCGCAAGTTCGGTGAGGCGCGCGATCTGTGCGGCCTCGCGCGTCGGGTCCGAGGGCGGCAGGGCGTGCTCGGCCTTGAGCGCGCCGACCGCCTGCGTGTGCTTGAACCGCTCGGCCAGCGTGTAGACGAGGATCGCGTCGAGGCGGTCGATGCTCTCGCGGTGGCCCCTGAGGAGGGCGGCGGCGCGGGTGACGGCGTCGGTCACGGCGTCGGTCATGGCGAAGTTCCCTCTCGAAAGGTCGGGGTGGGGAACCGCCAGACCATCATGTCGGGACCAAGCGTCGCCTCGGCGGCGGCGTCGCGAACGCCGCCCAGACGGGTGGCCACGGCGGCAGAGCCTGCATTGCGGTCCCAGACGTAGGCCACGGGCGCAAGGCCGATGCTTGTCGCGTATCCCAGCGCGGCGCGTGCCGCCTCGGTGGCGATCCCCCGGCCTGTCGCTTCGGCGGTGAGCGCCCAGCCGATCTCGGGCTCGGGGTCCGAGAACTCGTGGTCGAGCATGACGAATCCGAGGAGCGCGCCGGTCGCGCGATCCTCGATGGCAAAGGCGCCATAGCCGCGCAAGAGCCAGCTTGCCACGACGAAGTTGAAGTCGAGCCAGGCCTCGTGGGCGTCGGGCCGTTCGTCGTGCAGCCAGCGGTCCGAGGTGTAGATCGCGGCATAGGCCTCACCCTCGGCGAGGGTGGGGGCGCGCAGGATCAGCCGCTCGGTCTCGATCCGCGGGATCAGGGCGACGAGGGCAGCGGCACGGTCGGCGGCGCGGCCGGCGGGTGGAGTTTGCCAGGGGGCGGTCATGGGTGCGCCCCGGGGCCAGGGTGGCGCCAGATCTGGCAGGCCTCGCCATCGGGATAGCGGCTGTCGGCCTCGAACCTCGCCCCCAGCCGGGCGGCCAGTTTCTGCGATGCGGTGTTTTCCGGGGCGATGAGGCTGACCAGCGTGGTCATGCCGAGGTCGGCATAGGCCCACTGTCGCACGCGGGTCGCGGCCTCGAAGGCCATGCCGGTGCCCTCGAATTCGGCATAGATCGCATAGGCCAGTTCCGGTTCGGGCCAGCCGTGCGGGTCGTAGAGGCCGATCCGGCCCACGGGCGTGCCGGTCGCGGTTTCGCGGACCCAGAAGTTGCCGTACCCCCTGAGCACCCAGTGGCCGAGCGTGAATGCCATCGCGCGCCATGCCTCGGCAGGCGATGTCGGGCCGCCGAAGTACTTCGCACGGTCGGTGGCGCAGAACGCGGCCCAGGCGTCGAAGGTGCGGTCGTCGGGCATGCCGAGCGTCAGGCGCTCGGTGACGAGGGTCGGGATCAGGTTCATGCCGCACCCGCCGTTTCGAGCGTTCCGGACGCGGGATGGCGCCAGCGTCCGACGATCTTGCCGGTGGGCGTGGTCCAGTCGCCGTCGCGCACGGCGCCCAGACGCCGGGCAAGCGCCTCGGATCGCGGGTTCGGGGCATGGATGTAGCTGACCGGCGCGTCGACGCCCTGCACCCGCCGCGCATGGTCGCGGACGGCGCGCACCGCCTCGAGGGCGAGGCCCTTGCCTTCGTGATCCTTGTTCCAGATCGTCCATTTCAACTCGATTTCGGGCACCGCGGGGGGCTGCCAGAGTCCGAAAAGTCCAATTCCGGTGCCGGTTTCATCGTCTCGCAATTCCGCCACATATGGACCCCAGCCTTTCAGCGCATGGTGTCCTGCGACCGCCGCGAACTCTCTCCACGCGAGATGGGCAGGCTGTTTCCAGCCGCGCGCATCGGCGCGTGCCGAAGCGCACCATGCGGCATGGGCAGGCACGTGACGCTCGGCGGGCAGGACCAGCCGCAGACGTTCGGTATTCAGGGTGGAAATCAGGGTCATGTCGGCCCCGCCGATCGGAGCGTTGCCGGGGCAGGGTGACGCCATACGCTCATCATGCCGTATTCGGGGTGGTCGAACTGCCCGACCGGAAGCGCACCCATCCGTCGGCCAAGCGCGGCAGACCGGGTATTGGCGGGATCGATCATGCTGATCGCGGTTGTCCAGCCCAGCGTGCCATAGGCATGGTCGCGGGCGGCGAGTGCCGCCTCGTGTGCGATACCGCGACCCTCTGCCCCCTCGAACAGCGACCACGAGATCTCGGGCTCGGGCCAGTCCTCGGGAAAGAACAGCCCGACGATGCCGAGTGGCGCGTCGGTGTCGGCGTCCGCCACCATCCAGCGTCCATACCCGCGAAGGTGCCAGCCGCCGATGATCGACGACAATTGCTCGAACGCGGTCGCCCGGTCATAGGGGCCGCCGAGGAAAACGGCACGGGGCGAGCCGCGAAAGGCGGCATAGGCCTCGAAATCCGACATACGCGGCGCACGCAGGACCAGCCGCGTGGTGTGCAGGGTCGGGATGGTGATCGTCGTGGTCATTTCTTCTTGCCGAACCCCGAGAGGCCGGGGGGCAGGCCGCCGGAACCACCGAGGCCGCCGCCCATGCCCGGCATGCCGCCGATGCCGCGGGGTAACTGGCCCTGCATCGCCTTGGCGGCGGCCTCCATCGCGGCGGGGTCGTTCATGTCGGGCATGCCGCCGCCTGCGCCGCCCTTGCCGAACATGCCCTTCATCGCCTGCTTGAGCATGCCGCCCTTGCCCATCTTGCCCATGCGTTTCATCATGTCGGCCATCTGGCGGTGCTGCTTCACGAGCTTGTTGAGGTCCGAGACCTCGAGGCCCGCACCCGCCGCGATCCGTTTCTTGCGCGACGCGGCGAGGATGTCGGGGTTGGCGCGTTCCTTCTTGGTCATCGAGTTGATGAGGGCGATCTGGCGTTTCAGGATGCTGTCGTCGAGGCCCGCCTCGTCCATCTTGCCCTTCATCTTGGCGGCACCGGGCATCATGCCCATCAGCCCCTCCATGCCGCCCATCTTCATCATCTGCTCGAGCTGCATCCGAAGGTCGTTCATGTTGAACGCCCCCTTCTGGAAGCGGCGCATCATCCGTTCGGCCTGTTCGGCCTCGATGGTTTCCTGCGCGCGTTCGACGAGGGCGACGATGTCACCCATCCCGAGGATGCGACCGGCGATCCGCTCCGGCTCGAAGGTCTCGAGGGCGTCGAGCTTTTCGCCCAGACCCACGAAGCGGATCGGCTTGCCAGTGATGGCGCGCATCGAGAGCGCCGCGCCGCCGCGACCGTCGCCGTCCATCCGCGTCAGAACGACGCCGGTGACGCCGATCTTGGCGTCGAATTCGGTGGCGACGTTGACCGCGTCCTGACCGGTGAGGCCGTCGACCACCAGCAGCGTCTCGCGCGGGCGGGCCACGTCGCGGACGGCGGCGGCCTGCGCGATGAGGTCTTCGTCGATGTGCAGCCGGCCCGCGGTGTCGAGGATATAGACGTCGTAGCCGCCGAGCGACGCCTGCGTCTTGGCGCGTCTGGCGATCTGGACCGGATCCTCGCCCTTGACGATGGCCAGCGTATCGACGCCGATCTGCACGCCGAGGATGGCGAGTTGCTCCATCGCGGCGGGGCGGTTGGTGTCGAGCGAGGCCATCAACACCCGCTTGCCCTCGCGCTCCTTCAGCCGCCGCGCCAGCTTGGCGGTGGTCGTCGTCTTGCCCGAGCCTTGCAGGCCGACCATCAGGATCGGGGCGGGCGGGTTGTCGATCTTGAGGGCGCCGGGATCGTCCGGCCCGCGCAGCACGTCGATCAGCGCGTCGTGCACGATCTTGACGACCTGCTGGCCGGGCGTGACCGATTTCGTCACCGACTGTCCGGTGGCCTTTTCCTGCACGGCGGCGACGAAATCGCGGGCCACCGGCAGCGACACGTCCGCCTCGAGGAGGGCGACGCGGACCTCGCGCAGCGCCGTCTTGACGTCGTCGTCCGACAGCGCGCCCTGCTTGGTCAGGCGATCGAAGACGCCGGACAGGCGGGTCGACAGGTTCTCGAACATCGCGTGGCCTCCCTGCGGTTCGCCCCCGATATAGGAGGCCCGGCGCCGAATAACAAAAGCGCACCCGTGGGCGCAACGCGCTGACGGGTGGCGATCCCCCCGTGGTCGGGGGACCGGTAAGCGGATGCCTGCCGGATGCGGGCGTCTAGTCCGGGCGCGGGGCGGGAGTCAAGCGTCCCCGCCCGGACCGGTGCCGGGCGGGGACGCGCGTGGCCTCAGGCGGCTTTCATGGCCGCATGATCGAGGGCGTCGATCTGGCCGTTCGCCTTGGCGATGGCCGCGGCGCGGTCGCCCGCCACATGGTCGGCCGAGACGACCTCGACGTCCGTCATGCCCATGAAGCCGAGGACGAACCGCAGATACCGTGTGTTGTAGTCGTGGTCCGCGCCCGGCGGCGTTCCCGCATTGGCCGAGGCCACGATGACCCGCTTGCCGGTCACGAGGCCCTCGGGGCCGCTGGCGGTGTAGCGGAACGTCTCGCCCGCGCGCGCGATCAGGTCGATCCATGCCTTCAGCGAGGCGGGGATAGCAAAGTTGTAGACCGGCGCGCCGATGACGATGACGTCGGCGGCCTTCAGTTCGGCGATGAGAGTGTCGGACAGGGCGAACGCTTCGAGTTGCGCCGGCGTGCGCGCCTCGGGGGCGGTGTTGCGGACGTTGACCCAGGTGTCGTCGATCTGCGGCAGGGGCGTGGCCGCGACGTCGCGGCGCGTGACCCTGGCGCCGTCGAAGCGGGCGAGGATGCGGGCAGTCAGCGCGCGGGTGATGGAATTGTTCATGTCGGCGGAGCTGTCGATGTGGAGAATCTTGGTCATGGTGGCCTCTGGTAAGGGGGGCGGTCTCGTTGCCGTCGGTGGGTAGTTAGTCCTTGCATCCGCGAACGCCACAGCCAAAATAGCGCGGCATTTGTTCCTCAACGCACAGGTCGACCCATGGACAACTGGGATGAAATCCGCACCGCCTTTCAGGTGGCGCGCCTCGGCACGGTGAGCGGGGCGGCGGATGTGCTGGGCGTGCACCATGCCACCGTGATCCGCCATATCGACGCGCTGGAAGGGCGGCTTGGCGTGCGCCTGTTTCAACGGCACGCGCGCGGCTATACCGCGACCGAGGCGGGGTCGGACCTGTTGCAGGTGGCGCAGGCGACCGACGATCAGTTCACCCAGCTTGCCGGGCGGATCAAGGGGCAGGGCGAGGGGGTGCGGGGCGAGCTGGTCGTCACGTCGCTGGTCGGGCTGTCGCCGCTGCTGTCGCCGGTGCTGGCGCGGTTCCGGCAGCTCAACGACGGGCTGATCGTGCGCTATCTGACGGGCGACCGCCTGTTCCGCCTCGAATACGGCGAGGCGCATGTGGCGATCCGCGCAGGATCGGTTCCCGAACAGCCCGACAACGTCGTCCAGCCGTTCTTTACCCAGCGGATGTGCCTCGTCGCGTCGGACAGCTACATCGCGGTGCATGGCATGCCCGCCGGGATCGAGGACTTTGACGACCACTACTTCGTCGGTCACGACGAGCTGACGAGCCGCGCGCCGTTCAACCGCTGGCTTCTGAATACCGTAGCGCCCGAGCGTGTGGCCTATCGCACGCACGACAACCGCACGATGCGCGACGCGATCTACGGCGGAGCGGGCATCGGGTTCCTGCCCGTCTGGGAGGCCGAGGGGCGCAGCGACCTGCACGAGGTCATCGCCCCTCTCGACGAGTGGGCGGCCCCGCTCTGGCTGGTGACGCACGTCGATCTGCACCGGACGACGAAGGTTCAGGCCTTCCTGACCTTCCTCAAGGATCAGGCCAGGGCCTGGCCCGTCTGAGGGCCGTGCCGGTGCCGGCGGTTACGGGTGTGTCGCGGGCGGGGGCGGGGCATCTGGCGATGCTGCTGTTCTCGCTGCTGGTGGCGGGATCGTTCTCGCTCGGCGCGCTCATCGCGAACGAGATCGCGCCGGGGGCCCTGAACGCAGTGCGATTCTGGCTGGCGGCGGGGGTGGTGGGCGGCGTCGTGGCCGTCCGTTTCCCGGATGCGGGGGCGCAGATCCGGCGCGCGGCGCGGGCGCCGTGGCGGCATCTGGTGCTCGGCGCGCTGTTCGGTGGCTATCTCGTGGCGATGTTCGAAGGGCTGAAGACGGCCACCCCGGTCAGTTCGGCGGCGGTGTTCACGCTTACCCCGCTGATGTCGGCGGGGTTCGGCTGGCTCTGGTTGGGGCAGCGGCTGACGGGACGGATGGGGGTGGCGCTCGCCCTCGGGGCGGCGGGCGCCCTGTGGGTGATCTTTCGCGCCGATCCCGGGGCGCTGATGCGGTTCGAGGTCGGGCGCGGCGAGGCGGTCTTTTTTATCGGCTGCGTGGCACACGCGGCCTATACGCCGCTGCTGAAGGCGCTGAACCGGGGCGAGCCGGCACTGGTCGCGGCGCTCGGCGTGCTCGTCGCGGGGGGTGTTGTCCTGACGCTCTGGGCGGCGCGCGACATTCGGGCGACCGACTGGTCGGCGCTGCCGGGGGTGGTCTGGATCACGCTGGTCTACGTCGCGATCTGTGCCAGTGCGATGACGGTGGTGCTGGTGCAATTCGCAGCGCAGAGACTGCCGTCGGCCAAGGTGATGGCCTATACCTACCTCACGCCGTCGTGGGTGCTCATCTGGCAGGCCGCGCTGGGCGAGGCGCTCCCGCCCGCATGGATCCTCGTCGGGGTCGCGCTTACGGCGTTTGCCCTCGTGCTGCTCCTGCGCGATGACGGGTAGGGCGGAACAATTTCACGGTCCCGTGAGTTTGCTTCTCAGTCCGTGCATCCTGCCGTCACAAGGATGGTGCGCGCCCCTGCAATACCTGGAGTTTCCCATGCGCAACATCATCTATCTCGTCGGCCTCGTCGTCATCGTCCTCGCCATCCTGCGGTTCGTGACCGGCACGATCTGAAGTGTTTTCGAGGGCCGTTCCCGATCAGACGGGGACGGCCGCTGTCTTTCGTCGCCGCGCGTCACACGTCGGCAGGCGCCAGTCCCTCCGCCATCAGAAACCTCTCGAAGTCGTCGAGGTCCGGTGCGTCCATCTGCCCGAACCCCTGCATCCAGATAGAGGCGCCGCGCAGGGCATCGGGCTCGATCCTGCACCATTTCACCCGGCCCCTCTTGTCCTGAGAGATCAGGCCCGCAGCCGTCAGCACCGCCAGATGCTTGGAAATCGCGGCCAGCGACATCTCGAACGGTTCGGCCACGTCCGTCACCGCCATGTCGTCCTCGAGCAACATCGCAAGGATCGCGCGCCGCGTCGGGTCGGCGAGGGCGGCGAAGATGGTGTCGAGCGGGTCGATCATGGCGGCAATTGGGGCATATGGGCGCGAAAGGTCAACCGCCCGGTTGAATGTCGCTGCCGCTGCGCAAGACGCCCGCGCGTGTCGCTTTGATCTATAACTTCCAATCTTAACAAGGCGTTGGACACCGATCCTCACCTTGCGGAGCGCGCTTGACTCCGCGCGCCCCCCACAGTAGCCCTGCAACCGATACGAAGGGACCATTGCGATGTCCGACCCCCTCGACGACGCCGCCCGCCTGCGAGAGCTGGACGCGCGGATCGCCCGGGCGAAGGCGCCGGTCACGGCAAAGGACCATTCGGAAGAGCACTACAGCCAGGGCCAGCTCGCCTGGCGGATGGTGATCGAGCTGGTGGCCGGTCTGGGGATCGGTTTCGGCATCGGATACGGGATCGACGTCTGGTTCGGGACGTTGCCTATCTTTCTGGTGCTGTTCGTTTTTCTGGGCCTTGCCGCCGGGGTGAGGACCATGCTGCGTTCGGCGCAGGAAGTGCAGAGACGGCAACTCTTGCAGGGTGGCCGAAGCCAAGAGAAGGACGTCTGACGTGGCGGGAGAAACCGAGATCGGCGCTGATGCCTATGACGTCGCGCAGGCGGAGACCGTCGAGAGTCCGGTCGGCGAAGCGCCCGACGCCGCTGGCGGTGACGCGCCCGATGCCGCTGGCGGTGATGTACCCCATGCCGGTGGCGCCGAGGCGCCGGGTGCCGGTGGTGTGGAGGCGACCGGGGCGGGGGCGGGCAGCAACCATGGCGGCGACGACGGTGGCCTCGCGTTCCACCCGCTCGACCAGTTCCTGCTCAAGCCGTTGTTCGGCGACGGACCGATCAGCTTTTACACGATCACCAACGCAACGCTCTGGTTCGCCATCGCGATCCTGTGCGTCGCGCTGGTGTTCGTCTGGGGCACCAAGCAGCGCAAGGTGATCCCCGGGCGGATGCAGTCGGTCGCAGAGCTCATCTACGGTTTCGTCTACAAGATGGTCGAGGACGTGGCGGGCAAGGAAGGGGCGAAATTCTTTCCCTACATCATGACCCTGTTCCTGTTCATCCTGTTTGCCAACTATCTGGCCCTGCTGCCGATGTCCTATTCGACGACGAGCAACGTGGCCGTCACCGCGGTCCTTGGTTTCGGCGTGTTCATCATCGTCACGATCACCGGGTTCGTGCTGAACGGTGCGGCATTCCTCGGCATGTTCTGGATGAAGGACGCGCCGCTGGTCCTGCGGCCGGTCATCGCGCTGATCGAGCTGATCTCGTATTTCGTGCGCCCGGTCAGCCATTCGATCCGTCTGGCCGGCAACATCATGGCCGGTCACGCGGTCATCAAGGTCTTTGCCGGGTTCGCCGCCATCGCCGCGATCTCGCCGGTCTCGATCCTCGCGATCACCGCGATCTACGGCCTCGAGGTGCTGGTCGCCGGTATCCAGGCCTATGTCTTCGCGATCCTCACCTGCGTCTACCTCAAGGACGCGCTGCACCCCCACCACTAGACGTTTCACGGGCCGTTCGACAGCATCGGGCGCCCCTCGGACTTACCCAAGGAGAAAGACAATGGAAGTAGAAGCTGCAACCGCCCTCGGTCAGTACATCGGCGCCGGCATGGCCGCCATCGGTTCGGGCGCTGCCGCCATCGGCGTCGGCCACGTCGCGGGCAACTACCTTGCCGGTGCGTTGCGCAACCCGTCCGCCGCGGCGTCGCAGACCGCCACGCTGTTCATCGGTCTGGCCTTCGCCGAGGCACTCGGCATCTTCGCGTTCCTCATCGCGCTGCTGCTGATGTTCGCGGTCTAAGGTCCGGCAGATCGCTGAACGCCGGGCGTCATCCGTCGCCCGGCATCCGACGCAAAGTCCAGTGGGGCCCCGATGGAAACCGAACTTGCAGAAGAGATCGCAGGTGCCTGCGTCAACGCCGAAGGCGGCGCCATCGGCATGCCGCAGCTTTGCCCCGACTTCATCCCCAACCAGGTCTTCTGGCTGGTGGTGACGCTCGTCATCGTGTTCCTCATCCTCAGCCGGGTCGCCCTGCCGCGGATCGGCGCGATCCTCGCCGAACGGGCCGGCACGATCACCAACGACATCGGTGCCGCCGAGGAGCTGAAGCTGCGGGCCCAGGAGGCCGAGGCCGCCTATGACAAGGCGCTGGCCGATGCGCGGACCCAGGCCAACGACATCATCGCCGAGGCCAAGGCGTCGATCCAGGCCGAACTCGACAGCGAGTTGTCGCGCGCCGACGCCGAGATCGCCGCCCGCACCGCGGAAAGCGAAAAGGCGATCGCCGAAATCCGCGCCGACATGGTGCAGAGCGTGACCGCCGTCGCCCGCGACACCGCCGCCGAGGTGGTGCGCGCGATGGGCGGCGCGGTCGATCAAAAGGCGATCGACGCCGCCGTCGCCGCACGGATCGGGGGTGCGGCATGATGCGCCTCTGGCTCGGGCTTGCGGCCCTCATGGCCGCAACGCCGGCTTTCGCGGAAAGCCACGGCTTCGTATCGCTCAAGAACACCGACTTCGTCGTGCTGCTTGCGTTCCTGCTGTTCGTGGCGATCCTCATCTACTTCAAAGTGCCCGGCAAGGTCGCCGAGATGCTGGACGCGCGGGCCGGCACGATCCGCGGCGAACTCGACGAGGCGCGCAGCCTGCGCGAAGAGGCGCAGGCGCTGCTCGCCTCCTACGAGCGCAAGCAGAAGGACGTCGCCGAACAGGCCGACCGGATCGTGGTGAATGCGCGTGAAGAGGCGGTGCGTGCGGCCAATACCGCCAAGGAAGAGATCCGCGTCTCGGTCGCCCGCCGTCTGGCGAGCGCCGGGGAACAGATCGCCAGTGCGCAGGCGGCCGCCGTGAAGGCAGTGCGCGATCAGGCCATCGTCGCGGCCGTCGGTGCAGCGCAGGATGTGATCGCCGCGCAGATGACGGCCGCCGATGGCAACAAGCTCATCGACGAGGCGATTGCCACGGTGGACGCCAAGCTGCATTAGCGGGACGGGCAGGAATGCCCCTCCTGCCTATGGTTGCGGATCGACCTCCCGGCGCTGGCGCGCGACGGCCTCGTTGGCCTCGGCGCGGCGCCGGTCGCGCAGGGCCGCCCCGATGAAATCCATATGTGCCTCGATGGCGGCCCGTGCCCCCGGCCCGTCACGTGCCTGAAGGGCGGTGTTGATCGCGCGGTGCTGGTCGAGAAGGGCGGCGCGCGTCGTGCGCTGGGCGAACATGACCTGCCGGTTATAGAATACGCCGCCCCGCAACAGGTCGTACATCGACCGCATCATGTGCAGCATCACGACGTTGTGGCTGGCCTCGATGATCGACAGGTGAAAGTCGGCGTCGAGTTGCGCCTCCGCCGCACTTCCCCTGCCGTCCTGCGCCGCCGCCATCCGCCGGAATGCCGCCTCGATGACGCCGAGATCGGTGTCCGAACCGAGGCGTGTCGCCCGTTCGGCAGCCAGCCCCTCGATGTCGCGCCGAAACGCGAGGTAGTCGAACACGGCCTCGTCATGGCTGGCAAAGAGCGTGACGAGAGCGGGCGCGAAGGCCGATCCGAGGACGTCGGCGACATAGACGCCGGACCCCGCGCGGCTGGTCAGCAGGCCGCGCGCCTGCAAGGCGGCGAGAGCATCGCGCAGCGAGGGACGCGACACGCCCATGCGCGCGGCAAGGTCCCGCTCGGCCGGCAATCGGCTGCCGGGGCGCAGGACGCCGCGCAGGATCAGCAGTTCGATCTGCCGGACGGCGGCGGCGGCGACCTTTTCGGTGTGGATCTTCTCGAACGGCATCGCGGTCCCGGGCAGGATTGGTCCGTTCATAGGGCCGAACGTGCGGTCAGGCAATGTCGCCTCAGCGGGGCGGGACGTCATAGACCGGCATCCCACCCGTCGTGAGGGCCATGCCCGGATAGAACAAGGCCGCGAGGCAGTCGGTGTCGAGGTCTTCGGCAAAGTCGGACAGCGTCGTGAGGGCCTCCGGCAGGTCCATGGTCAGGGCGAGCGCCTCTGCCTCGGCGATACGTCCCGCGTCGAGCAGAACCCAGGCCGCGAAGGCGCGCTGGTCGGGGTCGGTGAGCCCGGTCGCGTTCCCGTCGCGGACCGCGCGCAGGGTGGCCGCAAGCGGCGCCCAGTCGAAGCGGTCGGGAAAGGTTTCCGGCGCCATGGGATCGCCCGCCGCCCCCGCCGACAGCCAATCCGCAGCTGTCCGCCGCGCCATCAGCGCCGCTATGGCATCGTGCGCGGTGCGTCCGCCGGTGAAAGTCGGCACGCCGGTGATCCCGAAGCCGCGCAACACGTTCCCGACATCGGGATCCGCAGCGGCAAGCACCTCGTATTGCGCGAGCCAGACCTCGGCGAGGCCGGAAGCAGGGGCGGTCCCGCTCTGGTCGAGGGCGGCGAGGCCGGCCTCGGCCGCCGTAGCGGCAAGGGCCGAATTGCCGCTGAAGTTGAGGTAGATGGCGATCCAGTTGAAGCGCGGCCCCCGCAGGGTGGCACGATAGACGGTCAGGATGTCTTTTCGGGCCGTGACGACCTCGGGGTCTTCCGCCGCGGGGCGGGGCAGGTCGGTCAGCGTCCATCCAGCAAGGGGCAGCGTATTGATCGCCTTGCCCTCGAAGAGCAAAGCCAGACTCTCGTCCGCCGGATACCTTGCCATCAGCGCATCGACGGCGGCGAGGTCTCCCAGAGAGAGCAGGATCATGGCTGCCGCGACCGGAAACTCCGCAGCCTCTGCGGACGCCGCGATGGCGCGACGTTCCGCCTCGGGCAGATCGAGGGTGAGATAGCCGGGGGGCGGGTTGAACCGCATCCCCTGACGGTAGATTTCGTCGAGGTCGTCGCGCGCGATGGCCTGCCGCATCAGGGCGTACCAGGTTTCTGCACCCCCCGTCCGGATCACGGCGCGCTGCACCGAAAACCAGCCGCTCACGAGGGCGCGCAACGGATCGTCGGTCCCCATCGACAGGCCCTCGGCGACCCCCCGCCGCGCGATCACGACGGCGCGCAACATATCCTCGGCCAGCCGCGGTGGGCGCACGGGGCCATCGATCAGTCCCTGCCACAGCGCGATCTCTTCCTCTGGCGTCAGGTCTGAATATCGCATCCACAGATAGGCGGCGTCGGTGCCGATACTGCGCGACGCGAACCCTTCGAGGTCGCCGAACCGGTCGATCACGGTGCGCGTCAGGCGCAGTATGTCAGCGGCGGCAGCGCAGCTCGCCGCCTCTGGCGCGACCGGCGGAGCCGATTGGGCAAGGGCCGCGCCTGCCAGACAGGTCGACAGCAGGCTGGCGGACAAAAGGCGCATCTTGAATGACCTCACATGAGAACAGCGGCAGGAAAGTTCCTGCCGCTGCGCTTGTCAATCCGCGGGCCGGGTCAGCCGTTCGGGGTGATGATGATATCGACCCGGCGGTTCTGCGCCCGGCCGGCGGCGTCGAGGTTCGAGGCGACCGGCTGATCCTCGCCGCGGCCGATCGAGCGGACGCGGCCCGGCGCGACCCCGGCACCGATCAGCACCGAGGACACCGCCTGTGCGCGCCGCTGGCTGAGGCCGAGGTTGTAGGACGCCTCGCCGACGTTGTCGGTATGGCCGATGACGTTGACGGTCGTGTCCGGATAGTTGTTGAGCGAGGCCGCGATGGCCCGCAGGTCGTTCTGCAATCCGCCCGAGAGCGTCGCGCTGTCGGTGGCGAACAGGATGTCCTGCGGCAGGGTCACGACGAGTTGCTCGCCGTTGTTGACGATGCCGACGTTGTTGCCGAGGCTCTGGCGCAGCTCGGCCTCTTGCCGGTCGAGGGTCGCGCCGCCGATGGCACCGAGGCCGCCGCCGATGACACCGCCGATGGCGGCATTGCGGATCCGCTCGTCGCGGTCGTCGCCCGAGAGCGCGCCGACGACGGCGCCGAGGCCCGCGCCGACCAGCGCGCCGTTGCGGGTGTTCTCGGTGCCTTGGCCCGGCAGCGGCGGCTGGCAGGCGGCGAGCGTCAGGACAGAGACGGTGGCGAAGGCGAGGGGAAGTCTGGCGAAGGTCATGTCTGGTCTTTCCAATGGACGGGTGGCGTCGAACGCATGACGACGCTGATAGCGGTGAAATCGCGGCAATGCGCGTGATATGCAATAACAGACGAACGATAGGCAAAGTTCCGCTGCGGGTGAGATTGAGGATGGTCCATTTGTCCGCCGCCGGTGTCGGTGCGCGGGACCAGAGCTTTTCCTTGCCTCGGGAACGCCCCCCCGGGCGGGTCCGACCCTGCCACAGGCACGGTCGCCGGACATCCCGCCCGGCCTCACGCCTCTGCCCGCGCCGCTTCCCATGCCAGCAGGCTTCGCTTTTTCGTCAGCCCCCAGTGATAACCCCCGAGCGCCCCCGATTTCCGCAGCGCGCGGTGGCAGGGGATGAGCCAGCTTATCGGATTGCGGCCCACCGCCGTGCCCACCGCGCGCACGGCAAGGGGGCGACCGATCGAGGCCGCGATTTCGGAATAGGTGGTGACATGGCCGGTCGGCACGCGCAGCAGCGCCTCCCAGACCTGCAACTGGAACGGTGCGCCGATGAGGTAGAGGGGCGCCTCGGCCGTGGGATCGGCGCCGAACGCCGCCAGCACCCAGGGGCGCAGCATCGCGGCGTCCTCGACGAACCGCGCCTTCGGCCAGCGCCCCGTCAGATCGTCGAGGGCGGCAGCCTCGCCCCTCGTCTCGGCGAACCCGAGGCCGCAGATGCCCTTGTCGGTGCCCATGACGAGGGCCGGGCCGAAGGGGCTGTCGAACCAGCCCCAGAAGATGGTGAGGCCGTCGCCTTCGCGGGCATAGTCGCCGGGCGACATCGCCTCCCAGCGCAGGAACAGGTCGTGCAGCCGCGAGGTGCCCGACAGGCCGACCTCGGCCGCCGTCTCGAGGGTGGTGAACCGATCGCGCAGCAGCGACTTGGCGTGGCCGAGGGCGAGATATTGCTGATAGCGCTTTGGCGAGACGCCGACCCAGGCCGAGAACAGCCGCTGGAAATGCGCGGGCGACATGTCCATCCGCGCGGCGAGACCGTCGAGCGAGAGCGGTGCCTCGGCGGCGTCGATGGCGTCGATGGCGCGGGCGATGACGTGGTAATGATAGCGGGTGTCCTGTTCCATGCGGGGAATGTAGCGGGGCGGGCCCGCCCGTGCGATCCGAATGTTGCGGCTTTGCGGCGGCGCGGGCATAGAGGCGGCATGGCCCGACAGCTCCCCTATGCCGCGATGCACGAGGTTTTCGCCCGGTTCCGCGCCGCCGAGGCGGAGCCTAAGGGCGAGCTGGAGCATACCAACGCCTATACGCTGGTGGTCGCCGTGGCCCTGTCGGCGCAGGCGACGGATGCGGGGGTGAACCGGGCGACGCGCGCGCTGTTCGCGGTGGCCGACACGCCCGAGAAGATGCTGGCCCTCGGCCTCGATGCGGTGACGGATCATATCCGGACCATCGGCCTCTACCGCAACAAGGCAAAGAACGTCATCGCCCTCAGCCAGCGTCTGATCGACGATTTCGGCGGCGCGGTGCCCTCGTCGCGCGCGGCGCTGCAATCGTTGCCGGGGGTGGGGCGCAAGACGGCGAACGTGGTGCTGAGCATGTGGTGGGGGCATCCGGCGCAGGCGGTGGATACGCATATCTTTCGCGTCGGCAACCGCACGGGGATCGCACCGGGCCGCGATGTCGACGCGGTCGAGCGGGCCCTCGAGGACAACGTGCCCGCGGAATTCCAGCGTCACGCGCACCACTGGCTCATCCTGCACGGACGCTATATCTGCGTCGCGAGAAAACCCAAATGCGGCGCGTGCCTGATCCGCGACCTGTGCCTGTTCGAGGAAAAGACCACATGAAGAAGTTCCAGATCGTCGGCATCGGCAACGCCATGGTCGACGTGCTCGCGCGGGCGGAGGATGCGTTTCTGGCCGAGGCGGGCATCGACAAGGGCATCATGCAGCTCATCGACATGGAGCGCGCGGTCGACCTCTATTCGCGGATCGGCCCGGCCAAGGAGATCTCGGGCGGATCGGCGGCCAATACGATCGCGGGCATCGCCATGCTGGGGGGGCGGACGGCCTATGTCGGCAAGGTCAAGGACGACCAGTTGGGCGCGATCTTTGCGCACGACCTGCGGGCCATCGGGGCCACCTATGAGACGACGCTCGCGCCGAAGGACAGCGCGGCCGAGACCGGGCGCTGCATCGTGGTGGTGACGCCGGACGGCGAGCGGTCGATGAACACCTACCTCGGCTGGTCGGAGTATCTGACGCAGGACGACATCGACCGGGACCAGATGGCACAGGCCGAGTGGATCTATCTCGAGGGCTACCGCTTCGACGGGCCGGACAGCCACGCGGCCTTCGCCAAGGCAATCGCGGCCTGCAAGGGCGAGGGCGGGCGCGTGTCGCTGACCCTGTCGGACCCGTTCTGTGTCGAGCGGCACCGCGACGCGTTCCGCACGATGATCCGCGAGGACGTCGACCTGCTGTTCTGCAACCGCGCCGAGGCGATGTCGATGTTCGGGGGCGACAGCCTCGAGGCCGCACTCGATATCGCGGCGGCCGAGGTGGGGACCGTCGCCTGCACCGACAGCGGCAATGGCGCGCATGTGGCGCAAGGGTCGCAGCGCTGGCATGTGCCGGCTGTGCCGACCGAGATCGTCGATGCGACGGGGGCGGGCGACCTCTTTGCGGGCGCGTTCCTCTGGGGTCTCGCCGAAGGGCACGCTCCCGAGGCCTGTGCGGCGATGGGCAACGTCGCGGCGTCGGAGGTGATCGGGCATATCGGCGCGCGGGCGGAGGCGGATCTGAAGGCGCTGTTCGCGCGGCATGGGATTCTCGCCGCCTGACCGAGGCGATTTCTTTCAAAGAAATCGACGTCGGAAACTTTCAAAGTTTCCGTGTTCCGGCGGCCCGCCACAGCGCGTCGATCCGGTCGATTTCAGCCGGATCGAAGCGTTCCCGCTCTTTCCAGTAGCGCCCCGAAGGGACGAAATAGTCGAGACGCCGCTCCTCGGCCAGTACGGCGTCTATCTCACCCGGCAACGGCTCCGAGGCGGCACAGGTCTGCGGCGCCGCGCGGGGAAACGTCAGCCGGCTCTCGTCGCGGCTCAGGTTCACGCAGGCGCAGCCCTGCGCGGCAGCGATGAGGCGCAGCCGTTCCGCCTTTGCCTCGAGGCTGCGGAGCGTCACGTCGGGGCGCAGCGGATCGGCCTCGCCCTTGCCGTAGAAATGCGTGACGGGCCCCGCCGGATAGACCATGTCGCAGCCGATGAACGCCATGACCCGCGGCCGCAGCGCGCCGAGCGCCCAGTAGCCTGCGGTAAAGGCCATCGTGCCACCGGCCCAGACGAATCCGCCGTACTCGTTCTGCACCGGCACATAATCGTCCGCCGTCACCACCCGCTGCCCCGGCCCCGCGACGGGCCGCCGTTCGGGCGGGAAATCCTCGGGGTGGATGAGCATGTCCCAGTCGGGGCGCACCGCCCACGCATTGTTGATCGCCACGATGCGGTCGAACGGTGCCCGCGCCCAGCCGCGCGCCGCGACCACGTTCGGCCCGCTGCCGAGGATCAAGACGGTCCCGGTCAAAACAGCACCCCTCCCTTCTTTTGGTTGCAAATATCCCGGGGAGCGCGAGGGGCGTCGTCCATTGGTCTTGAACCAATGGCGAACCTTCTCCGACCCCCCGTTCCGCCCGCCGTTCCGGGTGCCTCAGTCGCCCAGCTTGGCGTGCACCTCGTCGAGGTCGATCTCGCCCACCGGCATCTTGTTGGCCGGGTTCTCGAAATCGTATTTGAACACCTCGAAATCGCGTTTGTAGATCTCGTAGACGAGATGCATCGACAGATCGTCGAAATAATCCTCGACCGGGTGCAGGCGTTTGGGCCCGTGCCCCTCGCTCTCGTTGAAGCGGGGGATGTCCTTCAGCTTTACCGGAAACTGCGTCTTGATCCCGTCGAGCACACCCTGCATCCCCTCGTCGAATTTCTCGGTCCAGAAGATCCGGTCATAGCGCCCGCCGTTGACGATGAACGTCGAGATATGGCCCGACATCGCCGACCAGTGGATGTCGGGGTCCATCGGTTTCTTCCAGCGGATGGTATCGCGCGCGAACAGCAGGAACCGGCGGAAACTCTTGATCTGGTCGAACTCGAAGTCCGGGGCATCGCCCACCTCGATCCCGTATTTCTGGATCAGGAGCGGCACGAGGTTGCCGCGATAGCGTTTTCCGTTGCGCTGGATGCCGCAGATCTTGTCGAAGAACGACGACAGGATCCGCGTATAGGGGTTGCGCACGCAGGTGAAGGCATAGCTCTCGTGGCCCTTCACGTTGCGCGAGATCGCCTTCTGGCTGTCGTCGAGGGCCCATTTGTGCATTCCCTCCTGCGCGTCGTGGATATCGCCGTCGTAGAACTCGCCATGATCGGAGTAGAACATGATCTGCCCGATGCTCGAGCAGGCGCATTTGGGCACGACGCGGTAGACCACGCTCTCGCTGGTCGTCATCCACGTTCCGGGAAATCCCATGTCTCGCTCCGACCCCAAGGCGCAACCGCGCAACCATCCTGCCGGAAAAAAGCAAACAAACCCTGTTTATTCAACGCCTCTTTACGCTACACACCGTAAACAATCCCACTCATGTGGCCGATAGGTTTCCGATTTGGCAAAAATCGCCTTCATCCTCCTGTGTCACAAGGATCCGGACGCCATCATCCAGCAGGCGCGCCAGTTGACGGCCGTGGGCGACTATATGGCGATCCACTTCGATGCCCGCGCCCCGCGCGAGGCGTTCGAGCGGATCCGCCGGCGAACTGGCGGGCAACCCGAACGTCACCTTCGCGCGCAAGCGGATCAAATGCGGCTGGGGCGCGTGGTCCCTCGTGCAGGCGACGCTCTATGCGGTCGAGGCGGCGGCGAGGGCCTTCCCGCGGGCCACGCATTTCTACATGGTCTCGGGCGATTGCATGGCGGTGAAATCGGCGGTCTATGCGCACCGCTTCCTCGATGATGCGGACGTGGATTTCATCGAGAGCTTCGATTTCTTCGACAGCGACTGGATCAAGACCGGCATCAAGGAAGAGCGGCTGATCTTTCGCCACTGGTTCAACGAGCGCACCCACAAGAAGCTGTTCTACTGGTCGTTCTGGACGCAGCGCCGCCTTGGCCTCGCGCGCAAGGTGCCGTCCGATCTGCAAATCCAGATCGGCAGCCAGTGGTGGTGCCTGCGGCGCCGGACGATCGAGTGGATCCTCGAGTTCACGAAAAAGCGCCGCGATGTCATGCGGTTCTTTCGCACGACCTGGATCCCCGACGAGACGTTCTTTCAGACCCTCGTGCGGCATCTGGTGCCCGAGACCGAGATCCGCACCCGGACGCTGACGTTCCTGATGTTCACCGACTACGGCATGCCGGTGACGTTCCACAACGACCACTACGACCTGCTGCTCAGCCAGGATTTCCTGTTCGCGCGCAAGATCAGCCCCGAGGCGAAGGAGTTGAAGAAGCGGTTGGGCAAGCTCTATGCCTCCGAACGCGCCGAGTTCAAGGTATCGAACGAGGGACGCAAGCTGTTCGGGTTCCTGACCGGGCGCGGCCGGATCGGGCGCCGGTTCGCGCCGCGGTTCTGGGAGACGGAGACGAGCCTGGGGCGCGAGCGCGAGCTGCTGATCGTGGCCTGCAAGAAGTGGCATGTCGCCAAGCGGCTGGTCGGTGCGATCAAGCATCATACGAACATTCCCTGCATCGACTATCTCTTCGACGAGGAATCGACGCCGCTGCCCGACCTCGGCGGCATCCAGACGACGCTGGGCAAACGGACACGGCACCGCCGGGCGCTCATGCGGATGCTGTTCGACTATTACGAGACCGACCGCCTGCTGATCTGCATGGACACGGCGTCGATCGACCTGATGAAGGATTTCTACGCCGACCGCTCGACGACCCGCCTGCTCGAGATCGAGTGCGAGTTCACCGACGACTACCTTCAGGGTCACGCCAAGCGGGTCGGCCTCGCGGGTGAGGAGACGAGCCACGAGACGATGCAGCAACTGCTGCCGACGATCCGCTATGACGTGGTCTACGAGAGCGACCGGATCCGCGACGAGGGGTTCGTGCATCACAACCGGCTGCGCCAGCATGTGTCGCCAGCCGAGAACACCGGGCCGCTCGGCAGTTTCCTGACCGTCAGCCCCGAGATCGCGCAGATGCTGGCCGAGACGCCGCATCTGTTCACCGACTGATCCCCCCATCCCGACGCCGGAGAAACCCATGGACTTTGCCTATGACGACCGAAACATCTTTGCCCGCATCCTGCGCGGCGAAATCCCGAACAAGACCGTCCTCGAGACGCCGCACGCGCTCGCGTTCCACGACATCGCCCCGCAGGCGCCGGTGCACGTGATGGTGATCCCGAAGGGGCCCTACGTGAGCCTCGACCATTTCGCCCGCGATGCGACGCCCGACGAACAGGTCGGGTTCTTCGCCGCGGTGGCAGAGGTCTGCGAGAAGCTCGACCTTGCGCCGGGGTTCCGCGCCATCGCCAACACGCGCGGGAACGGCAGGCAGGAGGTGCCGCATTTCCATCTGCACATCCTCGGCGGCACGCAACTGGGCGCGATGCTGGTCTGAGGCCCGCGCGGACTTTTTCCAAAAGTCCGGACCGAACTTTTTGTAGAAGTTCGCCTTTTCGCCTCAGGCGCTGCGCGTCAGGGTGAGGAACACGTCCTCGAGGTCCGGTTCCTCGGACCGCACGTCGCGCACCGCCACGCCGCCTGCGCGGAGCGCGTCGAGGATGCGGCCGGCGTCGGTGGTGCTCTGGTCGTAGCCGAAGGCGAAGACGCCGGGCGCCCGGGTGGAGACCTCGATGCCGTCCGGCATCGGCGGGGCGGTGTCGGCGTCGGTCGCGATCACGAGGCATTTGGTCTGCATCCGCGCCAGCAGGTTGGCGGTCGTGTCGCGGATCACCAGCGCGCCGTGGTCGATGATCGCGATCTCGTCGCACATCTGTTGCGCCTCCTCGAGGTAATGGGTCGTCAGGATAATCGTCATCCCGTCGTCGTTCAGCCGCCGCACGTTGCGCCACAGCATCTCGCGCAGTTCGATGTCGACGCCTGCCGTCGGCTCGTCGAGCACGAGGATCTGCGGGCCGTGCACCAGCGCCTTGCCGAGGAGGAGCCTGCGCCGCATCCCCCCCGAGAGCGAGCGGGCATAGGCGTCGGCCTTGTCGGTCAGGCCGATCAGGGCGAGGATGTCGTCGGTGCGCCGCTCGTTCTTCGGCACGCCGTAGAGGCCCGCCTGCACCTCGAGGGCGGCGCGCGGGGTGAAGAACGGGTCGAGCACGAGTTCCTGCGGCATGACGCCGATCGCCGCCCGGCTCTGCCGTGGATTGCGGTCCTGATCGAAGCCCCAGATCGTCACCGCCCCCGCCGTCTTGACCACCAGTCCGGCGAGGATGTTGATGAGCGTCGACTTGCCGGCACCGTTCGGTCCCAGCAGGCCGAAGATGCTGCCCTGCGGGATGTCGAGGTCGATGCCGCGCAGTGCCTCCTTCGCCGGGCTGCGCGCGGAGGGGGCGTAGGTCTTGGTCAGGCCGCGCAGGGTGATCGCGCTGTCGGTCATGGTCGTGCTTTCGCTGAAGGATAACCGCGCGCCCGGGACTTTCCCCGCGCCGCGGCCTCGGCTAGAAGTCAGTAGGCCGCGCGCGCGGCAACCGCAACCTGCCGCCCCGAACCCGAAGGCCACCGATGACCAGACCCGCCCCCGAGACCCAGATCGTCACCACGTGGCGTGTCGCCTGCGACGGCAGCGGCCCCGGCCTCGGGCATCCGCGCGTCTGGTATTCGATCCCGCACGACCGCGGCTGGGTCGAATGCGGCTATTGCGACAAGCGGTTCGTGCACAGCGACTTCAGCGCGAAGATGGATGCCGAAAAGGAAATGGGCGAGGACGCACCCGGCGACGGTCCGAAGATCGGCGACAAGCAGCCGGGATGAATGTCTGCCCGGCGCGACCGGGCGACCGGATTGCCGCCCCGACGCTGCCGACTGGCGGTGCGGACCGCGCCATGGCACAAAGCTCCGACCTCGCGCGACGGGAGACGCCCCCATGACCTTCGGCACCGGCCACCATCTGCACCTGATCGACGGATCGGCGTTCATCTTTCGCGCCTATCATGCGCTGCCGCCGCTGACGCGAAAGTCGGACGGTCTGCCGGTCGGGGCGGTGTCGGGGTTCGTGAACCTGCTCCAGAAATATGTCGAGGGCAACAATGGCGCCGATGCGGCGACGCATCTGGCGGTGATCTTCGACAAGGGCAGCCACACGTTCCGCAACGACATGTACGACCAATACAAGGCCAACCGCGAGGCGATGCCCGAGGATTTGCGGCCGCAGATACCGCTCACCCGGCGGGCGACGCTGGCGTTCAACATCGCCTGCAAGGAGGTCGAGGGGTTCGAGGCCGACGACATCATCGCGACGCTGTCCTATCGCGCGCGCGAGGCGGGCGGGCGCGTCACCATCGTCTCGTCGGACAAGGATTTGATGCAGCTCGTCGGCGACGGCGTCGAGATGCTCGACCCGATGAAGAACCGGCGGATCGACCGCGAGGGCGTCGAGGAGAAGTTCGGCGTCGGCCCCGAGCGGGTGGTGGACGTGCAGGCGCTGGCGGGCGATTCGGTCGACAACGTGCCCGGCGCGCCGGGGATCGGGATCAAGACGGCGGCGCTGCTGATCAACGAGTTCGGGACGCTCGAGGCGTTGCTCGACCGGGCGGAGGAGGTGCCGCAGCCCAAGCGCCGGCAGGTGCTGATCGAGCATCGGGCGCAGATCGAGCTGAGCAAGAAACTGGTGCAGCTCGACTGCGACATGGCGCTCGACTTCACGCTCGAGGATCTGGAGATCCGCGATCCCGTCGCCGACGACCTGCTGGGGTTTCTGGCGGAGATGGAGTTCCGCACGATCACCAAGCGCATCGCCGAGCGGCTGGGGGCGGCGGCGCCGGTGATCGAGGAGGTGCCGGAGGCGACAGCGCAGGAGGCCGTGGTCTTCGATGCCGACGCCTATGAATGCGTGCGCGATGCGGGCGCGGTGCAGGTCTGGCTCGACCGGATCTACGAGGCGGGGCACGTGGCGGTCGATACCGAAACCACCTCGCTCGACGAGATGCGCGCCGATCTGGTCGGCATCTCGCTTTGCGTCTCACCGGGGCAGGCGTGTTATATCCCGCTGATCCACAAGGCGTCGCGCGGGGATGACCTGTTCGGGTCGGACGATCTGGCCGAGGGTCAGATGGGCGTGGCCGAGGTTCTGGCGCTGCTGAAACCGATGCTCGAGGATCCGTCGATCCTCAAGATCGGGCAGAACATGAAGTATGACGCGAAGATATTCGCGTTGCGGGGCATCGACGTGGCGCCGATCGACGACACGATGCTGATGTCCTATGCGATGCACGGCGGGCTGCACAATCACGGGATGGATGCTCTGTCAGAGCGCTACCTCGGGCATGTTCCCATCGAGATCAAGGGGTTGCTGGGCACCGGTAAGGCGCAGGTGACGTTCGACCGGGTGCCGGTCGACGACGCCGTGAAATACGCCGCCGAGGATGCGGACGTGACCCTGCGGCTGTGGCAGGCGTTCAGGCCGGGGCTGCACCGGGCGCAGGTCACGACCGTCTACGAGACGCTGGAACGCCCGCTGGTGCCGGTGCTGGCGCGGATGGAGATGGCAGGGATCAAGGTCGACCGCGATACGTTGAGCCGGATGTCGAACGCCTTTGCGCAGAAGATGGCGGGCCTCGAGGACGAAATCTACGAACTGGCGGGACGGAAATTCAACGTGGGCTCGCCGAAGCAATTGGGCGAGATCCTGTTCGACGAGATGTCCCTCGCCCTGCCCGACGGCAAGAAGCCGGGGGTGGGCAAGACGGGGGCCTATTCGACGGGGGCCGACGTCCTCGAGGATCTGGCGACGCTGCACGATCTGCCGCGACGGATTCTGGACTGGCGGCAGGTGGCGAAACTGAAGTCGACCTATACCGACGCGCTGCAAGAGCACATCAACCCAGACACGGGGCGCGTCCACACGTCCTATTCCATCGCGGGCGCCAACACCGGGCGGCTCGCGTCGACCGACCCCAATTTGCAGAACATCCCCGTGCGCACCGAAGAGGGGCGCCGGATTCGCGAGGCGTTCATCGCTGAACCGGGCAAGATACTGGTCAGCCTCGATTATTCCCAGATCGAGTTGCGCATCCTCGCGCATATCGCGGGCATCGCGGAACTGAAGCAGGCGTTCCTCGACGGCGTCGATATCCATGCGCTGACCGCGTCCGAGATGTTCGGCGTGCCGCTGGATCAGATGACGCGCGACATCCGCTCCCAGGCCAAGGCGATCAACTTTGGCGTGATCTACGGCATCAGCGGTTTCGGCCTTGCCCGGAACCTGCGGATCCCGCGGGCCGACGCGCAGGCGTTTATCGACCGCTATTTCGAGCGGTTTCCGGGCATCAAGGCCTATATGGATGAAACCGTCAATTTCGCGAAGGAAAAGGGCTATGTCCAGACCCTCTTCGGTCGCAAAATTCATACCCCCGAGATCAACTCGAAGGGGCCGGGCGCGGGGTTTGCCAAGCGCGGGGCGATCAATGCGCCGATTCAGGGGACCGCGGCGGACGTGATCCGTCGCGCGATGGTGCGGATGGATGCGGCCATCGCCGGACAGCCCGCGCGGATGCTGTTGCAGGTCCACGACGAACTGCTCTTCGAGGTCGAGGAGGGCGCCGAGGCGCTCCTTATCGAAACCGCGAAGGCCGTGATGGAGGGGGCGGCGGACCCGGCGGTAAAGCTCGACGTGCGGCTTGTGGTCGAGGCGGGACGGGGCAAAAGCTGGGCCGAAGCGCACTGACCGGGGCGACGGAACGGATTGCGTCCCGGTTTCGTTTCCCCTTCGACGCGGGCGAAGCGCCCCCGAAGAAGGAGCATTCCATGACCAATCTGAGAGAAGAATTCTGGAACCGGATCGAGGGCGTGAACGGCGCCATGCTGGGGTTCGCCGCCGACAACCGCCTTGTCCCGATGTCGCCGCAGATCGACGACGACGACGAGACGGCGATATGGTTCATCACCGCGCAAGGCACCGATCTGGTCAAGGGCGTGGCTTCGGGCCAGCAGCCGGCGCGCCTCGTCGTATCGAGCGACGGGCAGGGCCTCTATGCCGACGTGTCGGGCGAACTCGAGTTGAGCACGGACCGCGCCAAGCTCGAGAAGCTGTGGAGTGCGGTCGCAAGCGCCTGGTTCGAGGAGGGCAAGGACGATCCGGACGTGCGCCTGCTGAAGTTCACGCCGCGCACGGCGGAGGTGTCGGTGACGCCGGAAAGCGGGCTGAAGTTCCTCTATGAAATCGCAAAGGCGAACATCACCGGCACGAAGCCGGATGCGGGCGATCAGGGGACGATCACATTCTGACGGGGTGATCCGGTATTGGGCATTGAAACGCGCGGCCCCGTTGAACGGGGCCGCGCGCTCGTCTTGGGCGAAAGATGGGGTGAAGCCCCATCCTACGGTATCAGGCGGCCGTTTCGCCTTCGATGGCGGTCGGGACCGGCTCGGACGCGATCTCGATCCGGCGCGGTTTCAGCGCCTCGGGCACCTCACGCACCAGGTCGATATGCAGCATGCCGTTGATATGGCTGGCGCCGGTGACGCGGACATGGTCGGCAAGGTGGAACCGACGCTCGAACGCGCGATTGGCGATGCCGCGGTGCAGATAGCGGGTGCTGTCGTCTTCGTCCGCCTTATTCGCGGTGACGAAGAGGGCGTTCTCGCGCACCTCGACGGCGAGGTCCGCATCGGCGAAGCCGGCGACGGCGATCGAGATGCGCCAGGCGGCATCATCCAGCTTTTCGATATTGTAGGGGGGGTAGTTGGTCTGGCCCGCGTCCTTGGACAGCAGGCGGTCCATCAGATCGGCGACCTGGTCGTAGCCGACGGTGGCGCGGTAGAACGGGGCGAGTTGGGACGTGCGCATGGGTTATCCTCCAGTGAGCGACAACGATTTGCGGCCTTCCCCAGGGGGACAGGCCGGGGTGGGACGAGGGCCCTGACGGCGCCCTCGGATTGATATCTGGGAGTATGGCAGCGCCCGTTCAAGGGCCGGCCCGGCGCAAAATGGGACGTCAGTTCGACGGCACCTGCACGAAGCGCGCGCCCGTCTCGTTGCGCGCGCCTGCCACGTGGATCCGGTTGGTGCCGCCGGGCAGGGCCGGGCCGAGGGCGGCGAAGGCGGCGCGCAGTTCGGTCAGTGGCTGCCCCAGCGAGGTGCCGAGGGCCACCGGTGTGCCGTCCATCACCGCCATCGCCGAGATCACCGAGACGATCCGCGCCACGCCGTTCTCGATCCGGAACACCGGCGCGCCCGAGGCGCCGAAGTTCACGTCGCAGGTCAGCACATACATCCCCTCGCGCTCGCCCAGCACGGCACAGGATTCCTGCAACGACGGCGCCTCTTCGCGGTCCATCGCATAGGAGACGATGCCGACGTCCTGCCCCGGCGCGGGCAGGCCCGCGACCTGGAACGGCTGCACCCGGGTCAGGCGGATCGGCTGGTCGAGTTCCAGCAGAGCGATGTCGTTGCCCACCGTGGAGGTGCGGGCGACAGGGCCCTGATAGGTATAGCCGGGATGCGTGAGAAAGCGGCGCACGCCACGTTCGACCTCGGCCCGACCGCTGCGCAGTCCGGCGCGGAACTGGAATCGTTCAGGCGCGATGAGGGTGCCATCGGTGTCGTAGACGCAATGCGCGGCGGTGAGGATGAAGCGATCCTCGATCAGGGCGGCGGTGCAGAACCCCTTGCCCGCGATGTCGAGGCGGCCGACAGCCTCCCAGCCGCGACCGTCCTGCCGCGTCTCGAGCGATTGCAGCGCGGTATCCTGAGCGGATACCTGTGCCGCGAGGCCGAATACCAGCGCGAGAACTGTGAACAGATACCGCATGACGCCTCCCGCGCGTTGATGCCCGGGGGATAGGCGGCAGTTGCGGCGAAATTGCGGCAAAGGCGACGGGTTCCGCGCCACCCGGGCCGCGATTTCTTTCGAATAAATCGACGTCGAAATCTTTGAAAGATTTCGGCCTAGGTCAGGGTGCGGGGTTTCGGTCCGCCCGTCGCCCAGTCGAGCAGTTCGACGGTATGGACCACCGGGACGGTCGTTGCGCCGCCGATCTGCATCATGCAGCCGATGTTGCCCGCCGCGATCACGTCGGGCTTCGTCGCCGCGAGGGTGGCGACCTTGCGCGCGCGCAACTGTCCCGAGATTTCGGGCTGCATCAGGTTGTAGGTGCCCGCCGAGCCGCAGCACAGGTGCGCGTCCGCCGGCTCGACGACGCGGAACCCGGCGCGGCGCAGCAGATCCTTGGGGAAGGTCTTGATCCGCTGGCCATGCTGGAGGGAGCAGGCGGCGTGATAGGCGACGGTGATACCGGCCCCGATGCCGGGGCGCAGGTGCGCCGCGCCTTCGGGCAGGAGGTCCATCAGCACCTCGGAGACGTCGCGCGCCTTGCCCGCCACGGCCCCGGCATCGGCGGCCAGCGGCGTGGTGCGGAACATGTGGCCATAGTCCTTGACCGTCGTGCCGCAGCCCGAGGTGTTGATGACGATGGCGTCGAGGCCCGCGCCGTCGATTTCGGTCCTCCAGGCGGCGATGTTGCGCGCGGCCGAGGCATGCGCCTCGGCCTCCTTGCCCATGTGGTGGGTGAGGGCGCCGCAGCAGCCCTGACCCTTCGCCACGACCACCTCGGCGCCGAGCCGCGTCAGCAACCGGATCGTCGCGTCGTTGATGTCGGTGTTCAGCGCCCGCTGCGCGCAGCCGGTCATCAGGGCGACGCGCATCCGCCGGGGTCCATCGGGTGCGAAGGTCTGCGGGTCGTCGTTGCGGCTGACGGGGGGGATGTGGCGCGGCGCCATGTCGAGCATGGCGCGCAGGCGGGCGTCCGGGATCAGGCGCCGGAACGGGCGCGCGATCTTCGCGCCCAGCAGTGCCACGCGGAACCGCATCGGGTGCGGCAGGACAAGTGCAAGGATCCGGCGCAGAATACGGTCTGACAGCGGCCGTTTGTACGATTTTTCTATGTAGGCGCGCGCATGGTCGACGAGGTGCATGTAGTGCACGCCCGACGGGCAGGTCGTCATGCAGGCGAGGCACGACAGGCACCGGTCGATGTGCCCGACCGTCTTGGCATCGGGTACGCGCTCGTTCTCGAGCATGTCCTTGATGAGGTAGATGCGGCCCCGGGGGCTGTCGAGTTCGTCGCCCAGCACCTGATAGGTGGGGCACGTGGCGGTGCAGAAGCCGCAGTGGACGCAGGCGCGCAGGATGTCGTTGGCGCGCGCGGTGCCGGGGTCGGTCAGTTGTTCGGGGGTGAAGGTGGTCTGCATGGGGGAAACTCCGTCAGCCCATCAGGCCGGGATTGAGGATGCCGCGCGGATCGAATTTGGCGCGCAGGCGGGCCGAGATGTCGGCGAGGGGTGCGGGCAGGGGGTGGAACACCCTGCCTGGTCCGCGAACCAGCGTGGCGTGGCCCGGGATGCCGGCCATCAGGCCGCGCAGGTCGGTGCCGGGCCCCATGAGGGCCCAGATGCGCCCGCCGCCCCAGTCGAGGCTGGTCTGCGCCCCCTCGGGCAGGGCGGCCAGCACAGGGGCGGCATCGCTCGGCTTCACCGAGAGCCGCCAGAGCGCGCCCGCCGTGCCCGCGAAATGGGTGATGTCCCGCACGCCCTTCCAGATCGCGGCGGAACGGCGGGTCTCGACCTCGGCGTCGCCATGCCCGGCCAGCAGGTCGCGCAGTCGGTCGCAGCGATAGCCGACCGACGCCCCGAACCCCTCGACGCGCAGCAGGGCCACGGGTGGGTCGCCCGCCGCCAGGGGCGCGAAGGCCGCGCCCGACACCTCGAACGGCGAGCCGAGGGCGGTGGAGAACGCCGTGACCGCGCGGCCCGCGTCGAGGCCGTGCAGGATCAGCGTCGCCTCGGTCTCGGCCACCGGCAGCACCTTCAGCGACACTTCGGTCAGCACGCCGAGCGTGCCGTGGGCGCCGCTCATCAGCTTTACGAGGTCATAGCCGGTGACGTTCTTCATCACCCGGCCGCCGTTCTTCACCACGGTCCCCGTCCCGTCGACGAACCGCACGCCCAGCATGAAATCCCGCGCCGCCCCCGCGACGACGCGCCGTGGCCCGGAGGCGTTGGTCGCGATGGCGCCGCCGATGGTCGGCGTGCCGCTCGTGCCGAGGACGGCGCGCATGTCGGGCGGCTCGAAGGCGAGGCGCTGCTTTTCATGCGCGAGGGCGGCGTCGACCGTCGCCAGCGGCGTCCCCGCCTTCACGACGAGGGTCAGCGCCCCCGGCTCGTAGAGCTCGATCCCCGACAGCCCCGCGACGGCAAGATCGGTCCCGTCCACCCGCGCGGCCAGTCCCCGCGTGCCGCTGCCGAGGATGCGCAGCGGTCCGGTAGCGCCCCGGATGGCGTCGACGATGTCGGCTTCGGTCTTCATCCCGCCCCTGCGATTCTTCTGGCCATAAATATCCCGGGGGGCCGCAGGCGGGGCAAAGCCCCCTCCTACGCCCGCCGCCCTTCGGTGACATCGAGGGGAAAGACCTTTGCCGGGTTCAGGAGCCACGTCGGGTCGAACACGTCCTTTACCGCCATCTGCGCCTCGAGGTCGGCGGGCGCGTATTGCACCGCCATCAGGTCACGCTTCTCGATGCCGACGCCGTGCTCGCCGGTCAGACAGCCGCCGACCTCGACGCAGAGCCGGAGGACGTCGGCGCCCATCGCCTCGCACAGCTCGAGATCGCCGGGTTTGTTGGCATCGTAGAGGATGAGCGGGTGCATGTTGCCGTCGCCCGCGTGAAAGACGTTGCCGACGCGCAGGCCATAGTGCGCCGACAGCTCGCCGATCCGGCGCAGCACCAGCGGCAGCGCGCTGACCGGGATCGTGCCGTCCAGGCACATATAGTCCGAAATCTGCCCCATCGCCCCGAACGCCGACTTCCGCCCCAGCCAGATGCGGGCACTTTCCTCTGCCGACGCGCTCTCGCGCAGTTCCACCGGATTGTGCCGCCGCGCGATGGCGAGGATGGTAGCCAGTTGCGCGTCGATCTCGGCGTCCGATCCCTCGACCTCGACGATGAGCAGGGCCTCGCAGTCGGGATAGCCCGCGTGGGCAAAGGCCTCGCAGGACTGGATGCAGAGGCGGTCCATGAACTCGATCGCGACGGGCAGGACGCCGGCCCTGATGATGTCCGAGACGCAGGCGCCCGCCACCTCGTTGCTGTCATAGCCGATGAGGACCGGGCGGGCGCCCTCCGGTTTGGGCAGGATCCGCAGCGTCGCCTCGGTCACGACGCCGAGCTGCCCCTCCGACCCGCAGATCACGCCGAGCAGGTCGAGGCAGCCCGCATCCATATGCGCGCCGCCGATCTCGACCACGGTGCCGTCCATCAGGACCATGGTGACGCCGAGCAGGTTGTTGGTCGTCACCCCGTATTTCAGGCAATGCGCGCCGCCCGAATTCATCGCGATATTGCCCGCGATGGCGCAGGCGAGCTGGCTCGACGGGTCGGGCGCGTAGAAGAAGCCGTCCTCCTCGACGGCGCCGGTGACGCTCAGGTTGGTGCGGCCCGATTGCACACGGATATAGCGGTCGGCGTAATTCGTCTCGATCACCCCTGCCATCCGCGCCACACCGAGGATGACGCAATCGGCGGTGGGCAGCGCCCCTCCCGCCAGCGAGGTGCCCGATCCGCGCGGCACCACCGGCACGCCGAGGCGGTGGCAGATCTTCAGGACCGCCGCGACCTCGTCGGTCGACCCCGGCAACACGGCGCAGAGCGGGGCACAGCGATAGGCGGTCAGCGCGTCACATTCGTAGGCGCGGGTCTCGGCGGGGTCGTGGATCACGGCGCGGGACGGCAGGACCGCCTGCAACTCGGCCACCAGACGCGCCTTGAGCGCCATTATCCGGGCGTCGGGGGCGGGCATTTCCATCGGCGTCCTCCGGAGGCGGCATCGGATTGGTAAGAATATCAGTCCAATTCATAGGCCGGATCGTGCGCGCCCACAAGGTCCGCTGGCGCCGTGGCGACCCAGCAGCTATGGCAGGGCATGGACCTGACCGACATCCTGCGCCTGCTGACCCCGCTCGACGGGGTCTCGGTCGGCCTGATCTTTGTCGGTGCCGTCGCGATGGGCACCTGGATCGAGCATCCGGGCGGCGTGCGCCCCTCGGTCACGATGATGATGGAGCGCTATCGCCGCGACTGGATGGTCGAGTTCCTCGGGCGCGAGGTCCGCATCTTCGACGCGCAGATGCTGGCGAGCCTGCGGCAGGGCACGGCGTTCTTCGCGTCGACCTGCCTTCTCGCCATCGGCGGCACGCTGGCGATGATCGGCAACGTCGGGACGTTGCAGGGGGTGGCCGAGGGTCTGCTGGGGTCCGACGTGCCGGTGCTCTTGTGGCAGGTCAAGCTGATGCTGCCCGCGCTGTTCCTCGTCCACGGGTTCCTGAAATTCGTCTGGTCGAACCGCCTGTTCGGCTATTGCGCGGTGATGATGGCCGCCGTCCCGAACGATCCCACGGCGCCCCATGCGGCGCGGCGCGCGGCACAGGCGGCGGAACTGAACAACCGCGCCTCGATGAACTTCAACCGCGGGCTGCGGGCGATGTATTTCGCGCTCGGCGCGCTGGCCTGGCTGGTCGGCCCTGTGGCCCTCTTCGGCGCCACGCTCGCGGTCTTGTGGCTTGTGTGGAGCCGCGAATTCGCGTCCAAAGCCCGCAGCATCCTCACCGAAGGAGAAACCTGATGTTCCGACCCCTTATTGCCGTCCTGCTCTGCGCCGCCGGTCCTGCTCTCGCCGAACTGCCGGTGGTCGAGGATGTCGCGGCCACCCGCGTCGGCGACTACTGGACCTTCGACGTCACGCTGACGCATCCCGATACCGGGGAGGAGCATTATGCCGACGCCTGGGACATCCACGACACCGAGGGCAACCCCCTCGGCGTGCGCATTCTCGGGCATCCGCATGTGGACGAACAGCCGTTCACCCGGTCGCTGAGCAACGTCGAGATACCGGAGGGCGTCACCGAGGTGGTCGTGCGCGGGCGCTGCAACGTCGACGGATGGGCGACGGATACTTATACGTTCACTCTGCCGTAAACGATGGGGTGAAACCCCATCCTGCGCCTGACGGTCGAGATGACTGTAGGATGGGGTTCCGCCCCATCGTCCCGTCCGTCACCGCTGCCCTTCGCGGATCCACGCGCCGAGGACGAACATCGCCGAGATGAGCAGGAACGCCCAAGCGGGCAGGACCGCCGCGATGCTGACGTTCGCGGTCACATAGGCCTCGCGGGGGGTGATCCCGATCCAGCCGTTGCCGATCGCGGGCCGCCCCTCGCGCACCGCGCGCAGGGCGGGCATCCCGTCCTCGAGCATGGTGACGCCGCCGTTCGTCGCCGCTGCCACTGGGCCAAGCAGGTCGGCGCTGGCGATGGTCTGCTCGAACTCGCGCGGGGCCGCCGGCCCCAGCGCGATGACCGCATCCAGCGTCCCGTCGGTAAGCCGGTAGAACCCCATCTCGGGCGCCTCCCAGAGCGTCTCGAACCGCCCCGGGCTCACCTCCTCGAGCGTCAGAGCGACCTCGGCGCCGTCCGGTCCGGTCACGATCACCTCCGGCGCCGCCTCTTCCAGCGTCCGGCGCACGATCCGCATCGTCTGGCCCGACGGCTCGACCCAGAGCGCCTCTTCCTCCAGTTCCGGCTCCTTCATCAGCCAGTGCGCGAGGCGGCGCAGAAGCTCCAGTTGCGGCCCGCCCCCCTCGAAGCCGCGATCCCAGAGCCAGCTCTGGTCCGAGGTCAGGAGCGCCACCCGCCCCTCGCCCTCGCGCGCGAGAAGCAGCAGCGGGCGCCCGTCGATCCCCTCCATCGCGGTGACGGCGCCCTCGGCGGGCGTCACCTCTACCTGACGCAGCCAGCGGCCCCAGCCGGGGGTCACGCTGCCGTCCTCGGCCTCTTCGGCGCCGCCGAACGCCTCCATGAGGCCCGCCGTCACCGGATGGCGCAGGCCGATCTCCGACAGGGTCGGCAGGAACCCCTGTTCGAGCACCCGCGCGGTCGGCGCGCCCGGCAGGACGAACCCGAGCGGCGAGCGGTAGATCGAATCCGCCGTGGCATATTCCGGCCCCGCCGAGACCAGGACAGCGCCGCCGTTCGCCACGTATTGCGCGACGTTCTCGAAATAGCTCGACGGCAGGATGCCGCGGCGGCGGTAGCGGTCGAAGATGATGAGGTCGAATTCGTCGATCTTCTCGATGAACAGCTCGCGCGTCGGGAACGCGATGAGCGCCAGTTCGTCGACCGGCACGCCGTCCTGCTTTTCGGGCGGGCGCAGGATGGTGAAATGCACCAGATCGACCGCCGAATCCGATTTCAGCAGGTTGCGCCAGGTCCGCTCGCCCGGATGCGGCTCGCCCGAGACGAGCAGCACGCGGAGGCGGTCGCGCACGCCGTTGATCTGCACCACGGCGGCGTTGTTGCGCTCGGTCAGCTCGCCGTCGATGACGGGGGTCTCGAACTGCAACACGTTCATGCCGCCGTGCGGCAGCGTCACCGGCAGTTCCATATCCTCGCCCAGCGGCACGTCGAACAGCATCGGCGGTCCGCCGTCGATGGCGATGGAGAGTGGCACCAGCGTGTCGCCGGGGCCGTCACCCTGATCCTCGACGCGCACGGTCAGGTTCACCTGCTCGCCCAGGATGGCAAAGGCGGGGGCATTGCGCACCACGAGGCGGCGGTCCCATTCACCGGCATGGCCGGTCAGCAGGATCTGCGTCGGCGCGGGCAACTGCGGCAGCCGCTCGATGTCGTGCAGCCGCCCGTCGGTGATCAGGACCACGCCCGCGATCCGCCCTTGCGGTTCCTCGGCCAACGCCTCGGACAGCGCCGTCATGAGCAGCGTGCCGGCGTCGTCCTCGCCGTCGCCGACGTCGATCGAGCCGCAGTTCGGTGTTGCCGCGCGCCGCCACCTGCCGTTCGAGGTCGGCCACGGCGGCGTCGATCTGCTCGGTCCGGTCGGCGATCCGCTGGCGTCGCGCTGCGGTCCACCACCGCGACGACGATGTCGGACAGCGCCTCGCGTTCCTCGCTCTGGAGCGACGGGATTGCTCAGCGCCGCGAGCAGAGCGCCAATGCCGCGAGCCCGCGCAACCACCAGCCGCGGGCGCCGCGCCAGAATGCCAGCGCGACCACCGCGAACGCCAGCACCGCCGCCGCCCCGATGAGCGGCCAGACCAGCAGCGGATCGAACACGAGCACCCGGGTCATGCCGTCGCCCCGAAGTGCGCGCCTGTGTTTTTTCTTGCCTCAATAACTCGCCCCGCAGGGTCCGCACTTGCCGCCCGCACGCGGCCCGAAACGACGCCCCTCATTGCCCCAGCCTCTCGAGCAGGGCAGGCACATGCACCTGATCGGACTTATAGTTCCCGGTCAGCACATGCATGATGAGGTTGACGCCGAAGCGGTAGGCAAGCTCGCGCTGCCGCTCGCCCGCCGTCCCGCGCCCGACGGGCAGCAGCGGGTTGCCGTAGTCGTCCACCGCCCAGGCCGCCGCCCAGTCGTTGCCGCCGATGATGACCGGGGTGACGCCGTCGTTCAGATCCCGGAACGGCATCCCTTCGGCGAGTTCGGCATCGGGCGGCGCCGCCTCGACCCAGACGTCGCGGCTGTCGTAGCGTCCGGGCATGTCCTGGATCAGGTAGAACGAGCGCGTCAGGATGTGGTCCTCGGGCATCTGCGACAGGGGCGGGATATCGAGGCCGCGGGCGATCACCTGAAGGCGCTGACCCTCGGGCGTGGACGATCCGAACGAGGCGGTATCGGCGTCGCGGGTGTCGAACAGGATCATGCCGCCGGTCGCCAGATAGCGGTTCAGCCTGACATAGGCATCGCGCGAGGGGATCGCCTGATTGGCGGTGATCGGCCAGTAGAGGAACGGCAACAGCGCGATGTCGTCGGTCTCGAGGTTCACCGCGATGGGCCGCGCAGGCTCGATCGACGAGCGCTGGAACAGCGTCCGGCTGAGGCCGAGCAGGCCCGCCGCCGCGATCTCGTCGACGCGCGCGTCGCCGGTCAGGACGTGGGCGAGGACGACCGATTGCGTCGCGGCAAGGGCGAAGTCGTCGTTGGCGGGCAGGGCGGCGTCGCCCGGCGTTTCGGGGGGGGCGTCGGCGATGACCCCGGTGTCCTGGGCGGAGGCGGGCGCGGGCAGTCCCGCGAACGCCAGCCCGAGGGCCAGCGCCAGTCCGGCGGTCGCACCGCGTGCGGCATTGCCCGCCGCGCGCTGGCCACGCAGTCGCCCCGTGAGCAGGAGCGAGGCGAGCGCGTCGATCAGCAGCAACATGAGCCCGACGCCGAGGATCAGACCCTTGAGGTCGACCTCGCGCGCCACGGCCATGCCTTCGATGGTCACGCTGGCCGGCCAGGCGGCGGGGGCCAGCGTGGTCTGCGGGCCGATCACGTTGAGCGCGATGCGGCGCCGCTCGCCCGCGTAGAGGCCCGGCGGGACGGCGGCGTCCGGCGCGCCTTCGGCGATGGCGGCGGCCAGATCCGCGCCCGCGACGCCGAGGACGGTATCCGTCTCCTCGAGGCGCCCCGTCGCGTCGAGCAGGTCCGAGGGCACCCATGTCGTGCCCTCGAGGTCTTCGGCACTCGGTTGCGTGGGCCGCGTCGAGACGGCGAGCCGTTCGAGCATCTGGACGAACAGGCCCGACAGCGGCAGCGTCGACCATTCGGCGTTCGCGGTGACGTGGAACAGCACGACCGATCCCTGATCGACGGCATTGCGCGTCACCAGCGGCGTGCCGTCGGCCAGTTGCGCGATGACGCGCGCGGCCAGCGTCGGGTCGGGCTGCGCCATGACCTGCGCCGAGACGGTGACGTCGGCAGGCACGGCGAGGCCGAAGAAGGGCGACTCCTCGGCGAAGGGGGCCAGCGCCTTCGGCTCGCCCCAGCTCATCGCGCCGCCGACAGAGCGGCCCCCCGCCCGCAGGCGCACGGGCAAGAGCGGGTCTTCGCCGGTGCGGCCCGCATCGCTGGCGGCAAGGCGCGGCCCGGCAAAGCGGACGAGCAGACCGCCGTTCTCGACCCAGATGCGCAGGTCCGTGGCCTCGGTCGCGGCGAGCGTGGCGACATCGGCGAGGACGATGACATCGGGATTGGCCAGCAGCATGTCGGCGATGGTCCCCTCGATCAGGTCGGCCGACGGCGCCAGCGCCTCGCGCAGATAGTGCAGCGGGGAGAGGAGTTCGAGGCCCTCGCGGTCGTTGCCCCCCGCGATCAGCGCGATCTCGCGGCGGCGCAGGGCGTCGTCGGTGAGGGTGACGGCGGCGGCGCTGCGCTGGCCCGCGATCTCGAACCGGGTGACGCGGTTGCGCAATTCGGCGGGCAGGGTGAGGTCGGTGGTAGCGAGGGGGTCGCCTGGGGCGAAGTCGAGGGTCGTCGTGGCAAGCGGGCGCTCGATGCCGGTCGGGTCGAGGCCGATGGCCGCGACCTCGACGCTCGCGGCGGGGCCGGTGGGTGTGCGCACGGCCGAGAGCGCGATGGCGCCGTCCTCGAACTGCGCGGGGCGCAGCGCAAACGTCGGGCGGGGGGTCTGGAACACGGTGACGGCGCCCTGCGCCTCGAGGGCGGTAAGGAGGGGCGCGCGGCTGTCGCGGGCGAGGCCGTCGGAGAACCAGAAGGTGTCGAACGGGCCGTCGAGCCTGTCGGCCCAGGCGGTCAGCGCGTCGGCGTCCGGCTCCCACGGGGCAGGGGCGAGGCCGGGCAGGGCGAGGGCGGTCACGTCGGCGGCGTCGAAGAGCGTTTCGGGCGGCAGGTCGGTCAGGGTTACGAGCGCGGTGGTGCGCCCGTCGCGGGCGGCCTCGGCAAGAAGCGCCGCGATCCGGTCGGTGCGCGCGGCCCAGTCGCGGGCGTCGGCCCAGGTGCCGTCGGCGACGATGAGGAGCGGGCCGCTGCCGCCGCGCTCGGCCTGCGGGTTCAGCAGCGGCCCCGCGAAGCCCGCGATCAGGGCGGCGGCGGCGAGCATCCGCAACAGGAGCAGCCACCAGGGGGTGCGGTCGGTCTGCGTCGTCTCGTCGGTGAGGCCGAGGAGCAGCGCGACACCGGGAAAGCGGCGCCGGATCGGGGCGGGGGGGACGGCGCGCAGGATCAGCCAGAGGATCGGCAGGGCGGCGAGCGCCACCAGCAGCCAGGGCGCGGTGAAGGCGAGGGGGCCGAAGGACATCATGGTGCAACGATCCGGCAGGGACGGACGTTTTGAAAAAGTTCGAGGCGAATTCCTTGAAGGAATTCGGTTTCGGGCGCGGCACTCATCGGCGGGCCAGCGCGTGATAGCACCAGAGCAGCGCCTGTGCTGCGGGCAAGTCGGTGTGGTGGGTGGAGTGGAACCAGCCCGTGGTCCGCGCCAGCGTCGCGAGGCGATCCTTGCGGACGGCGAGACGGTCGAGATAGCGGGCGCGCAACTCGCCCGCCTTCAGCGTCTCGTGGCGCAGCGCGCCGGTCATCGATTCGAAGATGGTGCGGCCGTCGAAGGGAAAGCTCTCTTCCGCCGGGTCGAGCACCTGCAACAGGGCGCCGCGGACGCCGCGGTCGGCGGCGCGGGTCAGCGCGGCCTCGGTCGCGTCGATGTCGCCGAGGAAATCCGAGACGAACAGGGCGCGGGTATGGGGGGCCATGTCGCGGGCGTCGGGCTGGCCGTAGTCGGCGGTATCGGTGGCGGTCAGCGCCTCGGCAATGCGGGCGATCTGCGGCGTGCCGCGGCGCGGCGGCAGGCCGGGGGCGCCGTCGGTGCTGCCCTGTCCGGTCAGGCCGACCCGCTCGCCGCCGCGGTTGAGCAGGATCGCCATGGCGAGCGCGAGGGTGCGGGCGCGGTGGCCCTTGGTCTCGTGCCCGTCCGAGGCGAAGGTCATCGCGGCGGAACCGTCGACCCAGAGCGTCACGCTCTGCGCGATCTGCCATTCCTTGTCCTGCACGAAGGTGGCGTCCGAGCGGGCCGATCGGCGCCAGTCGATGCGGCGCGGACTGTCGGTGTCGGTGGCGGGACGGTATTGCCAGAACGTGTCGCCCGTGCCCGCGCGCCGGCGCCCGTGATCGCCGACGATCACCGATGCCGCCAGATGCTCTGCATCCGCCAGCAGCGCGGGCAGCGGGGCGGCCAGCGCCTCTGCGCCGCTGCGCAGCGCCAGCACGCCGACGGGAGCAGCGGGTGACGCCATCAGGCGGCGGCCACGGTGCGGGTGGCGGTATCGGCGATGCGGCCGATGAGGGAGGCCAGCGTCTCGCCCCGCGCCCGCGCGCCGAAGCTGAGGGCCATGCGGTGCGTCAGCACCGGCGCCGCCATCGCGCGCACGTCGTCGGGCGAGGGGGCGAGACGTCCGTCGAGCAGCGCCGCGGCGCGCACGGCGAGCATGAGGGCCTGTGCGGCGCGCGGGCCGGGCCCCCAGCTCACGTTCTCGCGGATATGGGCGGGGGCGGTGGGATCGTCAGGGCGGCAGGCGCGGACGAGGTCGAGGATCATCTCGACGATGGCCTCGCCCACCGGCATCCGGCGCAGCACCCGTTGCGCGGCGAGCAGTTCGTCGGCGGTGAAAACGGCGTGGGCGGCACTCTCGTCGATGCCGGTCGTGGCCATGACGATGTCACGCTCGGTCTCGCGGCTGGGATAGGGGACGTCGATCTGCACGAGGAACCGGTCGAGCTGCGCCTCGGGGAGGGGATACGTGCCCTCCTGCTCGAGCGGGTTCTGGGTGGCGAGGACGTGGAAAGGGCGACCCAGCGGGCGATGCTCGCCCGCGATCGTCACCTCGCGCTCCTGCATCGCCTGAAGCAGCGCGGACTGGGTGCGGGGCGAGGCGCGGTTGATCTCGTCGGCCATGAGAAGCTGGCAGAACACCGGCCCCTCGATGAAGCGAAAGGCGCGGGAGCCGTCGTTCGCGGTCTCGAGCACCTCGGAGCCGAGGATGTCGGCGGGCATGAGGTCGGGCGTGAACTGGATACGGTTGCCGTGCAGGCCCATGACGGTTGCGAGGGTCTGGACCAGCATCGTCTTGCCCAGCCCCGGCAGGCCGATCAGCAGGCCGTGGCCGCCGCAGACGAGCGCCGTCAGGGTGAGGTCCACGACCCGTTCCTGCCCGATGAAGCGGCGCGCGATGCTGGTGCGGGCCTCGCCGAGGCGGGCGCCGAGCGCCTCGATATCGGCGATCAGTTGGGTTTCGGTTGTCATCGGCTGCTCCCTGCCTTCGGTCTTCGCTGCGCGCGCATCAGACCAGATAAGGCGCCGGACCGGAATGGCAAAAGGCCGTGAAGATACGGTTTCGTGATGCATCGGGCGGAAACCTGCCCTGTCGGCGGCGGTGTCGACAGGTGACGGCGGGGCGCAATGCGCTATTGTCGGAACTGGATGCAGCGAAAGGTTGGACAGGCCATGGCAGAGCCTCCCTCGGCGCAGGGAATCGCGGACGCGGTCCGCGCGTCGGCCAAAAAGGGGCCGCCGCCCGTGCACCTGTGGGATCCGCCGTTCTGCGGCGACATCGACATGCGGATCGCGCGCGACGGGACGTGGTTCTATCAGGGCACGCCGATCGGCAGGCCGGGGCTGGTGCGCCTGTTTGCGTCCATCCTGAAGCGCGAGGGGGACGCCTATTTCCTCGTCACGCCGGTCGAGAAGGTGGGGATCGCGGTCGAGGATGCGCCCTTCGTCGCCGTCGATTTCGACGCGACCGGCGCGGGCCTGCGGTTCGAAACCAACGTCGGCGACCATGTCGTCGCCGGACCGGACCACCCGATCCGGGTCGCGCGCGATCCCGCGACGGGGGAGCCTGCGCCCTATGTGAACGTGCGCCGCAACCTCGACGCGCTGATCGACCGCAAGAGTTTCTACAGGCTCGTGGACATCGGTGAGCGGGGGACGCTCGATGGCGTCGACTGGTTCGGGGTGCGCTCGGGCGGGGCGTTCTTCGGGATCGCGCCGGCGGCGGACCTCGACACGTGAACCCCGCCCTTGGACGCCGGCGCCGGACCGGCTAGGCTCGTCCGCGACTGCGCCATCCGGCCCCACCGAAGGATATCCCATGACGAACTCAGCCCTCATCGTCGGCGTCGGAGAGGGGCTCTCGGCCTCGCTGGCGCGCCTCTTTGCCGCCGAGGGCTATGCCCTCAGCCTGGTCGCGCGCGACATCGACAAGCTCGAGGGGTTGAAGGAGGCGACGGGGGCGACGCTGTTCCGCGCCGACGGCACCGATGCCGAGGCGATGCGGGCGGTGGTCGACAGTATCGAGGGCGATCTGCGGGTCGCGATCTACAACCCCTCGGCCCGGGTGCGCGGGCCGCTGGTGGACATCGACCCGGCCGAGGTGCGGCGCGCCATCGACGTCACCGCGGTCGGCAGCTTCATCACCGCGCAGGCGGCGGTGCGGCGGATGCTGCGGCAGGATCCGGACGGCGGCGTGCGCGGTACGGTGCTGTTTACCGGCGCCTCGGCGGGGGTGAAGGGGTTCCCTGAATCCGCGCCCTTCGCGATGGGCAAATTCGCGCAGCGCGGCCTCGCGCAGAGCATGGCGCGCGAGTTGCATCCGCAGGGCATCCACGTCGTCTGGGTCAACATCGACGGCGCGATCCGCAATCCGGGGCGCGAGGAATCCTCGCCCGACGCGATGCTGAACCCCGACGCCGTGGCGCGGACCTACCTTGCCCTGACGCGGCAGGAGCGGTCGGCATGGTCGTCGGAAATCGAACTGCGGCCCTGGGTCGAGCGGTTCTGACGTGCCGCGGTTCGCCGCGAACCTGACGTTTCTCTGGCCCGAACTGCCGTTCCTCGACCGTTTTTCGGCGGCCCGCCGGGCGGGGTTCGAGGCGGTGGAGGTGCTGTTTCCCTACGATGCGCCGGGGCCGCAGATCCTCGACCGGCTGATCGGCAACGACCTCGCGTTGGTGCTGATGAACGCGCCGCCGCCGAACTACACCGACCGTCCGCGCGGCTTTGCCGCCGTGCCGGGAGCCGAAGAGCTGTTCGCCAAGGATTTCGGGCGGGCGATGCGGGTGGCGGCGATGCTCAGGCCGCTGCACGTGCAGGTGATGGCGGGGGCGGCGTCGGGGGCCGAGGCGCGGGCCGCGTTCGTGCGCAACCTGCGCTGGGCGGCGGATGCGGCACCGGGGCAGAGCCTGACCATCGAGCCGATGTTTGCGGGCGACATGCCGGGGTATTTTCTGGACGATTTCGCGCTCGCGCGCGCGGTGATCGCCGAGGTCGACCGGGCGAATGTGCGGATGCAGTTCGACAGCTATCAGGCACAGCGGATGACCGGCGACGCGCTGGCGGTCTGGCAGGAGTGCGCGGCGGTCACGGCGCATGTGCAGATCGCGGGAGCGCCGGAACGCGGCGCGCCGGACGGGGGCGAAGTCGATCTGGACGTGCTGCTGGGGCGGATCGAAGCGGACGGATATGCGGGCTGGATCGGGGCGGAATATGTGCCGGGGATCAGGACCGAAGAGACGCTGGGATGGATGGCGCGCTGAGGCCGCGCCGGTGCCTGGGGTACGCGGCGGAGCCTCCGGCGGGAGTTTTCATGGCAACGTGAACCGGGGCGGTGCGCCGAACTTCGGATGACCGCGATTGCCAAGTTTCCAGAACGAAAACCGTGAAGGCGGCCCCCGGGGACAGGGGCCGCCTTGCGGTGCCGGGCGGTGCCGCGATCCCGGGGGAGGAGTGCGGCAGGGCCCGGCGGCCGGGCTGCGGCGGACCGGGCGCGACGCAAGTGGCCGGGAGGCGGCCGGAGGCGGCGCGGGGCGGTCCGGGGGAGGGGCAGCCCGGGCGGCGCGGCGGGGGGAGGTTGCCGCGCCGGTTCGGGGATCAGTCCTGCGACAGGCTCTCGGCCAGACGCATCAGTTGCACGGCCTCGGTCCGGTAGCCGAAGGGGTCTTCGCCGCGGCTGTCATTGGCCAGCGCGATGGCCTCGTCCCAACCCCAGTCGCCGAGATAGCCGTCACCGCGCAGGAGCTGGCCGAAACCGGCGATGGCGGTGGCGAATTGCGCCTCGGTGCCGGGACTGGCAGTGGCACCGGCATAGATCGGGGTCTCGAGGAGGCGGCTCTCGCCCTCGCCCGGCGCCTTCCAGCGCAGGCGCAGAAAGCCGAGTTCGGCGACGGCGACGTCGCCGGTTTGGGGCGCCGCTTCGGTCGCGTTTTCGCTGACAACCGGGGCATAGCGCAACGCGTCGTTGAGGATGGCAGGCGAGCCGACGGGTGTGACCTCGTAGATCGCCGTGACCGAATGTCCGGCGCCAAGGTCGCCCGCGTCCACCGCGTCGTTGTTGAAGTCCTCGCGCGCCAGCGCCCGCGTCTCATAGCCGATCAGGCGGTATTCGGCGACGAGTGCGGGGTTCCACTCGACCTGCACCTTCACGTCGCCCGCGATGGCGAAGAGGGCGCCGGTCAACTGGTCGACGAGCACCTTCTGCGCCTCGTTCAGCGTGTCGATATAGGCGGCGATCCCGTTGCCGTTCTGGGCGAGCGCCTGCATCGTCGCGTCGTCGAGGTTGCCGCGCCCGAAGCCGAGGACCGAGAGATAGACGCCGCTGTCACGCCTTTTGGCGATGAATTCCTCGAGTTCGGCGATCCCCGACAGCCCGACGTTGAAATCGCCGTCGGTGGCGAGGATCACGCGGCTGACCTCGCCGTCCGCCGTCATGGAGGCGGCGGTGGCATAGGCCTGCTCGAGGCCGCCCTGACCGTTGGTCGACCCGCCCGCGCCGAGGCGCATCAGGGCCGCGGCGATGGCGGCGCGGTCCGAGGCGGGCGTCGGTGCCAGCGCGATCCCGGCGGAACCGGCGTATTCGACGATGGCGACCTCGTCCCCGGGACGCAACTGGTCGAGCATCAAGAGGAACGACTGGCGCAGCAGCGGCAGCTTGTTGGCGTCGGCCATCGAGCCGGAGGTGTCGATCAGGAACACGAGGTTCAGGGGCGGGCGGTCCTCGACCAGCGGCAGGATCCCTTGCAGGCCGATGTGGACGAGTTGGGTGCCGTCGTTCCAGGGCGTGTCCATGACGGTGATCGTGGGCAGGAACGGGGCGGGGTCGCCCGCTTCGGGGGCGGCGTAGGCGTAGGGGAAGTAGTTTATCATCTCCTCGATCCGCACGGCATCGCGTGGCGGCAGGGTGCCCGCGTTCAGCGACTGTCGCACGAGGGCGTAGGCGGCGGTGTCGACGTCGATCGAGAAGGTCGAGACCGGCTCTTCGGCGGCGATGCGGACCGGGTTCGGGGTGTCGATGGCAAAGGCCTCGGTGTCGGGAGGCGGGGCGGTGACAGCGTCGGCGATGGTCGGTTCGGGGGCGACGACACCGTTGGTGTCGCCTTGCATCAGCATGCCGCCGGTCGGGGCGGCGGGCGCGGGAGCGATGCGCCCGACCTCGCCCGCGATAACGGGCGCAGGCGCGGGTGCGGGATCGATGACGACGACGGGGGCCTCGACGATTTCAGTGGCGAAGCCCTGTTCTTCGGCGACCTCGACGTCGGCGACGACGGTGTCGTCCGGGGATGCGGCGCCGTCCTCGGCCCGACCGTCGCGGTCGGCACCTGTGTCGGCGGCGGCGCGTTCCGTCGGTACATCGGCGGTATAGGCCGGGGCCGGCTCTGCGGTGGCCTGACCATAGGACCGGGCGTCGGCCTCGATGGCGGCGCCGGGGACGACCTCGGGCGCGTTGGCCCGGTCGCGGGGGGCGGTGCCGCCAATGTCGATGTCGGGGACGGCCGTGCCGAGTTCGATCTCGCGGATCGGTTCGGTGCCGCTGCCGAGGCCCGGCACGCGACCGAGCACGTCCTGCCCCTGCGGCGTCAGCACGAGGAACCCGACGGCCACGATGGCGGTGGTGACGGTCAATCCGCCCTTGGTCGACACTGCGTTCAACATATCCCTCACTCCTGCAAACACGCCGCGTTTCGGGCGTTCGGGAGTGAGACGGGGGGCCGCGCCGGATCCTTGGCGCGCGGCGTGCAGGGCATCGAAATTTTTCCGGGCAAGGCGCAGATGCGCCGCCCGCGCATCCGGGTCCGCGCGCGGCGTCGCCGCCGTCATCGCGGCGCGCAGGTCGTCGAGATCATCCTTGCGGGAGGTCATCTATGCCTCCTCCTCTGCCTTGAGCGCGCGCAGGCGTTTCTTCGCCTCCGACATCCGCCAGCTTATCGTGCCCTCGGAGACGCCGAGGATCTCGCCCGCCTGCGCGTGGGTCATGTCGTCGAGGACCAGCGCCAGCGTGTCGCGCAGATCGTCGGTCAGGCGCGCCATCGCAGAGGTCAGCCAGTCAAGCCGGTTCGCGGTCTCGGCGATCACCTCCTGCCGCGCCAGTTCCCAGTCGCCCCAGCCGTCCGAGGCGCGGGCGAAGGTGGCGCGCCGGCGGCGTCGGTCATGCGCGGCGTTGACCGCGACGCGGTAGAGCCAGGTCGTGACCTTCGCCTGCCTGCGGTAGCCCGCGAGCTTGGCGGGCAAGGCGGCGCAGATGTCCTGACACAGATCCTCTGCCTCGGCACGGTGGCCGGTGAGGCGGAAACACAGCGCGAAGAGGCGGTCGTAGTGGCGTTCGAGCAGTAGGCCAAAGGCCTGCCCGTCGCTACCCGCCGCCGCAAGGGCCAGATCCTCGTCGCTCGTGGTCATCCGCATCAGGTAGGTTGGACGTGCGTCGTGCGTCAATCCTTGGCGCGTGCGGGTCGAAATTGTGGGAAGGCGGCGCTCCCCCCCCCGCTGCGCCTCCCCCGACAGGTGCCGGGGCAAGTAAAGGCGCATGTCGGGGCGGGCCCGGTGCGCAAGACGGGTTCCGATCCGCACCGGGCGGCGGGCTGTCGCTACGTCAGCCGGGTCGGGGTGTTCCGGCGCGACGAACGGACCCTATCTGTAGGCAGAGTAGTTCTGAAAGGACACATCCATGAAAGCCGCGCTGATCCGTGCCTACGGCGACGCCATCGACGTCACCGAGACCGACGCCCCCGAGATCGTCGAAGGGGCCGTCCTGATCGACGTCCACGCTGCGAGCCTCAACCCGATCGACCACATCGTGGTCGACGGCCACCTGAAATCCATGATCGACGTGCCGTTTCCGCATGTGATCGGCTATGACGTAAGCGGCATCGTCAGCGCGGTCGGCGCGGGCGTCACCTCGGTCAAGGCGGGCGACGCGGTGTTCGCGCGGCAGCGTCAGGAGGATGCTGGCGCGCTGGCCGAGGTGGCGCTGGTCCACGAGATGGATCTGGCGAAGGTGCCGGCAGGCGTCAGCCACGAGCAGGCGGCATCGTTGCCGCTGGCCGGGCTGACCGCGTGGCAGGCGCTGTTCGACAAGGCGGGCCTGAAGGAGGGCCAGAAGGTGCTGGTGCACGCCGGTTCCGGCGGGGTCGGCACGCTGGCGATCCAGATCGCCAAGCACGCGGGCGCGCATGTCACCACCACGGTCGGCGCGCGTAACATGGCGCTGGCGCGCGATCTCGGGGCCGATGTGGTGATCGACTACGGCGCCGAGAAGTTCGAGGATGCGGGCGACGACTTCGACGTGGTGTTCGACATGATCGGCGGCGAGACGCTGAAGCGGTCGTTCGCCATCGTCAGGAAGGGCGGCCACGTCGTGTCGATCAAGGGGCAGGACGAGGACGGGCTGGCGGAGAAGCACGGCGTCCACTTCGACTGGTTCTTCATGGAACCGAACGGCGCGCAGCTCGCCGAACTGGGCGAGCTGGTGGCGACGGGCGTGGTGCGCACGGTGATCGACAAGACCTATGCGCTGGACGATGCCGCCGCCGCGATGGCGGACATGCGCGACGGTCACGCGACCGGCAAACTGGTCGTCAAGGTCCGCTGAGCAAGACCCAAGCGAGCGCCCCGCCTGCCCGATCACCGGGCGGGCGGGGCGTTTCGCTCAGACGCTGGTGCAGATATATTTCATCTCCATGTAGTCCTCGATCCCGTGGCGCGATCCCTCGCGCCCGAGGCCGGACTGCTTGACGCCGCCGAAGGGCGCGACCTCGGTCGAGATGATGCCGGTGTTGACGCCGACGATCCCGTATTCGAGGGCCTCGGCCACCTTGGTCACGCGGCTAATGTCCTTGGCGTAGAAATAGCTGGCAAGACCGAAGATCGTGTCGTTGGCCTGCGCGATCACGTCGTCCTCGTCGGTAAAGGAGAACAGGGGCGCGAAGGGGCCGAAGGTCTCTTCGTGCGCGACCTTCATGTCGGGCGTCGCATGGGTCAGGATCGTCGGCTCGAAGAACATGCCGCCGTGTTCGTGCGCGCGGCCGCCGGTGAGCACCTTGCCGCCCTTCGCCAGCGCGTCCTTGATGTGCTCCTGCACCTTGTCGACCGCCGACGGCTCGATGAGCGGGCCGAGATCGGTGCCCTCCGTCAGGCCGTCGCCGACCTTGAGGGCCTCGACGGCTTTCTTCAGGCGGGCGGCGAAGTCGTCGTAGACGCCCGCCTGCACATAGATGCGGTTCGCGCAGACGCAGGTCTGGCCGTTGTTGCGGAACTTGCAGGCGATGGCGCCCTTGACCGCCTCGTCCAGATCGGCGTCGTCGAACACGATGAAGGGCGCGTTGCCGCCGAGCTCCATCGAGCATTTCATCACCTGGTCGGCGGCCTGCCTGAGCAGGATGCGCCCGACCTCGGTGCTGCCGGTAAAGGTCAGCTTGCGGACCTTCGGGTTCTCGCAGAATTCCTTGCCCGCCTCGGAGCTGCTGGTCGTCGTGACGACGCTGAACAGGCCCGGCGGCACGCCGGCCGCCTCGGCCAGCTTTGCCATCGCCAGCGCCGACAGCGGCGTGAGCGAGGCGGGCCGGATCACGAAGGCGCAGCCTGCGGCCAGCGCGGGGGCGACCTTGCGGGCGATCATCGCGTTGGGAAAGTTCCACGGCGTGATGCCGGCGGCGACGCCGATGGGCTGCTTGATGACGGTGAGGCGCAGGTTCTCGGCATGGCCGGGGATCGTTTCGCCGTAGATGCGCTTGGCCTCCTCGCCGAACCATTCGACGAAGGCCGCGCCATAGGCGACCTCGCCCCGGCTCTCGGTCAGGGGCTTGCCCTGTTCGGCGGTCATCAGGATCGCCAGATCCTCCTGATTGGCCATCATCAGCTCATACCACTTGCGCAGCACCTGGGCGCGGGCCTTGCCGGTCTTCTTTGCCCATGCCTTTTGCGCCGTGTAGGCTGTGTCGATGGCGCCCGCGATCTCGGCGCGGGACAGGTCGGCGACGCGGGCGATGACGTCGCCGCGGGCGGGGTTCTTCACCTCGAAAGTCTGGCCGGAGGCTGCGGCGGTCCATTTGCCCGAAACATAGGCAAGCTCGCACAGCAGGGACGGGTCCGAGAGCATGGATTTCAGGTCGGTGGTGTGGTCGAGCATGGCGTCCTCCGGGGGTAGGGTTGTCCGGGACTAACCACGGCGGCGGGGCAAAGGTCCAGAGGATGCGCGGGGAAGGCCGACTTTTGCGAAAAGTCCGGGGCGAAGTTTTTGCAAAACTTCGAGACGAAGTCTTTGTAAGACTTCGCGACCGGCGATATGCAGGGCGCAGGCACCGGTGCGATGGCGTCGCCCTGCGGACCGTTCCGCCCGCCCGCAGCACGCTGCTTCGTCCTGAACGCCGGGACCATTCGGGGGCCCGGGAGCGGCCCCCGCCCGGAGGCCCGCATGACCGACACCCCGCGTCCGCAATCCTACCGTTTCCATCAGGGCGACCGCGTCCTGCCGTTTGCCGCGTCCGAATACGACGCCCGCCTCGCCACCCTGCGCGCCAAGATGGCCGACATGGGCGTCGGCGCGTGCCTGTTCACCTCGATGCACAATATCGCCTATTATTCCGGCTTTCTCTATTGCGCGTTTGGACGGCCCTACGGCCTCGTCGTCACGCCGGGCGAGAGTGTCACGATCAGCGCGGGCATCGACGCGGGACAGCCGTGGCGGCGCTGCCACGGCGACAACATCACCTATACCGACTGGCGGCGCGGCAATTACTGGCGCGCGATCCTGAGCGTGACGGGCCTCGGCAAGGTTCTCGGCTACGAGGCCGATCATCTTACCGTGGCGCAGCGGATGGACCTGCGCGAGATGTTGCAGCCGGCGCGCCTGACCGACATGGCCGCGGCCACCATGGCGCAGCGGATGCACAAGTCGCCTGCCGAGATCGACCTGATCCGCGCCGGCGCCGCCGTGGCGGACGGGGGCGGATACGCGATCCGCGATGCGATCCGCGTCGGAGCGCGCGAGATCGACGTGGCGATGGCGGGACGCGACGCGATGGAACTCGAGATCGCCGCACGGTTTCCCGATGCCGAATACCGCGATACCTGGGTCTGGTTCCAGTCGGGGATCAACACCGACGGGGCACACAATCCGGTCACGTCCCGCAGGCTCGAGCAAGGCGACATCCTGTCGCTGAACACCTTTCCGATGATCTCGGGCTATTACACGGCACTGGAACGGACGCTGTTTCTCGGTGAGGTCGACGCCCCCTCGCGCCGCATCTGGGAGGCGAATGTCGCGGCGCACGAATACGGCATGTCGCTGCTGGTGCCCGGCGCAAAGTGCTCGGAGATCACGGGACAGATCAACACCTTCCTCGAGGAGCGGCAGTTGCTGCAATACCGCACCTTCGGTTACGGCCATTCGTTCGGCGTGCTGTCGCACTATTATGGCCGCGAGGCGGGGCTCGAGCTGCGCGAGGACGTGGAGACGGTGCTGGAACCCGGGATGGTGGTCTCGATGGAACCGATGCTGACGGTGCCCGAGGGCACGCCGGGGGCGGGGGGATACCGCGAGCATGACATTCTGGTGATCACGAAGTCGGGAGGAGAGAACATTACGGGCTTTCCCTATGGACCCGAATTCAATGTCGTGGGTTGAACCCGGCCATGCAGAGTCTGAAGGCCGACATCGGCCCCTGATGTGCGGCGTCATTTTCTTTCGACACCAGCGATGCTAGGTTCTGCGATCAATAGTTTTCGAATCGATTACGAAAGGCTGCCGATGACCCTACGATCCGACGCCCGCACCCTGACACGCCGGACGCTGCTCGCTTCCGGTGGGTCGTTCCTTGCCGCCTGTGCCGCGGCCCCGATCAGCAACCCGGACCCGACCCCGCAGATGGCGTTTGCCGGACCTACCTTCATCGAGGGCTATGGCCCGATCTTCGATGCCGGCTACACCCTGCCCGCCATTCCGGAACAATATACCCAAGGGGTCAACCGCCGGATGACCGGCATCTATATCGGCGAACAGCCGCGCGGGTCGATCGATGTCGATCCCTATGCCAAGTTCCTGTATTTCATCCCCGAATTCGGCGAGACGATCCGCTATCCCGTCGGCCTCGGGCGCGCCGGCCGCAGCTTTGCCGGTGACGGCCTGATGCAGCTCAAGCGGAAATGGCCGAGCTGGACGCCGACCGAGAACATGATCCGCACCGAACCCGAGGTCTATGCCGCGTTCCGTCGGGGCATCCCCGGCGGTCTGCGCAACCCGTTGGGCAGCCGCGCCCTCTATCTCTACAAGGACGGGCGCGACACCTATTACCGCATCCACGGCACCAACGACATGAGTTCGATCGGCAATTCCGGATCGGCGGGGTGTATCCGCATGTTCAATCAGGACGTGATCGACCTCTACGAGCGTGTCCCGCTGGGCACCCCGATCCACGTCCGGTCCGAGGCGGAATCGCTGCGCGTCGATCCCGAGAACTACAACCGCGGCATCGAAATGCCGGCGGTGATCGTCGATCCCGAGGACGTCTATGGCGAGGCGGCGCGCGCCGCCGACCGTGCGCCCGACTTCGACGCGGTGGCCCCGCCGGGCATCCATGCGTCGCCGGGAACACCTGTCGCCTCGACGGTGTCGGCGCCGTCGACGCTTGCTCCCTATACGCCAACCGATCTGGGCTGACCCCCTCCCCCGCGGGGGAGGGCTGCGCCGGGGCCGTCCCGTCGGGACGGCCCCGGCCCGCTCGTCATTTCGGCGGCCTCCGTGGCCATCGCCTCTTTCCCGGTCGTCGACGCGCCGGCAAAGAGCGCCCGGCGATTTCTGGATCGTCGGCAATACGTTCCCTTCCGTGTGTGTGTGTCCGCCTTGCTATCCGGTGACTTTCGCCCGTGGCATGGCTTCACTTCTGCGCTATCCTGACCATATTGACCGCAGTCTGCCCGCCGTTCATGCGCGCGGCGCGTTGCACAACAGGGAGTTTCCGATGGCCGATTTCGACACCCAGATTCAGGAAAGCCAGGCCCAGGTAGAGGCGGCGCAGTCCAAGATTTCCGAACTGACCAGCCGCATCGAGGTGGCGCGCCAGAAAATGGCCGAGGGCACCGACATCGCCGTCGACATCGAGAATGCGACCCTGACGGAGGTGCACGCCCATACCGACCTGATGAACGCCAACATCGCCGAACTCATCATGGGTCTGGACGATGTGACCAGCGCGTTTTCCAAGGAATTCGACGAGATGCGCTCGAAGACCGGATGGGAGAGTTTCGTCGGCATGTTCTCGTCATCGAAGGCCGACGCGATGCGCGAAGAGCGGATGCGGGCGGCGACGATCGACGACAAGTTGCAGGATCTGATCTCGAAATCGGACATCATCACGCGCCTGTTGCAGGGGCAGTTGACGCTCCTCGAGGAGCAGAAGGTGAAGGTCGAGAGCAACCTGACCGGGACGCTGACCGAGCGCGAGGAGACGGTGAGCCGCCTCGAGGCGGTGCGGGCCGAGGTCGAGGGGATGGACCCGAAGATCATCATACTCGAGAACAAGATTTCCATGGAGATGGACGCGGCGGCGCGCACGAAGCTCGAGTCGGAACTGGCGGGCCTCAATACCCGCCACAACGAGCTGGTGCAGGAGGAGCAGGTGCAGCTCGCGAAATCGCAGACGCTCGAGCGCTATATCGAGAAGGGCAAGACCTGGATCGACAGCCTGCAAAATCAGGCGGCGACGCAGATGGTCCTCATCAACAAGTTGCAGACCGATACGCGGCAGCGGGTGGTGCTGTATGACGCGCTGAGCAAATCGCTCAAGACCGCGCAGCAGCAGGACGTGGCGCACCGGATCAACGAGATCGGGGTGAAGACCGATCAGGAGGCGCAGACAGCGATGGCCGCGATCGGGGCCGCCACCAACTCCCGGATGGCCGACATGATGGAAAGCCACGAGGACCACATGGTCTTCGCCCGCGAAGTTCTGGCGCAGAAGGCCAAGGCGGACGAGCGGTTCATGCGCCGGTTCGCCAAGATCGTCGAGAAGCACGACAGCAACCAGTATGGAGCCGAGTGAGAGCTAGCCCCGTCGCCGCCATCGCAAAAGTGCCAGCAACATAAGCCCCGATGCCATGAGAGGCGCAGCAGGCGGCAGGGGCACGGGGGCAATATTGGACAGGACGACGTTGTCGATACCGACCGATCCGCAGCCGTTGGAACAGGCCAGCGTGCTGCGGTTCGTTGTCGGATCGAGCGCGACGCTCCAACCTTCGTCATTGGGTCCGTAAAGAACTGTGCTCAGTACGACCCGGTCGATGTTGCGGAACCGGTCGTCGAACCACAGTACGCCCACCACCGGATTGACCTCAAGTGTCGCGACACGGTGACCGTCCCTATACCCCTCGGCCCGGAACAGTTTGAAATCCGGGATGAGGTTTTCAGGCACTGTCGCCTCGTAGGCGTCGAGATTGTAAGACCCGAACAGGTTGAGGTGTCTAGGAATCCGATAAACTTCGACCCGGGCCGAGACGATCATGGCGCTGATGATGTCGAAGGGCGACCCGTTGACAGCCTGGATCGTGGCGATATTCAGAAAGTCGTTGTCGCCGAGAAACAGGCTTCCGTCGGAACATTGGCCGTAAAAGAAGGTATTGGTATTCGTGTATGTAGCCGAACCTTCGGTGACCGGTGAGGTCAGGTCAGGGTTCGAACAGGACAACGCATCGAACCCGAGGGTCTGGGTTGCCGCATGGGCAAGACTCGGCAGCGTCAGCACAATGAGCACGAACAATCTGGAAATAATCTTCACGGCAAGTCTCCTTTGGCGATCCCAAAGTCCGGCAAAGCTATGATTCCATGCCGTACTCGTATCACTATGCCGTGAGTGCGGCGGATCGGTAAAGCATGACCGACGCGGGACGACGAAACCGGCGGAAAGTTGCGGTGCTGCGGACCCCGCCCGGGACGACGCCCGCGCCATTGAGGATCCCCGCGGGGCGGTGCTAGGCTGTGAGGCGGCCCCGATACCGTTGCCCGCAACCGCAAGAGTCCGATCATGACCGCGAGCGACCAGACGCACGACCACACCCGCCTCGAAGATACCCGCATCACGCGGCGCTATTTCGACAAGCTCGCGCGGATCGGCTCGCATATGGGCCGGGTCGCGACGCAGATGGAGGCCGAGGAACGGCTCTACCCGTACGGGGACTGCTGGCGCCATCAACGGCCGCATGGCCGACATGATGGAAAGCCACGAAAGCCAGATGGTCTTTGCCCGCGAGGTGACGGCGCAACGGGTCACGGCCGACGAGCGGTCCATGCGGCGGTTCGCCAAGATCGTCGAGAAACACGACAGCAATCAATATGGTGAGAATAGTCAGTAGCCGGATCGTGATACGATCCGAGGAGTCGAGCGGTGAGGTGACACCCCACCCTACGCCCGTCGACTGTGTCGAGCGTGATACTGGAACTCGCCGACGACCACACAGCGTTCCGCTCTGGCCGGTCGGCGTCCTGTTCGCATTGTTGGCCGTGTTGCTATTCCATCTGGCCTTCGGATTGCCTTGGACGCAGTGGCATGCCCTCGTTTTGGTTTCGTCGTTCTATCTGACGACGCTGTATCTTCTCGGGAAGAAGGGAAAGAAAGTTGCGGAACGCATGGTCGACCCCTTTGATTTTCGTAAGAAACTGATGCAGGAGGAAGCGTCTCGTGACGACGATTGACCTCCCCCCTGACCACACTCGCCTCGAGGATACCCGCGTCACGCGGCGGTATTTCGACAAGTTCGCGCGGATTACCGGTCACATGGGCCGGGTCGCGGCGCAGATGGAGGCGGAGGAGCGGCTCGACCGGCACGAGGTCGAGGCGATCGGGCGATATCTGGTGGGGCTGGGGTTCACGTTCCGGGCGCTGTCCTACAAATACCATTTCGCCGGGAGGCTGCCGCATGCCGGCGCGCTGACCTTCGACCGCGAGGAGAGCGGGTTTCCGGTGTTCTCCGAACTGATGGAGATGGCCAGCGACGCCGCACAGGCGCGCACCCGGCTGTCGGGGATGCCGTCGGCGGATGCCCTGAAGGACGACATGATCCGCACCATCCTCGGCGAGCGGCAGATCCCCACGCAGTTGCAATATGCCCTGAGCCAGCGCCTCTATTACGAGGAAATGCAGAAGGGCGGGCTCTTCCTCGCGCGCAACGACCCCGAGGCGCTGTGGCTGGGCAACGTCGGGGAGAGTGCGGCGCGACGGCGCTATCTGGTCCGCTGGGCGGTCTACGACAGTCAGGTGAACCTGCCGGTCATCTACCTCATGGTGGTCGAGGATTCGGGCCGCGAGGGCCTGCCCAAGGACGAACGCCGCTGGCCCGCGGTGCAGTCGCATTTGATGGCGCAGGCGCTGGGAGGCCTGAAACTCCTGACTATCGCCACCGGGTTCGACCGCGATTTCGACGACCTGCACCCGGTCCGCCTGCGCCGGTTCCACATCGGGCCGATGTATTCGGCGGCGTTCACCCAGCAATCGGGGCCGATCCGCGACGTCCTCGCCCGCGCGCAGGCGCCCGAGGGCGAGGACTGGGCGCTGGTCTGGACCGAGGAGGAGTTGAAGAGCGAACGGGCGACGCGCGAGAAGTCGGGCTGGTTTTCCGAGGTCGAGCGGCAGGTATTCGCGCTCGACCCGTTCGGCAGCCGCGGCGTGGATACCGGGGCCACGAGCATGAACCGTTCGGTGATCCTGCCCGAACGTCCCTATCAGGCGCTCGCCGAACTGAACCCGCCGGGATTCGCTGATGTGCGCAAATATGTGGTGGGGGCCGGTGGACGGCTCCTCAGCTATCGGTGAGCGGGGGGCGCGTGGCCGGTTGCGGACCCGCCGGGGGAGGTATTTCAGGCAGGAAAAAGCCGGGGCGTGGGGCAATGGTGCTGGTGGCGGCGCTTCTTGCAGGCTGCGGGATCGTCAGGCCCTCCGGGCCCGAGGTGGTCGCGGAACTGGGGCGGGGGGCGGAACTGGCGTCCTATCTGGCGGCGCGGGGCTACGAGCCGCTGGACCCGGCCTTTGGCGGCCCGCGTCCGGGCGACGTGCCCGGGGCTGCCTGCGTCGAGAAGGCGCGTGGGGGCGCCGTGGCGGGCGTCGACGTCGTGCGGGTGTGTTTCCGCGCCGATGGCGCACCGCGGTCGGTCTATGTCATGCAGACCCACGGTCTGCGCTGGCGCGAAATCTGGCCGCGCGACGTCTCGGTCGATACGCGCAACGGCGGGGTGGCGCCGTGAGATGCGTGCAGGGCGACCGGCACGCGATGTCCGTGGTCGGAAGTGCGGGGTGCGACGATATGAAGGGAGCGACGAGATGAGCCAGACCAGCGACGCGATGGAACTGCGCGAGGTGGATATCCGCAAGGGATATGGCGCCGCGCTGACGATGCTGACCGGCCTCGATCATACGCCGCGGATCGCATCGGCGGGGGCGGCGGCGTCGGTGGCGCCCGAACGCTCGCCCGGGATCCCGCAACGGCGCGCCTTCCGTTCGACGACGCCGGGCCTCGTGACGCGGTCCGTGGCCCGGCCCGAGGGGGTGCGCCTGCTCGACCGCATCGAGGCGGTGGAGGGCGGCGAGGGGCTGGTGACGCCGGTGATGGCGGCGGTGCAGAATGGCCTGCGTCGCGCGCTGGCCGTGGCGCTGGCGGTGGGTGAGCAATATGCCGAGCGCACGGGTCTGGCCGAGATGAAGCGCGCCAACCTCGCCGGTGGCCTGACCGGCGAGAAGGGGGCGGCGTTTTCGGAACTGCTGACCGCCGAGGCGCTGGTGACGCTCTACACCTTCGGCAATGCGGTGGCGTTCTATCTGGCAGCGCACGCCAGCGAGGAGACCGTCGAGATCGGCGACGTCGAGGAGGTGCTGACCGACAACGCGCAACTGGCGCTGCATGGCGCGCTGTGGGAACTCGATCAGGATATCGCGGCCTTTGCGACGACCGAGGCGCGGCTCCTCGCGACCGTGCTCGCCTTCGCCGAGGCGCTGATGGGCAAGGTCGCGACGCGGGCCGAGACGGCGGGGCGCCTCGAGCCCTTCGTGACGGCGGCCTGGAAGGTCGAGGCCGACGACCTGACGATCCGCGGGTTCACGCCTGCCCGCAAGGGCCGCGGCACGACCCTGACGATGACCTTCAAGAAGCCGCACGAGGTGGTGGGCAACCATATCGCCAAATATCAGGCGATGCGGCTGGCGAAGATGCTGATGGCCTATGATTTCGACCGGCGGCTCAATCCCTTCGCCGAGTTGGGCGGGTTCATCTTCACCTTCATGGGCGACGGCGCGCCGGGGACGGGCAAGACGACGCTGATCCAGATGATGGCGGGATTGATCGACGAATACTGCAAGGTGGCGGGATATACGTTCCGGTATCAGAACCTGTCGCACCGACAATATCGACAGCTATCAGGGTAAATCAGGGCAGAACGCGCGGGCATTCATCAATTCGATCATCGACCCCGGCGTGATCGGTTTTGGCACCGTCGACGATATCGACCAGTTGGCGGGCAAGCGGGGCGACCGGCAATCGTCGTCGGGGCAACTCGAGATCACCGCCGTGCTGATGGACGCCTTTGCGGGCGCCAATACGGTCGTGCGCGGAAATTGCACGTTCGGGATGTTCAGCAACTATCCCGAGAACGTGGACGACGCATTGCGGCAAAGGGCCGGGGCGCGGTTCCTCGTCGACGGGCCGCAGACGCGCGAGGATTACATCGACATCCTGTCGCTGCTGCTGGGCAAGCGGCACGACATCCCGGTGGGCGACCACGAGTTGTTCGCGGCGCAGGAGATCCGCAAGGCGGTGGCCGCGTCGTTCGAGGGACACGGCAAGCCGCACGAGGCGGGGCTGCTGGAGGTCTGGGACCGGATGGCCAAGGATGTCGGGCGGCTCGACACGATCGCCAAGCTGGGGACGTATCTCAAGGGGATACAGGAGGCCGACGCGCGGTTCACGGGGCGCGCGATCAAGAACATCACCGATGCGGTGAAGGTGCGGGCGATGGATTTCGAGCTGCCGGACGAATGGATGGCCGAACCGGAACTGTTCCTGTTCAAGCCCTACGACGCCAAGCGCGAGATGATCGAGGACCTACGGCGGCCCATTACGCTCGACATGGTGATCCAGGAGATCAACCGCTACGCCGACAGTGAATTCCGCTATGCGGACAAGTCCGACGAGGTGGCGATCGAGGGGATGGTGCGCGATTTCGGCCGTCAGGAAGAGGCGAAACGGCGGTATCTGGAGGGGAAATCCGGGTGACTTCGGACCTCCTCCTGCCCGCGCTCCTGCTCGCGCTCCTCGGCTGGCTCGTTCCGCGCCTGCTCAGCCTCGTGTTCCCCGAAGGTGTCCGCCCCCTGCTGCTACTCGCGTTCGTCGCCACGCTCATCATGTTCGCGCTCGGCACCGGGTTCTTCGTGGCGCTCTACCTCTGGCAGGGTGCGCCCTTCGAGGCGCTGATGTCGTTCGGCTGGGGCGCCGTGCTCTCGCATTTCGGGCGGCTGGGCCTTATCTCTGCCCTGTTCTGGGGGCCGCTGCTGGTCTTGTCAGTGGCGGGGCTGCCGCGGACCTGGGTGAAGGAGACGTGGTGATGGAGTTGTTTGCGGCCGCCGTTTCTCTCGTCCTCGGTCTGTCCGTTGCGTATTTGCCCGAGAAGGCGCCCGGCGAGGGGCGCAAAGTGAGACTGCTGATCGGCCTCGTTTTGCCTGTCGTCGTCGGTCTGGTTCTGCTCGCGGTGCTGGGGCCGCCCCGGAATGTGATGCTGACCTCCGTGGCCGATGCGCCGTCGCAGATTTCGGGCGCGGTCCTGCAAGGCGTCGAGGCGACGGTCCGTGCCCTGCTCGGCGCGATGCTGGCTCTTGCGAGCTATGCTCTTGGTCTGGGACTTGGTTTCGGTGCGCAACGGGTCATGGCGAAATGAAACGCCTGATCGAAAAGGGCCTGATGTTCGGCAACCTGATCGAGGTGACGTCGCCGGTGCTGGTGGCGCGCTATAACCGGGCGCTGAAATCGCTGACCGGCAAGCAGACGGCGCAGACGGATTTCCACATCGACATTTCCGGCTATTCGCCCGAAATCGGCGATGAGCTGGGCGACGACCTCTACCTCAACCATGCGGGCGTGAACCGGCAGTTCATCCTGCTGACCACGGCGCAGAAGGCCGCGCCGCTGCTGAATGCGAAATTCTCGACCTCGCGCGGGATCCTCAAGCAGTTCATCACCGAGAACGAGCCGCAGTTGTTCGCCCTGACGGCCAAAGATGCGGTGGCGGGGGAGCTGGTCAATTCGGTCTATGCGGTCGATCAACCCGCGCGCCTGCTCGACATCCGAAAGGTCACGATCGAGGCGGATACGACGAGCGGGACCGTGGCGACGGCGGAAAAGCTGGGCGCGATGATCGACCGGTTCAAGAGCGAGCCGGACGCCTGGTGGGACGACGTGCTGATCGCGCGGATGATCGGACTGGCAGAACTGACCGGCGATCTGAGCCGCAATCCGGTGCGATTGAAGGAGATGGCCTTTGCACAGGACAACTTCTGGACGGCGCATTTCGGCGGGCTCTACGTGTTCCGCTCGACGAAAGAGAGTGCGGTGATCGCGGTCGATCCGAAGGCGGGGCTGGGCACGATGCCGGTCGATCATGTCTGGACCTTTGCCGACCGGGCCGCCATCGCGCGGTTTTTGCAGGACAACGATCTGGCCGAGCCGATCGTGCAGGCGCGGGGTATCGACGCGGCGGCGATCCTGCATCAGAAGATGGACTTCATCGTGGCCGAAGTGGCCGGCGTCATGGGCGAGAAGCTGGAGGGGGCGACCCGGCGCGACCTGCGCAATCTGGGGCGCAAATACGCCAGCCTGCTGCCCGCCGACTGGCAGGGCCTCGCCGCCCTTGCCCGCTGGGCCGAGGACGGCGGGCCGTGGCCGCATATCGACAGCGACCATGGCGCCTATTTCTATACGCTGCGGGCGCGCGACCATGCAGATACGGATCTGGTGAACATGCTTCTGGCCGAGCTCTCGCCACTCGATATCCGGCAGCTCTTCATCTGCCACAAGGAGGCGTTCTATGCCGCCTATGCCGGCTGGCCCGAGGTGAAGAAGGCCTATGTCGCCGACTTCCTCGCGCGCGAATACATGGTCGACAAGGCGGGAACGCGGGCGGCCCTGTTCGGGCACGAGGCGCCGATGGCCGAGGCCGCCCCCGGCACGCCGCCGCCCCTGACGGGCGGGTCGGGGCGGGCCGCGGCGAACCCCTGGGCGCAGGCGCGCGCCGCCACGCCGCCGCCCTTGCCCGGCGGCGCATCAGAGGCGATGATCGACCGCGTCCGCCCCCTGTCGGACCGGGGTCAGAACCCGACACGCGGACCCTGGGGCGACCGGACGGGAGGAAACTGATGGGTCTCTTGCGAATCTTCGGCCTCGCGTTCCTGGCGCTGAGCGTGATCTACGTCAGCGTCTCGCTCTACTCGCGCGCGGTGCGCAAGGAGAAGCTGCGGCAGGCGTGGATCGAGGACGGCAGCCCCGGCGACCGCGACGCCTATGTCCGCGAGGGACTGTCGGAATACGACGTCTCGTTCCGGCGCAGGCTTATCCTCGGGGTCTATGTGGTGCCGATGGTGATCGTCGCCACGATCCTGTATCTCGTGAACTATACCTGAACCCGACCGGGAGGGCCTGTCATGCGCTATATCAAATGGACGATCCGGGGGGTGGTGCTTGGCGTGCTGTTCCTGTTCCTGCACTACGCCCTGCCGCAGCGCGATATCGTGCAGGTGTCGGGTGTCGAGCAGATCTCGAATTTCCAGACCAACTGGCCGGTGTTCTATTCGCAGGCCGATCAGGGCACGGCGGTGCAGGACACGTTCAGCCTGCGGCTGATCCAGACGGTGCGCAAGCGGACGTGGCTGTTCGGGCTGGTCGACCGGGGCGAGCAGACGATGGTCTATCGCAATCAGGACACCGGCTGGATCTGGCCGCCCTATTTCAAATTCGACAGTTCGGATTTGCAGGCCGAGGCGGCGCGGATGGCGCAGGGAACGCCGCCCGGCTGGGCGATCATGACGCATTATGGCTGGCGCATCATCTTCATCACCGTCTATCCCAACGCGATCTCGCTGACGCCGATCGACGACCCCGACATCGTGCTGATCCCGTGGTTCAACATCATCTTCCTGACGCTGCTGGTGGCGCTGTGGTGGGGCATCTCGGTCCGCTGGCGCCGGTTCCGGCGGGGCCGGATCGACCCGACGGTCGAGCGGATCGACGATGCCTTCGACGAGCGGCGGGCGGGGATGTCGCGCTGGCTGGGGTCGTGGCGGAAAAAGCCGCGGGTGTAGCGCGCGGGGGGAGCGCAGGAGCGGGGGGTCGACCATTGTGTGCCATTGGTTCGAGCACAATGGGCGACGCCCCGCACCCCCGGAGTTGTTGCGGCAACGTGAACGGGATCGGGGACGCCTATTCGCCGTAGGGGATCCAGATCGTCTTGGTCTCTGTCGCGTGGGCGAGGGTTTCGCGCATGTCGAACGATGCCCAGACGGTGGCGCGGCCCGCGTTCAGCCATGTGCGTTTGAGGTTGCCTGCCGCCGCGCGCTCGATGTCCGCGTCGTGGGCGGGATCGCCAAAGGACCAGAGCGCGTCGATATCGAGGTGGGCGGCCAGCGCGGGCGCCATGTCGGCGTGCGCGCCGGTCAGGATGTTGACGACGCCGCCGGGCACGTCGGAGGTGTCGAGGATCTGGTAGAAATCGGTGGCGGCGAGCGGGAACGGTTCGGAGGCGACCAGCACGATCCGGTTGCCCATCGCGATGGCGGGGGCCATGAGGGCGATGAGGCCGAGAAGGGGCGCGGCGGGGTCGCAGAGTGCCGCGATCTTGCCCACGGGTTCCTTCATCGCCAGCGCCACGCCGCGGATCGGCACGCCGCGGGCGGCGCCGTCGACTTTGTCGGCCCAGGCGGCGGCGGTGAACAGGGTGTCGATGGAGGCCGCGACCTCGGCGTCGCCCGGCTTGCCGGTCATCGCGTGCAGGCGGGTGGCGAATTCGGTCGCGCGCGCCGACAGGTTCTCGGCGAGGTAGTAGAGGATCTGCGCGCGCAGGTGGCCGGTGGTCTTGCCCCAGCCCTTTGCCGCGTTCATCGCCTCGACGGCGTTGCGCACGTCCTTGCGATTGGCGAGGCTGGCGTGGCCGAGGAGGGCGCCTTTCGGTCCGTGGACAGGGCGGGAATAGCCCGCATCGGGGCGGGCCTGCTTGCCGCCGATATAGAGCTTCGCGGTGCGGTCGAGGCTGTCGGGCGCGCCGTTGCCGGTGAAGACGGCGAAAGGTTTGGCGGGTTTCGCCGCAGCTTTTGCCTTCGTATAGGCCGCCAGACCCTCCCAGCCGCCTTCGCGGCCGAACCCGCTCTCGCGCACCCCGCCGAAGGGGGCGGCGGCATCGAACATGTTGGTGCCGTTGATCCAGACCACGCCTGCGGCGAGTTTGGGGGCGATGTCGAGGGCGAGGTTGATGTTCTCGCTCCAGACCGTCGCGGCGAGGCCGTAGCGGGTGTCGTTGGCGATTTCCACGGCCTCGGCGGGGGTGCGGAAGGTCGTGGCAACGAGGACGGGGCCGAAGATCTCTTCCTGCATCAGCGGCGAGGCGGGCGAGAGGCCGGTGACGAGGGTCGGCGGATAGAAGCAGCCCGCGGGCAGGGGGGTGGCGGCGACGTGGCGGGTGCCCTCCGGGTGGGCATCCATCAGGGCGGTGATCGCGGCCAGTTGCACCGGGTCGACGATGGCGCCGACGTCGATCGCCTTGTCGAGCGGGTCGCCGATCCGCAGCTTGTCCATGCGGGTGCGCAGGCGGGCGTAGAAATCCTCGGCGATCCCCTCGTGGACGAGCAGGCGCGAGCCGGCGCAGCAGACCTGACCCTGATTGAACCAGATGGCGTCGACGAGGCCCTCGATAGCTGAATCAATGTCGGCGTCGTCGAAGACGATATAGGGGGATTTCCCCCCCAGCTCGAGCGTCAGCGCGATCGCGCGACCCGCCGTCGCCTTGCGGATGCGGCGGCCGACGGCGGTGGAGCCGGTGAAGGCGATCTTGTCGACGTCAGCCGCGACGATGAGTTCACCGACAGCGCCGTCGCCGGTGACGATGTTGACCACGCCGGGTGGCACGCCCGCCTCGCGGCAGATGTCGGCGAAGAGGAGTGCGGTAAGGGAGGTGTATTCGGCGGGTTTCAGCACGACGGTGTTGCCCGCGGCAAGGGCGGGCGCGATCTTCCACGCCAGCATCAGGAGCGGGAAATTCCACGGCACAATCTGGCCGCAGACGCCGAGAGGCGCGCGGCCTGGGAGTTCGGTCGGCATCAGTTGCGCGAGACCGGCGTGATAGTAGAAATGGCGGATCGCGAGGGGGACGTCGATGTCCCGGCTCTCGCGGATCGGCTTGCCGTTGTCGAGGGTCTCGAGGACGGCGAAGAGGCGGGAGTGTTTTTGCAGGATGCGGGCGATGGCATAGAGGACGCGGGCGCGGTCGGGGCGTCTGGCCCAGGCGGGTTGCGCCTTGCGGGCGGCCCTGACGGCGGCGGCGACGTCTAGCTCGGTGGCCTGCGTGACTTGGGCGAGGGTCTCTCCGGTGGCGGGATTGCGGGTCTCGAAGGTCTTGCCCGGTATTTGCCAGTTGCCGCCGATGAAGCAGCCGAACTTGCCATCGTGGCGCGCGATCCATGCCTTTGCCTCGGACGCGCTCTCGGGGGCGGGGCCGTAGTCCATGGTTTCGAAGATGTCGGCGATGGTCATGGGGTCTCCGGACTCACGATGGGGTGACACCCCATCCTACGGGTCGTGGCGGGCGGTCCGCCTATCCGATTGCGTGGCGCCACGACGCCGAATAGGCGCCCGTGACATGGTGTTCGAGTTGGCGTTCGATGTCGCCCAAGAGCGAGGACGCGCCGAAGCGGAAGAGGTCGGGGCGGAGCCAGCGGTCGCCCAGTTCGTCCTTCATCATCGCGAGGTAGACCAGCGCGTCCTTGGCCCTGGAGATGCCGCCCGCAGGCTTGTAGCCGACGCGGACCCTGGTGCGCGCCTGATAGGCGCGGATTGCGCGCAGCATCGTGAGGGTGACGGGCAGGGTGGCGTTGACGCTTTCCTTGCCGGTCGAGGTCTTGATGAAATCCGCTCCCGCCATCATGCACACGAGCGATGCGCGGGCGACGTTGCGCAGCGACCCGAGTTCGCCGGTGGCGAGGATCGCCTTGACGTGGGCGTCGCCGCAGGCCTCGCGGAAGGCGCGCATTTCGTCGTAGAGGGCCTGCCAGTCGCCGGTCAGGGCGTGGCGGCGCGAGATGACGATGTCGATTTCGGACGCACCCGCCGCCACGCTCTCGCGGATCTCGGCGATCCGCAGGTGCAGGGGCGAGAGGCCCGCCGGAAACCCGGTGGAGACGGCGGCGACGGGAATGCCCGAGCCGTCGAGCGCCGCGACGGCGGTGGCGACCATGTCGTGATAGACGCAGACGGCGCCGACGGTCAGGCCCTCCATCCCGAGCGCGGCGAGCAGATCGGGCGAGACCGGCTGGCGCGCCTTGGCGCAGAGGCGCCGGACGCGGCCCGCGGTATCGTCGCCCGACAGCGTGGTCAGGTCCATGCAGGAGATCGCGCGGCAGAGCCACGCCGCCTGCCAGTCCTTCTTGACCGAGCGACGCCCCGGCAGGGTCGCGGCGCGCCGCTCGATGGCGGAGGTATTGGCCTGCACGGCGCGCACCCAGTCGAGGTCCAGGGCCAGCCCCGCATTGCGCGGTTCGCGCAGTTGCGGCAGGCCCGGTTCGGCGGGGGCCGCGGCTCTGGTCTTGGGGTCCGACAGAACGGTCACGGGATGCCTCGGCAGCGAAAAGGGCAGGAACCAGTCGTGGCACGGGACGGGGCGGTTTGGCAAGGTTTGACCGGATGGTCAAAGATGCGTCAGGGGGCCAGCACGTCGCTCTGGTGCGTCCGGCGCCACTGGTGCGGCGTGGTGCCATGGACGGCGCGGAACAGCTTGTGGAAATGCGACAGGTTCGGGATGCCGCAGTCGGCGGCGATTTCGGTCAGGGTGTCGCCGGTGCCCGAGAGGCGGCGGGCGGCATAGGCCATGCGCTGCGCGTTGACGTATTCCGACGGGCTCTGGCCATAGAACCGCCGCATGGAGCGGCTGACGTGCGGATGGGCGCGACCGGCCCGATGCACCAGACCGGCGGCGCCCTCGCGGAATACGGCAGGCTCGCGCGCGGCGGCACAGGCGGCGCGGAGCCAGCCGGGCGCATCGGCGGGCGCGTTGCCCTGCTCGGCGATCAGGTCGGACAGCAGCGGCAGCAGGAACGCCTCGGCAGAGAGCGTGTCGCGGGGCGACAGGTCGAGCAGGTTGGCGGCGCGGTTCAGGGCGGCGAGCTGGTGGCTGTCGCGTCGGTGCAGCGCCGGCGTGGACAAGAGGAACCGGGCGAGCGCGGGGTGGCGCGCGGCAAGGGCGTCGACGAGATCGGGATGGATCGTCAGGGACACCACCAGCGTCTCGGTGCCGCGCCCTTGCAGCGCGTGGGTGTCGCCGGGGCGCAGGATCAGCAGGCCGCCCTCGGCGATGTCGCTCCGACCGTCCGGCAGGTGATGGCGCAGGGTGCCGTTCTGCACCCAGAGAAATTCGTGGAAATCGTGGCCGTGCAGGTGACGCGGTCGTGACGGCGACAGCGTCGCGCGGGCCAGGGCGACCACCGCGCCGGGCGGCAGGATGTCGGCGTGATGCAGGATCGGCCCGGTCATGCGCCCCCTTAGCACGATGCTGCGCCGCCGCATATGCGCCATCGGCCCGTGGTTCGCACGCCCCCGTGACCTTGGCGCGAAATCAGGCTAAGCCGCGCGGGACGCCGCCCGGAACACCGCCAGAGGAGCCTGCCATGCCTGCCCCCTTCGACCGCAGCCTGCGGATCGCGCCGTCGATCCTGTCGGCGGATTTCGCCGATTTCGGGCGCGAATGTGCCGCCATCGAGGCGCAGGGGGCGGACTGGGTGCATGTCGACGTGATGGACGGGCATTTCGTGCCCAATATCACCTTCGGCCCGCAACTGGTGCGCGCGATCCGGCCGCATGTGACAAGGGTGATGGACGTGCACCTGATGATCGCGCCGGTCGATCCCTATATCGACGCCTTTGCCGACGCCGGCGCCGATATCCTGACCGCCCATGCCGAGGCCGGGCCGCATCTGCACCGCACCGTGCAGGCGATCCGCGCGGCGGGGATGCGGGCCGGTGTGGCGCTGAACCCCGCGACGCCCACCGACGCGGTGGCGCATCTGCTCGATGACATCGACCTCGTGCTGGTGATGTCGGTGAACCCCGGGTTCGGCGGGCAGAAGTTCATCGCGGCGACTGTCGAAAAGGTCCGCACCCTGCGCGCGATGATCGGCGACAGGCCGGTGCATCTCGAAGTCGACGGCGGCGTGGACGCCGTGACCGCACCTCTCGTGGTGGCGGCAGGGGCGGATGTGCTGGTCGCAGGCTCGGCGGTGTTTCGCGGCGGCTCGGTCGGCAACGCCGGCATCTATGGCGAGAACATCCGGGCGATCCGCGCGGCGGCTGCGGGATGAGGGCTGCACGGTTCCTGCACGAACACCGCGCCGCCAGTGCGCGCGGTGCAGCGATGCTGTGGCAAACAGCAAAAGGGGCAGCGACATGCAGGCGATACGGCACTTCGAGGCGGCACAGGTGAACGCGAAGATCCTCGTCGTGGACGACGATCCGCAGATCGCGGACGTGGTGCGCATCGCGCTTACCCATGCGGGCCACAGCGTCGTCGCCGCCGCGGATGGGGCCGCGGCCCTGCGCGCGGTCGAGGCCGAGGCGCCCGACCTCGTGGTCCTCGACATCGGCCTGCCGGAAATGGACGGACGCGAGGTCTGTCGCCGGATCCGGCGTCTGCTGGGGGCGCTGGCGCAGGTGCCGGTGATCTTTCTGACTGCAGAAGGGGCGGAGATCGACCGCGTCGTCGGCCTCGAACTCGGCGCCGACGATTACGTCGTGAAGCCGTTCTCGCCGCGCGAACTGGTGGCGCGGGTCGGCGCGGTCCTGAAGCGGACGGCAATGCCGGTCGAGGTGGTGCCCGAGGTCGCGGCGCTGCGGCGCGGGCTGTCTGGTGCTGCTGGCCGATCGTCACGAGTGCCGCATCTCGGGCCGCGCGGTGGCGCTGACGGCGCGCGAGATGGACCTGCTCGGCCGCCTGATGGCGCGGCCCGAACAGGTGATCTCGCGGCCACAACTGGTCGACGCGATCTATGGCACCAACGTGCATGTGAGCGACCGGACGATGGACAGCCACCTGCGCAACCTGCGCGCCAAACTCGGCGCGGCGGGCTGTGCGGATGCGATCGACACGGTGCATGGCGTGGGGATCCGGATGGGGGCCTGCACCGACAGCGGCCCCGATCGTGGCCCGGAAACGCCCGGTTGAGCGAACCGCCGCGCCAGATCCGCGCCAAGTGGCGCCCCACTCTGGCGCTGGTCGTGGCCTGCACACTGACGCTCGTGCTATGCCTGCCGGTGCTGGCGATCCTCGCCGTGCAACCGGCGGGCCTCGCCCGGACCGATGCGCTTGCCCCGGCGGCCGGATTGGTGCTGCTGGGCACGGCGCTCCTCGGCTACGTGCTCTGGCGGATCATCCTGCGCCCGGTGCGCGAACTCGCCCTGCGGGCCGAGGCGATGAAGCGGGGCGCGGGCGTCGAACCGCTGGCGCATTACGGCACGGCGGAAACGATGGCGCTGGGGCAGGCGATGCTCGACATGGGGCGGGTGTTGCAGGGGCGCGAGGCGGTGTTGCGGTCCTATGCCGACCACGCGACGCATGAGTTGAAGTCACCGCTGACGGTGCTGCGCGGGGCGGCGGAACTGCTCGATCAGCCGGATCTGTCGGCGGCGGACCGCACACGCCTGCTCGAACGGATCGACGAGGCGGCGGACCGGATGTCGGCGCTCCTCGACGCGCAGCGCGCGCTGGCCGCCGCACAGGAGCCGCTGACCCGGGGCCGGGCGCGGATCGGGCCGATGCTGGGACACCTGCGGCGAGATCATCCGGCCCTGCGGCTGTCGCTCGAGGGGGACGCGGCCCTGCCGCTCTCGTCCGAGGGGCTGCGGCTGGTGCTCGATCACCTGCTGGGCAATGCCGCCGCACAGGGCGCGGCGTCGGCGACGATCCGGGCGAGCACGGGACGCCTCGAGGTGCAGGACGACGGGCCGGGCGTGTCGCCGGGCAACGCCGGGCGCATCTTCGATCCGTTCTTCACCACGCGCCGCGACGCCGGCGGGACCGGCATGGGCCTTGCCATCGTGCGCCGCATGCTCGAGGCGCATGGCGCCGAGATCGGGCTCGAGGACAGCGCCACCGGCGCGCGGTTCGTGGTACGGTTCTAGGCGCCTTGCCATCGCCGCAGAATATCCACGAAGGCGCCGCGCCTGCCCGGTAGTCGGTATCCGACTCAGCGACAGGACGGTCCCATGGACGACACCGCCTTACTCCTTCCCGGCGAAAAGCTGCACATCATGACCCGCCGTCTGTTCGCCGACGATCTGCGGCGCCATTTCGCGGGGACCGTGCGTGCCGTCTTCGGGACGACCGTGCGCATCGTGGGATATACCTTCGTGTTCAACCCGATCAGCAGCGACTATCGCCGCCGTCCGGAGGTTCGCACCCGGATCTTCGATCTCGGCGATGCCGGTCACATCGTCAACGTCATCCATCCGGAAGCCGCGATGGAGAGCCTGCGCTATGTCATCCGGCAAGAGCGGCTGGTCATCACTGACGACGCGCACTTCTCGCTCGACGTGAACGAATTCGGCTCACGCAACTGACCCCGGGGGGCAGCGGGCGGCGACGCCCGGCCTAGGCCTTGCCCATGCGCCGGATCGCGGCGATGCCTGATTCGCCCAGCGGTATGCTCGCGAACGGCCCGCCGAGGCACATCTGGCCAGCGTCCTGCGGATCGGCGGGACCTGCGGTCGCGAACAGGTCGTCGGCCCAGTCCTCGGCGTTGTCCTGCGGCACATAGCCGAGGAACGCCGCCTTGTCGTTGCGCACCGGCGCCCGCGTGTTGGCCGAGATGCCGAAGATGTTGGTGTATCCGGTCACATGCGCCTCGAGGCCGCACAGCACCAGACGACACAGGTCGCCGAAGCTGAGCCAGGTGCCGAGCGCGCGGACGTTGGCCGGTTTCTCCTGACAGGAGAAGATGCGCAGGCTCACGCATTCCAGACCGCGCTTTTCCCAATACATCCGCGCCAGATCCTCGGTGAAGCACTTCGCCAGGCCATAGAACGTGTCGGGCCGGTGCGGTGCGTCGAGGTCGATGCCGGCGTTGGTTGGATACATGCCGACGGCATGGACCGAACTGGCATAGACGATGCGCCGGGTGCCGTGCCGGTATGCCGCCTCCCACAGGTTGTAGGCGGCGACGAAGTTGGGGCCGAGAAGGTCATCGAACGGGGCCTCGTCGACGAAGGAGGCGAAATGGATTGCCATTTCGACGCCGTCGAGCAGCGGCAGCACCTCCTCCATGCGCGCCATGTCGGCCCGCACGAACCGCTCGTTCGGGGCGAGGTCGGCGGGGGCCTCCTTGATGTCGACGCAGAGCAACTCGTCACAGATGCCCGCCAGCATCGGGCGCAGTTGCGTGCCCAGCGCGCCGCAGGCGCCGGTGAGCAGGAGTTTGGTGAAATGGCGGGCCATGGGGGGGAGATCCTATCGGGGGACGATGGGGTGAAATCCCATCCTGCGGTGGTGTCAGATGATGGCGCGTTCCAGCATCGGCGCGTTTGCGGCGACGCGGGCGTAGCCGAGCGACGAGAGGTCGAGGCTGCGCCAGTCGCCGTAGACGATCTGTTCGGAGATGCCGCGGCCCACGGCGGGGCTTTGCTGCAATCCGTGGCCGGAAAAGCCGTTGGCGAAGAGGAAGTTCGTGACCTCCGGGTGCGGCCCGAGGATCGCGTTCTGGTCCAGCGTGTTGAAATCGTAGTGCCCGACCCAGGTGTTGCGCAGTTTGATCCGCTCGAACGCCGGGATGCGGTGGGCGAGCAGGGGCCAGAACTTTTCCTCGAAGAGCGTGTGGTCGACGGTAAAGTCTGTCGGATCGCAGGCCATGTGTTCCTCAGCCGCGTTCGCCGCACCGCCCGCCATGTAATACTGCCCGTCGGTGCGAACGTGCACGCCCGAGGGGTCGATGGTCAGCGGCAGGTCGCGCGGCAGGCGCGTTTCGGCCTCGAAGACGAAGGTATAGCGGCGGCGCGGCTCGACCGGCAGCGCAAGGCCCGCCATCGCGGCGACGGCGGCGGCGCCCGTGCCCGCGGCATTGACCAGCGTGCCGCAGGCGATCCGCGCGCCCGACGGCAAGGCGGACGTGGGTGACGCGCGCGCCGTCCATATCGAGGCCCGTGACCGCGTCCTGCACGTAGTCGGCGCCCAGCACCCGTGCCTTGCGGCGGAACCAGTCGAAGATCGTGCCGCCGTCGAAATAGCCCTCGTCGACGGTATTGTGCGCGCCGCCGACGATGTCGTCGAGGTGATAGAACGGATAGGCGGCGGCGATGTCGGCACGCGTCATCATCCGCGTCGCGGCGCCGAGGGCGTTCTGGGCGGCGACGTTCTGGCTCAGGATATCGCGGAACGCGGGCGTCGCCGCGAGGTAGAGGTAGCCGAAGCTGTGGATCCGCAGGTCCGGCGCCGTGTCGTCGTCCATCCAGTCCCGAAAGCCATGGATGAACGCGGCCCCGAACTGCGACATCCGGATGTTCGCCTCGGACGAGAACTGTTGCCGGATGCAGGAATTGGTGTGGCTGGTGGCGGCATGGGCATAGGTGGGGTCGCGCTCGACGACGAGGATGCGGCCCGTGAAATCGGGGTTCCGCGCGGTCCACCACGCGACGGAAGAGCCGACCATCGCGCCGCCGACGATGACCACGTCGTAGCTGCCATGCTGCGGTGCCTGCGCCATGATCCCCCCCTGCTGTCGCGCCGACGCTATCCGGCACCCTCGCGACTGAAAAGGGGGTCAGGCACCCGGCGTGACGGCGCCGAACGTCAGCGCTGCGGTGCCGGTCAGGGTGACATAGCCATGCGCCGGCAGATCGATGGTGCCGGGCAGGAGGGTGCCGTTCTGCGGTCCCTGCGTCGCGGCCGTGCCGGTATAGGCGAGGCGTTGCGGAACGTCCGACAGGTTGAACAGTGCGGTGACGGTGGTGCCCTCGTGGCGCCGCTCGACCGCCAGAAGCGGATCGGGCAGGATCGGCATCGCGGTCTCGCCGCGCGTCAGCGGCAGGCATGCCTTGCGATGTGCGAGGGCCGCGCGATAATGCGCCAGCACGCTGTCGTTCCGCCCCTGTTGCGTGTCGACCGCGCGCGCGGCCTGTGGCGCCTTGACGGGCAGCCAGGGTGCCGCGTCCGAAAAGCCGGCGTTGGGCGCGTCCGCCTCCCAGACCATCGGCGTCCGGCAGCCGTCGCGCCCCTTGTATTCGGGCCAGAAGGCGATGTTGGCGGTGTCCTGCAATTCCTCGAACAGGATGTCGGTCTCGGTCTGCCCGAGTTCCTCGCCCTGATAGATGCCCAAGGTGCCGGGCAGCGATGTCAGCAGCGCAATCGCCTGTTTGGCCACGGCGTCGGTATCGCCCCCCTCGGGCGTCCAGCGGGTGACGTGCCGCGTCACGTCGTGGTTCGAGAACGACCAGCAGGGCCAGCCGTCAGGGGCCACCCCGAGGAACGTGCCGATCACCTCGCGGAAGTGCCCGGGCGTGGTGTCGTGGCTCAGCAGCGCAAAGGAATAGGCCATGTGCAGGTGCGCATCGCCAGACGTGTATTCGCCCATGATCTCGACCTGCCGCCGCCCCATCTCGCCGACCTCGCCGACCATCATCCGGTCGTCGTATTCGTTGCAGAGCGCGCGCATCGCCGCGAGGACGCCGAGGTTTTCGGGTTGCGTCTTGGAGTGGCGCTGGTCCTGCGCCTCGTAGGGATTGGTCGGGAAACGGCCATCGCCGCGCGCGGCCCAGTCCGACGGCGGGTTGTCACGCAGGGCGGCGTCGTGAACGAAGAAGTTCACCGTATCGAGGCGGAACCCGTCCACGCCCCGGTCGAGCCAGAACCGCATGGACTCCAGATGAGCCTGCACGACGGCGGGGGTGTGGAAGTTCAGATCCGGCTGCTCGGTCAGGAAGTTGTGCAGGTAATACTGCCGCCGCCGCGGATCGAACGCCCAGGCGGACCCGCCGAAGACCGACAGCCAGTTGTTCGGCGGGCTGCCGTCCGGTTTCGGATCGGCCCAGACGTACCAGTCGGCGCGCGCGTTGTCGCGGCTGGTCCGCGACTGCTCGAACCACGGGTGCCGGTCGCTCGAATGCGACAGCACCTGGTCGATGATGACCCGCAGGCCGAGGTCATGGGCATGCTGCACCAGCGCGTCGAAATTCTCGATGGTGCCGTAAAGCTCTGATACGCCGGTGTAATCGGATACGTCATAGCCCATGTCACGGTCCGGCGAGGTAAAGAACGGCGAGAGCCAGATCGCATCGGCGCCAAGGGCCGCGACATGCTCCAGACGCTGCGTTATCCCCGGCAGGTCGCCCATGCCGTTGCCTGTCGTGTCCTGGAACGAGCGCGGGTAGATCTGATAGATCACCGCGTCGCGCCACCATTCTCTCTTGCTCATGTCGGCCTCGGTTCGTCAGGGCAGGGTCCGGTCGCCCCTAGCGGCCCTTTCGTCGCGGCGCCAGCGGAAATCCGTCACGCCTTCAACAGACGCAGCCCCTGTGTCGCATCGAGGCGCACCGCCAGCCGCAGGCCCGGTTCGTCGCCCGCGCGCAAGGCGGCAAGGATCATCCGGTGCCCGGCAGGCGGGCCGGTGCGGGTCAGACGGCCGTAGAGCGCGCTCATCGTCGGTCCAAGTTGCAGCCAGGCCGTCTCGGTCATCGCCAGCATCGCGGGCGCCTGCGCGCGCAGATAGAGGGTGCGGTGGAATTCGAGGTTGAGGCGGATATAGCCCACGGCATCCTGGCGCGGGATCGTCTGCGCGAGGGCCGTATTGATCGCCTCGAGCCGTTCGATCAGCGCCATATGCGCGCGCGGCAGGGCGCGGCTGGCAAGCTCGGGTTCGAGGAGGGCGCGAAGCGAGGCCAGTTCCTCGATCCGCTCGCTCGACAGCAGCGGCGTCGACACCCGGCCCGAGGCCGAGAGCGTCAGCGCCCCTTCGGCGACGAGCCTGCGCATCGCCTCGCGCGCGGGCGTCATCGACACGCCGTATTCGGCGCCGAGGCCGCGCAGCGTGAGGGCTTGGCCCGGCGCCAGCTCGCCGTGCATGATCCGCGCGCGCAGGCCGCGATAGAGGCGGTCGTGCGCGGTGCCGGTGGCGTCGGGCGCGCGGAGGGGAACAGGGGGGCGCATCGCGCGACCCGACCACAGGGGGCGCGCCGGGGCAAGCATCAGCCGTCGAAGGCGATCCGGTGCAGCGCGTCGCCCTCGCGGCGCAGCCACGCGCGGGCACGCTTGTGATCCGGGAACAGCCGCGCGCAGACCGCCCAGAATTCCGGCGCGTGGTTCATCTCGGCCAGATGCGCGACCTCGTGGGCGGCGACGTAGTCGAGGATGGCCGGCGGGGCGAGGATCAGGCGCCACGAGAACATCAGGTCGCCGCGGCTGGAGCAGGAGCCCCAGCGCGAGCGCGTATCGCGCAGCGTCAGCCTGCCGTAGGGGCGCCCGAGGACGCGGGCGTAATGGTCGCAGGCAAGGGCCAGTTCGCCGCGTGCCTGCGTGCGGGCGAAGGCGCGGACCCGCGCGGCGAGGCGGTCGGGATCGTCCGGGACCAGCAGCGCGGCACCGTCGAGGCGCGGGGCGCGGACCTTTGCGGGGGTCAGCGTCACCGCCTCGCCCCGGAACGGGATCGTGGTCCCGAAGGTCAGGGCCTGCACCGGGACGAGGCCGTGCAGTTGCGCCCGGATCCAGCCCTCGCGGCTCTGCGCGAAGGCCGCCCCCTCGCGCAGCGGCGTGCGGCGCGGCAGGGTCAGCGTCACCGCCCCGCTCTGGCGCGAGACGCGCAGCGTCAGCCGCCGCGCCCGCACCGAGCGCCGCACCGCCACCTCCAGCGTCCCGCCCACCGTGATCCGCTCCATCCGCCCCCGCATCCGCCTCTCGACCGGCAAAGCCTTTGACACCACCCGAGGCATATGGCAGGGGACGCCGATGCGCCGCAAGGCCACCGACATCCACGCACCTGCCGTCGACGCCGCTCGCCGATGCAGGGCCACAGGAAAGGGACATCATGCCCAAGGAAGAATGGGGAACCAAGCGGGTTTGCCCGACCACCGGCAAACGCTTTTACGACCTCAACGCCAATCCGATCGTCAGCCCCTATACGGGCGAGGTCGTGACGCTCGATACCGGCAAGGCGCGCACCATGGTCGCCGATGCCGAGGACGCGCAGACCAAGAAGGCCAAGGTCAAGGAGGCCGAGACCGAGGGCGAGGACATCCTGCTCGACGACGACGAGGAGGATGACGACGTCGATGTCGGCGACGACGTCCTCGAGGATGATGACGACGACGACGACGACGTCTCGTTCGACGACCTCAAGGACGTGGCGGTCGAGGACGACACCTGATTCGTGACGTGGCCGGGCGGGAATCGGGGGCGCTTTTTTCCCTTGATCTCGCCCCGACCGCCGCTTAGAGAGCGGCAGGCCGCAGACGGCCTCGGCAGGCCGAAGCTCTGTCGTTATCGCCGCCGGAACGGCGGCACACCGGGGCCTTAGCTCAGCTGGGAGAGCGCTTGCATGGCATGCAAGAGGTCAGGGGTTCGATCCCCCTAGGCTCCACCAAATCTCCTTTTCCTAATGCGTCTCAGGTGCTTGGCACGCGAAGCTCATGCGTCGCATGAACGGCGGTCGCGCCGCTTTACCCCATCACTTTCGTGCCCAACCCGTGCCCTTCGGCATCCGCCTTGGCCTTGCGGCTTGCGCGGACCGCGTCGACGTCACGCACCTCGAGGCGGGCGGCCCCGGCCCAGTCGCGGGTCTTGACCTTCGGCGTCTTCATCCGCTCGCGCGCCGCGGGGATCGCGTGGGCGTATTGCGGTAGCCACTCGGCCTGCGCCACCAGCATCTCGTCGACCATCTGCCAGACCTCGTCCGGCGTGCAGATCGCGCCCACCAGCGGGTCGTGCAGCACCGCCTGTTTCAGCAGCGTGACGTCGCCGGTCAGGGCGGCCTTCACGCTCATCCGCTGGACGTTCACGCTGGCCGAACAGGTCGCGGCACAGGCATCGGGCAGGGTGATCCCCTCGATCATGTTGATCCCGAAGCGGTCGACATAGCCGGGGCTTTCGATGATGCAATCCTCGGGCAGGTTGCGGATCACGCCGCCGTTGCGGACGTTGAAATGCCCGCGATAGGGGCGCCCGGTCTCGAGGGCCTCGAGGATCCAGCTTGCGTGCTCATCGGTGCGCGGGCCGGTCAGCGGCACGCCCGCCTCCTCGAGGAACGTCGGGAAATCCTGTTCGAACCAGTTCCGGTTCTCGGTCGAATAGCGCAGGTATCCGCCGGTTTCGCCGTGGATCCACTCGTCGGTCGAGATCCAGTCCATGATCTCGTCGGGCCGCTTGCGATACCACGGCAGGTATTCCGACAGGTGCCCGTTGCTCTCGGTCGAGTAGAAACCGAACCGCTTGAGGACGTCGATCCGCACCTTTTCCTGCTGGCTGAAGGTGTTGTGCCCCTCGAACGCCGCGAGCAGTTCCTCCTGCGCCACCTTGCGCCCCTTGTGGCGGATGTCGAGATACCAGGTCTGGTGGTTGATGCCCGAACAGACGATATCGACCTCGGCCATCGGCACGCCCAGGGCATGGGCGATCTGGCGGTGGCCGTTCTGGACGCCGTGGCAGAGGCCCACCGTCTGCACGCCTGCGCCGAGGGCGGCCCAGGTCATCATCACCATCGGGTTGGCATAGTTCAGCAGCCAGACGTCAGGCGCGCAGACCTCTTTGATATCCTTCGCGAAGTCCAGCATCGCGACGATCCCGCGCTGGCCGTACAGGATGCCGCCCGCGCAGATCGTGTCGCCGACGCATTGGTCGACGCCGTATTTCAGCGGGATGCGGATGTCGTCGGCAAAGGCGGGAAGGCCGCCGATGCGGACGCAGTTCATCACATAGCGCGCCCCCGTCAGCGCCTCGCGCCGGTCGGTCGTCGCGGTCACTTTCGCGGGCAGGCCGCTCACGTCGACGATGCGGCGGATGATCTGCTCGATCATCCCGAGGTTGTGGGCGTTGATGTCGGTCAGCGCGATCTCGACACCCGCGAATTCCGGCACCTTGAGGATGTCGGAGCAGAGCTTCTTGGTAAAGCCGACGCTGCCCGCGCCGATGATGCAGATCCGAAACGTCATGACACGGTTTCCTGAGTGAGGGAGGTGAGAAAGGCGCGGTGCGGCAGGCACCTGGCCGCCGCCCGGGTGTAGTCGGCGCACAGATCCGCGTGGACCTTGCGCAGATGCGCGCGGCGTTTGGGGTCAGGGGCGAGTGCCGCCTTGGCGACGCCGCGGTCGAGCAGGCCGAGGCCGTCGAGGACGGGCGTGTAGAGCTGTTCCTGAACGTGCGGCAGGCCCATCGGCAGGTCGCCGAAATCGGCGCGGGTGGGGATGGCGCCGCGCCATGCGGTCAGCCGGTCGGTCACGGCGGCGGGATGGCTGGCTCGCCACGTCGCGCCAGAACGGGGTGTCGCGCCGCCCGCTCACGTAGTGCAACCGGATGAAATCGCGGAAATCGTCGATCTGGCGGGCGTGTGCGGCGTTGTAGCGCGCGGGCCCCTCGGGATCGCCGAGCCAATGGCTCAGCCACATCAACTGGAGAATCGTGCCATGGATCGACGTCGCCTCGAGCGGTTCGAGGAACGAGGACGCAAGGCCCACGGCGGTGCAATTGCCGATCCACGATGCGGCCAGACGCCCGGCGTCGATGCGGATATCGTTGCGCGGCTCGATCGCGTGGCCGAGCGCCGCCTCGACCTCGGCGCGCGCCGCCTCGGGCGTGGTGTGGGCGTCGGACCAGACATAGCCGCAGCCGATGCGCCCTTGGGTCGGGATCTGCCACATCCAGCCCGATCCCAGCGCGCGGGCGAGCGTGACCGGCGCGATCTCGGCACCCGGCGCATGGTCGAGCCAGAACGGCATCGCCCGGTTCACCGGCAGCACGTCGCGGTAACTGACCCAATCGGCCCCCAGCGCCCCGATGAGGGCGCGGCGAAAGCCGGTGCAGTCGATGTAGGCGTCCGCCGTAATCCGCTGGCCGCTTTCAAGGTTCAGCGCCGTAATCCCGATGGCACCGGTCTCGACGCCCGCGACGGTATCGTCGATCACTGTCACGCCCTTGGCATGTTGGCGAAGGAACGCCCCCGCCAGCGCCTGATCGAAATGATAGGCATGATGGAACGGCCCTGCTGGTATCAGGCGGCCCCCTTTCTCGGCGAATGGCCCGCGCGCGCGGTCGATGAGGTGCTGGAACAGATGCACCTGCGCGACCGGCCGCCCGGAGGCCACGGCATAGGTATCGAGGCCCGGCCCCGCGATCTGCGCCACGTCGTCGATCGGCCCGTCATAGCTGTGTCCGATCCGGCGCCAGTCGCGGTGCCGGATACCGTATTTGATCGTGGCCCCCGTCTCGCGCAGGAACGCCATTTCGTCGATCCCGAGGTGCCGCAGCATCTGGCGGAACACAGCCGTCGTGCCCTCGCCGACGCCGATGGTGCCGATCCTGCTGCTCTCGATCACCGTGAGGTCGAGGGCGTGCCCGCCGCGCCGCGCCACGTCGCCGAGCATGAGCGCGGCGAGCCAGCCCGCCGTGCCGCCGCCGACGACGCAGATGCGGCGCGGGAACGTCATGATGCCTTGCGCGCGTCTACCCTCGCGAAGTCGGGCAGCCATTCGTCGTGCGCGGCGAGGAGGTCGGTGGTGAGGGCCCAGATCTGATCGAGGTCGAGTTCCGCCGCCGTATGCGGGTCGAGCATGGCGGCGTGATAGATATGCTCCGGGTTCTCGGTCAGCAGCGCCTGCACCGTCAGTTCCTGCACGTTCACGTTTGTGCGCATGAGCGCGATGAGTTGCGGCGGGATGTCCCGCACGACGGTCGGTTGCAGCCCGCTGTCGTCGACCAGCACCGGCACCTCGACGGCGGCCCCGGCGGGCAGTTGCGGGATGAACCCGGCGTTGCCGATGTTGCCATAGATGACCGACGGCTCGCCGGTCACGACCGAGTTCATGATCGTCGCCGCATATTCCTTCGACGGCGCGAGCTTCATCTCGGCATTGTCGTGCAGGCTCTCGCCTTGCGCCTTCCACCGGCCGATCTGCTCGATGCACCGCTTGGGGTATTCATCCAGCGGGATGCCGAATTTCTCGATGAGGTCGGGGCGGTCGCGCTTGATGAACCAGGGCACGTATTCGGCAAAGTGCTCGGAGCTTTCGGTGACGAAATAGCCCAGCCGCATCAGCATCTCGTAGCGCACCTTGTTGGGGCAACGCGGGTTGTGGCGGCTCTCGCTTCTGGGAAAGCGCCCGTCGAGATAGCCCTGCCGCAGCGAAGGGTAGAGGTCGCGGTAGCTGCCGTCGGGCTGGCGATGCTCGAACGACAGATAGAACGCCATGTGGTTGATGCCGCCCGCGCGGTAGCGGATGTCCCCGATCGGGATCCCGAGGTCGGTGGCGAGTTCCTGCGCGGTGCCCTGCACCGAATGGCACAGGCCCACCTGCCGGATCGTCGGATACTTTCGCCGCGATGGCCCAGGTGTTGATCGCCATCGGGTTCACGTATTGCAGCATGATCGCGTTCGGGCAGACCCGGAGCATGTCGTCGCAGATCGACCACAGCGTCGGCACGGTCCGCAGGCCCCGCATGATGCCGCCGATGCCGAGGGTGTCGGCGATGGTCTGTCGCAGGCCGAACTTCTTCGGCACCTCGAAATCGGTGATCGTGCAGGGATCGTAGCCGCCGACCTGAAAGCAGCAGACGACGAAATCCGTGCCGTCGAGGGCCTCGCGCCGGTCGGTATGGGCGCTGACGGTGGCAGGCACGTCGAGGGTCTGGATCATCCGCCCGACCACCGCCTCGCTCTGTGCGAGGCGCTCGGGGTCGATGTCCATCAGGCGGATGTGCGCGCCGCGCAGAGCGGGGCGTTGCAGGATGTCGCCGGCGATGTTGCGGGCGAAGACGGTGCTGCCGGCACCGATGAAGGTGATCGTTGTCATGTCGCTATCTCGAATGCTGCGCGGACGAGCCGCTTTGTGTAGTCGGTTTGCGGGTTCACCAGAACCTCGTTGACCGGGCCTTGCTCTACGATCTTTCCGTGTTGCATGACCATGACCCGGTGACACAGGGCGCGCACGACCTTGAGGTCGTGGCTGATGAAGAGGTAGCTCAGGCCCTTTTCGCGTTGGAGTTTCCGGAGGAGTTCGATGATCTGCGCCTGCACCGAGAGGTCGAGCGCCGATGTCGGCTCGTCGAGCAGGATGAACTCGGGTTCCAGCGCGATCGCCCGCGCGATGGCGAGGCGCTGGCGCTGGCCGCCCGAGAATTCGTGCGGAAAGCGGCTGGTGATGGTGTCGGGCAGGCCGGCGTCGCGCAGCGCCTGCTGGACGCGGGCATAGCGGTCGCGAGACCCCTTGCCGATGCGGTTGACGATCAGCCCCTCTTCGATGAGCTGGCGGACCGACATGCGGGGGTTCAGCGACGAGAACGGATCCTGAAACACGATCTGCATCCGGCTGCGCAGCGGTTTCATCCGCTTGCGGTCGTGCCCCTCGATCCGCTGGCCGAGGAACGTCACCGCGCCCTTCGTCCATCCGGATGAGGCGCAGGAGCGCCTGCCCGAACGTCGTCTTGCCCGACCCGCTTTCGCCGACGAGGCCCAGCGTCTCGCCGCGCTGCACGTGCAGGTCGAGGCCGTCGACCGCGACGAGCGGCGTATAGGTGCCGCGAAAGAAGCCGCCCTTGCGCAGCATGAACGCCACCTTGACCTTGTCCCCGGTCAGCACCGCCTCGCCCGGCCCCTCAAGCGGATTGGCGACGCCCTTGGGATCCGAGGCGAGCAGGCGGCGGGTATAGGCGTGGGACGGGCGTGCCGAAGACCTGTTCGGTCGGGCCGATCCTCGACGACCGCGCCGTGCTGCATGACATAGACGTGGTCGGCGAACTGGCGCACCACGGTCAGGTCGTGGGTGATGAGGATCACCCCCATCCCGTATTTCTCCTTCAATGCCGCGATGAGGTGCAGGATCTCGGCCTGCACGGTGACGTCGAGCGCGGTCGTCGGCTCGTCGGCGATCAGCACGTCGGGGCGGTTCGCCAGCGCCATGGCGATCATCACCCGCTGCCGCTGGCCGCCCGACAACTGGTGCGGATAATTGTTCACGCGGCTCTCGGCATCCGGGATGCGCACCTCGTCCAGCAGTTCGACGGCGCGGGCCATCGCCGCCTTCTTCGACAACCTCTGGTGCAGGATCAGCACCTCGCAGAGCTGCGCGCCGACGGTGTAGACCGGGTTCAGCGAGGACATCGGTTCCTGAAAGATCATCGCCAGACGGTTGCCGCGGAGCGCCCGCATCTCGCGCACCGACAGATGCGCCATGTCGCGGCCGTCATAAAGAATTTGGCAGCCGTCGTGGACGCGGGCGCGCTTGGACAGGAGTTGCATGACGGCGCGCGCGGTGACGGACTTGCCCGACCCGCTCTCGCCCACGAGCGCGATGGTCTGGCCCGCGCGCAACTGGAACGAGACGTCGCGCACCGCCTCGACGTGGCCGCCGTCGACCTTGAACGTCACGCCGATGTTGCGCGCGTCGATCAGCGGGCCGTCGGCCCCGCCCTTGCTCTTTGCCTTGCCCATGTCCAGCATCTTCGCCCCCCTCAATACGGATCGACGGCATCGCGCAGACCGTCGCCGAGCGCGTTGAACGCGAACACGGTGAGGAGGACGAAGCCGACGGGGGTGAGGATCCATGGATAGCTGCCGATCACCGCGAAGGTGCCTGCGTCCTGAAGCATCAGGCCCCAGGAGATCAGCGGCGCCTTGACGGCAAAGCCGAGGAACCCGAGGAAGCTCTCGAGCAGCACGATGGTCGGGATGCCCAGCGTCACGGCGACGATCACATGGCTCATGACGTTGGGCAGGATGTGGCGGGTGATGATCCGGCCGTCGCCCGCGCCCACGGCCATCGCGGCGCGGACATAGTCGACCTGCCGCAGGGCCAAGCGTCTTCGAGCGCACCTCGCGCGACAATTGCGCCCAGCCGAGGCCGACGATGACGAGGATGACGAAGGTGATGAACAGGCCCGAGGGTGCCGTCACCGGGATCAGCGTGGCGAGGGCGAGGTAGAGGGGGAGTTGCGGGAACGCGAGGATGATCTCGACGAACCGCTGGAACCACATGTCGAACCGCCCGCCGATATAGCCCGAGGTGATGCCGAGCAGCGTGCCGATGATCGTGATGAGGGTGATCGACACCAGCGCGATGGTCAGCGAAATCCGGCTGCCGACGATGCCGCGCGACAGGATGTCCCGCCCCAGCTTGTCGGTGCCGAGGATATGCAGCGGCGAGCCATCGGTGGTGCCGAAGAAATGCCGGGTGAAGGTGATCCCGAGGAACCTGTATTCCCAGCCCGACACGAAGAACCCCAGTGTCCGCGGGTTGTCATAGTCCGGCCCGTTCAGCGGCTGATAGGTGATCGGGTCCAGCTCATCGCTCTCGACGATGGGAAAGCTGACCGGCATCAGGCGCCAGCCGGCCTGCGGTCCCTCGCCGGGCACATACCACGAGATCGTGTCGGGCGGGATGAAGGACGAATCGGATGCCTTGGGATCGACGGGCGCGAAGAAGGGCGCAAAGGCCGAAACGACGAGGAGGGCCGCGACGAGGATCAGCCCCAGCATCCCCGGGATCGACTTGCGGAACCGGCGCCAGACGAGGATGGCATAGCTCTGCTTGTCGCCGCTGACCGTCGACAGCCGCGTGTCCTCGCCCTCCTCTGCCTGCACCAGCGTGCCCGCGTGGGAATGCGCCGCATGGCCGTCCGTGGTCGGCATGGGGGGCAGCATGTCGCCCGCCGGGCGGACCTCCATCTCGTCGTTGGGATCGGGCCGCGGCCCCTTGGAACGGTCCATCAGTCGCCCCCCACGCGGATACGCGGATCGAGGACCGCGAGCAGCAGGTCGGCGATGATGTTGCCGATGATGAGCGTCGCGCCGAGCACGAGGAGCAGGGTTGCGGTGACATAGACATCGCCGATCGCCATCGAGCCGACGATGGCCGGCCCGACCGTGGCGAGGCTGAACACGATCGCCACCTCGATCTCACCGGTGAGCATGTAGGGCAGGATCACGCCCTGATAGGCGACCAGCGGGTGCAGCGCGTTCGGCACCGCATGCTTCATGATGACGGCCGTTTCCGACAGGCCCTTGGCCCGCGCCGTCTCGACGTATTGCGCATTCAGCGTGTCGAGCAGGTTCGCGCGCATGACCCGCATGTTGTAGGCGAGGCCCCCGAGCGTGGCGATGAACACCACCGGCCAGATATGCTCGATCAGGTTCCACAGCTTGCCCCAGTTGAAGTCGAACCAGCCGAGCCAGTATTCCTGACCGCCATAGCGCGAGGAATAGAACGAGCCGAGTTCCTGGACGTTCAGTTTGAACGCGAGGACGTAGAGGATGATGAGCGCCAGCAGGAACCGCGGGATCGTCATGCCGAGGAAGGACACGAACGACAGCAGCGTGTCGACCCAGGAATACTGCCGGGTGGCGGCGATGATCCCGAAGGAGATGCCGAACAGCGACGCGAAGAAGTGGCAGACCAGCGCCAGCGCGATGGTCGCCGGCAGGCGGTCGGCCACGACCTCCGACACCGGCTTGTTGTAGAGGAACGACTGGCCGAAATCGCCGCGGCTGACGATGCCCCAGATCCAGCGGAAGTATTGAAAGACGAGCGGATCGTTCAGCCCGTTCTGCTCGCGGTAGAGGGCGGCGGCGGTATCGGCGGCGGTAACGCTCGCGTTGCCTTGCGTGATCATGTTCATGCGGACGAAATCCGCATAGTCGCCCGGCGGGGCGTTGATGATGGCGAAGGTGATCACGCTCATCACGAAGAGGACCGGGATCGCCTGCATGAGACGGATCGCGAGGAATTTCAGCATGGTCCTGCCTTGCGCGGGAAGGGCGCTGCCGGGCCGCCGATCGGGCGGCCCGGTGCGCGGAGCGTCAGTTGGCCGCTACGGGTCCGTCGCTGCCCGGCGCGCCGGGCAGGGTGCCCGGATGCAGTTCAAAGTCCTGCTGGGCATCGGCCGCCACGAACACACGCTCGCGGATGATGTTGTCCTCGGCCCAGTTGTACATGAAGATCGGCGCGCCCGCGGGGATGTTCGAGAACCGCTTGTTGATGATGAGCGCGCCGGGATAGGCGGTCATGCCGATACCGAACAGGTTCTCGGTAAAGAGCTGCTGGTAGGTGCGCATCAGATCCTGACGCTCTTCGGCATCCGAGGTGGCGATGAAGGCGCGCACCGTGTCGACCATCTCCTGCTCGAAGGGCAGCAGATCGAGTTCGCCCGCGTCGTTGGCCATGTGCACGAAAGAGGTGCGCGGTCCGGTCGGCGCCAGTTGGGCGGTGTTCTGCACGACGGTGATGAGCTCGGACGAGTTGCGCCGCACATACCAGTCATAGCGACCGCTGTCGCGGGCCGCGTCGAGGTCGTTGCCCGCCAGCAGGTTCAGCGACACCCGGATCCCCGCCTCCTCCAGCATCGCGACGACACCCTCGGCGAGGTTGCGGTCGGTCTGATAGTCGGTGTTGGCGAGCAGGGTCATCTGCACGTTGCCGCCGCCATCCGGAAAGTTCAGGAAGCCGTCGCCGTCCGTGTCCTCGAGGCCCGCCGCCGCAAAATGGGCGGCCGCACTCTCGAGGCTGTAGGGATAGAACACCGTCGACGCCTCGTCATAATAGGAGGTGCCGGGGTAGAGGCCGCCCGGATACTGGATCGTGAACGGTCCCTTCACGAGGCTTTCGCCCAGACGCACCCGGTCGAGGGCCTGGGACACGCCCATCCGGAAGTTCAGGTCGCGGTTCAGTTCCCGCACCGCCTGCATCCGTTCGTCCGGTTCGCCCCAGCCGTTGCCCGACAGGTTGGGATAGATCGAATAGCCGATCGTGCGCGGCCCGAAGGCGAGGCGCGCCGGGCTGTCGGGGCTGGCGGCCTGACGCAGGCTCTCGACATAGTTCTCGGCCTGCTCGAGGTTCGAGAAGTCGCCGGTGCCCGCCACCGCCTGCACGTCGCGGTCGGCCCAGGTCGAGAGGCGATACTGCATCTCGTCGAGGTAGGGCAGTTGCTGGCCGGTCTCGTCGACCTTCCAGTAATAGGGGTTGCGGCGCAGGACCACGATGTCGTCGCTGCGGTATTCGACCGGCACCCAGGCGCCCATCACCGGAAAGTTCAGGTATTCGGGCGGAAAGGCGTTGCGATAGTCCTCGTAGGTATTGTCGCTGAACGCCGGGTGCTCGGGCCGCAGGATGTGGGCCGGGCCGGGGCAGAAGGTGCCGTAGGCCATCGCATAGAGAACCTGCTCGGGGCGGGACGTGGTAAAGGTGAAGACGACGGTATTCTCGTCGATCATCTCGAGCGTCGTGCCCTCGCCGAAGGTGGCCTGGGTCGCACCGTTCAGCGGCGTGATCTCGGGGTCCATGACGTGGTTGTCCCAGTAGAACATCAGGTCGTCGGCGCTGAACGGCGCGCCGTCGGACCATTTGGCGCCCTCGATCAGGTGCACGGTGAGCTGCATGCCGTCGTCCGACCATTCCCATGACCGCGCGAGGTTCGGCAGCGGTTGCAGATCCTCGGGCGCGACGGTGAACAGCGGCCCCGTCCGGGTGAGGCATTCATAGAGGCCGATGTCGATCCCGCCCCAGCCCTGGCTGTTGCCGCCGATATAGTTCCAGCCCTCGGGACGGCCGCCGATCACGTGGCGCATCACGTCGCCATAGGTGCCCGGGCCGTCGGGCATGTTGCCGGTCAGATAGACCATCGGTTCGGCCGGCAGGCGCTCGGCCACCGGCGGCAGCATCCCCGCATCGACGAAATCCGTGACCCATGCCGGCTCGGAGTAGCTGTCGAGCGCACGGTATTCCAGGATTTCGGCGCGCGTCGCAAAGACCGGTTCGCCCTGTGCGTCGAACACGGGCGCCTCGGGCGGCGATGTCGGCGCGACGATCTGCGCGGAGACGGCAGAGGCCGACAGTCCCGCAAGGAGCGCCGCAGAGGCGGCGCAAGTCCATAGTTTCATCTGGTATCCTCCCTGATCTCCGGGGTCCGGCGCGGTGCTGGCCGGATCGGAGGTATGTCTGCACGCCCGGCTCCTCCCGCCGGCCTGCCGGATCACGATGGGGCGCAACGGGGCTTTACAGCAATACCGGTTCCCGACATTCTTTTCCGGGTTCCTAAGGTCGCAAGGATCGACATGATGCCCGCCACCGGCGCCTCGACGGACAAGGTTCCCAGACACGAGCGGCATTTCTATGCCACCCACCGCGCGTTCGGCCGGATGGGGATGCGGATCTTCGAGCCGCAGGTGATGGACCTGCCGCACTGGCACGGCCACGTCGAGATCAACCTGCTGAACGGCGCGGACATGACCTATCTGTTCGACAACGAGGTGCTGACGATCCGGGGCGGGCAGGCGGTGATCTTCTGGGCGGGGATCCCGCATCAGCTCACCACGATCGCCGCGCACGGCACATCACCGGCGCGCCTCGCCAACCTCTACATGCCGCTCGACGCGTTCCTGTCGATGCCGCACATCGCCTCGTTGCAGGGGGCGCTGCTGGGCGGCGCCATGGTGCAATTGCCGCGCCACAGCATCGACGCCGCGCGGATGGACGCCTGGTATGGCGACTATCGCAGCGGCGAGGTCGAGCGGGCCGAGATCCTGCGCATGGAGATGAACGCGATCCTGCGGCGCACGATGCTGACGGGCACCGATTACCTGCGCCCGCCGGTTGCGGCGACGCGGACCGGCTCGGCGCTCAGTTCATCGCACATCCGGCACGTCGTCCGGATGGTGCGCCACATCCTCGAGAACCTGTCGCAGCCAATCCGCAACGCCGATGTCACCGCCGTTACCGGCCTGCACGAGAACTATGCCATCCAGCTCTTTTCCAAGACGATGCGCGTGCCGATCAAGCGGTTCATCATAAGGATGCGCCTGATCCGCGCCCGTGCGGCGTTGATCGAGAGCACCGCTCCGATCACCTCCGTCGCGGCAGAGGCCGGGTTCAACTCGATCAGCCAGTTCTACAGCCATTTCTCACGCAGCTATGGCATATCGCCCAACGAATTGCGCCGCGCCTATACCGAGGCGCGGTTGCGCTAGGGCAGGGGCCGCCAAAGAAAAGGCCGCCCGAAGGCGGCCTTTCCCATTCGGCGCGGCGGTCGCGCTCAGTTCTTGGCGTAGAATTCCACGACCAGGTTCGGCTCCATCTGCACGGCAAACGGCACATCGCCCAGCGTCGGGGTGCGCACGAAGGTCGCCGTCATCTTGGAGTGATCGACCTCCATGTAATCGGGCACGTCGCGTTCCGGCAGGCCGACCGCCTCGAGGACGATGGCGAGCTGCTTGGACTTGTCGCGCACGGCGATCACGTCGCCTTCCTTGACGCGGTAGGACGCGATGTTGACGCGGGCACCGTTCACCGTGACGTGGCCGTGGTTCACGAACTGACGCGCGGCAAAGACGGTCGGCACGAACTTGGCGCGGTAGACGACGGCGTCGAGGCGCCGCTCGAGCAGGCCGATCAGGTTCTCGCCGGTGTCGCCCTTGACCCGCTCGGCCTCGGCATAGATGCGGCGGAACTGCTTTTCGGTAAGATCCCCGTAGTGGCCCTTCAGCTTCTGCTTGGCGCGCAGCTGCGTTCCGAAATCGGACAGCTTGCCCTTGCGGCGCTGACCGTGCTGGCCGGGGCCGTATTCGCGGCGGTTCACCGGCGACTTCGGACGACCCCAGATGTTCTCGCCCATGCGGCGGTCGAGCTTGTACTTGGCAGACGTGCGTTTGGTCACGGCTGTTCTCCTTTTGGCTTTTCAAAAGGGCGTTGTCCTCTGGAGCGCGCTCCCGACAGGGCTCCCCTCGCGGGGGCCACCAACACCAATGAAAGGCGGCGTATAGAGGAGTGGGCCCGGGTGTCAACTGGTGAGGGTGCGGATGTCCGATATGCGGACGGAGCAGCCGTTCGAAGCGAGTTGATCAGGGTCCGCTTTTGGCTTTGTCTGACGATCTCCCACTAATTCTAAAGTTGGGTTTTGCCCGACGCAACGCGGTCATCAGCAGCGTTCCTTTAGGCTCTTATCCTGTGAAGGAAAATTGTATAGTGTTGGAGGATGGCTCAGGTAGAAACAGCGGAATACACATTGTTCTGGGAAGCAATGTCAGGCGCGATGGTCGTTGAGGTTTTGCTAGAAGAGATGGGGCTGTCCTACCGCCTGAAACCCGTTGACATGGCAGCAGGCGAACACCGTTCCAAAGACTATCTGAAAATCAATCCAACAGGACAAGTTCCGGCACTCTCTTTCCCGGACAGAACAACCATTGGAGAGAGCGCGGCGATCATTTTGAGTTTGGGAGATAGGCATCCAGAGACAGACTGCATGCCGTGTTCCACTGCACCAGAGCGCCCGTTCTTTCTGCGCTGGCTCATCTTTTTGGCAGCCAGTCCCTATATGACGTTTGTCCAGTTCAATCATCCCGAACGTTTTCTTGATGACACCGCGACCCATGATGCACTTATTGATAACGCACGCCGCCGTCTTCTGACGCATTTTGAATCCCGACCCAAACGCGCGACACTTTTCAACGCCGTTTCTTTCGAACCAGAAACTTTCCCTTGCGGTAGCGAATTCCTTGGTGCGTTGGACCATTTCCGTCCCGCAGAAAACGCATTTCTAAAGGGAGACGCCAAACAGCATATTGCGTGTTTTGGCCGGCATTTTGCGGCACAAAGTGAATGAGGATTTCTCTGCAGAGCGCTACCGGCATGGTCCGGGACTATCGAAGGCCGGACTGAGCAAAGGCGCTTTATCAAAGATTTTCCCGATTCGAGGGATGCGCTGCCTCTCGCGTGGCACAATGACAGTCTTGTTCGCTGGTCATGAAACTGCAAGCCCATTGACTTTCGACTTGCATAATGCTCTGACTGACAGGTTGCCCGATGCGCTCCACCGCATTATCCATTGCGTCCGCATATCGGGGACCCCCCTTTTGAAGTAAATGCGCGATAGCGGGTTCGCGTAAGTAATTCTGGGCTCGAAGCAGACATGCTACCATCTCATCTCTCTCACCCCGTCGTCCCCTCCCGAACAACATTGCCATCGCGATCCTCCACCCACCAGCGCGGCGGTACATGGTGCAGCACCTGACCCTCGTCCGGATAATGCACCCGGTCGGCCACCGGCCCCGCCCCCACCACCAGATAGCGCACCGGCGCGTCCGAGCGGTTCCAGACGTGGTGTGCGTTCGCCTCGCCGCCCGGCCAGCAGCAGATGTCGCCCGGCCCGATCTCGTGGGCGCCGTCGTCATCGACCATCACGGCGCGGCCCTCGATCATGTAGAGGAACTCGTCCTCCTGCTCGTGCCAGTGCCGCTGCGCCGATTTCGTGCCCGGCATCAGGGTGCAGATATTGGCGCCGAGCTGCGTCAGCCCGGCAAGAGCCGCGAACCGTTCCTCGAGGCGCGGCGCCGATCCTTCGACCCGCTCGACCCTCACGCTGCCCGCCTTCAGGATCATCCGCCCGCTCCTCTGCCAAGACCCGAGCGTGCAAAAGGCGCGCGCCCCCGTCAAGGAGACCCGCGCCCGCGTTACTTTAGTCCCCAAATACTCAAGCCCCCCGGAGGGCCCGCACCCGCCACGGGCGCGACACCGGCAAGGGCGCCCTACATCACCATATCGTGCCGCAATATCGCCGCCTCGCTCTGCGACAGGACGCGCCGCGCATAACTGCCGTAGGTCTGCGGATCGCCTGCGAAATCGGGCAGGCGTTCGAGGATTTGCGCCACCTGGCCGTCCTCCATGGTCGCCAGAGCGGCACTGGCGGGATGAAAGCTCTCGGTTTCGACCGCATTGGCGAAGACCACCTGATGCGAGGGCAGGAGCATGTGGATATACGTCACCTCGCGCACCGCGCGGTCGACGACGATGGAGCGGTCGTTGACCAGATCGCGCGCCGCCACCAGCACCTCGTCGGTATTGAACAGCGCCCGCGCCCGCGGTCCGCGCAGCATGACACGGTGGTCGGGCGAGACGAGCAGGCCCGCATCCGGCACGCCCCGGTCGAGCGCGCCCTCGCGCAGGCGGATCGGGGTGAGGTGCGGCATCGCATAGAGGCGCGCCCCGGTGACGCGGCGGGCGCCGATCCAGAGGATCTCGGCGCAGCCGTCGTCCTTGGTCTGCACGCGGTCGCCCTCGGCCAGGCTTTCGACGGCGCGGGGGCCGTCCCCGGTCAGGATCATCGTGCCGGGCGTGAAACAGATGACGCCGCCCGAGGCGTCGCCCCGCGCCTCGCGGTGCAGCGTCTCGATAGTGTGGCTGACGACCCAGAGGTCGACGTGCCGCGGCGGCATGCTGCCCACAGCCATCGCCAGCGGCGGTTTGCCCGGTCCCGTCTCGATCAGGGTCAGCGTCCACGTGGTCTCGCCGTCGGTGACGGTGAACCCCGTCTCGCGCGGCGGCATGTCTATGTCGATCGTGTCGAGCCGCGCGGTATTCGCCGCGACAGCCCCCAGCAGGCGCCGCACGCTCGCCGCTGCGCGCCGCCTCATGTCCGTCATTCCCGCAGCCTCGCCCAGCGTCAGGACCCCAGCCGGTCCATCGACGCGCACGGCCTCTCCGGTCCAGCTCCAGGCCGTGCCGACGCGGAGCGTCGACAGCGGTGCAGCCCACTGACCATCGAGTTCTGTCTGCGACCAGGAAATGACAAACGTGCCTCGAAAGCCCGTTTCCATCCCGATACCTGCCTCATTGCCTTCTTTGTAGGCGCCTCTGACGGGCGTCCTTGAAATAAAGGTTAACAGGCGCGAATCGCTCCGATCAAGGAACTTTCCGAAAAGCCGCGTTTTTGTTGGTCAGAAGTTGAAATTGAGCTTCAGGGAGCCGACAACCTGGCCCTCGGGCTGGCCAACATATTCCTCGGACAGATAGGTTACGCCGTAGAATGCCGAGATGTCGTTGCTCAATTGCCAATGGATACCAGCCCTAGCGCGCCAGCGGGCCTCCTCGGCGGCGATGCCGCGATCGTCCGGCAGATAGACCGATCCGTCGACCTGTGCCCAATCTGCACCAGCGACCAGTGCGAAACCGGCGGCATCGCCCTCGACGGCGCGGATCAACTGGCCGGTGACGACATCGCGGGTGAGCAGGTCGCGCTGGGCGACCGGCCCCCAGACCACATCGGCGCCGACCCGTGCGAGCGTCTCGATCCCGGCCTGCGCCTCGGCAAAGGGCCGCACCATGAGCGTTCCCGAAACGCGCACCGGCCAGGCCAGTTCGACGGTGCCGCCGACGTGGACGGCGTTGCCGAGCTGATCCTCGACGCCGCGCGGCCCGTCTAGGCCGAAGATGTCGTGGAACCCCTCCTGAAAGTCCGAAATGCCGGTCTGCGGCCCGAGGGCGAGGACGTCGATCCCGGCACTCGCGTCGAGCGGTCCGAGCGCGAAGGGCGTGTGCACCCCGAGGCTGACCGCGCCGACGTAGGGCCGGTAGCCGGGCTGGCCGATCCGCGCCGCCGGGGCGATGACCTCGCTGCGCAGGCGGTACTCGAGGATCGTGCCGGGCCGGCCCGGCAGGTCGCCGACCCAGTCGGGACCGCGCAAGAGCGAGATGCCGTAGCCGCCGGTCCGCCAGCGGTCGTGACCATCGCCGACCAGATCGTTGTTGAACAGGCGCGCGAACCCCAGGTTCCGGGTTTCCTGCGCGGGCGCCGTCGTCGCAAAGAGCGCGACAGCGGCGGCAAGCGCGCCAAGAGCGGTGCCGGCGGTCATCCGTGCCATGTCGTCTCCATCCGTCAAGTGGTCGTCCGGCGGCCCGCGTGCCGCATCGGCATTTCTATAGTCGGCCTGTTTCCGCCTTATCCAGCAAAATTGCCGCTTTTGCGGCAATGCGCTGCCAGACGGCACCCCTGCCCATGCAGCACCGCAACACCCGTCGCCCGTCGGCCGTCGCCCTGCGGTCAGGCCATTCCGGCGTTGCCGCGTCCCTCCGCTTGTGGCATCACCCTTGCGATCGCTGCCCGCTCCCGATCCCAAGCCGCAGCACCCATCCGCAGCCGAGGCCCGAAACCGTGGCAGATTACGCGACGCGCCGGACGATGATGGTCGACACGCAGGTGCGGCCCTCGGACGTCACCAAGTTCCCGATCATCGAGGCCATGCTGGCGGTCCCGCGCGAGGATTTCGTGCCCGCCAGTGCCCGCGAGGCCGCCTATGTCGGCGAGAACCTGAGCCTCGGCGAGGGCCGCGTCCTGCTCGAGCCGCGGACCTTCGCCAAGATGCTCGATGCGCTCTCGGTCGGACCGACCGACGTGGTGCTCGATCTGGGCTGTGGTTTGGGCTATTCGACCGCCGTTCTCGCCCGCCTCGCCGATTTCGTCGTCGCGGTCGAGGAGGATGCAGGCTGGGCCACCGAGGCGCAGGCGACGCTCTCGGGCAGCGGCATCGACAATGCCGCCGTCCTGACCGGGCCGCTTGCCGCCGGTGCCGCAAAGTCCGCGCCCTACGATGTGATCGTCGTCGAAGGCGCCGTCGAGGAGGTGCCGCAGGCGGTCCTCGATCAGCTCAAGGACGGCGGGCGCATCGCCTGCATCTTCGCCGAAGGCGCGCTCGGCGTGGTCCGGATCGGCCGGATGAGCGCCCCCGACGGCGGGGCACGGCGGATCGGCTGGCATTTTGCCTTCAATGCCGGGGCGCCGGTGTTGCCGGGGTTCGGCCGCGCCGCCGCGTTTTCGTTCTGATGATGGGGCGTCGTCACGTCCGAAAGGGGCCGGCATGGCATTTCTGAACGGATTGAAGCTCGGCGCCTTGGGCGGCCTCCTCTTGGTCGCCGCCATCGCCGCACCTGCCCGCGCCGAGACGCTCGCCGATGCGCTGGCCTACGGCTACGAACATTCGGGGCTGCTCGACCAGAACCGCGCCCTGTTGCGCGCCGCCGACGAGGATGTGGCGCAGGCCGTCTCGTCGCTGTTGCCGGTGGTGAACTGGATCGCGCAGGTGCAGGCGTCGGAGCCGCTGTTCGCAGACGGCAACACGCTCAACGCCACGCTTCAGGTGACGGCCGAACTCACCCTCTATGACGGCGGGCGCAACGAATTGACCATCGAGGCGCAGAAGGAGGTGGTCCTGTCGACGCGCGCCGCCCTCCTCGTGGTGGAACAGCAGATCCTGCTGCGCATCGTGCAGGCCTATCTCGACGTGCAGCGCAACGCGGCCTTCGTCACCCTGCGCCAGAACAACGTCCGCCTCATCACCCAGGAGCTGCGCGCCGCGCAGGACCGGTTCGAGGTCGGCGAGGTGACGCGGACCGACGTGTCGCTGGCCGAGGCGCGGCTTGCCTCGGCGCGCAGCCTGCTGGCCGCCGCCGAGGGCAACCTCGCGCAGAGCCAGGCCGAATACGTCGCCGCCGTGGGCCGCCGCCCCGAGAGCCTGTCGCCCGTGACCGCCGCCGCTATCACCCAGTCGATCCCCGAGGCGCGCGCCATCGCGCTGCGCACGCACCCGTCGATCATCGAGCGGCAGCATGCCGTGACCGCCGCCGAGCTGAACATCGCGCGGGCAGAGCGTGCCGCACAGCCGACGGTGACGCTGAACGGCACGATCCGGCTCGACGACGATCTGAACACGACCGAGTCGCTGGGCATCACCGCCTCCGGCCCGATCTATCAGGGCGGACGACTGGCCAGCCAGTTGCGCCAGATCATCGCGCGGCGCGATGCGGCCCGTGCCGGTCTGCTCGTCACCACCCAGCAGGTCGAGCAGAACGTGGCGAATGCCTATACGATCCTCGAGGTGAGCCGCGCCAGCCGCGACGCCTTCGACCGCCAGGTCCGCGCCTCCTCCGTCGCCTTCGAGGGGGTCCGCGAAGAGGCGACGCTGGGCGCGCGCACGACGCTCGACGTGCTCAACGCCGAGCAGGAACTGCTCGACGCGCGCGCGAACCTCATCTCCTCGCAGATCGACGAGACCTTCGCCACGTATCAGGTGCTGTCCGCCATGGGGCAGCTTACCGCCGAGGCGCTGCGCCTGCGGGTGCAGATCTATGATCCCAACGCCTACTACAACCTCGTGCGCGACGCGCCGGCGGGCCTGTCCGATCAGGGTCGCGCGCTCGACCGGGTGCTCGAGGCGCTGGGCGGGAACTAGGGCGCGCCGCGCAATTCTGCGTCCAATCCGGCCTATCAGTTGTTTGCGTTCCGCAATGCGGCTAGGGTTCGGCCCGAGGCGAAGCAGGATCGAAGATGTCCGACCCAGTCACCACTTACGAGATCGAGGACGTGCTGTCCTCCATCCGCAGGCTCGTCTCCGAAGGGGAAAAGCCGCGGGCGGAGGCGCGCGTGGCGGTGGCGCCCGGCGTCGTGGGCGACGGCGATTCGCCTGCGCGCCCGGATGACGCCGCGACTGATGCGCCGTTGCGAGGTGCGCGTTTCGTGCTGACGCCCGCGCTGCGCGTCGACCCCCCTGTCGCGACCCGGACGGCGGCCAACGACACCCCGCCGAAGGCGGGCGCGGCCCCGGCGCCGACGTCGGCCACGGACGGTCCGCTGATTCTCGGCCCGGCGGCAGTCGTTTCGCCCGACAATTCCCGGTCCGCCGAAACGGCGCAGGCAGAGGACGCGTTTCCCCCGGAGAATATCGCCGAGGCTGCGCCCGCCGAACCCGGTGCGGCGTCGAAACGGTCCGCCGCCCGCGCCTCGCTCGAGGAGACGATCGCCGAACTCGAGGCTGCGATCACCCATCAGACGGACGAATGGGAGCCTGACGGAAGCGAGGACATGCCGGTCGTGGACTGGGCCTCTGCCGCGTCGCAGGCGGGCCTCTTTGCCGCCCGCGGCCGCCGTCCGGCCGTCGTCGAGAACGCCGAGGAACTGCCGCCGCGCGCGACCGATGTCGACGGGGCGCCGATGGACGAGCCACCGCAAACGGCGGCGACGGCACCTTTTCCTATGGACGCCGACCCGGATCCGTCCGTCGGCAGCGCGGCGGCGGGCATCTTCGGCGACGACACGGTGATCGACGAGGCGGCCCTGCGCGACCTGGTCGCCGATATCGTCCGGCAGGAACTTCAAGGCAAGCTGGGTGAGCGGATCACCCGCAACGTCCGCAAGCTGGTGCGCCGCGAGATCTACCGCGTGATCTCGAGCGAGGGGTTCGACTGAAGGTCTATACCGTCGCGGCGAACCCAAGCAGCGCGTCCACGTCCAGATGCGCCTCGAGGTGCGCGGCGAGCGCGTCCAGCGTTTCCTCCACGCCGACCGCATAGCCGCCGCCGCCCGCAGCCACCCCAAGCGCCCCGAGATAGGCCGTCCGGAACCCGTCGGCGGCGAAGAGGCCATGCAGATAACACCCCTGCACCCGCCCGTCGCGCGACGACGCCCCCTCGGGCCGCCCGGCCACGTCGATCCAGGGGCGCGCCGTGTCGGGGCCGGTGGTGGTGCCGATGTGGATTTCATAGCCCTCGACCGCCTCGCCGCTGGCAAGATGCCGGGCCGTCGTCCGGGTCAGCCGCTTCTGCGCCGTCATCACCGTCTCGACGTCGAGCAGGCCGAGGCCGTCGACGGCAGCGGGCGGCCCCTCGATCCCCTCCGGGTCGGCGATCCGCCGACCGAGCATCTGATAGCCGCCGCAGATCCCCAGCACCGTGCCGCCCCGCCGCACATGCGCCGTCAGGTCGATATCCCATCCCTGCGCGCGGAAATCCGCGAGGTCCGCGATCGTCGCCTTGGACCCCGGTATCAGCACCAGATCCGCGTTGCCCGGCAGGGCGCGGCCCGGCGGCACGATGTCGACCGTCACGCCGGGGGTCGCGGACAGCGGATCGAGGTCGTCGAAATTGGCGATCCGGTTCAGTTTCGGCACCGCGATGCGGAACGCGCCCGTGCCCGCAGGGCCGCGTCCCAGATCGAGGATATCCTCGGCAGGCAGGCGCCAGGCGTCCGCGAACCACGGCACGATGCCGAGTGGCGCCCAGCCGGTGCGCGCCGCGACGATCTCCATCCCCTCGGCAAAGAGCGTGGGGTCGCCCCGGAACTTGTTGATCGCGAAGGAACGTATCAGGTCGCGGTCGTCCGCTGGCAGAACCGCGTGGGTGCCGACGAGTTGAGCGATCACGCCGCCCCGGTCGATGTCGCCGATCAGGACCACCGGCACGCCCGCCGCACGCGCGAACCCCATGTTGGCGATGTCGCCGGCGCGCAGGTTCACCTCTGCCGGGCTGCCCGCCCCCTCGACGATCACGAGATCATGCGCCTGCGCCAGCCGCCCGAAACTCTCCAGCACGCGGGGCAACAGCGTCGCCTTCATCGACCCGTAGTCCCGTGCCCGCAACGTCGCGACGCGCCGACCCTGCACGATCACCTGCGCGCCCGTCTCGCTCTCGGGCTTGAGCAGCACGGGGTTCATGTCGGTGTGCGGATCGAGGCCCGCCGCAAGCGCTTGCAACGCCTGCGCGCGCCCGATCTCGCCGCCGTCGACGGTCACGGCGGCGTTGTTGGACATGTTCTGCGGCTTGAACGGCGCGACCGACAGGCCCCGCCGCACCGCGGCACGGCACAGGCCCGCGACCAGCATCGACTTGCCCACGTTCGAGCCGGCCCCCTGGATCATGATCGCGCGCGCCATCGTCCTCTCCCCCTCCAAACGAAAAACGGCCCCCGAAGGGGCCGCTCTCCAATTCCGGCTGACGCCCTCTCAGGCGGCCTTGGCCTCGGCCTCGGCGGCATGACGACGCTCGCTTTCTTCGCGGCTGAGCGCGACAGAGGTGCGCACGCCCTTGCCGACGAAATCCATCAGGCCCGTCACGACACGCTCGTTCGGGTCGATCCCGGCGCAGGACAGAACCTCGCGACCGTCGCGCGACCGCGCCCAGCGGGCGATCTGCTCGGGGCCGTTGCCATACTTCTTGTCGTCGGCGATTGCGTCGTCGAGGGCGGCGAGCACCACGGCGGCAAACAGCTTGCGCGCGCGGTTGCCCTGCTCGTTGTTGTAGGCGGTGCCGTCAACGAAGTCTCTCATCTGGCGTCCTTCTTCTTCTTTTGCTCTTGCAGCATCTCGGTCCCGGGGAATATGCCGAAAGCGACACGATTCGGGGGCCCTCTTTTGGAATGGCTGCCATGCACCACATGCATGGCTAGACGTTAACAAATCGTAAATGTCGCTGCCTTGTGGCCTTGGCAGACACGATATATAGGGCCGGTCATATCCGCATCAACCATTTGCCACATTTTTGACACGAAGCGAGCCATGCCGAAAATCAACGGAAACGAGATACGCCCGGGCAACATCCTGGAACACGACGGCGGCCTGTGGGCGGCGGTCAAGGTGGACCATGTGAAACCGGGCAAGGGCGGCGCCTTCGCGCAGGTCGAGTTGCGCAACCTGCGGTCGGGCACCAAGCTGAACGAGCGGTTCCGCTCGGCCGACAAGGTCGAGCAGGTGCGTCTGGACCAGAAGGACCAGCAATTCCTGTTCGAGACGGACGGAATGCTGACCTTCATGGACAGCGAGACCTTCGACCAGATGGAACTGCCCGCCGACCTTCTGGGCGAGCGGCGCCCCTTCCTTCAGGACGGCATGACGGTGCACATCGAATACTATGGCGACGAGGCGCTGAGCGTGTCGCTGCCGCAGAAGGTGATCTGCACCATCGTCGAGACCGAGCCGGTGGTGAAGGGTCAGACGGCGGCGAATTCGTTCAAGCCGGCGATCCTCGACAACGGCGTCAAGGTCATGGTGCCGCCCTTCGTCGGCACCGACGAGCGGATCGTGGTGAACACCGAGACGATGGAATATTCCGAACGCGCGTAGGATCGGCAAACCTGCCCATCATCCGGTCCGCGCCACCGTCGCCTGCCCCGCCCGCATCTCCCCGCCCGCCCGGTCGAACCGCAGCCAGGCGATCGCAAGATCGCCTGCGCGCGTGTGCAGCATTCCGACCGCTTTGCCGTCGGAGGTGATCTCCGTCCCGGGCAGGGCCGGGCCGTCGACGCGCACCTGTGCCAGACCCTTGCGCAACTCGGTCTTGTGCTTCATCCGCGCCGTCACCTCCTGGCCGACATAGCACCCCTTGCGGAAATCGACGCCGCCCAGACGCTCGAACCCCGCCTCGAGGATATAGGTCTCGGGTGTCAGTTCGATGCCGGTTTCGGGGATCACGTGTGCCACGCGCAGGGCGTCCCGGTCGGTCTCCTCGTCCGCGAGGTCGGTGCCATAGGCCCGCCAGCCAAGGGCCGGGTGGCGCGGATCGGGATGGGCGCCGCGCGGCGGCGCACCGAGGCCGCGCGCCACGACGATGCCGCTCTCGGCGATCTGCACGTCGGCGCGCAGGCGGTACATCGACAGCCGCTGCGCCAGGGCCGCGGCATGACCGGACGCCACATCGACGAGCAGGGCATCGTCCTGCGCGACGACGAAGAAATCCGCCAGATACTTGCCCTGCGGCGTCAGCAACGCGGCATAGGTCAGGCCCGGCCGCGTCACGTCGTTGGTGACGAGGCCCTGAAGAAAGGCGACGCGGTCGGCGCCGGTGATGGCAAGAACGGTTCTGGACATGGGCGGGGCCTTTCGGGGTCTCTCCCAACATAGGGGCGCGGACCTCTCGTGTCAGGGGGCCGGCTCCGGGCGCCCGAATTGCAGGGCATGGAGGTCGGCATAAAGGCCTCCCCGGGCGATCAGCTCGTCGTGCGTGCCCGTGTCGACGGCGCGACCCCGGTCCATCACCACGATCCGGTCCGCATTGCGCACCGTCGAGAGCCTGTGCGCTATCACCAGCGTCGTGCGCCCCCGGCTCAGGCGGTCGAGCGCCTCCTGCACGATGGCCTCGGATTTGGTGTCGAGCGCGCTCGTCGCCTCGTCGAGCAGCAGCACCGGCGTGTCGCGCAGCAGGGCCCGCGCGATGGCGACGCGCTGTCGCTGCCCGCCTGACAGCGCCGATCCGCGCGGGCCCGCGCGACTGTCGAGGCCGGCGGGAAGCTGCGGCAGGAAATCACTGACGTGGGCCGCGTCGAGGGCGGCGCGCAACTGCGCCTCGGTCACGTCGGTGCGGCCCAGCAGGATATTGTCGCGCAGGCTCTCGTCGAAGAGCAGCGCATCCTGCGTCACGGTCGAGATCATGCCGCGCAGGGCGGCCAGATCGAGGTCGGTGGTGGCGACGCCGCCCAGCGTGACCCTGCCCGAGGCGGGGTCGATCAGGCGGGTGAGCAGGCCGAAGACCGTGCTCTTGCCCGCGCCCGACGCGCCGACCAGTGCCGTCGTCTGCCCCGCCCCGGCACGAAACGTGAGGCCGCGCAGGACCGGCATGTCGGCATAGGCGAGGGTCACGTCGGCAAGCTCGATCACCGGGGCGCCGCGCGGCGCGGGTTTCGGCACCGCGGGCGACACCAGCGTCGGCGCGGTGTCGAGGATCGCGCGCATCCGTTCGAGCGACGCGGTCGCGGCCTGCAACAGGCCCGAGATGTTGCCAAGGCGCCGCAGCGGCTCGAACGTCAGGGCCATGGCGGTAAAGAACGACATGAACTCGCCCACCGACTTGTCGCCCGCGACGATCTGCGCGCCGCCGTAGATCAGCACGCAGAGGAACCCCACGCCCGTCATGATGTCGATGAGCGCCGGGATCGCCGCCTGCCCGGTCGCGGTGCGCACCTCGGCGCGGATCCGCGCGTCGGCGAGGCGGTCGTAGCGGGCCGACTGATAGGCCTCGAGGGCATTGAGCTTGATCGGGGCAATGCCGTGGAAGATCTCGTCGAGGCGGGTCGACATCTCGGCGGCCACCTCGCGCGACTGGCGCGCCCGGCGGCGGACATAGCCCTGCAACAGGAGCGACGGCAGGACGATGACCGGCACGCCCGCGAGGGCGAGGGCGGTCCAGCGCCAGTCGATCAGCAGGGCGACCGTGAAGAGGCCGATCACCGACACCAGATCGCGCCCGAGGCCGGTGATGAGCGCCGACCAGACCCGGTTGATCGCCGCCACGTCGCCCTGCACCCGCTCGATCAGGGTGCCGGGCGGATGCGCCTGATGGAACACCAGGTCGAGCCGCATGAGGTGCCCCAGCAGGTCGCCGCGCAGATGCGCCGCCGTCGTCTCGTTGATCCGCGTCAGCACCACGCGCTGTCCCATCGAGGTGAGCGAGCGGGCCACGAAGATCGCCATGATCGTAAGGCCCACGGTCCAGAGCGCGCCATCCTCGCGCTGCACGAAGGCGCGGTCGAACATCGGCTCGGTCGCGGCGGCAAAGAGCGCGAGGCTGCCGCCCTCGATCGCCATGAACACCGCCGCCAGCGCCAGCCAGCGCCAATGCGGGCGCAGATAGTGCCGCCAGAGCCAGCGCAGATGCGGGCCTGCGGCGCCCTCGCGGCTCATGGAACGGGCCTGCCGCGCAGACGCGCAAAGCTCGCCGTCGCCTGTGCGGGGTCATAATGTCCGGCCACCCAGTCGCGGATCGGCATCGGTGCGACGGGGGCATAGAGGTCGAGGATATGGTCGAGCATGCCCGTCTCGGACCGGCGGATGTGCAGGAACCGCAGGGAAAGTTGCCGCCTTGCCGTCGCGAGGTCGGCGCCGGTGTCGAGCAGATAGAGGGCCGCGGCGAGGCCGGTGCGGTCGGCGCCGGATTTGCAGTGCATGAGGAAAGGGCGCGGGAGCATGTCGAAATGTTCGAAAAGGGAAAGAAGAGCGGCACGTGAGGGCGCACGACGGGCGTTCATATCGAGAATGTGCAAGTCGATCCCCAGGGCGACGCAGGCCGCGGCCTCGACCCGCTGCGGCGCACCGTTGCGGTCGCCCCGAAGGCTCAGGACGGTGCGGATGCCGCGCGCGGCATAGCGGGCAAGGCGGCGGGGTCCGGGGTGGTTGGCGCGCCAGACCCCCGGCGCGATCTCTGCCTCGTTGCGCCACAGGTGACGCAGAAAGCCGACATCGCGCCATTGTGCCGCGCGCCGGGTGGCGCGGTCCGGAACGGCGGGGGAGGCGGCATCGGGCATCGGGGGGGTCCGGGGCAGGGGCTGCCTTGGTCTAGGCGGGCAGCGCCGGGCGCGCAAGGCGGGGGGCTGCGGTGCGACGGGCGGGCCAGGGGGCATCGCCCGACGACCAGAAATTGATTTGGGTTTTGCCGGTGCAGCGCCTATCAAGGTCGGAAATGAAAAGAGGAACCTGTCCGCAATGGACATGAAGAATCCCGGGGCCCGCGCGCAGTTCACCCAGCCGTTCCGTCAGCTTACCTCGATGCTGGTGGTCCTGATCGTCGTCGGCACCGGCGTCTGGCTTGGATGGGCCACGATCTGGAGCATCGTTCAGGCCAACGTCTGGCTGAACGGCGTGATCCTCACGGTCTTCGTCCTCGGTATCCTGTCGTGTTTCCGGCAGGTGGTGCAACTGATGCGATCGGTCCAGTGGATCGAGGATTTCGCCGGGCAGGTGAAAGGTCAGGAGATCGTCAAGGTGCCGGGCCTTCTGGCGCCGCTGGCGACGCTGCTGCGCTCGCGCGGGGCGCGGATGCAGCTCTCGGCATCCTCGTCGCGCTCGATCCTCGATTCGGTGGCGCAACGCATCGACGAAGACCGCGAGATCACGCGGTATCTTGGCAACGTGCTGATCTTCCTCGGCCTTCTCGGCACGTTCTATGGCCTTGCCACCACCGTGCCCGCCCTCGTCGAGACGATCCGCGGCCTGAACCCCGCCGAGGGCGAAAGCGGTACCGAGGTCTTTACCCGGCTTCAGATCGGCCTCGAGGCACAACTCGGCGGCATGGGCACTGCGTTCTCGTCCTCGCTCCTCGGTCTTGCCGGCAGCCTCGTCGTGGGCCTCCTCGAACTCTTTGCGACGCACGGCCAGAACCGGTTCTACCGCGAACTCGAGGAATGGCTGTCGACCATCACCCGCGTCGGCTATGCGACCGGCGACGAGGGCGTCGGGCCGGAAACGGCGATCATGGCGGGGGTCGTGGACAACCTCGCCGAGCAGATGGAATCGCTGCAACTGATGTTCACGCAATCGGACATCGCGCGCTCCGAGGCGGACGGGCGGCTGGGCGATCTGGCCTCGGTGATGGCGCGGCTCGCCGACCGGATGGAGACGGCGGACGCCAACGCGGCCCTGCTGCGCGTCGCCGAGGGGCAGGAGAAGCTGCTCGCGCGGATGGGCGAGGCGGGCGAGGGCATGGACCCCGAGAGCCGGATGCGCCTGCGCTCGATCGACGTGCAGATGCTGCGCCTGTTGGAAGAGATCAGCGCCGGACGGCAGGAAACCATGACCGAACTGCGCACCGACCTCGCGGCCCTGACCCGGGCGCTGCGGCAGATGCAGCCGACGCGGCCCGCGCGCACCGCGCAGGAGGGCTGACATGGCGCTGCGCCGCTCCGGCAACCGGTTCAACGCCTCGATCTGGCCGGGGTTCGTCGATGCGATGACCGGCCTCTTGCTGGTGCTGATGTTCGTCCTCACGATCTTTACCGTGGTGCAGTTCGTGCTGCGCGACACGATCACCGGGCAGGCCAGCGAACTCGACGAACTCGCGTCCGAAGTCACGGCACTGGCCGCCGCGCTCGGCCTGGAACAGGATCGTAGTGCCGGCCTTGAGACGACCGTGAACGACCTGACCGCGACACTGGAAGCGGCCGGAGAGGCGGCAGAGGCACAGGCCGCTGCCCTTGCCGTACTGGGCGCCGAACGGGATACATTCGCTGCCGCCCTGTCGGCGGCAGAAGAGCGGATCACAGGGTTCGAGGCGCGGGTTGCCGCGCTCCTCGCGGATGGCGAGGCGCTGCGCGCGACCGTCGCCGACCTCGAGGCGGCGCAGGCAGAGGCGCTTACCGAGGCGGACGCGATGACGCTGGCGCTGGCGCAGGCGCGCGCGGAGATCGACGATGGCACGGCGGCGGCCCGGCTCGCGGCGGCGCGGGCCGAGGCGCTGGAGGCGCTGGTGGCCGAACTGCGCGCCGATCTGGCAAGCGAGACCGAGGCCGTCGCGGCCCTGCAGACGCAGCGCGCCGAAGACCTCGGCGCCGCCGAGGCGGCCCGCCTTGCCGATGCCGCTGCGGCGGCGGCGTTGCAGGCGCGGTTGGGTGAGGCGGATGCGGAACTGAGTGCGATGACCCTGCGCCTCGAGGAGGAGCGGCGGGCGGCGGAGGCGACGCTGACCCTGCTGGCCGCGGCGAACGCGGCGCGCGCCGACCTCGACCGGGCCCTGGCCGAGGCACTGCTGGCGCGGCAGGCGGCGGAGAACGCGCTGACCCGCTCGCTGAGCGAGGGTGAAAACCTCGACGCCCGCCTGCTCGCCGCGCTGGGCCTGCAATCCACGACCGAGGCCGATCTGGCGCAGGCCCGCGCGGACCTCGACGCGGCCACAGAGCGGGCGGACACGCTTACGGCGGAACTCGCCGCGGCGCTGGCCGCGCGCGCGGGCGCCGAGACCGATCTCGTGGCGGTGCAGGCCGCCCTCGATGCGGCACTCGCAGAGAGCGAGGTCGCGGCTTCCGATCTTCAGGCGCGGCTCGCCGCTGCCGTGCTGGCACAGCAGGCGCAGGCGACGGAACTCGCCGCCGCATCGGCCACCGCCGAGGAGGAAGAAGCGGCGCGGCGCGAGGCAGAAGCGGCGTTGCGGACGGCGTTGTTGCGGGCGCAGACGCTCGAGGCGGAGGTGGCATCGCTCTCGACGACCCGGACCGAGACCGAACGGGAGCGCGCGGACCTCGAGGCGCAACTCTCCGAGGCGCTGGCCGCGAGCCTCGCCGCCGAGGTCGCCCGCGACGACGCGGTATCGGCGCAGGCGGTGCAGGCGGCGCTGCTGGCCGCGGCCAACGCGCAACTGGCCGAGGAAGAGGCGCTCTCTGCCGATAGCCAGCGCGAGACGCAGGCGCTGCGGCAACAGGTCGCGGCGTTGCGGAGCGATATCGGGCGGTTGCAGGGCCTGCTCGAGCTGGCCGATGCCGCCGATGTGGATGCGCAGGTGCAGATCACCTCGCTCGTCTCGCAATTGAACACGGCCCTTGCCCGCGTCGCCGCCGAGGCGCAGCGGCGTCAGGAACTGGAGGCCGTGGAACGCGCCCGTCTCGAAGAGGAGGCAGCGCGGCTGGCGGCAGAGGCGCAGGATCTGGAACGCTATCGGTCCGAATTCTTCGGGCGGCTGCGCGATATCGTCGACCGTCTCGACGGGATCAGTATCGATGGCGACCGCTTCGTGTTCTCCTCCGAGGTGCTGTTTCCGTCGGGCAGCGCGGACCTTTCGCCCGGCGGACGGGCGCAGATTTCCGAGGTCGCGGGCCTGTTGCGCGACATTGCGCGCGACATTCCCGAAGACATCGATTGGGTGATCCGGGTCGACGGGCATACCGACGACATTCCGCTCTCGGGGCTTGGCGCGTTTGCCAACAACTGGGAACTCAGTCAGGCCCGCGCCCTGTCGGTGGTCCTCTACCTCATCGAGACCGAGGGCATTCCGCCGAACCGCCTTGCGGCGAACGGATTCGGCGAATGGCAACCGCTCGACACGTCGGGGACCGCCGACGGGCGCGCGCGGAACCGGCGGATCGAACTGAAGCTGACCGAACGATAGAATCGCCGCTGGGCCGCCACCGGGTCCGGAAAGGCAACCGTTCGGCGCCCGTGGTTGGCACGAAGCCCCGCTCGCGGTCCCATCCTGGCGCGACGGCCCGGCGGTGCTCAGGGCCGAGAGGGGTGGTCCTCCGGAAGGAGGTATCCGGAGCAAGAAAAAGCAGAGGCCGGTCGCAAAAGGGCCCCGGAGGCGCGCAGCGTCCGGGGCCGTCCGTTCTTGTGGCTCAGTCCGCGGTCAAGAGCGGCGGCTTGTTGCCGGTGAGACGCGGGTTCTGCGGCGCCTCGTAGGCCAGATCGATCTTGCCGTCCTTGACCCCGACCTTGACGATGCCGCCCTTGATCAGTTCCCCGAAGAGGAGTTCCTCGGCGAGCGGTTTCTTGATGTGCTCCTGGATCACGCGTCCCAGCGGCCGCGCGCCCATCTTGTCGTCATAGCCCTTGTCCGCGAGCCAGGCGGCGGCTTCGGCGGTCAGTTCGATGTGGACATTGCGGTCCATGAGCTGCGCCTCGAGTTGCAGGACGAACTTTTCGACGACCTGCATGATGACCTCTTTCGGCAAGGTGCCGAAGGAGATGACGGCGTCGAGGCGGTTGCGGAATTCGGGCGTAAAGGTGCGCTCGATGGCGGCGGTATCCTCGCCCTCGCGCTTGTCGCGGCCAAAGCCCATCGCCTCTTTCGCCATGTCGGAGGCGCCGGCGTTCGAGGTCATGATGAGGATCACGTTGCGGAAATCCACCGCCCGGCCGTTGTGGTCGGTCAGCTTGCCGTGGTCCATCACCTGCAACAGGATGTTGAAGACATCCGGGTGCGCCTTTTCGATCTCGTCGAGGAGCAGCACGCAATGCGGATCCTGATCGACGCCGTCGGTCAGCATGCCGCCCTGGTCGAAGCCGACATAGCCCGGCGGCGCGCCGATCAGGCGCGAAACCGCGTGTTTCTCCATGTATTCCGACATGTCGAAGCGCAGGAGTTTCACCCCGAGCTGGTCGGCGAGCTGCTTGGCCACCTCGGTCTTGCCGACGCCGGTCGGCCCGGCGAAGAGGTAGTTGCCGATCGGTTTCTCGGGCTCGCGCAGGCCCGCCCGCGCCAGTTTGATCGCGGACGACAGGGCCGTGATCGCCGCGTCCTGACCGAACACGACGCGCTTGAGGCTCGCCTCGAGGTCCTTGAGGACCGTCGCATCGTCCTTGGACACGTTCTTCGGGCGGGATGCGGGCGATCTTGGCGACGACGGCCTCGATCTCCTTGGTGCCGATGGTCTTGCGCCGCTTGCTCTCCGCCACCAGGTGCTGGGCCGCACCCGCCTCGTCGATCACGTCGATCGCCTTGTCGGGCAGCTTGCGGTCGTTGATGTAGCGGGCCGACAGCTCGACGGCCATGCGGATCGCGTCCGAGGTATATTTGATGTGGTGGTGGTCCTCGAAGTAGGGCTTCAACCCTTTGAGGATCTTGATCGAATCCTCCACTGTCGGCTCGTTCACGTCGATCTTCTGGAACCGGCGCGAGAGTGCGCGGTCCTTTTCGAAGTGCTGGCGGAATTCCTTGTAGGTGGTCGATCCCATGCAGCGCAGCTTGCCGCCCTGCAACGCCGGTTTCAGCAGGTTGGAGGCGTCCATCGCGCCGCCCGAGGTGGCGCCGGCGCCGATGACCGTGTGGATCTCGTCGATGAACAGCACCGCGTCGGGATGTGCCTCGAGTTCGGTGACGACCGCCTTGAGACGCTCCTCGAAATCGCCGCGATAGCGGGTGCCGGCGAGCAGCGCGCCCATGTCGAGCGAGAAGATCGTGGCCCCCGCCAGAACCTCGGGCACCTCGCCCTTGACGATCTTGTAGGCGAGGCCCTCGGCGATGGCCGTCTTGCCGACGCCGGGATCGCCGACCAGCAGCGGGTTGTTCTTGCGCCGCCGGCACAGCACCTGGATGCAGCGCTCGACCTCGTGGTCGCGGCCGATCAGGGGATCGACGTCGCCCTTCTTCGATTTGACGTTCAGATCGACGCAGTATTTCGCCAGCGCGCTTTCGTCCTTGTCGCCGCCCGAGGGGCCGGAGGACGGGCCCTCGTCGTCGTCGGACGACGAGCCGGTGATCGGGCGCGCCTCGCCGAAGGCGGGATCCTTGGCGACGCCGTGGGCGATGAAATTCACCGCATCATAGCGCGTCATGTCCTGCTCTTGCAGGAAATAGGCGGCATTGCTCTCGCGCTCGGCAAAGATCGCGACGAGCACGTTGGCGCCCGTCACCTCGTTGCGCCCCGAGGACTGGACGTGGATCGCCGCGCGCTGGATCACGCGCTGGAACGCCGCCGTCGGCACCGCCTCGGAGCCGTCGACATCGGTGATGAGCGTCGACAGATCGTCCTCGATGAATTCCTCGAGGCTCTTGCGCAGTTCCTCGAGATCGACGGAACAGGCGCGCATCACGCGCGCGGCGTCCGGCTCGTCGATCAGGGCCATGAGGAGATGTTCGAGCGTCGCGAGTTCGTGGCGGCGGGCGTTCGCCAGCGCCAGGGCGGCATGGATGGATTGCTCGAGAGTCGTGGAGAATGACGGCACGTTAGGTGCTCCTCGTGATCGGGGGTCCGGAGCGGGGCTGACCCACACCGGACCTTGGCCTCATGACAGTAAAGATCGTTTTTATTTCGCGCGCTTCAAGCGATTTGTTCGTTTTTTCTGCCGTCGTGATCGGGTGTGATCCTGCGGGCATAGACAGAGCCCACGTTTTGGGCAGACCGTTCGGGTCATCGACCCGTCGCGCGGATCGGCCGTCAGAAGCGGTCCTTGCGGGCGCGGACCTCGGCGAAGACGGCGGCGGGATCGGCCCCCTCCATGCCGATCGCCCGTTGCAGGGCAGGATCGTCCGCGCGCAGGAACGGGTTGGTCCGCCGCTCGAGTTCGAGGGGCGAGGGCACGGTATGTTCCCCGTCGGCGAGCAGGTCGGCGATCTTGTGAGAACGGGAGATAATGTCGGCGTTGTCAGGTTCAAGGGACAGGGCGAAACGCATGTTGGCGGCGGTATATTCGTGGCCCGAACAGATCGTGGTTTCGGGCGGCAGGGCCCGCAGGCGTTGCAGGCTGTCCCACATCTGCGCCGGCGTCCCCTCGGCCAGGCGGCCGCAGCCCATCGCCATCAGGCTGTCGGCGGTGAAGGCGGCCTGCGCACCGGGCAGCCAGAACGCGATATGGCCGACCGTATGGCCCGGCACGTCGATGATGTGGACCTCTTCGCCGCAGACGTCCTCGACGTCCGTGGCGTCCACCGCAAGGTCGAGCGGCGGCAGACGGTGCTGATCCGCCCGGGCGCCGATCACCCGGCAACCGTAGAGGCGGTGAAGTTCCTCGACGCCTGCGATGTGGTCGTCGTGGTGGTGCGTGATGAGCAGGTCCGACAGCGTCCAGCCATGGCCCGACAGCACCTCGACGATGGGTGCGACCTCGGGCGCATCCACCAGGGCGGTGCGCCGCGTCACCGCGTCGTGCAGGATGAAGGCATAGTTGTCGGCCCGGCACGGGACGGTCAGGATCTGGAGAGGCATGGCATTGTCCCCGTCTGTTGCTATGTTTCAGGGTATCGGGCGGCGCGTGCTGACCCCATCCTGTCAAACCCGCGATCGGCCCGCAATGCACCTGGACGTCCTCGACCTGCGCAATTTCTACTATCGCAGTGCGCTCGGCCGGGCCGCACAGCGGGTGATCCGCGACCAGCTCGTCGACTGGTGGCCCGAATCGAAGGGCCAGACGGTTGCCGGATTCGGGTTCGCGGTGCCGCTGCTGCGGCCCTACCTCGCGCAATCGCGGCGGGTGATCGGCCTGATGCCGGGGCCGCAGGGGGTGATGCCCTGGCCTGCGGGGCAGCCCAACGTTTCGGTGCTGTGCGAGGATACGCTCTGGCCGATCGAGACGGGGCACGTCGACAAGCTGGTGCTGATGCACGGCCTCGAGACCTCGGACCATCCGGGTGCGCTTCTCGACGAATGCTGGCGCGTCCTCGGGCCCGGCGGGCGGGCGGTGTTCGTGGTGCCGAACCGGGCGGGCCTGTGGTCGCGCACCGATGCCACGCCATTCGGCTATGGCCGTCCCTATTCGCTGCGCCAGCTCGAGGCGCAGCTTGCCCGGCACCGCTTTGCCCCCGAGCGCAACCTGTCGACCCTCTACCAGCCGCCATCTCGTCACCGGCTCTGGCGCAAGTCGGCGGGTCTGTTCGAGCGGATGGGCAACCGGTTGCCTTGGGTGACGGCGGGCGGGGTGCTGATGGTCGAGGTGAGCAAACAGGTGGCCATGCCGACGGGCCGCGCCGTCAAGGCCGAGGCGTCGCGCCCCGAACGGGCGCGGGTGCCCGGCCTGGTGCCGGAACCGGCCTGAGCGGCTCTGGTCAGCCGTCGCGCGCGGCGAGCCAGGCCTCGATTTCGGCGATCTCCGCCTCTTGTCCCGCGATGATCCCCTCGGCGAGGGCGCGGACCGTCGGGTCGTCGGTGCCGGACTCGAGGACGATCTGCGACATTTCGACCGCGGCACGGTGATGCGGCACCATGCCCTGCATGTAGTCGACCTCCGGGTCGCCCGTCGGCGCAGGCGTCGCCGCCATCATCCGGGTCATCACGGCGTCATAGGCGCCGACCTCGGCGTTTGCCGCGCCTGGCATCGTCATGCCCTCGCCGGGCGCGGCCTCGGGCGAGGTGGCCCCCGTTTCTTCCGCCATCGTCATCGGCATCGGCATCGTGCCGCCCCCCAGCCCCAGCGTTCCGGCCCCCAGATAGACCGCCGCCCCTCCGATAACCGCGCCCACGATCCCCGTGACCCATGCATTCGCCATATCTGCCCCGATTCCTGTCCCCGGCCGCCGTCGTGGCGCGCCGTTTCTTCGACATATGCCGCGCCTTGCCCCTGTCAATTCCCGCCGCGGTGAAGGTTGCGCGGGGTCGGCGGCGTCGCGCCGAAAGCGGCATCGCGGCAGCCTTGGTCCATGCCGGATCTTTCTGTCCGAAGCGGTTGCGAGGTGTGAACCTCTCTGCTACATCGCCCTAGATTTTGGCGCGCGGCCTTGCGTGGTTGCGTGTCCATGGCGTCATGGTGCCCGGGACGGTGCCGTGGCGCGGCTGCCAGACAATCGCAAGGGGTGGATGTGTCCGAACCAGTTTCGATCTCGACCGGGATCGCCGGGCGTTACGCGACCGCCGTGTTCGGCCTCGCACAAGAGGGCAAGGGCATCGACGCGCTCGCCGGGGATGTCGACGCGCTGTCGGCGGCTCTGGACGAGAGTGCGGATCTGCGTGCCCTCATCGCCTCGCCGATCTATACCCGCGACGAGCAGGCCGCCGGTATCGGCGCCGTGGCAAAGAAGATGAAGCTGTCGCCGACGATGACCAACACCCTTGCGCTCATGGCGTCCAAGCGGCGGCTCTTCGTGGTGCCCTACATGCTCACCATCCTGCGCGACCGGATCGCGGACGCCCGCGGCGAAGTGACCGCCGAGGTCGTCTCGGCCAAAGCGCTGACCAAGACCCAGTCCGACCGACTCGTGAAATCGCTGAGCGAGAAGGCGGGCAAGGACGTGCAGATAAAGGCGAGCGTCGATGAGAGCCTCATCGGTGGCCTCGTCGTGAAAATGGGCAGCCAGATGATCGACACCTCGGTCGCGGCACGCCTCACGGCACTCCAGAACTCCATGAAAGAGGCCCGGTAAATGGCTATCAACGCTGCGGAAATTTCCGCGATCCTCAAGGACCAGATCAAGAATTTCGGCGCCGAGGCCGAAGTCGCCGAGGTGGGCCGCGTCCTGTCCGTCGGCGACGGCATCGCCCGGGTCTATGGCCTAGACAACATCCAGGCCGGCGAGATGGTCGAGTTTCCGGGCGGCATCCGCGGCATGGCCCTCAACCTCGAGAGCGACAACGTCGGCTGCGTGATCTTCGGCTCGGACCGGGACATCAAGGAAGGCGACGTCGTCAAGCGCACCAAGTCGATCGTGGACGTGCCCGCCGGGAACGAACTCCTCGGGCGTGTGGTCGACGGCCTTGGCAATCCGCTCGACGGCAAGGGGCCGATCAACGCCTCCGAGCGTCGCGTCGCCGACAGCAAGGCGCCGGGCATCATCCCGCGCCGCTCGGTCCACGAGCCGATGCCGACGGGCCTGAAATCCATCGACGCGATGATCCCGATCGGCCGCGGCCAGCGCGAACTCATCATCGGCGACCGCCAGACCGGCAAGACCGCCGTGGCCCTCGACACGATCCTGAACCAGAAGGTCTACAACGACCGCGCGGGCGACGACGAGAGCAAGAAGCTCTACTGCATCTACGTCGCCATCGGCCAGAAACGCTCGACCGTGGCGCAACTGGTGAAACGCCTCGAAGAGAGCGGCGCCAGCGCCTATACCATCGTCGTCGCCGCCACCGCCTCCGACCCCGCGCCGATGCAATACCTCGCGCCCTATTCCGCGACCGCGATGGCAGAGTTCTTCCGCGACAACGGCCGCCACGCCCTCATCATCTACGACGACCTGTCCAAGCAGGCCGTGTCCTATCGCCAGATGTCGCTCCTGCTGCGCCGCCCGCCGGGCCGCGAGGCCTATCCGGGCGACGTGTTCTACCTCCACTCGCGCCTGCTGGAACGCTCGGCCAAACTGAACGAGGACAACGGCTCGGGTTCGCTGACGGCGCTGCCGATCATCGAGACGCAGGGCGGCGACGTGTCGGCGTTCATCCCGACCAACGTGATCTCGATCACCGACGGCCAGATCTTCCTCGAGACGGAACTTTTCTTTCAGGGCATCCGCCCCGCGGTGAACACCGGCCTCTCGGTCTCCCGCGTCGGCTCGTCGGCGCAGACCAACGCGATGAAATCCGTCGCCGGTCCGGTGAAACTCGAGCTTGCGCAATACCGCGAGATGGCTGCCTTCGCGCAGTTCGGCTCGGATCTCGACGCCTCGACGCAAGCCTTGCTGGCCCGCGGCGCGCGCCTGACCGAACTCATGAAGCAGCCGCAATATTCGCCGCTCACGAACGCGGAAATCGTCTGCGTGATCTATGCGGGCACCAAGGGCTACCTCGACAAGATCCCCGTCAAGGACGTGGGCCGCTACGAGGCCGGGCTGCTCAAGCACCTGCGCACCAAGGCGTCCGACGTGCTCGACATGATCACCAAGGAAGACCCCAAGATCAAGGGCGACGCCGAGGACAAGATCAAGGCAGCCATCGACACCTTCGCCAAAGATTTCGCCTGATTATCTGACCGGGAGGGGGACGGCACGTGCCTAGTCTCAAGGATCTCAAGAACCGGATCGCGTCGGTCAAATCGACCCGCAAGATCACCAAGGCGATGCAGATGGTCGCCGCGGCGAAACTTCGTCGCGCGCAGGAGGCGGCCGAACAGGCGCGTCCCTATACCGAGCGGTTCACCGCCGTCATGGCCGGCCTGTCGGCCTCCGTCGGCGGTTCGGACACGGCACCCCGTCTGCTGTCGGGCACGGGCGAGGACAAGGTGCACCTGCTGGTCGTGATGACCGCCGAGCGGGGCCTGTGCGGCGGCTTCAACGCCAACATCGCCAAGCTTGCAAAGACCCACGCGACCAGGCTGCTGGGCGAGGGCAAGACGGTGAAGATCCTGACCGTCGGCAAGAAGGGCCGCGACTCGATGCGGCGCGACTACGGCAAGTATTTCGTCGGGCATGTCGATCTGTCCGGTGTCAAGAAACTCGCCTATGCCGACGCGCGCAATGTGGCCAAGGACGTGCTCGACCGGTTCGACGCGGCCGAATTCGATGTGGCGACGATCTTCTTTTCCGAGTTCGAGAACGTCATCAGCCAGAAACCGACGGCCCAGCAGGTCATCCCCGCAACCTTCGAGACCGAGGAGGCCGGGGCCTCGACGCTCTACGACTACGAGCCGAGCGAGGAGGCGATCCTCGCCGACCTGTTGCCGCGCGGCGTGGCGACGGCGATTTTCGCCGCCCTGCTCGAGAACGGCGCCTCCGAACAGGGCGCGCGGATGAGCGCCATGGACAATGCCACCCGCAACGCGGGCGAGATGATCGACAAGCTGACGATCCAGTACAACCGCTCGCGTCAGGCCAAGATCACCAACGAGCTGATCGAAATCATTTCGGGCGCCGAAGCCCTTTAACGACCGGAGACCAAACACATGGCAAACGCCAAAGGCAAGATCACGCAGGTCATCGGCGCCGTCGTCGACGTGCAGTTCCCTGGGGATCTGCCGCAGATCCTCAACGCGCTGACGACCGACAACAACGGCCGCAAGCTGGTCCTCGAGGTCGCACAGCATCTGGGCGAGAGCACCGTGCGCTGCATCGCGATGGACGCCACCGAGGGCCTCGTGCGCGGCCAAGAGGTCGTCGATCAGGACGGGCCGATCACCGTGCCGGTGGGCGACGCGACGCTGGGGCGGATCATGAACGTCGTGGGCGAGCCGATCGACGAGAAGGGCCCGATCGGCGAGGACGAGCGCCGCTCGATCCACGCCGACGCGCCGCCCTTCGAGGCGCAGTCGACGGCGTCGGAAATCCTCGTGACCGGCATCAAGGTCATCGACCTTCTGGCCCCCTATGCCAAGGGCGGCAAGATCGGCCTGTTCGGCGGTGCCGGTGTGGGCAAGACGGTTCTCATCCAGGAACTGATCAACAACATCGCCAAGGTCCACTCGGGCTATTCGGTCTTCGCGGGCGTGGGCGAGCGGACGCGCGAGGGCAACGACCTCTATCACGAATTCATCGACGCGGGTGTCATCGACATCGACGACCTGACGAAATCCAAGGTTGCCCTCGTGTTCGGCCAGATGAACGAGCCGCCGGGGGCGCGGATGCGCGTCGCCCTCTCGGGCCTGACGATGGCCGAGAGCTTCCGCGATTCCTCGGGCACCGACGTGCTGTTCTTCGTCGACAACATCTTCCGCTTCACGCAGGCAGGCTCCGAAGTGTCCGCCCTTCTGGGCCGCATCCCCTCTGCCGTGGGCTATCAGCCGACGCTGGCCACCGACATGGGCACCATGCAGGAGCGGATCACCTCGACCAAGAACGGCTCGATCACCTCCGTTCAGGCGATCTACGTGCCCGCCGACGACCTCACCGACCCGGCCCCCGCGACCTCGTTCGCGCACCTCGACGCAACCACGACGCTGAGCCGCGCGATCTCGGAACTCGGCATCTATCCGGCCGTCGACCCGCTCGACAGCACCTCGCGCCTGATGGACCCGCAGATCGTCGGCGAAGAGCACTACAACGTCGCAGCACAGGTGCAGCAGACGTTGCAGCGCTACAAATCGCTTCAGGACATCATCGCCATCCTCGGGATGGACGAACTGAGCGAAGAGGACAAACTGACGGTGTCGCGCGCCCGCAAGATCCAGCGGTTCCTGTCGCAGCCCTTCGACGTGGCCAAGGTGTTCACCGGATCGGACGGGGTTCAGGTGCCGCTCGAAGAGACGATCGCCTCGTTCAAGGCGGTGGTGGCCGGTGAATACGACCACCTGCCCGAAGGTGCGTTCTACATGGTCGGCGGCATCGACGACGTGAAGGCCAAGGCCCAGCGCATGGCCGCCGCCGCCGCGTAACCAGACAGGTCAGGACAAGCCATGGCAGAGACCCTGCAATTCGACCTCGTCTCGCCCGAGCGGCGGCTGGCCTCGCTCGAGGCGACGGAGGTGCAGATCCCCGGGGCCGACGGCGACATGACGGCGATGGCGGGCCACGCCCCCACGATCACCACCCTGCGCCCCGGCGTCCTGCGCGTCGTGGCGGCGGGCAAGACCGAGGAATACGTGGTGTCCGGCGGTTTTGCCGAGATCACCGGCGACGGTGTCTCGGTCCTGGCCGAGCAGGCACTGCCGCGCGGCGAGGTGACTCAGGCGGTCTATGACGACATGCTGAAACCGGTCCATGAGGCGCATGCCAAGGCGCGCGAAGCGTTCAAGAACGAGCCCGGTCCGGTCGACGATGCGGCAAAGCTGCTCGCCGACATGATGGCGCTGGGCACCCACATCGGCCTCGATCCGAAGGTTTCCAGCTTCGGCTGAGGCGCACCCGATGCAATGACGAAGGCCCCGCACCTGAACGTGCGGGGCCTTTGTCGTTGGACAGACCGGAATTTTGCCGCATTGTCACCGCAGGCTGTCGGCGGTTTTCAGCCGGCGCTGCTGTCGGGTCGGGGGAAGGTCTTGCGGAAATTCGGACACCATCGCGTGGGCGTGGTTCAGGGCGATGTCGTCCTGTTCTCGGACTATATGAACGACGGCACCATGTGGACCGGCGAGGGCCAGCGCGAGGCACGCAGCCATGTGACGTTCTCGGAACCCTTCGTCGAGGTGCCGCTGGTGACGGTGTGCCTGACGATGTTCGATATGTCCAACACCGCCAACGCCCGCGCCGACGTGCAGGCCGAGGATGTGACGGCCAAAAGCTTTGCGATCGTGTTCCGCACCTGGGGCGACACGCGCGTCGCCCGCGTCCGCGTGGGCTGGCAGGCGATCGGGCCGGTGCGGGATGCAGAGGACTGGGCACTTTACTAGACCCCGCGCGCTTTCGGCAGTTTGCGGACCCTCCGGGGGGAGTTGTTACGGCAACGTTAGCCGGGGGCGGCGCGCCGTCTCAGGGGCGGCTGCGCAGGTCCGCCGGGGTGAGGCCCGCGCGCATCGCGTCGTCCCAGATCCAGGCGGCGCGGTCGACGAACCATGTCTTGGCCCCCGTGACGAGGACGATGCCGAGCAGGGTAAAGCCGGGGTCGAAGCGCCAGAGGCCCCAGACGAAGGGGGCGACGCCAAACGCGCTCAGCAGCGTCAGCACCTGCACCGGGCGCCGGTGATGCTCGGCCACGAGATCCGGATGGCGCAGCAGCACCCGCTCGCCCAGTACGGCGCGCGACGACCAGCTTTCGAGCGAGGCAGGGGCGGTGAAGAGGCGCGGGTTGAGCCAGATCCAGAGGCAGACGAGGCCGACGGGGACGAGAGCGGCCCACCCGAGCCAGTCCCGCGACCAGATCGCGGCGGCGAGCAGCGGCAGCGGTGTGAGGATGCGGGTCCAGACCGAGGCCGGGCTCGCGTGGCGCGCCCATGTGTGGTCGTCCATGGCCATGACTTTCTCGGCCCAGTGGAGCAGTCGGCGCATCGCATCCTCCGCTTGGCATAGGGGTCGGGAGTGCAGAGTCCGGAATAGAACCCCTCGTAGATCGGCATCAGCGTCTCGTGGTCGAAGAGCGACGAGACCGAGGTGCCGTTCCAGATGTTGAGGATCGCTTGGGCGAACATCGGCGCGGTCGGCACGATACGGATCGCCTTGCAGGCGCGGACGGTGTCGCTCGCCTCGATGCTGTCGGTAACGACGAGGGATTTCATCACCGATCCGGTAATCCGCTCGACGGCCGGGCCCGACAGGACACCGTGCGTGATATAGCTGTGCACCTCGGTCGCGCCCGCCGCGATGAGGGTGTCGGCGGCCTTGCACAACGTGCCCGCCGTGTCGACGATGTCGTCGACGATGATGCAGCACTTGCCCGCCACCTCGCCGATCACCGTCATCTCGGCCACTTCGCCGGCCCGTTCGCGCCGCTTGTCGACGATGGCGAGGGGGGCGCCGATCCGCTGCGCCAGTTCCCGCGCCCGCGCCACGCCGCCGACGTCGGGCGAGACGATCATCAGATTGTCGCGCGACCCCTTGAAGTGATGCGCGATGTCGAGGGCAAAGATCGGCGAGGCATAGAGGTTGTCGACGGGGATGTCGAAGAAGCCCTGGATCTGTGCTGCGTGCAGATCCATCGTCAGCACCCGCTCGATCCCCGACTGCACGATCAGGTTCGCCACCAGCTTGGCCGAAATGGGCGTGCGCGCCTTGGTGCGCCGGTCCTGCCGCGCATAGCCGAAATAGGGGATGACGGCGGTGATCCGCGACGCCGACGAGCGCCGCAGCGCGTCGGCGATGATGAGGAGTTCCATCAGGTTGTCGTTGGCGGGGTTCGAGGTCGGCTGGATGATGAACATGTCCTCGCCGCGGACATTCTCGAACACCTCGACGAAGATTTCGCCGTCGTTGAAGCGCTCGACCCGGGCGTCGACCAGCCCGACGTTGATGCCCCGGTGCATCGACATCCGCCGCGCCACCGATTTGGCGAGGCCCCGGTTGGCGTTGCCGGCAAAGAGTTTCGGCTCGGTCAGGCTCGGCATGTCACGGTTCCGGGATGGAGGATTCGGCGCGTTGACACCGCCTAGCACAAGCCTAACCTGAGGCAAAGAAACCCTCCTGTCTCGGACGCAAGGAACCCCGGCCATGGCCCATATCGACTGCTATTGCGCGACGCTGTCGCCCTATGTCTACCTTGCGGGCACCCGCCTGTCCGAGATCGCGGCGCGGCACGGGGCGAGCGTGACCTACAAGCCGCTCGACGTGATGGCGCTGTTTGCGCGCACCGGCGGCACGGCGCCCAAGGACCGGCACGCGAGCCGGATGCACTACCGCGCGCAGGAGTTGCGGCGGCAGGCGATCAAGGCGGGACTGACGCTGAACCTCAAACCCGCACACTGGCCGACCAACGGCGCGCCGGCGGCCTATGCGATCATCACGGCGCAGGCGGCGGGCGGCGGGGATGTCGGCCGGCTGGTGCATGCGATCGGGGCGGCGTGCTGGGCCGAGGACAGGGACATTGCCGAGGATGCGGTGATCCGCGACTGCCTCGCCGCGGCGGGGTTCGATCCGGAACTGGCGGACAAGGGGCTGATGACGGCGGCGGAAACCTATGGCGCCAACCTCGAGGAGGCGGTCGCGGCGGGCGCGTTCGGAACGCCGTTCTACATCACCGACGGCGACGAGCGGTTCTGGGGGCAGGACCGGCTCGACGACCTCGATGCGCATCTGGGCGGGCACCTGTAGGATGGGCAATCCTGCCCATCCCGCGTGATCCGCCATCGAACGAAGGGCAAGATGGGCAGGATTGCCCATCCTGCGCGGTGATGCGGTTGATCCTTCTGACGTGCGTGGTGCTGGTGGCTTTTGCCGCCAATTCTGTGCTGACGCGGCTCGGCGTGGCGCGGTTCGGCACCGATCCCGAGACGTTCGCGCTGGTCCGGACGGCGGCGGGGGTGGCGGTTCTCTGGGCGCTGGTGCTGGCACGGCGCGGCGGCTGGCCCGGCGGCGGGATCGCCCGGCGACTGGGCGGGGCGGCGACGCTGGCGGCCTATATGGCCGGATTTTCGCTCGCCTACCTGACGCTCGACACCGGGGTCGGCGCCCTGATTCTGTTCGGCGGCGTGCAGATCACGATGTTCGCCGGCGCGCTGGCGGGAGGTGAGGCGGTGACGCGGCGCCGCGCGCTGGGGGCGGCGATCGCGCTGGCGGGCCTCGGGGCGCTGGTCTGGCCGACGGAGGCGGTGGTGTTGCCGGTCGCCGGGGTCGTGCTGATGATCGTGGCCGCGGTCGGCTGGGGCATCTATTCGCTGTTGGGGCGTGGCGAGCGCGACCCGTTGTCCGCGACGGCGGCGAATTTCCTGCTGTGTCTCCCGATGCTGGTCCCGCTGCTGCTCTGGGGCGAACGAACTTGGACCGCGGCAGGCTTCGGACTGGCGCTGCTGGCGGGGGGCCTTACCTCGGGCCTTGGCTATGCGCTGTGGTACGGTGTCGTCCCCCGCCTCGGTGCGGGCAGGGCGGCGGTGGCGCAGCTCTCGGTGCCGGTCATCGCGGCGGCGGGCGGCGTGGTCCTGCTGGGCGAACCGGTGACGTGGCGCTTCGCGCTTTGCGCCGCCGTGGTGCTCGGCGGGATCGCGGTGTCGCTGTCTAGCGGCGGAGCGCTGCGATGAGGCGGTCCAGCGCGAGGGCCGTGGCCAGCGCCCAGAGCGGACCGGCGAGTGCGGCCAGTGTCCAGAGGCCGAAGAACAGGATCAGCCCCGTCATGGCGAGGAACGGGCTCGTATAGTTCTGGACGCGGCGATGCGGGCGGTCAGGCATCGCGCGCCCCGGCGAGTGCGAGGGGCAGGGCGGCGGCAAAGCGGTTGAGATCGGCGTCGGTGCCGCAGGTGATGCGGATGCAGCGGTCCTGCGGCGCTGTGAACGGCATCCGGGCAAAGATGCCCTGCGCGCCGAGGCACTCGAGGAGACGCCGGGCAAATGCGCCGTCCGAGCCTGCGTCCATGGCCACGAAATTCGTGGCCGACCGGATCGGCACGAGGCCGTTCCCGCGCGCGATGGCGCCAAGGCGGTCGCGAGACCGGGCCACCGCGCCGCGGACATGGGCCTGCCAGTCGGTATCGGCGAGGGCGGCAACGGCGGCGGCCTGCGCGATCCGGTTCAGGCCGAAATGGTTCTTGACCCGGTCGAGTGCCGCGATGAGGGGCGCGGGCCCGATCGCATAGCCGACGCGCGCGCCCGCCAGACCGTGGGCCTTGGAAAAGGTGCGCAGGCGGACGACGCGGGTGTCGCCCGGGTCGAGGTCCGGTGCGGTCCCCCCGGGGGCGAGGTCGACATAGGCCTCGTCGAGCAGGAGCAGCGCGCCGGACGGTATGGCGTCGACCATCTGCGCCACGGTCCCGGCATCGTGCCAGGTGCCCATCGGGTTGTCGGGATTGGCGAAATAGACGAGTTTCGCACCCGTTTCCCGCGCCTTTGCGACCAGACGCGCGGGGTCTTCGTGGTCGGCGGTATAGGGCACGGCGGCGAGCGTGCCGCCAAACCCCGCGACGTTATAGCCGAACGTCGGATAGGCGCCCGCCGAGGTGACGGCGGTGTCGCCCGGGGCAACCAGGAGGCGGACGAAGAGACCGAGCAGGGCGTCGATACCCTCGCCCACACCGATGTGGTCGGCGGCGATGCCGTGATGGGCGGCGATGGCATGGCGCAACTCATGCGCCTCGGGGTCGCCGTATTTCCAGATATGCGGCGCCGCGTCGGCGATGGCGGCGAGGACGCGGGGCGAGGGGCCAAAGGCGTTCTCGTTGGCGCCGAGGCGGGCGGCGAAGGCGAGACCTGTGCGGCGTTCCAGTGCCTCTGGGCCGGTGAAGGGGACCGTGGCGGGCAGCGCGGCGGCGAGCGGGGTGAGGCGCGGGTCGGTCATGGGGCGCTTTCTGCGGGAGCGGCCCTCCGGGGGCCCTGCCGGGGGCGAGTTATTGGGGCAAGAAAAAGGGGGGCGCGATTTTTCCGTGCGGCGTCAGGCGATTTCGGCGAGGCTGTTCAGGGCGGTTTGCAATTTGGCGCGTTCCTCGTGGCGTAGCGCGAGGTTCGATTGCGCCTCGTCCACGACCTCGGGCGGGGCGGAGGCGGCGAAGTTGGGGTTGTTCAGGCGCCCTTCGAGGCCGCCGATTTCCTTGGAGAGCTTGTCGAGGGTTTTGGAAATACGGGCCTTTTCCGCGCCGGCGTCGATGATGTCGGCGAGCGGCAGCGCGAAGGTGGCGCCCGGAACCGCGATGGTGATCGCCCCTTTGGGCGCCGCGTCGGCGGGCGTGATCGCGTCGATGCGGGCGAGGCGCTTTATCATCGCCTCGTTGGCGGCGAGGGCCTGCGCCGCCTCGGGCGTGGCGGCGATCTGGAGCATGGGGACTTGCAGGCCTGCGGGCACGTTGACCTGCGCGCGGGCGGAGCGGGTGGCCTCGATCATCGCGATGGTCCAGTCGATGCTGGCGTCGGCGTCCGGATCGGCGATGTCGGGGCCGTAGGTCGGCCATGGGGTCAGGGCGAGGGGGGCGGTGCGCGTCCCGGTCTTGCCCCAGAGTTCCTCGGTGACGAAGGGCATGATCGGGTGCAGCAGGATCAGGCATTGATCGAGGAGCCAGGCGAGGGTTTGCTGCGTTTCGTGTTTTTCGGCGTCCGTCCCGTCCATCAGGAGGGGTTTGGAGAGCTCCAGATACCAGTCGCAGACGCGGCCCCAGACGAAGGCGTAGAGGGCGTTGGCCGCGTCGTTGAAGCGGTAGGCGGTGAGGGCGGCGTCGACCGTTTCGCGGACGCGGGCGGTCTCGCCGATGATCCAGCGGTTCACCGGTTGGCTCGGGTTGAGGTCGGCGAGGGCGACGCGGGGGCTGTCATAGGCCCCGTTCATCTCGGCAAAGCGGGCGGCGTTCCACAGTTTGGTGCCGAAGTTGCGGGTGCCTTCGATACGCTTTTCGTCGATCTTGAGGACACCGCCGAGGGCCGCCATCTGGGCGTTGGACATGCGCAGGGCGTCGGCGCCATATTTGTCGATCATCTCCAGCGGGTCGAGGACGTTGCCGCGGGTCTTGGACATCTTCTCGCCGCGTGCGTCGCGGACGAGCTGATGCAGGTAGACGGTGTGGAACGGATCCTGGCCGGTGACGGCCTGCGCCATCATCATCATCCGCGCGACCCAGAAGAACAGGATGTCCTGGCCGGTGACGAGGACGTCGCCGGGGAAGTATTTCGCGAGTTCCGGCGTCTGCTCGGGCCAGCCGAGGGTGCCGAAAGGCCAGAGGCCGGAGGAGAACCAGGTGTCGAGGACGTCGGGGTCGCGATGAATTGGATACTCACGGGGCTTACCTCGTTCGTGAAAATCCATCGAAAGATCGGGATCAATTCGGCGGTCAGTTTCGCCGCGTCTCATAGCCGCGCGAATACCGTGCCCTTTGGATACGAACGCTGACGCCGCAGGGCCATAGTAGCGATTGGCTAGTATTAAAGCTTCTTGCTCCGTGATTGCACAGAATTGCTTTGTCGCGCCTGTATATGACTGCTTGTCCTCCGTCACTTCGGGTCCGAACCAAACCGGTATCTGATGCCCCCACCACAACTGCCGTGAAATGCACCACGGCTCGATATTCTCGAGCCAGTGATAGAACACCTTCTCGCCGCTCTCGGGCATGATCTTCACCCGGCCCGACTTCACCGCCTCCAGCGCGGGGCCGACGATCTTGTCGGTGTCCACGAACCACTGGTCGGTCAGCATCGGCTCGATCACCACCTTGGAGCGGTCGCCGAAGGGCTGCATGATCGGTTTGCTCTCGACCAGCGGAACGAGGGCGAGTTCGGGCGGGGTGCCGCCTTCCTCGTAGCTGTCGGTGGGCATGCCGTCCTGTGCGCCACCCTTCGGGGGCGCACAGGCGGCGGATTTGCGGCCCAGACGCGGGTCGCTCTCGGGGACCATGACGGCGAGGCCCTCGGCGGTGATGTCGGCGACCACGGCGGCGCGCGCCTCGAACCGGTCTAGGCCGCGGTAGGCGTCGGGGACCATGTTCATCGCGGCGATGCCGTTTTCCGTGAACTCCTGCTCGCCGCGTGCAATCGCTTGCGCCGTCGCGGCCTCCTCGGCATAGGGCCGCCCGTCGGCCCGCATCGCGCCCTTGGTATCCATGAGCGCATACATCGGGATGCCCGCGCGTTTGGCGACCTCGTAGTCGTTGAAATCATGCGCTCCGGTGATCTTGACCGCGCCCGATCCGAACAGCGGATCGGGGTAGGGGTCGGTGATGATGGGGATCAGGCGGCGGTGCTCTTTCGGGCCGACCGGGATTTCGCAGAGCATCCCCACGATGGGGGCATAGCGCTCGTCGGCGGGGTTCACCGCGACGGCGCCGTCGCCGAGCATCGTCTCGGGCCGTGTGGTGGCGATGGCGATGTAGTCGCGGGTCTCGGTGAACAGGACCGCGCCGTCGGCGTCCTTTTCGACGTAGTCATAGGTCGCCCCGCCAGCCAGCGGATACTTGAAATGCCACATGTGGCCGGGCACTTCGGTGTTCTCGACCTCGAGGTCGGAAATTGCAGTTTCGAAATGCGGGTCCCAGTTCACGAGGCGTTTGCCGCGGTAGATATAGCCCTTTTCGAACATATCGACGAAGACGCGCAGGACAGCGTCGTGGAAATTGCCCTCCTCGCCCGCCGGCGCACCCGGTGCGCCGGACATGGTGAAGGCAGACCGGGAGAAGTCGAGTGAGTCCCCGAGTCGCCGCGCCTGCTCCTCGATCATGCCGCCGGACGTGGCCTTCCACTCCCAGACCTTTGCGAGGAACGCCTCGCGCCCGATCTCGGTGCGCTTCGGCTCCTGCCGGTCGGCCATCTGCCGTTCAACGACCAGTTGCGTGGCGATGCCCGCATGGTCGAGACCGGGTTGCCAGAGCGTATCGTAGCCCTGCATCCGTTTCCACCGGGTCAGCAGGTCCATCAGCGTATGGTTGAACGCGTGGCCGACGTGCAGCACGCCGGTGACGTTGGGCGGCGGCAGCATGATGGTAAAGGTCTCGTCGCGGCGCTTGCCCGCACCGGCCTTGAAGCAACCCTGCGCCTCCCAGGCGGCATAGATCCGCGGTTCCGCCTCGGCGGCGTCGAAGGATTTTTCGAGTGGCATCGGCGGCGTCCTCGGGCAGAAACGTGTCGGGCCAAGTCCTAGCGTGGCACGGGGACGAGGGAAAGGGCGGGGCTGGACAGCGGGGCCGTGCAGGCTAGGCTCGGACGGGTCGGAAAACCATGGGGCGGAGCGTCGATGGACAAGTTCGGGAAGAGCCAGCCGGTGGTGCGGGTCGAGGATGTACGGTTCCTGACGGGGCAGGGGCGGTATCTGGACGACGCTGCACCGGCGGGCGCGCTTTTTGGCTTTGTGGTGCGCTCGACGATGGCGCATGCCGACATCGCGGCACTGGACGTGGACGCGGCGCGGGCCGCGCCCGGCGTGGCGCTGGTGCTGACGGCGGCGGACCTGCTGGCGGCGGGCGTGACCCTGGGAATGTCGGGCGCGCGGGTGACGAACCGCGACGGCAGCAAGGGGGCAGGGCCGGAGCGGCCGGTGCTGGCCACGGACCGGGTCCGGCACGTGGGCGAGGCCGTGGCGTTCATCGTGGCGGACAGCATCGAGGCGGCAAAGGATGCCGCCGAACTGGTGGATCTCGATCTGGAACCGCGCGCGGCGCATGTGGCGCTGGCCCCGGGCGGCGAGGAATTGCACGCGGGCGTGGCCGGGAACCGCGCCTTCGACTTCGGCCTCGGCGACCGTGACCGGACCGAGGCGGCACTGGCGCAGGCGGCGCATGTGGTGACGCTCGACGTGGCGGACAACCGGGTGATGTGCGCCTCGATGGAAACGCGCGGCTGCTGGGCCGAGATGGAAGGGGGGCGCCTGCACGTCGCCCTCGGGAGCCAGGGCGTCTGGGGGCCGAAGCGCGAGATCGCGCGGCAGTTGGGAATGGACGCGGGCGACGTGCGGGTGACGACGCCGGATGTCGGCGGCGGGTTCGGGATGAAGGGGTTGCATTACCCCGAGACGATCCTCGTGGCGCATGCGGCACGGGTGCTGGGCCGCCCGGTGCGCTGGATGTCCGAACGGACCGAGGCGATGCTGAGCGATACCGGCGGGCGGGATCTGGTGACGACCGCGGCGCTGGGGTTCGACGGGGACCACCGGCTGATCGCCTATAGGCTGGAAACCGTTGCCAATCTGGGCGCTTACAACTCGATGTTCGCGCAGTTCATCCAGACGGAACTCTTCTCGAAAGTGCTGACCGGCGTGTATGATGTGCAGGCGGCGTGGATGGGGGTGACGGGGGTCTACACCAATACCACGCCGGTCGACGCCTATCGCGGTGCCGGGCGTCCCGAGGCGATCTTCGTCCTCGAGCGGGCGATGGACTTTGCGGCGCGGCAGATGGGCGTCGATCCCTGGGGGCTGCGCGAGAAGAATTTCATCCGGCCGGAGCAGTTTCCCTATGCGACGGTGGGCAAGGTCATCTACGACGTCGGCGCGTTTTCCCGCGTCCTGGCGCGTGCGGCGCAGACGGCGGACGTCGCGGGATTTGCCGCACGCCGGGCGGCGTCGGCGGCGCGCCGCCGGCTTCGCGGTCAGGGGCTGTGCTATTACATCGAGAGCATCCTCGGCGCCCCGACCGAGACGGCCAAGGTCGTCTTTCGCAGCGATGGCGGCGTCGATATCCATGTCGGCACGCAGTCGACCGGGCAGGGGCACGAGACGGTGTTCGCGCAGTTCCTGGCAGATCAGACCGGGATTCCGGCGGATCGCATCAGGGTCCGACAGGGCGACAGCGACCTGATCGCGACGGGCGGCGGCACCGGCGGATCGCGTTCGGTGACGGTGCAGAACACCGCGACCCTTGCCACGGTGGAACGGATCGTGGCCGCGTTCGCGGGGTTTCTCGCGGCGGAGCAGGGGGTGGACCCGGCGGACGTGACCTTCGACGACGAACGGTTTCGCGTGGCGGGATCGAACGTGGCGCCGACGATGCTCGACCTTGCCGGGGCGATCCGGGTCGCAGGGCAGGAGGAATTGTTGCAACACTCGGCGACCATCACCCTCGACAACCGCTCGTTCCCCAACGGCGCGCATGTCGCCGAGGTCGAGATCGACCCCGAGACCGGGGTGGTGCGGGTCGAAAAATATACCGTCGTTGATGACTTTGGTAATCTCATCAACCCTATGCTGGCGGAGGGTCAGGTGCACGGCGGCGTCGCGCAGGGCCTCGGCCAGGCCCTGAGCGAGCGGGTGGTGTTCGATGCGGAGGGACAGCTCTTGTCGGCGACGTTCATGGATTACGCGATGCCACGCGCGGACACGATCCCGTGGATCGCCTTTCATTCCGAGCCGGTGCCGTCGACATATAATCCGATGGGCATGAAGGGCTGCGGCGAGGCGGGCACGGTCGGCGCGCTGGCCGCGATCACCAATGCGGTGCAGGATGCGGTCTGGGACCGGGGCCTGCGCGACTTGTCGATGCCGTTCACGCCGCACCGCGTCTGGGAGATGCTGCGGCAGTCGGAGGAGGATGCGACCGGTGCCGCTGCGTGACTGGCTTCTCGGCCTCTTCGACGCCCGTCCCCGTGTCAAGGACACGCGGTTCGCGGGGCGCGGGGCCGCGACCCATGTCATCATCCTCGACGGCACCATGTCGAGCCTGGCGCCGGGTGCCGAGACCAATGCCGGACGCACGCTTAAACTCCTGCGCGCGGGCGGCAGCCGCGCCGGCCTCACGGTCTATTACGAGGCGGGGATCCAGTGGCGCGACTGGAAATCGACGCTCGACGTGATGGCGGGGCGGGGCCTGAACCGGCAGATCGAACGCGCCTACGGCGCGCTCGCCTCGCGCTGGCGGCCGGGCGACCGGATCGTGCTGGTCGGTTATTCGCGGGGCGCCTATGCGGTCCGAAGCCTGGCGGGCGTGATCGGGCGCGTCGGTCTGGTGCGCCGCGACATGGCGAACGTGCGCAACGTGCAACTGGCCTATCGCCATTATCGCGCCGGGGCTATCAGCGCCGCGTCGGATGCGTTCCGCGCCGAATATTGCGAGCCGGACGTGCAGATCGAGGCGGTGGCGGTCTGGGACACCGTCAAGGCGCTGGGCCTGCGGATGCCGGTCGTCTGGCGCTGGGTCGAGGACCGCAACGAGTTCCACGACCATCAGCTTGGCCGCCACGTGCGCAACGGGTTCCACGCACTGGCGCTCGACGAGACGCGCGAGGCCTATGCCCCGGTCCTCTGGCAGACGCCGCCGGGCTGGCACGGCAACATCGAACAGATGTGGTTTCGCGGCTGTCACGGTGACATCGGCGGACAGTTGAACGGCTTTGCCGCCGCCCGCCCCCTTGCCAATATCCCGCTCGTGTGGATGCTCGAACGCCTCGAGATGTGCGGCGTGCCGATGATCAAGGGCTGGCGCGACCGCTTTCCCCGCGATGCGACCGCCCCGTCGGCGGGCTCGTGGTCGGGCTGGGGCAAGCTGTTCCTCTCGCGCCGCCGCCGCATTGTCGGTCGCGACGTTTCCGAGCGGATTCACCCCTCCGTCGGAGAGGTGCGGCGCGGCTGGTGGTCACGGCGAACGCTCGCCGGCGTCGACGGTGGTCGGCTCGATCCGGTCGATTTCGGCGATGCCGACGAGGAACCGGTCGGCGAGGTCGGCAGGTAATCTTCGATCAGGCGCGCAAGACGAGGCAGGTCGTCGAAGCCGTGGCGATGACCTTGCCGTCCATCCCCTCGATCCGGCCCCGCGCGACGGCGGTGCTCCGGCCCGCGTGCTCGGTTTCGCCCACCGCGCGCACCGAGGTGCCCGCCGGCACGGCGCGGATCAGGTTCACCTTGTACTCCAGCGTGGTATAGGCCGTTCCGGCGGGCAGATGGGTCATCACGGCGCAGCCCATCGCACTGTCGAGCAGCGCGCCGAACCAGCCGCCGTGCGTCGTGCCCATCGGATTGGCGTGCCGCGCCTCGGCCATTGCCTCGAAGACGACGCGGCCCACGGCCACCTCGACAAGCTGGCCACCGATCAGGTCGGCCATGGGGGGGCCGGGATAGCGGCCCGCGACGATACCGCTCAGAAATTCCATGCCGGACAGCGTGCGGAGCACATCGGGCGGCAGGACGGCATTTGGCAGGCGGTCTGTCACAGGCTCACTCGGGCGCGGGGCGCTCCCGCACCCTGACGGTTCAGGCGACCTGCTGCAAGGCGACTTTCGGTGTCACGCCAAGGGCATGGCACACGTCGCGCGTCAGTTCGGGACGGTTCAGCGTATAGAAATGCAGGTGCTCGACCCCGCCCTGCAACAGATCGTCGCAGAGTTCGGTGGCGAGTGCCGTCGCCAGCAGATCGGTATTGCCGTCGCGCGTGGCGTTGGCAAAGGCATCGGCGACGACGACGGGGATCGAGGTGCCGGTCATCGTGGCGAATTTCTGCGCCCCGGCCCAGTTCTCGATCGGCAGGATGCCGGGCAGGATCGGGGCGTCGATGCCCGCCTTCACGCAGGCGTCGCGGAACCGGAAGAAGGTGTCGGCCTCGAAGAAGAACTGGGTGATCGCCGAGGTGGCGCCTGCGTCGATCTTGCGCTTGAGGTGGTCGATGTCGGCCTGGGTGTCCGTCGCATCGGGGTGCTTTTCGGGGTAGGCGCCGACGCGGATCTTGAACTTTCCGGTGTCGGCCAATGCCGCGATCAGGGCGACTGAGCCCCGAAAGCCGTCCTCGACCGGCGCGAAGCGGCCGGCCCCCTTCGGCGGATCGCCCCGCAGGGCGACGATTTCGGTCACGCCCGCCTCGGCGTAGGCATTCGCGATGTCGAGGGTTTCGGCCCGGGTCGCGTTCACGCAGGTCAGGTGCGCGGCGACCGGCAGGCCGGTCCGCTTGCGGATTGTGGCGACCGCCTCGTGGGTCAGGGTCCGCGTCGTGCCGCCGGCGCCATAGGTGACGGAGACGAAGCCGGGCTCGAGCGGCGCCAGAACCGACAACGTGTCCCAGAGGCGGAAGGAGCCTTCGAGGTTTTTCGGCGGAAAGAATTCGAACGAGACGGAGGGGCGGGTCATCGGGATATCCTTGATCGGGTTGATCTCTTGTCTCACGCGCGGCGTCGTGAAACAAATTCATAACTCTCACCACGATGATGAGTTTCGTTTGTATCGAGAGGCCCCCATGCACATCGAATTCCGCCACCTGCGGTCGATCAAGGCGATCCACGACACCGGCGGTCTGGCGCGCGCCGCCGAGATGCTCAACATCACGCAGAGTGCCTTGTCGCACCAGATCAAGGGGATAGAAAGTCAGGCCGGGGTCGAGCTGTTCGTGCGGCGGGCCAAGCCACTGAAACTCTCGGCGGCGGGAATGAAGCTGCTGGCCGCGGCAGAGCGCATCCTGCCGCAGGTCGCCGATCTCGAGGCGGAGTTCGCGGGGTTGGTCTCGGGCAAGGCCGGACGCCTGCACATCGCCATCGAATGCCACGCCTGTTTCGAATGGCTCTTCCCCGTCCTCGAGCAGTTCCGCAAGGCCTGGCCGGAGGTCGACGTGGACATCCGCCCCGGCCTGGCGTTCGACGCGATGCCGGCACTGCGGCGCGAGGAGGTCGACCTCGTCGTCTCCTCCGATCCCGAAAACCTGCCCGAGACGGATTTCACGCCGCTGTTCGATTACGAACCCGTTTTCGTCGCGGCATCGGCGCATCCGTTGGCGGCAAAGGCGGCGATCGGGGCCTCTGATTTCCGGGGTCAGACACTCATCACCTATCCGGTCGAGCGGCACCGCCTCGACGTGTTCAGCCAGCTTCTGATGCCGGCAAAGGTCGAGCCGGGGGCTGTGCGGCAGGTGGAACTGACGGCGGTGATCCTGTTGCTGGTCGCGTCGAACCGCGGCGTCGCGGTGCTGCCCGACTGGGTGGTGCGGCAGGTCCGCTACAATGCCGACTATGTCACCCGGCCGCTGATCGGGGCGGACGGGAGGGTCGGCATCACCCGCAGGCTCTTTGCCGCGACCCGGGCGGAGGATACGGCGCGACCGTTCATGTCGCACCTGATCCGGCTGGCGCGGCAGGAAGTGGTGAAGTTGCAGCGGGTTTGAAGCCGGGTCGCGCGTCACTCCCCGATCAGGCGCGCGCGGGCGCGCGCAGCGCGAGGTCGGCGCGCAGCGTCGCACGGATGTCGCCGAACGGCTCGGCCCGGGCGAAGAGCCAGCCCTGTGCGATCCGCCCGCCGAGGGCGAGGAGGTGGCGCCGCTGCTCCTCGGTCTCGACGCCTTCGGCGACGACAGTGACGCCGAGGCCCTGCGCGATCGAGAGAAAGCCGTCGATCAGCACCTCGGCGGCGGTGTCCTGCCCAAGGCCCGCGACGAAACTCTTGTCGATCTTCAACTCGTCGAATTCGAGTTCGCGCAGATGCTGGAACGAGGCGAAACCAGTGCCGAAATCGTCGAGCGAAATGCGGATGCCGCGGGCGCGAAAGTGGGTGATGCTGTCCTGGATGAGGTTGCCGGACCGGGTGATGAACACATCCTCGGTGATCTCGAAGGTCAGGTGCGGAAGCGTTTGGGGATAGCCGTCGAGCAGCCTGTCGAGTTCGGCGCGCCCGGTGAGGGTGGCCAGCGTCACCTCCGGGACGTTGATCGAGACCTGACCGGGATCGTAGCCTTCGGCCAGAAGCTCGGCCAGATCCTCGAGGACATGGGTCGCGATGGCGACGAGGAAGTCGCCTTGCAGGCCCAATTCATTGATCTGCGGCAGGAAGGCGCCCGGCAGGAGGAGGCCGCGCGTCGGGTGTTGCCAGCGGGCGAGCGCCTCGAACCCGCACAGTTCGCGCGAGGCCAGACGCACCTTGGGCTGATAATGTGGCACGATCCGGTTCTCGGCGAGGGCGAGCGACAGTTCCATCCTGTCCTGAAGCGTCGGACGGGGGGCCACCTCGCCCGGGACATAGCGCCAGACCCGCAGGGCGGTGGAGGTCTTGCAATGGAACATCGCCTGATCGGCAGCGCGGCACAGGCCCGAGACCGTCGCGAGGGCCGGCGTGCTGGACGCGATGCCGATACTGGCGCCGACGCGCATGGCGCGGCCATCGTGGTCGACCGGGGCCTGGATGGCGTCGAGGATCCGGTGGCCGAACCCGACCGGGTCGGCAAGCAGACCGGGATCGCCGCAGGCCAGCGCGAATTCGTCACCCCCGAGCCGGCCCACGACCGCGCGGGGTGCCGCCAGACCGCGCAACCGCTCTGCGATGGCGACGAGCACGGCGTCGCCCGCGGCGTGGCTGTAGCTGTCGTTGATCGGCTTGAAGCCGTCGAGGTCGATGCTGAAAACCGCAATCTCGGTGCCGGGCGCGCGCGCAGCCAGCAGTTCCTCGAGTTCCTCGTCGAAGGCCTGCCGGGTGAGGAGGCCCGTCAACCCGTCGTGCCGGTGAACGAACCGCAGCCGCGCGTGGCGTTGATCGGCATCGATCGTGAGGGCGGCCAGCGTGCTTTGCGTTCTGGTCAGAACCGCGATGCTGACGGTGGCGGTTCCGAGATAGAGCACGAGCATGCCGACCGCGAAGGCCCATTCGAGCCAGGGCACGCCGAGGATGATGCCCTGTTCGGACCTCAGCACGACGACGATGACACTGAAATAGCCGGGGACAAGCTGGCTCCACAGGAAGACGGGCAGGCGGGTGTAGGAATTGGCGATATGGGTGAAGACGCCGAACGTCCAGAGCAGGGCGGTGATGAGGAGCGGGACGGAATGCAGGTCGGCGATGAGGATCGCGGGCGCGAAATAGCACCAGGAGGCGGTCCATGTCGCGCACCAGAACATCACGAGCGTTTCGCGCGAGGCGAGGGCGCCGTCGCTTGTGGCAAAGCGTCTGGCGAGGATCAGGAGCGCTTCGGCGAACAGGATGATCGCGGCAAGCATCGAGGCGACCGCCGGGCCACGACCATAGGCGACGATGCCCAGCATCACGGTGACCGACCCGAGCCGAAGCAGGCGAACGTCACCCGTCGCCGCGAGGGCGGGCAGAAACTCTCGCCGCAAACTCTCGCGCAACATCCTCAGCCGCGTGGCGACGGGCGTGCGCGGCCCGCCGAGCGGCGGAACCACCACGTTCAGGTCGTACACTGCCGGCTCGCGGCGCAGCGGCATGATCTTGCTCTTGGTCTGGGGCACGGAGACTCACTTGGCGCGTTGCCCGTCCACTATTGCGCCAAGTCGCGACCATAAGGTTAACCCGCGCCGCCGACCGCGAATTTTCAGCGCCTCGCCTGCCCCGGCGCAGGGCTTGCCCGGACCCGGGACTGCACCTATACGCGGCCTCTGATCCCCGACCGCCGCCAATCCGGAGAGCCGCCATGGCCCTAAGCGCCAACATGAACGTCATGATGAAGACCGCGCGGCGTGCCGGGCGGGCACTCGTCAAGGATTTCGGCGAGGTCGAGCAATTGCAGGTCTCGACCAAGGGGCCGGGCGATTTCGTGAGCCGCGCCGACCGGATGGCCGAGCAGACGATCCGCGAGGCCCTGATGGAGGCGCGCCCGATGTACGGGTTCATCGGCGAGGAGGGCGGCGCCGTCGAGGGGCAGGATCCGACGCGCCGCTGGATCGTCGACCCGCTGGACGGGACCACGAATTTCCTGCACGGCCTGCCGCACTGGTGCATTTCCATTGCCCTCGAGCATAAGGGGGCGCCCGTCGCCGGCGTCGTCTACAACCCGGTGTCGGACGAGATGTTCTATGCCGAAAAGGGCGAGGGCGCCTGGCTCAACAACTCCCGACTGCGGGTGTCGGGGCGACGGCAGTTGAACGAGGCGGTGTTCGGGCATTACGTGCCCGCGATCGCGCGACGCGATTTGCCGGTATCGTTGCAGGAACTGGCCCGGATCGCGCCGCAGGTTGCCGGATTGCGGCAGATGGGGGCGGCGGCCCTCGATCTGTGTTTCGTGGCCGCGGGGCGCCTCGAGGGGTTCTGGCACCGCGGGCTGAAGGTCTGGGACATCGCGGCGGCGATCGTCATCGTGACCGAGGCCGGTGGCCTGACCGGCCCGATCCGTCCGGGCCACGACCCGATGACCGACGGCGACATCATCGCCGCGAACGCCGAGATATTCGACCGTTTCGCCGCGCTGATCCGCGAGCGGAGCGCCTGAACCGGGCCACCTAGCGGCGGCGCGACACCCGAGGGACCGACGAGGGGTCGAACGGATCGGTCGCCGCAGGATACTGCGGGTGCCCGTCGGTGCGATCCCAGAACGCCCGCCCGCCGCGGCGCAGCCAGACCGGCAGGCACAGCACGAGGCCGATCACGAAGCCGCCCGCATGCGCCCAATAGGCGACGCCCGCGTCCATCGCGTTCGACCCCAGACCGTTGAAGAGCTGAAACGCGAACCACAGCCCGAGCATGAGCCACGCGGGGATCGGCAGGATCCGCACGAAGACGATGATCCAGATCAGGATATCCACCTTCGCCTTGGGAAAGAGCAGCAGATAGCCGCCCATGACGCCCGCGATCGCACCCGACGCGCCCACCATCGGAATGGGCGACCACGGTGCCGTCGCCCATTGCGCAAGGCCCGAGGCAGCCGCGCAGGCAAGGTAGAAGGCGAGAAACGGGCCATGTCCCATCTCGTCCTCGAGGTTGTCGCCGAAGATCCACAGGAACAGCATGTTGCCCGCCAGATGGAAGAATCCGGCGTGCAGGAATGCCGAGGTCAGAAGCGAGGGATAGTTCTCGCCCGCCGTGATCCGGGCGGGGATCATCGAGTAATCGTAGTAGAGGGCATATTGCGCGTTCTGGTTCTGCCAGAATGCCAGATCCCAGAGATAGAGCCCGACGTTCAGCGCGATGATCGCCCAGGTGACGAAAGGCGTGCGCGCGGACGGGTTGTGGTCGCGGATCGGGATCATCGCGCGACCCTTCCGCAGGTCGCGGGCGCGGTCAAGGGGCGCGGTCAGGGGGCCGGATCGGGGGGGGCCGGTCGGGGGGGGCCGGTGGGGGGGGGCGTTGCGCGGCGACCGGTCCCTCCGTGACGATGCCGCAGCCCGCCGTTTACCGCCACGCCCTATCCACTGGCCCCAGCGTTCGGCTGCGTGTCCTTTGGGGACGCTGCCACCCACACTCCGCGCCCCCGCAAAAGGATTTTTCGATGAACAAGGCAGTGACCGACGGCATCGTCTTCGACCCGACACCATTCTCGGCCGGCCTCGGCGTCTGGTCGACCACGACCGGCCGCCCCGGAACGCCGACCTATGCGGGTGCGGGCGGCGGCGTGTTCGTGCCGGCCGACCAGGACTTTTCCGGCTGCATGGAGATCGTGAAGTCGAGCGCCACGCAGGCCGTGCGCTACATGGGCCAGACGCCGGTGCAGCCGGGCTGCTACCTTCAGGTGACGGTGCGGGTCAAGGCGGTGGCGGGCGCGCTGCCCTCGGTGCGGATCGCGGGCAATCCCTATTCCTCCGGCAACGTCGCGCTGAGCGGGACCACGAATTTCGGCCCGTCCAGACAACTCACCGCCTATGGCGAGGTCGTCGAGATCACCGCGATCTTCGGCACCGGCGCGCGGGGCGGGGTGAACATGGTCTGGCCGACGGCGGCCTATGCGCACATCGGCCTCGACCTGACGGGGCCGAACGGTGGCGTCGTGCGGATCGACGACATCCGGATCGAGGACGTGTCGTCCTATTACCTGTCCGATGCGATCGGCATCGTCGACGTCCGCGACTATGGCGCCCTCGGCAACGGCACCACCAACGACGCCGCAGCGTTCGAGCGGGCGGATGCCGCGGCCAACGGGCGCGAGGTGCTGGTCTCGGCGGGCACCTACCGGCTGGCGTCGGACGTGACGTTCCAGAGCCAGGTCCGCTTTGTCGGCACCGTCGTGATGACCGGGACCGAGCGGCTGATCCTGCAACGCAACTTCGACTACCAGACCTATCTCGACGCCTTTGGCGACGAGGAACAGGCGTTCCGCAAGGCGTTCCAAGCGCTCCTGAATTTTTCCGACCACGACGGCCTCGACCTCGGCGGGCGGCGCATCGGCCTGACGGGGCCGGTCGACATGCAGGCGACCGACCCGAGCAAGACCAGTTTCGCGATCCGCCGCCTGATCCGCAACGGTCAGTTCGAGGCCCTCGACAGCCCGGCCTGGACGCCCAGCGTCGCCACCTCGACGGCGAGCTATGCCGCCGGGTCGCAGACCCTGACCAACGTCGCCAACGTCGCGGCGATCCAGGTCGGCAGCCTCGTCACCGGCAACGGCGTCGGGCGCGAGATCTACGTGCAGGCGGTGAACGTCGCGCAGAACCGTGTCACGCTCAGCCATCCGCTCTATGGCGCGGCGGGCAGCCAGAGCTATACGTTCACCCGGTTCAAATACATGCTCGATTTCTCGGGCTTCTTCAATCTCGCGATCTTTACCCTCGCCGACATCGAGTTTCAGGGGAACGGGCGCGCAAGCTGTCTGATGCTGTCGCAGAACGGCTTTTCCAACCAGATCCGAGACTGCTATTTCACCCGGCCCAGCCACCGGGGGATCACCTCGACGGGGAACGGCTGTCAGGGGTTGCAGATCGACCGCTGCACCTTCCTGTCCAACGAACAGCCACTCAACGCGCAGAACCGCGTCACCATCGGCATGAACCTCAACGCCAACGACGTGCGCCTGACCGACTGTATCGTCGTCAAGTTCCGCCACTGGGCGGTCATCGCGGGGGCGGGCACGCATATCGTGGGCAACCACTGGTATCAGGGCGACGAGGGGCCGAACGGCATCCGCCTTGGTGGCATCGTGTTCACCATGCCCAACATCGGTACGACCATCACCGGCAACTACATCGACAACAACTTCATCGAGTGGACCAACGAGCACGACGCCAATCCGAACCTCGTCGGTGCGGCCTTCACCTTCGGCGGCCTGACGCTCACCTCGAACTTCTGCATCGTCTCGGACATGGCGCCGGGGTTCAACTGGCTCGTCATCAAGCCCTATGGCACCGGCCATTCCATCGCGGGCCTGACCGTGTCTCACAACGTGTTCCGTACGCTGAACGGGACGATCACGCGGATCGAACGGGTGGATACGACCTTCGCCAACCTGAACTACGGCCTGACCCGCAACGTCAGCTTCATCGGCAACGTGTTCAACGGCGTGACCGAGCCGGTGTTCAACCCGCTGACGGTCACGCATACGCAGTCGACGTCCGACCGCATCTGGATCGTCGACCCGGGCACCGCCCTGCCGTTCAAGGGGCGTCTGCGCACAGTGGAGTTGGTCGTATCGGTCGACCGACCGCGGATATCGGGCACCCAGACCTCCTATGCGCAGCCCTACGTCGACGAGGAATACGGACCGCAAAGCGACCAGTTCCGCCTGATCTGGGATGTGCCGGTCACGGGCAGGATCCGCGCCGTGGTGCGGATGGACAACCCCTGACACGTGCGGGTTCGGCCGATAACTTGATTGACAACCGGGGCGCCTTCGGGCGCCCCGTCCTGCCTCCGGACACTCGTCGGCGGTGAAATTGGACTTGACGCTCCGGGTCGCGCCGGGCTGACCTTCGGCGAACGATCCGGTGCCACGGCACTGTGGTCCCCCTCGCAAAGGTCCGCACCCATGCTGTTTCCCCCTCTCCTGCCCACGGTTGCCGCCGCGGTGACACTTACCCTCGCCGCAGGGGCCGCGACGGCGCGCTGTCCGGTGGCCGGCGACCTCGCATCGGGGATTCGCTTCGTCTACGACGACGGCACGTTCGAGGTATATCGCAGCCCGGCGGAGGGGCCCGATCCGGTCTCTGGCGATCCGGTCTCTGGCGATATCGTCGATGGCGATACGGACGAGGGCGTCACGGTCGACGGTGTCACGGTCGATGGCGGCGTGCTCGATTCAGATGTCCCTGCCGGTGTCCGCGGTGCCGGCACCGGGGCCACCGACCGACGGCTTGTCCTGCTTCACGGTGTCTTTCTCGCGCGTTATGCCGCGATCCATGCCGCCTCGTCCGGCGCCGGGGAGGTCGAGGATCCGGAGAGCGTCGCGCTCTATACCTTTCCCACCGGCGCCGCCGCCCTGCCGCCGCCCGAACCCGGCCTGACCTGGCGCGGCGCCGTCACCGTGACCCAGGGCGGCGAGATCACCGAGGAGGGCCAGCGGATCGAGGCGGGCGACCTGCGCGAGATGACGGTGGGCGGGTGCACCTTCGACGGCTTTCGCATCGACGTCGATTTCGGCGAAGAAACTGCCTATCGCGAAAGTCTGGTATTCCTGCCCGCGCTGGGGATTGGCTACCTCGCCGGCTATGCTAACAATGACGAAGAGGAACGGGAGATTACCGTTGTGACGCTGGAGGCCGTGGAATGACGTCGAAAAAGATCATCTCGGGGGGCGGTCCGGCCGCGCTGCTGATGTCGCTGATGTTCGGCGGTGCCGCCGCCGCGCAGACCGGCGCCTGCGTCACCGCCGACGACCTCGGGCAGGGGATCGTCATCGACTATGCCGACGGCATCGCCGAAACCTACCGCAGGCTGCGCCCGTCGGTGTCGAGCGTCACCGGCGTCGACGGCAGCGAAACGCTCTACCGCCTCGAGATCGCGCAGGGCACGCATCTGCTGAACTATGTCGAATTCGCCGGGGCGACCCCCGACGAGCAGACCCGGCAGATCTATGACTATGGCCAGTCGCCGGAATCGCTGCCCGTCCCGACCGGGGGCGGGCGTTTCAATCCCGTCGTCACCGTCACCTCGGCCGGCGGCACCCGCACCGAGACGCAGTCGCAGGCCTATGTGGAAGGCGAACCGCTGGTCTTCGGCGCCTGCACCTACCGGGTCGTCGACGCAGTCATCGCCTATGAGACCGACGACAATTATATCGAGAGCATCACCTATCTTCCCGACCTCGGCATCGGCTTTCTCGCGTGGAGCGAGACCGATGCGGGCGATGCGGCCAATAACACGATCATCGGGATCCGCACCGGCAAATAGCCGTGGCCCGGGTGCAATGGCCGGCTGCAAAGGCCGGGTGCAAAGGCCGGGCACAATGGGAGCTGCGCGATGGCCGACCTCGCCCCCTGGCTGACGCTTCTGGCGCGCATCGTGGCGAGCGTCGTCCTCGGCGCCGTCGCCCTGCTGCACGCCTTCTGGGCGTTCGGCCTGTGGTGGCCCGCGCGGAGTGAAGCGCACCTTGTCCACGCCGTCGTCGGCGCCCGCCGGGCCGAGCGGATGCCGGGCGCCATTCCCTGCCTCGTCGTGGCTGTGGGCCTCGCCGTCGCGGCGGCCCTGCCCTGGGCGCCGGCTGACGGGTTCCTCGGGCGCTGGTCCCCGCCGGTCCTGCAATTTCTTGCCGCGATCTTCGCCCTGCGCGGTCTTGCCCCCCTGCTCCCCATCTGGCGCCGCGCGACGGCGCGAGAGCCCTTTGCCACCCTCGACCGACGTCTCTATGCGCCGCTCTCGCTTGGGCTGGCGGTGTGTCTGTGGGTCATCGCGCGGGGCTAGTGGCTTTGCGGTTGCCCTCGCCGCACCGCCGCGTAGGGTCGCGCGGCACGAACGAGGGGACCACACGATGAAACGGATGCACCTGGGCCGCAGCGGCATCGAGGTCTCGGACTGGAGCCTCGGGACGATGACCTACGGCAACCAGACGCCGCCCGGGGATGCGTTCGCGCAGATGGACATGGCGCTCGACCACGGCATCGACCTGTTCGACACCGCCGAGATGTATCCGGTCAACCCGGTCACGAAAGAGACGGCCGGCCGGTCCGAAGAGATCGTCGGCGACTGGCTCGCGCAATCCGGCAGGCGGGGCGATGTCATCCTCGCCACCAAGGTCGCGGGTCCGAACCCCGGCTTCGTGCGCGACGGCGCGGGCTATGACGGCGGCAACATCCGAGAGGCGGTCGAGGCCTCGCTACGGCGCCTGCGGACCGAGGTGATCGACCTCTACCAGTTGCACTGGCCGACGCGCGGCACCTGGGCGTTCCGCAACAACTGGACCTACGACCCCAGCGGTCAGGACCGTGCCGAAACCGTCGCGCACATGGACGAGGTGCTGGGCGCGATGGCGCAGATGGTGGCCGAGGGCAAGGTGCGCGCCTTCGGCCTCTCGAACGAGACGGCCTGGGGCACGACGAAATGGATCGACCGGGCCGAGGCTGTGGGCGGACCGCGCGCCGTCTCCGTGCAGAACGAGTATTCGCTGATGTGCCGCCACTATGACACCGACATGTCCGAAATGTCGGTGAACGAAGATGTGACTCTGCTGGCGTTTTCGCCGCTCGCCGCGGGGATCCTGACGGGAAAGTATCTCGACGGCGCGGTGCCGCCGGGCAGCAGGCGCGCGCTGACACCGGACATGGGGGGCCGCGTTGCCCCGCGCGAAGGGCCCGCGGCACGCGCCTGGGTCGAACTCGCCGCCCGTCACGGGATCGACCCGGTGCATATGGCGCTCGCCTGGCACCGCACGCGACCATTCGCCTCGATCCCGATCTTTGGGGCCACGACCCTGGCGCAACTGAAGCGGATCGTGGCGGGTATCGACGTCGTTCTGTCCGACGATCTGCTCGCCGACATCTCCGACACCCACAAGGCGCATCCGCTGCCCTATTGACGGGGGCGCCGCGCCGGTCCGCCCGCTTCCGCTCCCGCACCCCTTGCAGCCGGGGACCGTTCCGGTGTCAGGTGCGGGCAAATGGGGGAGGGACGCAGATGCCGCTGACCATGAACCGCGAGGTCTTCATTACCTGCGCCGTGACCGGGTCCGGCGGCACGCAGGATCGCAGCCCGCATGTCCCGCGCTCGCCGCAGCAGATCGCCGACAGCGCGCTGGACGCCGCCCGCGCCGGCGCCGCGATCGTCCACTGCCACGTTCGCGACCCCGAGACCGGCGCGCCGTCGCGCGACCTCGCCCTCTACCGCGAAGTGACCGAGCGTATCCGCGCGTCCGATACCGACGTGGTCCTCAACCTGACCGCCGGGATGGGCGGCGATATCATCTTCGGTGGCCCCGAGGCACCGTTGCCGACAGCGAAAGGCACCGATATGGCAGGCGCCACCGAGCGCGTCGCCCACATCGCCGACTGCCTGCCCGAGATCTGCACCCTCGACTGCGGCACGATGAACTTCGCCGAGGCCGATTACGTCATGACCAACACGCCCGGCATGCTGCGCGCGATGGGCGCCCTGATGGAAGGCTACGGCGTCAAGCCCGAGATCGAGGCGTTCGACACCGGCCACCTGTGGTTCGCCAAAGAACTCGTGAAGGAGGGCGTGCTGTCCTCTCCCGCCCTCGTTCAGCTCTGCATGGGCGTGCCCTGGGGTGCGCCCGACGACCTGCACACCTTTCTCGCGATGGTCGCGAACGTTCCCGACGACTGGACGTTCTCGGCGTTCTCGCTGGGGCGCAACCAGATGGCCTATGTCGCCGCCGCGGTGCTGGCGGGCGGCAACGTGCGTGTCGGCCTCGAGGACAACCTGTGGCTCGGCAAGGGGGAGCTGGCGACGAACGCGCAATTGGTGACGCGCGCCGTAGGCATCGTCGAGGGCATGGGGGCTACCGTGATCGGGCCAGAGGCCGTGCGCGCAAAGCTCGGCCTGACGAAACGGGCGCCGCGATGAGGGCCACACTGCTCGCCCTGGTCTTCGTCGCAGGCTGCGCAGCCGCGCCCGAAACCCCCGCTACGCCGCCCTCGCTGCGCGACGCCGCCGCACCGCTTGGAAGCCAGACCGATGTGAACGCTGACGGCCTTGCGGGTGACTGGGCCGTCCGCCGCACCCTTCCGGACGGCGCGTTCGTGCCGGGCGAACGGTTCAGCCTGACGGCCTCGGGCGCCGACCTGACCCTCGTATGGTTGGGGATCGTGTGCAGCGACGTCGTCGGATTGTGCGAGGCCTTTACCGGCACCGCGACCTACGCGCGGAGCGGTCCGGGCCGCTGGCGCCGGACCTCCGCCGTGCCGTATGAAGAGGTAGCACCGCTCGACCTCTGGATCTTCTGGACGGACGGTGACCGGCGCACGATGGCCTTCGGCGATCCGGCGGGGAGCTATGCCCTGATCGCGGACCGCAATGCCACCGGCGGCGCCGACCGGATCGCCGCGGCGCGCGAGATCCTCGACTGGTACGGCTTCGATGTGGCGATGCTGCGGACTGTCGGGCCATGACGGTAGACGACACGCCGGCCGTCGGGGGCGGCAACCAGACAGCCGCGATTGGCGGCAACCAGACAGCCGCGATTGGCGGCAACCAGACAGCCGCGATTGGCGGCAACCGGACATCCGACGGGGGCGGCAACCGAAGAGCCGCCATCATCGGCGGCGGCGTGATCGGCGGCGGCTGGGCGGCGCGCTTCCTGCTGATGGGCTGGGACGCGGCCGTGTTCGACCCCGATCCCGACGGCCCGCGCAAGATCGGTGAGGTTCTGGCCAATGCCCGCGCGTCGTTGCCGGGCCTGTCGGACGTGGCGCTGCCGCCCGAGGGCAGGCTGACCTTCCACGACACGATTGCCGCCGCCGTCACCGGCGCCGACTGGGTGCAGGAAAGCGTCCCCGAGCGCCTCGACCTGAAACACCGCGTTCTCGCCGAAATCCTCGCACATTCCGGCGGGGCCATCGTCGGCTCGTCCACCTCCGGCTTCAAACCCAGCCAATTGCAGGAAAACGCCTCCCGCCCCGGCCAGATCCTCGTGGCCCACCCGTTCAACCCGGTCTACCTTCTCCCCCTCATCGAACTCGTCCCGTCCCCCGCCAACCCCGCAACCGTCGTCGCGCGGGCCAAGGACATCCTCACCGCCATCGGCTGTCACCCCCTGCACGTGCGCGCCGAAATCGACGCCCACATCGCCGACCGCTTCCTCGAGGCGGTCTGGCGCGAGGCGCTCTGGCTTATCAAGGACGGCGTGGCGACCACGGAAGAGATCGACGACGCCATCCGCTATGGCTTCGGCCTGCGCTGGGCGCAGATGGGCCTGTTCGAGACCTATCGCATCGCCGGCGGCGAGGCGGGGATGCGGCATTTCATCGAGCAGTTCGGGCCGTGCCTGTCCTGGCCCTGGACCAAACTCATGGACGTGCCGGACCTCGACGACGCCCTGATCGACGCCGTGGCAAGCCAGTCCGACGCCCAATCCGGCCACCATTCGATCCGCGACCTCGAACGGATCCGCGACACCAACCTCGTCACCATCCTGCGCGGCCTGAAGGCGCAGGACTGGGGCGCGGGCGCTCTCCTCAATGCGCAGGACCGGCGCCTCGCCAGTCTGCCGGGCACCGAAGCGCTCGACGCGCGCACGCCGATCCTCACCGTCGATCGCGCCGTGCCGATCGACTGGACCGACTATAACGGCCACATGAACGAGGCGCGGTATCTTCAGGCGTTCGGCGACGCCACCGACCGTCTGATGCTGCTGCTCGGCTGCGATGCGGCCTATATCGCGGGCGGCCACTCGTTCTTCACGGCCGAAACCCACATCCGGCATCTGGACGAGGCCCGCGCGGGCGACCGCATCCGCGTCGAGACACAGGTCGTCGCGGGCGCAGGTCGCACGATGCGCCTGTTCCACCGGATGCTTTGCGGGGACCGCCTGCTTGCGACGGGCGAGCACATGATGATCCACGTCAGCCTCGAAACCCGCAAGGCGACGGCATCGCTCGATGCCGTGGCCGCGGCCCTTCGCCCGCGTCACCGCCGCTCACGCGGACCTGCCGACACCTGACGGAGCGGGTGCTGCCATCGGCACCCGCGACTAGAGGGACGCCCGCAACTCCCGCCAGATGCGCATCGAACGCGCGGCCTTCGACGTCCGCCTCGCGGATCAGCCGGTCGAAGTGCCGCGTCAGCGCCGCCACCCGCTCGGTATCGCGGAACGCGATGTAATTGCTGCCGAGATAGACCACGGCGAGCAGCGGCCCGAATACCGTCACCGGCGCCGAGAACAGCTTGCGCGCGTCGAACAGCGTGATCCGCAGCGTCGGATAGAGCTGCGCGTGCAGCGTCGCGAGCCTTTCGAGTTCGGCGCGCCGAAGCTCTCGCGACAACCCGGCGTAATAGCCCGAACCCTGCGCCAGTGAGGCCAGTTCGTGCAGCGGCACCGCGATCTCGTAATCCGACCGCGCCGCCCGCATCCAGGCCAGCCGGTCCTCGGTGGCCCCGATCGCCTGATCTATCGTCCGCCCCACCGACGGCTCGTATTCCCAGCGCAGGAACTCGGGCGTCTTGAGCATGTCGGGCAGACCCGCGGGCACATGCCGGATCTTGTAGCCCGCCGCCTCCTGATGCCAGGCAAAGATGCGGTCGTCGATCATCGCGCGCGGCGCCTCGGTGAGCGTCACCGCAGCCGCGATCAAGCCCGCCGCCGTCTCGGGCCGGTCCGACAGTCCGAGGAGCCAGTCGCTCGACACGCCAAGCGCGCGGGCACATTCCCCCACCAGATGCGCGTTCGGCAGGCGCGCCGCATCGGTGCCAAGCAGTTGCGAGATCGTCGAGCGGTCCACCCCCGCCGCCCGCGCCAGCCCGCTTTGCGTGGCACCGCCCAACGACAGGGCGCGCGCCAGCCGGTCGCGGAACAGGCTCGCGCGGGCCCGCTTGTCCATCAGATGAACCGGTCGATTATAAAAGTCACCATGGTAGGCAATTGTTAACTCGATACAGAATGGGCATCAAGTGTCCTGTGACATAGCCTTGACCGCAAGAGACCGAATTTCATGGTCCGATTTCAGGACAGCATGACCACATTCCTTCCCCGACCCTCTGTCACGGCGGCGGTCGAATGGCCCACCGTCGGCCTTGCCCTCGCCTGCTATGCGGTCTGGGCACTGGCCCTCTTCGCCCCCCTTTGGGTGGCCGTGCCACTCGCCGCCATCGCCATCGCGCTGCACTCCTCGCTCTGCCACGAGACGATCCACGGCCACCCCTTCGGCAACCGCGCCGCGAACGCGGCCCTCGTCTGGCCCGCCCTTTCGCTCCTCATTCCCTACGCGCGGTTTCGCGACACGCATCTGGCGCACCACCGCGACGACACGCTGACCGATCCCTACGACGACCCGGAATCGAACTTTCTCGACGCCGCAGACTGGGACCGGCTGCGCCCCGCACTTCGACTTCTGCACCGGGCGAACAACACGCTCGCAGGACGCATGGTCCTCGGCCCGATCATCGGGCAGGCCGCGTTCATGGCGTCCGACTGGCGCCTCGCACGACGCCGCGACGGCGCGGCCGTCCGCCGTGCCTGGGCCGAGCACATTGTCTCGGCCGCCCTCGTCCTGACCGTCGTCGCGCTGTCGCCGATGCCGCTCTGGGCCTATGCCATCTCGGCCTGGGCCGGCCTCGGCATCGTCAAGATCCGCACCTTCCTCGAGCATTGCGCCGCCGAGGATGCCGCGGGCCGCACCGTCATCGTCGAGGACCGCGGACCGCTGGCGTTCCTGTTCCTGAACAACAATCTGCACGCCGTCCACCATACGCACCCCCGGGTCGCCTGGTTTCGGCTTCCCGCCCTCTACGCCGCCGACCGCGCCCGCTATCTCGGACGCAACGGCGGTTATCGCTACGCCTCCTATGCCGAGGTCTTTCGCCGCCACCTGTGGCGCGCCAAGGATCCGGTCGCGCACCCGCTGCGACGCCGCTGAACCCCACTTGGCTTCATGCGCGCGGGGGCAGATACGCGCGGCATGGACCTGTGGATCCCCATAACCCTGGCCGCCGCCCTCGCGCAGGCGATCCGCTTCGTGCTGCAAAAGCACCTCAAGTCGACCCGCCTGTCGACGGGCGGTGCGACCTTCGCGCGGTTCCTCTATTCCGCGCCGCTCGCCGTCGGCATCGCGGGCACCTATGCGGCGACGAGCGGGCAGGGCCTGCCGCTCCCTGCCGCCCGGTTCTGGATCGCGGCGATCACCGGCGGCACCGCGCAGATCCTCGCCACGCTCTGCGTCGTCGCTCTCTTCGCGCACCGCAACTTCGCCGTCGGCGTCACGCTGAGCAAGACCGAGACCCTGCTCAGCGTCGGCCTCGGCCTCGCCGTCCTCGGCGATGCGGTAACGCTGCCGGCGCTGCTCGCGATGGCGGTGGCCCTCGCGGGCGTCGTGCTCCTCTCCGACAGCGGTGCGGTGATCGGCGGTCCGGCCTGGCACCGGCGCCTCGCCAACCGCGCTTCGGGACTGGGGCTGCTGGCGGGCGCGCTCTTTGCCGTTTCCGCCGTCGGCTACCGCACCGCCTCGCTGTCGCTGCCTTCGGGGGACGCCTTTCTGCGCGCCAGCGTCACGCTGGCCTGCGTCACCGCGTTCCAACTCGTCGCCATGGCCCTCTGGCTCGGCTGGCGCCAGCGCGGCGAAATCGCCCGCGTCCTTGCCGCCTGGCGCGTCGCGGGCCTCGTCGGCCTCACCAGCCTCGTGGGCTCGCTGTGCTGGTTCACCGCGTTCACGCTGCAATCGGTGGCCTACGTCAAGGCGCTGGGCCAGATCGAGGTCGCCTTCGTGCTGCTCGCCTCGGTCGCGATCTTTCACGAGACCATCAGCCGCCGCGAACTTGCGGGCCTCGCCCTGCTGACGCTGGGCGTGGTGCTGCTGGTCCTGTGGGGCTAGTCCAGCGGATCCGCGCCGCCGAGCCGCCGCACCTGGTTCGCCTCGTCGTCGTTGCGAAAGAACGGCACCGTGTCGGGCTGCCCGGGATCCGGCCCGAGGGCGGCGATCTCGGCCAGCACGACCCTGGTGATGAACGGCAGGTCGAGCGTGCGCGCGGCCTCGAGCGGCACCCATTGCAGACCCGACAACTCGTCCGCCGCCCGGCTGAAGTCGTCGGGGTCGGAGGCGAGCGCCGCCGTGGTGGCCAGCAGGAATCGCGCGTCGAAGCGGCGCGGATTGGCGGGCGGCGTGATGGCGCGAAAGACGAAACGCAGGGCCGCGCCCGCCGGGCGGTGGCCGGTGGCGGCAAAATCCTGCCAGTTCGGCGGCGCAACATCGCGCCATGTGCCCGGCACCCCGAGGATCAGCCCCGTCTCTTCCCACAGTTCGCGGATCGCCGCGGCAGCGATCGTGCCCGGCGCGACATCGCTGTCCTGCGCCAGACGCGCGGCGGTGTGTGGCGCCAGCGGCGTGGCGAGGGAGGCGGCGACATCGTCCGCGTCCACGGCACCGCCCGGAAACACCACCTTGCGCGGCATGAAGACGGCGGTATCGCCGCGCTGGCCCATGAGGACCGACGGGCCCGCCGCCTCCGGCCGCAGCAGGATCAGGGTCGCTGCGGGCCGGATCGCAGGCGCTGGTCCGGACGGGACGTCAGGCACCAAAACCATGCATCCGCCGCGCCCACTGGATCCCGACCACGACACCCTTGAGGCGCGGCAGCAGGTATAGCGACAGGCCGATGGCGAACGCCGTGAACACGGAGGCGAAGACCCAGGGTTCCGGGCGCAGCCGGGTGAAGAAGACGTGCATCATCGGCGCCATCAGATGCCCCACGACGAGGATGGTGAGATAGGCCGGCCCGTCGTCGGCGCGGTGGTGGTGCAGCGCCTCGGCGCAAACCGGGCAGGTGTCGCGCACCTTCAGGAACCCCGCAAAGAGCGTCCCCTCGCCGCAGTTCGGGCAGCGGCGGCGAAAGCCGTGCCACATCGCGGGCCGCGACGGTCGCTCGGGCGCGTCCGGACGTGTGCGCGGCCCGCCCCCGGCGAGGTCGTCGCGCGGCGCGATGGTATCGGTCATCTGGGTCATCGGGGGTGCTCCTGTCGAACCAATGTGCCCCCGCGCCGGCCGAAAGAAAAGGAGGCGCGACGAATGGCAGCACAGCGCGTGGTGCATGGCCCGGCCATCTCGAACCGTCCGTCTCGGGCCGTAAGTCTCGTGTCCCGCCCGGGTGTCTCGAGGCGTCCTTTCGTCCTTTCAGGCCGCCGAGGCGCTCAGCGTGACGGTGTTGCGGCCAGCCTCCTTGGCGGCAAAGAGCGCCCGGTCGGCCCGGTCGAACAGGTCGGCAGCGCCGGAGTCGCAGGGATGCCCTGCGCCGCCGAGGGCCACACCGACCGAAATCGTCACCTCGATCCGGCGCCGGGCATCTTGCGGCAGGGCGCAATCGACCTCGTTGCCGTCGAAGGGCCGGACCGCGACGGACCGGCGCAGCCGTTCGGCGACCTCGCGCGCATCGGCTTCGGTGGTTTCGGGCAGGACGACCAGAAACTCCTCGCCGCCGATCCGCGCGACGAGGTCGCGCGGCCTCAGTTCGGACTTGAGCCGCCGTGCGAGGCGCCGCAGCACGCAGTCGCCGGTGGTATGGCCGAAGGTATCGTTGATCCGCTTGAAATGGTCGATGTCGAGCATCATCACCGCAAAGGGCCGCTGCCGCGCGCCCGCCTCGCCGGCCAGCATCGCCAGATGCGGCATCGCATAGCGGCGGTTATGCAGGCCGGTCAGCGGGTCGATCACCGCCGCCTCGAGGCCGCGGCGCACGCTGGCGCGCATCCCGTCGGCGATCTTCTTCTTGCGCAACAGCGTCTCGATCCGGTGCGACAGCTCGCCCGGGCCGACATCCTCGCTCACGATGTCGTCGACGCCGAGGTCGAGCGCCAGCGTCGCGAGATCGGGCGAGTCGGCGGGCAGGATCAGCAGTTGCTCGGCCTGACGCAGGGGCGAGCGGCTGCGCAGGTCGGCGATCAGGCGAAAGATGTCGCCCGCGACCATCCCGTCCGGCGCGCCGATCGCCGGGTCGATGATGATGAGATCGGGCGCGGGGCGGCCGGCGCCGACCCATTCCGGTGCCTCCGCCCCGTCGCGGTCTGGGAATGGTCGGGTGTCGCCCGGCTCGGCGTCGAAATCGGCGCTGGGGGCGAAGGTCTCGAACCGGGCGGGACGGCGCGTCGAGAGGGCGGCGAGTGCCGGCGTGAGGCCGGGCGACAGATCGTCGTCGCGCGCCGCGAGCCCGCACCGCGGGGCGAGCACCACGATGCGCTGCGGCAGGTCGAACGTCTCGGCGGTCTCGGCAAAGCCCTCGACGAGTTCGGCGGTGTCGCGCGGGCGCAGATCGTCGAGTTCGGCGCGCGCGCGCAACAGGCTGCGGATCCGCGCGAGCAGCACCGGTTCGCTGAACGGCCGGCTGATCGCATCGTCGGCCCCCTCGACGAGGGCCTGCAACCGGGCCGCCGACGCCGAACGCGCCGCGTCGACCGCGCGCCGGTCTGGAACGGCGGGCCCCTCGTCGATGGCGATGACCAGAGGCGACGTCCCCTGACCCACCTCCGGACGGGCGAGCAGCCATCCGATACCGGGCGCCGCACGCCGCGTCTTGAGGCTGCCGATGGTCTCGGCGAGGGTGCCGGACGGGTCGGCGCGTCCGGCGTGGCCCTGGGCGCGCAACAACACGAGTTCCGGCCGCAATCCAGCCGCCATCAGGCGCCGCGCCGCAGCCGCGTCATGGCATTGCTCGACCCGGAACCGCGCCTTTTCCAGAAGCGCGCGGAGCGCGATGCGCCGCGTCGGCAGAGGCTCGACAATCAATATCTGAGCGGACATGGTGCGGTCTCCGGGGGCCTGTTCCGGCCCTGTTCTCACCATGCCCCGGCAATAGTTAAGAAACCGTTTCCCAAAATTAAGAATGGTGAAGATGACACCCCAGACGGCAGAGACGATCGCCTTGCAGGCGCTGGCCTGGCTGGCGGGCAACGACGAGCTGTGGCCTGTATTCCTTGGGGCGAGCGGCTCGACCTCGGACTCTGCGATGGCCGGTGCGCGCGATCCCGCCTACCTCTCCTCGGTGCTTGAATTCATTACGATGGACGACGTCTGGGTCATGGCCTTCTGCGATACCGCGGACCTGAAATACGACGCGCCCCTGCGCGCACGCTATGCCCTGCCGGGGGCCGAAAAGGTCGAATGGACGTGAGGGTGCAGAGCCTGGCCCTTGCCGGCGTCCGGGGTGTCGTCTTCGACAAGGACGGCACGCTGTTCGATTTCGGCGCAACCTGGGCGGTCTGGGCCGCCGGGCTCATCGAGGACAGCGCCGCCGATGCCGAAACCCGGGCGCGCATGGCCGCCGTCCTCGGCTTCGACCTCGCGGCCCGCACGTTCCTGCCCGGCAGCATCGTCGTCGCCGAAACCGTGAACACGATCGCCGCGCGCCTGCTGCCGTTCTTTCCGGGTCAAAGCGTCCCGGGCCTCGCCGCGAAACTGAACGCCCGGGCGGCGCGGACGGCGCAGATGCCGGTGGTGCCGCTGGTGCCGTTCCTGAACGGCCTGCGCGCGGCGAACCTCGCGCTCGGCGTGGCGACCAACGACGGCGAGGAACCGGCGCGGGCGCATCTGGCGGGCGAGGGTGTGCTCGACCTGTTCGACTTCGTCGCAGGCTATGACAGCGGCCACGGCGGCAAGCCTGCGCCGGGCCAGTTGCTCGCCTTCGCCAAGGCGACGGGCGTCGACCCCGCAGACTGCGTCATGGTCGGCGACAGCCTGCACGACCTCGACGCGGGGCGGGCGGCGGGGATGCGGACGGTGGCGGTGCTGACCGGCGTCGCGGGACGGGCGGATCTCGAAGCGGCGGCGGACGTGGTGCTGGGATCTATCGAGGAGTTGCCGGAGGCGCTCGGCCTCTGAGGGGGGGACGAGGGGTTGGGAACCCGTCCTGCGGACGACCGTAGCGGCGCCCCAAAACCGACACCGGAAGTCGCGCATGACGGCTCGGATTGTCTTTCCCTCCGGCAAACTCGCGCCAGAAACCGACGGCGGGGGGCACCACATGGCCGACGACAGCATACGCCGCAAGCGCGGCGGCGGACGGGCGGGCAACGCCACGCGGCGCGGCACCGCCGCCATCGACCAGATGCCCTGGCGCATTCCCGTCAACACCGACGCCCCGACCGAACCGCTGGACGCGGACGGTGTGGCCGCGATCCACGATGGCGCGATGCGCATCCTCGAGGAGATCGGGATCGAGTTCCTGAACGAGGAGGCGCTGGTCCTGTTCCGGCAGGCCGGCTGCACCGTCAGCGGCACCAACGTCCGCATGGGCCGCGACTGGGTGATGGAGATGGTCGCCAAGGCGCCGTCGCAGTTCACCCTGACGCCGCGCAACCCGGACCGGCAGATCACCGTGGGCGGCAAGCATATCCTCTTCGGCAACGTCTCGTCGCCGCCGAACTACTGGGACATGGAACTGGGGCGCAAGCTGCCGGGGACGCGGCAGACCTGCGCAAACCTGCTGAAACTCACGCAATACTTCAACTGCATCCATTTTGCCGGCGGCTATCCGGTGGAACCCGTCGACATCCACGCCAGCGTGCGCCACCTCGACGTGCTGCACGACAAGCTCTTGCTGACCGACAAGGTGGTCCACGCCTATTCCCTCGGCGCCGAACGGGTCGAGGACGTGATGGAGATGGTCCGCATCGCGGGCGGCCTGACGCCCGAGGAATTCGCCGCCACCCCGCGGATGTATACAAACATCAATTCCACCTCGCCGCTGAAACACGACGTCCCGATGATCGACGGCTGCCTGCGGCTCATCCGCAAGGGGCAGGCGGTGATCGTCACACCGTTTACCCTCGCGGGTGCGATGGCGCCGGTGACGATGGCGGGCGCGGTGACGCTGTCGATCGCCGAGGCGCTCTGCGCCATCGCGCTCTTCCAATACGTCAAACCCGGCTGCCCCTGCGTCATCGGTACCTTCACCTCGAACGTCGACATGAAATCCGGCGCGCCTGCGTTCGGGACGCCCGAATACATGCGCGCGACCCAGATGACCGGCCAGATGGCGCGGTTCTACGGCCTGCCGATGCGCGCGTCCGGCGTCTGCGCCGCCAACGTGCCCGACGGACAGGCGATGTGGGAGACGTCGAATTCGCTCTGGTCGGCGGTCCAGTCCGGCACCAACATCGTCTACCACGCTGCCGGTTGGCTCGAGGGCGGCCTCATCGCTTCCCCCGAGAAATTCGTCATGGACTGCGAGCTGGTGCAGATGATCCAGCGCTATATGGAGCCGGCGATCACTGCCACGGGGCCGGACGACGTCGCGCTCGACGCGATCCGCGAGGTCGGGTCGGGCGGGCACTATTTCGGGATCGAGCACACCCAGAAACGCTACGAGACCGCGTTCTACGCGCCGATCGCGTCGGACTGGCGCAACTACGAGGCCTGGGACGCGGCCGGCGCCGTCTGGACGCCCGAGCGGGCGCACCGGATCTACAAGGATATCCTGAACGATTTCGTGGCCCCGCCGATGGACGAAGGGGTGGCCGAGGAACTCGGTGCGTTCGTGGCCCGTCGCAAGGCCGAAGGCGGCGCGCCGACGGACTTCTGATACGATGACGGAAGGGCCTGAAACCCTCTACAGCCACGAAGAACGGGGCCGTAACGCCGTCTTTTCTGCGCTTTTCGTCCTGTGCCTGTGCTTCGTCCTCTTTGCCGCTTACAGGGGCGCGCCGCCAATGTAGTTCATCGGCCCGGGCCTCGCGCTGGCCATCGTCGGATGGATGGTGATCGGCAACCCGCGCTCGGGCGCACACCTCACGCCCCACGCTCTCGGCCTCTGGTCGGGCCGCTGGCGGCGCGATCTCGCCCGTGCCAACCTTGCCGCCGCCACCCTGACCGACTGGGCCGACGGCCCGCCCGCGGTCCGCCTGACGACCCGCGCAGGCGCGGCATTCCGCGTTCCCGGTCCCTGCATCGGCGATCCGCGCGCCTTCGTTGCCGTCCTCGCCGATTGTGGCATCCCGGTGACGCGGGACTGACGATCACGCATCCGTGATCACTTTTTCGCGATCCGCGCCGAAACCTTTCCCCCGACCCTTCGTGACTGGTGCATCGCCGGGCAGCCCGCCCGGGTCCACAGATCAGGAAACCTACCCATGCTGAAAGCATCCGTCTTCACCCTCGCCCTCTCCGGCCTCGCCGCCGTAAGCTTTGCCGCCCCCGTCCTGGCGCAAGAGAACCCCACCGTCGGCGGCGCCGCGATGATGGCCGACATGAACATCGTCGAGAACGCAGTGAACTCGCCGATCAACACCACGCTCGTTGCCGCCGTCGTCGCCGCCGATCTGGTCGACACGCTGTCGGGCCCCGGCCCGTTCACCGTGTTCGCCCCCACCGACGAGGCGTTCGAGGCGATTCCCTCCGACACGCTCGCCCAGCTTCTGCTGCCCGAGAACAAGGCGCAGTTGCAGCAGATTCTGGCCTGCCACGTCGTCGGCGCCGAGGCGTTCTCGTCGGATGCGATGAGCATGATCGAGGCCGGCGGCGGCAGCCATGTCGTCGAGACGCTCGGCGGCTGCATGCTGACGCTCCGGATGGATGGCGACACCCTGACCGTCACCGACGAGCGTGGCCAGGTGGCCAACGTCATCGTCGCCGACGTCGATCAGTCGAACGGCGTCATCCACGTGATCGACACGGTGCTGCTACCGACCCAATAAGGTCCGCGCCACCGCGTCCCGACGGCCCCTTGCTGGGGGGAGGGCCCCGTGCAAACCTCGAAAGAGCGGCGCGCGGGGCCTTTTCTGTCCGTGCCCGCATCGGCACAATCGGGGGGCACGATGATCGAGCTGCGACAGGAAGATTTCGCGGCGTTCTTTCAGGCGCCGTTCGAGGCATACGGTGCGAATTCGCCCTATGTCTCGCCGCTGAAATCCGACCTGAAACGTTTCGTCGACACCGCGCGCAACCCGCTCTTTGCCGACGGGTCGAGCGCGCTCACCTATTGGACGGCGCACCGCAAGGGCCGCGTCCTGGGCCGCATCACGGCCCATGTGCACGCCGCCTCGAACGCCCTTTACGGCCTGAATCGCGGCTACTTCGGCTATTTCGATTGCGCCCGCGACGCGCAGGCGGCGACGGCCCTGCTTCACGCGGCCGAGGGCTGGCTCCGGGCGCGCGGCATGACCGAGATCATGGGCAATTTCAACCTGACGGCGATGCAGCAGATCGGCGTGATGACCGCCGGCTTCGACATCGCGCCCTATACCGACCTCGTCTGGTCGCCGCCGCATCTGGCGCCGCTCCTCGAGGCGAACGGCTATGCGTCGAGCTTCGGGATGACGACGTTCGAGGTGGATTTGACGACGGCGGAGCCGCCGGTCCTAAAACCCCACAACATCGCCGTGCGCGACGATCCGGCCTATACGTTCGCGCCGGTCACCCGGTCCACCATCCCGCAGCGGATGGAAGAGGCGCGGCTGATCCTGAACGCGTCCTTCGCAAAGAACCCGATGTTCGTCCCCGTCACCGGCCCCGAGTTCCACTTTCAGGCCAAGGACATGAAGTGGGTGATGGACCCCCGCATCTCGGCAGTGCTGCACAGGGACGGCGCGCCTGTCGCCTGCATCATCTGCATCCCCGACCTGAACCCGTTCCTGCGCCGCATCCGCAGCCGGATGGGCCTGAGCGCGCCCTGGCACTTCATCCGTCACCGGATGCGCAACGACCGTGCGGTCCTGATCTTTTCCGGCGTGGTGCCGGAATTGCAGGGGCAGGGGGTGAACCCGGTGGTCCTGCACCGGGTCATCACGAACGCCAAGGCGGCGGGATACCGGACGCTGGGCAATACCTGGATCGCGGACGTGAATCCGGCCTCGCTGGCGCAAAAGGAGAAGGCGGGGGCGCGCAAGCTGCACCGCCTGCACCTGTTCGGCAAGGCGTTGTAGTCAGACGGAAAATTTCAAATTTTCCGACGCCGAATTCTTTCGAAGAATTCGTCTTGCCTCACAGCAGCTTGAGATACTCCAGCAATGCTGCCTTCTCCGCCTCCGTCATGTTGACGAAATCCACCTCGTGCCCCCCATTCGATAACCCGAACGCGCCCGTGTCCACCTCCGCCGGGATCGACCAGGGCACATAGTCCGCCGGTGGTGCGAGGTCGATGCCGACGCGCACGAGGTCGAGCCGGTGCCCCCCCACCTCGAACACCTCCGGCCGTTCCTCGGGGCGCATCAGGTGCCAGAGCGTCGGCACCGAACCGTTGTGGAAATAGGGCGCCGAGGACCATATCCCCTCGAGCGGCGGCGCCGTGTAGGTGTCGACCGTGCGCGCCACGATATACTGCCCGAACAGCCCGTCGTTCACCGCCGCCGCGATGGCGGGCGACAGCAGGCCGGCGCGTTCTGGATCGGTCCCGATCGCGTCCTCTGTATTGGGAAACGACAATAGCTGCGGATCGTCGAGGTTCTCGTCGTAGACCCCGTGGCACGTCGCGCAAGCGCTTGCGTAGATCGCCTGCCCCTCGGCCGCGAGGTCCGCGTCGATCTCTCCCGGGAACGGCTGCGCGGTGTAATCGGCCATCCACGCCGTGATATCGAGGGCGGCGGGAATGTTCGCCTCGGCCACCTCGACCGTGACCCCCATCGACGGCACGGTGAAATAGGCGATGATCCCGGCAAGGCCGAGGCGGTGTTCCGGCGTGATGTCCCCGGCGCGTATCTCCGCCATATGGTCGATCCCCGGGATCGCGTAAGTGCCCGAGTTCAGGAGTTTGGTCCGCCACAACCGGCCGCCAAGATCGGGCACCGAATTGAAGATGCTCTCGTGCAGCACGACACCCTCCGGGATCAGCCCCAGCCGGTTCTGGAGCGAATCCAATCCGTTCGTCGCCCCCGCCAGCGACGCGCGAAACGGCAGCAGCCGCCCGTATTCCGCATCCCGCGCCAGCACCTCGCGCCGCAGCGCGGGCAGGACGGCATAGCGCAGCGTCGTCCGCTCGACCACGCCGGTATCGGGATACATCCGCTGCACCACGTCGAACAAGCGGTCGGTATCGCCGCCGAAATCGCGCACCGCGGTGAACAGGGTCTGGGTATAGGCCTCGAGGTTGATCGAGCCGTTCGGCGTGCCGAGCCAGACGGCGGTCGGGTCCGGGGCGCCGTCCGCGCCGTAGACCACCGAGGAATGACAGGCCGCGCAACCGATGTTGCCGATGCTTGCGGCCAGCGGCGGCCACGAATTCGTCGCCAGCGCTACGTTCTGTCCCACCGGCGTGACGATGGCCGACTGCGCCAGCCCCTCTGGCCAGTTCGCGAACCGTTCCGGCGAGGCGAACCCGAATCGCCGGAACAGCGCGTTCACGTCCACCGCCCCCGCCGCCGCGACGTCGCCCCCGGCCGCCTGCAGGGCCATCGCCGCCGTGGTAAGTTTCCACGGGGCCGCACTGGTGCGCAGCGCATCGCTCGTGAGACCGTCCCAGTCGCCGAACGCGAAGGTGACGATACCGCGCTCGGACGGCGTCGCCGCCGCCGCGATCCCGGCCTCGAAGCTGGGCGAATGGCCCGCGAACCCGAACGCCCCGGGCCGCAGCATCGGCGCGGCCACGGCGGCGAGCAGGACGAGGGGCAGGATCACGAAACGTCTGGACATCCGCATCGGCAGGCTCCGGGTCACGGCCGGAGAGGTCCGGGCACAGCCAATGAGCCACGGTAGGGCAGGCGGGACAAGGGCCGCGGCCGCCTTGTCACAAAACGTGAACAATGTTCAAGTAGTTGCGGCTATTCCAGACATCCCGCCAGACCCTCTGCCATCTGCCGCATCATCGCGCCGTACAGATCCGGACCGGGGGTCAGGAAGATGGCATCGGGGTCTACGGTCACGATCCGGGCATCGGTGCCCTCGCCCAGCAGGGTGGTAAGGGCCGGGGCGGTCTCGGGATCGGCGAGGATGCAGGCGATCTCGCCCGCACGGACGCGGTCGCGCAATTCGGCGATGCGGGCGGGGCCGGGGGCGTTTGCGTCCGACAGCGCGATGGCCCCGGCAGCGGGCAGGGCAAAGCGGACCTCGAAATACTGATAGGCATCGTGGCTCACGAGATAGGCGTTGCCGGCGCGGCGCGCAGGATCGAGAATCGTCCCGATCCCGGCGGTCAGCGCGCCGAGCGCGACGCGCTGCGCTGCTGCGTTGGCGCGGTATCTGTCGGCGTTCTCGGGGTCGGCGGCGGCGAGGGCCTCGGCGATAGAGGCGCCCCACACGGCGGCGACGGCGGGGTCGAGCCAGGCGTGGGGATCGACCGTCGCGGTGGCATCGGCCTCGGACACCGTCGCGTCCTGTCCCTCGGCATCGCCGGTCTCTTGGGCGAATCGCGGATCGTCCCGCAACGGCAGCGCGGGCCAGTCCGTCGTCCCGAGCAGCGTCAGCGCCGCCGCCTCGGGCGCAAGCACCGGCAGCGCCTCGGCGAGCCAGGGAACGAAGCCAGGGCCGGTCCAGATCACCAGATCGGCATCCGCCAGCCGCTGCGCATCCGAGGGCCGCAGGGCAAAATCGTGCGGCGAGGTGCCGGGCACGAGGAGCAATTCCGGCGCCCCGACGCCCGCCATCACCTGAGCGGTCAGGGAATGCAGCGGAAAGGTATCGACGATGACGCGCGGCACCTCTGCGGCGGCCATCGTGCCGATCAAGAGGGTGGCGACGGCTGAAAGGGAGAGGTTCATGGAAGGATCGCTCTTGCTCAGGAATGTCTGACGCCGTATAACTGCAATGTTATAACATCACAAGCGATATGTTATAGTATCACATATCGGGAGATCCGCCGATGCCTGCCCCCGCGCCGCCCGTCACCCCCGACGCCTTTCACCGCCACGATCACCGCGCCTGCGTCGCCTCGGCCCTCGCCGCCGCCGATGCCGCCTGCGCCGAACGCGGCGTGCAGTTCACGCCCGTCCGGCGCCGCACCCTCGAGATCCTGCTCGAGGCACATGCCGCGATGGGCGCCTACGACGTGCTGGCGCGGCTCGCGTCCGAGGGCTACGGCGCCAAGCCGCCGCTGGCCTATCGCGCGCTGGGGTTCCTGACCGATCAGGGGTTCGCGCACCGGATCGAGCGGCTGAACGCCTTCGTCGCCTGCGCCCGGCCCGGGGCGGCACACGAACCGGCGTTCCTGATCTGCCGCGGCTGCGGCACGGTCGCCGAGACCCAGGCACCGGGCACGATGCAGGCCCCGGCGGCGGCGGCGGGCTTCGTCATCGAACAGCGGGTGATCGAGGCCGAGGGCCTGTGCCCCGGCTGTCAGGACGCCGCGGCATGAGCGCCGAGGTGCTCATCGAGGCGCGCGACGTGCACGTCGACCAGGGCGGAACCCGAGCCCTGCAAGGCGTGTCGCTGCGGATCGCGCGCGGCGAGATCGTCACCATCGTCGGCCCCAACGGTTCTGGCAAATCGACGCTCCTGCGGGTGCTGATCGGCGCGCTCAGGCCGGTGCGCGGCACGTTGACGCGCGCGCCGGGGCTGCGGATCGGCTATGTGCCCCAGACCCTACACATCGGCACCACCCTGCCGATGACGGTGCGCCGGTTCCTCGACCTGCCGGTGCGTGTGCGCGCGGCGCAGGCGGATGCCGCGCTGGCCGAGGCGGGCGTCGCAGGCGTCGCCGGGCGGCAGATGGCGGACCTCTCGGGCGGGCAGTTCCAGCGGGTGCTGCTGGCGCGCGCGCTCCTCGGGAACCCCGACATCCTGATGCTGGACGAGCCGACGCAGGGCCTCGACCAGCCCGGCTCGGCGGCGTTCTATCGCCAGATCGAGGCGGTCCGGGCGCATCTGGGCTGCGCCGTCCTCATGGTCAGCCACGAGTTGCACGTGGTGATGAGCGCGTCGGACCGCGTTATCTGCCTGAACGGCCACATCTGCTGCGAGGGCACGCCCGAGGTCGTGCGTGCCGCCCCCGCCTATCGCGAATTGTTCGGGACCGGAACCGGCGGCGCGCTGGCCCTCTATCGGCACGAGCACGACCATGGCCACGATCATGCCCCGGGGCAGGGCGACGGGCATGCACATGACCACGTGCAGGACCAGAGGCACGACCACGGGCGCGACCACGGGCACGACCACACGGGCGGGGCGCGCCGGGATGCTTGACGATTTCGTGGTGCGCGCAGCCCTTGCCGGCGTCGGCACGGCGATCGCGGCGGGCCTCCTGGGGCCGTTCATCGTCTGGCGGCGGATGGCCTATTTCGGCGATGCCGTCGCCCACTCGGCGATCCTCGGCGTGGCACTGGCACTGGCGCTGTCGCTGCCGCTGGCGGGGGGCGTTCTGGCGGTTGCGCTGGCGATGGCCTGGGGGGTCTGGGCGCTGGGCGGGCGCGGCACGGCGCCCGACACGATCCTCGGCGTCTTTGCCCACGTGACGCTGGCTGCGGGCCTCGTCGCACTCGCGCTCATCCCCGGCGCGCGCGTCGACGTCGAGGCGCTCCTCTTCGGCGATGTCGTCGTCGTCGGTCGGGCGGATCTGGCGCTGATCTGGGGCGGGGCGGCGCTGGTCGGCGGGGTGGTGCTGTGGCGGTGGAGCGCGATGCTCACCTCGGTCCTGAGCCCCGACCTCGCCCATGCGGCGGGGATCGACCCGCGCCGCGAGGAGCTTATCCAGACGCTGCTCCTCGCCCTCGTGGTCGGCGTGGCGATCAAGGTGGTCGGCGCGCTCCTGATCACCGCACTCCTCATCGTGCCGGCCGCCGCCGCCCGGCATCTGGCGCGGACGCCAGAGGCGATGGCGGTCTGGTCGGTGGGCATCGGCGCCGCGTCGGCGCTTGCGGGTCTGCGCGCGGCGCTGATCTGGGACACGCCGGCCGGACCGTCCATCGTCTGTGCGGCGGGGGCGGCGTTCGTGCTGTCGTGGATCGCGGGGCGGATCGCCGGGTAGGCGGAATCCTTCCCCGAAATACACGCAATGCGCGAGTTCTTGCCTTGAAATCGCCCGCCCCCCACCCCGACTAGGTCATCCCGGCAGGGTGAAGTAGTCGTGGAACACCACTCGGGGAAACGACATCATGAACAGGATCATCGCGGCGCTGGCCACACTGGCCGCGCTCACCCTCGGCTCGGCCGCCGCGGCGCAAAGCTGCGCGCTGCCGGGCAACGTCAACCAACTGGCCACGCAACTGGCACAGGGCGTCAACCAGAGCCGCGTCGTCAACGGCACCTCCGCGATCAGCATCGACCCGCGCCTGATGGCCGCCGCCCAGCGGCAGGCCTGCGACGTCGCCCGGTCGGGCCGGATGGAGCATCGCGGCTCGGACGGCACCTCGTCGAACGACCGGGTGTTGCAGGCGGGGTTCCAGACCTGTCTGACGGCAGAAAACCTCGCCTGGGGCTATCCGCAGCCAAGCCAGATCATCAATGGCTGGCTCGCCTCGCCGGGGCACCGGACCAACATGCTGCACGCTAGGGTGAGCAGTTTCGGCGTCGGCATCGCGCAGGGGTCGCAGGGGCCGATCTGGGTGCTGGTGCTGGCGCGCGGCTGCTGAGCTTCAGACGTCCATCAGGATCGTCACCGGCCCGTCGTTCGTCAGGCTGACCGCCATATCGGCGCCGAACCGCCCGGTTTCGGCGCCGATCCCAAGGGCGCGGACCTGCGATACGAAGGCATCGTAAAGCGCCTCGCCCACGTCGGGCGTGGCGGCGGCGGAAAAACCGGGGCGGTTGCCACGGCTGGTGTCGGCGGCAAGCGTGAACTGGCTCACGATCAGGGCCGAACCGCCGGTGTCGAGGATCGAACGGTTCATCCTGCCCGCCGCGTCGCGGAATATGCGCAGTTTCGCGATACGGGCAGCAAGACGCGCCGGCGCGTCCGGCATATCGCCGGCCATCGCGCAGACGAGGATCAGCAGGCCGGGACCCGAACGTCCGACGGTGACGCCCCCGATGGCGACGCTTGCCTCGGCGATGCGTTGCAGGACGGCGCGCATCAGCTCTGGTTCAGGTAGGCGACATAGGCGGCGATGCCCGCGACGATCAGGCCCGCGACCACGGCGACGGCGATCTTCCATCTGGAATAGGGCCGCTCACCCTGCACCTTGCCGGTGCGGGCGTTGACCACGAAGCGGAACGTGCGCCCGCCGTACTTATAGGCGGCGAGCCAGACCGGCAGCAGGATATGCTTGAAGGTGATGTCGTCGTAGGCGGTGGTGACGCCGCCGATCCGCTGCTCGTCGCCGCCGATGTCGGCACGCACGTCGGCGCGGATCTGGGCGTCCATGATCCGTTTCGCCTCGGCGAACCCCTCGGCGAGTTCCACCTGATAGCCCTCGGCGCCGAAGCCTGCGAGGAATTCGGGCCGGTAGGGCGCGAGGTCGCCGAGATCCCAGGGTGCGAGGGCGTCGGTGTATTTCTTCGGCAAGGAATTCGAAGCGAGGACCAGCACGTCGTCGAAGAACCGCGCGACCCGGCCCGACACGTTGGTCCAGCGCGTCTTGCGCTCGCGGACCTGCTCGCGCTTGCCGTTGCGGGTCACGGTGCGGGTGACGTAGTAATGCGTGCCGCGCGCTCCGGAATAGCGGCTGCGGGTATCGCTGTCGTAGGTCCAGTAGGGGACGTAGATGCCGCGCATCGCGCGCCCCTTGCGGGCATAGTCCTGCAAGCCGTTGGGCGCGAACCACAGGCTGCCAAGCCAGTCGGTCATCCGCGCCCGGGCGGCGCGCTCGTCGAGTGCGAAGGGCAGGACGGCGGCGGGCTTGATCTGGCGGTGCAGGCCGGTGTCCATGACGAGGGGCGTGTCGCAGAACGGGCAGGTCGCGGCCTGCACCGACTGGTCGAAGGCGGTCTGCGCGCCGCAGTTCGGGCAGGTGACGACGCGGGTCTCTTCGACCTCGGCCGACGCGCCGGCAATGCGCAGCGCCGCCTCGAAGTCGTTCTCGGCCACCGCCTCGGCGCGGCCCTCGAAGAAGTCGATCGCCTCTGTATTGCCGCAGTTGGGGCACAGCAGACCGGTACCGCCGGGGGCGAATTCCATGTTCGCGCCGCAGGTGGGACAGGGAAAGCGGTGCTCCTCGAGCGGGGCCGCGCCCTCGTCTTCGTCGGTCCAGGGATTGTCGGTCGGCGGGGGCATGCAGGGCCTTGGGCTCAGAGATACTTGTGGATCGCGCGCGGGGTAATCAGGCGCAGGGCGCCATCGTAGAGCGCGGTATGGCGCCAGACGTGGAAGATCGCGTGGAACGTGCCCGCTGACAAGAGCACGAGAAGGGAAATCCAGGCGGCGCCGGGGGTGATCAGGCCGGTCAGTTCGGCGGCGTTCAACAGCGCGGAGAGGGCGATGAGACCGTGCAGGAACCAGTGCGCCGGGACAAAGAAAGCGCGGGCGGTGCCGGTGATCTTCGGCCCCGGACGCGCGAGCGGGCCGTAGCGGAGCGTGATGGCGACCCACAGGACGGCAAGGGCGACATAGACCCAGCGGACACCGACGGCGCCGGTGCCGCCCTTTATCATCGCCAGCAGCGTGAAGACGATCGCCCAGTGCAGCGCGATATTCAGGTGTCGGCGGGGCGTGTTCACAGGAACCGGTGCAGCGCCTTCGGCGCCATGATGCGCAGCGCATTGTCGCGCAACGCGACATGGCGCCAGAGATGGAAGGCGGCATGGAAAGCAGCGACGACGGCGAGGGCGTAGAACTCGATGGAATGGACGACGCCGACGAGATCGTTGGCGCCCGGCAGGTTCAGCGGCACCGCGATCGGCACGATGCCGCCCGCCCAGAGTTGCACGGCGGAAGTGACGCCGAGGCCGAAACCGGTGAGCGCGACACCGAACAGGCCCCAGATCAGCGTCTTGTGCAGCAGGCGGTGCGTCACCCGCGCCCAGGGCGGCAGTTTCGGCCCCGGACGCGAGGCGAGGCCGCGACGCAGGTAGTCGGCGGTCCACAAGAGCGCCAGCGACACGAAGACGAGCCCGAGGACCGAATGCAGGTGCACCGCCCAGGCGCCGACCCGCTGCACGTCCGAGGGCTGCACGAGAGTGAACCACGCAAAGAGCGGCACGATGGACCAGTGCACGACCTTGAGGGCGGTGCGGCGGTGCGGCAGGTGACGGCGGAGGGGGTCCATGTCCCAGATACGAAGCAGCGGGGTCGATGGTTTCACGCGCCGCGCCGGATGACGGATCGTCACGTCAGGGGCCGTCGGGATGGCGTGAACCGGCCGTCATGTCGATCGGCCCGGGGCCGCCCGCGATCACCCCGGCCTTTGCGTCGCCGGTCTGGACAGCCGCCATGCCCCTAGGCCCCCGGCGGCGGCGGCGGGGGCGGGGCAACGGTAAAGAGCGTGGCGAGCGCGGTCACGTCACCCGCCTTTTTCCAGCCGTCCTGCCCCGCCGTCCAGACGGTGCTGTCGCGCGTCAACTGCCCGGAGGCGATCATCTGGCCCATCGTCGCGCGGCTGAACGGGCCGGTGGTCTGACCGTTGGTGGCGACGTGCCAGACGCTTTCGGTGGGCGGCGGCGGCGGGGCGGCGGGTGCGGCGGCGGGCGCCGTGCCCCAGGGTCCGGCGATGCCGCCGGCCATGCCGATCCCGACGCCCATCCCCATGCCCATCCCGGCGGCACCCGGATTGGACGCCGCGGCTGTCATCGCCTCGGCGGCGGAGAACTGCGCGTATTTGCCGAGATCCCCCGCGATCCCCATCGAGGTCCGCTTGTCGAGCACCGCCTCGACCGCCTCGGGCAACGAGATGTTCTCGATGTAGAATTCGGGGATGGCGAGACCGTAGGCCTTGATCGTGGGGGCGATGGCATCGGTGATGAGTTTCGACAGGTCGGCGGTGTTGGCCGCCATGTCGAGGACCGGGATGCCGGACGAGGCCAGAACGCGGCTCACCTCCTGCACCATGACGTTGCGGATCTGGAAACTGACCTCGTCGGCGGTGAATTCGCCATCGGTGCCGACGATCTCGGTCATGAAGGTGCCGGCGTCGGCGACGCGCATGGAATAGGTGCCGAAGGCGCGGATCCGCACCGGACCGAACTCGGGGTCGCGGCACATGATCGGGTTCTTGGTGCCCCATTTCTGGTCGTTGAAGCGGGTCGTGTTGACGAAATAGATCTCTGACTTGAACGGGCTTTGAAAGCCGTGGTCCCAGTTCTGAAGCGTCGTCAGGATCGGCATGTTGTTGGTCTCGAGCTGGTAGAGACCGGGGGTGAACACATCGGCGAGCTGTCCCTCGTGGATGAACACCGCGTTCTGCCCCTCGCGGACGGTCAGCTTGGCGCCGTATTTGATCTCGTGGCCCTGCCGCTCGAACCGCCAGACCATCGTGTCGCGGGTGTCGTCGGTCCAGGCGATGACGTCGATGAACTGGCCGGAGAGGAAGTCGAGGATGCCCATGGGGTGCGTGCTCCAATTGTCTTTGCGGGCAATATAGGCGGGCCGTGCGGCGATTGCCAATGCGCGGACCCGCAACCGCTACACGCGATGTTCGGGGTTCTCGAAATCCGCTTGGCAGCCGGCGTCCCAGGCGGTGCGGTCGTTGCCGTGGTTCGGGAGCGGGTGGTCGCGCAGCATCCGGGCCATGTGCATCAGGTTCCAGGTCATGATCGTCGCGTTGCGTTGGGTGAATTCGTTGTCGAATCCGACGGCGGTGCCGTCGTCACGGGCGTCGCCGTACGACGGCCCCGGCCCCGCCTCGCCGATCCAGCCGCAATCGGCCTGCGGCGGGATCGTGCAGCCAAGGTGTTGAAGCGCATAGAGGATCGACATCGCGCAATGCTTGATCCCGTCCTCGTTGCCGGTGACGACGGCGCCCCCGACCTTGCCGTAATAGATGCTTTGCCCGGCGTCGTTGAGCTTGCCCGACATCGCATAGAGACGTTCGATCAGCAGGCGGCAGGGGGACGAGACCTCGCCCAGCCAGATCGGCGTGCCGATGAGCACGATATCGGCGGCATGGACCCGGTCCCACAGGGCAGGCCAGTCGTCGCGATCCGCACCTTGTTCGGTCATGTCGGGCTGCACGCCGAAGGCGACGGTATGGTCACGCATGTGGATATGATCGACCGCGATGCCGTTCTTTTCCATGATCTCTCCCGCGACGCCGAGCAGGAGGCGGGTGTGCGATGTGTCCGCGTCGCGTTTCAGTGAGGTGTTGAGGATGACGGCGCGCAGGTCCGAGAAATCGGAACCCGAGGTGCCACAGAGCGCGGACTGACGGTCGTTGAGTGGCATTGCGCATTCCTTCCAGGGCAGAGTGGCAGCCTAGGACGGACCAGGCCGGGCTGCGATGACGTTTGCGTCAGCCTGGGCCGAGGGCAGCGACCGACCGGTCGCCGATGAGTTCGCTCGCGATCACCCGCGCGATCGGTGCCGCCTCGGCCGCCGTCATCCCCGGACGCAGGCGGCGGTCATAGAGCATCCGCAGCAGCAACTCGTCGTGCGTCGTCAGCAGGCCGAACTCCTCGTCGTCGTTGAAGATCGACGGGCGCGCGGCGGGGCTGTCGTTGGCGAGGCCCATCGCCTGGGCCATCTCTTCGTGAAAACACGACAGGCGCAGCAGATCGGGATGCTCGCCGCGCACGAGGATGATCGCCTGTTCATATTCCGAACCGCCGTCGGCAGAGAACGCGATCGCCAGGCACAACGTGTCGCGGGGCGGGTTCAGGAAGGCGCGGACCGAACTTTCGGCGATGCCGGGGACCAGTTCGCGCAGGCGCGGGGCATACGCGGCACGGTCGTCCTCGTTCAGGACCAGGACGCGGAAATTGGCTGCCTGCGCGTCGGGACGGATCGGCACGCCGGTCAGGCGCGCGAGGCGGGCAGCAAAGGTGGTGACGGAGTTCTGGTCGCGGCGCCGCTGTTCGAGGGGGACCGTCGCGCCGAATTCGACGGCCAGCCGGATCGGCTGTTCCCAACGGCGCAGGCGGCTGACGGTGGCCTGCGGGCGCAGGTCGCCGGCCGCGTCGACGCGGTATTCGTCGAAGAGCGCGATGCGGACGAAGTTCCGCGTCAGCATCACGTCGGTGAACGGCGTGTCCGGCCCGCCGCCGTCGCCGCGGATCAGGCCCTGCGCCAGCAGATTCTGTTGCAGGCGGGCGTAATAGGCCGACAGAGCCAGGCTCTCGGCGGAGCGGTCGGGGATCGGCGCGGCATCGGGCCGCAAGACGGGACGTTCGGTGGGCGGATCGGCGGCGACCGTTTCGGGCGGCGCATCGACGGCGCAGCCGGCCAGCGCCAGCGCGACGAGCGCGCCCGCGAGGGGCCGGGAGAGGGTTCTGCGCCTGCTCATCTTTGCGCCTCGTTCAGGGGGGCGGCCACGACGTTTGTTGGTTTTGGCCGTCGCGGGCGCGGGGGGGTCAGGTGCCGGTCGCGGTGCCGATCGCCTCGCCGGTGCCAGAATTGCGGGCCTTGGCCGAGGCGAGGGTGTCCTTGAGGTCGGCCTCCATCTTTTGCAGGTCGGCCTCGGCGGCGGCGCGCTTCTTCTTGCCCTCGTCGGCGATCTGGAGGCTTTCGTTGATGGTGGCGATCAGGTTGGCGTTGGCGGCCTTCACCGCCTCGATGTCGAAGACGCCACGCTCCATCTCGGTGCGGATCGTCTTGTTGGCGGCTGCGCAGGTTCTCGGCGTTCGAGGTCAGGAGTTCATTGGTCAGGTCGTTGGCCTCGCGCACGGCGACGGCGGCCTCCTGCGAACGCTGGATCGTGACGGCCTGCGCCAGTTGGGTTTCCCACAGCGGCACGGTGTTCACGAGGGTCGAGTTGATCTTGGTCACGAGGGACTTGTCGTTCTCCTGCACCAGCCGGATCGAGGGCAGCGACTGCATCGTCACCTGCCGCGTCAGCTTCAGGTCGTGGACCCGACGTTCGAGGTCGTCGCGCGCGCTGCGGATGTCGCGCAGCTCCTGCGCCTTCATGACGCCCTGATCCTCGGGCGCGGCCTGCACCTCGGCCTCCTTGGCGGGGATCGTCGTGGCATCCAGATCGGCGAGCTTTGCCTCGCCGGCGGCGATGTAGAGGGCGAGTTCGTCGTAGAAATTCAGGGTCTTGTCATAGAGCTGATCGAGGCTTTCGATGTCCTTGAGCAACACGTGCTCGTGTTTGAGCAACTCGGTCGTCACCTTGTCGATCTGGCCCTGCACTTCCTCGAAGCGCGCCGTGAACTTGGCGAACGGCGCGGCACGGCCCAGCAGTTTCTCCCACCACGACCGCTCGCGGCGGACGTCGAGTTCGCTGATCGAGAAGCCGCGGATGGTGGTGACGATGCCGCGCAGCGAATCGCCTGCGGGGCCGACGTCCTTGTTGCGCACCCCGGCCAGCATCGCCTGTGAGATGACCTGCAATTCGGCCTGCGCCGACGAGCCGAAGGAGACGATGGAATTGGTGTCCGCCATGTCGATCTCGTCCATCCGGCGACGGATCTCGGCGCCCACCTCGGGTGGCGCCTCGGCGAGCGCCACGACCGCACCCTGCGGTTCGGCGAGCACGACGGCTGTCACTTTTTCAACTTCCGCGAGGCGGGTTGCCGCCTGAGCCTGAACGGTTTCGGCCATGTCTTGTCCTTTTTCAATCTCGTGGGGCGGGTCGCCCCCTTCATTGCGGCGTGATGCCGTCGCGCGACAGGCGGTCGCGCAGCACCTTGATCTCGATGTCCATGTCGTCGCGGTCGCCGCCCAGCATCCGGTCGGTGCGGGCGGCGAAATTGGTCTCGAGGTCGGTGAGCAATGCCTCGAAATCGGTGCGGGCGCCGGCGTCGCGGGTGCGGGCATAGAGGTCGGCGAACTTTACCGAGGCATCGCGCGCGCCGAGCAGATAGACGGACAGGTACTTGCGCGCCTCGGTGAGGTCACGCGGATCCTCCTCGACGGTGCGGATCATCTTGCGCGCGACGGCCTGGAACGCGGCGATGCGCAGGTCGAGGGCCCGGTCCTTCAACGCCGCGATATGGTCGGCCATGGCGGTGAGGTAGGTCTCGGCCTCGGCCACGACCTGCGCGACGCGGTCCTGCTGGAACGTGTCGATACCCTCCATCCGCTTGTCGCGCAAAGGGTCGATGCCAAAGGCCGCGAGGTGCAGCGATCCGGCGATGATGCCATAAGTCACGGAAATAAATATGCCATTATCGGTCAAGGCAGCCAGCGCCACGCCCACGCCGGTCAGCGCCGTCGCCAGCATCTTGCGCGGCAGCGCCGGTTTTCGCGCGACCGGTCTGGCGGCAAAGGCGGCCTCGGCGCGCAGCCCCTCGCGCAAGAGCCACGCGGCCAGCAGCATCGCGGCGGCGGCGACCAGCGACAGGGCGAGCGAGGCCGCCCCCTCGTTCAGCGCCAGCACCGCGAGCAGCGGGCCGGGCACGAACAGCACCCATGCCTTTCGGCCCGCGTTGCGGATCGCGGCCTGTTCGGCGCGCGCCTCGCGGATCGCCGTGGCCTGCGCATCCGGGGGGGCGCCATCTGATTTGCGGGCGCCGGGGCTGTGGGCGCCGCCGAACCGTTCGGCCATGCTCAGCCCCCGATCCAGCCGGTGACGATGCCGAACATCAGCGCCAGCAGCAGCGCGTAGGAGACGTGTCTGAGGGCGGCGGGCATGGCTGAGGCCTTCGTCATATAGGGCGCGGGGGGCGCCGCGCGGGGGCGGCGGGCGAGGACGCCGGCCTGCGTCAGGGCGGCGTGGAGCGAGGTGAGCGCCACCGCGATCAGGGCCGCGACGGCGACGACGAACAAGACCCGGATCATCGGTGCTGGACCCTTTGCGACATGCCGACCCTGGCGAACATAGGATCACTGTGCCCGGTTTTGCAGCCCCCTCGCAAGGGCGGGCGGGGAACTGGGCCGGATATCGGGTCAGATGACGGTGGTTGGGTCAACTTTCGGCGACTGCGCCAATGCGGGGAAAGTCGTGCTACTTTTTCCCCTTCGGCCCGGCGGGGGCAGGCGCATTGCGGGTCGAGACCCGCGGTTTGCGCGCCGGTTTCGTCCGGCGGACGGCGGCGGCGTCGGGTTTCGGAGAGGTCGGTTTCGCGGCGCGCGGCTTTGCGGCGGGTCCGGTGGTGGCGGGCTTCGGGCCGGTGGCTCTCGAACTGGCTGCTTTTGGACCGGCGGCTTTCGGACCGGCACTCTTCGAACTCGCGGGCCGCTTTGCACCGACGACGCCCGGCTTGGCGCGCGCGGGCCGGTCGGTATCCGCATCGCGCCGCACGGACCGGCCCCCCGGCCCCTCCGGCGCCGCAAGGCCAAGCTGGTCGCGCATCACCTTCGGCTTGATCTCCTCGACCTCGCCGGGGCCGAGGTTGCCGAGCTGGAAGGGCCCATAGGAAATGCGGATCAGGCGGTTCACGACGACGCCGATCGCCTCCATCGCGCGGCGGATCTCGCGGTTCTTGCCCTCGCGCAGCGAGACGGTCAGCCAGGCGTTGGCGCCCTGCTGGCGGTCGAATGTCACCACCATGGCCTGAAACCGGGTGCCGTCGTCGAGCACGATGCCGCCGCGCAACTTTTCCAGCGACGCCTCCGAGACCGAGCCGTTGATACGGACGCGGTAGCGGCGCAGCCAGCCGGTAGACGGCAGTTCGAGGCGGCGTTTGAGCGCGCCGTCGTTGGTGAGCAGGATCAGCCCCTCCGAGGTGATATCGAGGCGCCCGACCGGGTTCACCTGCGCCATCTCGGGCGGCAGGGAGCCGAAGATCGTGGCCCGCCCCTTTTCATCCCGCGCCGTCGTCACGAGGCCGGTCGGCTTGTGATAGAGCCAGAGCCGCGGGCGTTCGGGTGCCGGCAGGGGCTTGCCGTCGACGCTGATCCGATCGCCGGGTCCGACGTTCAGCGCGGGGCTGTCGATGCGCGTGCCGTTCACCCGGACGCGGCCCTCGGCGATCATCCGTTCGGCATCGCGGCGCGAGGCGACACCGGCGCGGGCAAGCACCTTGGCGATCCGATCGCCTTTCTGGTTGGCGATGCGGTCGCCGGTCGGCGATGAGGACGGAGGCCTGGCCATGCCCGGCGCTTAGCCGGTTTCGGGGGTGCTTGCCAGCGGCGGGTTGTGCGGGCGATGAAGGGGCATGTTTCGATCCTACATGGATATGGCGCTGGAGGAGGCGGGGGCGGCGGGCAGGCGCGGCGAGGTGCCGGTGGGCGCCGTGATCGTCCGCGACGGTGCGGTGCTGGCGCAGGCGGGCAACCGGACCCGCGAATGGCACGACCCCACGGCGCATGCCGAGATGCTGGCGCTGCGGGCGGCCTGTGCGGCCACAGGGTCCGAGCGTCTGGGGGGCGCGGATCTCTACGTGACGCTGGAGCCCTGCGCGATGTGCGCGGGCGCCATCGCGGCGGCGCGGGTGGCGCGCCTGTACTACGGGGCGCCCGACCCGAAGTCGGGCGGCATCGAACAGGGGGCGCGGGTATTCGCGCATCCCCAGTGCCACCACGTCCCCGAGGTCTATGGCGGGATCGGCGAAGGTGCCGCGTCGAGCCTGTTGCGCGCGTTTTTCGAGGCACGGCGCGGCGGGTGAGGGCGGAGCCTCCGGCGGGAGTTGATATGGCAACGTGAACCGGCAGGCATCTCGACTCTGGGGGGTGCGGGGCAGATACTGCGGTCATGAGTTTGCCCCCCGGTTTCATCGACGAATTGCGCGCGCGCCTGAGCCTCAGCGATGTGGTCGGGCGCAAGGTGATGTGGGACACGCGCAAATCGAACGCCGCGCGGCGCGATTTCTGGGCGCCGTGCCCGTTCCATCAGGAAAAATCCGCCTCGTTCCACGTCGATGACGGCAAGGGGTTCTTCTACTGCTTTGGCTGCCACGCCAAGGGGGATGCCTTTTCGTTTGTCCAGCAGACCGAGAACGTCGGCTTCATGGAGGCGGTCGAGATCCTTGCGCGCGAGGCCGGGATGCCGGTGCCCGAGCGCGATCCCCGGGCGCAGGAAAAGGCTGACGAGCGGACCGAACTCGTCGCGGTGATGGAGCAGGCCGTGCGCCACTACCGGCTGCAACTGCGCACCGGTGCGGCCGCCGACGCGCGCGCCTACCTCGCGCGGCGGGGCCTGAGCGAGGCCGCACTCGAACGCTGGGAGATCGGGTTCGCGCCCGACAGCCGGACAGGCGTGACGGAGGCGCTGACGGGCAAGGGTGTCGCGCCCGCGCTGATCGTCGGCGCGGGTCTCGCCGCCGAACCCGAGGGCGGCGGCGCGCCATATGACCGGTTCCGGGGGCGGATCGTGTTTCCGATCCGCGACGGGCGGGGCCGCGCGATAGCCCTCGGGGGCCGCGCGATGGACCCGAACGCGCGCGCCAAATATCTCAATTCGCCCGAAACCCTGCTCTTCGACAAGGGGCGGAGCCTCTATAACATGCAGGCGGCGCGCGAGGCCTGCGGCAAGGGCGGAACGCTCGTGGTGGCCGAGGGCTACATGGATACCATCGCGCTCTCGGAGGCCGGGTTTCCCGCCGTGGTCGCACCGCTCGGGACGGCGATCACCGCCGACCAGCTCGCGCTGATGTGGCGGATGCACCCAGAGCCGGTAATCGCGCTCGACGGCGACACGGCGGGCCTGCGGGCGGCGATGCGGCTGATCGACCTGGCGTTGCCGCTGCTCGAGGCGGGACGGTCGCTGCGGTTCGCGCTCATGCCCGCGGGGCAGGATCCGGACGACGTGATCCGGGGTCAGGGGGCGGCGGCGATGCGGGGGATTCTGGGCGCCGCGGTGCCGCTGGTGCACCTGTTGTGGCGGCGCGAGACGGAAGGGAAGGTGTTCGACAGCCCCGAGCGGAAGGCGGCCCTCGACCGCGTTTTGCGCGAGGCGATCAAGCGGATCCCCGACCCGTCCCTGCGTGGCCATTACGGGCAGGAGATCAAGGAGTTGCGGTGGGAACTCTTCCGGCCGCAACGGGCGGGCACGGCGAAACGGCAGCCGTGGAACGACGGCAGGCCGGTGCCCTTCGGGCAGGCCCGGCAGGTGACGCATGGCTCCAAGGCGTCGAGCTATGCGGCGGGAGGCGAAGGGATGGAGGACCGGTTGCGCGAGGCGGTGATCCTCGCCGCCCTCATCCGCAACCCGGGTCTGGTCGATGCGTTCGCCGCGCAGATCGAGGCGATGGACTGTCGCGACAGCGATCACCGGATCTTGCGTGATGCGATGTTGCAGGCCGTGCCTGCGGTGGAACTGCCCGCCGATCTGGTCGACGCGCTGTTCGCCGAGCCGCAGGTGGCCATCGCGCCCTGCGTGCGCAGCGCGGACGTCGACTATGTCCGCGACGTCGTGGCCGAGGCGCTGGCCCAACTGTCTGCCCGGCGCGGCCATGCCCGCGAGTGGCGCGAGGCACAGGGCGAGATCGCGGAAGCCGACTTCGAACGGGTGACGCACCGCCTGAGCGACGGGGCCGCCGCGCTGGACAAGGCCGGACGCGGCCCCGGACGCGCCTCGGCCGAAACCGAGGTGGCGGCGAACGGAGTGAGCCTGCGGCGCGACGAACGCGACAGATTCGCCAAACTTATCTCGACCGGCCTCGTTGCAAAATCGCGCAGGCATCCTAATTGAGTCGGTCTGTCATATACGATTCGGCGCGGTCGGACCGGTGCTGGGCAACACGGGCCGGAAATCCTCGTAACTGCGGTTGCGAATCACCGGCTGCGGTAGTTGATTCGCCCCGACACGTCGTGCCGAATCATTGAAGCCGAATCACCGACATCGATTCAGTCGCCCAGCGAGGAGCCCCGCCCATGGCCGCCAAGGACAACGACGACGCGCGCAAGGACGACGACAACGAGGGCGACATCAGCCTCGACATGAGTCAGGCCGCCGTCAAGAAGATGATCGCCGAGGCGCGTGAGCGCGGCTATATCACCTATGACCAGCTCAACGCCGTGCTGCCGCCCGATCAGGTCTCGTCCGACCAGATCGAGGATGTGATGTCGATGCTCTCCGAGATGGGCATCCAGGTCACGGAAGAGGAAGAGAGCGAAGAGACCGACGAGACGCAGGGGTCTCGCGAACTCGCCACGACAAATGCCGGTGGCCGCGACGTCGCCGTCGCCGGGGCCGAGACGGAAAAGCTTGACCGGACCGATGACCCGGTTCGGATGTATCTGCGCGAGATGGGCAGCGTCGAACTGCTGTCCCGCGAAGGCGAGATCGCCATTGCCAAGCGCATCGAGGCCGGCCGCAACACGATGATCGCGGGCCTCTGCGAAAGCCCGCTGACCTTTCAGGCGATCACCATCTGGCGCGACGAACTCCTGTCCGAGGACATCCTGCTGCGCGACGTCATCGACCTCGAGGCGACGTTCGGCACGCAGATGGACGAAGAGGGCGGCGTGGCGCCCGTCGTCGAGGGCGCAGCCGTCGAGGGCGCCGAAAAGGCCGAAGGCAGCGAAGAGGTCGACGCCGACGGCAATGCCATCGTGCGCGACGACGACGACGACGAGGACGAGGCCGCGAACCTGAGTCTTGCGGCGATGGAGGCGGTGCTGAAACCCCGCGTCCTCGAAACGCTCGAGACCATCGCCGACGACTTCGGCACGCTGAGCGGGATGCAGGACGCGCGGATGTCGGCGACGCTGAACGAGGATTCCTCGTTCTCCGCGGGCGACGAGGGCACCTATCAGAAACTGCGCTCGAAGATCGTCGAATTGGTCAATTCGATGCATCTGCACAATTTGCGTATCGAGGCGCTCATCGACCAGCTCTATGGCATCAACCGCCGGATCATGACCATCGACGGCTCGATGGTGAAGCTCGCCGATCAGGCGCGGATCAACCGGCGCGAGTTCATCGAGGAATACCGGGGCCGCGAACTCGACCCCAACTGGCTCGAGGACATGGGCGCGAAGGCCGGGCGCGGCTGGCAGATGCTGATCGAACGCTCGACCGACAAGATCGAGGAACTGCGCACCGAGATGGCGCAGGTCGGCCAGTATGTTGGCGTCGACATCACCGAGTTCCGCCGCATCGTCCAGCAGGTCCAGAAGGGCGAGAAGGAGGCCCGTCAGGCCAAGAAGGAGATGGTCGAGGCGAACCTGCGGCTGGTCATCTCCATCGCGAAAAAATACACGAACAGTGGCTTGCAATTCCTTGATCTCATTCAAGAAGGCAACATCGGCCTGATGAAGGCCGTCGACAAGTTCGAATACCGGCGCGGCTACAAGTTCTCGACCTATGCGACGTGGTGGATCCGTCAGGCGATAACCCGCTCCATCGCCGATCAGGCGCGCACGATCCGCATTCCGGTCCACATGATCGAGACGATCAACAAGCTGGTGCGCACGGGGCGCCAGATGCTGCACGAGATCGGCCGCGAGCCGACGCCCGAGGAGCTGGCCGAGAAGCTCCAGATGCCGCTCGAGAAGGTCCGCAAGGTGATGAAGATCGCCAAGGAGCCGATTTCCCTCGAGACGCCCATCGGCGACGAGGAAGACAGCCAGCTCGGTGATTTCATCGAGGACAAGAACGCGATCCTGCCGCTGGATTCGGCCATTCAGGAGAACCTGAAGGAGACCACGACGCGGGTGCTGGCGTCCCTGACGCCGCGCGAAGAGCGGGTGCTGCGGATGCGGTTCGGCATCGGGATGAACACCGATCACACCCTCGAGGAGGTCGGCCAGCAGTTCAGCGTCACCCGCGAACGGATCCGGCAGATCGAGGCCAAGGCATTGCGAAAGCTGAAACATCCGAGCCGCTCGCGCAAGCTGCGGTCGTTTCTGGATCAATAGCCGTGGCGTTCTGGTCGAAGTTGTTCGGAGGCGGCAAGGCCGATGCGGCGGCGCCCAAGGGCGATGTCGCAGCCGAGGACTACAAGGGGTTCCGGATCGTGCCGGAGCCGATGAAGGACGGCGGACAATTCCGCATCGCCGCCCGGATCGAGAAGGCGGTCGGCGGCGAGGTCAGGGTCCACAAGCTGATCCGCGCCGACACGATGGCCGGCTACGATCAGGCCGTCGCGGCCTCGGTCGCCAAGGCCAGGCAGATGATCGACGAACAGGGCGAGCGGATGTTCCGCTGACCGCAAGCCGAATTCTGTGACAGAATTCGACGTCGAAGTTTCACAAAACTTTGGACCGGAGTTCTTGTAGAACTCCGCCCCGGGGCCACCGGTGTGCCCGGAAGGACTCAACCCCCGCGCAACATCTGGTAAGGGGCGTTGACCCCTACCCACCGGATGGCGCCCCTCCTATAAGATCGGTAGAACACTGGGGATCAACCCCAAGACAAAGATCGAGGACAGGTTATGCGGTGCCCGTTTTGTGGAAACGTCGATACTCAGGTCAAGGATTCGCGTCCCGCCGAAGACCATGTGGCGATCAGGCGGCGGCGGTTCTGTCCGGCCTGCGGCGGGCGGTTCACCACCTATGAGCGGGTGCAGTTGCGCGACCTCGTGGTCATCAAGTCGAACGGGCGGCGCGAGGAATTCGACCGCCCGAAACTCGAACGCTCGATCCGGATCGCGTTGCAGAAGCGGCCCGTCGAGCATGAACGCATGGACCAGATGATTTCCGGCATCGTCCGCCGCCTCGAGAGCATGGGCGAGACCGACATCGCGTCGTGCCAGATCGGCGAGATCGTGATGGAGAGCCTCGCGCGGATCGACACCGTGGCCTATGTGCGCTTTGCCAGCGTCTACAAGAACTTTCAGGCGGTCGGCGATTTCGAAAAGTTCATGGACGATCTGCGCCCCCCGGAAGCCGCCGAGGACGCGTGAGCGCCGGCGCCGACCAGCGTTTCATGGCGCTTGCCCTGTCGCTGGGGCGGCAGGGGCTGGGACGGACCTGGCCCAATCCGTCGGTCGGCTGCGTCATCGTGAACGCGGGCCGGATCGTCGGGCGCGGGCGCACGGCGGACGGCGGCAGGCCGCATGCCGAGACGCAGGCGCTGGCGATGGCCGGACCTCTGGCCCGCGATGCAACCGCCTACGTCACCCTCGAACCCTGCGCGCACACCGGCCAGACCCCGCCCTGCGCTGCGGCGCTGGTCGCGTCAGGCGTGGCGCGTGTCGTCGTGGCGCTGGGCGATCCGGACGCCCGTGTCGCCGGGCGCGGCATCGCCATTCTCCGCGACGCGGGCATCGAGGTGACGCAAGGCCTCTGCCTCGATCAGGCTTGCGAAGACCTTGCGGGGTATCTCTGGCGAAACGCCCACGGGCGGCCTTCGGTGACGCTGAAACTCGCCACGACGCTTGACGGGCGCATCGCGACGGCGGCGGGCGAAAGCCGGTGGATCACGGGGCGCCAGGCGCGCGCGCAGGTGCACGGGATGCGGGCCCGGCACGATGCGGTGATGATCGGCGGCGGCACGGCGCGCGCCGACGATCCGATGCTCGACGTGCGCGGCTGGGGAGATGTCCCGCAGCCGGTGCGGGTCGTTGTGTCGGCGGGCCTCGATCTGCCGACGGACGGGCGGCTGGCGCGGACGGCGGGCGAGATCCCCCTGTGGCTCTGCCATGCCGGGGCGTCCGAGAGCCGCGTCGCCGCGTGGCGGGCGCTCGGTGCGGAAGCGATCGACTGCGCGGCCCACGGCACCCGTGTCTCGTTGGAGGCGGTCCTCGGCGCGCTGGGGACGCGTGGCCTGACGCGCGTGATGTGCGAGGGGGGCGGCGCGCTTGCCGCCTCGCTGCTGGCGCGCGACCTCGTCGACGAGATCGTCGCATTCACCGCCGGGTTCGCCCTCGGGGCTGACGCGACGCCCGCCGTGGCTGGGCTCGGCGGCCTGAAACTGCGCGAGGCGCAGCGCTACAGGATCGTCGAGGCGCGCCGGATCGGCGACGATGCGATGACGCGCTGGGTGCGCGATCAGGGCGCGGGATAGCCGATCCGCCCCAAAGACGCGCGGATTTCATCGAGAATCGCGGGATCGTCGATCGTGGCGGGCATCTTGAACGTCTCGCCGCCAGCGATCTTCGACATCGTGGCGCGCAGGATCTTGCCCGACCGGGTCTTGGGCAGGCGCGGCACCACGACGGCATGGCGGAACGCCGCGACCGGGCCGATGCGGTCGCGGACCATCGCGATGACATCGGCGACGATCTCTGCCTCGGGCCGGTCGCAGCCCTTGTTCAGGCACAGGAACCCGACCGGCAGTTGCCCCTTCAACGCATCCGCCACGCCGACCACGGCACATTCGGCGACATCGGCATGGTCGGCCAGCACCTCCTCCATGGCGCCCGTCGACAGGCGGTGGCCCGCCACGTTGATGACGTCGTCGGTCCGCGCCATGATGTAGAGATAGCCGTCCGGGTCGATAAGCCCCGCGTCGCCCGTCTCGTACCAGCCGGGAAAGGTCTCGAGATAGCTCTTGCGGAACCGCGCATCGGCGTTCCACAGCGTCGGCAGGCAGCCGGGCGGCAGCGGCAACTTGATCGCGATGGCGCCGAGCGTGTCGGGCGGCAGACGCTCGCCGGCCTCGTTCAGGATGGCCACGTCATAGCCCGGCATCGGCACGGCGGGAGAGCCGACCTTGACCGGCACGTCGCCCCCGAGGCCGACCGGATAGCCCGCGATGGTATAGCCTGTCTCGGTCTGCCACCAATGGTCGTAGACCGGCACCTTCAGGGTGCGGCTCGCCCAGTGGATCGTGTCCGGATCGGCCCGCTCGCCCGCGAGGTAAAGGGCGCGCAGCGACGAGATGTCGTAATCCGCGACCAAGGCGCCCAAGGGATCGTCGCGCTTGATCGCCCGAAACGCCGTCGGCGCGGTGAACAGAACCGAGACCTTATGGTCCTGGATTATGCGCCAGAAGGTGCCCGCATCGGGCGTGCCGACGGGCTTGCCCTCGAACATCAGCGTCGTGTTGCCGTGGATCAGCGGCGCATAGCAGATATAGCTGTGCCCGACGACCCAGCCGACGTCGGACGCCGCCCAGAACACCTCGCCCGGGCGCACGTCGTAGATCGCGTGCATCGTCCAGTAGAGCGCGACGAGGTGCCCGCCGGTGGGCCGCACGACGCCCTTGGGCGCGCCGGTGGTGCCCGAGGTATAGAGGATATAGGCCGGATGATTGCCCTCGACGGGGACGCAATCCGCCGGGACCACACCCTCTTGTGCCGCGTGCCAGTCGAGGTCGCGGGGGGCACTCATCTCGGCGGCGCACTCGGGGCGTTGCAGCAGGATCACCCGGTCGGGCCTGTGCGCGGCAAGGGCGATGGCCCTGTCGATCAGCGGCTTGTAGGCGACCACGCGCCCCGGTTCGAGGCCGCAGGATGCGGCCAGGATCACCTTCGGCGTGCAATCGTCGAGGCGCACGGCCAGCTCATGCGCGGCGAACCCGCCGAAGACGACACAATGGATCGCCCCGATCCGCGCGCAGGCGAGCATGGCCACCAGCGCCTCAGGGATCATCGGCATATAGATGGCGACGCGGTCGCCCTTTCGCACGCCCTGCGCCGTCAGCGCCCCGGCCAGCCGGGCACACAGGGTCTGCAATTCGGCGTAGGTGATCCGCGTCACGGCGCCGGTCATCGCGCTGTCGTGGATGAGGGCGAGCCTCTCGCCATGCCCCGCCGCGACATGCCGGTCGACGGCGTTCCAGCAGCCGTTGACCATGCCGTCGGCGAACCAATCATAGAGCGGCGCGTTCCCGTCCGACAGCGCGCGGCCGGGGAAACGGTCCCAGTCGATGGCGCGCGCGGCGTCGAGCCAGTAGGCCTCGGGGTCGGCCTGCCATCGGGCGTAGGTTTCGGCGTAGGTCATGCGGTTGCCCCCTCTCGGCCGATCCTCGCCGCGGCAGGTGTCGAAGGCAAGCGCACGCTTCTTCGACACTCATAGCCGCCTCGGCCGCTGTCCTTCAGCCGTAGTGCGCCACAGGCGTCCCCGCCAGAGCCGACATGTTCAGCAGGCCCCGCGCGGTGATCGACGGCGTCACGATATGGGCGCGGTTGCCCATGCCCATCAGGATCGGCCCCACCTCGAGGCCGCCGCCCTTCATCTTGAGGATGTTGCGCACGCCCGACGCCGCGTCGGTGTTGGCAAAGATCAGCGCGTTGGCCGGGCCGGTGAGCCGCGCGCCGGGAAAGATCCGCTCGCGCAACTCGGGGTCGAGCGCCGAGTCCACGTGCATCTCGCCCTCGTAGTCGAAATCGCGCGGGGCGCTGTCGAGGATCGCCAGAGCGCCGCGCATCCGCCGGCCGGTGTCGCTGTCGAGGTTGCCGAACTGGCTGTGCGAACACAGGGCGATCTGCGGCTGCACGCCGAACCTGCGGACGTGCCGGGCGGTGGCGATCACGGTGTCGGCGATCTGCGCGGGCGTCGGCGTCGGGTGAATCTGCGTATCGGCGATGAACAGCGGCCCATCCTCGAGGATCATCAGCGACATTGCGGCGACGGGGTTCAGGCCGCTGGTGCCCAGCACGTTGCAGACATAGTTCAGATGCCACAGGTATTGCCCGAAGGTGCCGCAGATCAGGCTGTCGGCCTCGCCGCGATGGACCATCACCGCGCCGATGGCGGTGGTATTGGTCCGCAGGATCGCCTTGGCGAGATCCGGGGTCACGCCCTGACGCGCCATGATCTCGTGATAGGTCGTCCAGTAATCGCGGTAGCGGGGGTCGTCCTCGGGGTTCACCAGCTCGAAATCGCGGCCCGCCCGGATCGTCAGGCCCGCCCGTTCGGACCGCTGTTCGATCACCTCGGGGCGACCGATCAGGATCGGCTGATCGGTCGTCTCCTCCATGATCGCCTGTGCGGCGCGCAGCACCCGCTCGTCCTCGCCCTCGGCAAAGACGATGCGGCGCGTCACGTCGCGCGCGGCCTCGAAGACCGGGCGCATGATCATCGCGGATTTGAAGACCGAGCCGTCGAGCTTTTGCCGGTAGGCCTCCATGTCGGCGATGGGCCGGGTCGCCACGCCGGTCTCCATCGCTGCCCGCGCCACGGCAGAGGCCACGACGCCGATCAGCCGCGGATCGAAGGGTTTCGGGATGAGATACTCGGGGCCGAAGGTGAGCGTTTCGGAGCGATAGGCGGCGGCGGCCTCGGCGCTGGTCGTGGCGCGGGCCAGCGCGGCGATGCCTTCGATGCAGGCGATCTTCATGGCGTCGTTGATCTCGGTCGCGCCGACGTCGAGGGCGCCGCGAAAGATGAACGGGAAACAAAGGACGTTGTTGACCTGATTGGGAAAGTCGCTGCGGCCGGTGGCGATGATCGCACCGGGCGCGGCGGCGCGGGCGTCCTCGGGCGAAATCTCGGGGTTGGGGTTGGCCAGCGCGAAGATGATCGGGCGTTCGGACATCTTCGCGACCATGTCGGGCGTCAGCACACCGGGGCCGGACAGGCCGAGAAAGAGGTCGGCACCGGGGATCACCTGTGCAAGCGTTTGCGGAACGGTGCCTTGGGCGTAGTCCGCCTTTTGCGGCGTCATGTCGGCCTCGCGGCCCCGGTGCACGAGGCCGTGCAGGTCGCAAAGCCAGACGTTCTCGCGCTTCACCCCCAGTTTCAGCAGCATGTTGAGACACGCGATCCCCGCCGCCCCGCCGCCCGTAGAGACCACCTTGATGTCCGCGAACGCCTTGTCCGCGATGCGCAGCGCATTGGTCACACCGGCACCGACGACGATGGCCGTGCCGTGCTGATCGTCGTGGAACACGGGGATGTTCATCCGGGCGCGGCAGATGTCCTCGACCACGAAGCAATCGGGCGCCTTGATATCCTCGAGGTTGATGGCGCCGAACGTGGGTTCCAGCGCGCAGACGATATCGGCGAGTTTCACCGGATCCGGCTCGTTCAGTTCGATGTCGAAACAATCGATGCCCGCGAACTTCTTGAACAGGACCGCCTTGCCCTCCATCACCGGCTTGGACGCCAGCGCGCCGATGTTGCCGAGGCCAAGGACCGCCGTGCCGTTCGTCACCACCGCGACGAGGTTGCCGCGCGACGTGTAATCGAGGGCGGTGCCGGGGTCGGCCTTGATCTCGAGGCAGGCCTCGGCGACGCCGGGCGAATAGGCCCGCGCAAGGTCGCGGCCATTGGCCAGCGGCTTGGTGGCGCGCACCTCGAGCTTGCCGGGTTTGGGATAGCGGTGATAATCGAGCGCGGCCTGCCGCAATGCCTCGCGGGAGGTTTCGCGGCTGGGTTCGCGGCCAGCGTCGGCAGGGGTCTCGGTCATCGGTGGGGCAATCCGGAATTCAGGGAGGGTCTGGTGAGGAACCATCCGGGGACAGGGGGTTGACGGCGTCAGAGGCCGGGGGCACCGCGCAGCGGCAAGTGGCCCGCGAGGCAGGTGCGGATCGCGCCGCAACAGACGGATGGCACGACGACCATGGCAGGCTCCTCCCCCAGGGGTCAGGACGACGCTAGACGAAAGGGTCGGCTCAGGCAACGCGCGGGCGACGACCTCTTGCGTCCGGCGGGGCAGGGCGCAAGGATCGCGCCCATGACCGACGCCCCAGACATCCGCGCCGAGGTGCACCTGCCCACGCGAGACCTCCGGGGCGATCTGGGGTTCTTCGGCAGCCTCGGATTCCGCCTCGACAGCATCTATCCCGCCGACGATCCGGCGGTGGCGGTGTTCTCGGGCCATGGGCTGCGGTTCCGCCTTGCGCATGGTGACGGCCCGCCGGGGGCGCTGCGGCTGCTGACCGACGACGCCGGGTTTGCGGATGGCGCACGCGCCCTCGTGGCGCCGGGCGGAACGCAGGTCGACGTCGCCCCCCTGACGGTCGCGGTGACGATCCCGCCGACGGTGCACGAACTCGCCGTGCGGCGCCTCGCCGACGGCGCGCCCTGGGTGATCGGGCGGGCGGGGATGCACTACCGCGACCTCGTGCCCTCGCGCCTCGGCGGGTCGATCATCGCCAGCCACATCCGCATCCCCGACGGTGGCCCGGTGCCCGACATGGTGCATTTCCACCGCGTCGGGTTTCAGCTCATCTTCTGCTATCGCGGCTGGGTCGACGTGGTCTACGAGGATCAGGGCGGGCCGATCCGGCTGCGCGCCGGGGATTGCTTCATCCAGCCGCCGGGGATCCGGCACCGGGTGCTCGAGGCGTCGGACGGCATCGAGGTGATCGAGATCGGCGTGCCGGCAGAGCACGTGACCGAGATCGACCACGAGATGACCCTGCCGACACCCCACCTGCGGCCCGAGCGCGCGTGGGAGGGGCAGAGATTCGTTTTCAACGAGGCCGAGGGCGCCGAATGGCTGCCGTTCCGCCTGCCGGGATATGTGGCGCGAGAGACGAGCATCGGGGCGAACACCAAAGGCGTCGCCGAGGTGCGTGTGGTTCGAAAAGGACAAGGCGAGCCGGTGTTCTGCCGCCATGACGCCGACATCCTGTTCGGTTTCGTGCTGGAGGGGTCGATGCTGCTGGGCACCGGGGGGCGCGCCGGACACCCGCTCGCCGCCGGCGATGCCTTCGTCGTGCCGCCGGGCATGGCGACGAAGTGGGCGCACCCCAGCGACGACCTCGAGGTGCTCGAGGTGGCATTGCCGGGCGCCTTTGCCACCACCGCCGCCTGACCCGCGGCCTTGCATCGGCGGAACGGCACCGTCAGTCTGCCGCGACACGAAAGGCCGGGGGAATCGGAGTATGGATTTGGTCGAAACCGCCGCAGCGGCGCGTGAAAACGCCTATGTCCCCTACTCCGGCTTCAAGGTGGGCGCGGCGATCCGGGGTGCGTCGGGGACCATCTACGCAGGCGTCAACGTCGAGAACGTCGCCTACCCCGAGGGCACCTGCGCCGAGGCGGCGGCGGTCGCCGCGATGGTCCTCGGCGGCGATACGACGATCGCCGAGGTCGCGATCATCGCCGATTGCCCGGTGCCCCTGACCCCCTGCGGCGGCTGCCGCCAGAAACTCGCCGAATTCGCCGCCCCCGATGTGGTCGTCACGCTGGCCACGACGGCGGGCGCGCGGGCGCGGATGACCGTCGCCGACCTGCTGCCGGGCGCCTTCGGCACCGTCCATATGGCGCGCTGAGGTGGACACCCGCGCGGTCATCGCCGCCGTCCGAGCGGGCGAGACGCCGACGGACGAGGGTCTGGCAGCCTTTGCACAGGGGCTCGCGTCCGGCGCAGTCAGCGACGCGCAGGCCGGTGCCTTCGCAATGGCCGTGTGCCTGAAGGGACTGGGCGAGGCGGGGCGCGTCGCCCTCACCACGGCGATGCGCGATTCGGGCAAGCGGCTCGACTGGGCATTGGACGGGCCGGTCCTCGACAAACATTCGACGGGCGGCGTCGGCGATTGCGTCAGCCTCATCCTCGCGCCCGCGCTCGCCGCCTGCGGCGCCTGGGTGCCGATGATTTCGGGCCGGGGCCTCGGCCACACCGGCGGCACGCTCGACAAGATGGAGGCGATCCCGGGGGTCGTCGCTCAGGTCGACGAGGCCACGCTGCGGCGGATCGTCGGGCGCGCGGGCTGCGCCATCGTCGGCGCCAGCGCCGACATCGCCCCCGCCGACCGGCGCCTCTATGCTGTGCGCGACGTGACCTCCACGATCGACTCCGTCGACCTCATCACCGCCTCGATCCTGTCGAAGAAGCTCGCGGCAGGTCTCGACGCCCTCATTCTCGACGTCAAGGCGGGCAGCGGCGCGTTCATGAAGTCCGATGCCGAGGCGGCGGCACTGGCGCAGGCGCTGGCCGATACCGCCAATGGCGCCGGGTGCCGGACCGCGGCCTTCGTGACCGACATGGATCAGCCGCTGGCCCCCGCGCTCGGCAACGCCCTCGAGGTCGGGGTCTGCATGGCCGTGCTGTCGGGCGACCGGGGCGCCGCCCCGCGCCTGCACGAATTGACCGTGGCGCTGGGCGCACGTTTGCTCCTGCTCGCCGGGATCGGCGACGGTGCGACAAAGATCGAGCGGGCGCTGGCCTCGGGGACCGCGATGGAGCGGTTCGCCCGGATGGTCGCCGACATGGGCGGCCCGCCCGACATGGCCGACGACTGGCCCGCACATCTGCCCGCCGCTCCCGTGGTGGGCGATGTGCTCGCACGCGCGGCGGGCGTGGTTATGGCCATCGACGGCGAGGCGCTGGGCTGGGCGGTGGTGCATCTGGGCGGTGGGCGGCGCATCGAGACCGACCGCGTCGACCCCCGCGTCGGCTTGTCCGACGTGGTCGCCCTCGGCACCCCGGTCGAACGGGGCACCCCGCTGGCGACCGTGCATGCCGCAACCGAGGACGCCGCCGAGGCCGCAGCGCAGGCGGTCCTGCGGGCCGTGACGATCGGCGACGCGGCGCCCCCGGCGGGCCCGCTGATCCGGGGGCGCATCGGATGAGCCGGGCGTTTCTGGTGGTGATGGATTCGGTCGGCATCGGCGGCGCCCCCGATGCCGACCGCTTCTTCAACGACGGCGTGCCCGACACCGGCGCCAACACGCTGGGCCATATCGCCGGGGCCTGTGTTGCGGGCCGTGCCGAAGAAGGACGGAGCGGGCCGTTGCGGGTGCCGGTGCTCGATGCACTGGGCCTCGGTGCGGCTCTCCACCTGGCGTCTGGCCTGCGGGTGCCGGGGCTGGGCGCAGAAGGCGGCATCTGGGGCGTCGCGACCGAGGTGTCGAACGGCAAGGACACGCCGTCGGGCCACTGGGAACTTGCGGGCGTGCCGGTGCCGTGGGAGTGGACCCTGTTTCCCGATAGCTTTCCGGCCTTTCCCGACGACCTCGCGCTGATGATCTGTCGGGCGGCGGGCACGGGGGGCATCCTTGGCAATCGCCATGCCTCGGGCACACGCATCATCGAAGAAGAGGGGGCGCGGCACCTCAAGACCGGCTGGCCGATCTGCTACACTTCCGCCGATTCGGTCCTCCAGATCGCCGCGCACGAAGAGGCCTTCGGACTGGAGCGGCTCCTCGCGCTCTGTGCCGAGATCGCGCCCAGCCTGCATGCGATGCGCGTGGGCCGGGTCATCGCGCGGCCCTTTGTCGGACAGCCCGGGTCGTTCCGGCGCACGCCGAACCGGCACGACTATGCGATCGCACCGCCGGGCGAGACGCTGTGCGACCGGGTCCACGCCGCCGGTCGCGCGGTGCATGCCATCGGCAAGATCGGCGACATCTTCTCGATGCGCGGGATCACGGATGTGACGAAGGGGCGCGACGCGGACCTGATGGAACATCTGTTTGCCGCAGTGTCCGAAGCGGCACCCGGGTCGCTCACCTTTGCCAATTTCGTCGAGTTCGACAGCGAGTACGGGCATCGCCGCGACGTCGCGGGTTATGCCCGCGCGCTTGAATGGTTCGATGCCGGGATCGGGCGGTTGGTGCTGCGCATGGGTGCGGGGGATCTGTTGCTGATTACCGCCGACCACGGCAACGATCCGACATGGACGGGCACCGGGCACACCCGCGAGAGGGTGCCGGTGCTCACATCAGGTCTGGCTGGCAAACCATTGGGGCATATCGGGTTTACCGACATCGCTGCCATCGTTTCCCGGCATCTGGGGGTGGCATGAGCGCGACGGAAACCGACTGGGCCGCACTGCCCAAGGTGGAACTGCACCTGCATCTCGAGGGCGCCGCGCCACCCGATTTCATCCGGCGGCTGGCGGCGGAGAAGAAGATCGACCTGTCGGGCATCTTTCGCGCCGACGGAAGCTATGCCTACCGCGATTTCGACCATTTCCTGAAGGTTTACGATACCGCCTGCACCGTGCTGACCGGCCCGGAAGAATTCCGGCGACTGGTCCTCGCTGTACTCGAAGAAAGTGCCGCAAGTGGCGTGATCTATTCGGAAACCTTCGTCTCTCCCGATTTCTGCGGTGGCGGCGATCTGGGCGCCTGGAGTGAGTATCTGGCGGCGATGGAGGAGGCGGCGGACGAGGCCGAACGCACGCTGGGGATCACCCTGCGCGCGATCGTCACCTGCCTGCGCCACGAAGGCCCGGAGCGGGCCAAGGCTGCGGCGCGCTGCGCTGCTGAAACCAAAGGGAAATTCCTCACCGGGTTCGGTATGGCTGGGGCCGAGACGATGGGCCGTCCCGGCGACTTCGCCTGGAGTTTCGATCTGGCGCGCGAGGCGGGCCTGCGGCTCACCTGCCATGCCGGCGAATGGGGCGGACCGGACATGGTCGCCGATACCCTGAGGGATCTCCGGCCCGAAAGGATCGGTCATGGGATCAATGCGATACACGACGAAGCTCTCGTAGATACGCTCGCCGAGACAGGCATCGTCCTCGAGGTCTGTCCCGGCTCGAACGTGTTCCTGAACGCCGTGCCTTCATGGAAGGATCATCCCATCGCCCGCCTTCGGGATCGCGGCGTCAGGGTCACGGTCTCGACCGACGATCCGCCGTTCTTCGGCACCACGATGACCCGCGAGTTCGAGATGCTGCACCGCACCTTTGGCTGGGACACCGAAGACTTTGCGGCGCTGAACCGCACCGCCCTCGACGCGGCGTTCTGTGACCAGGAAACCAAGGCGAAGATCGCCGAGAAACTGAAGGCCTGAGCCATGCCCGTTGCCGATCCGCACTGCACCGTCGTCACCCACCCGCTGGTGCAGCACAAGCTGACGCTGATGCGGGAAAAGGACACGTCGACCGCCTCTTTCCGGCAACTCCTGCGCGAAATCAGTCACTTGCTCGCCTATGAGATCACCCGCGAACTGCCGATGACGACCAAACGGATCGAGACGCCGCTCGAGCCGATGGACGCGCCGCAGATCGAGGGCAAGAAACTGGCGCTGATCTCGATCCTGCGGGCGGGCAACGGGCTGCTCGACGGGATCCTCGAGCTGATCCCGGCGGCGCGCGTCGGCTTCGTCGGCCTTTACCGCGACCCCGAGACGCTGCAACCGGTGCAATATTACTTCAAGGTGCCGACACGGCTCGACGAACGGGTGAGCATCGTCGTCGATCCCATGCTGGCGACGGGAAATTCCTCCGTCGCGGCCATCGACCTGCTCAAGCAGGCGGGCGCAAGGAACGTGCGGTTCATGTGCCTTCTGGCGGCCCCCGAGGGGGTCGCGCGGATGCGTGCCGCGCACCCCGATGTGCCGATCGTGACGGCCGCGATCGACAGCCATCTGAACGATCACGGCTATATCGTGCCGGGGCTAGGGGATGCGGGCGACAGGATGTTCGGCACAAAATAGAGTAATTTTTCTGTTAGTAACCGGCGACAGTCCCTTTACAATCCCGGGACTGTCGCCAATCCTCCGATAGTATTCTGCGGGGGATATATGCTGAATTCACGTCTCATCGGCGCCGTCGCGCTGACCTTTTCGACAGCGCTCGGTGCCTCGGCACAGATCAGTGACGCACCGGCCGAGTTTCCACCGGCGAGCTATACCGCGAACCAGTATGTGGACAGCAACGGCTGTGCGTTCATCCGCGCCGGTGTCGGCGGCACGACGACCTGGGTGCCGCGGGTCGCGCGCGACCGCAATCAGCTCTGTGGTTTCCAGCCGAGCCTGGCGCAGGCACCTGCCGCCGCACCTGCGCCGGTCGTGACGCCGGTGCAGGCGTCAGCGCCCGTCACCGCGCCGACACCGGCGCCCGTCGCCGCGGCGCCACGTCCTGCCAGCAACGTCGGCGACCCCATCCCGACCGTCGCGGGCCTCACGACACCGCCGGTCCTGCGCGTGCCCGCCTCGCCTGCCGTCGTGCCGATGCCGGTCGCCGCACCCGTCGCCGCCGCACCTGCGCCGACGCTGACCCGTGCCGATGTCTGCGAGGGGCGCAGCGGCGTGCAGCGGAACTATATCTCCGAACGCACCGGCCAGCCGATCGACTGCGGCCCGGGCGCGGCCATCCTGCAACCGGCGGTCTTCTCCGCCCCGGCCCCGACCGGCACGATCCCCGCCGGTCTGATCGGCCTCGAGAATGCGCCGCGGATGACCCGGGCCGAGGCCTGCGTCGGGCGTTTCGGCTATCAGCGCAACTTTATCTCGGAACGGACCGGCCAGCCCATCGACTGCGGCCCGCCGATGGCCGTTTCGCCGACGGTCCTCGCCGACGGCATCCGCCTGCCCGGGATCGTCGGACCCTACGGGGCAGCGTCGGCGTTCCCGCCGGGCAGCGGCATCGCCGACCCCTATCCCGGCATCCGTCGCGCCACGCTGTCCGAGGTCTGCGAAGAGATTTCGCTCACCGGCGCGCGGTTCGTCAACGTGGTGACGGGCCAGCGCGTCACCTGCGAGGCCGTGCCGCTGGTGATGGCCCGTGGACCCCTGGCACCCGGTGCGCCGCAGCCCGTGGGCGGGCCGTCGGTGCCCGGCCTCACGACCACATATGCGCAGGCCGCGGTCCGCGTGCAGAACGCGCAACCCCAGAGTGTCGGCGCGGCGGTGCGGCAACCTTCGGTGCTGAGCGAGACCCTGTCGCCGTCGCCGATCCCGGCGTCCAACCCCGTAGCACCCCTGGTGCAGCACGTCCGTCCGCCCGCAGGCTATGAACGGGTCTGGGAGGATGGTCGCATCAACCTGAACCGTGGCGTGCCGCAGGAGGTCTCGGGGCAGGTGGTGCAGTCGCGCACCCTGTCGCGAACCCCGGTGGCCGCGCCCGCGCCACAGGCGACGGCACCGTCGTACCGGTTCATCCAGGTCGGCACCTACGGCGAGGCCGCGAATGCCGATGCCGCGGCGGCGCGCCTGCGCGGGATGGGTCTGCCGATCGGATTTGCCAGCATTACCAGCGGCGGTCAGCCGTTGCGGGTCGTCGCGGCAGGGCCGTTCACGAGTGCGGCACAGTTGAACGCCGCGTTGCAGGCGGTCCGCGCGGCAGGCTATGGCGACGCGTTCGCGCGCAACTGAGGCGCCGATCAGCCCGCGCAGATACCCTGAAGACTGATCCAGTTACCATCGGTCAGGAGCGGCGCCTCGGGCGCCGCTCCCGTTTGCGCCGCAGCAACATAGGGCGCCATGTCGTCCACCGGGCGCCCCGATGCCGCGGCCCAGGGGGCCAGGGGCACCGATGCCGCGGCAAATCCTTGGGCGAGCACGGCCGCACCCGCCAGAGGCGTCGGCGTCGCGAGCAGGTCCCGCGCCTCGTCGGCCAGCGTCTCACCCGGCAGGTCGCCGGTGGTCAGGAGCGTCAGGGTCGCCATCAGGCCCGCCTCGCGCAGGATCGGCTCGAGCGGGTCGGCCCCGGTCCGCGACAGTGCTGCCGCAAGGATGTGGCCCGCGACGACGGCGGGATCGTCGGTGCCCTCGATCATCGCCTGCGACAGGACGATGATCCCGCCGGGCAGATAGATGGCGCCGGGCAGGGCGGCAGGCACCACCACCACCTGCCCGGGCGCCTCGCGGCCGAGCACGCGGGTCCGCAGCGAGGCGAGCGCCGAGGTGCCCAGTGGATTGCGGCAGGTCGGGCCGGTAATCCGCTGGATGTGCCCGAGCAGCGTGGCGCCGATCTCGGCGCGTTTGCTGAGCGGCACGGCCTCGAGCGCCTGATCGCGCAGCGCGCCGGGCAGCCAGAGGGCGAGCGCGCCGACGCTCACCAGAAGGACCGCGAGCCGCCCGTAGCGGCGCAGCCGTCCGGGGCGGGGGCGGGCCCGCTCGACGGCGCGGCGCACCTTGTCGAGCGCCTCGATCATCAGGTCGTCGGTGATCTCGACGGTCTCGCCGTCGTCGGGGCCGGGGGAAAAGACTGCCGGTGTGACACCGGGGTTCAGCCGGGTAACGGCGGGCAGCGACCAATGCGCCAGCGGGCGGGCGGCACTGTCCGAGATGACCAGCGTGGTATCGCCGAACGACAGGCCCACCTCGCGGCGCTGCGCATCCGCGCTGGCCCGCCAGAGGCCGGTGCTTTCGAGCTGCGCATATTCCGCGAGTGCCGTCATCTGGTGCCCGTCGTGCCCCTCCGGCGCGGTCTGCCGCCGCGTTCCGACAGTTGTAGCGACAAGCGGACCGTTTCGACAACAGTTCTAAGGGGTGCCCTCAAAGGTCACGGGCGCGGGCGCGCAGCTCGAACTTCTGGATCTTGCCGGTCGCGGTCTTCGGCAACTCGCAGAACACCACGCGCTTGGGCGCCTTGAACCCCGCGATCCGGGTCCGGGCAAAGGCGATGAGGTCGGCCTCGGTGGCCTCGGCCCCCGCCTTCAGCTCGACGAAGGCGCAGGGCACCTCGCCCCATTTGTCGTCCGGGCGTGCCACGACGGCGCAGAGCGAGACGGCAGGGTGGTGCATCAGGGCGCCCTCGACCTCGACGGAACTGACGTTCTCGCCGCCCGAGATGATGATGTCCTTGGCGCGGTCGGCGATGCGGATGTGGCCGTCGGGGTATTGCACCGCGATGTCCTCGGAATGGAACCAGCCGCCCGCGAAGGCCTTCTTCGTCGCCTCCGGGTTGCGGTAGTAGCCCTTCATCACCGCATTGCCGCGGATCACGATCTCGCCCAGCGCCGCGCCGTCGCGGGGCACGGCGGCGAGGGTATCGTCGGCCACGCCCACCGCCTCCATCATCGGAAAGGCCACGCCCTGCCGTGCGCGCAGGCTCGCCTGTTCGTCGCGCGGCAGCGCGGACCAGTCGGCATTCCAGAGCGATTCCGAGACGTGGCCGTAGGTCTCGGTCAGGCCGTAGACCTGCGTCACCTCGAAGCCCATCGGGCCGATGGCGGCCAGTGTCGCGGGCGGCGGCGGGGCGCCGGCGGTAAAGACCTGCACGATATGGTCGAACGGGCGGCGGACGGCCGCGTCGGCGTTGACGATCAGGTTGAGCACGATGGGCGCGCCGCCGAAGTGGGTGACGCCCTCGGCGGCGATGGCGTCGTAGATCGCCGCCGCCGACACGTCGCGGCAGAAGATCGCCGTGCCGCCAAGGAGCGGCAGCATCCAGATGTGGTTCCAGCCGTTGCAGTGGAACATCGGCACGACCGAGAGATAGCGGGGGTGCAGCACCATCCGCCACGAGATCGGCGTCGCCATCGTCATGAGATAGGCGCCGCGATGGTGATAGACGACGCCCTTGGGCCGCCCGGTGGTGCCCGAGGTATAGTTGAGCGCGAGGCTCTCCCATTCATCCGTCGGCAGGTGCCAGCGATAGGCGGGGTCTGCGGTGGCGAGCAGTTCCTCGTAGAGCGGATGCCGCCCGGTCGGCGCAAGGCCCGCCACGGGATCGGGCACCTCGACGATGGCAGGGCCTTCGCCGTCCATCGCGGCGACCGCCGCCTCGGCCAGCGTCACGAACTGCGTATCGACGAGGACCAGTTTCGCGCCGCCATGGCCGAGGATCCAGGCCACGGTATCGACATCGAGGCGAAAGTTGATGGTGTTGAGAACCGCGCCGCAAGCGGGCACACCGAAATGCGCCTCGGCCTGCGCGGGCACGTTCGGAAGGAGTGTGGCGACCACGTCGCCGGGCGCGATCCCGCGCAGGGCAAGGGCCGAGGCGAGGCGGGTGACGCGGGCGTGGTATTCTGCATAGGTGCGGCGCACCTGGCCATAGACCGTGGCCTCGTGCCCCGCAAACACCTCTGCCGCGCGCGCCAGATGCGACAGCGGCGTCAGCGGCACATGGTTGGCGGCGCATTTGTCGAGGCCGGTCTCGTCCGCCATCCAGCCCATCGCGCGCGCCCCCCTTGCCATTGTCTGCCGCGGCAAGATTAGGTGGCGCAGGGACGCGGGGGCAAGGGCCGTTCGCCACGATCCCGGGATAGGGCACCATGGACCAAGACTTTATCGGCGCGACACCGATGCGCGCAGCGATCGTGCCGGTCGCGGGCGGCGCCGTGCGCCCCGTCGCCGCCGCGGTCAGCACCGTGGCGGGCATGGCGGTGCTTGGGTTGAGCGACAACCTGCTGCGGCTGGTGTCGGACGACGGATCGCTGGCGCAGTTCCACCTCCTGCGCGCGCTCGTGGCACTCACCTGCATGGCGGCGGTCGCGGCACTCGGGTTCGGCTCGATGCGGCCCCGGCGCCTGTGGCCGGTGACGGGGCGCAGCATCTTTACCGCCGTGTCGATGGTGATCTACTTCGGCTGCCTCGCGGTGATGCCGATCTCGCTCGTGGTGGCGGGGTTCTTTACCGCGCCGCTCTGGGTGCTGATCCTGTCGGTCGTGGTGCTGGGCAAGCGGGTGGGGTGGGTGCGCTGGACGGCGGTGGGCCTTGGCGCTGCGGGCGTGGCACTCGTCATCGGGCCGGGGGCCGAGATCGAGGGCGGCGCGGTCGGCGGCCTGTGGCTCCTCGCGCCGGTGGTGGCGGGGTTCTTCTATGCCGTCGGCGCGGTCACGACGCGGGTCTGGTGCGAGGGCGAGGGGACGATGGCGCTCACCACCGCGTTCTTCGTGCTGCTCGGCCTCTTCGGGGCGCTCGGTTCGGTGCTGCTGCCGGTCGCGGCGCTGCCGCCGCTGGCCGGGGACGACGGCTTCGTGCTGCGCGGCTGGATGCCGCTGACGCTGGCCGATGCGGGCTGGATCGTGGCGCAGGGTATCGGCGCGGTGGTCGGCATCGTGCTCATCTTTCGCGGCTATCTGCTGGGCGAGGCGAGCCACGTGGCGATCTTCGAATATTCGCTCCTGCTCTTCGCCAGCTTCTGGGCGTGGGCGATCTGGGGAGATGTCGTGTCACCCATCGGCATCTTCGGAATGGTGATGATCGCCGCCGCGGGCGGGGTCATCGCGCTGCGCGGCGCGCGATGATCGTCAGCCGCGCCCGCGCCTATGTGTTCGCCCACATCCCCAAGACCGGCGGGACGGCGATGACGCTGGCCCTCGAGGCCCGCGCGGCGCGCGACGACATCATCGTCGGCGACACGCCCAAGGCGCTTAAGCGCAGGCACCGGCTGGCGGACCTCACGCCGAAGGGACGGCTGTGGAAACATGCGCGTCTGGCCGATATCGAGGGCATCCTCTCGGTCGAAGAGATCGACGCGATGCTGTGCTTTACCCTCGTGCGCAATCCCTGGGACAGGATGGTGAGTTATTACCACTGGCTGCGGGCACAGACCTTTGTCCACCCCGCCGTGACGCTGGCCCGTGCAAGCGATTTCAGCGCCTTCCTCAATGCGCGCGAGACCCAGGCGGGGCTCGCTGCCAATCCCTACGCGCGGACGCTGTGGATCCACGGGCGCGCCGCCGCGCGGGCGCATTTCGTCCGGCTCGAGCATCTGGCCGGGGATCTGTCGCCCGTCGAGGCGCACCTTGGCTTTGCGCTCGACCTGCCGCATGCCAATGCCTCGGACCGGCCCGAGGGTTGGCGGGACCAGTACTCATCCGCCGACCGCGCCCTCGTCGCCCGCCTTGCGGCACGGGACATCGCGCGGTTCGGCTACGACTTCTAGCGACGCCACCGACTTCTTTCAAAGAAATCGACGCCGAAGTCTTTGAAAGACTTCGTCTGCCTCAGGCCGCCTCCGCGGGCGCAAAGCGGGCGTAGAACGTTTGCCCCTTGTCCGCCATCTCACGCAACAGATCGGGGCAGGCGAACCGCGGCCCGAATGCCTCGGCCAGTTCGTCGCAGCGCGCCGCCGCATAGGGTGCGCCCAGCATGTCGAGCCACGAGAACGGCCCGCCGGACCAGGGCGCGAACCCCCAGCCGAGGATCGCGCCGACGTCGCCCTCGCGGATGTCCATCAACACGCCCTCTTCCAGCGCGCGCACCGCCTCGAGCACCTGCGCGAACATCAACCGGTGCTGCACGATCACCAGATCGGGCTGGTCGTCCGCTACGGGATACTTCGCCGCCAGACCGTCCCAGAGGCCGGTCCGCTTGCCCGCCTCGTCATAGGCATAAAAGCCGCGGCCCACCTTGCGCCCCATGCGCCCCGCGCCCTCCATCCAGAAGATCACCTCGTCGACGTCCGCGTCCGGATAATCCGCGCCCATCGCGTCTTTCGTCGCCCGCGCGATCCGTGCGCCGAGGTCGATAGAGGTCTCGTCCACGAGTTGCAGCGGCCCCAGCGGCAGGCCCATCAGCTTGGCCGCATTCTCGATCAGCGCCGGTTCCACCCCTTCGCGCAGCATCCGCATCCCTTCGTTGAGATAGGGGATGATGCAGCGGTTGGCATAGAAGAACCGCGCATCGTTGACCACGATCGGGGTCTTGCGGATCTGGCGCACGAAATCGAGGGCGCGTGCGACGGCGATGTCGCCCGTCTCCTTGCCCCTGATGATCTCGACCAGAGCCATCTTGTCGACCGGCGAGAAGAAGTGGATGCCGATGAACTGCGCGGGCCGCGCGCTCGCCTTGGCCAGCATCGTGATCGGCAGCGTCGAGGTGTTGGTGGCAAAGATGCAGTCGGGCGCGGTCACGGCATCGACGGCGCGCGTCACCTCGGCCTTGATCTTCGGATCCTCGAACACCGCCTCGACGATCAGGTCGCAGTCGGCAAGTGCGGCATAGTCCGTCGTCGCGGTGATCCGGCCCAGCACCTCGGCCTTCCTGCCCTCCGTCACCTTCTTGCGCGCGATCCCCTTGTCGAGGATGCCCTCGGCATGGGCGCGGCCCTTGTCCGCCGCCTCCTGTTTCTGATCGAGGAGCACGACCTCGATCCCCGCATTGGCGCTCACATAGGCGATCCCCGCCCCCATCATCCCCGCGCCGAGGATGCCGACCTTCTTGACGCGCTGGTCCGGTGCCTCGGGCCGGTTGGCGCCCTTCTCGAGCGCCTCCTTGTTCACGAACAGCGACCGGATCATCGCGCTCGACGAGGGGTTCATCAGCACGTTGGTGAACCACCGCGCCTCGATCCGCAGCGCGGTGTCGAAGTTCACCATCGCGCCCTCGTAGACGGCACTCAGCAGCGCCTTGGCCGCCGGATAGACGCCCATCGTCTTGCCGTTCACCATCGCGCTGGCGCCCACGAAGGTCATGAACCCCGCCGGATGATAGGGCGTGCCGCCGGGCATCTTGTAGTCTTTCTGATCCCAAGGCTTGACGATATCGGCGTCCGTCGCCTTCAGCACCCACGCCTTGGCGGCATCCAGCAGATCACCCGCCGGCACCACCTCGTCGATCACGCCCGCGCGCTTGGCCCCCGCCGGATCGTTCAGCCTGCCCTCCAGCAGCAGCGGCGAGGCGGCCATCGCGCCCATCTTGCGCACCAGCCGCGTCGTGCCGCCGGCACCCGGAAAGATGCCGACCATGATCTCGGGCAGGCCGATCCGCGCCTTTGGGTTCTCGGCGGCAAAGATCCGGTGGCACGCGAGCGGCAGTTCGAGGCCGATCCCGAGCGCCGTGCCGGGCAGGGCCGCCACGATCGGCTTGCCGCCCTTGAGGGTCTTGGGGTCCATCCCCGCCCGCTCGATCTTGCGCAGCATCCGGTGCCCCGCCATCGTGAAATCGAACAGCGCCTGCGCCGGCTCGTCCCCGGCCTCGTCGCGGATCGAGGCCAGCACGTTCAGGTCCATCCCGCCCGCGAAACTGTCCTTTCCGCTCGTGATGACGATGCCCTTGACGGACGCGTCCGCAAGGGCCGCATCGATCAGGTCGTTCAGCGTGACCATCGACGCGCGGCTCATCACGTTCATCGACTTTCCGGGCACGTCCCAGGTGATGACGGCGACGCCATCGGCGTCGGTGGCGAGGGTGAAATCGGGTCTGGAATCGGGCATCTGGTCTACCTTTCACGGCGCTTGCTGGGCGCGGGTCGTCTGGGGGCGCGAACGCCGGGCTCGGGGCGGGGCGGGATCAGTCCGGGGGGTCGAGGTCGGGCAGGTCTGGCAGGCGCGGCGTATCCGCCACCCGGGTCCAGGAGTGGAAGTGGTCAGAGGTGTTGAGGATCGCGTTTGCGCAATGGGTTTCGCGCCAGAGGCCATCCGCCCCGCGGAGAAGGCGCACCCGGTTGGGAAACGGCGGCGTGATCCGCGTGCTGCCGATGAGCTGATGGCTCTCGTGGGTGCCGATGATCTCGCCCGGTCCGGTGAACCGCGCCGTCTTTGCGATCCGCACGAGGGCCGTGAGGCCCCGCGAGCCGTAATGCAGGCTGAAGCTGCGAAAGGTTTCGGCCATCTTTTCGGGGGTTTCGATCATGAAATGCTCGGACTGCGTGGTGATGCTGTGCGGCAGTCCGATCCGCGCGGCAAAGGCGTCGAGGTCGCCCGACAGAAGGGCGTCCGACAGGGCGTCCAGATGCTCCTGATAGATCGCCAGCGCGTCCGACTCGTTCTCGTTGCGACACAGGAGCGCCGTGCCGTGCGGGCCATCGTCGTCGATCGCGTAGTCCGACGACGCGATGCGCCACATGCCGTCCTGCCGTTCGAGCACCGAATAGACCGGAAAGGGGGGCGCAACCTCCCGCTCGCCGGCAAGGAGACGGCTGACATGCGTGGCCTCGACCCGGTCGGGCCCACGGAAATCGGCCGCCACGCAGCGCCGGTCGAGGGCGGTGACGCCCTGCGCCTCGTAATAGCCGCAGACGCCCTTCATGATCCGGCTCAGTTCGCAGACCGTCGTCACGACCTTGGTCTGTCCGGCCGTGGTGATCCGGTTCGGCAGCGCGAACACGGCAGAGACCGTATCGAAGTCCCGGTCGAGCATCGCCCGGCCCGTTACCTCGAGCAGGTATTCCGACACCGCGCGCGCGGTCCTGAGTTCGGGTTGCCGCATCGCCCTACATCCTTTCGATGATCGTGGCCGCCCCCATGCCCGACGCGACGCAGAGCGTGGCGAGGCCCGTCCCCTTGCCGGACCGTTCCAGCTCGTCGAGCAACGTCCCGAGGATCATCGCCCCCGTGGCACCCAGCGGATGCCCCATCGCGATCGAGCCGCCGTTGACGTTGACCCGGTCGGTGCCCACGCCGAACGCCTGCATGAACCGCAGCACGACCGACGCGAAGGCCTCGTTCACCTCGAAGAGGTCGATGTCGCCGATCTCCATGCCGGCGTCGCGCAGGATCCTTTCCGTCACCGGCACCGGCCCGGTCAGCATGATCGTGGGATCGGTGCCGATCTTGGCGGTGGCGCGGATACGGGCGCGGGGCGTCAGGCCCATCGCCTCGCCGAAGGCCCTGCTCCCGACGAGGATGCCCGCCGCGCCGTCGACGATACCGGACGAATTGCCCGCGTGGTGGATGTGCTCGATCCGCTCGAGGTGCGGATATTTCAGCAAGGCCACCTTGTCGAAACCGGGCATCGTCTCGCCCATGTCCTTGAAAGCGGGCTTGAGCGCGCCGAGCGTCTGCATGTCGGTGGCGGGGCGCATGTATTCGTCGGTGGCGAGGACCGTCAGACCGTTCTGATCCTTCACCGGCACCACGGAACGTGCGAACCGCCCGTCGTCCCACGCGGCTTTGGCCCGCTTCTGGCTCTCGACGGCAAGGGCGTCGGCGTCGTCGCGGGTAAACCCGTATTCGGTGGCGATGATGTCCGCCGAAATGCCCTGCGGCACGAAATAGGTGTCCATCGCGATCGACGGATCGACGGCGATGGCCGCCCCGTCGCTGCCCATCGGCACCCGGCTCATCATCTCGACGCCGCCCGCGATATAGGCGCTGCCCGCACCGCCGCGGATCTGGTTGGCGGCGAGGTTGACCGCCTCGAGGCCGGAGGCGCAGAACCGGTTGATGGCCAGGCCGGGGATCGACTGGTCGAGATCGGAGGCCAGAACGATGGTCCTTGCCAGTCCGCCGCCCTGCTCGCCGACTTGGGTTACGTTGCCCCAGATCACGTCCTCGACGGCGTGGCCCGTCAGGCCATTGCGCTCCTTGAGGGCGTTCAGCACCCCCGCCGACAGCCGCGTCGCGGTCATCTCGTGCAGGCTGCCGTCGGCGCGTCCCTTGCCGCGGGGCGTGCGGATGGCGTCGTAGATATAGGCGTCGGTCATGTCGGTTCTCCGCAGGTCGGGAAAGGATCAGAAAGAGCAGTCGGGCACACAGTCTGGCGCGCAATCGGGCGTGAGGTCGTGGCCGCGCCCGAAACCGCACAGACGCATGTCGCCGCAGGGATTGCAGTCGCAGCTTTCATACCAACGATCCTTGCGCTTCTTCGCGCCGGTCTCGCCCGGTTCCTTTGGCAGATCGCGGTTCCGCGCCGACAGCGTCAGGGCGGCGGCATGACAGTCGTGCAACCGCGCGCGGATCAGCGGGACCGCGCGCCGGAACCCGTGCGTCCGCAGCGCCGCCTTGGCAAACCCCGAACAGCCCGTGCCGCCGTGCAGCAGGCGATACGGGCAGGCGTAGCCCTTGCGCGGCGAGATCCACTGCTGATAGCCGCCGATCGCGATCAGGGCGGACCGGGCCAGCATGTCTCACGCGACGGCGCGATCGGCGGGCGAGCCGGGCATGAGGTCATAGGGGTGTTTCCACCCCGGCACGGCGGCGATGGCGTCGAGCCAGCGGTCGATGTTGGGCAGGGCCTTGCGGTCGAACTGGAACGGCTCGGGATAATAGAGATAGCCGCAGCAGGCGAGGTCCGCGACGGTCATCGCCTCACCGGCGAGCCATTGCCGCTGCGCCAGCGCCCGGTCGACGACCTTCAGCGCGGCGTTCATCCGCGCCGCCTGAAACGCGATCACGTCGGCATTGCGTTTCGCCTCGGGCATGAAGTTCATCTGGAACCGCAGCCCGCCCGCGACACCCGACAGCTTGTGGTTGTCGAAGAACATCCAGCGCAACACCTCGCGCCGCTCGTCCGCCGAGCGCCCGCCGAGCTTGCCGGTCTTGGACGAGATGTAATCCTGGATGACCGCCGACTGGCTGAGCACCGTGTCGCCGTCGATCAGCACCGGCACCTCGCCCATTTCGTTGAGCGCGAGGAACTCGGGCGTCCGCACGCCGCCGTTGAAGAAGTCGACGTAGACCGCCTCCCATTCGACGTCCGCGAGCGTCATCGTGAGCGCCGCCTTGTAGGCATTGCCGCTTTCGCCGAAGCAGTGGAGTTTCATGGTCATAGCGACATTCCATTCGTTTGTGCCCGTGGATAGCGCCGGGGGGTTTTCCACCCGTCGCCATTGTTGCTTGAACCGATGGCGCAAACAATGGCGACCCCCCGGAGAGTTGTTACTGCAACGTGAACGGGGCCGTTTACCCAGCGTTAACCATGCTCTGCGATCCTGTTCCTAAGGTACAGTCTGGAGAGCCCAGGGCCCTGCAACGTGAAGCCCTGTCCCTCATACCCCGTGTGGGTCACTCGGGGACAGAGTGGATCATGGCGCGCCGCCGTTCACGTTGCCGTAACAACTCCCGCCGGAGGCATCCGCAATCGGCTACGAGCGCACCGTTCACTTCTTACGCGCCTCCAGTTCCGAATTGAACAACCGCAACCGGTGGCCGAACGTGTCTTCGTCGATGACGCTGTCGAAGTTCTCGAACAGGAACGACAGCGCCTCGCCCTCGTCCAGCCCCGCCTCTGTGGCGAACCGTTTCAGACGGCGGTAGCCGTCCTCGGTCATGGCGACCGGAAAGCGGCGGGTGAGGCGGAGGCGTTTGGGCATCGGGTGTCCTTGCTGCGCGGTCCGTCCGCTGTCGCGCCACTGTTGCCCTAGAACGCCGCCGCGTCGAGGGCCATCACGGGATCGGCACCGCTCTCGATCCGCGCGAGGTGCATGTGGACGGCCGGCAGTTGCCGCACCATGTAATAGCGCCCTGTCGCCAGTTTCGCCTGATAGAAGTCGCGGTCCCCGGCGTCCGCATCGAGTGCCGCGAACGCCGCCTTTGCCATCCGCGCCCACATGAACCCGAGCGAGACGTGGCCCATCATGTGCAGGAAATCGGTGGAGCCAGCGAGGGCGGCGTTGGGATTCTTCATCCCCTCGGCCATGAAGAACATCGCCGCCTGCTGCAACGCCTTGGAGGCCTCCTTCAACGGATCGAGGTAGCCGGTCTTCAATGCCTCGTGTCCCTCGTTCTCCTTGATGAACGTCTTTATCATCCCGAAGTAGGCCATGACGTGCCTGCCGCCGTCGAGGGCAAGCTTGCGGCCCACCAGATCGAGTGCCTGCACGCCGTTAGCGCCCTCGTAGATCATCGCGATCCGGGCATCGCGGGCAAACTGCGACATGCCCGCATCCTCGATGTAGCCGTGTCCGCCCCAGACCTGCTGCGCCGCGACCGCCATGTCGAAACCCTTGTCGGTCAGGAACCCCTTCAGCACCGGGGTCAGCAGAGAGATGAGGCCGTCGGCCGCTGCATCGTCCATCCTGTGCGCTCGGTCGATCAGCGAGGCGCCCCAGTAGGTAAAGGCGCGCGCCCCTTCGACAAAGCTCTTTTGGTCCATCAGGCTGCGGCGGATGTCGGGGTGCACGATCAGCGGATCGGCGGGGCCGTCGGGGTTCTCGGCGCCGGTCGCGGCGCGGCCCTGAAGGCGCTCGCGGGCATAGATCACGGCGTTCTGATAGGCGCTCTCGGCCTGGGCATAGCCCTGCAACGCCACGCCCAGCCGCGCCTCGTTCATCATCGTGAACATCGCGCGCATCCCCTTGTGCTCCTCGCCGAGCAGCCATCCGGTCGCCCCGTCGTAGTTCATCACGCAGGTGGCATTGCCGTGGATGCCCATCTTTTCCTCGATCTTGCCGCAGGTCACGCCGTTGCGGGCGCCGAGGGAGCCGTCCTCGTTCACCAGCACCTTCGGCACGATGAACAGCGACACGCCCTTGATGCCATCCGGCCCGCCCGGGATCCTGGCGAGGACCAGATGCACGATGTTGTCGGCCATGTCGTGATCGCCCGCCGAGATGAAGATCTTCTGCCCCGTCACCGCATAGGATCCGTCGTCCTGCGGCACCGCCCTGGTGCGCATCAGGCCCAGATCGGTGCCGCAATGCGGCTCGGTCAGGTTCATCGTGCCGGTCCACTCGCAATTGGCGAGTTTCGGCAGCCATCTGTCCTTCTGCGCCTCGGTGCCATGCGCGAGGATCGCCGAATAGGCGCCGTGGGTCAGGCCCTGATACATGTTGAATGCCATGTTGGCCGACACGAAGGTCTCGTTCACCGCAGAATGCATCAGGTAGGGCAGGCCCTGTCCGCCGTATTGCTCGGCGGCATCGAGGGCCATCCAGCCGCCCTCCTTGAGCTGATCGAACGCCGCCCCGAAGCCCTCCGGCGTGCGCACCACACCGTTCTCGAGGATGCAGCCCTGCGTGTCGCCCACCGCGTTGAGCGGCACGAGCACCTCGGACGCCACCTTGCCCGCCTCTTCCAGCACCGCGCCGGTGAACGCTCGGTCGAGGTCGGCGTAGCCCGGGATATCCTGATCGGAGACGCCGAGAACGTCGTGCAGGACGAACTGCATGTCCTTGATCGGGGCGGTATAGCTGGGCATCGGCGGTCTCCTCCGGGGGGGCTGGGTGGTCAGGCGGCGCTGTCGGTCTTGGCGGCGGCGCGGTGCAGGCGGGCGAGTTCCGCCGCCCCCCACGCCATCTCGGCGGTCAGTTCGGCGATCGCCTCGTCGAGTTCGGCGCGCTGCGCCTTCATCCCGTCGAGGTGGCGCTGTGCCAGTTCATAGGTCCGGGCAAGCTGCGTCTCCTGCTGGTCGCCCATGTCGTAGAGGTCGAGGAGCTGGCGGATTTCCTCGAGCGCGAACCCGAACCGCTTGCCCCGCAGGATGAGTTTCAGGCGGGCGCGGTCGCGGCGCGAGTAGAGGCGGCGGGCGCCGGTGCGCGCCGGCGACAGCAGCTCCTTGGCCTCGTAGAAGCGCAGCGCGCGGGCGGTCACATCGAACGCCTCGCACATCTCGCGGATGGAAAGGGCGGCGTCGGATGAGGGCGCCTCGGCGGGGCGGGGATCGGGGATCGGGGTCGGCATTGCAGGCTTTCCATCTGTCTCGGGTCCGACCGATCTGGCGCCCGCACTGCAATCTTGCAACCAAAGGTGACGTTAACGTAAAGAAAAACGCTGCGTCACGCAAAACCCGCGGCGGCGATCAGCTTTCGGGACGCAGCAGGATGCGGTGACCGTTCTCCAGGTCGATGCGCCAGCCGCCTGCGTCGGTGTCCCACGACAGGAGGGTGTAGAGCGCCCAGTTGCTGACTGTGCGCGGATAGGCATCGGGTGACGGAAGGTCGGCGATGCGGACCGGTTCCGGCGCCCGACCGTCGCGATAGTGGACGGTGAACGCGACGGTGTCGGGGTCGATCGCGGGGATCAGGTTGCCGCCCGGCTGCACCGCGAGGAAATAGGCACCGTCGCCCGACAGCGACCAGAACCGGTACCACCCCGGCACGGTCCAGTCGGCGAGGCCGGGCGTCGTCACGACCGTCGTGCCGAGGTCGGGATCGGCCACGACGGTCGAGGTCGCGGCCTGCGTCACGATCCGCCCGGGCGGCGGCAGCGGCGTATCCGCGCGGGATGGCCCGACGACAAGGACGCAGAGCGCGAGCAGCATTCCTCTGAGGATGTCGCGCTGTCCGGTCATCCGCCCGCCGCCTCGTCGCGCATCCGTTGCAGGTCGGCGATGGTCCGGTCGAGGTCGTCGCGCTGTTCGCGCAACTGGCCGAGTTGCCGGTCCGCGAGGGCGACCCAGCGACGGTTCTGCGCCTCGGTCCCCTCGCGGGCATAGATGGCGAGGAACTGGCGGATCTCCTCGAGCGAGAAACCGAACCGGCGTCCGCGCAGGATGAGCGTCATCCGCGCCACCTCGCGCTGACCATAAAAACGGGCGCGACCCTGCTTTTCCGGGCTCAGCAGCTCGATATATTCGTAATAGCGCAGCGTGCGCGGCGTCACGTCGAAACGCTCGCACATTTCCTTGAACGACAGCCGGATATCGGGCATGGCCTGCCTCCCTGCGCGGCCCAGCGTAACAGCGGCGCCGGGGGCAGGGCAACACGCATCGCGGCGGCGCCGTGCCCGGCGGGCGTCAGGTTTCGCTTGATGGCGCCCGGCGGCAGGGTCACAACCGGGCAGGCAATGGCCGCGGAGGGCGGAATGGATCAGGACGACGCCGCCATCGCGGCACGGCAGAGACGGGCGGCGCAGCAATTCATCTCGGCGCTGCCGTTCTCGCGCGCGCTGGCGATGGAACTGACCGGGATCGGCGACGGCCATGCCACGATCACGATGCCGTGGCGCGCCGATCTGGTCGGCGATCCGGCGAGCGGCGTGATCCACGGCGGCGCGGTCTCGGCGCTCATGGACACGGCGGGCGGGGCGGCGGTGATGGCGCATCCGGACAGGCCGGTGGCGACGTCGACGCTCGATCTGCGGATCGACTATATGCGCCCGGCAACGCCCGGGGCGGCGATCAGCGCGCGCGCCGAATGCCATCACCTGACCCGTTCGGTCGCCTTCGTGCGGGCCGTCGCGACGGACGGTGACGACGACCGGCCGGTCGCCACCGCCACGGGCGCCTTCACCGTCGTGCACGGGGGCTAGGGCGATGGCGGCGAAACGGCCGGAGCCGGTGCAGGTCATCAAGGGACGGCGCGACGCGGCGCTCGACGCGCTGGTCTCGGGCGTGCCCTATGCGGCCTTCCTCGGGGTGCACTTCGACCGGCGCGGCGACGAATTGACCGCCGTGCTGCCGTTCCGCGACCTGCTGATCGGCAACCCCGGCCTGCCGGCGCTGCACGGCGGCGCCACGGCGTCCTTCCTCGAGATCGCGGCCATCGTCGAACTCGCCTGGGCATCGATGTGGGACAGCATGGAGGCGGGCGCGGCAGGGGCCGTCGCCTATCCCAAGACCATCGACTTTACCGTCGACTACCTGCGCGCCGGCCTGCCGCGCGACGCCTATGCGCGGGCCCGCGTCAACCGGTCGGGGCGGCGCTATGCCAGCGTCCATGTCGAGGCGTGGCAGGACAACCGCGCGCGCCTCTTCGCGCAGGCGACGGGTCATTTCCTGATGCCCGAAGGGGCATGACGCCAGAGCCGACGGCGCCGCTCCTGACCCATCGGCGCGTCCTTGCCATCGCGCTGCCGATCGTGATCTCGAACGCCTCCGTGCCGATCCTCGGCGCGGTCGACACCGGCGTCGTCGGGCAACTCGGCGCGGCGGTCCCGATCGGCGCGGTCGGCACCGGTGCGGTGATCCTGTCGGCGTTCTACTGGGTCTTCGGCTTTCTGCGGATGGGCACCACGGGCCTTGCCGCGCAGGCGCTGGGTGCGCGCAACGGCAACGAGGTCTCGGCCCTCCTGATGCGCGCCCTGCTCATCGGGCTGGCGGCGGGCACGGTGCTGATCGCGGCGCAGGTCTGGCTCTTCTCTCTGGCGTTCCGCGTGGCCCCCGCCAGCGCCGAGGTCGAGGCGCTGGCGCACCGCTATATGGCCATCCGCGTCTGGTCGGCGCCCGCCGCCATCGCGCTCTACGGCGTCACTGGCTGGCTCATCGCGCAGGAACGGACGCGCGCGGTCCTCGTGCTGCAACTGTGGATGAACGGCGTGAACGTCGGCCTCGATCTTTGGTTCGTCCTCGGCCTCGGCTGGGGCGTGCCGGGGGTGGCGGTGGCGACGGTGATCGCGGAATACAGTGGCCTCGCGCTCGGCCTCTGGCTCTGCCGCGATGCCTTCGCGGTGCCGGGCTGGCGCGATCCGGGGCGGGTGTTCGATCCGGTGCGGCTGCGGCGGATGGCGGCGGTGAACGGCGACATCATGATCCGCTCGGTGCTGCTCCTGTCGGTCTTCGTCTCGTTCACCTTCTGGTCGGGCGGCATGGGCGATATTCCGCTGGCGGCCAATCAGGTGCTCATCCAGTTCCTCAACATCACCGCCTATGCCCTCGACGGGTTCGCCTTTGCCGCCGAGGCGCTGGTCGGGCAGGCGGTCGGCGCACGTGCGCTGACGGGGCTGCGGCGCAGCGTGTGGCTCACCTCGCTCTGGGGCCTCGCCGCCTGCACGGCCATGGCGCTCGGGTTCTGGCTCTTCGGCCCGTGGCTCATTGCCGTGATGACCACCGCCGAACCGGTTCGGGCGGCGGCGGGGGTCTATCTGCCGTGGATGATCGCGGCGCCGCTCGTCGGCTGCGCAGCTTGGATGCTCGACGGCATCTTCATCGGGGCCACGCGGACGCGCGACATGCGCAACATGATGCTGCTCTCGGCGGCGATCTATTTCGGCGCGGCGCTGCTCCTCAAGGAGGTCTGGGGCAACCACGGCCTCTGGGCGGCGCTGCACCTCAGCTTCATCGCCCGCGCCCTGACGCTGGGCGCCCGCTACCCCGCCCTCGAGCGGGCCGTGCGCGCCTAGGTCCAGTCGGCCCGCCCGGTGCCCACGGCATCGGCGACGGTCGCGTATCCGTCCCGCGCCAGCAGGACGTCGAGGCCCTCGGCAATCTCGCGCGCCAGAGAGATCCCGCCATAGACCAGCGCGGTGTAGAGTTGCACCGCCGTGGCGCCCGCCCGGATCTTCGCGTATGCCTGTTCCGCGCTCGCGATCCCGCCGACACCGATCAGCGGCAGCCGGGTGAGCGTCGACAGCAGCGCCAGCACCCGCGTGGATTTTTCGAACAGCGGCTGCCCGGAAAGGCCACCCATTTCGCCTGAACTTGCACTTTTCAAACCCGAGCGGTCGAGCGTCGTGTTCGTCGCCACGATCCCGGCCAGCCCCGCGGCCTCGGCCACCTCGACGATGTCGCCAAGGTCGTGCGGCGTCAGATCGGGCGCGATCTTGAGGAACAGCGGCACCGGTCGGGCCAGCGCCGCGTTCGCCTCCGTCACCCGCGCGAGGAGCGCGGCCAGCGCCGTTTTCCCCTGCAACTCGCGCAGCTTCTCGGTATTGGGGGACGAGACGTTGACGGTCGCGAAATCGACGTGCGCACCGCAGGCCGTCAGCACCCGCGCGAAATCGCCCGCGCGGTCGTCGCTGTCCTTGTTCGCCCCGAGGTTGAGGCCGACCACACCGGCCCCGCGCCGCGCCAGCCGCGCGCCGATGGCCTGCATCCCGTCGTTGTTGAACCCGAACCGGTTGATCGCGGCGGCATCCTCGCTCAGCCGGAAAAGCCGGGGACGCGGATTGCCCGGCTGCGGCCGCGGTGTCGCGGCGCCAACCTCGACAAAGCCGAATCCGGTGCGCGCGAGCGGTGCCAGCGCCACCCCATTCTTGTCGAACCCCGCGGCCAGCCCCACCGGATTGGGCACCTCCACTCCGGCGAGCGACACCCGCAACCGCGCCGACTGCACCGGCCCGCCGCGCGGCCCGAGACCGGCGTTCAGCGCCCGCAACGCCAGCCCGTGCGCCGTCTCGGGGTCGAGCCGGTGCAGGGCCGCGAGCGCGAGACGGTCGGTCCGTTTCACGTCAGATCGGGAAAATCATGCGCCCCGTCCCGAAGCGGCAGGGAACGCGACCAGAGCACGTCCGTCAGGCGCAAGTTACGGTAGAGATGCGGGAAAACTGCGCCGCCGCGCGACACCTCCCAGCGCAGGTCGTCGCCGAGGGCGTCGCCGTCGACCGCCAGCAGCATCAGTCCCCGGGCGCCCGCGAACCACTTTTCCGCCGTCTCGCGCACCTGCGCGGCGGTCGAGAAATGCACATAGCCGTCGGCCACGTCGATCGGCGCGCCGGCGGTTTCGCCCCTGGCCCGAAGGTCGGCCCATTCCGGGCCGCGAAAGAGTTTGTAGATCGGCATGGCGCCTGATGCCGCTCGCGCCGCGATTGGTCAAGCGTGCCGCGAAATCGGGCTGTCACGCCGTCGTCACCGCCCGACGCTAGGGCAGGGACGCTGCCGCTTTGACTCTTCGGCCCCCCCGTCCCAAGCTGGGACGATACCAACAGGGAGATTTCACCATGCTCACCCGTCTGATGACGACCACCGCCGTCCTGGCGCTGTCCGCGACCGCCGCCGCCGCCCAGTTCAGCCTTACCATCCTGCACACCAACGATTTCCACGACCGGTTCGAGCCGATCAGCGCCTTCGATTCGACATGCGCCCCCGAGGACAACACCGCAGGCGACTGCTTTGGCGGCGTCGCCCGCCTCGTGACCGCCATCGCCGAGGCCCGAGGCCGGGCCGAGAACTCGATCCTCGTCGACGGCGGCGACCAGTTCCAGGGCACGCTGTTCTATACGCAATACAAGGGCACGATGACGGCCGAGTTCATGAACCTGCTCGGCTATGACGCGATGACCGTCGGCAACCACGAGTTCGACGACGGGCCGCAGGTCCTCGCCGAGCTGATCGGCGCGGTGGAATTTCCGGTCCTGATGTCGAACGCGGATTATACCGGCGAGCCGCTGCTGGCGGACAGCCTGATGAAATCGACGGTGATCGAGGTCGCGGGCGAGCGGATCGGCCTGATCGGCCTCACGCCCGAATCCGCCGCCGAACTCGCCAGCCCCGGCCCCAACGTCACCTTCGGCGATCCGGCCGAGGCGGTGCAGGCCGAGGTCGACCGGCTGACCGCCGACGGCGTCAACAAGATCATCGTGCTGTCGCATTCGGGCTATGTCGTCGAACAGAGCGTCGCCGAGAACACCACCGGCGTCGATGTGATCGTCGGCGGCCACTCGCATTCGCTGCTGGGCGATTTCGAGGGCGCCGTCGGCCCCTATCCGACCATGGTGAACGGTGTCGCGATCGTGCAGGCCGCCGCCTACGGCAAGTATCTGGGCGAGCTGAACGTCACCTTCGACGACGACGGCACCCTGATCGAGGCCACAGGTGCGCCGATCCTGATCGACGCCGGCGTGGCCGAGGACGCGGATGCCGTGGCCCGCGTCACCGAACTCGCCGCGCCCCTCGAAGAGCTGCGCACCACCGTGGTGGCCGAGAGCAGCGACGTCATCGACGGCAACCGCGACGTCTGCCGGGCGATGGAATGCTCGATGGGCAATCTCGTGGCCGACGCGATGCTCGACCGGGTCGCCGATCAGGGGATCGAGATCGCCATCGCCAATTCGGGCGGTCTGCGCGCCTCGATCGACGCCGGCGAGGTGACGATGGGCGAGGTGCTGACGGTGCTGCCGTTCCAGAACACGCTCTCGACCTTTCAGGTGACGGGCGCCGTGGTCGTCGAGGCCCTCGAGAATGGCGTGAGCCAGATCGAGGAGGGCGCCGGGCGGTTCCCGCAGGTGGCCGGGATCACGTTCAGCGTCGATGCCGCCGCCGAACCGGGCGCCCGCGTGTCCGACGTCATGGTCGGCGGCGCGCCGATCGACCCCGAAAAGGTCTATGGTCTGGTGTCCAACAACTACGTCCGCAACGGCGGCGACGGCTATGCGATGTTCGTGGGTGCCGAGAACGCCTATGATTTCGGCCCCGATCTGGCCGATGTCACGGCGGAATACATGGCGGCGAACGGGGCATATACGCCCTATACCGACGGACGCATCGCGATGAAGTAAGCCGACTTTCGATCCCGGAGGGGCACGTCCGGCCGGGTTCGGGCGCGCCCCTTCATTGTCGTCGCCCGGCAATCGACCGGGGAGGGGGGCTGTCTGCCCCCCGCCTGCGGCCCCCCCGAGAGTTGTTGCGGCAACGTGAAACGGATCGGTTTTGCCTTCTACGGCGGGCGCTGGCAGGATGTGCCGATGAGCGTTCGGGAACACTACGAAGCCTATCCCTATCCGGCCCGCGATCCGGCTGACGAGGCGACGCGGCTGATCACCGGGTCGCCGTCGTTTCCGGTCGAGATGGACCATTGCCTCTGGGGCGGGTCGCGCGACTGGCGCCATCCCTTGCGGGTGCTCGTGGCAGGCGGCGGGACCGGCGACGGGCTTGTGCAACTGGCGCAGCGGATGGCCGATGCGGGGCGCCCCTGCGAGATCACCTATGTCGACCTGTCGGTCGCCGCGCGCCGCATCGCCGAGGCGCGGATCGCGGCGCGGGGCCTGACAATTGAGCGGTTCGAGACGGGCAGCCTGCTCGACGCAGGCGCGCTCGGCACCTTCGACTACATCGACTGCTGCGGCGTGCTGCACCATCTGCCGGATCCCGGCGCCGGGTTCGCGGCCCTGCGCGCGGCGCTGGCGCCGGGCGGCGGCATGGGGTTCATGGTCTATGCGCCCTATGGTCGCTCGGGCGTCTATCCCTTGCAGGAGGCGTTCGGCGCGCTGACGGCGGGCCTGTCGCCCGAAGCGCGGTTGCGGGCGGCAAAGGCGGCGTTCGCGGCCGTCCCCGAGGGGCACGCCTTTCGCCGCAATCCGCATCTGGGCGATCATGTGCAGAGCGACGCGGGGTTCTATGACCTGCTGCTGCATGCGCAGGACCGGGCCTTTACGGTGACGGACCTGCTGGCGACGATGGCGGGGGCGGACTGGTCACTCGCGGCGTTCGCCACGCCCGCGCTCTACGATCTGTCGCGGCTGGTGTCGCCACCGCCGGGCATGGATGCGGCGACACGCATGGCGGTGGCGGAAAAGCTGCGCGGGACGCTCAAGGTGCACGTGGGTTACGCCCGGGCCGCTGGCACGGTCTCGCCCGCGCCGCCGCGCAAGGACCGGATCGTGCCGCACCTGAACGGTGTGCCCGCCGCCCGCCTCGCGCAAGCGGTTGCCGCCGGCAAGGTGCCGCCGCTGCGGCAGGGGGCAGAGCGGTTCGGGGTGAACCTGCCGAAGGAGGCGGCCGGCATCGTCGCGGCCATCGACGGACGGTCGAGCCTATACGACATCGCCAGAGGCACCGGCCTGAAACCCGCCGCCTTCGACCGCATCTGGGCGGCAACCCTGCGGGAGCTCGGCGACTGGGGTCTTTTGCACCTGTCGCGCCTTCACTGCGGGGGCGGCTGAGATGTGCGGGCGCATGGCGATCACCCTGCCGCACGCGGCGATGGTGCAGCTCTTTGCGGCAACCCCGGACAACGACCTGCCCGAGGTGCCGAATTTCAACGTCTGCCCGACCGTGCAGGTCCATACCGTCACCGCCGCCGGGGGATCGCGCCGGTTGCGCGCCATGCGCTGGGGCCTGATCCCGCGCTGGTACGCCAGGCCGACCGGTGGCCCTCTCCTCATCAATGCGCGTGCCGAGACCATCGCCGAAAAGCCCGCGTTCCGCGACGCGGTGCGCGAGACGCGGTGCCTGATCGTCGCCTCGGGGTTCTACGAATGGACCGTGGCCGAGGACGACAGCCGCCTGCCGTGGTATATCACCCGCACGGACGGCGCGCCGCTGGTCATGGCAGGCATCTGGCGGACCTGGCAGCCAGCGGACGAGGGCGCGCCGATCGCCGGCTGCGCCGTCGTCACGACGGGTGCGAACGCGACGATGCAGCGGATCCACGCCCGGATGCCGGTGATCCTGGCGCCGGGCGACTGGCCGCTGTGGCTGGGCGAGGCGGGGCATGGCGCCGCCACGCTGATGCGCGCCGCCCCGGAGGACGCCCTGCGGTGCCACCGCGTGGATGTGGCGGTGAACTCGAACAATGCGGCGGGACCGGCGTTGATCGAGGCGGTGGCAGGGGACTAGAGCCGCCGGAGGTCAGGCGCCCGGGATGAGCAGTCGTTGACCGATCTGGATACGGTCGGGTGTGCGCAGAATGTCCCGGTTCGCATCGAAGATGCGCGCGAAGTCGTTGGTGTTGCCGTAGAACTGGAGCGCGATATAGGCGAGGCTGTCACCCGCCTCGACGACATAGAACCGCTCGCCCGCGGCGGTTTCGGGTTCGCCCACCTCGACGGTCGCGGCGAGCATCGCCACGGCCTGTGCCCGCATCGCCTCGCCCGCCCGCTGCTCTTCGGCGGTGCCGTTGTCGAGGGCGCGTTCGACCAGATCGAACAGCATGATATGGCCGTTCACCGAACCGTCGCCGCTCACCACCGAGGCACTGTGGGCGACGATACCGGCCCCGGCGGCCTCGGCCAGAAACCGTTCGAGGGCCGATTGATCCTCTTCGCGGCCGACGAAGGCGAAATGGATACGCCCCGAGAAATCGGCGTCCGCGTAATTGGTATGGATGTCGTATTGCCCGGCGACGACGGCGGCCACGAGGTCCTGCACGCCCGCGTCGATGATCGCCAGCGTCTCGAGGCGCCGGGCGCGCTGCATCGTTTCGTCGTCGATCTGTGCACCGGCGGTTCCCTCGAGGACGATGGACCTGATCCGCTCTGCGGCACTTGCAGTTTCGGGCGCCGTCTGGGTCGCCGTCGGGGGCGCCTCCGCGGCGCCGGAAAGAGCCGCCGCGACCGGCTGCGGTGTCGGCACCGCGACGGCCTCGGGTGGCACGGCAACGACGGGGACGGCACTCTCGGGAATTGCGACCTCGGGAACCGTGATCGCGGCGTCCGGCCCGGCGAGCTGGGGTCCGGGGGCGGACACCTCCTCGGCGGCGCTTGCTGCGGCAGGCTCTGGCGCGATCTGCGGCACGTCCGGGGCAAAGGCCGCGGCGTTGCGCGTTACGACATCGGCGGCAAGGGCAAGCTGCAATTGCTCGACGACGGCGGCCATTTCGGCGATCTGGGACTGTCGGGACTGCAAGCTGACGTAGACATAAGTCCCCGCGACACCAAGCACGAAGGCACCGGCGCCCAGGATTACGGGCATCGCGCGGGACCGGAGGGGCGTTCCTCGCGTCGTCGGGTCGGTCCAGGAATTCATCGGGGCATCTTTCGGTGGGGGTTCGTCAGGACCGGCACCGTCAGGGTGCCGACGGCGGGCGGGGTCGATCGCCTCAGGCGCTGTCTTCGGCCCCCGCCGCGCCGCAGGCCCGGGTCCGGCGTCACGGCCCCCGATCGCGATCGCCGCGCAGTCCCCGCACCTCAGTCGGACGCATCCCTACCACAAGTCGACATTCGACGCCCCGTCGCCACCATATATGGACCCTTCGACTTGCTTCTCACACTTCCGTGACGCGGCGTCAAATTGATAGGTCCATCTGTCCACAGCAGAATTGCAGACCGGACCCTGCCTTGGCCCTCGGCCACCGGCCCCCGCCCCGGCCACCGCCCTGGCCCACTGGCCGCCGACGCCAGGTCGGTCCGCGGCGCTCCCGCAGCGCGGCGCGCGCGATCCCTCGGCACCGCACCGCCGACTTGACGACACCGGGGGCCTCGCCTAGACCCGACCCGGCGCGCGGGCGTTGTGTAATGGTAAGACCTCAGCCTTCCAAGCTGATGACACGGGTTCGATTCCCGTCGCCCGCTCCAGCGCCTCCCGGTCGCTACGGACCTTTATTCAGACCCTCGGTTACACCGCGTCGGTCGGCGGGCTTGCCTTGGGGTTCCGCTTTGGGGACGCTGCACGGCGCGAGGGTCGGAGGGCGACATGGCAAGGCGATGGGCGACGGGCGACGAAGCCGGGGCCCCGGCAGAGGACGCCGGCACGCTGCGCCGCGCGTTCGAGCGTCCGGCGCAGGTGGTCCTGACGGTCTGCCAGATGCTGGCCGGCCTCGGCCTGGCGATCGCCCTCGTCCTCAAGGTCTACATGCTGGTGTTCACCGACCAAATCTGCACCGCGGACGGCGCCACGCTGGGCAATGCGATCCGCTGCACGCCGATGCTCGAGGTGCTGGCGCAGGCAATCGTGCTGGTGGCGGCGTTGCGGATGGCGGCTTTCTTCTTCTCGGCGTTTTCCGTCCGCGTGATCGAGCCGCTGGCGCTGGCGCTGGCGGGTGCCCTCCTCATGGTGGTGTCGCAGGCCACGGGCGCGGAACCGGCGTGGCAGGCGGCGCTCCTGATCGTGGCCCTCTTCGCGACCGTCGCGGGCGCCTTCGCCGGGCTGCACCTGTCGGGCGAAAACCGCCGCTAGGGCGAAAAACAGACCCTTGGTTACGCCAGCGCACTGCGCGTGATCGGTCTGCCGGGGTTATGCGGCAGGCTGGCGGGCATGGCGTATCTGTCCCTGACGGGGCGGGCCGCGCCGATCCAATGGGAGGATACCAGATGAAAAAGACGTTGATGGCCGGACTTTGCGCCGCCGCACTCATGACGGGCGGGGCGACGACCGCCCTGGCCGACGCACACACCGGCCCGCTCGTGATCGGCGTGCTGGTAACGCTCGAGGGAACCTACACCGTGCTGGGCGAGGATTCGGTGCGCGGCCTCGAGGCGGCGCTGATGGCCGCCGGCATGACCGCGGGCGGGCGCGAGATCCAGTATATCGTGCAGTCGACCGACACCACGCCCGACTCTGCGCTGCGCGGCGCGCGCAAGCTCGTCGAACAGGACGGCGTCGACATCATCGTCGGCCCGCTCTCGGGCTCCGAAGGGATCGCGATGCGCGACTATTCCAAGACGGTGCCCGACGTCACCTTCATCAACGGCATCTCGGGCGCGATGGAGACGACCTATGTCGACCCCTCCGAGAACTTCTTCCGGTTCAACATCGACGGCGCGCAATGGTCGGCGGGCCTCGGCACCTACGTCTACACCGAAAAGGGCTATGAGACGGTCGCCACGGTGGGCGAAGACTATTCGTTCATCTATACGCAGGTCTTCGGCTTCGCGACCGAGTTCTGTGCGGCGGGCGGCGAGATCACCGACCGCTTCTGGGTGCCGCTCGGCACCAAGGACTTCGGCTCGATCATCGCGGCCCTGCCCGAGGACGTGGACGCGATCTACCTCGGCCTCGGCGGCGGCGATGCCGTCAACTTCCTCAACCAGTATCAGCAGGCCGGCGGCGAGGCGAACCTGATCGGCGGCACGATCATGGTCGACGGCACGGTGCTGACCTCCGAAGGCAGCGCCAAGGAGGCGCTGATCGGCGTGCCCTCGTCCGGTCCGCAGGCCGACACCTGGGACGACCCGCGCTGGCAGGAATGGGTGGCGCTCTATCAGGGCAGCTTCGACGAGGCCGACCGCTTCCCCTCGCCGTCGCTGTTCGCGACCGGCTACTACAACGCCACCAACGCGGCATTGCAGTGCATCGACGCGGTAGGCGGCGACCTCGGCGAAGGGCAGGCGGCGTTCCGCGAGTGCCTGTCGACGCTGACGCTCGAGGCGCCGAACGGCGATATCCATCTGGACGAGAACCGTCAGGCAATCGGCAGCAACTTCGTGACCGAGGTGGTCGAACTCGAGGATGGCACGCTGGCCAACCAGGTGGTCGAGATCGTGGCCGACGTGAACCAGACCCTCGGCATCGACCCCGCCGCTTTTGCCGCCATCGGCCTGCCGAGCCGCGACGTCCCGGCCTGCCAGTCGTCCTACTAGGGCGACCCGTCCGGCCGGGCCCGCGCGCGCCCGGCCGGACCCCTCTGCCGCCAGTGCCCCGTCGAAGGAAGCGGTCGGACCCATGACGCTCATCACCTATCCGACGCGCGTTCATTTCGCCGACGACATCCTCGAAGAGGCGCTGCACTCCGAACTCGAAAGCGCGGACCTGCGGCATCCGCTGCTGATCGGCGCCGCCACGACCGCGGCCGACGAATTGCGCGAGCGGGTGCTTGCGGGATTGCCGCGCGGCGTGGCGCCGCTCCTCTTCGCGTTGCCTTTGGGAACGGACGCCGCCGATGCCGTCGACCCGGTGCGAGACCTGACGCAGGGCCGGCGTGTCGACGTGATCCTCACCTACGGCACCCCAGAGGCCATCGTGCTGGGGCGCAAGTGCCGCAAGATGCTGTCGTCCACCGGCCCGCGCCCCGCCCTCTACGTCGTGCCCGGCGTCGACGGCCTGCCCGATCCCTGCACCAGATCGGTCGAGCGCTGGACCAACGGCCTCCCCGACGTCCTGATCTGCGATCCCACCGTCCTGCACGGCGCCAGCCCCGAGAGCCGGATCGACGCGGCGGTCCGCAGCCTCGTGCGCGGGGTCGAGAGCTATCTGGCGGCGGCCTGGAACCCGACCGCCGACGGCATGGCCCTCGATGCGTTCAACCGCTGCGTCGTGACGATGCCGCAGATCGCCGGTGCGACCGATACCGCCGTCCCGCGCGAGATCATGGCCGCCGCCCTGACCGCCGCCTTCAGCCAGCAAAAGGGTCTCGGCCCGACGCAGCGCCTGACCGCGACGCTCATGGCCGAACACGCGGGTCTCGATCCGGTCGCCGTGGCGCGGCTGCTGCTGCCCGGTGCGGTGGCCGCGATGCAGGCCGAACGGGGCAAGACCGATCTGCTGAGCCGGATTCTCGGCAAGGGCAGGGGCGGGGCGCCCGACCGTCTGCGCGATTTTCTGGCCGATGTGCCGGGTGGGCCCGGATCGCTCTCGGCGCTGGGGGTGACGCGCGCCGAGGTCGCCGCCGCCGCCACCGCCGCCGACATCGGCCATGTCCTACCCGAGGGGGCTGCCCGCGCCGTGCTCGATGCGGTCTGGTAGCGGGATGGCGATGAAACCCCTCCTGATCGGCGGCGCCTGGGTCACGACCTCGCATGCGCTGCCCAATGTGAACCCGTCCGATACCGCCGACATCGTGGCGCATCATGCGCAGGCGGGCCGGGCCGAGAGCGAGTCGGCGATCGCCGCCGCTGCCGCCGCCGCCCCCGACTGGGCGTTCGGCGATCCGCAGATGCGCCACGACATCCTGCACCGGGCAGGGGCCGAGATCCTCGCGCGTCAGGACGACCTCGGCGCGCTGCTCGCCCGCGAAGAGGGCAAGATACTGCGCGAGGCGACCGCCGAGGCGGTCCGCGCCGGGCGCATCTTCCTCTACTTCGCGGGCGAGGCGCTGCGCCAGCGCGGCGAGCTCATCCCCTCGGTCCGCCCCGGCGTCTCGGTCGAGATCACCCGCGAACCCGTCGGCGTCGTCGGCATCATCACGCCGTGGAATTTCCCGCTGGCGATCCCGGCGTGGAAGATTGCGCCCGCCCTCTGCCACGGCAACGCGGTGGTGTTCAAACCCGCCGAACTGGTGCCCGGCTGCGCCTGGGCGCTTGCCGACATCCTGCACCGGGCGGGCGTGCCGCCGGGCGTGTTCAACCTGCTGACCGGCCCCGGACCTGTGGTGGGGCAGGCCATGCTCGACGACCCGCGCATCGACGCGATCACCTTCACCGGGTCGCAGGCCACCGGCGCGCGCGTCGCCCGCGCCAGCCTGCCACCCGGCCGCAGGATCCAGCTCGAGATGGGCGGCAAGAACCCCCTCGTGGTGCTCGACGACGCGGACCTCGATCTGGCCGTCGACTGCGCAGTCGACGGCGCGTTCTTTTCCACCGGCCAGCGCTGCACCGCGTCGTCGCGGCTGATCGTGACCGAACGGATCCACGACCGCTTCGTGGCGGCCCTCGCCGACCGGATGGCGGCCCTGCGGGTCGGCCCCGCCCTCGATCCGGCCAGCGACATCGGCCCGGTGGTGGACGCGACCCAGTTGCAGCAGGATATCGATTACATCGCCACCGCCCGCCGCGAGGGCGGGCACCTGCGCGCGGGCGGCGACCTCGTGCGCCGCGAGACGGACGGCTTCTTTCTGCAACCGACGCTCCTCACCGAGACGACGCCCGCGATGACGATCAACCGCGACGAGGTGTTCGGCCCTATCGCCTCCGTCATCCGGGTCCGCGACTACGACGAAGCCCTGCACGCCGCCAACGATACCCCGTTCGGCCTCTGCGCCGGAATCTGCACAAAGAACCTCTCGCACGCCGCTGACTTCAAACGAAAATCGCAGGCGGGCATGGTCATGGTGAACCTGCCCACCGCAGGCGTCGACTATCACGTCCCGTTCGGCGGCACCAAGGCATCGAGCCATGGCCCGCGCGAGCAGGGCACCCATGCCGCCGAATTCTACACCACCGTCAAGACCGCCTACGTCCGCCCCTGACGCCGCACCCGCAGCACGCGGGCGCATACCTCAAAGTATGATTCTTGTCCGATCCGGCTTGCCAGAGGCCCCCGTGCCGTGCCCGATGGGCGCCTGACCCAAGCCCGGGAGGGGGTGCCGGTCTCCGTCATTTCCGGTCTGGGAGGGCCGCGACATGAGCCATGCGATTTCCGTCTGCCACGGGGCGTTCGGCCGGGCCGCGCTCTATGCCCTCGACCGGACCATCATCACCCATGCCCACCGCGAGGGGCACCTGATCTTCTACGTCGACGGCTCGACGGCGACCTGCACCACCGGCGACACGCTGCACGCCGTCGACCCCGCCCACGCCGTCGCCGTCAGCCCGTGGGAACCGCACAGCTTCGGCATCGCCGACGGGCAGACCAACACCTGCCTCGTGCTCTACATCAAGCCGATGTGGTTCCTCGAGAACTCGGACAAGGCCGAATTCGCGCTCAGGTTCGGCGCGCCCGTGATCCGGATCGGCGACGAGATCGGCGATCTGGTGAACCGTCTGACCGTCCTGCTGTTGCAGAACGAGGATCACGCCGCCTTCGACGACCTGTTGTTTCAGGTCACGCGCGCCTGCTTTACCCAGTCGTGGGAATGCAACGGCGGGCAGCGCGCCGAAACCTACAGCCGGTTCAACGACTTCCGCGTCCGCCGTTCGCTGCGCCTGATCCAGGAGCATATGGGCGACGAGGTCGCCATCGACGATCTGGCCCGCGCCGTCGGCCTCTCGCGGCCGCATTTCTTCAAGCTGTTCAAGCAGGCGATGGGTGTGACGCCGAACGTCTACATCAATACCCTGCGCTCCGAGCGCGCCATCGACGACCTCTTGCGCACCGACAAGACCGTGACGGACATCGCCTTCGACCTGGGCTTTTCGAGCCAGGCGAGCTTTACCCGCTTCTTCTCCTCGAACGTCGGCATCGCGCCCAGCGAATACCGCCGCGTCGCCCATGTCTCGACCGGCGCTTTTCCGATGATCGGAGAGGGGAAGAGACTATCGGGTATGCAGGTGCCCGCCCGAACCTCCTAGCATCGGCGCAAGACCGCGAGAGCGTGGTCGGGGGAGGAACGAGTGTCCGCACGGCGACGCGACCGCAACCGCAAGGCATCGGAGGATCGGCAGTGAGGGCGTTCGGCAACCGCCATCCGGTCTGGTCGGCGATCCTCGCGCTGGTTGCCGTCATCCTGCTCTGGCTGATCTTTGCCGTCTGGCCCGAGGGCCTCGAGGATGCCATCGGCGGCAAGCGCCTGTTCCTGAACGCGCTCTTCAACGGCATCACGCTGGGCGGCCTCTATTTTCTCGTCGCCTCCGGGTTCACGCTGATCTTCGGCCTGATGCGCAACGTCAACCTCGCCCATGGCACGCTCTATCTGCTGGGCGGCTACGTCGGCTTCTTCACCGCCCAGATCACCGGCTACTGGATCCTCGCTTTCCCCGTCGCCTTCGTCGTCGTCGGCTTCTGCGGCGTGCTGCTGCAACTTCTGGTGTTCCGCCGGATGGAGGGCGAGGATCTGCGCCAGACCCTCGTGACCATCGGCATCTCGATCGTCGTGGCCGACCTGATGCTCTGGGGCTTTGGCGGCGATTTCATCAACATCAACCCGCCCGACTGGCTGTCCGGGCCCCTCGACACCTTCCTCGTGACCTCGATCGGGCGCGACGGAGAGGCGAACTACCTGCGTTATCCGATGGTCCGCATCGTCATCTTCCTTGCGGCCGTGGTCGTCGGCGTGGCGATGTGGCTGGCGCTGAACCGGACCCGCATCGGCATGATGATCCGCGCGGGTGTCGACGACCGCGACATGCTCGCCGCGACGGGCGCCCGGATCCAGCTTGTCTTCGTCGGTGTCTTCGCCTTCGGCGCGGGCCTCGCCGGCCTCGCAGGCGTCGTCGGCGGCACCTTCCAGTCCATCGCCCCGGGCGAGGATACGCGGTTCTTGCTCGCCTCCCTCGTCGTCGTCATCGTCGGCGGCATGGGCTCGATCCCCGGCGCCGCCCTCGGCGCGCTCCTCATCGGCCTGGCCGAGCAATTCGGCTCGGTCTATGTCCCGACCTATGCCGTGGTCCTGACCTTCCTCATCATGGTCGTCGTCCTCGCCTTCCGGCCCTACGGCCTGATGGGGCGCGCCTAGATGGTCGCAGTGGATCGCTCCCTCGACAGCAGCCGCACCCCGCGCGCCCGCACCGCCGTCGAGCGGGTGCCGCCGGCCTATTGGGCCGTCGGCGTGATCCTTCTGATCCTGCCCGCCTTCGCCTCGAACTTCTTCATGTTCCAGATCATGGGCTGGTCGTTCGTGCTCGGCATCGTGGCCCTCAGCCTGATGTTCCTCGGCGGCTACGGCGGCATGGTCAGCCTCGCGCAGATGTCGTTCGCGGGGTTCGCGGGCTATCTCGTGGCGATCTTCGGCTCGTCGGCGATCACCGCGATCTCGCAGGGCTGGCCCTGGTGGCTGACGATCCCGCTGGCGCTCCTGCTGACGGTGCTGTTTGCGACCGCCGTCGGCTGGCTCGCCGTGCGGACCGAGGGCATCTACACGATCATGATCACCCTCGCGATCGCGGCGGCATTCTTCTACTTCACCCGCCAGAACTACGAGGTCTTCAACGGGTTCCAGGGCTTCAACGGGGTGTTTCCGCCGGAGCTCTTCGGCGTCGACTGGCGCCGCCCGGTGCCGTTCTACTATCTGGCGCTGTTCTGGTCGGCGGTCGGCTATTTCCTCGTGCTCTACGTCGGGCGCGCGCCCTTCGGTCTCGCCCTTCAGGGGGTGCGCGACAACCCGCGCCGGATGGCGGCGCTGGGCTACAACGTCACCGCCCACCGGGTCGCCGCCTATGCGCTGGCAGGGCTCATCGCGGGCGTGGGCGGCATCCTGCTGACCTGGCAGTCGAGCCAGATTTCCCCCGGCACCATCGCCATCCAGCCCGCCATCGACATCCTCATCATCGCGGTCGTCGGCGGGTTGCGGCATCCCGTCGGCGCCTTCATCGGCGCGCTGATCTACGTGCTGCTCAAGACCTTCGCCGTCGATTTCCTCGTCGCCATGGGCCTCGCGGGAGAGCGGTTCCAGCTTCTCGTCGGCCTCGGCTTCCTCGTCATCGTGTTCTTCTCGCCCGACGGCATCCTCGGCCTCTGGGACAAGCTGCGCGAGAACCGCACCCGCGACCCGCTGACCGGCAAGAACCGGGGCGAGGGGCAATGACCATGTCCGACACGCAGATGCGCCCCAAGGTGCAGGCCGACAGCGGCTACGCCCTCGAACTGCGCGACGTCTCGAAGAAGTTCGGCGCCCTCGAGGCGCTGGGCGGCATCACCCTGTCGATCCGCCCGGGCGAGCGTCACGCCGTCCTCGGCTCGAACGGTGCCGGCAAGACCACGCTCTTCAACTGCATTACCGGCGATTTCCCCCCGACCACCGGCGCGATCCGCTTTTTCGGTGAGGATGTGACGGCGTTCCCCGCACAGGAGCGCATTCGCCGCGGCCTGCGCCGCACCTACCAGATATCGCTGCTGTTTTCCCGCCTGTCGGTCGTCGACAACGTCTATCTCGCCTGCCGCGGCGTCTCGCGCGGGCGGTTCTCGTTCCTGCGGCCCAAGCGGTCGGACGCCCTGATGCAGACCGCCGAGGATCTGGTCCGCACCGTCAACCTCGGCGACGCGATGCACACGATGGTCAGCGACCTGAGCTACGGCCAGCAACGCCAGCTCGAGATCGCCATGGCCCTCTCCGGTGCGCCGCGCTTCATCCTCTTCGACGAACCCGCCGCGGGCCTCTCGCCGACCGAACGCTCCGACCTCGTGGCTTTGCTCACCGGCCTGCCGGGGCACGTCGGCTACATCATCATCGAGCACGACATGGACGTGGCCCTGCGCGTCAGCGACCGGGTGACGATGATGCACAACGGCCGCGTGTTCAAAGAGGGCAAGCCCGCCGAAATCGAGGACGACCCCGAGGTTCAGGCGCTCTATCTGGGGGGCGGGCATGGCTGAACGACCCCCTTCCGAAAGAGGCGGCCCGCCGATTCTCGAGGTCCGCGACCTCGACGTCTATTATGGGCAAAGCCATGCGCTTCAGGGCGTCGACCTGACGCTGGGCCACGGCGTCCTGTCGGTCGTGGGCCGCAACGGCATGGGCAAGACGACGCTGTGCAAGGCGATCATGGGGCTGGTGCCCGCGTCGGGCGCCATCGCGCTGGCGGGGCAGAGCCTGATGGGCAAGGGCCCCGCCGAGATCGCCCGCCTCGGCATCGGCTATGTGCCGCAGGGGCGGCGGCTGTGGAAATCGCTGACCGTGGACGAGCATCTGCGGCTGGTCGCCACCAAGGGTGGGGTCTGGACGCCCGAGCGCATCTACGGCGTGTTCCCCCGCCTTGCCGAACGCAAATCCAACGGCGGCGCGCAACTCTCGGGCGGCGAGCAGCAGATGCTCGCCATCGGCCGCGCCCTGCTCCTGAACCCGCGCCTCCTCGTGATGGACGAACCGACCGAGGGCCTCGCCCCGGTGATCGTCAATCAGGTCGCCGAGATGCTGATCCGCCTCGGGCAGGAGGGCGACATCGACGTCCTCGTGATCGAGCAGAACATCGGCGTCGCCTGCGCCGTCGCCGACCGCGTGGCGATCATGGTCAACGGCAAGGTGAACCGGATCATGGACGCCGGCGTCCTCGCCGCCGACCGCGACCTGCAACAGGCGCTGCTCGGCGTCGGGCGCCACGCGCACGACGAGACGCCCGACACAGCGCCGCGCAGGGTCGAAACCACCGCCGCCCCCACCGCGACCCGCATCTACCTCTCGAACCCCAGAGTGCCGACCCGCTGGACGCCCCCCGTGCCGATCCGCCTGATCGAGCAATCGGCCCGCACCGTCACCGAGGCCCCCAAAATCGCTGCCCCCTCGCTCGCCAGACCCGGCGCCGCGCGGCAGGGCACCGTCTATGTCTGCGGCACGCTCGACACCAAGGGCGCGGAACTGCGGTTCATCCGCGACATCGTCGAGGGGCACGGGCTGCGCGTGGCCCTCGTGGATCTGTCGACCAGCGGCAAGCCGTCCGGCGCCGAGGTGCCGCCCAACGCCGTCGCCGCCTTTCATCCGCGCGGGGCGGCGGGCGTGTTCACCGGCGACCGCGGCAGCGCCGTCGCGGGCATGACGCAGGCGTTCGAGCGGTGGGTGCGGTCGCGCGACGACATCGCGGGCCTGATCGGGGCGGGCGGCTCTGGCGGCACGGCCCTCGTGGCGCCGGGGTTCCGCGTGCCTCCCGTGGGTGTGCCGAAGGTCATCGTCTCGACCGTCGCCTCCGGCAATACCGCGCACTACGTCGGCGCCGCCGACATCACGATGATGCACTCGGTCGCCGACGTGCAGGGCATCAACACGATCACCCGGCAGGTGCTCGGCAACGCCGCCCACGCCGTCGCGGCGATGGCGCAGGCGCGCCAGACCCCGGACAAGGCCACCGACAAGCCCGCCGTGGGCCTCACGATGTTCGGCGTCACCACGCCCTGCGTGCAGGCCGTGGTCGCGGCGCTCGGGGCGGACCACGACTGCCTGGTCTTCCACGCCACCGGCACCGGTGGGCGCGCGATGGAAAAACTTCTATCTTCCGGTATGTTGAACGCCGTCCTTGATCTTACCACGACCGAGGTCTGCGATATGGTCGCCGGCGGCGTCTTTGCCGCCGACGAGACCCGCTTCGACGCGATGATCGCCGCCGGCGCGCCCTATATCGGCGCCTGCGGCGCCCTCGACATGGTGAACTTCAACGCACCGGACACCGTGCCCGCAAAATACGCGGGTCGGCTGTTCTACGAGCACAATCCGCAGATCACCCTGATGCGCACCTCACCTGAAGAATGCGCCGTAATGGCCCGTTTCATCGGCGAAAAACTCAATCTCATGACCGGTCCCGTCCGCTTCTTCCTGCCCGAAGGCGGCGTCTCGGCCCTCGACGCGCCGGGCAAGCCGTTCTGGGATCCCGCCGCCGACAAGGCGCTGTTCACCACGCTCGAGGCCACCGTCCGCCAGACCGCCGCCCGTCAGCTCGTCCGGGTGCCGCACAACATCAACGATCCTGCCTTCTCGGACCTGATCGTCACGACCTTCCGCCAGTTCCACTCCCTGAAAACCCCCGCGAAGAGAGCCTGACATGCCCCCCCGGACCCCTGACCGCGACACCCTGATGACCAAATTCCGCGCCATGCGCGACCGGGGCGAGGCCATCGTGGGCGGTGGTGCTGGCACCGGCCTGTCCGCCAAATGCGAAGAGGCGGGCGGTATCGACCTCATCGTGATCTACAATTCCGGCCGCTACCGGATGGCGGGGCGCGGGTCGCTCGCGGGCCTGATGCCCTACGGCGACGCCAATGCCGTGGTGATGGAAATGGCGGGCGAGGTGCTGCCGGTGGTCAGGCACACGCCGGTCCTCGCCGGTGTCTGCGCCTCCGACCCGTTCCGCCTGATGCCACAGTTCCTCGACCAGGTGAAGGCCGCGGGCTTTTCCGGCGTCCAGAACTTTCCCACCGTCGGCCTGATCGACGGCACCTTCCGCGCCAACCTCGAAGAGACGGGGATGTCCTATTCGCTCGAGGTCGACATGATCCGCATGGCCCACGAAAAGGGCCTTCTGACCACACCCTATGTGTTTTCCGAGGACGACGCCCGCGCCATGGCAGAGGCGGGCGCCGACATCGTCGTGGTCCACCTCGGCCTCACCACCGGCGGCAGCATCGGCGCCGAAACCGGCGTGACGCTGGACGAGGCGCCCGCCCTGACCGACCTCTGGGCAAAGGCCGCGCTCGACGTGAACCCGGACATCCTCGTGCTCGTCCACGGCGGCCCCGTCGCCCAGCCCGAGGACGCCGAATACGTCCTGAAGAATACCGAACACTGCCACGGCTTCTACGGCGCCTCCTCGATGGAGCGGTTGCCGACCGAGGTGGCGCTGACCGAACAAACCAGGAAATTCAAGCGGATCGCCCGCTGAGGCGGGAGGGAGGGGACTATCATGACCGGAGAACTGATCGGACAGTTGATCCTGTGGCTGATCGTGGCCGTCGTCGTCATCTTCATCCTCTACTGGGTGATGAACTGGCTCTACCGCCGCTCGACCAAGGAAATCGCCTTCGTCCGCACCGGATTCCTCGGCGAAAAGGTGGTGATCGACGGCGGCGCCTTCGTCTGGCCGATCATCCACGACATCACTCCGGTCAACATGAACTCGATGGACCTGAACGTGACGCGGGCACGCGACACCGCGCTCATCACCCGCGACCGGATGCGGATCGACGTCGAGGCCTCGTTCTACGTCCGCGTGGCACAGACCCGGCAGGGCGTGACGCTCGCCGCCTCCACCCTTGGCCGCCGGACGCTGGAGCCCGAGCGCATCCACCAGCTCCTCGAAGGCAAGTTCGTCTCCGCCCTGCGCACCGTCGCCGCCGAAATGACGATGGAGGAACTGCACGAGCATCGCGGCCAATACGTCGCCCGGGTGATCGAGACCGCGCAGGCCGGCCTCGACAAGAACGGCCTCGAGCTCGAAAGCGTCGCGATCCTCGACATCGACCAGTCCGACATCGAATACTTCAATCCCTCCAACAAGTTCGACGCCGAAGGTCTGACCTCCGTCATCGAGGCGATAGAATCCCGCCGCAAGCTGCGCAACGACATCGAGCAGGATACCGCCCTGCTGATCCGCGCCCGCAACCTCGAGGCCGAAAAGCAGAGCCTGACCATCGAGCGCGACAGCGAGAACGCCCGGATGGAGCAGGAGCGCGAGATCGAGTTCCGGCGCGCCCTGCAACGCGCCGAACTGACCCGCGAGCGCGCCGAGCGCGAGCGCGACGCCGAACAGGCGACCCTGTCCAACCGCGAGGCCATCGAAACCGCCCGCATCGCCAACGACGAACAGATCGCCGAGGCGCGCATCGCCTCGGAGCGCCGGATCAGGCAGCAGGAGATCGAGCGTGGCCGCGTCATCGACGAGGCCGAGATCGCCACCCACGAGACCATCGAAATGGCCCGCATCCAGCAGGAGCGGGTGCTCAAGGAAAGCCGGATCAAATCGGCGCAGGACACCGACGCCGCCGACATCGCGGCGCGCGCGACGATCGAGAAGGCGCGCATCGCGCAGGAGCGCGTCCTGACCGAGGCGCGCATCGCCAAGGATCTCGACAGCCAGAGCCAGGAGATCGACCGCAAGCGGACCATCGACGCCGCCGAAATCAGCGCGAGGGAGGTCATCGAAAAGGCCCGGATCGCTCAGGAAAGCGAGATCACGACGGCCCGCATCGCCCTCGAACGGACCACCCGGCAGAGCGAGATCGCCCGCAACCTCGCCATCGAAGAGGCCGAGATCGCCGCCCGAGAGGCCGCCGACAAGCTGCGCATCGCCCAGGAACGCAGCACCAGCGCCGAGCGGATCGGTGCCGACCGCGAGACCAAGACCCTCGAGATCGAGCGTCGCCGGATGCTCGAAGAGGCCGAGATCGCCAGCCAGCAGGCCACCGAAGCCGCGAAGATCGCCCGCGAAAAGACCCTTGCCGCCGAGCGCATCGCCTCCGAACAGGCGACCCGCGCCCTCGAGATCGAGCGCAAGCGCACCCTCGACACCGCCGAGATCAGCGCCGCCGAAGCGACCGAGAAGGAACGCATCGCCAAGGACAAGAAGGTCGCCGCCGAGCGCATCGCCCAGGAACAGGACATGCGCGAGCGCGAGATCGCCCGCAACCGAGCGCTCGACGTGGCCAGCGTCGGCGCGCAAGAGGCCGTCAGTGCCGCCCGCATCGGCGAAGAAGGCCGCACCCGCGCCGCCGAAATCGCGCGCGACAGCGAAATCCGCAGCCGCGAGATCGAGAAGCAGGAGGCCATCGAGGCCGCCGAAATCTCGTCGCGCCGTCTGGTCGAGAGCCAGCGGATCGAAAAGGAGGCCGAGACGACCGCCGACAAGATTGCCCGCGACGAGCGTATCCGGTCGCTCGAGATCGCGCGCAACCGCGCGCTCGACGCCGCGCAGATCGCCGCAGAGGAGGCGATCGAGGCGGCCCGCGTCGCCAAGGCGCGCACCGTCGATGCCGAGAAGATTGCCGCCGAACAGGCCATCGACGCGCGGAAACTGGAACGCCGCAAGGTTCTGGAACAGTTGGAAATCGCGCGGATGCAGGCGCTGCGCGAGGCCGAGATCGCCAGTCAGGAAGAGATCGAGCGCGCGCAGATCGCTTCTGAACGCGGTCTGGACGACGCCCGCATCGGCCACCAGACCGAACGCCGCAAGCTCGAGATCGGGCGCGAGCGGGCGGTCGAGGAGGCGACGATGGAAAAGGCCATCGCCCTCTACCAGAAGTCGCTCGACGAGAGTGCCGCCGCCGTCGAGGCCGAAAACGCGCGGGCCCGCGCGGTGGAGGCGACCGAACGCGTCAAGACCGCCTCCGAGAGCGAGGTCGCGGCCCGCGCCAAGAAGGTGGGCGTCACCGGCGCCGAACTCGACGCCGAACGCAAGCGCATCGGGGCCGAGGCCGAGAAGATCCGCGCTGCCGTCGAGGCCGAGGCCTACCGCCTCATCAACGAGGCCGAGAACGTCCTGACCGACGGCGCCCGAGTCAGCCTGTTCAGGCGCAAGATGCTCGAGCACGTCGAGGGCATCGTCGCGGCCAGCGCCAAGCCGCTGGAAAAGATCAACGATATCCGCATCATGCAGCTTGGCGGCTCGGGCACGCAGGGCCTCGACTGGGCGAATGGCGCAGGCGGCGGTGGTGGCACGCCGCAAAGCCCGACCGACGAGGTGATGAACTCGGCGCTGCGCTACCGCGTGCAGGCGCCCTTCGTCGACAGCCTGCTGGCCGATATCGGCATCGACGGCGCCAACATCGCCAAATCGGACATCTTCCGCAATGCCTCCGACATGACCCGCGCAGTCTCCGAGACGGCCCGCGCCAAGACGGCGTTCAAGTCCGACCGCGCCACCGACAAGTCCGACAAGACCGACAAACCAAAGGAAGACAACTAGATGGCGCGCATCTTCGTCTCCTCCGTCATCACCGCCGAGGCCGCCGCCGTCTGGGAGCGGATCCGCGATTTCAACGCCATGCCGCGCTGGCACCCGCGGATCCGCGACAGCCGGATCGAGGATGCGCTGCCCTCGGACAAGATCGGCTGCATCCGCAATTTCCACCTGCAAAACGGCGACATGATCCGCGAGCAACTGGTCGGCATGTCCGACTACGACCTCTTCTTCAGCTACGCGATGCTCGAGGGGCCGATGCCGCTCAGCGACTATATGGCCACCCTGCGCCTGACGCCGGTGACGGACGGAAACCGCTGTTTCGCCGAATGGTCCGCCGAATTCGACTGCGACCCAAAGGACGAGGCCGACCTCGTGTCCGGCATTGGCACGAACGTGTTTCAGGGCGGTTTCGACGCGCTGAAACGGCATTTCGGCGGATAGGATGGTCAGTGTGATCCGCAGCACCATCCTGGACGCGCCCATCGAGGCGGTCTGGGAACTTTTGCGCGATTTCAACGGCCACGACCGCTGGCACCCGGCGGTCGCCAGCAGCCAGATCGAGCGCGGTCGCGAGGCCGACCGGATCGGTTGCGTGCGCCGCTTCCGCCTCGAAACGGGCGAGGAACTGCGCGAGCAGCTTCTCGCCCTCTCGGATGCCGAAACGACGTTCAGCTATTGCCTGCTCGACACGCCGATCCCGCTTCTGAACTACGTGGCCCACGTGCGCCTGATCCCCGTGACGGACGGCGACGCCACGTTCTGGCACTGGCAGAGCCGGTTCGACACGCCACGCGGCCGCGAGGCGGAACTGGGCGCGATGGTCGGCGACGGGATCTACGGCGCGGGGTTTGCGGCGATCCGCGACGAACTGGGGGCAGGGGGCTGACATGCTGACCGTCGAGACCGTCGCGACACTGGCCGAGGCTGCGGGCCGGATGGACGAGAGGGCCAGATTTCTGGCGGGCGGCACCCTCGTGATGCGGGCCGTCAACTACGGCGACCAGCGGTTCGACAGGCTGATCCGCGCGCGCGAAGTGCCGCGCGAGATCCGCGCCGACGGGCAGGGCATCCGCATCGGCGCGGGGGCGACGATGGCCGACGTGCTCAACGCGCGCGACCTCGAGGCAGTGCACCCCGTCGCCCGCGTCGTCGGCGGCTCCGGCGATCCGCAACATGGGCACCGTCGGCGGCAACCTCTTCGCCCCCGCGCCCTACGGCGATTTCACCACCGCGCTGCTGGCGCTCGATGCGCAGATCGTGCGGACGGACGGGCACGCCGAGGGGATCGAGAGCTTCCTCGCCGGTCGCGCGCGGTCGCGCGGGATCGTCGCGGCGGTAATCGTGCCGCGCGTCGGACCCGGCGAGTTGCGGTTCGTCAAGGTCAGCCGGATCAAGCCCAAGGGCGTCTCGATGATCGCCATCGCGGTGCACCTGCCCGGCGGGCGCACCACGGGCGCGCGGATCGCGTTCAACGGCATGGGGACCACGCCGCTGCGCGCCAAGGCCGCCGAACGCGCGCTGTCGGGGGCAGGCCTCGACGCCGCGGGCATCGCACCGGCGCTCGCCCTGTGCTGCGACGGCCTCGACCCGCAGACCGACGAACTGGCGACCGCCTGGTATCGCCGCGAGGTGGCGCCGGTGCACCTCCGCCGCCTGCTGCTGAGGGAGGCGCGCTGATGCCGAAGTCACCCGTCACCTTCACCCTCAACGACGCCGAGGTCGCCCTCTTCGTCGACGCGGGCGCCAACCTGATCGACGTGCTGCGGCGCGGCGCGGGCGATCTCTCCCCGAAACAGGGCTGCGCCCAGGGCACCTGCGGCGCCTGCACCGTGCTGATCGACGGTGCTGTGCATCTGGCCTGCCTGACGCTGGCCGAGGCGGTCGAGGGCCGCCGTATCGACACCACCGCCGGGCTGGCCGACGGCCCCGACCTGCACCCGCTCCAGACCGCCTTCATGGAGGGGTTCGCCGCGCAATGCGGCTTCTGCACGGCGGGGATGCTGATGGCCGCCAAGGCGCTGCTCGACCGGGTGCCCGACCCCGGCCGCGACGAGGTGATCGAGGCGATCTCGGGCAATCTGTGCCGTTGCACCGGCTATGAACCCATCGTCGACGCGATCCTGCCGCGGCGACCCGGATGACCCGGAGGCGCGCATGACCACCATCGAATTCCGCAAGGATCTCTTCGCGTCCGAGCGCGACGATACCCTCCTCGAGATCGGGCAGCCGACGATCCGGCAGGACATCCTCGGCCACGTCACCGGTCGCACGCCCTATTACGACGACCACCTGTTCGACGGGCTGCTGCACATGCGCGCCAGTCCGGTCGCCGCACCACCACGCGCGGATCCGGCGGATCGACACCGGCGCGGCGGCGAACATGCCCGGCGTGCGCCGCGTCGTGACGGCGGCCGACGTGCCGCGCAACCTCAACACGCTGCTGTCGCTCATCAATTTCGGCAAGGACGACGAGCCGCTGTGTGCCCACGACAAGGTGCGCTATCTCGGCGAAACCGTCGCCTGGATCATCGCCGACACCGAGCGGCAGGCCCGCGACGCGGTGGCGGCGGTCAAGGTCGACTACGAGGTGCTGCCCCACGTCCTCGACCCCGAGGCGGCCCTGAAACCCGACGCGCCGGTCGTGAACGAGGTCTATCCGAACAACACCTTCGATTATCACGGCAAATACGACCACCAGAAACTGCGCTTCGGCGACGTGAACGCCGCCTTTGCCCGCGCCGACCATATCGTCGAGGCCGAATACCAGATGTCGCCGATCGAGCAGGCGCCGATCGAGACCTGCGGCGCCATCGCGGCCCCCGAACAGAACGGCCGCTACGTCTGCCACACCAACACGCAGGCGCTGTTCTTCTCGCTTGGCACCACCGCCAAGCTGCTCGACATCGCCTCCTCCCGCCTGCATTTCATCGGCGGCACCGCGGGCGGTGGCTTCGGCGGCAAGGTCGACTCGGTCGTCGAGCCCACGGCGGTTCTCGGCGCGATCCTGACCGGGCGCCCGGTGAAATTCGCCTGGGACCGGTATGAAGAGATGCAGGTCGGCGCGCCGCGCGGTGCCGAGCGCTGGCGGATCAGGGACGGCGTGACCCGCGACGGCCACATCCTCGCGCGCGAGTTCACCGGCTTCTTCGACTCTGGCGCCTACATGCGCCTGTCGCCCTATGCGATCATCAAGGGCACCGGCCATCTGCCCGGTCCCTATTTCATCCCCAACGTCGCCTCGAACGTCTATTGCTGCATCACCAACCGCACGCCTGCCACAGCGATGCGCGGCTTCGGCATCACGGCGGTCGATTTCGCCATCGAGTGCCACATGGACCGCGTGGCCGAGGTCACGGGCCTCGATCCCATCGAGCTGCGTATCCTCAACGCCTATCGCGACGGCGACATGAAGGCGCACCGGCGGCTGGCCAAGAACACCGCGCTGATCGAATGTTGTCAGGTCGCGGCGGGCAAGGCGGACTGGCCGCTGTCGGCGCAGGCACAGGCCGCGTCCTCGCTGACCGGCGGCGGCACCGCCGAGCGCGTCGCGATCCCCGAAACGATCACCGACACCGAGGGCCGCATCGGCGACCGCCGCGCCGGGCGCACCGCCGCCACGTCGCCCGCAAGGACCGGCACCGGCCGCGTCGCCGCCGGCACCCACGGCACCACCATCGTCGCCGTCCCCGTTCAAAGCCCCGATATGCAGATCGAGGCCGACCGCATCGGCCACCGCATGGGTGGCGCCAAGGGCACCCCGCAGGCCGCCGCCCACCCGGTTCACGCGCGGCAGGCCACGGCCCCCGAACGCACCCGCGCCGACATCGTCCCGCCGCGTCCGCCGGCACCGCCCGCCGCAACGCCCCCGCCGCCACCCGACCGCTATCGCCCCGAAACACAGGGCTATTCCTCTCCCCCCGCACCCGCGCCCGCGCCACAGCCGCCCGCCGACCCCTTCACCCGCGGCACCCGCCGCCCCGGAACGCCCTCGTTCCTCTCCGGCACGCGGAGGCGCTGAGATGACGATCCACAAGGGCCGCGGTTTCGCCTGCATCAACTATCCCATCGGCATGAACCTCGGCGGCGACCCGTCACAGGCGCTCGTCCATTCCACGCCCGACGGCAAGTTCATGGTCGCCCTCTCGGCCATCGACCTCGGGCAGGGGATGAAAAGTGTCACCCGCCAGATCGCCGCCGAAACCCTCGGCGTGCCGGTCGAGGACGTCTACGTCGACACCGCCGACAGCGACACCGGCCCGCACGACATGGGCTCGTTCGCCAGCCGTGGCACCCACCGCGTCGGCAACGCGGTGATCCGTGCCAGCGCCGAGGCGCGCAAGCAGATGCTGGAGGCGGCGGCAGAGGAACTCGAGGTGGACGCGGGCGATCTGACCACCGACGGCAAGGGCAATATCCATGTGAAGGGTGCTGCCAGCCGCTCGATCACCGTCGCCGACACCGCCATCGCGGCCCAGTTCAAGCAGGGGCGCACCCTGTCGGGCCGTGGCATCTTCCTCATCCCCCCCTCCGACGCCGACCCCGACACCGGCGAGATGACCCCCGTCACCTGCTTTGCCCACGCCGCCCTCGTGATCGACCTGACGGTCGACGACGAGACCGGCGAGGTCGAGGTCACGGCGATCAACTCCGCCTACGAGGTCGGTCGCGCGCTCAACCCCAAACTGGTCGAGCAACAGCTCATCGGCGGCGCCTGGATGGGCGTCAGCCACGCGCTCTACGAGACGACCGAACCCTATTACCCCGACCGCAGCCACGGCCCGCAGGATTTCAACACCTACCTCATGCCCGGCCCCGGCCAGATCGTGCCGCACCACATCGCGGTCCTCGAACGCCCCGCCGAGGATGCGCCCTTCGGCGGCAAGGGCCCGGGCGAGATGTGCGCCAACCCGGTCCTGCCCGCCATCGCCAACGCCGTCTACAACGCCGTCGGCGTCCGCTGCGATACGCTGCCGATCACGCCCGAGAAACTGCTGCGCGGCCTGCGCGCGCAGGGCGGCGCGCAACCCAAGGGGCGCCGCACCTGATGGCCGTGCGCGCCAGCATATCCGGGCTCTCCAGCCCCGAGGCGCTGCAACGCGCTCTTATCGACGCGCAATACATCGCCGATTCCGCACTCGCGACCGCCGCTTACCTCGCCCTCGCCTTGGGCAAACCGATCCTCCTCGAGGGGGTGCCCGGCGTCGGCAAGACCGAGGCCGCCAAGGCGCTCGCGGGTGTCCTCGGCCGCTCCGTGATCCGCCTGCAATGCTACGAGGGGATCGACGCCGCCGCCGCGCTCTATGAATGGAACTACCCCCGCCAGATGCTCGCCATCCGGCAGGCGGGCGACGTCCACGTGAACCTCTACGCCGAGGACTACCTCCTCGAACGCCCGCTTCTCGCGGCCCTGCGCAACCCCACCTGCACCGTCCTGCTGATCGACGAGATCGACCGCGCGGACCACGAATTCGAGGCGTTCCTGCTCGAATTCCTCTCCGATTTCACCATCTCCATCCCCGAAACCGGCACCATCCGCGCCACGCAGGCGCCCGTCGTCGTTCTCACCTCGAACCGCACGCGCGATCTCCACGAGGCGCTGCGGCGGCGCTGCGTCTATCACTGGATCGACTATCCCGACCCCGCGCTCGAGGCGCGCATCGTCATGACCCGCGCCTCCGCCGTGGCCGAGGCGACCGCACAGGCGGTCGTGGCCTCGGTCGGCCTCCTGCGCGCCGAACCGCTGTCCAAACCGCCCGGCGTCGCCGAAACCGTCGAATGGGCCGAGGCCGCGACCCTGCTGCACGGGCAGGGCGAGGCCTGGCCGCAGGCGTTCCGCCGCTCCATCGGCGTCGCACTGAAGGACCACGACGACCTGACCTACATGGCCGAACGCCTCGCCGCGATTCTGCCGGGAGAGGCCGCATGAAGCCGCTGCCGCAGGCCGCCGAACCCTTCGTCCGCTTCGGTCAGGTGCTGCGCCGCGCCGGTTTCGCCGTCTCGCCCGACCAGACCATCGGCTTCCTTCAGGCCGTGACCCTGCTCGGCCCCCGAGACATGAATGACATCTTCCGCGCCGGGCGGGCGCTCTACGCCGTGCCCCCCGAACGACTCGCCGAATACGACGCCCTCTTCCGCGCGGTGTTCCTCGGCCACGTCCTCCAGGCCCCGGCGGAGGGCGACGACGACGCGGTCGACGCCTTCGAGCCGACCGGCGGCGCCAGCGATATCGAGGCGCCCGAAGAGCAAGGCGAAATCGGCGCCGAGGCCGCCACCGCCGAACGCCTGTCGTCGCGCACCTTGCGCGAGGCCGACGACGCCGCCCTGACCCGCCTGCGCCGCGAGGCCGCCGCCCTGCCGCGCCGCCGTTCGCACCGCCGCCGCGCCGACACCCACGGCGACCGCCCGGATCTCCGCCGTACGCTGCGCGAAATGGCCCGCCGAGACGGCGACGCGGTGCACCTCTTCGCCACCAGACGCCGCACCCGGCAGCGCCGCCTGCTGCTCCTCATCGACGTCTCCGGCTCGATGAAGGACCGCACCGAGGGCCTGCTGCGCCTCGCCCATGCCGTGATCCAGTCCGCCGACCGGGCCGAGGTCTTCACCCTCGGCACCCGCCTCACGCGGATCACCGCCGCCCTGCGCCCCGCCGACGCGCCCCACGCCCTCGCCCGCGCGGGCGCCGCCGTGGCCGACATCGACGGCGGCACCCGCATCGGCGAGGCGTTGCAGGCGTTCCTCGCCATCCCGCGCTATGCCGGCTTCGCCCGCGGCGCCGCCGTCACGGTCCTCTCGGACGGCCTCGAACGCGGCACGCCCGCCGCGATGACCGACGCCGTCACCCGCCTCGCGCGTCTGGCGTGGCGCCTCGACTGGCTCTCGCCGCTCGCCGCCGACCCGGGCTACGCGCCCCGCACCGCCGGTCTCGTCTCCGTGCTGCCGGTGCTCGACACCCTCGGCGACGGCGCGACCACGGCGGCCATCGCGGACCACCTCCTGACCATGGCGAGGGCGCGATGATCGACGCGCACCACCACATCTGGCGCCAGAAAGACCTGCCGTGGCTCCTCGGCCCCGAACAGCCGCGCATCTTCGGCCCCTACCGCGCCATCATGCGCGACTACACCTTGCGCGAATTCGCCGCCGATACCGCCGGGACCGGCATCACGAAATCGGTCTACGTCCAGGCCAACTGGGCTCCGAACTGGGCCGCCGACGAGGTCGCCTGGGTGCAGGACGAGGCGAGCGAACACGGCCTCATCGCGGGCATCGTGGGCTTTGCCGACCTCACCGTCGCCGACGCCCGCCCCGCCCTCGACAAACTCAAGAAATACAGCCTCATGCGCGGCATCCGCCAGCAACTCCACTGGCACGACAACCCGCTCTACCGTTTCGCCGCCCACGCCGACATCGCCCGCGACCGGGCGTTCCGGACCAACGTCGCGCGCCTCGCCGACTATGGCTGGACCTTCGACCTGCAAGTCTTCCCGGCCCAGATGGAAGGCGCCGCAGACCTCGCCCGCGCCTGCCCGGACGTGACCTTCGTCCTGCAACATGCGGGCATGAAGGAGGACACCTCCGACGCCGGCGACAGGCTCTGGCGCGAGGGGATGAAGCGGCTGGCCGATTGCGCGAACGTGGTCACGAAACTCAGCGCCTTCGGCACGTTTCTTCACCGCAACGATCCCGATTTCATTGCCCGGATGATTGCCGATACCGAAAAGCTCTTCGGCGCCGACCGCTGCCTCTTCGGCTCGAACTTTCCGATCGAGAAACTCTGGACGAGCTACACCGCCCTCTGGAACGCCTTTTGCGACGGCGCGAAAGGCCTGTCGAAGAAGAAACAGACGGCGATCTTCAACGATACCGCAGCCCGCGTCTACCGGCTGGAATAGAACCACAGGAAAGGGACAGACATGGCCTTGCAAATCCACGTTCTCGACTACGGCGATATCGAGCTGGAGACCAGTTTCCTCGTGCTCGGGCACGAATGCGGCCGCACCCGGCGGGTGCCGGTCTACGGCTTTCTCATCACCGGGGGCGAGTATCCGGTCCTCGTCGACACCGGCTATCGCGACAACGCGATCATGGAAAGCCTCGGCATGCGCGGCCTGCAATTCCACGACAACATGATCGAGAATCAACTGGCCAAGCACGGCCTGAAACCCGGCGATATCCGCTATATCCTGCACACCCATCTGCATATCGACCACGCGGGCCAGGACGACAAGTTTCCGATGAACACCACCGTCGTCGTCAACCGCCGCGAAATGGAATTCAGCGTTTCTGGCATCATGTTCCCGCAATACCCCAAACCCGATATCAAGCACCTCGTCGACCGCATCTACGAACCCGCCGCCATGCGGTTCCTCGACCTCGAGATCACCACCGCAGAGGAGATCATCCCCGGCGTCTGGTGCGAACGCGCGGGCGCCCACACCGAAGGCTCCATGAACGTCGTCGTCGAGACCGCCGAGGGCCTCGCCTGCATCTGCGGCGACGTGATCTACGATTTCAACGACCAGATCGTGAACCACGTGATGACCAACAACGACATGGAGCCCCGCGTCACCGGCAATCACTCGGAATCCAAGCGGGCCGAAAAGGGCGCGATCAAGAAGCTCCTGAACAACTTCACCTTTTTGCTCCCGATCCACGACCGCCCGGCCCGGATCGAACGGCAAAAGGTCGTCGGCCGCCTCGGCATGCAGGTGCCCGGACCGCTGACCGAGACGGTGGCGAACCGGCCGTGGTTCCCGGTCTGATCCGGAGGAGGAGACCCCCATGGCGCATCAGGCAATCGCGGCATCGTTCCGCGACATCATCGACGAACACGAACCCGTCCGCCAGCTCGGCACCGGTTACATCTTTACCGAGGGGCCGCTCTGGCATCCGCTCGAGGGGCACCTGATCTTCTCGGACATTCCCGGCAACGTGCGCCGCAAATACGTGCCCGGTCAGGGCGTCACCGAAATCCAGCGCCCGACGAACAAGGGCAACGGGATGACCTACGACGCGGACCTCAACCTGCTGGTCTGCGAACATTCGATCTCTTCCGTGGTCCGTATCGCGCCGGACGGCACCCGCACGGTGCTCTGCTCGCACTTTCAGGGACGCGAACTGAACAGCCCCAACGACATCGTCGTCGGTAACGACGGCAGCATCTATTTCACCGACCCGACCTATGGCCGGATGGAGCATTTCGGCGTCCCGCGCCCCACGCAACTCGGCTTTCAGGGCGTCTACCGCCTGCCGCCGGGCCATGTGCCCGGCGACGCGCCGCAACTGGTCGTCGACCGCTACCTCTTCACCCAGCCCAACGGCTTGTGCTTTTCGCCCTGTCAGCGCTGGATGTGGGTGAACGACACCGAACAGGCCAATATCCGCATGTTCGACGTCGCCCCGGACGGCACCCTCGTCAACGGACGCCTGTTCGCCGGCGGCATCCGCGACCGGCTCCTCAAGGGATTGCCGGACGGGATGAAGGCGGACAAGGACGGCAACGTCTATGTCACCGCGCCGGGCGGTGTCTGGGTCTACGGATTTCACGGCGACCTCGTGGGCAAGATCTCCTGCCCCGAGATGGTGGCGAACCTGCACTGGGGCGGGGCTGACTGGAGCACACTCTTCCTCTGCGCCGAAACCTCGCTCTATTCAGTAGACACCCATACCCGCGGTCGCGACGAGCCGTTCATGTATCCGCGCCGAACCGCGCCCGTGGCCCCCGCGCAAGCGGTTGCACCCGGCCGTCCCGCCCCGGCGCTGACGCTGAAACGCAGCCTCGATTTCCGCCTCGACGGCGCCCGCACCGCCCTGATATTGCAGGATATCCAGAACGACGTGATGATCGACGGCGGCGCCTTTGCGGCCACCGGCTCGCCCGGCCACGCGCGCGCGCAGAACATGGTCGCCAACGCCGCCCGCCTCGCCGCCGCCGCCCGGAGACACGGCGTCATGGTGATCCACGTCTGGATGGTCCTCGAACCCGGCGCGCCGCATCTGGCGCAGCACGCCGCCCTGATGCAGGGCCTGCGCCGCGAAAAGGCGCTGGTGCGGGGCACCTGGGGCGTCGCCCCCGCCGATGGCATCGCGCCGGAACCCGGCGACCTCATCGTCGAAAAGATGAGCATGAGCGCCTGGGAAACCTCCCGGCTCGAGGCCTGTCTGCGCCACGGCGGCCGCGACACGATCGTCAACTGTGGCGCCTGGACGAACATGAGCGTCGAGCACACCGCCCGCACCGGTGCGGACAAGGGGTTCCACATCATCGTCCCCGAGGATGCCTGTTCGACGATGAACGCCGACTGGCACGCGGCGTCGGTCAACTATGCCCTGCAGGAGGTGGCGACGGTGACGACCACCGACGCCGTGCTCGCCGCGCTGGGTTAGGCGCGCCCGTCAGATGAGCGCCCCCGGCGCCAGCCGCGCCTGCACCAATGCGGCGAGCCGCGCGATGTCGGGCCGCAGCGGCCCGCCTGCGTCACGGCGGTATCTCAGGGCCTCGACCGCCTCCCCGAGGGACGTATCGCCTGCGCTGTGCGCGATCCCGCCGAGGAACTGCGTCAGATAGTCGATGGCGCGCACGTCCTCCTCGCCCGAGAGCACGTCGGCCACATGTGCCAGATCGTCGCGCAGCGCGATCGGATCGGGCGCCACGTGTTCCTCGAGGACGATGCGCGGCCCCGGCGGCTGCCGGTCGCGCGGCAGGTGCCGCAGCAGCGCCGCCTGGAACTGCGCCAGACGCCCCACCGGCTTGGCCAGAAACCCATCCGCACCGGCGGCCAGCGCCAGCGCCTCGCCCTCCGGGTCGCCGCTCGTGCCGAGCAGGATATCGACGCGCGGCGTCGCCCGCGCCAGTTCCTCGATCAGGTGCAGACCCGACCCGTCCGGCAGGCCGATATCGACGATCACCGCCGACGGGCGATAGACCCGCAGGTGCCGATGCGCGTGAAACAGCGAATCCGCGCGCCGGATCCGCGCGCCAGAGCGCAGGCACAAAAGGCGGAACGCCTCGGAGGCATAGCGGCTGTCCTCGACCAGCAGGACGGTCAGGCCGAGCAGGGGCCGGTCGGCGGTCGGCGGGCGGGTGGCGAGAAAGTCGTCCAGTGTGTCCATGATGCATCCCCGATGTCTGATCGCCCCATCAACACCGACGAATCACAATTCAAGGTTAACGCCGCAGACAGAAATATGGCCCCACCCGCGCGTGACGAATGGCCGCTTGCACCCAAACGCCCCCGCCGGGATAAGGCGGCACGGACAGCGGAGGCAGGCGATGATCGGACGGCTCAACCACGTGGCGATCGCGGTGCCGGATTTGGCGGCGGCCACGGCGCAGTACCGCGACATCCTGGGTGCCGAGGTCGGCGCGCCGCAGGACGAGCCCGACCACGGCGTCACCGTCGTCTTCGTGAGCCTGCCGAACACGAAGATCGAGTTCCTGCACCCCCTCGGCGACGCCTCGCCCATCGCGGATTTCCTGCACCGGAACCCGGCCGGCGGCATCCACCACCTGTGCTACGAGGTGCCCGACATCGCCGCCGCGCGCGACAGCCTCGTCGCCGCCGGCGCCCGGGTCCTGGGAGAGCCGCGCCCCGGTGCCCACGGAAAACCGGTCCTTTTCCTGCATCCAAAGGATTTCCTTGGCTGCCTCATCGAACTCGAGGAGGTTTGAGATGACGATCACGACGTCCCTCGTGCTCTATGCGGTTTGCTGGTTCATGACCTTCCTCATCATCCTGCCGCTCCGCCTGAAGACCCAGGGAGAGGCGGGCGAGGTGGTGCCGGGCACCCCGCGGTCGGCCCCTGCCGATCCACAGATCGCGCGGCGCGCGAAGATCACGACCGGGATCGCGGCGGTCCTCTGGGCGGTCCTGACGGCGGTGATCCTGTCGGGCGCGATCACGATCCGCGATCTCGACGTGTTCGACCGGATGGGCGTCGAACCGGCCGCGGCCGGGGTCTGAAACCTACCGCGCGAGGCGGTGATACAGGTGGGTGAACGTCGCCGCCCCCAGCACCGGCACCAGCAGGTTGACGAACGGGATCGACAGCGGGATCGTCATCAGGATCCCCGCCACCCAGATCCGTCCCCGGTGCGCCCGGAGCAGGTCGCGCGCGCCGCGCGGCCCGAGGCGGCGGCTGGCGGCGATGTAGAAATACTCGCGCCCGAGCAGGAACCCGTTCAGCCCGTAGAACAGGAGCGGGATCAGCGGCGGCACAAAGACATAGAACCCCAGCGCCACGGTATTGGCGACGATCAGGATGCCGAGGAAGTTCACCGTCTCCTTCACCCCCTCGAAGAACCCGGTCGGCGGCGGTGCCGGCAGTCCCGGATAATGCCGGTCCTCGACCGCCTGTGCCACGTCGTCGAGAAACAGCGAGGTGATCGCGGACGCGACCGGCACCATCAGGAACATCGACAGGAAGATCATCAGGAACAGCGAGGCCCAGCCCAGCAGATCGCCGAGCCAGGTGACGGGGCCGACGAACGGCAGCTCGAGCGTCCCGGCGTCGAGCCAGTCGATCAATGCCAGCAATCCCGCATAGAACCCGACCAGCAGCGCCAGCGACAGGCCGACGCCGATCCACAGGACGCGGCGGAACCGGGGATCGTCCATCTGCGCCACGGCGCGGAAGAAGTCCGTGAAGATCACGCGCCGTCCATCCAGGTGACGACCGCGCCGAGGTCCGGGCGCGGACGCTCGGGCGGCGGCACGGTTTCGGTGCCGATATGGATGAACCCGGCGATGCGTTCGTGCGGCGCGATGTGCAGGCCCTCGGCGCAAAAGGTCGCGTCGTGGCTCGCCCAGCCCGAGAGCCAGTTCGCACCCCAGCCTGCGGCCAGCGCGGCGTTCAGGAGTGCCAGGCAGACAGCACCTGCCGAATAGACCTGCTCGATGTGCGGCACCTTGTCGCTGACCTTGGGCGAGGCCACGACCGCGACCGCAAGGTCCGCGTCGCGGAACTGCGCGACGGCCTTGGCGGTGCTTTCGGCCCCGATGTCCAGCGCCGCGGCGCGGATGGGCACGAGGGCGGCGAGGCGGGCGAGCGCCGCCTTGTCCAGCACGACGAAGCGCCAGGGCTCGAGCTTGCCATGGTCCGGCGTCCGCGCCGCGGCGGTCAGGATCGGGATCAGGGCGGCGCGGTCCGGCACCGGCGTCGTCAGCGTCTTGGCCGGGCGCGAGCGGCGGGTCAGCAGAAAGTCGGTGACTTCGGGATGCGGGCGGGCGGGGTTTATCATCGGCGGCTCCTCTGGCGGTCTATGTCGGCGCCGCCGCAGGCCGCGTCAAGGGAGCGGACGGTGGGCAGGATTGCCCCTCAGCCCTCAGCGGCGCCAGAGCGGCGCGAACCCCGCCAACGCCCCCTGAAGTTTCGCCAGCGCCCGGTTGCGCCGCGACGGCTGCGGCACCGTGCCGGTGGCGAGGCGCAATCCGACGATCTCGGGCGGGCAGGGACGGCCCGTCACCGGATCGTGGTAGCGGGGATAGGCGATGAGCGTGCCGTGCGCGAGGGCGGTCAGATCGAGCGTGGCGGTGCGGCGCGCCAGCGGCGCGGCGCGGTCCTCGGTCAGGCCCCATCCGGCATAGAACGGCTGGCCGAGGCAGGTGACGGATTTGCCGCGCAACAACGCCTCGAACCCGATGAGCGAGGTCATCGTCCACACCTCGTCGACCGCCGCCAGCGCCGCGACGGCATCCGTCCGGGTCAGCACGGCATCGGCGGCCGCGGTGTCCGCGACGAGACCCGGCCGCAGCCCCGCCTCGACGTCGGGGTGTGGCTTATACAGGATCACCGCCGCCGGATTGGCCGCGCGCGTGGCCGTCAGAAGCGCCGCGTTGGTCCGCACCTCCGGCGCGCCGAGGCGGATCGAGGCGTCGTCCTCGACCTGGCCCGGCACGAGGATGCGGCGACCGGCGGGCAGACCCTCGGGCACATCGCCGCCGATGTTGTATTTCGTCAGCCGCGCCTTCAGCAGCGTCGCGATCAGCCGTTCGGCCCTGTCGCGCGCGTCGTCGGCCAGCGTCCCGCTGGCGTTCAGGATCGCCTCCAGACGGCTCGCGCGGGTGGCATCATAGTAGATGCCGAGGTCGTCGAGCACGAGCGACAGCGGCGGCACGAGGTCGGCGCCGAGGCCGCGCGAGCGCAGGAACCCGTCCTCGACGCGCACGGCCCCCGCGGCATCGAGCGCGGGCGTCGCCTTGCCGGCCCAGACCATCAGCGGGCGTCCGGGCAGGGGCGGCGGACCCTTGCGGAACCGCATCGGCGCATAGAGGCCGAACACCTTTTGCAGGGTGCTGCGTTTCCACAGGCGCATGTGCACCGCGTCCCAGCCAAAACGGTCGTCGCGCCAGGCCCGGACCTCGGCCTCGAGCGTGTCGATCGTCTCCTCGAGCGTCGCGAGGCGGTCGCGGTAGGGGCAATACCATGTCGGATAGAGGATCATCGCGCCGGCAAAGAGCTGCGCGCGCGTCAGGCTGCGCTGGCGCCGGTCGACCGGCATCCGGTCGTCGGTCAGGCCCCAGCCGACATAGAACGGCTGACCCAACACCACCGGCCGGTGCCCCGCGGTGATCGCCTCGAACCCCATCTGCGACGAGACGGTATAGACCGCGACGGCGCCGTCGAGCAGGGCGTGGGGCGAGACGGGACCGGCGCAGAACGTCACCCCGTCACTCAGGTCGCCGTCACGGAAATGACCGTCGCGGTGGCCGCGCTGGGTCTCGGGGTGGGTCTTTATCACGATCCGCGCGGTCGGATGCTCCTCGCGGGCGAGGAACAGCATTTCGAGGAAGGTATTGCGGTCCGCCCGGCTTGCCCGGACCGAGGCATCGCCATGGGTCTGGTCGATCACCAGCACATAGCCGGGTTCGGGTACCTGAAGGTCGGGATCGAAGGCGTTGTATTTGCTCAAGTCCGCGCGTTTCAGCCGCGCCATCGCCGCCTTCGCCCGGTTCAGCACCGCGGTATCGTCGAGCGGCTCGTCGGCCAGAATGCGTTCGAGGTCCGACGGTTGCGCCGGATCGAAATGCACGCCGCGGGTATCCAGATGCAGGCCGAGCGGCGGCTGCCCCTCGCGCCCCGGCAGGACCGAGCGCAGGAACGCATCCTCGACCCGCAGCACCGGCGCGCCGGTCCAGCCTGCGACCTTCTCGCCGCGCGGGCTCGTCGGGCTCTGGCCCCAGACGCCGATCCAGTCGTCCGCCCCCGGCGCGCCGAGGGCCACCTCAAAGCCCGCGAGCGCGAGGATCCGCTTGATCCGCCGTCCCGTGCCGCCCGCCAGAAAACCGCCGTTATAGACGTAAAGACGCCGCGGAGGGGGCCCCGCGGCGTCGGATGTCGTGCCGGTCGGCAATCTAGCCGCCGACGGCCGTCGTCACGCCGTCGACCGAGGCCAGCGTGCCCGTCAGTGCCGCGATCACCTTGTTGAACTGGGTGAACGGTGCCTCTGTGACATAGACCGTATCGCCGTCGCGGATCGCGAAGTCGCGGGCAAAGAACACGCCGTTCGGGCGGGTGAGGTCGAGGACGTAGACCACCCGCTGCGTGCCGGTGATGTCCTCGCGCCCGACGAGTTGGCGGGCAATGGACTCGGGCTCGTTGCGGAAGATGAACACGCCCGTCGGATCGGCGGACGCCGAAGACAGACCGCCGACCTGCGCCAGCGCCTCGATGGCCGAAATCGCCTGGCTCTCGAACGGCACCTGCGTCTGCGTGCCGGTGGCGCCGAGGGCGACGAAGCTGCGGGTGTCCTCCTCGACGATGATCCGGTCGCCGCCGCGCAGGGCGATGTCGTGGGCCGGATGCTGATAGAGATCCTGGAACCAGATCGTGCCGGTATAGTCGCCGCGCACCACCGTGACCTGCGCCACTTCGGGCGCGATGGAAAGGCCCCCGGCGCGCGCCAGCATGGACGAGAGGGTGCGCGTCGGCCGTTCGATGGCATAGACGCCCTGCGCGCCGACCCCGCCGACCACGGAAACCGTGGTGCCGTCGCCTGCCAGCCGTCGGATCTGCACCTGGGGATCGGGCGTCTGCTCCTCGAGCTTGGCCGCGATGAGCTGGCGTACCGCCTCGGGCGTGTTGCCCGCCGCCCGGATGCGCCCGGCATAGGGCACGAAGATGAACCCCGCCCCGTCGACCTGCACCTCTTCGAGGACGGTGGCGTTCTGACCCGTCGGCACCAGCAGACCGTCGTCGACGTTCTCCCAGATCGTGAGGCCAAGGACGTCGCCCGGCTGGATGGTGTCGGAGCCGAGGATGCCCGCCCCCTCGAACCCGGCGGAAAACCCGAGCGCGGGTGTCACGCTGGCGATCAGGTTCACCCGGTCGTCCACCGTCAGGATGAAGGCGTCGCCCTCGCGCATGACGGATCCGGCGAATATCTCACCCCGGGTGGGGCCGGAGCGCGGCAGGCCGCAGGCGGCAACGACGGCCAATGCCGCGATGGCCGCCACCCCTCGGGCGAGGCGCGTTGGAAGGGATGTCACTGCTCGGTCTCCTCGACCTGTTTTTATTGCCTCAAGTCTTTTCCGCCACTCTGCGCGGAACGCAGCGAAAAATCCACGCCCGGGCCGGGCGCACGCCGGGATGCAAAGGCGACTGTTGCGACAAAGGCGCGATTGCGGGGCAGCGACGGCCCCGGACGCAAGGTCTTGTCGGCGCTATTGCACCACGCGCAAGGGCTGTCGCGGCGCGAGGCGTCCCGATTTCAGCGCGTCATAGGGATCGAGCGGCTCGAGCATCATGTCGACCACCTGCCGCAAGAGCTGGCGCCGGCCCCGCGTCGAATAGAACCCGCCCGCGACCTGGCTCGTCTCGAGCAGGAACCGGCGATAGTCGCGGAATGCGCGCGCATCGGGGCGGCGCGGCTGGGCAAAGAACTCGGCCACGGGCTCGCTCGCGACGAACTCCGGTTTGGCATAGACGGCGACGCCCAGCACCTTGAGGGGGATGCCGCGCCACAGCACCTGTTGACCTGCCGTCGAATTCACCGTGATCGCGGTGCGCGCATGGTCGAGAAGCCGCGCCAGCTTGCCGCCGCGCAGATAGTGGACGCGCGCCGCGACGCCGTGGGCGCGCGCAAGGTCGAAGATGATCCGCCGCAGCGGCGCCCGCCCGGTCTCGAGCGGATGCGCCTTGAACACCAGATGGTGATGCTGCGGCGCGCCGCGCGCGAACCCCTCGACCACCAGTTCGAGGAACTCCGACATCGTTGCGAACGGCGAATGCATCCGGAAACTGGCGTCATGCTCGAGTTGCAACAGCGCCAGATGATAGGGATACCCCCCCGCCCGGATCGCCCGCGTCGCCCACATCCGGTGCAGCGCGATCCACGGCATGAGGAGGAGGCGACGGGTATAGAGCGCCGTCTCGGTCCAGAGCGGCAGGTCGCGGTGCCGCCGGAACCCGCGATACTCGCCGTTCCGGAACAGCACGAACCAGTGATAGAGCGCGCCATAGAACACGTGATGGCGCATGTCGCCCCAATGGGCGGGCGGTTCGGGCACGTCGAGGTCCGACATCTCGAGCGCCTTCTTCATTTCGGGAACGCTCATGTCCATCAGCCGCGAGTGGCCGTTCGACCCGCCCCGCTCGTATGTCACCCAATAGGGCCTCATGTATCCTTCCTCGAACACATGCACCGTCAGGCCCGCCGCCTTGGCCCGCGCAATCGCCTCGGCGTGGATCGGGCGGGTGTCTCCATAAAGGACGAGATCGGTGATCGCATGTTCCGCGACCAGGGCCGCAAAGGCCCCCGCCCAATCCTCGGGCGTGCCGCGATAGGGGATGTAGCCGGGCCCCCCGAACCAGAACGCCCGGTCGCCCGCATTGAACCCGACCCGCCAGACCTCGGCGCCCGCCGCGCGCAACATCTTGCCCAGTCGCGAAAAGAACGGTCCGTGCGGCCCCTGCAAGAACAGGAACCGCCGCGGCGTGCGCCGCGTATCGGTCGGGATCGTGTCGCGCTGGGCCACCATGGCTCCGGGTTTAGGATCATATTGGTTGCAGAACCGTTACGCGGTCCATTGGGCGGAAATAGGGCATCGCGGACACCGGGCGACAGGGGAAATCGCCGCTCTGCGTGTCCCGTCGTCACGACGCCTTGTTCCGATCCGGACGAGGCGCTAGCACGGGGGAAAGGGGCGTCGCGCGCGCCCGGCGACTGGAGCGGCCATGTTTACCGGGATCATCACCGATGTGGGCGAGGTGCTGACCGTCGCACACGAGGGCGACCTGCGGGCGCGCATCGCCACCGCCTATGACGTGTCACGCATCGACATCGGCGCCTCGATCGCCTGCGACGGGGTCTGCCTGACGGTCGTGGCGCTGGGTCAGAGCCCGCGCAACTGGTTCGACGTGCAGATCTCGGGCGAAACCGTGTCGAAGACCAACATCGGCGCTAACGGATGGGCGCCCGGCACGCGGCTGAACCTCGAACGCGCGCTGAAGGTCGGCGACGAGCTTGGCGGGCACATCGTCTCGGGGCATGTCGACGGTGTGGCGACGCTGGTCTCGCTCTCGGACGAGGGCGCCAGCACGCGGATGCTCTTCGAGGCGCCCGAGACGCTGGCGCGGTTCATCGCCCCCAAGGGATCGGTGGCGCTGAACGGCACCTCGCTGACGGTGAACGAGGTCGAGGGGCGCCGGTTCGGGGTGAACGTGATCCCGCACACCAAGACGGTGACGACATGGGGACGGGTGGCTGCGGGCGACGCCATCAACCTCGAGGTCGACACGATGGCGCGCTATGTCGCCCGGTTGCGGGAGTGGGAATGACCGCGCCGGCCGCCATCGGCCACAACAATGGCCCGACGATCGAACCCGGTGCCGCGTGGCGCCGCTTCGCCTGGGCCAGGGCGCGGGCCGACCTGTTGCCGCACCTGCCGCTCGAGGTGCTGCGGCTTCGGGTGAAGCGGGCGCAGGAACTGGGGCTGCCCTATCGGACCTATGCCTCCGTGCGGGCGAGCACCGGTCATGACGTGATCGGATTTCTCTTTCCCTCCAACGCCTTGCGCCTGTTGCGGACGGGCGACGCGCTGCCGCCGGACCGCGCGGCGCGCCTCGCATCGCTCGTCGCGACGTCCCGGCTCGCGCTGGTGCACCGGCCCCTGCCGCCCGAAGCGGCGCTGGCGACGGGCCTGATCGAGCGGGCCGGCGCCGCCCCGACGATCCGCGAGAGCTGGTCGGCGATGCGCGACCGCGTGGCGGGCTTCCTGCGCGAGGGGCGGCTGCCTGCGGACGGCTACCTGGTGGTGGGCGAGACCGCCCTCGAGCGCGAATGGGCCGAGGCGGGCCGGACGGCGGGGTTCCTGCCGGGCGCGCGGTTCTTCGGGGCGGCGGTCTGACCCTCGTTCAGACGTGAGGCCCGGCGCCACTTTCGGAGCCTCCGGCGGGGATAGTCGAAGCTCAGAAGACCGGCCCGGGCGCGCATGGCGTCACGGCCGGTCCCCCTTTGCTTCCGGGCGCGGCTGGGCTATCTGCGGCGCGATCCCGACCCCTTCCTGCCGAGGCCGCACCATGTCGAACATCTACCAGACCCCCGGACCGGTCGAGCGCGACTGGTCGGATGCCATTTCCTCGATCGAGGAGATCATCGAGGACGCGCGCAACGGGCAGATGTTCATCCTCGTCGATCACGAGGACCGCGAGAACGAAGGCGACCTGGTGATCCCGGCGCAGATGGCGACGCCGAAGGCGATCAACTTCATGGCGACCTACGGCCGGGGCCTGATCTGTCTGGCGCTGCCGGGCACCCGCATCGACGCGCTGGGCCTGCCGCTGATGGCGAGCCAGAACTCCTCGCGCCACGAGACCGCGTTCACCATCTCGATCGAGGCGCGCGAGGGCGTGTCGACCGGCATCTCCGCGCACGACCGGGCGCGCACCGTGTCGGTCGCCATCGACGCCTCCAAGGGCGCCGCCGACATCGCCACCCCCGGGCACATCTTTCCGCTCCGCGCCCGCGACGGCGGCGTCCTCGTCCGCGCCGGCCATACCGAGGCCGCGACCGACATTTCCCGCCTCGCGGGCCTGAACCCCTCCGGCGTGATCTGCGAGATCATGCGCGAGGACGGCGAGATGGCGCGCCTGCCCGATCTCATCGCCTTCGCGCAGCTCCACAACCTCAAGATCGGGACGATTTCCGACCTCATCGCCTATCGCCGCCGCCACGACAATCTGGTGCGCCTGCGCGACAGCCAGACCATCACCTCCGAGTTCGGCGGCGACTGGGAGATGCGGATCGTCGCCGACGAGACGCAGGGCGCCGAGCACATCGCCCTCATCAAGGGCGACATTTCCGGCGCCGACGGCAATCCCGTGCTGGTGCGGATGCACACCCTCGACCCGTTGCTCGACGTGATCGGCACCGGCCCCGCCGGGCGCGCGGCCGAGTTCAGCCACGCGATGCGCGCCATCGCCGAGGCCGGGCAGGGCGTCCTCGTCCTGCTGCGCGACGTCCACATGAAACTGGCGACCGGCGAGGAGGTCTCGCCCCAGACCCTGCGGCAATACGGCGTCGGCGCGCAGATCCTCTCGGCGCTGGGCCTGCACCGGATCGTCCTGCTCACCAACTCGCCGCAACCGAAGGTCGTGGGCCTCGAGGCCTACGGTCTCGAAATCGCGGGCACGCAAAAGATATCGGAGCTTGGCTGATGGCCGGACCCTCGCATTATTCCCTGCCGCGCGCGACCTTCGACGAGGCGCCGAAGGTGCTCATCGTCGTCGCGCCCTATTACAGGGCCGTCGCCGACGCCCTGATCGCCGGCGCGCAGGCCGAGGTCGAGGTGTCGGGCGGCACCCATGAGGTGGCGCAGGTACCCGGCGCCCTCGAGGTGCCGGGTGCCATCGCCATGGCCGCCCGGATGCGCGACTTCGACGCCTATGTGGCGCTGGGCTGCATCGTGCGCGGCGAGACGACGCACTACGACACCGTCTGCAACGATTCGTCCCGCGCGCTGATGCTCATGGGCCTTCAGGGCCTGTGCATCGGCAACGGCATCCTGACGGTGGAAACCATCGCTCAGGCCGAGACGCGGGCCGAGGTCGCGGGCCAGAACAAGGGCGGCGGGGCGGCGGCGGCGGCGCTGCACCTGCTGGCGCTCGCGCGCAAATGGGGCAGCGCGGGCAAGGGCATCGGCTTTACCTCGGACCTGCTGGGGCGGGGCGCGAAAGGGTGAACATTTCCGGCAACCAACGGCGCAAGATGAAATCCGCCGCCCGCCTCTACGCCGTGCAGGCGCTGTTCCAGATGGAGGCATCGGGCCAGACCGTCGAAAAGGTGATCGCCGAGTTCGAGGATCACCGCTTCGGGGCCGTCTACGAAGGCGACGAGATGCTCGAGGGTGACGTCGACACCTTCCGCACCCTGATGAACGATGCCGTGAACCATCAGGCGCGGATCGACCAGCTTACCGACCGGGCGCTGGTCGCCAAATGGCCCATCGCGCGCATCGACCCCACCCTGCGCGCCCTGTTCCGCGCGGCGGGCGCCGAGCTTACCCAAGGGGACACGCCGCCGCGCGTGGTGATCGTCGAATTCGTGGATGTCGCCAAGGCCTTCGCACACGACGAGAAAGAGGCGAAATTCGTCAACGCCGTCCTCGACCACATGGCGCGCGAGGCGCTGCCCGGGGCCTTCGCCTGAGCCTTAGGATAGGGTTTCACCCCACCATCCGAGCGGACGGAAAGTGACGGGAACCGCAGCAGCCGTCGGAGCAGCTATTCCCGAGGACCTGTTACTACAGGTGGGCGTCAGATAACCGGACCAGGGTCCGGACAGAGCCAACTCCCTCGGATTTGCTTAAGGCCACTGGAATTGTGCCCCTTGGTGACATGCAGTGCAGAAGCCCGTCACCGCCAGAAATAGGGCGCCGCACGGCGCCGCGCAAGGGGTCAGCTCTCGCCGGTATCGAGCAGCCAGCCGCCGGGGCCGACCATCTCCTCGGGCAGGCGGATCACCACCCGCTCGATCAGACCGACGGTCAGGAGGCTCAGACAGACCTCGAAGAAGGTGATGTCGGCGGCAAAGGCGATGAGCGTGGTCATGGGCGGCAGCTCCAGGATGATGTTCGTTGCGCTCTTCTGGCGGTGCGGCATGGCGACAAGATGGCGCAAACCGGACAGGCGCTGCCCGTGACGCGCCGTCAATTGCCACATCCTCGCCCTTATCGCGCGGTGGCGGTCCGGCCGGATCCCCGCTCCCGGCAACCCGCTTGATCTTTGTTCACCAATTGTTCATCTTTGCCGCCATGTGCGACACCGCCCTCCACCCCGGCCCCGATACGCCCGCCCTGCAACCCGGCCACCGCCTCGCGCGCGGCGTCTGCCGGCACCTGCTCGGCCACGGCTTCGCCAGCGTCGTCGAGCTCGTCCCCGCCCCCGGTCTGCGCGTCGACGTCATGGCGCTCGGCCCGCGCGGCGAGATCTGGGTGGTCGAGTGCAAGTCGGGCGTCGCCGACTTCCGCACCGACCACAAATGGCAGGGCTACCTCGACTGGTGCGACCGCTTCTTCTGGGCGGTGGACGCGGATTTCCCGACCGACCTTCTGCCCGGCGAGAGCGGCCTGATGATCGCCGACGGCTACGACGCCGAAATCCTGCGCCTCGGCCCCGAAACGAAACTCGCCGGGGCGCGCCGCAAGGCGATGCTGCAAAAATTCGCCCGCCATGCCGCCCTGCGCCAGCACGCGGCCCGCGATCCCGGCATCGCGCTCACCGCCCCCTGAGCGCGGCGCCCAGCAAAGGTCGCACGCCGTGCGCCCCGGTCGCGCAGCGCCGCCTCAGCGCTTGCGCTTGCCGCCCACCGTCCGCGCCGCAATCGCCGCGGCGCGGATCTCCTCGGCGATCTCCTCGGCCTCTTCCGGCTCGAAATCCATCGGGATCTCGGCGCCGCCGCCCTCGACGAATATCCGCACCATCCCCGTGTCGGTCGGCCCGATCTGCAAATTCGCCTCGACGTCACGCTCGCTGTTGATGCCCATCTTGCCTCTCCCTTGCTGGCCCCCGGCATAGCGCGCGCCCCGGGCGCGGGCAACCGGACGACGACCCTTTCCGGGCCCGCTCTCCGGCAGGGCGCGACGGGCCGTATTCACGTTGCCATAACAACTCCCCCCGGAGGGTCCGGCCTTTCCTTCCGCTCCCGTCCGCCTGCTTGACGCCCGTCCGCACAACCCCTAAACCGCCCCTCGCGTGCCGAGTTAGTTCAGGGGTAGAACGCTTGATTGTGGATCAAGAGGTCGCTGGTTCGAGACCAGCACTCGGTACCATCCCCGCCCCCTAGTCGACCAGCCGCCCCCACAGGTCGTAATCCTCGGTCTCCTCCACCTCGACCGTGACGATATCGCCGGGCGACAGGCGCCCGTGCCCCTCGTCGATATAGAGGTTCCCGTCGATTTCCGGCGCGTCGCCCATCGTCCGGCAGGTCGCCACGCCCGTCTCGGGATCGGGATCGACCGCATCCACGATCACCTGCATCCGCTGCCCCACCCGCGCCGCGAGCTTGCCTGCCGAAATCGACTGCGCCCGTTCCATGAACCGGTCCCAGCGCTCCTGCTTGACCTCCGCCGCCACATGGTCGGGCAGGGCGTTCGACCGCGCCCCCGCCACGTCCTCGTACTGAAAACACCCGACCCGGTCGAGTTGCGCCGCGTCGAGCCAGTCGAGCAGCACCTGGAACTCCGCCTCCGTCTCGCCCGGATAGCCCACGATGAACGTCGAGCGCAGCGTCAGGTCCGGGCACTCCGCCCGCCAGGCCGCGATCTCGTCCAGCGTCCGCGCCGCCGCCGCCGGCCGCGCCATGCGCCGCAGCGTATCGGGGTGCGCGTGCTGGAACGGGATATCCAGATAGGGCAACACCCCCGACGCGGGGTCCGCCATGAGCGGGATCAGGCGGCGGACATGCGGATAGGGATAGACGTAATGCAGCCGCACCCAGGCCCCCAGCGACCCCAGATCGCGCGCCAGATCGACGATATGATCGGCGCGCGCCACATCGCCCACCGGCCAGTCGGTGCCATAGGCGGACGTGTCCTGCGAAATCACCAGCAGTTCCCGCACCCCCCGCTCGACCAGCCGTTCCGCCTCGCGCAGCACGGCCTTTGCGGGCCGCGACGACAAGGCGTCCGCGCATGTCGGGGATGATGCAGAACCTGCACTTGTGGTTGCAGCCCTCGGAAATCTTGAGATAGCTGTAGTGCCGCGGCGTCAGGCTCACCGCCTGCGGCGGCAGCAGGTCGACGTAGGGATCGGGCCGCGGCGGCACCGCCACATGCACCGCGTCCAGCACCTGCTCGTATTGATGCGGCCCCGTCACGGCGAGGATGCGCGGATGATGCGCCCGGATATACTCGGGCTCCGCCCCCAGACACCCCGTCACGATCACGCGGCCATTCTCCACCAGCGCCTCGCCGATCGCCTCGAGGCTCTCGGCCTTGGCCGAGTCCAGAAACCCGCAGGTATTGACGATCACCGCATCCGCGCCCGCGTAATCGGCCGAGATATCATAGCCCTCCGCCCGCAACCGCGTCAGGATCCGCTCGGAGTCCACCAGCGCCTTGGGACACCCCAGCGACACCATCCCGATGGTCGGCTGCCCCGGTCGCCGCGGGGCAGCAGTCAGTCGCGCCTTTGGCGTGAGGTCGTCGAGCCGCGCCTTTGGCGCGAGGTCGGGGCGGAGCGAAGGGGGGTTCTGCGACATGGCCGCGCTATAACGGGCGGGGTGCCGCACGGAAAGCCCGGAGACGCGGGGCCCCTTCTCCCCGGACCCCCAGGACCGAGGTCCACCCCGTCGTTCCCGCCGCACCATGCGCGCTACGATCTCGCCTCTCGATACCGGAACCCGAGATTTCGGCGATGTCGAACTCGGGGCGTCGGTCTTGCTCGGTGAGGATCGGATCGGACCGGCGCAGCGTGGCATAGCCGTGCACCAGCGACCACAGCATCAGTTCGCTCCGCTGCTGCCCGCCCGGGCCGTCCGCCTTGTCCCAGTCGAGGCCGGTGGCGACCTCGGTCAGCACCGCATAACTTCCGGCCCCCGCCGCGCGCAGATCGCGGTCGGCCATGTCGCAGTGCAGCGTTCCGAGAACATCAGCTCGAACAGATGCGGATGCGCCGCCGCGAACCCGACATAGCCGCGCATCGCCGCCGTCAGCCGCGCCGCGCGGTCCGCACTCTCGGGCAGACCCGCCCGCATGGCGGCGGCGTGGCGACGAAACCCCTCGGTGGCGATCGCCGTGTGCAGGCCGCGCAGCGAGCCGAAGTGATCCTTCGGCGCCGTATGGCTCACCCCGACCTGCGCCGCGATGGCGCGCAGCGACAGCCCCGGCAGGCCCTCGGTCTCGAGCAGGTGCAGCCCGGCTGCGACGAGCGCCGCCTTCAGGTCGCCGTGATGATAGGATTTTCCGGTCATTCGCCGTTCCGACGCCGTCGGCCTCTCAGGATGTTTCCACCGTAGATATTTCCTCTGGACATCGCAACCGCCTCCATGCCAGATATTTACGATGGAAATTTACACCGGAGATATCGGATGCTCGCCCTCGGCCCCGACGACCTGTTCGGCCTCGCAAGTGCGGCAGCCCTGCCGGGCTGGCTCATCCTGATCCTCGCGCCGCGCCGCTGGGCCTGGCTGAACGCCATCCGGCGCTGATCCTGCCGGCGCTGCTCGCGGCGCTCTATGCCGGGCTCGTGCGATCGGTCGCGGGCGCCACCGGCGACTTCGGGTCGCTGGGCGGCCTGCGCGGCCTCTTCGCCGACGACTGGGCGCTCTTGGCAGGCTGGGTGCATTACATCGCCTTCGACCTGATCGCCGGATTCGGTAATCGCCGCGCGGCTCGACCGGGCGGGCGTCGACCGGCTGATCCAGGGCGCCGTTCTGCCGCTGGTGTTCCTGCTCGGCCCGCTCGGCTTCGTCGCGGGGCTGCTGGTCGAGGCGGCCCTCGCCCCCGTCACCCGCACCCTGCACACCCTGTCCCCCTCGGAGGTCTGACCCATGATTGCCCTTGCCGCGCCCTATCGCCAACCCACGGCCCTGCGCCCCGCCCGGACCGTTTCGCCGCGCTGACCGCCGCGGCCCTCGCCATGCTCGCCCTGTCGCTGATCTGGTCGCTGTTCGACGCACGCCAACTCGACGGTGCCGCCGTCTGGGTCAAGCCCGCGAAATTCGCGCTGTCCTTCGTCGTGCACTTCGGAACGCTGGCCCTGATGGTCCGGACGATGGCACCTGCCGAACGGGCCGCCCCGTCGATCCGGGCGACCGGCTGGATCATGTCGGCGGCCTTCCTGTCCGATGGACGATCAGGCGGGCTAGCCGAACGCTCGCACTTCAACGTCGGCGATCCGCTGCACGAAACGCTCTATGCCAGATGGGATCGGCGCGGTGCTGCTGATCGCCCGCTCGCCGTCGCGCGCGTGGCCCTGCGCAGCCCGGCGTTCGGCCCGGCGACGCGGGCCGGGACGGGTGGGGCGCCGTTCTGGCGTTCGGGCTCACGCTCGTGGTCGCGGGCACGATGTCGTCGGGGCCAGGGCATTGCGTCGGCACGCCCACGCCCGATGTGCCCGCGGTCTGGTTCCTGGGCTGGTCGGGGCAGGTCGGCGACTACCGCCCGGCGCATTTCGCGTCGATCCACGTATTTCAGGCGCTGCCGCTTCTGGGCCTGTGGCTCGACCGGACCGGACGATCCGCGCGCCGGGTCACGGTCGCGGCGCTCCTCTGGACGGCGCTGACGCTCGGCCTGTTCGTGCAGGCCCTCATGGGGCTGCCGGTGATCCGCCTCTAGGTCCGGTCGGTCCGGACGGTGGGCCGACCGCCCGTTTCCCGCCGTCAGCGGCGCCGGTCGCGGCGGCTCGACATCGGCTGGAACGCCACGCCCACATGCGCCTCGCAATAGGGCTTGCCCGCCTGCACGCCGAGGCCGCAGAACCAGAAATCGTCCGTCGCCGGGTCGCCGACCGGCCATTTGCAGGTCTTTTCGGTGAGTTCCATGAGGCTCAGCCGCTTGGCCTGCTTCTCGATCTCGCTCACCTTGGCCAGCGCCTCTGGGCTGATCTCGTTCAGCGAAGGCTGCGGCGGCAGCGGCTGACCTGCCGGAATGATCGCCCGTCGCGCCGCCGACATCGGCGGTTCGGGCAGGTCGTCGTCGTCGATGGGCTTCTTCGGCGCGGCCTCCTCGGGCGCAGCACTCGCGGCCTTGGTCTCGGGCGCGGCGGCGGTCGTATCGGCGGCCATCGCCTCGGCGACCGTCTCGACGGGTCCGGTCGCGGCACCGGGCACGGCACGGTTCGACAGGCCGAGGCGATGCACCTTGCCGATCACCGCGTTGCGTGTGACACCGCCCAGTTCCTTGGCGATCTGGCTCGCCGACTGGCCGTCGTTCCACATCTTCTTCAGCGTCTCGACACGCTCGTCGGTCCAGGACATCGGATTTCCTTCGGTCGAAGGGCCGGAGCATTTGCCCGCGCGGCCCTTGAGGATTGGGTCAGGGTGGTATTCTAAGCGCTTGGAGCGCGGATACAAGGCGGGCGCGCCGCGCGACGTGGCGAAACGGGAGGTTGGCGATGGGGTATGGCAGCACGGACACGGCTGCGGGCATCGGGGCGGGCGGCACGCCGGCGCGGGTGACGCGGCATCCACAGGGGGTGCGCCGGTTCGGCCGGGTGAACTGGCTCGGCCTGCGGACCCTCGTCGGGCGCGAGATCCGGCGCTTCATGAACGTCTGGTCCCAGACGATCATGGCGCCCCTCATCAACGCCGCCCTGTTCCTGATGATCTTCACCATCGCCGTCGGCCCCGGCCGCGCCGACGTGCTGGGCGTGCCGTTCCTGACGTTCATCGCCCCCGGCGTGCTGACGATGACGGTGATCCAGAACGCCTTTTCCAACACCTCCTCCTCGCTCGCGTCCGCCAAGGTGCAGGGCAATATCGTCGACACGCTGATGCCGCCCCTCTCGCCCGCCGAACTGGTCGCGGGTTATGTGCTCGGCGCCGTCGCGCGCGGCCTGCTCGTCGCCGTCGTCATCTCTCTCGGCGTCTGGCTGACCCTCGGCGTCGGCCTCGCCCACCCGCTCTGGGCGCTCACTTTCGTCGTGCTGGGCTCGGTGTTCATGGGCGGCCTCGGCCTGATCGCGGGGATCTACGCGATGAAGTTCGACCAGCTCGCGGCGATTACCAACTTCATCGTGACGCCGCTCGCGTTCCTGTCGGGCACCTTCTACTCCATCGACGCCATGCCCCCCGTCCTGCAAACCCTCAGCCACGCCAACCCGTTCTTCTACATCATCGACGGGGTGCGCTGGGGCATGCTGGGCGTCTCGGACAGCTCGCCCTGGCTGGGCCTGCTGGTGGTGGGCGCGGTGACGGCGGCGGTCCTGTGGCTGAACTGGCGCTGGCTGCGGTCCGGGTATCGCCTGAAGGCATGAGGCCGCCGGTTGCGGGGCCAAGTGTCGCACCGGACTGGAAATCGCGGGCGCATCGGACCAGACTGCCGTCACCCGCTGCATGGAGGACGCGCACATGACCCGACCGACCGCAAAGGATTTCGACCCGAAACTCCTCGAACTCTATGATTTCTATGCCCATGGCCTCATCACCAAGCGGCAGTTCCTCGACCGCGCGGCGAAATTCACCGTGGCGGGCATGACGGCCACGGCCCTTCTGGGGATCATGTCGCCGGACTATGCCCTCGCCGAACAGGTGTCGTTCAACGACCCCGACATCCTGCCCGAATACATCACCTATCCCTCGCCGAACGGTCACGGCGAGGTGCGCGGCTATATGGTCCGGCCCGCCGCGGCGACCGGCGCGCTTCCCGCCGTCGTCGTCGTCCACGAGAACCGCGGCCTCAACCCCTATATCGAGGACGTCGCCCGCCGCCTCGCCAAGGCGGGGTTCCTCGCGCTGGCCCCCGACGGCCTCACCTCCGTCGGCGGCTATCCCGGCAACGACGCCGAGGGGCGCGACCTGCAAAGCACCGTCGATCCCGAAAAGCTGATGAACGACTTCTTCGCCGCCGTCGAATTCCTGATGGCGCACGAGGGGTCGACCGGCAACGTCGGCATCACCGGGTTCTGCTATGGCGGCGGCGTCGCCAATGCCGCCGCGGTGGCCTATCCCGAACTCAAGGCCGCCGTCCCCTACTACGGCATGCAGGCCGATGCCGCCGACGTGCCCCGCATCCAGGCGCCGCTCCTGCTCCACTACGGCGAGCTCGACGAGCGGATAAACGAGGGTTGGCCCGCCTACGAGGCCGCCCTGATCGCGAACGGCAAGACCTTCGAGGCCTATATCTACGAAGGCGCCAACCACGGTTTTCACAACGACAGCACGCCGCGCTATGACGAGGCGATGGCGGAACTGTCGTGGGACCGGACGCTCGCCCACTTCCGCACCTACCTCGTCTGAGGCCTGAACGAGGCGCTGTCCCTGCACTTTCTGCGCCCGGACAAGAGCGTGGGATAGCGCCCCGCCTGCGGGCGAGCCGTCCACGGCGGCGCTACGGGCAGGGCGGGCGTGGCTCCCGGCGACAGGGACGGCGCCCGCCGTCGGGTTGACAACCTGCGGCGGACCCCCCATCCCGCCCCCTTCACCACCGGGGCGCCGATATGAGACTTTCCGACAGCATCCGCGCCGAATGGTTCGGCAATCCGCGCGCCGAACTGCTCTCGGGCCTCGTCGTGGCGCTGGCCCTGATCCCCGAGGCCATCGCCTTCTCGCTCATCGTCGGCGTCGACCCAAAGGTCGGCCTCTATGCCTCTTTCACCATCGCCGTCATCACGTCCATCGCGGGCGGGCGGCCCGGCATGATCTCGGCCGCGACGGCGGCCACGGCGGTCCTGATGGAGCCGCTGTTCGAGCACTACAACCTCGCCTACATCCTCGCCGCCACCGTGCTGGCGGGCCTCATCCAGATCGCCTTCGGCGCGGCCCGCCTGTCGTTCGTGATGAAATACGTCTCGCGCTCGGTGATGACCGGCTTCGTCAACGCGCTGGCGATCCTGATCTTCTGGGCGCAGATCCCCGAACTCCTCGGCGTCCCCGTCCTCACCTACGCGCTCGTCGCCGCCGCCCTCGCGATCATCTACCTGCTGCCGCGCCTCACCACGACGATCCCCTCGCCGCTGATCGCGATCATCGTCCTCACCGCCCTCGTCTGGGCCTTCGGCTGGGACGTGCGGACCGTGCAGGACATGGGCGAGCTTCCCGACAGCCTGCCGTTCTTCGCCATCCCGCAGGTGCCCTTCCTCTGGGAAACCCTCTCGATCATCGCCCCCTTCGCCTTCGCCATCGCCGCCGTCGGCCTGCTCGAATCCCTCATGACGGCGAACCTCGTCGAGGAACTCACCGACACGCCGTCGGACCGCAACCGCGAATGCGTCGGGCAGGGCATCGCCAACACCGTCACCGGCTTTTTCGGCGGCATGGCGGGCTGCGCGATGATCGGACAGTCGATGATAAACGTGAAATCGGGCGGCCGCGCGCGCCTGTCGTGCTTTGCCGCCGGGTGCTTCCTGCTGTTCCTCATCCTCGTGCTGTCCGATCTGGTGAACATCATCCCGATGGCCGCCCTCGTCGCGGTCATGATCATGGTCTCCATCGGCACCTTCTCGTGGTCCTCGCTCGCCAACCTGCGCACCCACCCGAAATCCTCGTCGGTGGTGATGATCGCCACCGTGATCGTCACCGTCCTGACCGAGAACCTCGCCTTCGGCGTCCTCACCGGCGTCCTCCTCTCCGGCCTCTTCTTCGCGTCCAAGATCGCGCAGATTTTCCGCGTCACCAGCACGGCGAGTGCCGATGGCCGCACCCGCACCTATACCGTCGAGGGCCAGCTCTTCTACGCCTCGGTCGAGGATTTCACCCGCGCCTTCGATTTCCACGAGGCGCTCGACGACGTGATCCTCGACGTCACCGACGCCCACATCTGGGACATCTCCTCGGTCGCCGCCATCGACATGGTGGTGTTGAAATTCCGCCGCGAGGGGACGAAGGTCGACCTGCGTGGCATGAACGCGGCCTCCGAGACCATCGTCGACCGCCTCGCCCTGCACGACAAGCCGGGCGCGATGGACACGCTGAACACCCACTGAAGGGGACCATCATGGACCGCATCACCGCCTTCGTCGACGGCTCCGACTATGGCCTGTCGGTCGCCGATTACGCCGGCTGGGCCGCCGCGCGCCTGTCGATGCCCGTCAGCCTGATCCACGTCATCGGGCGCCGCGAGGCGGGGGGCGCCGCCGATCTCTCCGGCGCGCTGGCCCTCGGCGCCCGCACCGCCCTGATGGACAAGCTCTCGGCACTCGACGCCGACCGCGCCGTCCTCGCGCGCGAACGGGGCCGCGCGATCCTCGATGGTGCCGCGGCGCATCTGGCGCAGGGCACTCCCGACGTCACCGTCGAGACCCGCCTGCGCTCGGGCGAACTCAGCGCCGCCATGTCCGAGGCCGAGGCGCAAAGCCGCTTCGTCATCCTCGGCAAACGCGGCGAGGGTGCCGGCTTCGACGCGGGCCACCTCGGCTCCAACATCGACCGCGCGCTGCGCGGCGCCACCCGCCCCGTGATGGTCGCCAACCGTGTCTTCCGCGCGCCGTCGCGGTTCCTCTTCGCCTACGACGCCTCCGCCGCCGCAGGCCGCGCCCTCGAGCGGATTCTGGCAGGCTCCGTCCTTGCGGGCCTCGCCTGCGACATCGTCAGCGTCGGCACCGCCACCCCGCAGGTCCGCAAGCGTCTGACCCACGCCGCGGGCGCCCTGCGGCAGGCGGGCTACGACGTGACCGAACACCTCGAGACCGGCGAGGCCGAGGCCGTCATCGCCGCAAAGGTAGCCGAGACCGGCGCGGGCCTCCTCGTCCTCGGCAAGAGCGGGCGCAACCGCCTCAGCCGGCTCATCATCGGCTCGACCACCTTCGCGCTGATGCAGTCGGTGAAGGTGCCGGTGGTGATCTTCCCCTGACCCCGCGCGCGCCCCAGTCCACGACCCTGTCCACGACCCGCCGAACCCGCCCTCCACCACCGCCCCGCCCCGCCCGTGTCCGGCGCCCGACCACCGGCGGCGCCCGCCTCGACGGCAAGGTGCCCCGCGTCGAACGGACACCGCCGCCCCCGGGACCGGCCCGCCGCAATGCCTCCCGGCCGCCTTCCCTCGGGCCCGCACGCCCGGCTGCGCCGCGCCATCGCACCCCGTTGCGTCAATCCTCCGAAAGACGCGAATCATGCGCACGATCCGTTACCTTGCGCCCGATCAACCGCTTGTCCGAAAGTTGACAGCTGTCAACTTTCGGCGCCCCGCACGCGCCCCGCGAATCCCCATTCCACCTGCCGCCGAACCGCGCTACCCTCTCCCGATGACCCCGCACCTTCGCCGCCACCGACGCCGACGCTGACCGTCCCCGGTCGGCGTCCCGGTGCGCGCCTCCTGCCCCCTCTCCCGTTTGACAGCGCCGCGCCGCCCGGTCAGGCTGTCGTTTTCGAGGACCGATATCCCATGATCCCGACGATCCTGCCGACCTACACCCGCACCCCCCTCACCTTCGTGAAGGGCGAGGGCGCCTGGCTGACCACCGACACCGGCGACCGCTATCTCGACTTCGGCGCGGGCATCGCCGTGAACGCGCTGGGTCACGCGCATCCGGCCCTCGTCGAGACGCTGACCGCTCAGGCGAACGCGCTCTGGCATGTCTCCAACCTCTACCAAATCCCCGCCCAGCAGGCGCTGGCCGACGCGCTGGTCGAGCATACCTTCGCCGACACCTGCTTTTTCACCAATTCCGGCACCGAGGCCTGCGAGTTGGCGATCAAGATGGCGCGCAGGTACTGGTATGACCGGGGCGCCGACCGGACCCGCATCCTCGCCTTCACCGGCTCGTTCCATGGCCGCTCCTCGGCGGGCATCGCCGCCGCCGGGTCCGAAAAGATGACCAAGGGTTTCGGCCCGCTCCTTCCCGGCTTCACCCATCTGCCCTTCGGCGACCACGACGCCCTGCGCGCCGCCCTGGCCGAACCCGACGTCGGCGCAATCATCGTCGAACCCGTGCAGGGCGAAGGCGGCATCCGGGCGCTGCCCGACGCCTGCCTCAAGGGCCTGCGCGATCTGTGCGACGAGACCGGCGTGCTGATGATCCTCGACGAAGTGCAATGCGGCATGGGCCGCACCGGGCGCCTGTTCGCGCACGAATGGGCGGGCGTGACCCCCGACATCATGATGGTCGCCAAGGGCATCGGCGGCGGATTTCCCCTTGGGCGCGGTGCTCGCCACCGAAAATGCCGCCTCCGGCATGACCGCGGGCACCCACGGCTCGACCTATGGCGGCAATCCCCTCGCCTGCGCGGTCGGCACGAAGGTCATGGAAATCGTCGCCGACGACGCCTTCCTGGCCGAGGTCAATCGCAAGGCCGCCCTGCTGCGTCAGGGCCTCGAGGGTCTCGTGGCCTCGCACCCGACCGTCTTCGAGGCGGTGCGCGGCGCCGGCCTGATGCTCGGCCTGAAATGCAAGGGCGCGCCCGCCGATTTCGTCGCCGCCGCCCACGCCGCCCACCTCGTCACCATCCCCGCCGCCGACAACGTGGTCCGCCTGCTGCCGCCGCTCAACCTCACCGACGCCGACATCGCCGAGGGCCTCGCCCGCCTCGATACCGCTGCCGTGTCCCTGGCCTGAATTCTTCTGGCTTCAAATACCTCTCGGGGGTCCGGGGGCAGACAGCCCCCGGCGCTCGCCAACAAGCGATACGTCATGAATCATTTCCTCGACATCCACACCACCGATGCCGCCGACCTGCGGCACATCATCGACAGCGCCCAGTCGATGAAGACGGCGCGCGCCGGGCGGCCGAGGGGGGCACCGGACGACGTGCAACCGCTTGCAGGGCATATGGTCGCGCTCATCTTCGAGAAACCCTCGACCCGCACCCGCGTCTCGTTCGACGTGGGCGTGCGCCAGTTGGGCGGGCAGACGATGGTGCTGTCGGGCGCCGACATGCAGCTTGGCCACGGCGAGACCATCGCCGATACCGCGCGCGTGCTGTCGCGCTACGTCGACCTCATCATGATCCGCACCTTCGAGGAGCAGACCCTGCTCGAGATGGCCGAACACGCCACCGTGCCGGTCATCAACGGCCTGACCAACCGGACCCACCCCTGCCAGATCATGGCCGACGTGATGACCTTCGAGGAGCAGCGCGGTCCGATCCGGGGGCGCAAGGTGGTCTGGTCGGGCGACGGCAACAACGTCTTCAACAGCTTCGTCCACGCAGCAGGCCAGTTCGGGTTCGACCTCACGTTCACCGGCCCCCCGCCGCTCGACCCCGAGCCGGGGTTCCTCGAGGACGCGCGCGCCAAGGGGGTGAAGATCGAGATCGTCCGCGATCCCGATGTCGCCGTGCGGGGCGCCGACCTCGTCGTCACCGACACCTGGGTGTCGATGCACGATCCCGTCTCGGCGCGCGAGCGACGGCACAACCAGTTGCGCGGCTATCAGGTCAACGAGGCGCTGATGGCGCGGGCCAAGCCCGACGCCCTGTTCATGCACTGCCTGCCCGCGCATCGCGACGACGAGGCGACGAGCGCGGTGATGGACGGCCCCCATTCGGTGATCTTCGACGAGGCCGAGAACCGGCTCCATGCGCAAAAGGCGATCATGCGGTGGTGTCTGGGACGGTAGACCGGTTGCACCGCAGCGCACGTCCGGTCGATGATGCGCCCGTCTCCGATGTCGGACCCTCCGGGGGGAGGTATTTGGGGCAAGAAAAAACCGTGATGCGGCGGCCCATCCATACCGACCGCGCGTGCCGGGAAGGGGGAACGGGAGAGGTCAGAGCGCCTTCAGGATCGCGCGCAGGCCGTCCTCGCTGACCATGGTGGCGGCTTCCTCGGGCGAGACCCAGATGCGGTCGCGGCGGTCGGCCTCGGGGTAGTCGTCGGCGATCTGCCTCACCTTCACCCGGTAGACGCTGAGGATGCAGGGCACCTCGTCGCCGTCCTTGTCGAACTTGGTCGAGATGAAGCTGCCGACCGGATCGGACCTGACCGAGGCTTCGGTCACGCCCGCCTCTTCCCAGGCCTCGATCCGCGCTGCCTCGTCGTCGGGCTTGCCCTTCATCGGCCAGCCCTTGGGCAGGATCCAGCGCCCGGCGGAGGAGGTCACGAGCAACACTTCGCGGCCCTTCTTGCCCTTGCGGGTACAGAGCGCGGCAAGTTGTTCGTGAAGGGGTTGCGAGAAGGGCGCCTTCTTGCCGGATGTGGGCCCGAGACGGGGATGAACGACCATTGAAATACCTTGTGGTGCGCCCTTCTGCCGGGGCCTGACGTTAGACTAACATAGGCGGCGCCGAAATAGAATCACTAAACTCCCGTCCCGATCCTACGCGCCGTCAATGAAATTATCGTCAACGTCGCGGGCGGTTTGCGGGATGTCGGCGGGGTGTCGCCCATCCGGTGCGCCGTTTCTGGCGCGCGGTCAGGTGCGCGGTCTGGCGCGCAGGGTCGGGTCGGCCTCGCGCGGATTTTCCGGCCAGGGGTGGCGCGGATAGCGGCCGCGCATGTCGCGGCGGACGTCGGCGTAGGAGGTGTCCCAGAAGCCGGGGATGTCCGCGGTGGTCTGGAGCGGGCGCCCCGCGGGCGACAGCAGCGTCACGCGCAGCGGCGTTGTGCCGATGGTCGGATGCTCGGTCGTGCCGAACATCTCTTGCAGGCGGAGTGTGATTTCGGGGGCCTCGCCCGCGTAGTCTATGGGTGTGCGGCGCCCCAGCGGCGTGGTCCACTGGGCGGGCGCGGTCGCGTCGAGGCGGCGGGTCTGGTCCCAGTCGAGCAGGGCACGCAGGGCGGGCAGGGGATCGAAGCGGCGCCAGTGGTCGAGCGTGGCAAGACCGGTGAGGTGCGGGGCGAGCCAGTCCTCGAGGGTGTCCGCGAGGGCGGCGTCGGACATGTCGGGCAGGTCGGGGTGGCGGGTGCGGACCAGTTCGACGCGGGCGCGAAAGAGGGCGGCAGGGCCGGTGAGCGTCAGGCCGGACAGGCGGATGCCGTTGCAGAGGGCGGCGGCGACCGCGTCGGGCGGGGCGTCGGCCCACGGCACGTCGGAGAGGGTGAGGGCGCCCAGACGTTCCTGCTGGCGGGCGAGGACCCGGTTCTCGCGGCGCGACCAGATGACGGAGGTCTCGGTGGTGATGCGGTCGCCGTAGAGGTCGCGGATTTCGGTCTCGGCGATCGGAGCCGCCATGCGGATCCGGGCGCTGCGGGTGTCGCCGTCGAGGTCTGTGGCGACCAGCCAGGGGGCGGCGGCGAGCGGGTCGTCGGGGCGCAGTTCGGCGCCCTTGCCGCCCGACATCAGATAGCGCGGCGCGTCGCCGGGCCGGCGCCGGGCGATGCGGTCGGGATAGGCGAGGGCAGCCATCGCGCCGGTCGACAGCGTCGGGGGTGCGGTCCGGGGGAGGGTGCGGATCAGGCGCTTGCCCTCTTGCCGCAGGGTGGCGAGGGTGCCGGGGTCGGCGGCCGCGTCGCCGTCCCGCAGGGCGCGCAGGCGCAGGTCGACGTCGGCGGGCGCGCCGCGCAGCGGGTCGCGGCCCGCGAGGAGGGCGGCAAGCGGGGCGGCATGTCCGCCCGCGATCAGCACCATGTGCGCGAGGCGCGGATGCAGCGGCAGCGCCGCGAGCGCACGGCCATGCGGCGTGATGCGGCCCGCGTCCAGCGCGCCGAGATCGGCGAGCAAGGCGCGCGCCTCGGTCAGGGCGGCCGCGGGCGGCGGGGTGAGGAACGCCAGATCGGCGCTGCCCCAGAGGGCGAGGTCGAGGGCGAGGCCGGTGAGGTCCGCGGCGGCGATTTCGGGCGGGGGATAGGCGGCCAGCGCCCCGTCCTCGCCGCGGGTCCACATCCGGTAGGCGTGGCCGGGGGCGACGCGGCCCGCGCGGCCGGCGCGCTGGGTCGCCTCGGCGCGGGTCACGCGTTCGGTGATCAGGCGCGACATGCCGGAGCCGGGGTCGTAGCGGGCGCGGCGGGCGCGGCCGGCGTCGACGACCACGCGCACGTCCTCGATGGTGAGCGAGGTTTCGGCGATGGCAGTGGCGAGCACGACCTTGCGCCGCGCGGGATCGCCCGGCGCGATGGCGGCCCGCTGGGCGGCGAAGGGCATCGCCCCGTAGAGCGGGCGGATATCGCAGTGGGGGAGGGTGCCGAGGCGGGCCGCGGTGTCGCGGATCTCGCGCTCGCCCGGCAGGAAGGCGAGGACGCCGCCGGTGGTCTGCGACAGGGCGTGACGGATCAGGGCGGCGGCGCCGTCGGCGAGGCGTTCGTCCCGGGGGCGTGGCGCGTCGAGATAGTGGACGTCGACGGGGAAGGCGCGGCCCGTGGCGGTGACGAGGGGGGCGCCGCCCATCAGGGCCGCGACGGGGGCGGCGTCGAGGGTGGCCGACATCGGCAGCAGGAGGAGGTCGGGGCGGAGCGTTGCGCGCACCTCGAGGGCGAGGGCGAGGCCGAGATCGGCGTTCAGAGACCGCTCGTGGAATTCGTCGAAAAGCAGCGCGCCGATGCCGGGCAGGTCGGGGTCGGACTGGAGCATCCGCGTCAGGATGCCTTCGGTGACGACCTCGATGCGGGTATCGGGCGAGACGCGCGCCTCGCCGCGCATGCGGTAGCCGACGGTCTGGCCGACGGCTTCGCCGAGGGTGTCGGCCATGCGCTCGGCACTGGCGCGGGCGGCGAGGCGGCGGGGCTCCAGCATCAGGATTTTGCCGGTCACGAGGCCCGCGTCGAGGAGCGCGAGGGGGACGCGGGTGGTCTTGCCGGCGCCGGGCGGCGCCTCGAGGACGGCCATGCCGCGGGCGCGCAGGGCGTCGAGGAGTGCGGGCAGGGCGGCATCGATGGGAAGCGCGGACATGGGCGCGGTTATGGCGTGGCGCGGGGCGGAAGGCGAGTGGGGCGAGGGCGGAGGGGGGCTGTCTGCCCCCCGCCTGCGGCCCCCCCGAGAGGTGTTACGGCAACGTGAAAGGGGGGCGGCGGCGCTGGAGGGGCAAGGATGGAGATCGCCATTCTGCCCCCCCTTCTGCGGCCCCCCCAAAGAGATAGTCGTTGCGGCAACGCAAACGGTGCGCGGTGGCGCAGGGGATAAAAGGGGGATGGGGGATGTCTGCCCCCTGCCTGCCCCCCCTTCGGGAAGTTTCGTGGCACCGTGAAAAGTCGGCGGCGGAGCCGGAGGACGGGGCGGAGGCGCCGCCATTTTCGTCGCCCAGAAACGAAGAGACCCGGCGCGGGGCCGGGCCTTGGTCGGTATCGGCCGCCCGAAACGGCGCGGCGGGCCGGTCAGGCGGCGGCGATCGGCGCCGCGGTGGTCGCCTTGGCGATGTCCTTCTTCACCTTGAGCGCGGCGGGCGACAGTTCGTCGTCCTTGGCCTTGGCGAGGAAGGCGTCGAGGCCGCCGCGGTGGTCGACCGAGCGCAGGGCGTGGGCCGAAATCTTGAACTTGAACGTCCGCCCGAGGGTGTCGGACATGAGCGACACGTCGTTCAGGTTCGGCAGGAACCGGCGGCGGGTCTTGTTGTTGGCATGGCTGACGTTGTTGCCAGACATCGGACCTTTTCCGGTCAGTTCGCAGCGGCGCGACATAGCGTATCCTTGGTGCGGCACCGGGCATCTAGCCGGGCGGGGCCGTCATTGGGGCCACCCTTTCGGGGGCGGCGGTTCTCGGGATGGGGCCCGTGCGGACCCCGGAATTCGGATGACAGCGCATACGGAGAATTGGGAGAGGCGTCAACCGGGAAATGGGCGCCGTGCCCGGCGCACCCGGCGTGGCAGGGCGACGGTGGGCGACGGTGCGGGTCGGCGCCGCGGCGGTCGGACGGGGGTGCCGCTGCGGGAGGGCGGCCGGGGGTCGAAACGCCGCTGCCGAGGGAAGGGGGGGACGCGCGCGACAGACGCGATGGCCGGTTGCGGCGCAAGGCTCACGCCGGTGGCGGCAGGGCCGCGAGGCGGTCGGCCTCGGCGGCGGCGCGGGCGGCGAGGGCGGGCCGGCGGGTGGCACGGGCGGCCAGCGCGCGCCAGTAGAGCGGCGAGAGGCGGCGGGCGCGCCGGTGGGCGGCGTGGACGTAGCGGGCGTCCGGCGCCGCCATGATCGCGGTGCGCTGCACCGGAAAGCCCTGCTTTGCGCCGGTCGTCACGTCCGTCGCCGGGTGGCCGCCGAAACCGAGGCGGACGATGCCGACGCGGGGAAAGAGGGCCTGAAGGGCGTGCGCGTGGGCCATGTCGGTGGCATCGAAGGGGTCGACGACCATGAACCCCTCGCACTCGGGGCGGGGGCGGGTGGCGATATCGCCGAGGGCAGGATCGAAGCCCAGGGCCTCGGTCTTGTAGCGGAACTCATAAGGCGCGACGGCTGGATCGAGCGAGACCTGCGGCGAAACGGCGAAGATGTGGGTGGCGCCCAGCGTCGCGGCAAAGCGGAAGGCGCCGTAGCCGCCCATCGAATAGCCGATCATCCGGACCTTGCGATAGCGCGCGGCGAGCGGCGCGAGGGCCGCCTCGAGGGCGGGCGTCTCGGGGTTGATGAACCAGTCGTTCGCCCGGCTCTGGATCCGGATCTGGTCATAGCCGCGCTCGTCGAAGGCATGGATGGTGCGGGCGGGGGGGAAATCGGCCTTGCCGATCATCCGGTAATCGAAGGTCACGAGGAGCTTGGCGTGGCCGGAGGTGTAGTGCAGGGCGCGCAGGCGGGCGCCGTCGAACAGGCGGGATTGATAGTCCTTGGGGCCGGTCATGGCGCGTCGAGCGGCGCCAGCGCGCGGCGGGCGGCGGCGGCGGGGGTAAGGGTGCCGGCGGCGACCTCGGCCTCGAGGGCGGCGATGCGGGGCGCCAGGGCGCCGCCGGCGAGATGCGCCATGAGGCCCGCGCGCAGTTCCTCGGCGAACCAGTGGCGCCTCTGCGCGGCGCGGGTCCGGTCCCAGTGGCCGTTGTCGCGGCGCGCCTGCGCCAGATCCGCGATCGCGGTCCAGGCGGCATCGAGGCCGTCGCCGGTGAGGGCCGAGACGGTGCGGGCGCAGGGATAGCCCTCGGGGTCGCCGGGGCGGGGCCGCATCAGGCGCAGGGCCCCGGCGTAATCGGCGCAGGTGCGGGTCGCCTGCGCCATGAGATCGCCGTCGGCCTTGTTCACGAGCACCACGTCGGCGACCTCCATGATGCCGCGCTTGACGCCCTGCAACTCGTCGCCGCCCGCCGGCGCCAGCAGCAGGACGAAGACGTCCGAAGTCTGCGCCACCATGGTCTCGGACTGGCCGACGCCGACCGTCTCGATCAGCACGATGTCGAAGCCGGCAGCCTCGCAGAGCGCCACCGCCTCGCGCGTGCGGCGGGCGACGCCGCCAAGCTGGTCGCGCGCGGGCGAGGGGCGGATGAAGGCGGCTGGATCGCGGCTGAGGCGCTCCATCCGGGTCTTGTCGCCGAGGATCGAGCCGCCGGAGCGCGCCGAGGACGGGTCAACGGCGAGGACGGCGACGCGCTTGCCCGCAGCGGTGAGGCGCAGGCCGAGCGCCTCGATGAAGGTGGACTTGCCGACGCCGGGCGTGCCCGAGAGGCCGATGCGCAGGGCCTGCCGGTCGGTGCCGAGGGCGTCGAGCAGCGCCTCGGCCTGCAACCTGTGGTCGGACCGGACGCTCTCGATCAGGGTGATGGCGCGCGACAGGGCGCGGCGGTCGCCGTTCCGCACCTGCGCGGCGAGGTCGGCGTCCGCCCCCCCGGGCACCTCAGACAATGCCCCGCCAGACGAGCCAGGCGACCAGTGCGGCGCCGATGACGAGGATCTGGAACGACACCAGCCCCAGCATACCCAAGAGCCGGTCGCGGCGCCGCCGGTCGGGGTCGACGCCGCGCAGATATGCGGCGACCTTTTCGCGCGCGGCACTCAGGCGGGCGGGATCGACCATGCGCACGAGCTTGGGGTTCTGCACCAGCGTTTCGGCCTGCGCGAGATAGCGCGCCTCGCGGGCGATGGCGCGCGGCAGCAGGCGTCCGGTGCGGTCGATCTGGCGGGCGAGCGTGCTGCCCCGGACGCGCAGGCGGTCGCGCATCAGGTTCTGGATTTCCTCGATACTGGCGGCGACGATTTCCCCGGTCATGGCACGACCCTATCGGCGGTCCGGGGAGGCCCTCAATGGGAGGCGGCGGAGCGGCCGCCGGTTTCGGGGGGGCGGTGCAGGATGACAACAGGTTGTGCGGACGGGCGCGCGGTGGGACAGTCGCGGCGTTTCGCAGAGGGGGTGTGGTCGATGCTGAACCGGATATCGTTTGGCGCCGAGGCGCCCGGCGCGCCGCTGGTGATCGCGCATGGCCTGTTCGGGTCGGCGCGCAACTGGGGTGTCGTCGCGCGGCGGCTGGCGGGGTTGCGGCCGGTGGTGACGGTCGACATGCGCAACCACGGCGAGAGCGCGTGGACCGGGACGCATGAGTATGCCGGGATGGCCGCCGATCTGGCCGAGGTGCTGGCGGCGGTGGCCGACGAGACCGGGCGGTCGGTCGATCTGTTGGGCCATTCGATGGGCGGCAAGGCGGCGATGGTGATGGCGCTGACGCAGCCCGGACCGCTGCGGCGGCTGGTCGTGGCCGACATCGCGCCCGTGGCCTACGGCCACAGCCAGTCGCACAACATCGGCGCGATGCGGCGGGTCGACCTCGATACCGTGGCGGACCGGGCCGGGGCGGCGGCGGCGATGGGTCTGGAAGACGCGGGCGTCGCGGCGTTCCTGTTGCAGAGCCTCGATCTCCGGGCGCGGCGCTGGGTTCTGAACCTCGACGTGCTCGAGCGGGACATGGCGGCAATCGTCGGCTTTCCCGAGGTGACGGGGCAATTCGGGGGGGCGGCACTGTTCCTTTCCGGCGCGCTGTCGGAGTATGTGCTGCCCACGCACCGCGCGCGGATCCGGGCGTTGTTTCCATCGGCACGGTTCGCAAAGATCCCCGGTGCGGGGCATTGGCTGCACGCGGAAAAGCCGCGGGAATTCGAGGCGGCGGTGGCGACGTTCCTGGAGATGGACGGGAACGACGGGGCCGCGGCGCCTGCCAGAGGTTGAGCATCGCGTGCGGCAGGCTTAAGTCCGGCGCACCACAACGAGGATTGAGCCTTGGCAACCGCCCCGACACCGATCATCCGCGCCTCCGCCGCCCCTCTGGCCGATGCCCCCGCGCCGCTGCAATCGCAGCTCGAGCGCGCCACCTCTCGCCGGATCGGGGCGCTGGCGGCCCTGTGGCCGTTCGTGCGGCCCTATGGCCGGATGCTGGGCCTTGCCATCGTGGCGCTGACGACGACGGCGGTGCTGTCGCTGGTCCTGCCGCTGGCGGTGCGGCGGGTGGTGGACAATTTCGAGGTGGCGGACGCGCTCCTCCTGAACGGCTATTTCGCCGCCGCCCTCGGGCATCGCGGCGCTGCTCGCCGTGGGCACGGCGCTGCGGTATTACTTCGTCACCCGTCTGGGCGAGCGGGTGGTGGCCGACATCCGCACCGCGGTCTTCGACCGGATGATCGGGATGTCGCCGGCCTTCTACGAAAAGATCATGACCGGCGAGGTGCTGAGCCGGATCACCACGGATACCACGCTGATCCTGTCGGTGATCGGCTCGTCGGCGTCGATCGCGCTGCGCAACGTGCTGATGCTGTTCGGCGGCATGGGCCTGCTGTTCTGGACCGCGCCAAAGCTGGCGGGGCTGGTCCTGCTGATCGTGCCCGCCGTGATCGTGCCGATCGTCCTTCTCGGGCGGCGCCTGCGCGCGCTCAGCCGCGAGAACCAGGACTGGATCGCCTCGTCGTCGGGGTCGGCGTCCGAGGCGCTGCTGGCGGCGCAGACGGTGCAGGCGTTCACCCACGAGGGGCCGAGCCGCGCCAGTTTTGCCGCCGTGACCGAACGCAGCTATGTCGCCGCGCGCAAGCGGATCGGCGTGCGGGCGGTGATGACGGCGATCGTGATATTCCTGGTGTTCGCGGGCATCGTCGGCGTGCTCTGGATCGGCGCGCAGGACGTGCGGGCGGGTGTCATGACCGTCGGCGAACTGGTGCAGTTCGTGATCTATGCGGTGCTGGTGGCGGGCGGCGTCGGCGCCCTGACCGAGGTCTGGGGCGAGGTGCAGCGCGCGGCGGGGGCGACCGAGCGGCTGGTGGAACTGCTGACCGCCGAGGACAGCGTGGCCGATCCCGCGACGCCGCTCGCCGCCGTGGCGAGCGGCGAGATCGCCTTCGAGGACGTGGCCTTCCGCTATCCCTCGCGGCCCGGGATCGCGGCGCTCGACGGCGTGTCGTTCCGGGTGCGGCCCGGCGAGACGGTGGCGCTTGTCGGACCCTCGGGGGCGGGCAAGTCGACGATCATCCAGCTTCTCCTGCGGTTCTACGATCCGTCGTCGGGGCGGATCACGGTCGGCGGCGTGCCCCTGACGGACCTGTCGCGGGGCGAGTTCCGTCGCGCGATGGCGCTGGTGCCGCAGGACCCGGTGATATTCGCCGCCACCGCGCGCGAGAACATCCGGTTCGGGCGACCCGACGCGACCGACGCCGAGGTCGAGGATGCCGCCCGCGCGGCCTCGGCCTACGATTTCCTGACGGCGCTGCCCGACGGCTTCGAGACCTATGTGGGCGAGCGGGGCGTCCTGCTGTCGGGCGGGCAGAAGCAGCGCATCGCCATCGCCCGAGCGATCCTGCGCGACGCGCCGGTGCTGCTCCTCGACGAGGCGACGAGCGCCCTCGACGCCGAAAGCGAGGTCGCGGTGCAGCGCGCGGTCGAGAAGCTGAGCGCGGGGCGCACGACGCTGGTGGTGGCGCACCGGCTGGCGACGGTGAAGAAGGCGGACCGGATCCTCGTGTTCGAGGGCGGGCGGATCGTGGCGCAGGGCACCCATGACGCGCTGGTCGCCGAAGGGGGCCTCTATGCGCGGCTGGCGCGGTTGCAGTTCACGGCCGGGCTGGCCGCGGAGTAACGAATTCTTTCGAAGAATTCGGCGTCGAAGTCTTTGAAAGACTTCGGACCCGAGTTTTTGTAAACTTCCGCTTTTTCTGGTGAATTGCCTTGCACCGCGACGCATTTCGCTGCGTCATGCTTGCACGACCGGCCCCTGCCTTGCGAGACAGGGGGCGGGAGAAACTGGGAGGGAGACCCGTCATGAGCTTTGCTTCGGTCGCGGACCGTAACGCCATCGAGGCGGAAATGGCGTGGGACGCGCGGGACATGCCCGTCACCACATGGGCGCAACTGTCGCGGACGGCGGCTGCCTTTCCCGACCGCAAGGCCGTCACGTTCCAGATGTTCGCGGCCCCCGGGGCGCGCGCCGATACGCTGACCTGGGCCGAATTGCAGGGACGGGTGGCGCAGGTCGCCAACCTCCTGCGCGCGCAGGGCGTGGGCGAAAAGGATGTCGTCGCCTATCTGATGCCCAATTGCATGGAGACGATCCTGTGCTACCTCGGCGGGCAGGTCGCGGGCATCGTGAACCCGATCAATCCGCTCCTCGAGCCCGAACAGATCGGCTCGATCCTGCGCGAGACCGGCGCGAAGGTGCTGGTGACGCTGCGCGCGTTCCCCAAGACCGACGTGGCGCAAAAGGCTGCCGAGGCGGTGCGTCTGGCGCCGAACGTCAAGACCGTGCTCGAGGTGGACCTGTTGTCCTATATCGGCGGCATCAAGCGGTTCATCGTGCCGCTGGTCCGGCCGAAGAACCCGGTGACGCACAATGCGCGCGTCCTGAACTTTAACGCCGAGGCGGCGAAACAGCCAAAGACGCTGTCGTTCGAGGACAGCACCGCCGACCGGGTCGCGGCCTATTTCCACACCGGCGGCACGACCGGCATGCCGAAGGTGGCCCAGCACCTCTATTCCGGGATCGTCTACAACGCCTGGCTTGGTGCGCGCCTCCTGTTCACCGAAAAGGACGTGCAGATCTGTCCCCTGCCGCTGTTCCACGTGTTCGCGGCCATCGTCTCGCTCGGCGCCTCGCTCGGCTCTGGCGCGCATGTCGTGTTCCCGACGCCGCAGGGATACCGGGGCGAGGGGGTGTTCGACAATTTCTGGAAGCTGATCGAGCGGCACAAGGTCACGTTCATGATCACCGTGCCGACCGCGCTGTCGGCGCTGATGCAGCGCAAGGTGGACGCCGACATCTCGACGCTGCGGATCGCCTTCTGCGGCTCGTCGCCTCTGCCGCTGGAACTCTACAAGAAGTTCGAGGCAGCGGCGAAAGGTGTCGCGATCTGCGAGGGCTATGGGCTGACCGAGGCCACGTGTCTGGTGTCGATCAACCCGCCGGACGGCGAAAAGCGCGTGGGCAGCATCGGCGTGCCGTTTCCGCACACGCACGTGCGGATCGTCGACGTGGCGACGCAGCGCGACCTCGAGGTCGATCAGGTCGGCGAGATCTGCGTGGCCTCGCCCGGCGTCTACGGCGGACACACCTATACCGAACCGGCCAAGAACCGCGACCTGTTCTATCCGGGCGAGGATTCGCCGCTGGGGCCATCGGTGCAGTACCTGCGGACCGGCGATCTCGGCCGGCTCGACCCGGACGGCTATCTGTGGATCACGGGCCGGGCCAAGGATCTGATCATCCGCGGCGGTCACAACATCGACCCCGCCGAGATCGAGGAGGCCCTTGCCGGCCACCCCGCCGTCGCCTTTGCCGGTGCCATCGGTCAGCCCGATGCCCACGCGGGCGAAATCCCCTGCGCCTATGTCGAACTGGTGGCGGGCGCCAGCGCCACGCCCGAGGAGCTGCGTGCCTTTGCCGAAAAGCACATTTCCGAGCGGGCGGCCTGTCCGAAATACGTCGAGGTTCTGGACGAACTCCCCAAGACGGCGGTGGGCAAGACGTTCAAGCCCGCCCTGCGCAAGCTGGCGATCGCGCGGGTCTACGATGCGGCACTCGCGAACTCGGACGTCGCCGCCGAGGTGGCCGAGGTGATCGAGGACAAAAAGCTGGGCCTCGTCGCACATTTGCGCAAGACCGGCACCGTGACCGACGACGACATCGCCAAGGCGCTGGGCGCGTTTACCCGGCCCTGGGCGTGGGCTGCGGACACGGGCGGGAAATAGGGCGCGGAAAATGGGGTGCGCGCATCCGCTTGCGTCTTTCCTCCCGGGCCGTGCCCGGCTAGGTGTTCGCGCGAACGTGGCCGACGCCCGGCCCCGGCCCGGCCCGGTCGGGTGCCCAAGGAAAGCCTGATCGTCCGATGACCGCGCCTCTCTCTGCCGACGATGCGACGAGGGCGGACCCGACACCGGGTCCGCGCCGCGACCTGCTGTGCCTCGGCGAGCCGATGGTCGAATTCTCCGAAGAGACGCCGGGCCGCTATCTGCGCGGGTTCGGCGGCGATACGTCGAACGTGGCGATTGCCGCGGCGCGGGCCGGGGCCGCGACGGCGATGGCGACGCGGCTGGGTGCCGATCCGTTCGGCGACATGCTGTGCGAATTGTGGGCAGGCGAGGGCGTCGATACGGGCGCGGTGATCCGCGACGCGGCGGCGCCGACGGGGCATTACTTCGTCCATCAGGGCCCGGACGGCCATGCGTTCAGCTATGCGCGGCGCGGGTCGGCAGCGAGCCTGATGCGGCCCGGCGACCTTGCCCGAGACGCGGTCGCCGACGCGCGCGTCCTGCATCTGTCGGGGATCACCTGCGCGATTTCGGCAGGTGCGCGGGCGCTCGCGGAAGAGGCGGTGGACTGGGCGCGGGCGGCGGGGACGCGGGTGTCGTTCGACCTGAACTATCGCCCTTCGCTGTCGACGCCGGACGAGGCGCGCAGCGTGGCGCTGACCATGTTTTCCAAGGCCGACATCGCGCTGCCGAGCCTCGAGGAGGCGGAACTGGTGTTCGGGCTGACCGATCCGGCCGCGATCCTCGACAAGGTGCTGGGCCTCGGGCCGCGGGTCGTGGCCCTCACCATGGGCAAGGCCGGCGCCTGGGTCGCGAGCCCCGAGGGCCGCTGGCGGATCATGCCGGTGTCGGTCCGCCCGGTGGACGCGAGCGGGGCGGGCGACACCTTCGACGGCTATTTCCTGTCGGGGCTGACGGCGGGCGACGACCTCTTGACCGCCGCCGAGCGCGCCAATGCCGCAGCGGCCCTGTCGACGACGCGGCGCGGGGCGGTGGCGGGCATTCCCTATGCGGCCGAAGTGATGGTCTGACCCCGATGGCCGGGCCGCGGCGGTGCGAGCACGTCCGCGACTAACCGCGGGCGAGGCCCTCGGCGGCCCGGGTGCAGCCGATGGTGGCGGGGTTGAACGGAAAGGGGCCGGGGGCCGTCGAATCGGTGGTGTCGTCGATGTGGATGCGCAGGATACCGGTTGCGGTCAGGCGCACGTAGATCGGCGCGAACCCCCAGTCGGTGCCATAGGGATCGACGCCGCGCATCTGCCCGCAGACCACCGTGCTGCCGTCCGCCAGCGCAAACCCGTGCATGTCCCGAAACGCCGCCGTCCGGGGCTGTCCCAGCGTCGCCGCCGCGGCCGCCTGCGCGCGGGCGAGGTCGGCGGCGGTCAAATCCACCGGCACCGACGGCAGGCTCTGCGTGCTGCATGCGCAAAGGGCGATAAGGTACGGCAGGAGGCGCATCGCGCGCAGGAGAGGAGAATATGGTTAAGGAGGGGTTAACCGCCGGGTGATCCCGCGTCCGGACCCTGGCCTCCGTTGCGGGGCGCTGCCTGCTCGACGGGACCGCCCTCCGCCACCCAGCCTGTGAACCCCTCGCGCAGATGTGCCGCGTCAAAGCCCATGTCCTGAAGCGTGGCGACCGTCAGGGCCGAGCGCCAGCCGCTTGCGCAGTGGAACACGAAGCGCTTGCCGACGGTGAATTCGGGCTTGAAATAGGGGCTTTCGGGGTCGACCCAGAACTCGATCATGCCGCGCGGTGCATGCAGGCTGCCGGGGATATGGCCGGTTTTCTGGCGCTCGCGGATGTCGCGGATGTCGACGACGACGAGGTCAGGCTCGCCGAGCGCGGCGATCAGGTCGGCGGTCTCGACCTCCTCGACGCGGGCGCGCGCGGCGGCGACCATCTCGGCGGCAGTCATCCTGAGGGGCATCTGTTTCTCCGGTCTCGCGGTCTCGTCCCGACCCTCGCCGCCCGTCGTCAGGGTCGATCGGGCGACGCCTGCGACAGCATTTGCACCACGGTTCGGTCCCGGCGCTTTACAATCGCGGCCTCAGGCACGAGGTTCCGAAAGCACTGGAGGCGAGTACCGGAATCGAACCGGTCTACACGGATTTGCAATCCACCCGGTCGGGCTGTTTTCATTAGATAATTTCGTAAAGCGGGTATGTGCCCGCCCTCACATTATCAGTGAGTTACAAGTAACTTGTAAAGCGGATACGCGGCCTCGGCGCGGTGTCCGCACCGCCCGCCGCCCCGTTCACGTCACCGCCGCCCGGCCCGGTCTGACCCGCCGTCTGGTCTTATCAGGTGAGGTTGGCGGTCATCCACTCTCGAGGCGCGGGGGTGCGGGGGTGCGGGGGGCCGCATCAAGCGAACCTCGGCTTGATGCAGGCGGCGGGCGTGACTCCGCGCTGATGCGCGCTGGCTTTGCTCTGGCCTGGCCCCGTCATTCCTCCGTGGCGCAGCGCGCCTCTGGCTGCCATGGCATCGCCGCCCCGGTCACCCTCGAGGGCGCGACCCACCCCCCTGCCGAATTGCAGCCCAAGCCTCTCACCGCCGCAACACCGTCGCCCTCCACATCGCCCCGCGCCCCGGGTGAGGTGGAGGGCCTGCTACCTCACCCGGGGCAGGCTTTTAGGTCAAGGCAAGGACACTGCCTCACGGCAGTGACTGCCTTACGGGGGCGGAATAAAGCAGGGTTTCGATATACTACTTCACCCCTTCACCTCCTACCTCACCTCTTTTCTCTCTGTAACTATTTGAAAAGAATGAGTGAGGTGAGGGAGGTGAGGGAGGTGAGGTGCTACATACATATGAGAAAAATCATATGTAGTCAGAAAGTAGAATACAATGGAATCTGCTTCACCCACCTCACCTCGCCTCACCCGCGACCGGTCGCGTTAGCGGTTGACGCACCAACTTCCCAGGTCTGGGTGCGGCGTACCGCTCCCAGTGGGGGGTTAGGTTCTTTCCAGTCCAACGCCACACGGGTAATTCGCGCTGACGTATCGTGTAGGTTTCAGGCCGCGCCCCGCAACACCTGTTTGGGTTGTGGTTGTTGGCCTCTTTCGCCCCGGCTCTCGCTGAACCCATCGGCCCCGTCGAATGGCGGGCCAAGGGCCGGATGCCGCGCGCCTGTCGGCGAGGCAAGCGCACTTTCCCAATCTCAAGGAGAACTGCAATGACACAACCCCCGTCGCAGGGGCTGCCCTTTGCCGCCCGCCTGCGCGCCGATGTGGTGACCGCCAGCCTGGCCGTGCTGGTGCGCGCCATGAAGGACAACAACGTGGGGGATGAGGCCGCGATGGCGTGCCTGCGCGATGCCCCTGACAAGATCGAGGCCGCCCTGACCCGGGGGTGCGGGGCCTTGGTGATCTATCGGCTCGACCCCGATGCGCCGCGCGGGATCGTCGGCACCGCCGACACCCGCCTCGCCGCTTTCGTGGACGAAGCGCGGGGCGCGGGCGTTCCCGTGATTGGCCTCAACCCCGACCTCGTTGCGCAACTCGCCCTCGCGATGGGCGGTGACGCCGCAGCGTTTACGGAAAATCAACTGAAAGGATCCAACAATGCAACCTGTCATTGACGGCGTGGAAATGGTCCGCGCCGCCTTCGATATCGAGGTGAAACCGAATGGCTTGGAAGGCCAGAACGTCTCACTCTCATTTTCTTCGGAGGAACCTTACCTCCGTGACAACGGCTGGGAAATTCTCGGCCATCAGCCTGGCGAAGTGGACCTTACCCGATTGGTCTCGGGAACGGCTCCACTTCTAAAGGACCACCGGCGCGATCTGGATTCCATGATCGGCCATGTGGAGTCGGCCCAGATTTCGGGCGGGCGCGGGCAAGCGGTGGTTCGCTTTTCCTCGACCCCCGAGGGTAAGAACATGCTGGCGCGAGTGCGTGCTGGCGAAGTCAAGTCTGTGTCTGTGGGATACCAGATACAAGACTATGTCCGCTCTGGCGAGCGTGACGGCGTGCCGGTCAATCGGGTGACCCGATGGCGGCCTTTCGAGATTTCCCTAGTCGCAGTCGCTGCGGATGCAACCGTTGGTGTCGGTCGCTCTGTTGGCGGGGCTGGGAACCCATATCCCAAATCCAAGGTGAAAAACATGACTACCGAAACTACCGCCGCCCCCACGGGTGGTGCAAACCGTGCGGTTGCCGAGGAGCGCCGCCGCTGCGCCGAAATCCGCGCCATCGCCCGCCGTTTCAACGTGCCGGAAGCGGACGTTGACGACGCCATCGAGAACGGCACCTCCGAGGACAAGTTCCGCGGCATCGTGATGGACCACCTGTCGGCGGAGGAGGCGCCCGCAACGCGGTCGGGCGAAACCCGCATCGGCGGCGGGTTCAACCGAACGCAGGAGCGCACTTACTCACTTTCGCGCGCCATCAATGCGCACCTGACCCGGGACTTTTCCGAAGCAGGTTTCGAGCGCGAGGTCGCCTCGGAAATGCAGCGGGCGATGGGCCGGGCGCCGCAAGGCTTCTTCGTTCCTGACGTTGTGCTTTCTGGCCAGCGCGACCTCCTGACCACGACCAACGCGGCGGCGATGATCGGCACCCACCACGCGGGAAATGCCTTCATCGACGCCTTGACACCGGAGGTGAAGGTCATGTCGCTTGGCGCGACCGTGTTGCAGGGTCTGCGCGAGAACGTGTCGATTCCGCGGATGCCCTCGGGCACCTCTGCCGAGTGGGTCGCGGAAAACGCCAGCGCGACCGAGTCGACGCCGACCTTCGACTCGGTGTCTCTGACGCTGCGCCAGTTGAGCGCCAGCACCCGCATATCGCGGCGACAGGCGAAGCAGGCGCTGCCGGGCCTCGATGTGATCCTCCAGAACGACCTGCGGCGACAGATTGCCGTGTCTCTCAACTCCGCGGCGATCAACGGTGCTGGCTCGGCGACCGAACCGCGCGGCATCCTGAACACCACCGGCGTCAGCCTCGTGGATCGGGATCCGGCCACCGGCGGCGGCACCCCGGGAAGCCTCACCTGGCGTTCGGTCACGCGCCTCATGGCCGCCGTCGAAATGGCGAATGCGCCGATGGCCAGCATGGGCTTTCTGACGAACTACAACGTCAAGGCCGCCATGCTGCGCACCGGCAAGCTGCTGGGCGATCAAACCGACGCGATTCTGAACTCGCCGGGTGACGGCAAGTCGGTCGCCGGTCTGCCCATCGCCTTTACGTCGCTGGTGCCCTCCGACCTCACCGAAGGCGCGGAAACCGACCTGTCGGCCCTCATCTTCGGATCGTGGTCGGACCTGCTCATCGGAAGCTGGGGCGGCATCGACATCATCCTCGATGAACTGACCGAGGCGAGGCAGGGCAACGTCCGCATCGTCGCGCACAGCGAATGGGATATCGCCATCCGCAACCCCGAGTCCTTCGCGATCATGACGGATATCGTCACCGCCGACTGACCCGCAACCCGGGCGCGGCGATGACCGCCGCGCCCCTCACCGCCGAAAGGAATATGCACATGACCGATGCAAGCGAGCGCGAGGGGATCTGGAACACTCGCGGTGAAAAGGTGGCCTTTGGCCTCTACTGCGCCTACTTCGCCGATGGCGCGACCTCCATCGACCTGACCGACGCCTGTGACGTCCTGACCGTCGATGAACTGGAGGTGCGGCTGGGCTTTCAGAGCCTCGCTGACCGCAGAATCCTCACCATGTTTCAGGATGGCGGGATCGGCGGCAACGTCCTGTTGCGCCGAGGTGCCGAGGCACCCGGAAAACTCTGTTCGCCGCGCGACTATTACCATGCCGTGAGAGCGCTTCATGCCGTAACGCTGGAGGTCTTTCGTGTTGACCAAGCGTGAAATCAGCACCGACACGCTGGACGAAGCGCTGCTGATCGCTGCGCAACTCGTCTCGCAATTCGGTCCCCGGTTCGCCCCGGTATTCGAGCGCATCGAACAAGAGGTCGAAAGGCTGAAACTGGAATGCGTGGCCGTCGACCGGGCGCGGGAACTCATTCGGGCGCGGGAGGACGGGTAGATGGCACTTCGCGATTTGTTCTTCCAGATTACGGCGACCGACAATTCGGGAACCGCATTCCAGTCAGTCAACCGCAACCTGCGCAGCGCCGATGGTTTGGCGACAAGCCTGAATGAGCGCCTGGGCGGGCTGGGACGGTCGATGCAACGCGTCGGTGCCATCGGCTCCGTCGCCTCGCTGGGCATCGCCGCGGCCTTTCGCAATGTGATCGGCCTTTACGATGAACAAGCCCGCGCCGAGGCCAAAGTCACCGAAGCCATTCGCGCGACCGGTGGCGCCGCAGGCTTCACCGCCGAGGCTCTGTTCGATCAGGCGTCGGCGATGCAGGAACTTACCCGGTTCGGGGACGAGGAAATCCTGAACAGCGTGACCGCGCAGCTTCTGACCTTCAAGGAAATCGCAGGTGCGGTATTCCTTGACGCGCAAAATGCGGCACTCGACCTTGCCACCCACCTCGACGGCGACCTGCAATCTTCGGCGATCATGCTTGGCAAAGCCCTGAACGATCCGGTCGAGGGTCTGACGGCGCTGTCACGCGCTGGGGTTACGTTCTCCGATGAACAGGCAAACGTCATTCGGGAACTGGCGCGAACCGGCGAAGTCGCGCAGGCGCAACGCCTCATCCTTGATGAAATTGCGTCGGCCTACGGCGATCAGGCGGAAGCCGCGCGACAGGCAGGCGCAGGTATTCAGGATGCCTGGTCGAATACTTGGGGCGACATCGGCGAGGTGGTCGGCAAGACGGTCCTCGAGGTGAAGGAATCCGTATTCCCTTTGCTCAACAGTGTCGCAAAAGCCTTTCAGGACATGACGCCGGAGGGGCAGAAAGCGGTGGTGATGTTCGGTTTGATGGCCGTTGCCCTACCACCGCTCATCGCTGGCCTCGGGCTGGTAGTGGCGGGAATCGCGGCTGTCGGCGCACCTATCGCACTGGCCATCGCGGGCATTGCGGGGGTATCTGCCGCGGTGGCCCTCCTCTGGCCGGAAACCGACAAGCTGACCCAATCAATCGACACGCTGGTCGGCTCGCTGGAAACCGAGGTGGGGCAATTCAGCGCCAATTCCGATGCCCTTGCCATCGAGGCCGCTGCCTCGGCCACGACCACGGCGCAGAAATACCTCGAGGCGCGGTCGCGGTATGAGAACGCCCGCGCCGCCGTTGCGGAATACCGGGCGACGATCCTTACCGGGCAAAGCTATCGCGACTTGCGCGCCGAAATCGAGGCAGAGTCCGACATTCGGCCCGACTACGGTATCGGCACCGGCGCGATGGAGGCGGCCTTCGACGGTGGCGGCATCCGGCGGCGCAACACCGAGCGCATGGATTACCTCCTCGGGCTTCATGGGGAAATGCTCGATGATGTGAACGCCCTCGAGCGGCGGAACGCGGAAACCGGCGCAGCCCTTGACCGGCTTGCCGGTGGGCAGACCCGCGCCCCGACCGTCACCGCCGATCTGCCTTCCGTGATCGGCACGACCGCGGGCAACGTGAATGCGGCGCCTTCCGGTTTCATGCTGGGGACCGACACCGGCGGCGCCTTTGGCATTGACCCGAGCCAGACCGGCGCCCTCGGCGAGTTTGCCGATGCGACGGGCGACGTGCAGTCCGGCGCCGAGGGGGCCGCCTCGGCCATTGGCGGTGGTGGTGGCCTCGCCGATGCGGTCGGCGAGGCGGCTGGTGTATTCGATGACGCAGAGGAATCGGTCACCGCCTTTTCGCAGTCGCCGGGCTGGCAGAACGCCAAGGACAACATGAAGGCTCTGATCTTCGAGGGGCAGTCGTTCGGCGATACCTGGCGCGGCATCTTTGCCGATGCGACCGACCGCATTTTCGACCTCGCGTTTTCGCCCGCATGGGACGCTCTTTGGCAAAACCTCGAGAAATCGTTCAACTTCGGGGGTGGCGGGGTCGGCGCCGGTGGGGGCGGTTTCGGCGGCCTCATGACGGGGCTGACCGGCTTTGTCGGCAGCATCCTCGGCCTCGATACAGGCGGCAGTTTTCAGGTGAGCGGCAAGGCCGGGGTCGACCGCAACCTGACCGTCCTGCGCACCTCGGACAGCGAGACGGTCGACGTGCGGCGGAATGGCGACAATGGCGGTGGCAATGTGAACGTCTATATCCAGACGCCCAGCCCGCAGGCTTTCCAGGCCAGCCGGGCGCAAATCGGCGGGCAAATCGGTCGCGCCGTCGCCGCCGGGCAGAGGGCTGCTTAGGTCGCAAGTCAAATCTGGTGCGCGTTTCGTTAACGCGCACCATACCCCGGCGAGCGGTAAGATATTTGCCGCAACGCCCCCGAAAACGCTGGTAAGAAAAGGGTGTAACTGATACACCCCTTTTAGGAGCCAGCTATCATGAACCCCGACCAGACGTTCCCCTCCGATACTGCCTACGCGGCCATGGGCACCGGCGGCCACCGCTATGAACAACATCGGAAACAGAAAAAGACGTTCACCGGCGACTTTGGGCTGGCGCATTCGCCGAATCCCTTCGGGGACATCAAGTCCTATGGACGCGGCGTCAAACTTCAATTTCACTGCGATGCCATCGTTCACGGCGCGGTTGCCCTGCGCTTGATCGACTGTGGAATCGAGGTGGTCGACGCCTATACTGCCGCCGCATTCTTCGCCTTCACAGCCGGAAACGGCGATGCCACGACGCATTTCGATCCGTCTGCGAGCCAGCCATTCAAGGACCGGGCGCCGGGGTGCCTGTTCGGCGCGGGCGAGACGTGGCTTGTCTATTATCGCGGCGTGCATGACGGCCCGAACCTGCCCTTCGCCATCATCAGCGATGCGGATCCTGCCTATGGCGCAGGTGAGGCGTCGGCGCTGAATTTCGCGATCTGGTCGACCGGCGGCGACGACTCCGCACCCCGCGCGCTCATCAACCTCACCCGCCTCTGCGACTCGATTGCCGAAAAACTCGGCGTCGACCGGCAGAAGGCGTTCGGGGGAGGGCGCCGCGGTGCTTGATATCATCTCGACCGACGCGCTGGCGACCAAGATGGGCTATTCGGGCGCCAATGCCGCGTTCCGCCAATGGTGTGCCGACCTGCGCATTTCGCCCCTGCCTGGGCGGCGGGGGTTCTATGACACCGCACTCGTGCGGCGGCGCCTCGATGAAGCGCAAGGCCTCGTGCCGCGTGCTGACGGCGCACCCGGCGCCCTCACCGCCGATTGGGTGGCGGGCCGTGCAGCGAGGTAGCCTGCCTCCAGAGGTCCACCGGGTGCGGGCGCGGCTCGCCGATGGTGCCGTGCTATACTACTTCTCGCTGCGCGGGCGGAAGGGAACGGGCTTCTGGAAAGACGTCCGCCCGATGCCCAAGGACGCTGCATTCTTCGCGGCATATGCCGCCGCCGTCGCCGCCGCCCGGCCAAAGGTCGACCGTGCTAAAATGGGGCCGCTGGTCGACGCCTATATCGGGTCGGCCGAATTTCTCTCGCTCAAGCCGCGGACCCGTCAGGACTACCGAAAGTGGACCGAACGCTTTGCGGCAGAGTTTTCGCAAGCCCCGATTGGCATGTTCGAGGAGGCGGAATCGCGCATCGTCGTTAATGAATGGCGGTCGCAGTGGGTGCATTCGCCGAAGCAATATGATTACGCCGGAACGGTGGTCACGCGCCTGTTGAATTGGGCGATGGAGGCCGGGCGCCTCAAGGAACATCATTGCAGCTTCAAGAAGGTCTATCGGTCAGATCGGTCGGACGTCGTCTGGTCGCCTGCGCAGGTGGCGATGGTGAAGGCGGCGGCACCGCCCTGGGTGGGTCGGATCCTGACCGCCGCCTGCGAAACCGGAATGCGACCGGGCGACCTCATCCGCTTGTCGCGCGCGCATGTCGAACCCACCCCCGGGGGGCGGCGCATTCGCATTAAGACGAACAAGCGCGGCCAGTCGGCATTTGTGCCTGTCAGTCAGGCCATGGCCGCCGTCCTCGATGACACGCCGTCAGACCGCCTGCTGATCCTCGCCAATGCGAGCGGTGCGCCGCTAACCGAGAGCCGCGCCTCGCAAGTGGTGCGCCTCTGGCGCGACCGCGTGGGCCTCACCCCCGATGCCATAGGCTATGACCTGCGCCTCTATGATGCCCGTGGCACCGCGGCCACGCGGCTGTTGCGCGCCGGTCTGTCGCTGTCTCAAATTGCCGGGTGCATGGGGTGGTCGCTGCGCACTGCCGCCGCGATGATCGAGCGGTATGCGCAGGTTTCGGCGGCGGAAACCGACGAGGTTCTGACCCTACTCAACCGGTCGCGGGAGGGCAGAGCGTGAACGGAATTGTAAAACGCCCTGTAAAATGGACGCCGCCGCCCTTGCAGTCTGACGCTAAGTGTCTGATTGTAAATGGAGGCGAGTACCGGAATCGAACCGGTCTACACGGATTTGCAATCCGCTGCGTAACCTCTCCGCCAACTCGCCTCTCGAAATCGTCCTAAGCGGGGCGGGGCGGGTGGTCAAGTAGGTGCGCCGGACGGGTGCAGGATGCGGCAGGGGGCGGGATGCGGATCGAGGGACTGAAGGGGCGGATGGCGGCGGGGGAGTATCTGTCGTCGACGTTCGTCAAGACGCCGGATGTGTCGGTGATCGAGGTGCTGGCGCAATCGGGGCTCGATTTCGCCATTCTGGACAGCGAGCATGCGCCGTTCGGACGCCGCGACCTCGACGCCTGCCTCGGCATCGGCCGCGCGCTCGACTTTCCGCTGCTGGTGCGGGTCGGTGCGGCGCGGCCGGATCTGGTGTTGCAGGCGCTGGATGCCGGTGCGGTGGGGGTGGTGGTGCCGCACGTCGCCTCGGTCAGCGATGCGCAAGCGGTTGCAAAGGCGGCACATTTCGGACGCGGCGGGCGGGGCTATGCCGGTTCGACCCGCTGGGCGGGGTTCGCCACGCGCCCCATGGCCGAGGTGCTGGCGCAGGACGCAGCGACCATCGTGATCGCCCAGATCGAGGAACCCGAGGGCGTCGACGCGGTCGAGGACATCGCCGCGGTCGCGGGCATCGACGCGCTCTTTGCCGGGCCGGCGGACCTCAGCGTCGGCTATGGCCAGACCGCCGTGGGCTCGCCCGACCTCGACGCCGCCCTTGCGCGGATCGGCGCGGCGGCCAGGGCGGCGGGCAAGGCCTATGCAAGCTGGGTGCCGGACCCGGCGGCAGCCGCCGCCTGGACGAAATTCGGCATCACCGTCTTCGTTCTGGCGTCAGAGCATACGTGGATGCGGGCGGGTGCCATGGCGGCGGCAAAGGGGATCAGGGCGCTCTAGCGGCGGGCGCTCGTGAAGAGCGTGTCCAGACGGTCATAGAGATCGGAACGCACCGCCGCCTTCTCCATCATGATCTCGTGCCCGGCGCCGTCGATCACCCAGAGGTCGCCGCGTGGCCAGGCGGCCATGCGGGCCCGGATGCGGCCCACGTCGACGATCGTCTCGAGGGTGCCGAGTGCCGTCAGACAGGGCACGTCGGGCGAGGGCATCCGGTTCAGCGCCCACATCTCGCGCAGCGCGGCGTTCAGCCAGCCGAGCGAGGCGCCGCCGAGCGCCAGATCGGGCTGGGTCCGGAGGTGGTCCTGCATCCAGTCCCAGGTTTCGGCGTCCGTGGTCAGCGCATTGCCCTCGAAGGGGCTGCGCAGCACATAGGTCTCGTCGATCTGGCCCGGTGTGCGGCGCCCGGTCAGGCCGAGGGGGCGCGACAATGTCGACAGCGTCCACGCGACGGGCCGCATCCGCGGCACCATCTGCACGCCCCACATCGGCCCGGTAAAGCCCACGGCGGCGACCGGCAGCCCCGCGAGCAGCGACCGCAGGCCGATGCAGCCGCCCATCGAATGGGCGAGCAGATAGAGCGGTTCGGGCAGGTTCTCGGCGCGCACGAAGGCCATCAGGGCCGCGACGTCGCGCTGATATTCGGCAAAGTCGCCGACATGGCCGATCGCCCGGTTGCCGAGCGAACGGTCGGCGATGCCCTGACCGCGCCAGTCGATCGACACGGTGGCATAGCCGCGCTGCTGCATTTCGGCGGCGGCGCGGCCATATTTCTCGGCGTATTCGGTGCGCCCGGGGAACAGCAGGATCGTCCCCTTCGGCGCCCCCTTGCCCCAGACGACGGCGCGCACCCGCACCCCGTCGCTGGCGGTCAGCCAGACGGCGTGCCCATCCGACGGACCCTCGGCGAGGGCCGCGAAATAGGGCGCCGCCGCGATATCGCCCGCGGCATCGCCCAGCGCATCGAAGGTTCCGTCGGCGGGCATCGACCGATCAGGCCAGAACGCCGGAGAGGCGCATCGCCGCCCCCATGTCGCCGTCGACCGAGAGTTTGCCGGTCATGAATGCCGAGGTCGGGTTGAGCGAGCCGTCGAGGATCGAGCGGAACGTGTCGGCATCGGCGGTCAGCGTCACCTCGGCGTCGTCGTCGCCCGCGCGCACCTCCTCGCCCTCGATCATGAGTGTGCCTTCGTCCTCGATCACGAACTTGGCGGTGCCGTCGAATCCGGCGCCCGCCATCTTGGCGCTCAGGGCGGCGACCGCCTCGGTTACGATATCGCTCATGTCGTTCCTTTCCCGAATGTGACGGCCTACCTGCCGAATGTTGGGCCGTTCCACGCAGGCTTTCGCCCCGACCCTCTGGTATCGGCCCCAAGATAGGCTACATTCCCGATCATGAAAGCCGCGTCACACACCTTTCTCCTTACCGTTGCGGCACTCGTGCTGTCAGTCGGGTTTTCCATACCTGCAACTGCCCAACAGGCGGTTAACCAGGAACGGGTCGACGACCTGATGGCCCAGTTGCGCGAGGCGGAGGGGCCGATGGCCGCGCGCATCGCCACCGAGATCATGACCGAATGGTCCAAAAGCGGCTCGCCCGCGATGGACCTGCTGTTGCGGCGGGGCGAGGACGCCCTCGAGGCGAGCGACCCGGTTGCCGCGATCGAGCATTTCACCGCCGCCATCGACTGGGATCCGGCCTATACAGAGGCGTGGCAGGGGCGGGCGACCGCCTATTACCTGAACGGCGACATCGGCCCCGCGCTCGATGACCTCCGCGAGGTTCTCTTGAGGAATCCGCAGCATTTCAATGCTTTGCAGGGGTTCGGTCTGATCCTTGCGGAACTCGGGCGGGAAGAGGACGCCCTCGAGGTGTTCCGGCGCCTGCTCGCGATCTATCCCGGCGACGCCGAATCGGCCGAGGTCGCGCGGCGCCTGTCGGATCAACTCGAAGGCCGCGCCCTCTAGCGTTTCCTGCCCCCTTCCGCGCCCTTTCCGTCGGGCGCCCCCTCAGGCAGGCCACCGCCATGCAGCCGTCCCGCATCACCGCCGTCCTCGGCCCGACCAACACCGGCAAGACGCATTATGCGATTCTGCGGATGCTGGCGCACCGCACGGGCATCATCGGCCTGCCGCTGCGCCTGCTCGCGCGTGAGGTCTATGACCGCATCGTCGCGCTGCGCGGTCCCTCCGTCGTGGCGCTCGTCACCGGCGAGGAGCGGATCGTGCCGCCGCGCACCGCCTATTGGGTCTGCACCGTCGAGGCGATGCCCGAGGGGATGGGCTGCGATTTCCTCGCCGTCGACGAGATCCAGCTTTGCGCCGATTTCGAGCGGGGGCACGTCTTCACCGATCGCCTGCTGCACGCCCGCGGCCTGCACGAGACGCTGTTCATGGGGTCGAACACGATGCGGCCCGCCATCGCCGCGCTGGTGCCCGGGGCGCAGTTCTTGGGGCGCGAGCGGTTCAGCACGCTGACCTATACAGGTTCGAAAAAGATAAGCCGGATGCCGGAACGGGCCGCGATCGTCGGGTTTTCGGTTGAAAACGTCTATGCCATCGCCGAGCTGATCCGCCGGACCAAGGGCGGTGCCGCCGTCGTGATGGGCGCCCTGTCGCCGCGCACCCGCAACGCGCAGGTCGAGATGTATCAGAACGGCGACGTCGACTACCTCGTCGCGACGGACGCCATCGGCATGGGCCTGAACCTCGATATCGACCACGTGGCGTTTTCCAGTCTGGTGAAGTTCGACGGGGTGCGGATGCGCCACCTCGCCGCCGACGAACTGGCGCAGATCGCCGGGCGCGCCGGGCGGCACATGAACGACGGCACCTTCGGCGTCACCGGCGAGGCGCCCCCCCTCGACGAGGCCGAGATCGGCGCCATCGAGAACCACCAGTTCCGCCCCGTGCAGAAACTGCAATGGCGCAACGCGCGCCTGCAATTCGGCAGCATCAAGCGGTTGATCCAGACCCTCGAGGAGCGCACCGATGACCCCTGGCTGAGCCGTGTGCGCGAGAGCGACGACCTTGCCGCCCTCAAGGCGATGAGCGGCGATGCGCAGGTTCTCGCCCGTGCCTCGGACGGGCCGTCCGTCGAGCTTTTGTGGGACGTGGCACGGGTGCCGGATTTTCGCGGTATCAGCCGCCCGGAACATGCGGCACTCCTCACGCAAATCTTTGAATACCTGCATGAAAAAGGGGTCGTTCCCGACGACTACCTCGACCGGCAGATGGCCCGTATCGACCGCACCGATGGCGACATCGACACGCTGTCCAAACGCCTCGCCTATATCCGCACCTGGACCTATGTGGCGCAGCGCAGGGGCTGGACCCGGGACGAAAGCCATTGGCGCGACGCGACGCGCGCGGTAGAAGATCGCCTGTCGGATGCGCTGCACGGCGCGTTGACCCAAAGATTCGTGGACCGGCGGACGAGCGTTCTCGCCCGGCGGCTCAAACAGAAGGACGTTCTGGTGGCAGAAGTCGGCGACAAGGGTGACGTGACCGTCGAAGGAGAATTCGTCGGGCGTCTCGAGGGGTTCCGGTTCCGGATGGACAAGACCGGCACGCCGGACGAGGCGCGCACCCTGCGGCAGGCGACGGCGCAGGCCCTCGCGCCGCAATTCCACCTGCGGGCGGACCGGTTCTACAACGCGCCCGATACCGAGATGGATTTCACCGAGCAGGGCGGCCTGATGTGGGGCAGCGCGGCGGTGGGCAAACTCGTCCCCGGCGCCGGCCCGCTGAAACCGCTCGCCCAGCCCTTCGTCGACGAAGAGGCGGGGCCGGAGGTCATCGCCAAGGTGCAGCGCCGGTTGCAGCATTTCATCGACCGCAGGATCGCCGCCGCGATGGAGCCTCTTCTGGCGCTCGAGGCCGACGAGACGCTGACCGGCCTTGCCAAGGGGTTCGCGTTCCGCCTCGTCGAGGGTTTCGGGATCCTGCCGCGCGGCGATGTCGCCGAGGACGTGAAGGCCCTCGATCAGGAGGCGCGGGGCGCGCTGCGCAAGCATGCGATCCGGTTCGGACAGTTCACGGTGTTCCAGCCGCCGCTCCTGAAACCGGCGCCGACGCGGCTGCGCCTCGTGCTGTGGTCGCTGGCCAAGGGCCACGCCGAGTTCCCCGAAAGTCCGCCGCCGGGCGTCGTCACCGTGCCTGCCGCCAAGGGCGTGCCGCCCGGCTATTTCGCGATGGCCGGCTACCGCGCCGCGGGCGAGCGGGCGATCCGGATCGACATGCTCGAACGCCTCGCCGACATGCTGCGCGACCGCGACAGCCGCGCCGGATTCGAGGCGGTGCCCGACATGCTCTCGATCACCGGCCTCTCCCTCGAGGCCTTTGCCGGGTTGATGGAGGGCCTTGGCTACAAGGCCGAAAAGGGCGAGCGCGACAAGGTGAAGGCGGTGGCTGCGGTTTCCCCGCCGGTCGGGGCACCGACGCCGACGCCCGACGAAACGCCCGACGAAACTCCCGTCGAGACACCGGACGAAACGCCCGCCCAGACCCCGGACGAGACCCCCGTCGAGCCACCGCTCGAGGCGCCGGACGACACGCCCGCCGACACGCCGGTCGAGGCCCCCGACGACACCCCGGCCGAGGCGCCCGCGGCACCCCCCGTCGAGGAACCCGCCCTGCCGCCCGCAGAGGCGCCGACCGACACCCCCCCTGAGGCACCGCCCGCGCCACCGGTCGAGGTGCCCGTCGAGACCCCTCCCGACATCCCCGTCGAGGTGCCGCCCGAGGCCGTCGCCGCCGAGCGTGAGACCTTCTATACCTTTACCTGGGCCGGGCGCGGCCCGCGCCGCGCGCAGGGCGGGCGGCCTCCGCGCGGGCAGGCCGACGCCGTGCCCGGTGCCCCACAGGAGGGCCGCGCCGAGGGTGCCCGAGACGGCCCGAACCGGCGCGGTCCGGGCAAGCCCAAGGGCGCGCGCGGCGACGACCCGCGACAGGGCCGCAAAGGGGGGCCGCGGGGCGATGGCCCGAAGGGCAAGCCCGACGAGCGCCCGCAGAAGTTCGAGGCGAAGCCGCGCTACGAAAAGCCGGTCGATCCCGACAACCCCTTCGCCGCCGCCCTCGCCGGGTTCAAGACAAAGTGATCTCGCCTCCGGTTCAGTTGCGTTGAACGACACCCCGCGCGAGACGATCCGCCTCGACAAATGGCTCTGGCACGCCCGGTTCTTCAAGTCGCGCAGCCTTGCCGCCGGTGCCGTGACGGGCGGCAGGGTGCGGGTGAACGCCGAGCCTGCCGCCAAGCCGGCGCGGACGATCGGCGCGGGCGACGTCCTCACGTTTCCGCAGGGCGATGCGGTGCGCGTCGTGCGCCTCATCGCCTGCGGCACGCGGCGCGGCCCGGCGACCGAGGCGCGGGCCCTCTACGACGACCTGACGCCCGCGCCGCCGCCGCGCGAGGCTGCCGCACCGGGTGCGGGCGAGGGGCGCCCCACGGGCCGCGACCGTCGCACCCGCGACGCCTTTGCCGCGCGCGCGCATCGTGACCCGCCGCGGTCTTGAATGATCGCGGCCTGCGGTCTAGCTAGGCCCGAGAGCCGAACCGGAACCCCCATGACCTATATCGTCAACGATAGCTGCATCGCCTGCAAATACACCGACTGCGTCGAGGTGTGCCCCGTGGATTGCTTCTACGAGGGCGAGAACATGCTCGTCATCCATCCCGACGAGTGCATCGACTGCGGCGTTTGCGAACCCGAATGCCCGGCGGACGCGATCCGTCCCGATACCGAGCCGGACATGGAGAAATGGGTCGAGTTCAACCGCAAGTATTCCGAACTCTGGCCCGTCATCGTGACCAAGAAGGATCCGCTGCCGAACGCCGAGGAGATGGACGGCAAGCCCGGCAAGATGGCGCTTTTCTCGGAGGCGGCGGGCGAGGGCGGCTGACGCCACACCGCGACGGCACCGCTTCCCCCGGGCGATTCGCGGGGCTGCCGGGGATGACGGACAGGATTTGCCTGATTTCGTTGCGCTGCGGCATGTCCGCGCGTGACGCTTTGAGAACGGCCGATTTTGTGGTATGATGCCGTCAATGTCACCGCACACATCCTGATCCCGTCAGCCATGACGCCATCCGCCAGAGGGTTCCCTCGGGCGGAAAGCTCTGCGCGCGGGATCGACCCTGGAAGGATCATCATGACCAAGAAGAAGAACGACTTCAGCCCGAACGATTTCGTGGTCTACCCGGCGCATGGCGTCGGCAAGATCGTGTCGATCGAAGAGAGCGAAGTGGCGGGCATGAAGCTCGAGCTGTTCGTGATCGCGTTCGAAAAGGACAAGATGACGCTGCGGGTGCCGACGCACAAGGCGACGGACGTGGGCATGCGCTCGCTGTCGTCGCCCGATATCGTCGCCCACGCGATGAAGACGCTGCGCGGCAAGGCCAAGGTCAAGAAGGCGATGTGGTCGCGCCGGGCGCAGGAATACGAGCAAAAGATCAACTCGGGCGACCTGATCGCCATCGCCGAGGTGGTCCGCGACCTGCACCGCGCCGACGACCAGCGCGAGCAGAGCTATTCCGAGCGGCAGCTCTACGAGGCCGCCCTCGAACGGCTGACCCGCGAGATCGCCGCCGTGGCGGGCAACGACGAGAACGCCGCCGCGAAGGAAATCGGCGAGGTGCTGATCGGCCGCGCCGCCTGATCCGGTCCCGGATCGATCCCCGAAAGGCCGTCCCCCGGGGCGGCCTTTTGCGTCAGAGGGCCCGGTGGCCGATGTCGCGGCGATAGACCCCCTCGGGCCAGTCGATCCGGGCGGCAAGGTCATAGGCGCGGGCATGCGCCTCGGCCAGTGTCGCGCCGCGCGCCGTCGCGGCGAGGACACGTCCCCCCGTGGCGATCACCTGCCCATCGCGCATCGCCGTGCCCGCGTGAAAGACCATGTGGTGCGAATCCTCGGGGAGGGTCGCCAGCCCTCTGACGATGCTGCCTTTTTCGGGCGCATCGGGATAACCGGGCGCAGCCAGCACCACGGTCAGCGCGTGATCGTCGGCCCATGTGGGCGCGACCTGCGCCAGACGCCCTTCGGCGCAGGCCTGAATGAGATCGAGGGCCTGCGCGCCCAGCCGCATCATCAGCACCTGACATTCGGGATCGCCGAAGCGGGCGTTGTATTCGATCAGGCGCGCGCGTCCCTCTGCGATCATCACCCCGGCGAAGAGGAGGCCCGAATAGGGCGCACCACGCTCGGCCATGACCTTCATCGTGGGGGCGACGATCTCGTCCATGATCTGCGCCGCGATCGCCGGCGTGACGCAGGGGGCGGGCGAATAGGCGCCCATGCCGCCGGTATTGGGGCCCCGGTCGCCGTCGAAGGCACGTTTGTGGTCCTGCGCGGTTCCCAGGGCCACGATCGTGTCGCCGTCGACGAGGAAGAAGAGGCTGGCTTCCTCGCCGTTCATGCACTCCTCCACGACGACCGAGATGTCGCCGTCGCCGAACGCGCCGCCGAACAGGTCGCCGAGCGCCTTCGTCGCCTCTGCCACGGACGCCGCCACGGTCACGCCCTTGCCCGCCGCGAGACCGTCGGCCTTGACGACGATCGGCGCGCCCTCGGCCTGGACCCAGGCCACCGCTGGCGCCAGCGCGTCGAACCGGCGCCAGCGCGCGGTCGGGGCGCCTGCTGCGTCGCAGATCGTTTTCGTGAAGGTTTTCGACCCTTCAAGCTGCGCCGCCGCCGCCGAAGGTCCGAAAACTGCTATTTTCTGGGCCCGCAAAACGTCCGCGACACCGGCGACCAATGGCGCCTCGGGGCCGACGATGACCAGATCTACCGCCTGCTCCGCCGCGAACGCCGCCACCGCCTCGCCGTCGAGGATGTCGAGGGCGGCACATTCTGCCAGCGCCGCGATGCCGGCATTGCCGGGTGCCACGATCAGGCGGTCACACTTGGGGTTCTGCAACACCGCCCAGGCGAGGGCGTGTTCCCGCCCGCCGCCGCCCAGAATGAGGATGTTCATGCGCGCTCCCTTGGACTCGGATTGGCCGCGTTCTAGGGTCTGGGCGCAGGCGACACAACACAGGCGGCACGATGGACCTCTTCGAGGACGGCACCGACGGCGATTCGGGCGAGACCCCGGGCAATGCGCCGGAATTCACCGTCTCGGAACTCTCGGGGGCGGTAAAACGCATCGTCGAGGGCGAATTCGGCCATGTCCGGGTGCGCGGCGAGGTCGGGCGGGTGTCACGGCCCGCGTCGGGGCACCTCTATCTCGACCTCAAGGACGACCGTGCCGTCCTCGCCTCGGTCATCTGGAAAGGCCAGGCGGCGCGCCTGTCGCATCCGCCCGAAGAGGGGATGGAGGTGATCGCGACCGGCAAGCTCACCACCTTTCCGGGGCAGTCGCGCTATCAGATGGTGATCGAGGACATCCGGCCCGCAGGCGCGGGCGCCCTCATGGCGATGCTCGAAAAGCGCCGCGCCGCCCTCACCGCCGAGGGTCTGTTCGATCCGGCGCGCAAGCAGGCGCTGCCCTATCTTCCGCGGATCATCGGCGTCGTCACCTCGCCCTCGGGGGCGGTGATCCGCGACATCCTGCACCGCCTGCGCGACCGCTTTCCGTCCAAGGTGCTGGTCTGGCCGGTCGCCGTGCAGGGCAAGTCCTCGGCCGCCGAGGTCGCCGCCGCCATCGCCGGGTTCAACGCGCTGACCCCCGGCGGCGCGCTGCCGCGGCCCGACCTGCTGATCGTCGCGCGCGGTGGCGGCAGCCTCGAGGATCTGTGGAGTTTCAACGAGGAGATCGTCGTCCGCGCCGCTGCCGCCAGCACCATCCCGCTGATCTCCGCCGTCGGCCACGAGACCGATACGACCCTCATCGATTTTGCCGCCGATGTGCGCGCCCCGACGCCGACAGCGGCGGCCGAGCTTGCCGTGCCGGTGCGCCTCGATCTGGTCGCGACGGTCGATGCCTTGGGCGGACGCCTGACGCAGGCCCTCGTGCAGGGCGTCGAGCGGCGGCGCCAGCGTCTGCGCGATCTGGGCCGCGCGCTGCCGCAGGGGGACGCGCTGCTGGCCCCGGCCCGGCAACGCGTCGACTTTCTGGCGCAGCGGTTGCCTGCCGCGCTCAACGCCGCGACGGCGCGGCAAAGGGAACGTCTGGCGGCCCTCGCGCTGCGGCCCGGCCTGTTGCGGCGCAGCGTGGCCGAAGAGCGGCGTCGGTTCGAGGCGCTGGCGCGGCGGCTGTCACCGGCGCTCATGGAGGACCGGATCGGCACGCTGCGCGAGCGGCTGACCGCCCTCGACCGGCTGCGCGCAACGCTCGGCTACGAGGCGACGTTGCAGCGCGGCTTTGCGGTGGTGCGGGGCGACGGCGCGGTGGTGACGGGGGTTGCCGCGGCGCGCAGCGCGCGGCACCTCGAGGTGCAGTTCGCCGACGGGGTGCTGGCGGTCGAACGCGCGGACGCGGTCTAGGTCAGACGCCGACCTCGGGGCCGAAACAGGTCATTTCCTGCGTCGCGGGGGTCGCCGTGTAGGGCACCGTCGATCCGTCCTCGGTGACGAAATCGGCGCGCAAACCGTCGCCGTCGAGGAAGAAGTTCCAGCATTGCAGACCCGCCATGAATTCATAGCTGAAGCAGATCAGCCCCGGTTCCGGCTCGTCCCAGCGGCCCTCTTCGCAGGTATCGTCGAGATAGGCCCAGGAGACGCGCCTGTTCGGACGGTAGAGTTCGATCCCATAGGCCTGCCCCAGCGAATTGTAGAACAGCGTCTTGCCGGTGGTGAACGCCTCGAACTCGGCGCCGGTCATCGGCGTTTCGGCGTGCAGCGCGCCGGGGAGGAGGGCTGCGAGCAGGGTCGATGCGAGAAGATGTTTCATGCGCGCGAGAAAACCAAACCGGCGCGGAAATGACCAGAGCGGATCGTGTCACAGGGCCGCGATCCGCCGACGTCAGCCCTCGCGCACCGCATGCACCCGCGGGTCCATGACCCGGCGCCACATCCGCGGCCAGAGGGCGAGCACCGACATCGCCGGCAGGCTGCGCGGCAGCAGCGGGGCATCGTCGGCCAACCGCAGCGCGGGATAGGGACGCGACGGGTGCGCGTGGTGGTCCGAATGACGCGGCGCGTTGAGCATGAGGGCCGAGGACAGCAGGTGCGGGCTGTTCCAGCTGTGGCGGGTGCCGACCGGTTCGGGCCGTCCGTTCGTGCCCGGGGCGCGGATCAGGCCATAGTGCTGGACATAGTCCGACATCAACAACTGCATCTGCGCCGATACGGCCAACGCGAGATAGAGCGCGAGGCCGGGCAGGCCACCGATCAGGAATGCGGCCAGACAGAAGGCGGCCGCACCGAGGGCATAGACGCGGTACGGGTGGCGTGACCGGGGCAGGCGCGCGCGGCTCAGGCGCGCGGCCTCGGCGGTGCGCCCCTCGCGGAACCCGTCGCGCCAGGACCGGCGGGCAAAGCGCCAGAAACCCTCGCCCAGACGGGCCGTGGCGGGGTCGGCGCGGGTCGCGACGTGGACGTGGTGCACCAGCGGGTGCGCCGAGGTGTGGTGGCCGTAGAGGTGGGAAATGAACACCCACATGCCCAGCCGGTGCAGCGCGCGGCGGGGCCGGTGGATCAGTTCGTGGGCGTTGGCGTTGGATATCTGGCCGACGAAAAGCGCCGTGGCGAGGAAGGTGGCGATCCTGCCGCCCGTTCCAAGGTCGGCGCCGAAGGGCAGCCTGCCCGCAAGCCCCGCCACCACCAGCGCCAGCACCGCGAAATGCGCCAGCGCCAGCGTCACCGACAGGCCGGTGGCGGCCGGAAACGCCTCGCCGCCCGTCGCCGGCGCGACGAGGGGGACGGCCTCGTCGATCAGGAACGTCGCGAGCGTCATGTAGAGCACCGCAACGATGCCCCATGGGCCGCCTGCGAGAACCGACAGCACGATGAACCCGACGGGCAGCAGCGTGGCGAGCGCGAAGAGCGCCAGAGCCGGGCGCACCGGCGCCGGGGGGGAGGTGTCCGAGATCGTCATTAACGTCCTGTTAACCTTTTGCGGCGGATCGGGATAGAGGTCCGGCACGGGGATGATCTTCCAAACCGGTGAAGCAACCGTTAGGTCTGGGGGAAATTCACGACGAAAGTCACGACAAGGCGGGCGGATGTCCTTTTTCAAGAAGATGAAAGACCGGCTGTTCAGGTCGTCGTCGAAGATCGACGAGGCGCTCGACGCGCTCGTCGAGGAGGGCGGCGAAGAGGAGGCGGCCGCGACGTCGGCAGCGCCCGCACCTCCCGGGTCGGCACCTCGCGCGCGGGAGGAGGAACTGCACCCGGCCCCCCCCGTCGAGGCTGAACCCGCGCCCGCGCCGTCGGTCCGCGCCGCCCCCGCGCCGGTCGTGCCGCCCGCGCCCGTGCCCATCGTCCTGCCGCGCGCCGCGCCGGCCGCGCCATCTGCGGTCGCCGAGAAACCCGGCCTCATGGGCCGCCTGTTCGGCCGCGATGCGGGCCCGGTGGTGCGCCGGACCCTCGACGACGCGATGCTGGAACAGCTCGAGGAACTTCTGATCGCCGCCGACATGGGTGTCGACACCGCGCTGCGGGTGACGGCGAACATGGCCGAGGGGCATTTCGGCAAGAGACTGTCGGTGCCGGAGATCAAGGCGCTGATGGCCACGGAAATCACCCGGATCATGGCGCCGGTCGCCCGCCCGATGCCGCTCTATCCGAAAAAGCCGCAGGTGGTGCTGGTCGTCGGCGTCAACGGATCGGGCAAGACGACGACCATCGGCAAGCTGGCGGCGCAGTTCCGCGCGGCGGGCAAATCGGTGGTGATCGCGGCGGGCGACACGTTCCGCGCCGCGGCGGTCGAGCAGTTGCAGGTCTGGGGCGACCGCGCGGGCGTGCCGGTGATGACGGCGCCCGAGGGGTCGGACCCCGCGTCCCTCGCGTTCGATGCGATGACCCGGGCGCAGGCCGAGGGCACGGATCTGCTGATGATCGACACCGCGGGCCGGTTGCAGAACCGCGCCGATCTCATGGAGGAACTGGCCAAGATCGTCCGCGTGATCCGCAAGAAGGACGCCGATGCGCCGCACAACACGCTGCTGGTGCTGGACGCGACGACCGGCCAGAACGCGCTGTTGCAGGTCGAGATCTTCCGCAAGATTGCGGATGTGTCCGGCCTGGTGATGACCAAGCTCGACGGGACGGCCAAGGGCGGCGTGCTCGTCGCTCTTGCCGATAAATTCGGCCTGCCGATCCACGCCATCGGCGTCGGCGAGCAGATCGACGACCTCGCGCCGTTCGACGCGCAGGAGTTCGCGGATGCATTGATGGGGATCGAGGGATGAGGACGATCGTTCTGGCCGCCACGCTTGCGGCCCTATCGGGGGCCGCGCGGGCCGAAATGACCCTTGGCGATTGCGAGGCCCTGCGCGATGCGGCGCCCGCGTTCCTCGGCCTTGCCGATGCGCAGGCCGATATCGCGCTCGACGGCGGCGCCTGCGTGTTCAGCGATGTCGTGCTGTCGTCGGGCGAGCGCAATCGACCGGACGTCACCGTCGAGCGCATTTCCCTCCGTCTGGACGACACCGACGCGCTCCTGACCCTCGGGAGGCCACCGCACGACATCGTCCTGACAGTCGAGAATGCCCGCGTCGTCAACCGGTTCGATGATTCTGCGTTCGACTATGCCTACCGCGCGCAGAGTTACTGGAACACCTTCGACGGCAGTCTGAGGGCACGGTGGCTCGCCGACGATCGCCGCCTCGTCGTCGACGAGATGGCGGTGGATGCGCCCGGACCGAACGGTTTTTCGCTCTCGGGCGAGATCGCCGGGATCGACCTGACGTCGCAGGGCTCGATGCTGACCACGGTGGGGTCGATGGGCCTGACGCGCCTCGATGCGACGATCGAAAGCCAGGGGATATTCGAGATCCTCGTGCTCACCCCTCTCGTCGGCCTCCTGACGTTCCGCGAGTCGACCGCCGAAGCCTCGATCGACGAGACGCTGGCAATGGCCGCCGCCGGGATCGAGGCGGCACCGCAGGCGATCCTGCCCGATGCGGGCAAGGCCGCGCTGATTGCGGTTCTGGACGATTTTCCCAACCCGGGCGGTAGCCTGCGCCTGACGCTCGACGCGGACCCCGGCCTCGGGATGCCACGGCTCGCCCGGTTTGCGATCAATGGCGCGCCACAGACGGCGGAGGCGTTCTGGGCCGCGTTCTCCGGCGTGACGCTCGATGTGTCCTACGACCGGGTCCGCGTGGAATGAGGCGTCCTGCGGCGCCGAGCGTCCCTTGAGCGACTGGCTGGTCTCCATCGCGGGCACCCCGAACGGCGCGTTCTGGGCCACGATCCTGGCGCTCGTTTCCGCTGTGGCCCACGCCACGTTCGGCGCGCTGCAAAAGGGCGCGCACGATCCCTGGCTGACGCGGGGGTCGATCGACCTTTGGCTGGCGATCCTGTCGGCACCGATCGCCCTCTTCCTCGTGCCCTGGCCGACCGGGCCGAGCTTCGCGATCCTCGCGGGCGCGCTGGTGATCCATTTCGGCTACAAGATGACCATGGCGCTCGCCTATGAACGCGCCGCCTATACGGTCGTCTACCCCGTCGTGCGCGGCACCGGCCCGATCATCACGGTGGCCGCCGCCGCGATCTTCTTCGCCGAGCATTTTACCGCCGTCCAGTGGCTTGGCGTCGCCCTCGTCTCCGGCTCGATCCTCGCGCTGGCGCTGCGCAATCTGGCAGAGGAAAAGACCGACCTGCGGGCGATGAAGATCGGGCTGGCCTGGGCGGTGGCGGGCGGCCTGCTGGTCGCGGTCTATACCACTTACGACGCCTGGGGGATCCGGCAGTCGGCCGATCCGTTCACCTTCCTTGCGTGGTTCTTCTTCATCACGGCCCTCGATTTCCCGGTCATCGGCTGGCTGCGATATCGCGCCATGCCCGCCCCGCCGACGCCCCTGCCGCTGCTTCTGCGCGGCTTCGTCGGCGCGCTCATCGCCTGGGTGAGTTTCGGGGGCGTGATGTTGGCGACATTCCTCGACAAGGTCGGCGAGGCGGCGGTCCTGCGCGAGACCTCGACGGTGTTCGCCGCCCTCATCGGCTGGTTCATCCTCGGCGAAAAGGTCGGGCCCCGGCGCCTCGTCATGATGACCGGCATCGCTTTGGGGGCTGTTATCGTCGAGTTCGGCGGGTAAGAGGCGGTATGGCAGACAGACACATCAATCCGATCCTGAAGCAGACCCTCGAACTGGGGCCGACGCTCGTCTTCTTCGTCCTCTATCTCTGGATCAAGGACGACACCTATAGCCTTGGCAGCACGGAGTATTCCGGCTTCATCGTCGCCGCCCTCGTGTTCATCCCGATCCTGCTTGCGGCGATGGCCGCCCTGTGGTTCCTCACCGGTGCCCTCAGCCGGATGCAGGTCTTCACCGCCTTCATGGTGATCTTTTTCGGCGGGCTCACGTGGTATTTCAACGACGGCGACTTCTTCAAGATGAAGACGAGCATCGTCTACGGCATCTTTGCCCTCATCCTCGGGATCGGCCTGCTGCGCGGCACCAGCTATCTGCAATGGATCATGGGAGAGCTGCTTCCGATGGAGCGTCCCGGCTGGATGATCCTGACGCGCCGCCTCGCCGCCCTCTTCGCGGTGCTGGCCCTCGGCAACGAAGTGCTGTGGCGGACGCAATCCGAAACCACCTGGGTCTGGGTCGAGACCTTCGTCTTTCCGGCCCTCCTTTTCGTGTTCCTGTGGAGCCAGATCGTTCTGCTGCAACGCTATCTGATCGAGGAACCCGGGGCCGCGGATGGGGCGCCGAAGGGCTAGCGCATTTCGGTGAAATGGCCGGGCTGGGTGATCTTGCCGTTCTGGATCATGTCGACCTCGCCCGGCGACAGGCGACGGTCGAAGGCGACCTCGCACAGCTCCGCCTCGATCCTGACGATCCGTCCCGCGACGGGCGGGAACCGGCACAACAGGGCGACGGGGCTGCCGATGCGCCACGCGCCGCGGCCGGTCAGGCCGCACCCCGTCTCGCTCACCCAGGTGAGCGTGACGGACCGTTTCTCGGACCCCACGCGCGCCCTGGTGTCGAGCGCGCAGCGGACCCGCCATTCCCGAACTGCCGACATCGGACCTCCGCCATTTCAATGCGTCTGTCGATAGTATGGCCGGGTTGCGTGAAGGCAAGGTTAATGGCGATTTCGAGGCAACGGGGTGCTTGAACACTGCCCAATGCGGCGATATGCACGGGATTGTGGCGATTTGTTCCGGATTGCGGGCCACGTTAAACATGCCGCTAAAGAGGGATCGCGGGTCTGGCCCCGATACCTGTCCGGTGTCGGTGTTTTCTTTGGGCGCGACGCCCGGGACGGAGGCGATCATGACCGAATGGCACAAACAGACCCGCGCGGTGCACGGCGGCACCCGGCGCAGCCAGTATGGCGAGGTGTCGGAGGCGATATTCCTCACGCAGGGCTTCGTCTACGAGACCGCGGGGGCCGCCGAGGCACGGTTCCTCAAGGCGGGCGCCGACGAGTTCGTCTATGCCCGCTATGGCAACCCGACCGTGCGGATGTTCGAGGACCGGATCGCGGGCTTTCTCGGCTACGAGGACGCCTTCGCCTGCACCTCCGGCATGGCGGCGGTGAGTGGCGCACTCACCGCGCTGCTGAAGGCGGGCGACCATGTGGTGTCGGCCCGCGCGCTGTTCGGCTCGTGCCTCTACATGCTCCAGGACGTGCTGGCGCGGTTCGGCGTGCGGGTCACGCTGGTCGACGGCACCGACAATGCGGCGTGGGATGCGGCGATCCGCCCCGATACGCGGCTGGTGTTCCTCGAGAGCATCTCGAACCCGACGCTGGAAATCGTGGATCTGGCGCATGTCTGCCGCACCGCCCATGCCAACGGCGCGCTCGTGCTAGTGGATGACGCGATGGCGACGCCGGTGTTTTCATGGGCGCGGGCCTGTGGCGCCGACATCGCCATCGTCTCGACGACCAAGCATGTCGACGGGCAGGGCCGGATGCTCGGCGGCATCATCGCCGCCTCGCGCGAGCTGATCCGGGGACCGGTCGAGACCTACATGAAACACTCGGGCGGGGCGATGAACCCGTTCACCGCCTGGACGCATCTCAAGGCGCTGGAGACGATGGATCTGCGGGTGCGGGCGCAGGCGGCGACGGCGGCACGGATCGCGGACGCCCTCGACGGGCACCCGAAACTCGCGTCCCTGCGCTATCCGACCCACCGCGCCCATCCGCAGCACATGCTGGCGCGGGCGCAGTCGGATTCGGGCGGGACGGTGCTCGCGTTCGACGTCGCGGGTGGCAAGGAGGGCTGTTTCCGTTTCCTCGATGCCCTCGGTATCGTGCTGATCTCGAACAACTTCGCCGATACCCGCTCGATCGCCACCCATCCCGCGACCACCACGCACCAACGCCTGCCGCAGGAGCAGAAGGACATTCTCGGCATCACGCCGGGCCTCGTCCGGCTGTCGGCGGGCCTCGAACATGGCGACGACATCGTTGCGGATCTGATGCAGGCACTCGACCGCGTCTGACGCCGGCAGGCCGGTCCCTGCGACGTTTTGGCAGGGGCCGGAAAACTGTTTGTAAAATGACATACCCGCCCCATATTGACGCCTCTGACAGGGCCGAGTGGCCCCTGGGGGACATGGAATGAACCTGCACGCCCGTGACATCGACCGCGAGCCGACCCGTGCCGAGGCGGCTGCGGCGCTCGCACTTCTGCGCCGCTGGGCGGGCGAGGTGACGCCCGAAGAGGTGGCGACGCTCGACCCGCTCGTCGCGCGCCTGATCCCCGGGCAGGCGGTGTCGAACTATCCGGCCCTCGCCCGCGCCTACCCCGAGGACTTCGAGGCGGACGCCGACTACCGCGCGACGATGCCCGACCTCCAGAATGGCCCGGCCAGCCTCATCCGCGGGGCGCAACAGCAGATCCAGCACGTCGGCATCTCGAACTTTCGCCTGCCGATCCGGTTCCGCACCCGCACCGGCGGCGATCTCACGCTCGAGACCAGCGTGACCGGCACCGTCAGCCTCGAGGCGGAAAAGAAGGGCATCAACATGAGCCGCATCATGCGGACCTTCTACAAGCATGCCGAGGAACGGTTCTCGTTCGACGTGATCCATCAGGCGCTGGCCGACTACAAGACCGACCTCGAGAGTTTCGACGCGCGTCTTCAGATGCGGTTTTCCTTTCCGATGAAGGTGCAGTCGCTGCGCTCGGGCCTGACGGGGTATCAATATTACGACATCGCGCTCGAGCTGGTGGAACGCGACGGCGTCGCCAAGAAGATCATCCACCTCGACTATGTCTATTCGTCGACCTGCCCCTGCTCTCTCGAACTGAGCGAACATGCCCGCCAGTTCCGGGGACAACTCGCCACGCCACATTCGCAGCGGTCCGTCGCGCGGATATCGGTCGTGGTCGAGCCGGGCGAGGAATGTCTGTGGTTCGAGGATCTGATCGAGCGGGCGCGCGCGGCGGTGCCGACCGAGACGCAGGTGATGGTCAAGCGCGAGGACGAGCAGGCGTTCGCCGAACTGAACGCCGCGAACCCGATCTTCGTCGAGGATGCGGCGCGGCTGTTCTGCGCGCAACTGGCCGCCGATCCGCGCGTCGGCGATTTCCGCGTCGTCGCCAGCCATCAGGAGAGCCTGCACAGCCACGACGCCGTGTCGGTCCTGACCGAGGGGCCGACGTTCGCCAGCGAGAGCCTCGATCCGAAACTGTTCGATACGTTGTTCCACGTCGGCTGAGCGCCCTCAGGCAAGGGCCGTCGCGATCTGGTCGAGGATCAGCGCGCCGTAACCTGCGTTGGCGTGGCGCAGATCCCCCTCCGGCTGGCGTTCGTGCATCCGCGCGGTCAGGCGCGGTCCGCCGTGCATGAGGTCGGCGCGGCTCGACAGGGGCGAGGCCAGTGTGGGGGCGGGTTGCGGCAGATAGAGGGCGCCGTGCCGGGCCGCGAGGGCGGCCCCCGCCGCGTCCATCCAGCCCGCCACACCCGGCGCATCGCCCGCCGCCGTGGCCCGGCGCAGCGAGACGGTCGTGGCCTCCGTGCCCGACAGGGACCGCGCCGAGGGGCGGGGTTGCGGGATCAGCAGGAGGGGACGGTCGCTTGCGGCGCGCAGCATCGCGGCCAGTCGCGGCCCCGTGCGACGCGCCAGCACCTCGATGGTGGACGCGACGGCAAGCCGCGTCGAGACGAGCGTCCAGAGTTCGGCCATCAGATCGGCGCTGGCCGCGACCGACGGCAGCGCCGTCGTGCGCATTCCGCGCCAGACCTGCAACACCGCCTCCGCACTCGCCGCGCCGGTGATCGCAAAGGCGTCGAAGGCGGTCAGATCCACGGTCGTGCGGCGGTTCAGCCGTGCAAATGCGTCGCGCGCCGCATCGCTCGTCGGACGCAGGACGCCGCCCGTGATCTCCGTCTGCAACAACAGCCCCTCGTGCGCGCCGACGAAGCGGATATCGAGGCCGGGCCAGCGGACGCCGCTCTCGGTGTGCGCCTCTTTCAGGGCGGCGATGTGCGAATTGCCGAAGATGCACAGCCGCAGGCTCATCCGCCGAACGCCTCCAGCAGACGCTCGTCGCAGGTGGTGTCGGTATCGTCTTCGCCGATCGGCTCCGGCGCGGAAAGGGGTGCGGCGGCGGGCGCCTCGGCGAGGCCGTGGGCGGCAAAGAACACCTCCATCACCCGCGCGACGCCGGCGCCGGAAATCTCGCGCAGTCCCGGGGCGGGGAACGGGCCGCCGAAGGCGGGATGTGTCGCGATTTCGAGGCTGGGGAAATAGTCGGCGTCGGCCACGTCGGCCACGAACTCGGCGACCGCCGCGCGCAGGGTGGCCTTCGAGGCCGCCGTTGCCGTCAGGACGTGGTCGCCGGTCGCCGTCGCGGCGAGGCCGACCGGCGAGACCGTCAGGAGAATCCGCATCCCGGGATTGAAGCGGTGCAGGAGGGCCCGGATGCTGTGGAGATCGGCCAGCACCTCGGCGGTGCGAAAGACGGCGAGGCGGTGGCGCGTGGGGTCGAACGTGCCGCCCGCGACTCCGGGACAGAGCGGCAGGGTGCGGCCGGCGTCCCGGTCCTGCCACGCCTCGGTCAGGCCGAGCGTCAGGACGAAGAGGTCGGTCGTGCCCAGCATCCGCGCCACCCGCTCGAGGTGGAGGGCGCGGTGCAGGGCAACCTCGGCGGCACTGTCCAGACCCTCGGGCTCGACGGTCGGGCGCAGCGCGTCACGGAACCGGCCTGCGTTCTCCCAGATCAGCGGCGCCGCGCCGTCCGCGACCTCGGCCAGCAGTTCCGCCATCTGCCGCGCGGTATAGACGTTGCCGAATCGCGCCGAAAAAAGACCGTATCCATACCGCGCGGCGACGGACTGCGGCACCGTTGCGGGCAGGGGTTCGGCGTCGAGGACCGCAAGGCCTGCGGTGCGCAGCCAGCGGCCGATATGCCGGGCAAAGCAACTGCCCGCCGTGGCGATCCGGGTCGAGCCGTCGAGCGGCGCGCGCGGACGGTAGATGTCCAGCGCCGCCCGGCCGCCCGGCACGGCGGCGGACCAGAACGCGCGGGGCGGCTGCGAACGGTAGGGATGCGACATCGACCGGGTCCGGGTCAGGGGCGAGGGCATCGGTATAGACCGAAACCGTGGCGATTTGCGGGCGGCGGGACCGCCGCCGCGCCGCGCTTGACTTGCCTTTCCCCGCGGGCCAAGCCTCGCGCCATGCTCGACGTGCGCCCCGTGGGATATGTGATCGGCCTGTTGGTGGTGGCGCTGGGGCTGACGATGCTCGGCCCGCTGGTCGCCGACATCGCCGCAGGCAACGGCCATTGGCCGGCCTTCGCGCAATCCGCGGTGATCTCCATCGTCGTAGGCTCCCTGACGGCCATCGCCTGTTCCAACGGCGTGGGCAGCGGGGCGATGACCCTGCGGCAGACGTTCCTGCTCACCTCGGTCGTCTGGATCGCGCTGCCCGCCTTCGGCGCCTTGCCATTCATCCTGGGGCAAACCGATGAAAATCTGACGAACGCCTTCTTCGAGGCGATGTCGGGGATCACCACGACCGGCGCCACGGTCCTCGTCGGCCTCGACACGTTGCCGCAGGGCCTGCTCCTGTGGCGGGGGATCCTGCAATGGCTGGGGGGGATCGGCATCATCGTCATGGCGATGGTGTTCCTGCCCGAACTGAAGGTGGGGGGGATGCAGGTGTTCCGCTCGGAGGCGTTCGAAACGATGGGCAAGATCCTGCCCCGCGCCGCCGAAATCGCAAGCTCGATCGCCGTCATCTACGTCGGCCTGACGGTGGCCTGCGCCATCGCCTATACCGCCACCGGAATGACGCCGTTCGACGCGATGGTCCTTGCGATGACCACCCTGTCGACCGGCGGGTTCGCCAATACCGATGCCTCGTTCGGTGCCTACGGCGGCGCGGCGCATTATGTCGGCACGCTGTTCATGTTCCTCGCGGCACTTCCGTTCACCCGCTATGTCCAGATGCTCGGCGGCAGGACCGGGCCGCTCTGGCGCGACAGCCAGATGCGGGTCTTTGCGATCACCATCCTCGTCTGCACCATCGCCATTTCCCTCTACATCGCCGAACGCAGCCACGGCCTGACCGAGGTCGCGTTCCGCGAGGCGCTGTTCAACGTGGTCTCGATCATTTCCGGCACCGGATATGCGAGTGCGGACTACAATTCCTGGGGCCCGTTCGCGGTGATGATGTTCTTCTTCATCGGCCTGATCGGCGGCTGCGCGGGGTCCACCGCCTGTTCGGTGAAAATCTTCCGCTACCAGATCCTGTTCTCGGCGCTGGTCGCGCAGATCCGCCAGCTCCACGCGCCGCATGGCGTGTTCAAGCCGCATTACGACGGCCGCCCGATCACCCAGGACGTCATCAACTCGGTGATGGCGTTCTTCGGCGTGTTCATCGTCTCGGTCGGCATCGTCTCGGTGCTCCTGTCGCTGACCGGCCTCGATTTCATCACCTCCGTCTCGGGTGCCGCCACGGCACTGGCCAACGTCGGCCCCGGCCTCGGCCCCGACATCGGCCCGGCGGGCAACTTTCGCGGCCTGAACGATGTCGCGAAGTGGATCCTTTCCGTCTCGATGTTCGTCGGACGCCTCGAGATGATGGTGGTACTGGTTCTGATCAGCCGCAATTTCTGGAGAGACTGACATGGCCCAACGCCCCCTCGGCGCCCAAATCTCGCACATGCTCAAGGATCGCGGGGTCGAGGTGATCTTCGGCATCCCCGGTGTCCACAATCAGGAAATGTATCGCGGCATCGAGGAGGCGGGTCTGACCCACGTGCTCGCCCGGCACGAACAGGGGGCGGGTTTCATGGCCGACGGCTATGCCCGCGCGACCGGCAAACCGGGGGTGTGCTACGTCATCACCGGGCCGGGCCTGTGCAACATCCTGACGCCGATGGGGCAGGCCTATTCGGACAGCGTGCCGATGCTGGTGATCTCGTCCTGCCTCGACGAGACGGCGGCGACGCGGGGGCAATTGCACCAGATGAAGGATCAGGAGGGGGCCGCGCGGTGTGTGGCCGAGTGGTCCGAGACGGCACGGTCGGCAGAGGCGGCCTATGCGTTGGTAGATCGTGCGTTCGAGGAGATGTGGATGCAGCGCCCCCGTCCGCGCCATATCTCCGTGCCGATCGCGTGCCTTCAGGCCGAGGCGTCCGCTCCGCCAGTGCGCCACACGTTTTCCGTCGGTGCCCCCGCGGTGCAGCCCCCTGTGCTGCATGCCCTCGTCGCCATGCTCGCACAGTCGCGCCGCCCGCTCTTCGTCTTCGGCGGCGGCGCCGTGCGCGCCACCGGGGCGGGCGCCCTCCTGCGGCGCCTGAATGCCGCCAGCTTCACCACCTATGCCGGTCGCGGGATCGTCCCGCCCGACGATCCGCTGCACTTCGGCGCGACCCTCGCCCGACCGTCGAGTGCCGATATCGTCGCATCCGCCGACCTCGTCGTCGCCATCGGCACCGAACTGGCCGAGGTCGACCTCTGGCGAGACACCCTCGGCGTCTCGCCCGATGCCCGCTCTTTCGTGCGCGTCGACATCGACGCCGGCGTCCTGACACTCCCCGGCCACGAGACACTCGCCATACAGGCCGAGGCTGGCGACTTCATCTCCACCCTGTCCGCCGCGGTCCCGCAGACAGGCCGAACCGACTGGACCCCCGCGGGGGTCGCAGAGATCCGGTCGCGCTGGCGCGCCGAGGTCGACGCCGAACGCCCCGGCATCCTGCGCGTCGCCGATGCCCTGCGCGACTGCCTGCCGGACTGGACGATGATCTATTCCGACATGACGCAATTCGCCTATGCCGCCAAGGAAGTCTGGCCGATGGACCGCCCCGGCCACTGGCACCACCCCTTCGGCTTCGGCACGCTGGGCTATGCGCTGCCCGCCGCCATCGGCGGGGCCATCGCGCGCAGGGGGGCGCCGACGCTCGCCATCGCGGGCGACTACGGGTTCCAGTACACGATCCAGGAATTCGCCACCGCCGTCGAACTCGGCCTCTCGCTGCCGATCTTCCTCTGGGACAACGGCAAGCTGGGCGAGATCGAGGACAGCATGATCCGCGCCCAGATCGCGCCCAACGCCGTGGTCCAGCGCAACCCCGATTTCGGGAAACTGGCCGAGGCCTACGGCGCGCGCTCCGCCGCGCCGAAAACCCTCGCCGAGATGCAGGACGCCGTCCGCGCCGCCTTCGACGCCCCCGTGCCGACGCTCATCCGGGTCACGCCCGCCATCGCGTAGGATGGGGTTTCACCCCATCATCCGATACCGAATGCCGGGCCGACGCCCGTTGCAAGGTCACACGAGACCCCGTTGCGTCACCGACCGAGTGTCGTTCGGTCCGTTACCTCATGGCATTCCAACGGCTTGCGGAGAAGTTGACAGCTGTCAACTCTCCCCGCTCACTCCCAGCAACTCACCAGCACCGTCACATCCGCCGCCCGCCGCGTCAGCAGCTCGCGGCTTTCGACGGCCACGGTATCGGTCGTCTCGAACGGGACGCCCGCCGCGTTCAGCGACAGCATGATCGCCTGCGCATTCACCGAGAAACCGACGTCGCCGGGCAGCACCTGACCCGCGTCGTCGCCGCGCGGCAACAGCATCCCGATCACCGCGCCGCTGCTGTCGAACACCGGCCCGCCCGCGTCGCCGTCACGCGCCGTCAGGCTCAGACGCGCCACTCCCGTGTCGCCGTCCAGTCCGCGCACGTCCGCGAGCGTCCCGAACGTCATCGCCGGCGCCGACAGCAGCCCGCCATAGGGATAGCCCGCGACCGCGACCTCGGCCTGTAACCGCGGCACGCCGGTCTGGAACGCCGCCACGCCGACAGGGGCGATCGCCTCGAACGGGTCGAGAACGGCAAGCCCCAGCGCATCGTCGCGGAGCACCACCTGCGCCCCGTGCGCGTCGTCGAGCAGGATTTCGCCGCAGCCATCGACGGCTTGCGTCGTCGTCAGCACGGCACCGCCGCTGTCGAGGTAGAACCCCGAGCGCGCCCGGATCGGTTGCCGGATCGCGAGGCCGGAGACCAGATCCACGGCCTGCTCCTCGCCCGGGCTGCCGAGGCCGGGGTCGAGCACGCCCTCGGTCCGCGTGAAGCTCGCCCGCATGAGCTCAACGATCCGCGTCCGCCGCTCCTCGTCGCCCGCCGGCCAGACCAGCATGAAGCCCTTGATCTCGCCGTCCTCGAGCGTGACGGAGGTATAGGAATGAATATTCCGATCGACGCCTTCGAGCGTGAAACTCGCGTCGTTGCGCCCCCGCTCGCCGTCGGCGGGCACCACCTCGAGGGTTTGCAGAATCTCGTACAGGCCAAAGAGGCGATTCCGGTCGCCGGGCTGCGAGATCAGCAGGACGGTCGCGGCGAGGTCGCCCGTCGCCTCGAACCGGGCAAAGGGCGGCGCATAGGCGGCGAAGGCCACGACGCCGGTGGGCAGGTCGATCTCGATCCCCGTCGCATCGTCGCGCACCCGCGCCATGCCCATGCCGTCGAGCACCGCGTTATAGGACGCGAGCAAGACGCCGCGCTGTCCGGTGGTGAGGACGCCGGTCGCCTCGAAGCCGTTGGCGCCCTGCCATTCGGCCATCGCGGTGCGGGTGCCGCGGCCGAAGGCGCCGTCGATGGCCGACGCATAGAACCCCGCCCATTGCAGGGCGACCTGCAAGCAGTTCCTTCTCGGGGCGGCTGAGCGCCGCCTCGGACGTCTGCGCCTCGCGCAGCGTCTCGTCGGGGGCGACGGGTTCGGGCTCGCGACTCGGGTGCGATCACGGCAACCTCCGGCGTCCGCCTGCCGGACTCGCCGGCTCGCGGGCCACAGTGCCGCCGACGGGCCAGAACATTGCGCCGAACTGCCGTCCGTCGACGATGAAACTGTCCGCCGGGATCGCCGAGGATGACCGCAGTTGCGACAATACGCCCTGCGCGTCGGCGGTCGCATAGGGTCCGAGGGCGATGCCGAACCAGCCCGCGCCAAGCGCGAAACCGTTCACATCCGGCAGCCGCTGCGCATAGGCGCCCGCGCGCGCGATGCCGTCGGCCTCGGACTGGACCGCCTCGATCTGCACCCAGGCCCTGTCCTGCGCTAGTGCCGCCGTTCCGACCGCCCAGGCGATCATCGCGCCCGCGATCGCCCCCGATCTCCTGCCCGCGCCCGTCCTGTCCATATCGTCCCTTCGTCGAGATATCCCGTCCCGGCGCCAGCATGCCCGGTTGCCGCATCCTCTACCACGCCGTCCTTCGCGCCACAGCCCGAAACGCCGGGCCCGCCCGGCAAAACCGCCCGCCGTGGCGCAATTGACCCGCCCTGCCGCGCGGCCTATTGAACCGGCGACCCCTTGCAACGGACGCCCCGCCATGCCCCAGCCGCCCCGCAGCTTTCAGGAGATCGTCCTCGCCCTCCAGACCTATTGGGCCGCGCGCGGCTGCGCGATCCTGCAACCCTACGACATGGAGGTGGGCGCCGGCACGTTCCATCCGGCGACGACGCTCCGCGCCCTCGGCCCGCGCCCCTGGGCCGCGGCCTACGTGCAGCCGTCGCGGCGGCCAACCGACGGTAGATACGGCGAAAATCCGAACCGGTTGCAGCACTACTACCAGTTTCAGGTAATCATGAAGCCCTCGCCGCCGGACCTCCAGGACCTCTACCTCGGGTCGCTGGCCGCGATCGGCATCGATGCGCTCGCCCACGATATCCGTTTCGTCGAGGACGACTGGGAGAGCCCGACGCTCGGCGCCTGGGGTCTGGGGTGGGAGGTGTGGTGCGACGGTATGGAGGTGTCGCAGTTCACCTATTTCCAGCAGGTCGGCGGCCACGACTGCGCGCCGGTGTCGGGCGAATTGACCTATGGCCTCGAGCGGCTGGCGATGTATGTCCTCGGCGTCGATCACGTCATGGACATGCCGTTCAATGGCCCGCAGTCGCCCATCCCGTTGAAATACGGCGATATCTTTCGCCAGACGGAAGAGGAATACTCGCGCCACAACTTCGATGGCGCCGACACCGGGATGCTGTTGCGGCATTTCGAGGATGCGGAGGCCGAAAGCGCGCGCCTGCTGGCGGTGGAGGATGAAGATCCCCGGTCCGGCAAGCGGATCGTCATGGTGCACCCGGCCTATGACCAGTGCATCAAGGCCTCGCATCTGTTCAACCTGCTCGACGCGCGCGGCGTGATTTCCGTCACCGAACGGCAGGCCTATATCGGGCGGGTCCGGGCACTGGCAAAGGCCTGCGCCGACGCCTGGTTGCGCACCGACGCGGGCGGGCTTGCGGCATGACCGGGCGCGCGGTGATCCTCGCCATCCTGCTCTTCTCCCTTGCGGCGGGGGGGGCGATGTATTGGTTGCAGGTCTATGCCTACTACGAAGAAGTGGCCCCGGAGGTTGCAGAAGTGCAATTCACGCCGCTGACGGCGGCCGCACCGACGGCGCTGGCGTTCGAAAATTACAGAGGGATCGACAGCGACAGTTCGCCCCTGAGATACCGCGCCTGCTTCGAGGTCGACCCCGCCGCCCTCGTCGATGCCCGGCCCTACGACGGCGCCGAACCGCTGATCGCGCCGGGCTGGTTCGAGTGTTTCGACGCCGGGGCGATCGACGCGGACCTCGAGTCGGGCGAGGCCCGGGCCTACCTCGCGATCGGCAATTTCCGGTATGGTTTCGACCGTGTCATCGCCGTCTATCCGGATGGCCGGGCCTATAACTGGCACCAGATGAACACCTGTGGCGCCGCGACATTCGCCGGAAATCCGGCACCGACAGGCTGTCCGCCCGCGCCCGAAAGCTTCTGACATGGCCGACCTGCTCATCGAACTCTTCTCGGAGGAAATCCCCGCCCGGATGCAGGCCCGCGCGGCGGAGGATTTGCGGCGCCTGATGACCGACGGCCTCGTCGAGGCGGGGCTGACCTATGCCGGTGCCGCGGCCTTCGCGACGCCGCGGCGGCTGGCGCTCTCGGTCGAGGGGCTGACGGGCGAGAGCCGGGCGGTGCGCGAGGAGCGCAAGGGGCCGAAGGCGGATGCGCCGGCGCAGGCGATCGAGGGGTTCCTGCGGTCGACCGGACTGCGCCGCGACCAGTTGGAGGAGCGGGAGGACAAGAAGGGGACGATGCTGTTTGCGGTCATCGAGCGGCCCGGGCGCCCGGCGGCCGAGATCGTGGCCGAGGTGCTGGAAGCGACGATCCGCACCTTTCCCTGGCCGAAGTCGATGCGCTGGGGCGCCGGATCGCTGCGCTGGGTGCGGCCGTTGCAGTCCATCCTGTGCATCCTGAGCGACGAGGGCGGCGCCGAGGTGGTGCCGGTGAGCGTCGACGGGATCGTCGCGGGGGCGGTGACGCGCGGCCATCGGTTCATGGCGCCTGCGGTGTTTTCCGTCGCGAATTTCGAGGATTACGAGGCGAAGTTGAAGCGCGCCTTCGTGGTGCTGCGGGCGGAGGAACGGGCGCAGGCGATCTGGCACGATGCCACGACGCAGGCATTCGCTGGCGGTTTCGACGTGGTCGAGGACGCCGGGTTGCTGGCCGAGGTGGCCGGCCTCGTCGAATGGCCGGTGGTCCTGATGGGACGGATCGGTGCGGCGTTCCTGGAATTGCCGCCCGAGGTGCTGCAAACGTCGATGCGCGAACACCAGAAGTTCTTTTCGGTGCGGAACGCGAAATCGGGGCGGATCGAGCGCTATGTGACGGTCGCCAATATCGAGACGGCGGACGACGGCGCGGCGATATTGGCAGGCAATGGACGGGTATTGGCCGCGCGACTGTCGGACGCGAAATTCTTCTATGAGAACGACCTCGCCGTGGCGCGGGCGGGAATGGGAGACTGGATCGAGGGGCTGGCAGCGGTGACGTTCCACAACAGGCTCGGCAGCCAGAAGGACCGGGTGGAGCGGATCGCGGCACTGGCGCGCGAGATCGCGCCGTCTGTGGGGGCGGATCCCGATCTGGCGGAGGAGGCGGCGCGCATCTGCAAGGCCGATCTGCGGTCGGCGATGGTCGGGGAATTCCCGGAATTGCAGGGGCTTATGGGGCGGTATTACGCCGCCGCCGCGGGGCGTGCGCCGGAGGTGGCCGAGGCCTGCGAGATGCACTGGAAGCCGATGGGGCCGTCCGATGCGGTGCCGACGGCGCCGGTGTCGGTGGCCGTGGCGCTGGCGGACAAGATCGACACGCTGACGGGATTCTGGGCGATCGACGAGAGGCCGACGGGGAGCAAGGATCCGTTTGCGTTGCGGCGGGCGGCGTTGGGGGTTGGTCGGGTAGCTACGTTCAATAATGTCTCGCTATCACTTTTGACGATCCTGCGATCTTCATTGTTCCACCATTTGGCCGGTGTCTCGCTTGAAGTGGCTTATCAACAGCTTGAAGCTGATAAAACCATAGATGACATTGGGATTATGCAGGACGAAATGGAAGCGGGGGTAATTGACAGCGCACCCCACGTATCGCGTCTCGCGACGGAAGCAGTTGCCAAAAGACTTGAGCAGCTAAAATTGGGCGATGATAGGTTTTCAAAGGCGATAGAAGACGCACAGACGAAGTCTTTGGACCTCCTCGCCTTCCTCCACGACCGCCTCAAGGTCTACCTCAAGGACCAGTCCATCCCCCACGACGTCATCGACGCCTGCCTTGCGATGCCGGGCAACGACGACCTCACGCTGCTCGTCAAGCGCGCCGAGGCGCTGGCCGCGACGCTGAAGACCGACGACGGCCAGAACCTGATCCAGGGGTTCAAGCGCGCCGCCAATATCCTGGCCCAGGCCGAGGAAAAAGACGGTGTGGAATACTCTTACGGCGCGGACCTGAAGTATGCGGAGGGGCCGGAGGAAGTCGCCCTCTTCACCGCGCTGGACGAGGCCGGAGAGGTCATCGCCCCGGCGATGGCGACCGAGGATTTTGCGACCGCCATGTCCGCGATGGCCGCCCTGCGCGCCCCGATCGACGCTTTCTTCGAGGCGGTGAAGATCAACGACGACCGGCAGGTGATCCGCCGCAACCGCCTCAACCTGCTGTCCCGGATCCGGACGCTTTGCCTTTCCGTGGCCGATCTGACGCGGATCGAGGGCTGATCGCCGCAGGCGCGGAAATCGCCTGACAGTCCGTCACGGCACCGTTATGCTGCACCTGAAAGGGCCATGCCGCGATGCAGCAACATGCGAAATTCCAGCAGCTTACACCGATCACCGCCGATGCGGCGATCGCTGCGGACGTGCATGGCGGCCGGGCGAAGTGTCTGCAACGGCTGATCCGCCTCGACATGCCGGTGCCGGTCACGGTCGCGCTGTCGTTCGATGCGGTCCACGGCCTCGCCTCGGGGCGGATGCCCGACATGGCCGGGATGCTGGCGCCGTTCGGGGACATGCCGCTGCTGTCGGTGCGCCCGTCGAGCCTCGATCCCGACTGGGGCGGGCCGGGGGCGATCCTCAACGTCGGGATGAGCGACGCGCTGCACGCGCATCTGAGTGCCACCCTCGGCGCCGATACCGCCACCGCCCTCTACCTGCGGTTCGTGCAATCCTATGCCGTCGAGGTCGCGCGCCTCGACGCCGACCTGTTCGAGACGCCCGACGTGCCGACGCGCGCCCACCTCGACGCGGCGCTGGCCGCCTACGAGGACGAGACGGACGAGGCCTTTCCACAGGATATCGCCGTGCAACTGGCCGAGGTGCTGCGCAGCCGGGCGCGGGCGTGGCAGGGCACGACCGCGCGCCTGTTGCGCCAGTCGCGCGGCGCGCCGGCGGATGCGGGCCTCGGCCTCGTCGTGCAGGCGATGGCGCTCGGCCGGGGGCGGGGTCAGTGCGGGTCCGGCGTGATCCAGTTCATCGACCCGGCCACGGGCGCGGCGCAGATCACCGGCCGCTATCTGGGGCAGAGCCAGGGGCGCGACGCGCTGCGGGGCACCGACGATGCGCTCTACCTTACCTGCGACCCGCGCGGCGCCTCGTTCGAAGAGGCGTGCCCGGATGCCTTTGCCGAACTGATCGACTTCGGCACCCGTATCCGCACCCGGCTGCGCGAGGAGATGCAGATCGAATTCACGCTCGAGGATGGGGCGCTGCGGATCCTCGATGCGGTGCGGGTGCCGCGGTCGCACCGCGCGACGGTGGCCGTGGCGGTGGCGCTGGCGACGGACGGGATCATCGACCGCGACGCGGCGGTCCTGCGGGTCAGTGCCACGGCGCTGTCGGAGGTGCTGCACCGGCAGGTGGCGCCGGGGGCCGCGCGCGACCGTCTGGCGCGCGGGATCGCGGCGAGCCCCGGGGCGGCATCGGGACGCATCGTCCTGTCGGCCGAAGATGCGCAGGCGAGTGCCGCGCGGGGCGAGCCCTGCGTGCTGGTGCGGCGCGAAACGACACCCGAGGACATCCGCGGGATGCACGTGTCGGAGGCCGTCGTCACGGTGCGCGGCGGCATCACCAGCCACGCCGCCGTCATCGGGCGCGGTATCGGCCTGCCGTGTGTCGTCGGTGCCAGCGATCTGGTCATCGACCGCCGTCACGGGACGGTCACGGCACCGGGTGGCCGCGTCCTGACCGAGGGCGACACGATCACCGTCGACGGCACCACCGGCGACATCCTGATCGGGGCGACCGAGACGGTGGAGGCGGCCCTCGACGGACCGGTGCTGACGCTGCTCGACTGGGCGGATGCGGCGCGCGACATCGGGGTGCGCGCCAATGCCGACACGCCGCACGACGCGCAGGTGGCGCGCAATTTCGCCGCCGAGGGGATCGGTCTGTGCCGGACCGAGCACATGTTCTTCGACGGCGAGCGCGTGGGCCTGATGCGCGAGATGATCTTTGCCGATACCGCCGACGAGCGGCGGACCGTGCTCGACCGTCTGCTGCCGATGCAGCGCGCGGATTTCGCGGGCCTGTTCGGGATCATGAGCGGTCTGCCGGTCTGCATCCGCCTGTTCGACCCGCCGCTGCACGAGTTCCTGCCGTCCGACAAGGCCGGACTGCGCGATCTGGCCGAGGCGCTGTCGCGGCCCGTGGCCGACGTGACGGCGCGGATCGAGGCGATGAGCGAATACAACCCGATGCTGGGCCTGCGGGGCGTCCGCCTCGGGATCACGGTGCCGGAAATCTACGAAATGCAGGCCCGCGCCATCTTCGAGGCGACGGCGGAGATCGCGGCGGGCGGCGGGTCGGTGGTGCCCGAGATCATGGTGCCGCTGGTCAGCACGATGCGCGAGGTCGAGATCGTGAAGGCGCAGGTCGACGGCGTCGCGGCGGCGGTTAAATCCGAGACCGGGGCCGCCTTTGCCTATCGCCTCGGCGTCATGGTCGAGACGCCGCGCGCCGCGCTGCGCGCCGGCGATATCGCCCAGCACGCCGAGTTCATGTCGTTCGGCACCAACGACCTGACACAGATGACCTATGGCCTGAGCCGCGACGACGCCGGACGGTTCATGCAGGAATACGTCCGTCAGGGCGCCTTTGCCGAGGATCCGTTCCACACGCTCGACATCGAGGGGGTGGGCGAACTGCTGCGGATCGGGGCGGAACGGGGCCGGGCGCAGCGGCCGGGGGTAACGCTGTCGATCTGCGGCGAACATGGCGGGAGCCTTGCGGCCATCGCCTTTTGCCGCGATCAGGGGTTCGACTATGTATCCTGCTCGCCGTTCCGGGTGCCGGTTGCGCGGCTTTCCGCCGCTCAATTGGCCATCGCCGGACGCGCGACCGAGGCATAACTTGCGTTAACGTCACCCGGCAACGCAATGGATTGAATCACTTATCCCGATCTGGAAACAATCGGCGGCCATCGGCGGATATCCGCCGTTCGGCAGACTCGACTCGGTGCCGCCGCGCACTTTACCCACAGGGCGTTGTGGACGGGCCCGAGGGGTCCGTTGCTGGATTTGCTGGGGAAACATGTTCAATTCAATCGGGCGCGGATGCGCCAGGGCTGCATTTGCGGCATCGATCATCTTCATTCTCGCCTCGAACGTCGTCACCGCACAGACCGCCCTCGAGGCGCAATTGGGCGATTTGCTGGACGAGGAGCGCGCCAGCCTCGGGGCCGTGCCGGACGCCCGCCTCTCGCTCCTGACGGCGGCGGCCCCCGAACTCGCCAGTGCGCGCAGCCCGATCGGCGCCGTCGAGTATTCCGAGGCCTTCCTCGCCCGTCAGCCGCGCGCCGGTGGCGATGCGCAATGGGAGTGCCTGGCCCAGGCCCTCTATCACGAGGCGCGCGGCGAGAGTGCGCGCGGCCTTTTCGCCGTCGCCGAGGTGATCCTCAACCGCGTCGACAGCCGCCAGTATCCGAACTCGGTCTGCGCGGTCATCAATCAGGGCACCGGCGCGCGGTATCAGTGTCAGTTCACCTATACCTGCGACGGCATCGCCGACCGGATCCGCGAGCCCGCCGCCTGGGCCCGGGTCGGTATCGTGGCGCGGCTGATGCTGGACGGGGCGCCGCGCGGCCTCACCGGAGGTGCCACAAACTATCACACCCGCGCCGTCAGCCCGTCCTGGGCGCGCAGGCTGCCGCAGACGGCGGCGATCGGCGCGCACCTGTTCTACCGCTCGGGCTGAGCGGCGCGGCGCCGTCTTGCGTCCGGCCCGGCGCGCGATTATCGCCCCGTCGAAAGGGGTGCGCGCATGACCGACGACATAAGGCAGGCCTTTGCCCACCCCGACGAACGGGCCCGCGCGTCGTCGGACGGGCCGCGCGACCGCATCTCGCTGCGCGACCATATCGTGACCGTCGAGATCGGCGCCTTTCAGGCCGAGCGCGGCACCATGCAGCGCCTGAGCTTCAACGTCGTGGTCGAGGTGGCCCCGGTCAACGGCCCGATCGACGACGACGTCGACCGCATCCTGAGCTATGACCGGGTGGCCGAGGCGATTGCCGCGGCGCTGGCCGCAGAGCGGCTCAACCTGCTCGAGACGCTGGCCGAGCGGGTGGCGGGCCTGATCCTGACCGAACCGCAGGCGGCGCGGGTGTTCGTGCGGATCGAGAAGCTCGACCGGGGGCCGGGGGCCCTCGGCGTCGAGATCGTGCGCAGCCGGGATGCGGCGGGCGTCGCCGCCCAGCCGCTGGTGCCGCATCCGCGGGTCGTGTTTCTGGCGAATGCGGCGATGGACGACGGGTTGTGCGCGCGGCTCGACCGGCTGGGCGCCGACGGCGCGCCGCTGATCCTTTGCGTCGGCCTGCCGGACGGAGCGGCGCCGCAGGTGGGCGCGCGCCTCGCGCAGCGGCGCATCGACCTGCTGGCGCAGGAACAGAACGCCTGGGTCCTGGCGAGCCGGGATGCGCGCTGCATCGTCACCGGCACCCGGACCGAACTCGACTGGGCGATGCGGAACGGCCAGATTTCGGTCTGGGCACCGTCCAAGATCGTCCTCGACGCGGTCGGCGGGGCAGGGACGGCGACCGTCGAGCCGCTGTCGCAGGTGGCATGGTTCGCGGGGCTGGTGCAGGCGCGGGAGTTGGTGATCGTCGGGGCGAGGGCGCCCGAGGCGGAGGTGCCGGTGCGGGTGGAGCCGGTCGAATGACGCCCCTGCCGGACTGGCGACCGCTGCCGAGCGCGGATGGACCGGCCCTTGCGGCAGGCTGGACACACGCCGACCGCGTCGCGGGCGGCGGCCTGATCCACCGGCCGGACGGTCTGCCCGCCGAGGACCGCGATCGCCTCTATCGTCCACGCCGCCCCCTCATGGGCTTTGACTGGAGGCGCCCCCTGGTCATGGGCATCCTCAACGTGACCCCCGACAGTTTCAGTGACGGCGGCCTCTTCGCCGACCGGAGGGCCGCCGTGGCGCAGGCCCGCCGGATGGTGGCGGAAGGCGCCGACATCCTCGATATCGGCGGCGAGAGCACGCGGCCCGGCGCCGTTCCCGTCCCCGAGGACGAGGAGACGGCGCGCGTCTTGCCGGTGATCGCGGCACTCCGGGCGGCGGGCGTCACGGTGCCGATCTCCGTCGACACCCGCAAGGCGGTGGTGGCGCAGCGGGCGCTCGACGCGGGTGCCAGCATGGTCAACGACGTGTCGGCCCTGACGTTCGATCCCGGGATGGCCGGTGTCGTGGCGCGGGCCGGCGTGCCGGTCTGCCTCATGCATGCTCAGGGTACGCCCGCGACGATGCAGGTCGCGCCGCGTTACACGGACGTAACACGCGAGGTCTTTGCGGCATTGTCCGGGCGGATCGACGCCGCCGTCGCGGCGGGCATCGCGCGGGACGCCATCATCGTCGACCCCGGCATCGGTTTTGGCAAGACGGCCGCCCACAACCTCGACCTGCTGCGCAATCTGGCCGTGTTTCATGGCCTTGGCGTGCCCCTCCTGCTGGGTGCGTCGCGCAAGCGTTTCATCGGCGTCCTCTCGGCGGGGGGCGCCGGCGAGGTTCCCGCCGACGAGCGGCTGGCGGGCAGCCTCGCCGTGGCGCTGCATGCCGCCGCACAGGGTATTCAGATCCTGCGGGTTCATGATACGCTCGCCACCAAGCAGGCGCTGAACCTGCAGGCGGCGGTAAACGGGTGGACAGGTTGAGATGACACGCAAACTCTTCGGCACCGACGGCGTGCGGGGCACGGCGAACGTCTGGCCGATGACGGCGGACATGGCGCTGCGCATCGGTGCCGCGGCGGGCCGCTATTTCCGCAACGACGGCTCCAACGGCCACCGCGTCGTGATCGGCAAGGACACCCGCCTGTCTGGCTATATGTTCGAGAGCGCGCTGACCGCGGGCCTCACCTCGACCGGCATGAACGTCCTGCTGCTGGGGCCGATCCCGACGCCGGCGGTCGGCCTGCTCACGGCCTCGATGCGCGCCGACCTCGGGATCATGATCTCGGCCAGCCACAATCCGCACTACGACAACGGCATCAAATTCTTCGGCCCCGACGGGTTCAAGCTCTCGGACGAGGCCGAGGCCGAGATCGAGGCGCTGGTCGAGGCAAAGGTCGAACCGGCGCAGGCGGCCAACATCGGGCGCGCCAAGCGGATCGACGACGGGCGGTTCCGCTATGCCGAGCGGCTGAAATCGACATTCCAGGCGGGCATGCGGCTCGACGGCCTCAAGGTGGTGATCGACTGCGCCAACGGGGCCGCCCACCGGGTCGCGCCCGAGGTGCTGTGGGAACTCGGCGCGGAGGTGATCCCGGTCGGCACCTCGCCCAACGGCTATAACATCAACGAAGGCTGCGGCTCGACGCAGCCGCGCACGGCGGCCGAAACGGTGGTGAGCCACGGCGCCGACCTCGGCATCTGCCTCGACGGCGACGCCGACCGGGTGATGATCATCGACGAGAATGGCCGCGTGGCCGACGGCGACCAGATCATGGCCCTGATCGCGGGCCGCTGGGCCGATTGGGGGCGCCTCAAGGGCGGCGTGCTGGTGGCGACGGTGATGTCGAACCTCGGCCTCGAGAATTTCCTGACGGGGCGCGGCCTGCGCCTCGAACGGACGGCGGTAGGCGACCGCTATGTCGTCGAGGCGATGCGGCGCGGCGGCTGGAACCTCGGCGGCGAGCAGTCGGGGCATATCGTGATGACCGATTATGCGACGACGGGGGACGGCCTGCTGGCGGGGTTGCAATTCCTGTCGGCGATGATCGAGAGCGGGTCACGCGCCAGCGAACTGGCGCAGCAATTCGAGTCCGTGCCGCAAATGTTGAAGAATGTGCGATATACGGCGGGACAACGGCCACTCGAGGTTGCAAAAGTGCAAGAGGTCATCGCGGCGGGAGAAAAGCGGCTGGCCGGTTCGGGGCGCCTGCTGATCCGGAAATCGGGCACCGAGCCGCTGATCCGGGTGATGGCCGAATGCGGCGACGCGGATCTGCTGCGCGATGTGGTCGAGGGGATCGTCGCGGCGGTCGAGGCGGCGGCCTAGCGTCCGAAGAGGCTGCGCGACTGGCTTATCAATATTCCCGCAAGGATGAGTCCGAGGCCGGAATAGAGCGTCGGCGGCAATTCCTCGGCGCCGAGCCAGAGGCCGAAGATCACCGACCAGACCGGCACCATGTAGCTGGTGATCGACATGAAGAGCGAGCCTGCGGTGGTGATGACGCGGACCCGGATTGCCGCGGCGAGGGCCGTGGGCAACAGCGCCGCATAGATCAGGGCCTGCACCGGCTGTGCCGGAAACGACCGGGGCACACCGTCGACCACGAGGGCCACGGGCACGAGGATCGCCGCTGCCGCCAGAAGCGTCACGCTGGCGAAGGCCAGCGGCGGCATCGGCGGCGCGCGCCGCGTCGCGACCGACCCCGCCGCATAGCACAGCGCCGCCCCGATGCACATGACGCGCCCGGCCAGCACCGACCCCTCGCCCGCGCCGAACGCCCCCGGTCCGGTCAGGACGAGCAGACCCGCAAAGCCCATGCCCATGCCGATCAACCGCCTTGGCCCGATCCCCTCCTCGGGCGAGAACGCCCAGACGAGGGGCAGGACCAGCAGCGGCACCGCCCCCATCGCGACGCCCGCAAAGGCAGAAGGCACATATTGTTGCCCGAACGCGAGGAGCGTGATCGGCAGCGCCGAGGCGCCCGCACCGATCACCGCCGCGAAGACCCACGCCCGCCGCGAGGGCAACACGGCCGGTGACTGGCCCAGCAGGCTCGCGATACCGGTCAGCGCCAGCGCCCCGATCAGCAGCCGCCCCGCGGCCACCTGCAACGGTGTGAACCCGTCGAGCGCGATGCGCACCGACAGGAACGCGCCGCCCCAGATGACGCCGAGGCCGACGATCAGCGCCCAGTTCAGCGCGCCGGGCCGCGCGGGGGAGGGGGTGGACATCATGCAAACCTCAGCACCGCGCGGCAAATCGAAAAGGGGCCGAAGCGATCGCTCCGGCCCCTTGTCCCCCGTCGAACGGGACGGGATCAGAAATCAGGGCGTCAGTTCTTCGCCCGGTCGACCATCTTGCCTTTGGAGATCCATGGCATCATCGCCCGCAGCTTCTCGCCGACCCGCTCGATCTGATGCTCGTCGTTCAGGCGGCGCGTTGCCTTGAACGACGGCTGGCCGACCGCGTTCTCCTGCATGAAATCGCGCACGAACTTGCCGGACTGGATATCCTTGAGGACCGCCTTCATCCGCGCCTTGGTCTCGTCGTAGGGCAGGATGCGGGGGCCGAGACGTATTCGCCGTATTCGGCCGTGTTGCTGATCGAATAGTTCATGTTGGCGATGCCGCCCTCGTAGATCAGGTCGACGATGAGCTTGACCTCGTGCAGACACTCGAAATAGGCCATCTCGGGCTCATAGCCCGCCTCGACCAGCGTTTCGAAACCCATCCGGATCAGTTCGACCAGACCGCCGCAGAGGACGGCCTGCTCGCCGAAGAGATCCGTCTCGCATTCCTCGCGGAAGTTGGTCTCGATGATCCCCGACCGGCCGCCGCCGATCGCCGAGCAGTAGGACAACCCGATCTCGAGGGCCTTGCCCGACGCATCCTGATGCACCGCCACGAGGCAGGGGACGCCGCCCCCCTTGGTATATTCGCCGCGCACCGTATGACCCGGGCCCTTCGGCGCCATCATGATGACGTCGACGCCCTTCTTCGGCTCGATCAGGCCGAAGTGCACGTTCAGGCCATGGGCAAAGGCGATGGCGGCGCCGTCGCGCAGGTTGTCGTGGACGTATTTGCGATAGGTCTCGGCCTGAAGCTCGTCCGGCATCGTGAACATGATGAGGTCGGCCCATTTCGCCGCCTCGGCGATAGCCATCGTCTTGAGGCCCTCGCCCTCGGCCTTGGCGCGGCTGGGCGAGCCCTCGCGCAGCGCCACGACGACGTTCTTTGCGCCCGAATCCCGCAGGTTCAGGGCGTGGGCGTGCCCTTGGGAGCCGTAGCCCAGGATCGCGACCTTCATGTCCTTGATCAGGTTAACGTCGCAGTCGCGATCATAATAAACGCGCATCAGGCTTTCTCCCTCGTGTGCAGATCGGTCGCCGCCGGACCCGGCGCGCCATTTCGGGGCGTTCTAGCGGTTTCTGCGCCCGTTGCAATGCAAAGAGGCGGGGCGGATCCGCCGCAGGTTGCCCTTTCATCGGCAGGGGGACGGGTCTAGCCTGTGCGCGATCCCGCAATCCGGAGGCCCGCCGTGAAAGATACATCCCCCGTCGATCCGGACGGCCTCATGGAGTTCTCGGTGGTCTTTACCGACCGCTCGCTGAACCATATGTCGGGCGCCTTTCAGGAGGTGATGCGCGACCTGTCGGGGATGCTGCGCGAGGTCTATGGCGCGGCCGAGGTCGCCATCGTCCCCGGCGGCGGCACCTTCGCGATGGAGGCCGTGGCGCGGCAGTTCGGACAGGGCGCGAAATGCCTCGTGGTGCGCAACGGCTGGTTCTCCTACCGCTGGACACAGATATTCGAGGCAGGCGGTTTCGCGGACGAGAGCCGGGCGATCAAGGCGCACCGGGCAGGCAATGCGACCGATGCGCCCTTTGCACCGCCGCCGCTCGACGCGGTGGTCGCCGCGATCCGCGAGATGCGCCCCGACCTCGTCTTTGCCCCCCATGTCGAAACGTCTGCGGGCATCATGCTTCCCGACGAGTATCTGACGGGCCTCGCCGCGGCGGCACACGAGGTCGGCGCGCTGATGGTGCTCGATTGTATCGCGAGCGGCTGCACCTGGGTCGATATGGGCAGCCTCGGCATCGACGTGCTGATCTCGGCGCCGCAAAAGGGCTGGTCGTCGACCCCCTGCGCCGGTCTGGTGATGCTGTCCGAGGCGGCGTCGGCGCGGATGGCGGAGACGAAAGCCGACAGCTTCGCCGTGGACCTGGCCAAGTGGCGCGCGATCATGAAGGCCTACGAGGACGGTGGCCACGCCTATCACGCGACCCTGCCGACCGATGGGCTCCGCGCGCTGCGCGACGCCATGGTCGAGACCCGGGCGACGGGTTTTGCCGCCCTGAAGGCGGCGCAGGCAGACCTCGGCGCCCGGGTCCGCGCCCTGCTCGCTGCCAAGGGCGCCCGCTCGGTCGCGGCCCCGGGCTTCGAGGCGCCCTCGGTCGTGGTGAGTCATACCGCCGACCCCGAGGTTCAGTCGGGCGCGAAATTCAGGGCGCAGGGGATGCAGATCGCCGCCGGTGTGCCGCTTCAGGTCGACGAGGGGCCGGGGTTCCGCACCTTCCGCGTCGGCCTCTTCGGTCTCGACAAGCTTGCGGATCCGGCTGCCACCGCAGCCCGTTTCGGGGCGGTGCTCGACAAGGTTCTCTGAGCGGAGGGGCCACACGATCCGGCCACGTTCAAGTTGCCGCAACGACTCCCCCCGGAGGGTCCGCCGCCAAACCGGGCGCAGCGGTGCCGCCCAATCCCAACCGCATGACCGCGCGCCGCACATTCGGCACATCGTGCAGCGCCCGCAAACCCAGCGCCCGCAGCGCCTGCACCGGAGCCGACCCTGCCCGCGAGGCGCGGTTCAGGGCGTCGATACCCGCCAGCCGGAGCGTCAGCTCCGGCCCTCGCGTCCGCGCGTAGGTGTCGAGCATGCGCGGACCGCCGAGGCCTGCGGGATCCGCCTCGGCCAGTGCGGCCAGCGCCGCGATGTCGCCCAGCGACATGTTCAGCCCCTGCGCCCCGATCGGCGGCACCGCATGGGCGGCCTCGGCGACCAGCGCCACGCGTTCGGCGGTCAGCGCCCGGGCGCGTTGCATCGTGATCGGCCAGACCTGTCGCCGTGTCGCCAGCGTCAGATCGCCGAGGACACCCGCCGAGCGTTCCGTCGCCGCCGCGGAGAACGCCGCGGGGGGGAGCGCGGCCAGTCGCACCACCTCGGGCCCCGGCGCCATCCACACCACCGCCGAACAGGGGCGCCCCTCGAGGTCCGGGAGCGGCACCAGCGTGAACGGCCCGCCCGCGCGGTGCACCTCTGTCGAGATGCTGTCGTGGGCCGCATCATGCGTGACCGAGAACGACAGCGCCTTTTGCCCATAGCGCCGTACGTCGACGCCGATGCCTGCGGCCTTGCGAACGGCGCTCGATCTGCCGTCGGCCCCGATCAGCAGGCGGGTCTGCACGACATTTGCGTCGCTGAGGGCCACGAGAGCCGTCCCCGTCCGCGCCACGTGGTGTGCGTATCCGGTCCCGAGCCGCATGGTGATGCCCGGTGTCTCCGACAGTCGCGACAGCAGGGCTGCCCGAAGGGCCCAGTTGCGGACGTTCCAGCCGAAGGCGCCTCGGTCGATGTCGGCCGCGACGAAATCGCGGACCACCGGCGCGGAAGCGGCGGCATCGACGATCCGCATGACCCGCAACGGCATCGCCTCTGCCGCCAGATCGTTCCACAGGCCGAGCCGTGCCATCAGCGCCTGCGCGGGGCCGAGGAACGCCGTGGTCCGCAGATCGGCGTCCGGCGCCGCGCCGTCGGTGACGGGGGCCGCCGGGTCGAGGCAGAGGACGGTGAACCCTGCCGCGCCAAAGGCTGCTGCGGCGATGAGGCCGGCCGGGCCCGCGCCCGAAATGACGATGTCGAATGTTTCCCGCATGTGCCTCAGATAGTCCGTGATGCGCCCGTGTCAGGGGCGCTGCGACACAATGCCGGAAGGAGCCTCGTCGTGGTCCCCGTGACGGGCGTGCGGGCAGGCAGGCGTCGCGATCGGCCGCGAATGTGCCCGGAACCGCAGTCGCGGCGGAGAGAAGCGTGTCGGATGACGCATGACGCAGACCTAGCGGATCGGGAGTGTCGCGGGAATGGCCGTTTTCGGTTCCCCCGGACCCCGCCCCCCGCCGTGCGGCAGAAAGACGCCGTGCACCGTCTTGTCCCAGAAGAACGGCTTTGTGCAGATCTCGGTCAGGGCCCGCCAGGCCGAGATCGTGGCGAGCGGGAAGTAGAGTTGCAGCATCGGCGACCAGAACGCGAGGCGGGGCCGTCCGGCGCGCCGCGCGGCGAGGGTCGCCACCGCGAGATTGATGAGTTCGGTCGCGAGGAACAGCGCCCCCAGCGCCAGCAGCCCCGCCTCGGGCAGCATGCCACGCAGCGGGTGTGGCAGGCCGAAGGGGATGAGCCAGAACGACCAGAGCACCGGCGCCAGCACGAACTGGCTTACCGTGCCGAGAAACAGGATCTGGACACCCCAGAAGCGACGCGGCCCCAGATCGCGCCAGAGGGCGGCGGGATCGGCCATGTGTACCGCCCAGGTCATCGCATAGCCCTTGAGCCAGCGCGTCCGCTGCCGCACCCAGGGCCAGAGGCGGGCGTTCGCCTCCTCAATCGTTACGGAGGCCACGAGTTCGGTGCGGTATCCCGCGCGCGCCAGCCGCAGGCCAAGGTCCGCGTCCTCGGTGACGTTGTGCGCGTCCCAGCCGCCGACCGCCTCGATCGCGGCGCGGCGCAGGAACAGGGTCGTCCCCCCCAGCGGCACCACGAGGCCGAGGCGGGCGAGGCCGGGCAGCATCAGCCGGAACCAGGTGGCGTATTCGAGGGTGAAGCAGCGCGCGAGCCAGTTGCAGGAGGTGTTGTAGTAGTCGAGCACGCCCTGAAGGCAGGCGACCTCGGGCGGCTCGATGGCAAAGCGGCGGGCGACGGCGCGAAGCTGATCGGGGGCGGGGGCGTCCTCGGCGTCGTAGATGCCGACGATGTCGCCGCGCGCCAGCGTGAGCGCGTGGTTGAGGGCGCGGGGTTTGGTCCGCAGGGTGCCCTCGGGGACCGCGACGATGCGCACCCAGTCGGGCAGATCGAGCGCGGTGAGCGTCGCGTGGGTCAGGGCGTCGTCGTCCTCGAGGATCAGCAGCACGTCGAGCCGGTCGCGCGGATAGTCGAGGTCGGTCAGGCGGGCGAGCAGGTGCGAGGCGATCTCGCGCTCGCGGTAGAGGGGCACGAGCAGGGTGATGACAGGCTCGCGCGCGGCGCGGTCGAAGGGCGTCACCTGCGGTGCCGCGGCGACGAGGGCGCCCTGCGGCGGGGCGCGCAGGGCCGACGCCACCGCCGCGACCTTGAGCGCGGTATTGCAGAGCAGGGTCGCGGCGGACCAGAGCGCCAGTCCGGCGATGAGCGGCCCCGGAAACGACACGGCGAGCAGGGTGAGCGTGAGAAGAACGGCGATCCCGACGCCTTGGGCCCGGCGAAAGTTCCAGCTTCGACAGCTTTGCGCGGCGGGGCAGCGGGTTTCGGCGGCGGCGGCGAGGGCCGGGCCTGCAAGGCGCGCCAGCATCGGGCCGAGGGTGCCGGGTGCGGCGCGTGCGAGGCGGACGGCGCCGAAGGTGTCGCGCAGGGCGGCGAGGGTGGCGGGCGGGAGTGTCGTGGCCTCGGTCAGCACCACGGTCTGCCCCTGCATCCGCCGCCACGGCAGGACGCCGTCGCGCAGGCAGGCGACGGCGCCGTAGTGGCCGATGAGTGCGGCATCGGGCGGGACCGCGGCAGGGTCGAGGAGCCGTCGTTCGGGCGTGGGTGCGGCCGGCAGGTCGGTGAAGGTGAACCGCGCGCGCCGCGCGTATCCCGTCCGGTCGAGGGGCACGACGACCGCATCGGGCGACCGGCCCCCGTCAAGATCATCCGGTGCCGACCAGCGCGGTGTCATGCCGCCGCCGGTCCGAACGGCATGGCGCACGAACGACAGGACGGGCGACGGCGCCGCGCCCACGTTTCCTTCCGCCACGACGCGGCGCTTGGCGCCTTTGCCCATCCGTCCAGCCCTTTGCGCTGCGCCGATTCCCCGGACGCTTCCCTGTCCGTTTCAGACTTGGGTGAGCAAAGTTAAGGAGTGGTAAACGGCAGCAACCTGACGAGGCGGAACGCGGGCGTCAGGAGCGGGCGGCATCCATCGCCGCGACGAAGCGGTCGAAGAGGTAGACGCTGTCCATCGGGCCGGGGCTCGCCTCGGGGTGGTATTGCACCGAGAAGACAGGGCGGTCGGTCAGGCGGATGCCGCAGTTCGAGCCGTCGAACAGGCTGACGTGGGTTTCGGTGACGCCCGCGGGCAGGGTCTGGCTGTCGACGGTGAAGCCGTGGTTCATCGAGGTGATCTCGACCTTGCCGGTCTCGATGTCCTTGACCGGATGGTTGGCGCCGTGGTGGCCGTGGTTCATCTTCACCGTCCGCGCGCCGAGTGCCAGCGCCAGCATCTGGTGGCCGAGGCAGATCCCGAAGACCGGCATCGCCGAGGCATCGAGGACGCCCCGGATCATCGGCACGGCGTAGGCGCCGGTGGCCGCAGGATCGCCCGGGCCGTTCGACAGGAACAGGCCGTCCGGGTTCAGGGCCAGCACGTCCTCGGCAGTGGCGGACGCGGGCAGGACGGTGACGTTGCAGCCCGCCGAGGCGAGGCAGCGCAGGATATTGCGCTTGGCGCCGTAGTCGATGGCGACGACGGAATGGCGCGCCTGCGTCTGGCGCACGTGCCCCTCGGGCCAGGCCCACCGCATCTCGTCCCAGCGATAGCTTTGCGCGCAGGTGACGTCGCGTGCCAGATCGAGGCCTTCGAGGCCGCGGAAGGCGCGGGCGGCGGCGACCATCGCGGCGATGTCGAAATTGCCCTCGGGGTCATGCGCGAGCGCGACGTGCGGCGCGCCCTGCTGGCGGATGGCGCGGGTCAGGCGGCGGGTGTCGAGGCCGCCGATGGCGATGCGTCCGTGGGCCGCGAGCCAGTACGGCAGATCGCCCATCGCGCGCCAGTTCGACGGCTCGGTCGGATCCCATTTGACGACCATGCCGGCGGCGACCGGATCGGCGGTCTCGTCATCCTCGGGGGTGGTGCCGGTATTGCCGATGTGGGGGAAGGTGAAGGTGACGACCTGCCCGGCGTAGGACGGATCGGTCATGATCTCCTGATAGCCGGTCATCGCGGTGTTGAAACAGAGTTCGGCGACCGTCTGGCCCGTCGCCCCGAAGCCGCGCCCGTAGAAGATGGTGCCGTCGGCCAGGGCCAGACAGGCGGTCGGCTTGGGCGGGGCCGTGTCGGGCATGGCGGTTTCCTCGGGCGGGGGCGGGGTCTGGCGGTGTCTAGGTCGCGGCAGCGGGACGGTCAAGGTGGCGGGGCCTGCGGCCTACGGCATGGTTGTCATGACCGGGGCGGAGGATTATGGGAGCCGGGTGCCAAAAGGCCGAGAGGACGAGCGACATGCAACTGCGCGACCGGGTAAATGCGTCGATGAAGGACGCGATGCGCGCCAAGGAGGCCGACCGTCTGTCGACCCTGCGCCTCATCAACGCCGCCATCAAGGACCGCGACATCGCCCTGCGGGGCGAGCCGGAGGGCAGCGACGACGGCGTCGGCGACGACGTGGTGCTGTCGATCCTCGGCAAGATGGTCAAGCAGCGGCAGGAGAGCGCGCGCGCCTACGAGGAGGGCGGGCGGCTGGAGCTTGCCGAGAAGGAGCTCGCCGAGGTCAAGGTCATCGAAGAGTTCCTGCCGCGACAGCTCGACGAGGACGAGACCGTTGCGGCGCTCGACGCGGCCATCGCCTCCGTCGGTGCGACCAGCATCCGCGACATGGGCAAGGTGATGGCGGAGCTCAAGGGCCGCTATACCGGCCAGATGGATTTCGGCAAGGTGGGCCCGTTGGTGCGCGACAGGCTCGGCTGATGTGACGCGCCGGTAAGGGGGATGCACCCGCGCCGGTAAAGGGGGATGCACCCGCGCCGGACGCGGGTGCGCCCGTGCCGGTCTAGACGGCGGCCTCGATCTTGCCGAAGTCGAGGGTGTTCTCGGCGGGTGACGCGTCGATCGCCATGACCACATCCCGCTTCATCGTCACGATGTAGAAGATGCAGGCGAGGTAGAGGCCGATGACGATGGCCCCGATCCACTGGATCTGGAGCCACTGGCCCTGGAACAGCAGCGTCAGCCCGAACAGCACCGCCACGTTTCCGACGATATAGGGCACCTTGCCGAACCGCTGAACGGTCAGCGACAGGTTGTCGGTGTAGAGCCGGATCAGGCTGTCGAGCGAGTTCACCACGAAGGTGACGCCGACGACGACCATTGCGATGTTGAGCAGGCCGACGGTGCTTATCTCGTTGAGATAATAGTAGTAGAGCACCGAAAACCAGACCGCGAGCGGGATCGACGGGATCACGAGGAGCGCCAGCAGAAGCTGCCAGGTCCGCAGGCCGCCGACGAAGCGCGAAGTGAACTGGCCGATCATGATCGACCAGGCGAACCACCAGAACAGGTAGAACTCGTGATACTCGGTGAGCGGGATGACGAACCTGTGGATGTTGGTGAAATATCCCCCGACGTCAGAGATGATGGACCCGAATTCGCCCAGACCGATCCGGGCGTTGGCCCACAAAAGCGCGATGAGCGCGATGAAGAGCCAGGTCGAGCCGACCGAGAGGATGCGCACGAACTTGATGTCGGTCGAGCTGTAGGCTGCGGCGACGATCACCGCGAAGACGATGACGTAGAAGGTGGCGACCACGCTCTCTCCGTCGCCGACCGAGGGGATGTAATAGGGCAGGTAGATCAGGAACAGCGCGCCGGTGAAGGCGCAGGTGGTGATGATGACCACGTTGTTGAGGATCTTGACCACCGGCTTCTCGAAGAACTTCACCTTCGGTTCGATGACGCAGAAATAGAAGCTGGTCAGGAAGTAGAACGACCAGATCATGAAGCCCCAGAAGCCGAACTCGAGGGCCAGGGGGTTGGTGAACGCATAGGCAGGCTCTGCCGCGATGTCGGCATAGAGCGGAAAGTCGAACGCGAGCGGAAACATGATGAGGCCCACGTCGAGGCCCGAGGTGAACAGGATCGCGATGAAGGTGAAGAGCGGCACCGGCGTCACGCCGATGACCGGAAGGGACCACCATTTGATGGTGCAGAACACGACGAGCACCAGCGCCATGAGGATCCCGAACGAGATGATGAGTGTCAGGGCCGCAGCCATAGTCCCTCTCCCTGTATGGACGACGGGGTTGATCCCCGCCGATTTGCACCGCGCGGATCGTTGATCCGCGACGGATGCGGCGGAGTGTTAGCCGGATCGCGCCGCGACGCAAACGAATAGGGCGGGTCGACAAGGCCCGGGCGCCACGCCGTGCGGCGGGGCGTGGCGGAGCGTGGCGCGGGCGCGGCGTCAGTAGAACCGCTCTCCGCGCGCGAGCCGATCGAGCATCGCGTGCATCCGCCTTGCGCGTGTCTCGGGCCGTCTGGCGGTCTGGAGGCGGTAGTAGATCGGATAGAGGTTCTTGCGGTCGAGCGTCTGGAAGAAGGCCTTGGCGGCAGGGTTCGCCTCGAGCGCGTCGAGAAAATCCTGCGGTATCTGCATCGCCGAGGATCCGGCATAGGCGTCCTGCCAGCGACCATCGGCCTTCGCTGCCGAGACCTGACGTTGCCCGGCGGCGGTTATCCGCCCCTCGGCGATCAGGCGTTCGGCGTGGTCCCGGTTCTTTGCCGACCAGTTGGAACCGGGTTTCCGGGGTGTCAGCCGTTGCAGGTAGGACAGATCGTCCAGCGGCAGCTTCTGGCCATCGATCCAGCCGAAGGCGAGGGCCCCGACCACGCAATCGAGCCAATCGACCGACGCCGTCCCCGACCCCTTCCTGAAGATCCGGACCCAGAGTTCGCTGGCGCCTTCATTGTGCGCGCCCAGCCACGCCGCAAGGTCGGCGGGCGTCGCGAAGGGGAGGATGGTCTCGGGTGTCGGCGGCATCGCCGGCTCTGTGCTGCGCGGAACCTGTCGGCGAGTGTCGCACCGGATCTAGGATCGTGCCAGCGCATCCTTCAACTCGACATAGAGCGCCAGCCGCTCGGCGACATCCAGGAACGCGCCGATCTCGACCTCGCGGTTGGCACCACGCAGGGTGAGGTAGTTCTCGACGGGGCCGCCCTTGGGGTAGAGGTGGACCGAGACCCAATGCCGGTTCGCCTCCCAGTCGCGACGGCTGCCGCCGGGGTCGTGGCGCGCGAGGCGGGCGGTGGTGGCGTCCAGCGTCAACTCCTCGAGCACCTCGCCGCGCCGGTAGCTGACGTCGATGGCGGTCCAGACGCCCCAGAGCATGAGGGCCAGCGGCGGCAGGATCGCCCAGAGGACCGGCGTGCCGATCATCGCCAGCAGCGGTAGTGCCATGATCGCCGCGGTGGCCCCGATGAAGGTGACGAAGTCGCGCCGCAGCAGAGACCGGTAGGGCCACAGACTGAGGGAATGATCCGGTCCTCCCGAAGGCGAGACGGACGATGAGGACCATTCATAGGGCATGGTAACAGTCTATCCGATTCCGGCCGCAGGAAAAGCCCGCCGGTCCTGCGGAAGTGTCGCAGGGGCGGGTCACGGGTCCGGGCGCCGCGGCCGCACCGCGGCGAGCAGGGGCCCTATCCGGTCGAGCGCATCGGAGGCGGTGGCCCCGGCGCCGGCTTCGTGCAGGACCAGCATCCCCTCGAACACCGCGAGGATGAGGGGGGCGTCTTCGGGCTCGATCAGGCGACCGGCGATCCAGTCGAGAAAGCCCGTAGCGATCCGGTTCGCGATACCCTTGCGCGCATCGCCGCCGTCGCGACCGGCGACCGACACCAGTTCGAGCCAGAGGCGCAGGACGGGGCGGAACGCCGGCGCTCGCAGGAGGTGCCAGAGTTCGGCCAGCAGGATCGCAGAGTCGATCCTGTCGCGGCCTTCGAGGATGTCGTCCAGGGCCGAAACCAACTGTGCGGCGATGACCTCGAGGACGGCGTCCAGAACGCCGTTCCGGCTGCCGAAATGATAGATCAGCATCCGGTCCGACGTGCCCGCCGCCTTGGCCAGGGGGCGCAAACTCGCGGTTTGCAGGCCGTGGTCGACGACGTGTCGTGCAAGGGCCGACAGAAGGCTGTCCCGTGAATTCACCATATGCGGATCCATTCTATTGTAGCGACCGCTACATCCGGGTAGTGTAGCACGTGCTACATCCACACCCTGAAAGGCATAGGATATGACCCGCAAAGACACAATTGCGATGATACTCTACGGCAGCGCGGGCTGGTTCGTCGCGGCCATGACGATCCGCCTTCTCGGGCCCGCCATGTTCGACGGCGGGTTCCTGCACGTCGCGATGCTCGGCATCGCCGCGCTCGTTGCCTGGCCGACGGTCTGGCTGGGTGCCGCCCTGCTGCGGCGACGTCGGGCGGACATGCTTGCCCCGGTCTGTGTCTTCACGGCGACGGCCGCGTTCTGGGACGGCCTCGCGCTCACCTTCACGCCCGGGTTCTACGGGACGGGAGGGTTGGCTGGCGGCTACGCCGGCGGAACGATCCTGTTCGGCGTCGCCTGGCTGTTGCTGGTGGCACTGGCCGGACATCGCGGAACGACGGGTCATTGAAACGAAACGGCCCCGCGATGCGGGGCCGTTCGGTCCTTTTGCCGGCGGCGGGCCTAGTGCGCGCGACCCGCGGCCTTGTCCCACTCGCTCTGCTTGGGGAGCGTCTCGAACGTATGTTCGGGCGGCGGGCAGGGCAGGGTCCATTCCAGCGTGTCGGCCCACTCGTTCCAGGGGTTGTTCACGGTGACGCGCTTGCCTGCGAAGAGCGTGTAGAACAGCACACCGATGAAGAACAGGAACGAGGCGAACGACAGGAATGCGCCCATCGACGAGACGTAGTTCCAGTAGGCGAAGGCCTCGGGGTAGTCGACGATCCGGCGGGGCATGCCCTGCCGCCCGAGGAAGTGCTGCGGGAAGAAGGTTATGTTGGCGCCGATGAACATGGTCCAGAAGTGCACCTTGCCGGCCCATTCGGGATACATGCGGCCCGACATCTTGGGCAGGTAGAAGTAGATGCCCGCGAAGATGGCGAACACGGCGCCGAGGCTCATCACGTAGTGGAAGTGGGCCACGACGTAGTAGGTGTCGTGATAGGCCCGGTCGACGGCGGCCTGGGACAGGACGATGCCGGTGACGCCACCGAGGGTGAACAGGAAGATGAAGCCGATCGCCCAGAGCATCGGCGTCTTGAACTCGATCGAGCCCATCCACATCGTCGCGATCCACGAGAAGATCTTGACCCCCGTGGGCACCGCGATGACCATCGTCGCCAGCATGAAGTAGCTCTGCTGGGTCAGCGACATGCCGACGGTATACATGTGGTGTGCCCAGACGACGAAACCGAGCGCGCCGATCGCGACCATGGCGTAGACCATCGGAAGGTAACCGAAGATCGGCTTTTTCGAGAAGGTCGCGACGACGTGGCTGATGATGCCGAAGCCGGGGACGATGACGATGTAGACCTCGGGGTGGCCGAAGAACCACAGGATGTGCTGGTAGAGGACCGGGTCGCCGCCGCAGGTGGGATCGAAGAAACAGGTCGAGAAGTTGCGGTCCATCAGCAACATGGTGATCGCGCCCGCGAGGACCGGCAGGGCCAGCAGGATCAGCCAGGCGGTCACGAAGATCGACCAGGCGAAAAGCGGCACCTTGTGCATGGTCATGCCGGGGGCGCGCATGTTCAGGAACGTGGTGATCATGTTGATCGCGCCGAGGATCGACGAGGCGCCCGACATGTGGACGGCAAAGATCGCCAGATCCATCGAGAAGCCGCCTTCGGAGGTCGAGAGTGGCGCGTACATGACCCAGCCGACGCCCGACCCTGCCTGCCCGTTGCCGCCCGGCGCCAGCATCGACGCGATGCCGAGGGCGAGGGCGGCGCAATACATCCAGAACGACAGGTTGTTCATCCGCGGGAACGCCATGTCCGGCGCGCCGATCTGGAGCGGCATGAAGTAGTTGCCGAAACCGCCGAAGAGCGCCGGGATGACCACGAGGAACATCATCAGCACGCCGTGATAGGTGATGAGCACGTTCCACAGGTGCCCGTTGGGCGAGCAGGGCGTGCTGGGGTCCGCGAACAGCCGCGCGCCCTCGAGGCACATGTGCTGCACGCCCGGATACATCAGCTCGATCCGCATGAACACGGTGAACGCCACCGCCAGGAACCCGGCGAACCCCGACACCCAGAGATAGAGGATGCCGATGTCCTTGTGGTTGGTCGACATGAACCAGCGGGTAAAGAACGACCGCTCGTCCTTGTGGTCGTCGTGTCCGTGGATGGCGGCGTCTACCATGAGGCTCTCCGGAAAATGGCGTGGTGGCGCAGGGCGGACCCGTCGCTCGGCTTTGACGTCGTTCTAGTCGGTGGGGCGCATGGGGGCAATACGCGAGGTGGGGGCGGGGCTGGGGTAAATTGGCGCAGGGGGGCGTTTGCGGTCCGCAACTATGGCAGGTCGCTCATGAGGCCGTCGGTCGGTGGTGCCACGTCGAGCACGCCGAGGGTGTCGAGACCGCCGAGGATCGCATCGACCGCGATCGTGGCCAGGACGATACCCATGACACGGCTGATGATGCTCGCCCCGGTGTTGCCGATCATCCGGTGGACCACGCCCGCGACGAGGAGCAGCGCCAGCGTCAGCAGCAGGACGACGAGCAGCATCACTGCGGTGACGGCCTGGTCGGCCAGCGATTCCGTATGGTTGTCGGTCAGCACGACGATGGCGAGCATAGCGCCAGGCGAGGCGATGGACGGCATCGCCAGGGGAAAGACGGCGCCTGCGAGGTGGTCGGCTTCGGCCTCCTCGATCTCGCGGGCGGGTTTGCTGTCGCCGAAGATCATGGTCATGGCGAAGATGAACAGGATCACGCCGCCGGCGATCTGGAACGAGCCAAGGCGCAGACCGAGGGTCTCGAGCAGGAACTGGCCCCCGACAAGGAACGCGAGCAGCACGAGCGTCGCGATGGCGACGGCGCGGATCGCAAAATTTCGATGAAGCCGCGTCGGCACGTTCTGCACGGCGTAGAGGTAGACCGGTATCGTGCCCACCGGGTCGATGACGACAAGGAGGGTCACGAACTCGCGGATCAGAAGCGGCCAGTCGAGCGTCACATCGGAACTCCGGGCGGGATTGACGAGGAAGACAGTACGGAACGGCGATGAAGATGCAAAGGCGGCGCCATGTCTCGGTTTCGTGTCAGGGCGATCCCGGCGACGCCTATCCGGTTCGCGCCGTCATCGCCCCGGCAAACGTCCGCACCAGTGCCGCGTCCAGATCGGCCATCGTCACCGGCAAGCCAAGATCCACGAGGCTGGTGACGCCGTGGCCGGCGATGCCGCAGGGGATTATGCCGTCGAAGTGCGCGAGGTCCGGCTCGACGTTGATCGAGAGGCCGTGGAACGACACCCATTTGCGCAGGCGGATGCCGAGGGCGGCGATCTTGTCCTCGCGCGGGGTGCCGCACGCCAGGGGCGGCTTGTCGGGGCGGGCGACCCAGACGCCGACGCGGCCGGGGCGGATTTCGCCGTTCACGCCGAACTCGGCGAGGGCGGCGATGATCCAGCCCTCGAGGTCGCGGACGAAACAGCGCACGTCGCGGCCGCGGGCGGCGACGTCGAGCATCGTGTAGACGACGCGCTGACCCGGGCCATGGTAGGTGTATTGCCCGCCGCGGTGCGCCTGATGCACCGGGAACCGCGTCGCGTCCAGAAGGCCCTCGGGCCGGGCCGAGGTGCCGGCGGTATAGATCGGCGCGTGTTCGAGGAACCACAGCGCCTCGGGCGCCGTGCCCGCCCGGATCGCAGCGGCCCGCGCCTCCATCTCGGCCAGCGCGGTGGCATAGTCGACGGGCGCGGCGGAGGTGATCCAGTCGATGCCACCGGCGTGGCGGAGGGTGGCGGCGGTGCTCATGGCTGCGATATAGGCGGCGCGGCGCGGCAGGGGTAGCCCCGGCGTCGCGGCGGGCGTTTTGCCCCTTGGCAAGGCGCGGGGGCACGGCTAGAACCCGCCCGAGCTACCAGCTTGTGATCGTGCGGTCGTGGCGGAATTGGTAGACGCGCAGCGTTGAGGTCGCTGTGGGGTAACACCCGTGGAGGTTCGAGTCCTCTCGACCGCACCAGCCCTGTCCCGATGTGCGCGCGGTTTCGCGGGGTCGGGCGCCGAAATTTCACCATACTTGTCGGTCAGAACCGCGCCGTGGAACCGGCGGAGGCGAGGATGGGACTGCGGCTTGCCCTGTTCGTGGATGGCGACAACCTGAGTGCCGTGCATGCAGGCTGGCTGCTGGCGCAGGCCGACGCGCGGGGCGGGGCCGATGTCGCGCGGGTCTATGCGGATGTCCGGCACTTGCCCGGCTGGTGCGGGACGCCGGGCTACCGGCTGGTCCATGCGGGCACCGGCAAGAACGCGGCCGATCTGCTGCTCGCCATCGACGCGGTCGAGCTGGCGCTGACCACGGCCGTCGACACGTTCGTCATCGCGTCCTCCGACGGCGATTTCAGCCATCTGGCGCTGTGGCTGCGCGAACGCGGGCGGACGGTCGTGGGCCTCGGCGAAGCGAAGGCGCCGCAGGGGTTCCGGCGGGCGTGCTCGGTGTTCGGGGAGGTGCCGGAAACCAGGGTTTGCGGGGTCGCGCCTGTCCCCGCAGCGCCGTCCGCTACCCTGGATGACAAGGTCCGGGCCGAGATCGACGCGGCTGGTGGCCGTATGCCGATCATCGAACTGAACCAGAAGATGCACCATGGCCATTGCGTGCGCATCAGCGAGCAACCGGAAAAGCGTTGGCCGGTCTATCTGGGGAACCGGCCACACCTCTATGACCTCGACAGGGGGGGGCCGACCGCGATGGTTTCCCTGCGCGGACGCGCCGGAGAACCTCCTAGGGTGCCTTCGCGGCCTCCAGCGCCGCAATCACGGCGGCTGTCGTGAGCACCTCGGGCAGGGCGATGCCGTCGGGGGCGCCGGGGCCGTAAACCATGTTGAAGGGGATGCCGTAGCGGCCGTTGCCCTCGAGAAAGCTCTGGATCGTGGCATCGGGACGGGTCCAGTCGGCCTGCATCGGCACGATGCCGGGTGCGGCGAGGGCGCTGGCGACCGGCTCCCGGTCGATGACGAGGGTCTTGTTGGCCTTGCAGGTCAGGCACCAGTCGGCGGTGACGTCGACGAACACCACCTCGCCCGCGGCGACCCGGCGCGCGATGCCCGCGCGGTCGAACGGCACCCAGGCGATGGCCCCGGACGCTGTCGATGCGACGCGCGCCTCGGGCGTCATGAGGGCGGGCAGGGACAGCGCCGATCCGGCGGTCAGCACCAGCGCCGCGGCGACCAGTGCGGGTCGCAGGCGGCGTCCCTGCCAAAGGGCCAGTGCGGCGAGCACGACGAGAACGGCGACCCCCCCAGCCAGCACCTGCGACGTCAGCGACGACAGCACCCACAACAGCCAGAGCGCGGTGCCGAGCAGGAGGAGGCCGAGAACGGCCTTGAGCGTCATCATCCAGCGGCCGGGACGCGGCAGGGCATGAACGAGGCCGGGCCGCGCGGCGACGATCAGGTAGGGCAGGGCGAGGCCCGCACCCATCGCCGTAAAGATCGCCACGACATCGGTGCCCGACCCGCTCAGCGCGAAGGCCAGCGCCGTGCCGAGCAGCGGTGCCGAACAGGGCGTGGCGAGAATGGCGGCGAAGGCGCCGGTGGCGAAGTCGCCGAGATAGCCGCCTCCGCCCGCGCGCGCCAGGCGGGTGGCGGCACCGGCGGGCAGCGCGATCTCGTAGAGGCCGAAGAGGTTGGCCGCGAAGAGGCCCAGCACGAACAGCAGGGCGACAATGAAATAGGGGTTCTGGAACTGAATCCCCCAGCCGACCGATTGGCCGAACGCTTGCAGCACCAGAACGATCGCCGCCAGCACCCACATGAACGCCAGCGTGCCGAGCGCCGTGGCCAGGAACCCGGCCCGGACCTCGGCGGGGGCGCGGTTCGAATGCTGCATCGCCGAGGCCAGCTTGATCGACAGCACCGGCAGGACGCAGGGCATCGCGTTGAGGATGAGCCCGCCGAAGAACGCCAGTGCCAGCATCGGCAGGAGGGCGGCGAAGTCGCGCGAAGGCTCGGCGATATCGAATGGGGGCGCGGGTGCCAGGTCTGCGAGCGGAATGTCATCGAAAGCGACCGCGAAGATGCCGTCGGTCACGGTGAGGGCGAGCGGCGCGGCGTCATCGTCGCGGCTGAGGAAGGGAATCTGCGCCCAGAGGCGGGTGCGATCCGGCGACAGGCGGATATCGGGGGCACCGAAGGCGGTGTAGGTGCCGAACTCGGCGAAGGTGTCGGGCGCGGTCCAGCCGTCGGGGCGCGCCAACTCGACGGTGAGGGCGGTTTCGTCGGCAAATGCCGCGATGACGTCGACCCCTGCCGCCTCGGGGTCGAGCGGCAGGCGCTGCGACCAAAGCGCGATTTCGGCGGCGGACTCTGCGTCGATGGCACCGCCCGTACCGGCGGCGAGGTCGAGGGCGAGGTCGAAGGTGGCGGGCACGCAGATGTCGGCGCAGACGAGCAGCGAGACCGTGGCGCGCAGCGCGACCGGCGCGCCGGGGTCGGTCAGGGTCAGCCGGAGCGGAAAGGTGACGGTGTCGTCATAGCCGAAATTCTCGATCCCGAAGGCGCGGAACCGTTGCGGCGCAGGATAGAGGAGTTCGGCGGACGCCAGATTGGTCGACCCGGACCAGTCGATCTCGGGCGGCAGGCCGACCTCGCCGGGCGAGCGCCAGTAGGTCTTCCACCCCGGCGCGAGATCGAGGGACAGGCCGGCGGAGAGAAAGCGGGCGTCGGGGGCCACGACATCCTCGGCGGTGAGAAGGACGGCCTCGACCGCCGCCTCGACATGGAGCGCCGAGCGTTCGGCCCCTGCAAGCGACGGGACGAGCAGGGCGGCGATCAGGCAGAGGTGGCGGAGGGGCGACATGTGGCGGTCCCGGCAGGCGGAAAGGAAAGCCCACAAACGGGGCATACCGGCCTGAAGGTCAACCGAAATTGGCCCGGCAGACGGTATTGTGATCGGTCGGTGCAGTCGTGGTCGGGGCGCGCGCGGCGTGGGACCGGCCTGCGGACCCCGCCGCCGTCGGTCCCGGCCGCGCAAGCGCCACGCGCGGCCCGACGCGCGCCGGCACCTGCGCCCGTCACGCAGCCCGCGGCATCGGGACGCGACGTTCGGGCCACCCCGATGCGATGCGCGCGACGGGTGGGGCCTTTGGTGCCGAAGCGGAACGCTCGGATGGATCCGGTCGGCCGCATCGCGGCGCCGAACGACGGTTTCCGGCGTCTTCCGCCGGGGCTCCGGGTCCGGGACGTGGCGTGGAGGCGCGCCCCCGGGGCGCGTCCGCCGCGGATGGCGCAGGTTTCCGGTGGCAGATTGCATCCCTTGCGTCGCGAGGCACCTGCACCCCGAGGACATCCGGGCGCCGTCCCCGCCGCAGGGGGAGGGGGCGCAACCGGGAACCGGACGACGCCCCCGCCCGTGGCGTCACCCGGGTCGGCGCGGTTGCGCCGATGCCGGTGACGGGCGCCGCTGGCTCGACTTTGGCTAAAATGCGCCGCGCTTGACCGCGGTTGGTAAAGGCGACCTTTACCAAGACTGCGCCATTCGGGACCGGTTTGATACCGGACCGGAGCGGACGATGGCGACCATAAACGGCGGCTCTGGCAGCGACACGCTGAACGGGGGGGCGGGCAACGACCTCGTCAATGCCTTTGGCGGCAACGATGTCGCCTATGGCGGGGCGGGCAACGACACGCTGTTCGGCGGCACCGGCAACGACTCGCTCTATGGCGGCACCGGCAACGACACGCTCGTCGGCGAGGACGGCAACGATTCTCTCTATGGCGACGACGGCGACGACACCGCCTATGGCGGCGCGGGCAACGACGTCATCTTCGGCTGGACCGGCAACGACACGCTTTACGGCGGGACGGGTGACGACGTCATGTCCGGCGATCAGGGCGACGACGTCGTCGCGGGAGAGGCGGGTAACGACGACATCGCCGGATTCACCGGCAACGACATGCTGTTCGGCGGGACCGGCAACGACACGCTGGACGGGGGCGACGGCAACGACACCCTGTATGGCGGCGCGGGCAGCGACACCCTTTATGGCGGCGCGGGCAACGACATCTTTCAGGGCGAGGAGGACGACGACGTCCTGTATGGCGGCAGCGGCGCCGACCTGTTCCGCATGTCCTCCGGCGCGGGCAACGACACGATCTTTGGCGGGTCGGGCGGCATCGACCAGGACCGGATACAGTTCGTCTCGCCGCAGGACGTTACCGTCACCTTCTCGGGCAGCGAGGCCGGAACCTATACCCAGAACGGCGGCGCGGCACGGGGCACGTTCACCGACATCGAGGAGGTCGAGACCGGCAGCGGCAACGACATCATCAATGCAAAGGCGTCCGGCGCGGACCAGTCGGTCTATGCGGGGGCGGGCAACGACTCCGTGACCGGCGGTTCGGGCAACGACCTCTTCTACGGCGGCAGCGGCAACGACACGCTCTCGGGTGGCGCCGGCAACGATACGATCCATGGCGACGACGGCAACGACCTGCTGTTCGGCGGCGCCGGTGACGACACGCTGTTCGGCGGCACCGGCGACGACACGTTCACCGGCGGGGCGGGCAACAACAGCATCGTCGGCGGCGCCGGCACCGACACCATCGTCTATGCCGGCAACCGCACCGACTATGCGTTCGACATCGACGGCTCCGGCAACCTGTTGGTCACGCATATCCCGACCGGCGCCGTCGACACCGTGTCGGGCGTGGAACGGGTCACGTTCCCCGATGGTACCTACGACCTGATCCTGGGGACGAATTCCAGCGACGGCCTGAACGACGGCGACAACAACAACGACATCGTCGTCGGCGGGGCGGGCAACGACGGGATCGGCGCCGGCGCGGGCAACGACATCGTCTTCGGCGGGGCGGGCAACGACAGCATCGGCGGCGGTACGGGCGACGACACGATTTTTGGCGGGGCGGGCAACGACGGCGTCAACGCCGACGGCGGCAACGACACGGTCTATGGTGGCGACGGCGACGACATCGTCGGCGGCAACGCGGGCAACGACACCGTCCATGGCGATGCCGGAAACGATCTGGTCTCTGGCGGCGATGGCAACGATATCCTGTATGGCGGGACCGGCAACGACGGGCTCTTTGGCGAGAACGGTGACGATACGCTCTTTGGCGACGAGGGCGACGACAGCCTCTATGGCGCGGGCGGCAACGATACCCTGTATGGTGGTGTCGGCGACGACAGCCTGTTCGGCGGCACCGGTAACGACGTCCTTTCGGGGGACGCCGGGAACGACAGGCTGGAGGGCGGCGACGGCAGCGACACGCTCTATGGCGGGGACGGCGACGACACGTTCTCGGGGGGCGATGGCGAAGACACCGGTTATGGCGGCGCGGGCAACGACAGGTGGGACGACGCCCCCGGGCCGAACGACGGTCCCGGCAACGACACCTTCTTCGGCGGCGCGGGGAATGATTTCGCGGCAGGCGGCTTTGGCGACGACGCGCTCTTTGGCGGCGCGGACGACGATTCCCTGTTTGGCGAGGACGGCGACGACCTGCTCGATGGCGGCGACGGTGCCGACGGCCTCTATGCCGGAGCGGGAAACGATACGCTGTTCGGCGGGGCGGGGCGCGACACGCTCGTCGGTGGCGATGGCGACGACCGCCTCGACGGCGGCAGCGGCAACGATTCGCTCTATGGCGAGGAGGGCAACGATACGCTCGTCGGCGGCGACGGCGCCGATCTGCTCTATGGTGGCGGCGGCGCCGACGGTCTCGATGGCGGCACCGGCAACGACACCCTCTTTGGCGAGGACGGCGACGACACCCTGGCGGGCGAGGACGGCGACGACACCCTGTTCGGCGGCACCGGCAACGACACGCTTGCGGGGGGGAGGGCAACGACACCCTGACCGGCGGGGCGGGCAACGACACGTTCGGGATGTCGCGGGCGGGCGGCGATGACGAGGTCACGGACTTCGACCTGGCCGATGCCGACGGCGACGGCCGCTTCAACGACCAGATCGACGTGAGCGACCTGCGCACGCCGGGCGGCGTTCCGGTCACGGCATGGGATGTCACGGTCGAGGACGACGGGTTCGGCAATGCGCTCCTGACCTTTCCCGAGGGCGAGACGCTGGTGTTGCGCGGCATCGGCCCGGCACAGATGCGGGGCGCGCAGAACCTCTATCGCGCTGGCATCCCCTGCTTTACCGCCGGCACGATGATCCTGACGCCGCACGGCGAGGTGCCGGTCGAGCAGCTTCGGCCCGGCGACCGGGTGGTCACGCGCGACAACGGTGCGAAACCGGCCCTCTGGGTCGGTCAGCGGCATCTGGGCCGCGCCGACCTCGACCGGCAGCCGGCGCTGCGGCCCGTGCGCATCGCACCGGGCGGCTGGGCGGGGGAGCGGGGGCTGGTCGTCTCGCCGCAACACGGCCTTCTGGCGCGGGGCACGGCACGCGGGGGCGAGGACATGCTGATCCGGGCGACGCATCTGGCGCGCCTGAAGGGCGGCAAGGCGCGGATCGCGCAGGGCGTGCGGTCCGTGACCTATGTGCATCTGATGTTCGATGCGCATCAGGTCGTGTTCTCGAACGGCGTTGCCACCGAGAGCTTCTATCCCGGACAATGGGGCCTGAACTCCCTCGCTCAGGGGCCGCTGCTCGAATTGCTGCACCTGTTTCCGGACCTGCGGGCCGCGCCGGTCGAGGCCGCCTATGGCGATCCGGCAAGGCCCTACAGCCGCATGTCACGGTTGCCCGACCGGGCAGAGGCGTTGCGCGCCGAGGTGATTATGGCCTGAAATCGTCCGCGGCACGGGCACCGATTCTGTCAGGCGCATCGCCGATCGGTCGTGCATCTGCCCGCCGGACAGGCAATCTGCCCGAACCGCACGCGGCCTTCGGTTCGATTGCCTGTGTCCGTCGCTAACATCCGGGTCAAGCGGTCTTTGCGGTTGCGTGCCTGCCGGGCGCTTGCTTAACTTATGGGCGCAACAGGACGGGCCAACCGTCCGACGCCCGGGGAGATATCTTTGGCTGAAGCCACCGCTGCCACCGCATCCGCGGGGAACGCATCGTTCGTCGAATTCGAACGGGTGCAAAAGAGTTACGACGGCGAAACGCTGGTCGTCAAAGACCTGAACCTGTCCATGCCGAAAGGCGAGTTCCTGACGATGCTCGGGCCGTCGGGGTCGGGCAAGACGACCTGCCTGATGATGCTCGCGGGGTTCGAGACGGCGACCAACGGCGACATCCGCCTCGACGGCAAGCCGATCAACAACATCCCGCCGCACAAGCGCGGCATCGGCATGGTGTTCCAGAACTATGCCCTGTTCCCGCACATGACCGTGGCCGAGAACCTGAGCTTTCCGCTCGAGGTGCGGGGCATCGGCAAGGCGGATCGCGAGGCGAAGGTGACGCGCGCCCTCGGGATGGTGCAGATGGAGAAGTTCGGCGGCAGGCGTCCGGCGCAACTCTCGGGCGGTCAGCAGCAGCGGGTCGCGCTGGCGCGCGCGCTCGTGTTCGAGCCGGAGCTGGTGCTGATGGACGAGCCGCTCGGTGCGCTCGACAAGCAGTTGCGCGAGACGTTGCAGTTCGAGATCACCCGGCTGGCCCACGACCTTGGCATCACGACGGTCTACGTGACCCATGACCAGACCGAGGCGCTGACCATGTCCGACCGCGTCGCGGTGTTCGAGGCCGGCCGCATCCAGCAGCTTGCCCCGCCGTCCGAACTCTACGAGCGGCCCGAAAACAGCTTCGTGGCGCAGTTCATCGGCGAGAACAACACGATGGACGGCGTCGTCGAGACCATCGCGGACGATCGCTGCACCGTGAAGCTCGACAGTGGCGACGTGATCGACGCCCAGCCGGTGAACGTGAGCAAGGCCGGCGAGCGCACCAAGGTGTCGATCCGGCCGGAACGGGTGGAGTTCAAGATCGACCGGCTGCGCGAGGGTGCCCATACGCTGAAGGCCGAAGTGCTCGAGTTCATCTATATGGGCGACATCTTCCGCACGCGGCTGCGCGTCGCGGGCAACGACGATTTCGTCGTCAAGACACGCAATGCCCCCGATCAGGTCCGCCTCACCCCCGGTGAGACGGTCGAGATCGGCTGGCAGCCAGAGGATTGCCGCGCGCTCGACGCCTGACAGGCCCGCGCAGCGACGATACGGCAGCGGGATGACGTCCGGTCCGCCGCCGAAACCAATACGGACACGACAACGGGAGACTATCGATGACCATCAGACACCTACTTTCCGCGACGGCCCTGACGCTGGTGCCGCTTGCCGGCACGATGCCGACGATCGCCTCGGCGCAGGAACTGCCCGAGTGCGTCGATTGCGCCGACGCGATGACGATCATGTCCTGGGGCGGCGCCTATCAGGCCAGCCAGATCGCCGCCTACGCAGAGCCCTATGCCGCCCTGACCGGCATCACGATCACCTGGGACGAAAGCAGCAACGAGGCCATCGCCAAGCTGCGTGCGGCACAGGAGGCGGGCAACATGCCCTATGACCTCGTCGACGCCGAAGGCCCCGATGCCCAGCGCGCCTGCGACGAGGGTCTGGCCGAGGAAATCGACTTCGAAGAGGCACTGGCGCCCGGCGACGGCGGCGAGAGCGTCACCGACGACTTCGGCCCCTCGCTCATCAACGACTGCTTCGTGCCGCAGATCGTGTTCTCGACCACCTTCGGCTATCGCACGGATGTCGCCGCCTGGAACGGCGCGACCCCGGAGGGCCTCTGCGCCGTCTTCGACACCGAGACGTTCCCGGGCATGCGCGCCCTCGAGCAGCGGCCCAAGAAGAACCTCGAATGGGCGCTGATCTGCGACGGCGTCGAGCAGGCCGACCTCTACGACGTGCTGTCGACCTCGGAAGGTGTCGACCGCGCGCTCGCCAAGCTCGACACGATCCGCGACAGCGTGATCTGGTGGTCGGCCGGTGCCGAGACGCCGCAACTCCTCGCCGACAACGAGGTCGTCATGGGCTCGACCTACAACGGGCGTCTGTTCTCGGTGATCGAAGAGCAGGACCAGCCGGTCGCGATGCTGTGGGACTGGCAGGTCTTCGACTTCGACGGCTGGATCGTGCCGACCGGCCTCGACGATGCCCGCATGAACCGCACGATGCACTTCCTGCGGTTCGCGACGGACACGCAGCGTCTGGCCGATCAGGCGGCCTATATCTCCTACGGTCCGGCCCGCGCCTCGTCGCAGCCGCTCGTGGGGATGCACGCCACTCTCGGGATCGAAATGGCGCAGCACATGCCGACCAACCCGGAGAACCAGACCAACTATCTGGTGAACAACATCGAGTGGTGGGCCGACAACCAGGACGAAGTGGAAGGCCGCTTCCAGAACTGGCTGTCGCAGTAGGCGACCCCGGCGGCGCCCCATCGGGCGCCGCCACCCCCACATCTGGCACCCGGAGAGCGACATGCCCAAGGGCTATATCATCGGCCACATCACGGTGAACGACCCCGAGGCCTATGCCGAATACGTGCGCCGGGACACGCCGATGTTCGCGGCCCATGGCGGCGTTCCCATCGTCCGTGGCGGCACCTCCGAAACGCCCGAGGGTGAGACTTTCTCGCGCCATGTGGTGTTCGAGTTCGAGAGTTACGAGGCGGCGCGGACATTCTACAACGCGCCGGAATATCAGGAAATCATCAAGATCCGTCACGCTGCCGCGACGAGCATGATCGTCCTGGTCGAGGGGGTCTGAGGCGATGACCGACATCGACGCCCCCGCCGGCATGTCCGACGGCCCGACGGCCACGACCGCCAAGGCCGGCCCGATGCTTGCCGCCGACGGCACCACCCTGCGGTCGAGCCTGCGGCGCGCCGAGCGGCGCCAGAAGGTGCGGGCGCTGGCGCTTATCGCGCCCTTGCTGATCTTCGTCCTCGCGGCTTTTGTCGCGCCCATTGCCGACATGCTGTTCCGCTCTGTCGAGAACGGCATCGTCCCCGAGACGCTGCCGCGGACCACCGCCGCCCTCGAGGCGCGCGCCGGGGATGCAGACGTGGTGCCGGGCGAAGAGGTCTTTGCCGATCTCTATACCGACCTCGTCATCGCCGAGGAATACAAGGCGCACACCCGGCTGGGCAGTCGCCTGAACTATGAGCGGTCGGGCATGTCCTCGCTGTTTCGCGGTTCGGGACGGGACGTGGGGCGGTTTGGGACGGACATCTATGCAGACCAGTTCACGGCGCTGGACGCGACCCTCGCCGATCCGGCGCAGTGGACCGCCTGGGCCGAAAACGACGATATCCGCGACGCCCTGCCACTGGCGTTCGACGCCTGGGACGCCTGGGCGACGCTGACGGTCGACGTCAACGAGGACGATCCCCTCGAAGAGGACGTGCCCGATTTCGTGTTCACCGCCCTCTACCGCGATCTTGCCGCAGGCGCCGCGCCGCCCGCGCCGTTCCCATCCCCCGACGTGTCGGGGTTCGAGACGCTGTCGCTGCGCGACGCCTTTGCCGAGGCCGACGACGACTGGGTGGCGCCCGCGACCTGGGAGACGCTGGAACTCTATTCCGGCGAATACACGTCGGGCTATTTCCTCAACGCCGTCGACCTGCGCAACGGCCCCGACGGCCCCGAGCTGCGCCCCGAGCGCGAGCGGATCTATATCACGCTGTTCATCCGGACGCTGTGGATGAGCCTGCTCATCACCGGGTCGTGCATCCTGCTGGGCTATCCGGTCGCCTGGCTCATCGCGAGCCTGCCGGCGCGGTCGGGCAACATGCTGCTGATCCTCGTCCTGTTGCCGTTCTGGACCTCGCTGCTGGTGCGCACCTCGGCGTGGAAGGTGCTGCTCCAGACGCAGGGCGTCATCAACGACACGCTGGTCTGGTGGCATTCGACATGGGCGGGCTGGGCGCTCGATCCGCTGTTCACCGGCATCTGCAACATCGTGATCGCGGTCCTCAAGGCGCTGGCGCTGGTCTACAACCTGATCTTCAACGGCATCTTCGGCGCCGAGGCGATGGCGACCCTCGACTGGGCAGGGCTGGGGTTCGAACGGCTCGAACTCATCAACAACGTCACCGGCACGATCATCGCGATGACGCATATCCTGCTGCCGTTCATGATCCTGCCGCTCTATTCGGTGATGAAGGGCATCCCGCCAAGCTATGTGCGGGCCGCGAAATCGCTGGGGGCGACCGACTGGACGGCATTCTGGCGGGTCTATTTCCCGCAGTCGGTGCCGGGCATCGGGGCGGGCAGCATCCTCGTGTTCATCCTGTCGATCGGCTATTACATCACGCCCGAGATCGTCGGCGGCACCCGCGGCGTCTTCATCTCGAACCGGATCGCCTATCACATCTCGGACAGCCTGAACTGGGGTCTGGCGGCGGCGCTGGGCGCGATCCTGCTGGTGGTGGTAATGACGTTCTACTGGCTCTACGACCGGATCGTGGGCATCGACAACGTGAAGCTGGGGGGCTGAGGGCATGGCTGGGGAAACGATTTCTTTCAAAGAAATCGACGTCGAATTCTTTGAAAGAATTCGCGGCGAGGGCGCGCGATGAGTCTGCCGATCTATGCCTCGACCGGCCAGCGGGTCTGGTATTATGCGTTCCGCGCGATCTGCGGGCTGATCTTCTTTTTCCTGATCGCCCCCATCCTCGTCATCATCCCGCTGTCGTTCAACGCCGAGGATTTCTTTACCTTCACGCCCGAGATGCTGGCCTTCGATCCCGAGGGCTACTCGCTCAAGCACTACCGTGACTTCTTCTTCAACCCCGAGTGGCAACAGCCGCTGATGAACTCGCTCAAGATCGCGCCGGTGGCGACGTTCGTCTCGGTCGTGCTCGGCGTTCTTGCCGCCATCGGCCTGAGCCAGAGCCATGTGCCGATGCGGCGGACCATCATGGCGATCCTGATTTCGCCGATGATCGTGCCGCTCATCATCTCGGCGACGGGGATGTATTTCTTCTACAGCCGGATCGGCCTTCAGGGAACCTACTGGGGCGTCGTGCTGGCGCATGCCGTCCTCGGCGTGCCGTTCGTCATCATCACGGTGACGGCGACGCTCGTCGGGTTCGACAAGAGCCTGACGCGGGCGGCGGCGAGCATGGGGGCGGGGCCGGTGCGCACGTTCTTCAAGGTGCAGATGCCGCTGATCCTGCCGGGAGTGATCTCGGGCGCGCTGTTCGCGTTCATCACCTCGTTCGACGAGGTGGTGGTGGTGATCTTCGTAGGCTCCGTGAACCAGCAGACCCTGCCCTGGCAGATGTTTACCGGTCTGCGCGAGCAGATCAGCCCGACGATCCTCGCTGCGGCGACGGTGCTCATCTCGATCTCGGTGCTGCTTCTCTTCACGCTCGAGTTCCTGCGGCGCCGGTCGGAACGGCTGCGCGGCATGTCGCCCGCCTGAGGTATCAGGGGAGCAGCGTGATCCACATCGCGGCGGTGAAGATCGTGAGGCCGGTGCCGATGAGGACCGCAGAGGCGGCGACCCGGCGCGCGGCGCCATACATGTTCGAAAAGAGATAGGCGTTGATCCCCGGCGCCATGGCCGCCGTGATGACCGCCGAGCGCAGGCCGTCGCGGCCGAGGCCGGTAAGGCCGCCCATCGCCCAGACGATCGCCGGATGCACCAGAAGCGAGATGGCGACGATGAACAGGATCGTGCGCATGTCGCCCTCGGGGCGGTAGCGGAAGAGGATGCCGCCGAGACCGAAGAGGGCGGCAGGCAGGGCGGCGCGGATCATCAGGTCGAGCGCCTCGGTCAGCACGCCGGGCAGCGGCAGGCCGGTGAGGTTGACCATGAAGCCCAGCAGGATACCGATGATGAGGGCGTTGCGGAAGATCGCGCCGAGCACCTTGGCGGGCAGGTGCGAGAGCGCCGTGCCGCGGGCGCGCACCACCTCCATCGTGGTGATGCCGAGCGCATAGCAGAACGGCGCATGCAGGGCGATGATGGCATAGTTGCCGGTCAGCGCATCGGCGCCATAGGCGCGTTCGGTGATCGGCAGGCCGAGAAGCAGCGAGTTCGAGAAGAGGCCGCAAAAGCCGATGGCAACCGCATCCTCCCATGTCCTGCCGAAGAGCAGCCTTGCGCCGAAGGTGCCGATCACGAAGCCCGCGGTCGCGCCGGTGTAGAAGCTGAACAGCAGGCGCGAGGTCGAAGTCCTGGCCGAGGTCGAGCGTCGAGATGGCGCGGAACAGCAGGCAGGGAATGGCGAAGCCCTGGGCGAATTTCATCAGCCCGTCCATGTGGTCGTCGGTCATCAGGCGGCGCCAGCGGGCGGCATAGCCGAAGCCGAGGAGCAGGAAGACCGGCAGGATGATCTCGGCGAGGGCGGTCATCGGGCGCTTTCGGGGCGGGATCGCGCGGGGCAGGCGTGCGCGCGCCGCGCGGGAGTTGTTACGGCAACGTGAATGTGGTCAGGCGGGACGGGTGACCGTCAGGCCGTCGTGGGCGGGGGTGACGTTGGCGGGGGTCTCGGCGGCGACGGTCGCATGGTCGAGGTCGATGTGCATGTTGGTGAGGATCGCCTGTGTCGGGGCGGCGCGGGCGATCCAGTCGAGCGTGCGCGAGAGGTGCGCGTGGCTGGGGTGGGGTTTGTAGCGCAGGGCGTCGATGACGAGGGTGTCGAGGTTCTCGAGCAGTGGCCAGGAGGCGGCGGGGATGTCGGACAGGTCGGGGATATAGGCGAGGTCGCCGATGCGGAAGCCGAGGGCGTCGATGTCGCCATGGGTGACGGGGATCGGGGTAATGGCGATGTCGCCGCCGGGGCCGGAGACGGCGAACGGGCCGGTGATGGGGTTGAGGTCGAGGATCGGCGGGTACGACGAGCCGGGCGGCGTGGCGAAGGCATAGCCGAAGCGGGCGAGGAGATTGGCCGTGGTCGGCGCATCGGCCCAGACCGGCAGGCGGGTGCGGCGGTTGAACACGACCATGCGCAGGTCGTCGAGGCCGTGGGTGTGGTCGGCGTGGGCGTGGGTATAGACCACGGCGTCGAGCGTGCCGGTGCCCGCGTCGAGGAGCTGGGTGCGCAGGTCGGGCGAGGTGTCGATCAGGACGCGGGTCAGCGCATCGCCGTCGCGGCGGGTCACGAGCATCGAGCAGCGGCGGCGCGCATTGCGCGGGTTCGCGGGGTCGCAGGCGCCCCAGAGGCCGCCGGGGCCGTCAGACAGGCGCGGCACGCCGCCGGAGGAACCGCAGCCGAGGATCGTGAAGGTGAGGTCAGCCATGGCGTCTCATGAGGGCGATGATGGGTGCGTCGGGCGCGCGGGGCAAGGGGTGCGGCTACGGGGCGGTCAGAGGGCGGCCTTGGGGAAGAGGCGGTCGAAGTTGGCGGTGGTTTGCGCGGCAAAGGCGTCGGTCGAGATCCCGAGGTGTTCGGCCATGCGGGCGGCGGTGTGGGAGACGAAGGCGGGCTCGTTGCGCCTGCCGCGATGGGGAGGCGGCGCGAGGTAGGGGCTGTCGGTTTCGACCAGCAGGCGGTCGGGCGGGGCGGCGGCAAGGATGTCGCGCAAGGGCCCCGATTTGGGGAAGGCGGCGATGCCGGAGACGGAGAGGTAGAAGCCGAGGTCGAGGGCGGCACGGGCAAGCGCCGCGCCGGAGGAGAAGCAATGCATGACGCAGGCGAAGGCGCCCGCGCGATGCTCCTGCGCCAGGATGCGGGCCATGTCGTCGTCGGCGTCGCGGGCGTGGATGATGAGCGGCAGGCCGGTCTGCCGCGAAGCCTCGATGTGGAGGCGCAGCGAGGTCTGCTGCACGGACGCGGTTTCGGCGGTGTAGTGATAGTCGAGGCCGGTCTCGCCGATGCCGACCATCTTGGGGTGCTGCGCGAGGGCGACGAGCTCGTCGACGGTTGCCAGGGGTTCCTCGGCGGCGCTCATCGGGTGGGTGCCGGCGGCGAAGAACACCGGCGCGTGCGCCTCGGCGAGGGCGGCGACGCGCGGCGCGTGGCGCAGGCGGGTGCAGATCGTGACCATGCGGGTGACGCCTGCGGCATGGGCGCGGGCGATCAGGGCGGGCACTTCGCCGTCGAAATCGGGAAAGTCGAGGTGGCAATGGCTGTCGACGAGCATGGGATCGGTCGCGTTGGGAACGGGGTCGCGTCCGGGCAAAGCACGGGCGGAGGGGCGGCGCAAGGGCTGGCGAGGCGAGGCGGCCTGCGCTAGATCCACCGGGCAGGAGGACGCGATGACCGACATCTCCAACCACTCGGACGATCCGCACCTAATCTCGCGCAGCGGCTGGCTGCGCGCGGCGGTGCTGGGCGCGAACGACGGAATCGTCTCGACCGCGGCGCTGATCGTGGGCGTCGCGGCGGCGGATCCGGCGCCGGGGACCGTGGCGCTGGCGGGGTTCGCGGGCCTTGCCGCGGGGGCGATGTCGATGGCGGCGGGGGAATACGTCTCGGTCTCGTCGCAGGCGGATCTGGAGGGCGCGGACATCGCGCGCGAGCGGGCGGCGCTGGCGGCGGACCCGGCGGGCGAGTTGGCGGAGCTGGCCGCGATATGGGAGGCGCGGGGGTTGCGTCCCGAAACCGCGCGGCAGGTGGCGCGGGAGTTGAGCGAGAAGGATGCGCTCGGCGCTCATGTCCGCGATGAACTGGGGCTGAGTGCCGAGATGGAGGCCAGTCCGCTGGTCGCGGCGGCGGCGTCGGGGGTGACGTTCTCGGGTGCGGCGGCGGTGCCGCTGGTGGCGGCGATCCTGGCGCCCGGGACGGCGGTGATCCCGGTGGTACTCGTGGTGACGCTGGCCTGCCTGGCGATGTTGGGCGCGCTGGGGGCACGGGCGGGCGGCGTGACGGGCTGGCGGCCGGTCGGGCGGGTGATGTTCTGGGGCGCGCTGGCGATGGCGATCACGCTGGCGGTGGGTCGGATCGTCGGCGTCTCGGTCTAGCGGGCGGCGATGCCGATGCCGCGCGCGGTTTCCTCGAGGGCGAAGCCCGCCTCGAGGATCAGGGCGGCGGGATCGAGGTTGACGGCGCGGGCGCGGCGCAAGCGGGCGGACAGCGCCTGCTGGCAGGTGGCCCAGGCGCGGGCGGCGGCATCATGGGGTGCCATGCGGGTCAGCAGGCGCGCCTCGCCGGGCGCGCCCTGCGTGACCGGCGCGCCGTGCAGACCGGCGCGGGCGGCGCGGGTCAGGAGCAGGTCGAGCAGGTCGAGCGTGAGGGCGAAGCGGTCCTCGGCGCCGCGGGCAGCGCAGCTTTCGGCGAGCGCCAGAAGGGCGGGACGGTCGATGACGGGCAGCGGGGTCAGCAGCTTCACGAGGTCGGCGTAGAGTGCGAGACCGCCCGCGCGGGTCAGACGGAGGGCGTCGCCCACAGAGCCCTGCGCCAACGCGGCGAGTGCCTCGGGAGCGTCGGGTGTCAGGCCCTGTGCGGCAAGGGCGGCGGTAAGGTCGGCGCCGTTCAGGGATGCCAGACGCAGGGTGCGGCAGCGCGAGCGGATCGTCGGCAGCAGGCGCGAGGGCTGATGGGCGACGAGGAGGAGGGCGGTGCGGGCGGGCGGTTCCTCGAGTTCCTTGAGGAGCGCGTTGGCGGCGGCGGTGTTCATCTCGTCGGCGGCATCGACGATGACGACGCGCCAGCCGCCGTCCGCGGCCGAGAGGTGGAAGAAGTTCTTCAGCGCGCGGACCGGGGCGACCGTGATCTCGGATTGCAGGCGGTCCCCCTTCTCGTTCGGGCCGCGTTTGAGGATGTGCAGGCGGGGATGGCTGCCCGCGCGCAGGTGCGCGAGGTCGGGGCCACAATTGGGGCCACAGTCGGGGTCGAGCGTCGGGGCCGTCGAGCCGGACAGCAGATGCGTCGCGATCCGGTACGCCAGCGTCGCCTTGCCGATGCCGGGTGGGCCGGTCAGGAGCCAGCCGGAATGCAGCCGACCTGGCGCGGCGGCGTCGAGGAAGGCGGCCTCGGCGGCGGACTGGCCATAGAGGCGGGGCGTGTCGCGCGGATGCAGTGCGCCCCCGGCGCGGGTCGGGTCCGGCAGGACGTCGGGATCGGTGATCGCGGCAGGTCTGGCCATGGGACCGCAGTAACGTGGCGGGACGGACAGGGAAAGAGGCCGGGGCTATGCCACGCGGGTGAGGACGACGGCCGCGACCTCGGCGGCGATGACCTCCGGCGCGCGGTTCCCGTCGATGAGGCGGCAACGGTCGGGCTTGGTCGCGGCGAGGGCGCGGAAACCCTGTCGCAGCACCGTCTGAAAGTCGGAACCGAAGGCTTCGAAACGGCTCTCGGGCGCGGCGCCGGTGTCGCCGAGGCGGGCGAGGCTGCGGGCCAGCGCGGCGGCGGGGTCCATGTCGATGATGAACGTCAGATCGGGTTCGGTGCCGATCATCAGGTCGTGCAGCGCGTCGACAGTGCGGCGCAGGTCGCCGCGGGTGGCGCCCTGATAGACGCGGGTGCTGTCGGCGAAGCGGTCGGTGACGACGGTGCGGCCCTGCGCGAGGGCGGGCCGGATCGTCCGCTCGAGGTGGTCGCGGCGGGCGGCGGTGAACAGCAGGAGTTCGGTTTCCGCAGACCAGCGGCCCGGATCGCCGGTCAGGACGAGGCGGCGGATCTCTTCGGCGCCGGGGCTGCCGCCCGGTTCGCGGGTGAGCAGGGCAGCGGGGCCGAGGCGGTCGGCCAGCAGGCGCGCCTGCGTGGACTTGCCCGATCCGTCGATACCCTCGAAACTGATGAAGAGGCCGCGCGGCGCCGCATCCGGGGGATCCGTGCGGGGATGGAGATCGCTCACCGGGACGGTGTCAGATGCCGTCGGCGGGCGGCGCGGGCGTCGACACCGGCGCGCTGTCGACCGTCGACACCGGCGGGCTGTCGACCGACGGCGCCGGCGCAGCGGTCGGAACCGGGTCGAGAAAGGCCGGCAATTCGGACAGGCCGACCGATGGCCCCCAGCGGTTCACGAGCACCTGTGCCGTGGTCCGCATCCGCACCTCGAAGCCGCCGCGCGGCACGGCGGATTCCGCCAGCAGCGGCACCCGGATTTCGGGCAGCCCGTCGCCGCGTGAAATGATCAGCTCGCCCATCGTATCGCCCTCTGCGACGGGCGCCTCGACCGGGCTGAGATACCGGACCTCGGCGGTGACGCCCCCGGTCGATCCGACCGGCATCAGCAGCGACACGTCGCGTCCGAGGACGAGGCCGACCGATCCGGCCTCTCCCATCCAGACGTCGGCCTCTGCCATGCGGGTGCCGGTCTCGCCGAGATCGCGCTGCGCGAACTGACGGAAGGCCCAGTTGACGATCCGCTCCGCCTCGTCGCGGCGGTCGATCGCACTCTCGAGGCCGGTGATGACGAAGATGATCCGCCGGTCGCCCTGTTTGGCGCTGCCGACGAGGCCGAACCCCGCCTCGTCGGTATGGCCGGTCTTGAGGCCGTCGGCCCCGATCCCGAGGCCGAGGATCGGATTGCGGTTCTGGCTGTTCGAGGGGACGCGGCCATCGAACAGGAACTCCTGCTCGGCGAAGATCGGGTAGAAGGTGGGGTATTCGGTGATGATGATGTTGGCGAGGATGCCCAGATCCTCCATCGACATCAGATGCCCCTCGGCGGGCCAGCCGTTGGCGTTCATGAAGGTCGAGTTCATCATGCCGAGCTCGCGCGCACGCTCGGTCATCAGCCGTGCGAAGCCTGCCTCGGTCCCGTCCGGCGACAGCGCCTCGGCGAGAACGGTCGAGGCGTCGTTGCCCGACAGGACGATGACGCCGCGCAGCAGATCCTCGACCCGCACCCGCTCGCCCGCGCGCAGGAACATGCTCGACCCGCCATAGTTCATCGCCTGCTGCGACACGACGAGTTCGTCGTCGATGCGCAGGCGGCCATTGGCGATCGACTCGAAGGCCATGAGGAGGGTCATGAGCTTGGACATCGAGGCTGGCGGCAACGGCACGCTCGCGTTGCGCGACATGAGCACCGTGCCGGTGTTCTGGTCATAGACCCAGGCAGCGGTCGCGCGGGTCTCGAACCCCTGGGCGGCGGCGGAAATGCCGGTCAGGGCCAGCGCGAGACCGAGGGCCAGAACGGCGGCGATATGTCGGAGCATGGCGGATGTCCTTTCCCGGAAGGCGGGGCTGTCAGGTGGCGGGGCCTAGTCGCGCACCGCGTAGGCGTCGGTATAGCCCAGTCCCGCGACCTGTTCGAGGGTCTGCGCGCGCGCCGCCTCGGACGCGGCGGGGCCGACGATGACGCGCCAGAAGTCGCGCCCCTGCGAGGACGAGGGCACGACCCGCGCGGTCAGGCCCGCGGCCGTCATCTGACCGGCGGCGGCATTGGCGTTGGCCTCGACGCTGAAGATGCCGATCTGGATGAAGGATCGTGTCAGGGTCGACGGTGCCGCAGGTGCGGGCGGTGCGGCGGTCGCCGGCGCGGGCGTTGCCGTGGCGAGCGCCTGGGCAGCGCCGGCGATGGGATCGCCGCCGGTCGGCGGCGTCGGTCCGGGGCCGTCCAGCGGCGTCGCCGTTACCGCATCGGGCGTGGCGGGATCGACCGTCGCCGCCGTCTCGAAGTCCGAGATCGGCGCCGTCTCCGCGGGCACAGCCGCCTCTTCGCGGCGCAGCGCCGTCACGTTCAGCCCGGCAGGAGAGCCTGCGAGCATCCCCAGTGCCTCGGCGGCGTCCGACGACACCTGAAGCGCGGGGCCCGGGTTGTCGCGCTCGCGCCGGAACAGGGCGCCGATGACGAACTGGCCATTCGTTTGGTTGCGGATGATGACGCGCTCGGGGTCGGTCACGGTGGGATGCGCGACCCAGACCCCGCCGAGCGACGGACGCCCGTCCCAGAGACCCTCTTCGGTGACCTGAAACACCTCGGGCGCCTCGACGTCGCGCTCGACGAGTTCGGTGGTGGTGGCGGCGCCGGTCTCGCCACCCTCGGCCGCGGTGGCGGCGAACGGAAACTCGAATCCCTCCTCGCAGGCCGAAAGGACAAGGGCCGCAACGCCGCACAAAAGGACAATGCGCCCGCGCCGGGCCCTCGTCGTCAGAATGCGCGCCATGTCTGTCCCCCTGCCTGTGCCCTGCCGGTCCGGCGCCTGAGGGGCGCGCGAGCCGTCAGTTGGCCGTTGACCGGCCGTTCGTTCTGCCTCGTTGCGCGGGAAAATAGCGAAAAGGGCACGAACGGGCAAGGGTGCTGGCGACGGGCCGATCGACGGGCCCCGGACGGTCGCGCCACCCGGTCTCGCGGATGCCGGTCGCACGGCCGCAGCCCCTTGCCAGACGCGCGCCCGACACGGTAGGTCCGACCCGTCCGACCCCCCCGGAGGAGTGGCAGAGTGGTCGATTGCAACGGTCTTGAAAACCGTCGGTCGTGAAAGCGTCCCGTGGGTTCGAATCCCACCTCCTCCGCCAATCATCATCCAGCGTAAGCCTATTTTTCCTATTAAAATCAGGTGCCTAGGCCGCTTTTGGCACTCCCTGCCACTCAAAAACCCCTTGTTTTGCTGCACGTCATGCTGCACAATTCGCTGCATCGGGACGCAAGCGAGGACTAGGCCATGAGCGTGACAAGACGGGGCAGCACCTACCATCTGCGCAAGCGTGTGCCGGGGCGATACAGGCCCGTTGAGCCGCGCGCCGTGGTCTGGATATCGCTGCACACGAACTCCGAATCTGTTGCGCGCCAGAAGGCTCCGATGGCTTGGGCGCATCTGATAGAGGCATGGGAAGCCAAATTGGCCGGCGATGGCGAAGATGCCGAACGCCGGTTCGAGGCTGCAAAGGAACTCGCCAACATCCGGGGCTTTCGCTACCTGCCCGCGTCCCGTGTCGCCGATCTTGACCGGGAAGAATTGCTGCGCCGTCTGGAACATGTAAGCCGCAAGGGCGAGCCTGATCCTATCGAGGCGGCGGCGGTCCTTGGCGGGGCATCTGCGCCGCAGATCACTGTGACGGGCGCACTGGACGCCTATTGGAAGCTGACCCGTGACCAGACGCTCGGGAAGAGCGAAGACCAGTTGCGGCGCTGGCGCAATCCCCGGCTGAAGGCAGTGCGGAACTTTGTCGAGGTCGTCGGCGACAAGCCCATCGCATCGGTGGATCGTGACGACATGCTGACATTCCGCGAGTGGTGGACTGACAAGCTGGTGAGCGATGGTCTGACCGCGAACTCGGCCAATAAGGACTTGATCCATCTTGGCGACGTGCTGAAGACCGTCGTGGACCGCAAGCGACTTGGGCTGGTCCTGCCGTTCGGCGGGTTGTCGTTCAAAGAAGGCGAGGCCAAGACTCGGCCCCCCTTCTCTGTCGAATGGATCAAGGACAAGTTGCTCGCCGACGGTGCGCTTGAGGGCTTGAACGAAGAGGCTCGCGCGATCTTGCTGGCGATGGTCAACACGGGGGCACGGCCCAGCGAACTTGCCGCCCTGACAGGCCCCTGCATCCGTCTGGACGGCAAGGTGCCTCACATTTCGATTGAGCCTGTAGAGCGACAGTTGAAGACAGCACGGGCCAAGCGGATCATCCCCCTTGCCGGGGTCAGCCTTGAGGCCATGAGGGGCTTCCCTGACGGCTTCCCGCGCTATCGGGCAGAGCCTGCCACCTTGTCGGGCACGGTCAACAGCTACCTCTCTGAAAATGGACTGAAAGAGTCCCCCGCGCACACGCTCTACAGCCTGCGCCACAGCTTCGAGGACCGGATGCTCGCCAAAGGGGTAGACGAACGCATCCGGCGCGACCTCATGGGCCACAGGCTGACCCGTGAAGGGTATGGCAAGGGGGCGACATTGGAGCATCTCGGCAAGGTCATTCAAACCATTGCGCTCTGAAGGGCGGCACGGGCACGGATGATCGGATCGTCGCTCATGGCGGCTTCGGCGGCTGCCAGTTCACGTTCCATGCGTTCGAAGATCGGCGCGTAGGTCGGATCGTCTGCCGTCAGCTTGGCGGCGGTCAGGTGAGCCTTGCGGACTCGTTCAAGGTCGCGCTGGCGGACCAGCGACGTGACAGATTGCGACATGATGGTCCCTTTCGCGTTCTGTCACGAAGGTCAGGACACCACTGGCTCTGTTGAGGACCAGAGCATCACGGGCAGCGACCAGAGCGGCGAGGGTGAGGGCCATATCAGTCCCCCGGGTTCAGGTAGGCAGCGCGCCAGTCGAGCCAGCCCGCACCGAAGTCGAGCCAAGCCCGGAACTTCAGGCCCAGCGTGTCCCATGCCTCGGCCCGCTGAATCTGGACTCCTTGGGCACTGGACAGGTAGCCATACTGAAGCGCCGCGACACGGGCAGGGTCGGCAAAGATATACCAGGACTTGTCTTCGATCCGGGGTTCCACCAGAAGGGTCAGCTTCGCCATGCCCGACTGAGCGTCGGCGGACGTGGCAGGATAGATCGAAGCAAGGAAGCGTTCGGCGGCTGCCTCGCCAGCGGGACCAGTCAGCAGATACCTGGGGGTCACGTTGATGAGGGTCTTGCCGTCGAGGCCTTTGAAGCCACGCATGGCCTTGCGGGCGTCGTCCAGCGCGGCGATATCGCCTGCGCTGCCCAGCGAAACGCCGGACGCGATGGTGTTGCCCCGTGCCGTGCTGAAGACCGGGCTGCCGTCGGACAGGTTCGGGTTGCCGGTGATGAGGGCCACCATGATATCGGCTTCGGTCTGGGCAGCCGCCTCGCCGAACGCCGCCGTCATGTCCCCCAAGAGGTTGAGGTCATCGTTGATGAGAAGGTTGCGACTAAAGTTGAGGGCGCGGGCGTAGGTCTTCAGGACCATCGACTCGCCGTTTTCGGCGCGGGACGTGTGGGTGATTTCGCCCGACTCGGCGAGTTCTTCCAGACGGCCCATCTCGCCCAGACGGATAGCCGTGCTGGTCTTGAAGTTGGACAGCGAGCGTTGACGGCCAAGCTGTTTCAGGGGCGACTGAGCGGCCTGATAGGAGGCCATGGCGGTCTTGTTCGCAGCGTTCGACACGACAAGGGCGAAGTCGCTGGTGGTATGCTCGCCTGCACGGGTCAGCACTTCGTCATTGCTCATGCCGCGTGTCGAGATACCGGCACGGGCGCAAGAGTCCTTGGCCACGTCCATGAGCGACATGCTCATGTATTGCCGGACTTCGGGCTTCGGTTCACCGCCCGCCATGCGGACGTGCAGGGCATCAGCCATGCGGTCGCGGATGATAGCGGGGTCATCGTTGGCCGGGGTATGGCTGCGGATGATCGGGGTCGTGCTGCGACGGGTCTGCATGTGATCGAAGACTTCGGCCTTCGCGCGGGTCATGTCTGCACCTGCGTCGATGAGTTGGTCTGCGACCTCAGCGCCTAGACCGGCAGACCGGACAAGGGTGCGGATATCGCTGCGCCGGGTGGCCTCTGCGGCCTCGGGCGTGATCGTTTCGATTTGATCGGGCATGGGGGACTCCTCTTGCTGCCTGATTTGCGCGGCGGGGTCCGCCGGGTTGCTGGTCAACGTGACTTCGGTAAGGGACCACGCGGTCGCGCGCTTGACGCGCCCGGTAGGCCCGGTGGTTTCGGTCCAGCCCGCCACGCGGTAGCCAATGCTGACTCCGGTGACGGACTGGTCTGCGATCCGCTGGCCGATACCGGCAGCATCTTCGGCAGAGGTGAGGACCAGAGCGGCAACAAGCGTGTTGCCTTCGGTCGAAACGGATTCCACGCGCCCGATCACGTCGCGGACAGAGTTGGTCCGGTGCGAGTTGAGCAACGCCAGCCGCGCACCGGTCGGGACGTAGGCGGCAACGGGCAGCACTTCGAGATAAGGGCCACGGGCGTCCCGCCGCTGCACCGGGGCTTCGGTGGCGATGACCGCCTGAAACTGGCGCGTTTCGGGATTGTAGGAGTTCGCCCGCGCGGTGGCGGAACGGGTGAGGTCATCGGGCATCGGCGAGGGACTCCCACTTTCTGAAGGTCGCACTGGACCGGGGCAGTTGGGCGTTGGTGGCCGGGTCGCGGATGACCTTGGCGCGGGCTAGAGACATGGTGAGCCTCTTTGGCGCGTCCTTGGGCTTGGCGACGTGGGGCACGGGTTTAGGCATCGGTGTTGCCCCCCTTGCTGAAGGACAGGCCCAACGCGGCCTCACGGGCGCGGTCTGCGGCAATCTCTGCGTCCAGTGCGGCGGGACTCCATCCGAGTTCGGAAATGGCCTGCGAACGCGACATGAGGCCAAGGGCGAGGAGTTCCTTGACCGCTGCCACGTCCTTGGCCGGGTCCACCTGAAGCCACCGGGGCATGATCCACTCGCACGTCATGTCCGGGGACACGTCGAGTCGGCCCGCTGCCACTTCGAGGGCGAGCCACCTGCGCCAGATCGGGGCCAGCATCTGCGGGACTAGGGTGCCATACTGGATTTGTTCGATCCGGGCGCGCCACGGGAGCAATCCGGCTCTTAAACTGGAATAGTTGGCCTTGCTCAGATCGCCGTTCACCAGATGCTCGGGCATCCCCAGAGCGGACGCGACGGCCTGTTGACCCATGCGGACCATCGCCGGGGCATCCTTGGTCGAGTTCGGCTCAGCGAGTTTCAGGTCAAAGCCCGACGGCAGGACTTGAATTGCCCCGGGCGTGATCCCGCCTTCCAAGGTCGAGCCAATTTGCTCGCCGTCAAAGGGGACGCCACTGACGTTATTCAGGTCGGTAAGGAAGCCTGCAAACATGGCGGCAACCTTGGCCTGCACCAGTAGAGCGTCGGTAAGCTGGTCGAGTTCGTTCGCCGCGATGACAGCCGGGGCGACACGCGACAGGCCCCGCACCTGACCCGCCGATTGCGCCTCAAAGACGTGGATCACGTCGGCGGCGTCAACCCGGACAGAGGGGGCGTAGTCGGTGAACTCGGAAGTCGGACGCTGGGGCAGAATCCAGTAGGCGACAATCCTGCCTCCCATGAACTCCACGCCGTTGAAGATTTCATGGCGGGGGGCGATTTGGGCAGTCTTCGACTTGTCCAGATGCTCGGGCGGCAGAACCTGCACCTGTAGTTCGCCGTCGTCGCCGACATGCAGGATTGCCAGCCCCTCGCCGTCGCGGACCATATGCAGGGCGAGGATGCGTTGCAGCCCGTAGAAGTCGGTGCGACCGTCATAGTCGGCGGTGATGACCCACGACTCGAATCGCCGCATGACCTCTTCGTCGGGGCAGTTCGGACGACAGCCCGTTCCGGTCGTGGACGTGGTGAGGTTGTCGAGGGCGTTTCGGATCAGCCCGTTGTTGACGTAGAGGCTGCGCGCACGGCTGCGCACAATCGAGGCAGCCGCCGCGACCTCGGAATTGACCGGCCCGAACGTGCCGTGGCCACGGCCACGCCTTCCTTGGCCCGCTGCCTCGATATGGCGACGTTGCGGGGCCGGGTCGGCGCGGCGGAATTGGTCAAAGAGGCCCATACTACTGCACCGGTTCCAGACCACGGGTCAGGTGGGTCAGCAGCGGCGTCATGGCGACAAACCACGTCGCCCTCAGTTCCATCCGGTCGTTCCAGAGGGTCGGGTTTGTGCCGCTACCCGTCGGCTCCTGCCGGACGCGCGCTGCGAATTGGAACTTGCCGTTCTGCGGGTCCATGTAGGTGGCGAGTTCGGCGAAATAGCCGGTCTGCCCCAGCAGGTGCGCTTTCAACATCGCCATAGCCGGGGACCGGGGCACGTCCCGCCCCTCCATGTCATCGACGTGCCACATGCCAAGGGTGTTGGACATGGCAAGTCGCGCGGCGGGGTCGGAGATTCCGGCCTCGCTCATGCGGCGCAGGACGCCGACGATAACGGCTTGATCGGCCCGGAACAGGTAGTTCTTGCGGTTGTCGCTCTTGGTCCGCCCGTAGGGATGCAGCAATCCCTTTACGGTGCAGTTGCGGACGAAACTCAGCGCAGAGTTGAGCGGAAAGCCCGCGTCAGATACAGCCCGCGCGATATCGAGGGTTTGGAGGCCCTTGGTCCCCGCGTCGATTGTCGGGACCAGAAGCGGCCCGCCGTAGGTGTCATCTTGCATCGGTCTTGCCTTTCCATGACAGGAGGATGGAAGGTCTTCTAAGCCGATTCGTTTTGCCTGTAAATGGCTTTTATGATTGTAAATCTAAGGTTTGCAAACCTTAGGTTGGCAACCAAATCGCGCATAACGCTTGACTCGTATTCGGCGAATTGGATATCTGTTGCCGCGTCGGCCAGCCGTTTCTTGATCGTGGCGGTTGGCTCCTAGCCTCGGGGGTGGTGCCTCGGGGCAACTGGCGGCGGGGGGTAAGTCATGAGGCTCCCCGCCGCTTTCTTTCCCCCGAACTCGAAAGGACCAAGCCCATGACCCTCCCCTATGCACGACACCTTGCCGCCGGTGGCACACCGGGCAGTCAGAAGCGAGGCGTGAACAATTTCATGAGGTCGGAACGACAGAGCCGCCGCGCTGCACAGGCGGCAATTGCGCGACTGCCGCGCGGACTTCGCGCCGCAGGAGCGGGAAGCCGCAGAAGACGCGATCATGCGCAAGTTCGGGTTTACGCGGACGGGCGACTAACTTTCGAGCCAGCCGTCTGATGGAAGCCCTCGCTGAAAAGTGAGGTTAGACATCAGGCCCGGTGGCGAAATGCTTTAAAGATTGGCGCTACTGCCACAAAAATTCGTTGTTTTGCCCCATTGTTAGCTCATTTTCAGTGTCACCATGCGATCTAAGAGTGTTCCGTTTGGAGGTTAAACAAAATGACTATTAAGCTTGATGCGAAAGTCAAGGCTAAACCAATAAGCTACTTCTTTACAGCGCTGGCGGATATCATGGCCTCTCTCGGAGCTCTATTTGGGGTTGTCGGGATAATCTATGGTGCAATTGAGTATTCTTGGGCTTTAGTTCCAGCCATTAGCCTCTTTTGCGGGTCTATCAGCTTGGGGGTATTATGTGAGATTTCCAAATCGTTAAAGAAAGAATGATACGCCATCTCAATTCCCATCCAACCAAGCACTGCGAATGATCGTGGCGGACTTTTTCGGCATGGTCACGCTTGCAAGATCGGCTTCCCGCTTGTCGATAGGGACGCCAACCAGAAGCCGCGCCGCCATGCCATAAACGACGCAATCGAGGGCTTCGGCGCGTAGGCCGGGGATGCGTTCGAACCGGGCGACGGGTTGCCCCCGGCTATATTTCACCACCCGCCGTTCCGATGCCAACTGACTGAACCAATCCGCAGGGAGGGAGTCGCTGAACCGCCAGCCCGTGCCCGCCTGTAGGGCGTTCAACAGTCGGCTCTTGGCCGCGTCTACACCGACAATCTGCAACACGATTCCCTTCTTGGCCCCCCGCTCAACTATCGGTCGCTTCATGCCCGGTGCCCCTTTCGAGGCGAAGATGCGACGGGACAAGCGTGGTCGGCAGAAGGCATAGATGGCTTCGGTTAAGCCCCCGTCACCGCTATCCACGAGTGCCGCGTCATAGCGCAACGTGCCGCCCTTGGGGTGCTTCAGATCGCGCCGCAGGAGGTCGTCCAGTTCGCCCCAGACCTCGCCCTCCTGAGGGTCGCCCCATAGCACGTCATGAGAGAGCACAAGCGCCGTGCCGTCGGCCTGCCAGCCTATCGAGGTCATTTCGAGCCTGTCACGCTGCACGTCTACGCCAGCGGTCAGATAGAGGACTTCAGACGGGATGCGGTCGAGGCCGATAGGTTCGGCACGGGACGCCAGTGCGGAATTGTCCAGTCCCTCGCCGGACTGGTCGCGCCACGGTTCGGCCAGGACGGTGTTGACGAAGACCCTCAGGTCATCCGGGTTGCCCCTCGCCGACAGGAACTCGCGCACGAGGTTCGGCCACGAGGCGTTCGGCATGAGCGACACGAGGGCGGACAGCCTGAAGCCCGCGTGATCCTTCACGTTCGGCTTGGTCGCCCGCCACTGGCCCTTTTCGACCATCTGCGCCTTGTCTGCTTCAGGGGCAAGGCAGCCGCAGTTGGGGCAGGCCCAAGAGGCAGAGTCAGGGTCGTCGGGCGTCCAGTGGATATCCTTCCACACTATTTCGGCTGCCTCGCCGCAGTGCGGACACGGAACTTCAAAGACCCGCTGGTCGCTCTTGGCGTATTCCTGAAGGATCAGCGACGTGGACTCGTCGGTCGGAGTCGATCCGCAGACGATCTTTCGATCCGCGTAGGACAGGGTGCGCTTTTCGGCGAGGAGGAGCGGGTTGCCCTCTGCGGTGATTTCCATACCGTCGATTTCGTCGCAGAGCAGGACGCGGGTGGTGTGCGCCCTCAGGGACCGGGGCGAACGGGCGCTGATGACCTTCAGGCTGCCCCCCGGAAACCGCTTTTGCAGGAGCGTGTTGCGGCCCGACACGGTTTCGTCGGCGAAGACACCTGCGAGTGCGGGCGTGACCTCTGCCACAGGTTCGAGGGAATGGACGACGAAGTTCCGGCAGTCGTCCACGGTCGGCAGGAGGGCCAAGATCGGGCTGGGGTCGTTCGAGGCGAAGGCCGCGACGGCGGCGGTCAGGAGAGTCGAGTAGCCACACCGCGCCGCCTTCAGGACGCTCACCCTCGGGATGGACGTGTCGCCGATGGCATCGGCAAGGCCACGTTGGAATTGCCAGAGCCGGACTGGACCGGGGGTTGCCGACACGCCTGCGGGCAGCCGTAGGTTCGCTTCCGTCCACTCGCTCAGGGTCAGGCGCGGCGGCGGGCGCAGGGCTGCAAAAGCATCACTGCGCAGGGTCGCAAAACGCGGATCAATGGTCATCGGGCGACCCCTCAAAAACGGCCTCAGGAGCGCGATTGTCGTCGTCGGCTACCTCGGGTCGCGGAAGGCCCGAGTCATCTACCAGCGGCGAGCCTATGGGCTGTGCGGCGGGGTCTAGGGCGATAGCCTCCATCGCCGCCCGCATTTCGACCTCCAAAGCGGCGGTTGCACGGCGGTCCAGACCGGCGAGGCCAGCGACACGGGACGGCACGGCGAGGAGCGCGGCGCGCAGGTCTTTGACCACGCCTTGCCACTCACGGGCGACGGTGGCCGCGTCGAGCAGGTCGCCACGGGCACGGGCGTTCTGGAACGCCAGCTTGTCGGCGGACTCCCGGGCGATGCGGACCTTCTCGGCATTGAGTTCGGGGTTCATCGCCAGTGCCGACGACGGCTTGGCCTTCACATGGGCGATGTAGGCCCGGACTGCCGGTGCGAGGGGAAACCGCTTCAGGTCATCCCGGGGCAGGATGCCAGCCGTCGCCAGCCCGCTCAGCCTGCCCGACGTGGTGCCAAGGAAGTCGGCGAGTTCCTGCGCCGTCAGCAGCGTCTCAGGCTCAGGCCCCCAGACCATCGCCTCGATACCGGCGAGTTCCCGTTTCGATATGTATGCCACTCATCGCCTCATTTCAGTTTGCCCCGGGGGAACCGTTCGCCCCGGGGTGAAACCGGGGAAAGAATCCGTTTCTCCCGATTTCGGTTTTTTCTGCATGGGGGAATCCTGCGGGGCTCCGCGCACCCGCATGACCATCCGCCGGGAAGAACCTACTGCCATGCCTCACTGCCCTGAACGGATCAGGGCAGAATGACACGGCAGGACAGTCGGGCTTGTCGATACACGTTAAGACCCAAGGCGGGGCGCATAACGCCCGCCAAGGGTTATACGTAGTATAGGGGGGGGTGGCGCAGCATGGTGGCGCGGTGGTAGCGCGCATGGTGGCGCGGTGGTGGCGCAGGGGTGGCGCAACATGGTGGCGCACCCTGATTTGACACTGCCGTGTCCCCCGCCCCGAACGCTTCAGGGCAGTGAACCAGTTCAGGGAACGGATTCTGGCCAAACGGATTCGATCAATCGGGAAGGTCATCGGTAAAGTCCTCCTCTTTTCCCAGTGCGACTTCGCCCCGCGCCAAACGGTTTCGGGCTTTCCGGTCTACCGTCTTGTATTCTTCGATGGTCAGGACGCGGCTGTAGAGCATCGCCGTCATTGCCTTGGCGAACTGGTCTTTCGTGATGCCATCCGCCTCAGGCTCCCCGGCAAAGCAAGCCGGGGCGTAGTTGGTGCCCTTGGTCGGCAGGAAGAAACGGCCCGCCGCTGTCATCCTATCGAGGATCGTCAGGAAGACATGCTTGGCGCGGGACGCCGTGGCATGGGCATCCGTCACCACATCGAACGCCCCGTTCGACCACATCACATTCATGGACAGGCCGCTTGCCCCGTAGTTCGACTTCTTCAGGGTAAGGGTGCGGATATCCGGGTCGGTCGGGTCTTTCTCGAAATAGGAGCGGGACCGGACGGAGTTCGACCACGCGACCGAAAAGCCATCGCCGTCGCCGCTTGCCATGCCAGACCTTGACGGGTGCGCCAGCAACAGGAAGGTGCAGCCGGTGCGCTGCGCTATGCCGATCAAGAGCGATATAAACGCCTTCCCATGCTCCTGAGAATTGGACTCCAGCGCATGAAGGTTTGCCAGCGTGTCGAGGACGACAAGCGACGGTTTGAGGGCGGCTATCTCGGCTTCGATCCGTTTCATCACGGGCGTCGGCGTGACCTTGCCCGTGCGCCGGTCGGCGACGGCGAAGATCGTGTCTTCGGCGATGGCTGCCCTCAGACCGATGCGCCCGCGATGCTCTGCCGGGTCGATATCCATTGCACGGCATACGTCGGCAAAGCGGCGGTGCAGTTCGTCTTGATCGTCTTCAGCGCCGTAGTAGAGGGCCACGCCGGGGCGCATAATCGGGCTGCCAAGCCATGTGGCCCCCGCGCCGGTCGCTACGGCCATCTGGACGGCCAAGAGGCTCTTGCCGGTGCCGCCGTCACCGCCCATCATGTGAACGGTCTTGGCCGGTATCCAGCCCTCTACATGCCACTCACGCTCAGGCGCAGGCGAGGACAGAAGATCGGCCATGTCGGTGAAGTAGGGCTGCGCCTGTTTCGCGGCCTGAGGGCCATGCACCATTTCGAGGATGCCTGCCATCTCTTCGTCGGACAGGACCACTTCAGGCACCATATCCGACGCCGCCCATGCCGCGTCCAGATCAGCATTGAAGTCGTCCTGCGGTTCAGCGACTCGCTTGCCGTAGATATAGGCGAGGGTCCGGGGCAGATCGCCCTTGCGGTCATGCCATCGCTGGTCACGATCCGCCTCGGGCACCGCGTCCAGTGCGGCGAGGATGCGCTGTTGCGACTCGAGATAAGGGACGCCAGCGGTGGACCACTTGCCCAAAAGGGCGACGATATTGGTGTGATATGCCTCGCCGCACTTTATGGCCTTCAACGCCTGCTTTTCATCCAGTGCGGTTGCCGCGCCACCCGTGCCGCCGCGCTTGCCGATTGCCCCTGCGTCCAGATCGGATGCAGTATCCAGATACCTCCCCGATGCAAGGTAGGTCTTCACGGGCTTGCCCTCGCCGCCGTAGTAGTATGCCTGCGAAAGCGTGAAGGACTCGTCTGCGATGATGCCCCCCAGCGCCCCGTTGAGCCGCGCCAGAAGGGCAGTCCGTTGTTCGGGGGAGTGGGCTTTGCTCAAAGGGCAGAAGACGCGCCAGCGCCGCCCCTTCCCGGGCTTACCGTCGCTAGGTGTCGTGTAGATCAGGGCGGTGATACCGGCCTTCTCGACAAGCCCCACGGCCTCCTCAGGGGCCACGTCGCCCGCGTCATAGTCGGCTTCAACACCCGTGATGCTCAGGACGTTGGCGTCATAGCGCAGGCATCGCTTTTCGGACGGCACGTCGCCGAACGTCGCGCCCTTCAGGAAAGGCAGCCGGTCCTTGCTCGGGGCCATTTTGCGTTCGATGCCGTGGGCCAGCTTGCGCAGGCTCAGGGTCTTCTCGGCCTTGCTGTATGCCTTCTCATTGGGGAAGAGCGTGACCGTGATCGGCCTGTCCAGAGGGTCTTGATCGGGGACTATGTTTCGGCTATTTACATTCACGGAACTGGCCTTTCTCACGGGGGGTCGATTTCATCGTTAAGTCCTTTCGCAAATCGCTCGAAATGCTGATTAGGGGTTGGCGTTTCATTATCGACAGAACCCCGGCAGATTTGTCCTCTGCCGGGGTTTTCGATTCGTGATGATAGGGGATTCGTAGTAAGTCGCCAATGAGATTTGCAGCATGTCTTGCTGCACAAGTCGCTCACGAACTATTTTGTAAGTAACTGATATTATTCTATTTTTGCTGTAACGATTTGGCGTATGGCGGACACCTCCTCCGCCACTCGCCCTCGTGAAAGCGTTCTCCCGATCCGGCTGCGGCCGGATTTTTCCGTTGTTTTCGGGGGTTATGCGGGTGGGGCTGAGCACCGAACGCTGCTCCAGGAGGCCCGGAAGCGGTCTCTCAGGGCGGATATTCTCCGGACCTCATGACGGCGCCGTTTCGGTGTTCAGGTTTTAAGGCGTTGCAAAGGAACAGATTTTTCAAGACACTAAAGGAGTTGGATTACGGTCCCGTTTGCGCGTTGTGGAACTGCGGTCGAACCGTGTCTGGTCATTGCGTCGTATTGGGCTGAGCAGCCGGAGAGGGCGGGGACCGGACCGATGCAAGTGCGGTAGCGCGCTCACGGCATACGGCCGAAGCGGTCTTTCATCGAGACGCTAGCGCGGGCGTAACCGTCCGGGCTGACTGCTCTACTTCGGCCGGTTCCACGGCAGCAGGTCGTCCACGCGGGTGATCTTGTAGTCGGGGATGCGGGCGAGGGTATCGGCGAGCCAAGCCTGCGGATCGACACCGTTGAGCTTGGCGGTCTCGATGAGGGTATAGGCGATGGCAGCGGCGCGGCCGCCGGTGAGCGAGCCGACGAAGAGGTAGTTCTTCCGACCGATCGCGACGGAGCGCATCGCACGTTCGGCCGTGTTGTTGTCCAGCTCCAGGACCCCACAATCGAGATAGGGCCGGAGCCGCTTCATGCGGGTCAGGGCGTAGCGGATCGCCACGGCCAGCGGCGACTTGCCGGAGATGGATGGCAGCTGGAGGTGCAGCCAGGCCTCGAGGTCGTCGAAGATCGACACCGCCTTGGCCTGCCGGATCTCGACGCGCCTATCCGGGGGCGAGGCTCTCACCTCCTTCTCGACGCCGTAGAGTTGGGCGATGCGCGCGATGGCCTCCTCGGCGATGGCCGAGCCCTGGACCCGATGAACGTCGACGAACTTGCGCCTGACATGGGCCATGCAGGCGACCTCGCGGATGTCGCCGGACCGGTAGATGTCCTCGAACCCGGCGTAACCGTCGGCATGCATCCAGCCGCGGTAGTCGGCGAGATGGTCCTTCGGATGCTGACCCTTCCGATCCGGCGAGAACCGATACCAGCTGGCGGGCGGTGCGGCACCGCCCCAGGGTCGCTCATCTCGCGCATAGGCCCAGAGCCGTGCCGTGGCCGTCTTGCCGGTGCCGGGTGCCAGCATCCGGACGGGCGTGTCGTCCGCGAAGATCGCCTGTCCGGCCAAGACGTGCCGGCCGATGGCGTCCGCCAGCGGCTCGAGTAGCGCGGTGCTCTTCCCCACCCAGTCCGCCAGCGTCGAACGGTCGATGTCGAGCCCATCACGCTCGAAGATCTGGCTCTGGCGGTAGAGCGGCAGATGATCGGCGTATTTGTTGACCAGAACGTGGGCGAGCAGGCCAGGACCGGGGCGTCCACGCTCAATGGGGCGGGATGGCAGGGACGCCTGGGTGAAAAGCGCATGACAGACTTACTCAGAAGCAACTATTCGCCCAAATAGCGGAAATTCGGGCTCAGGACCGAAGAGACCACTGCGTGTCGGAGAGCATTCCCGGCAATCGCGGCGACACCTGGTCGAGGGCCGTGGCGCTTCGCTCCCCGGGCTCCAGCGCAGCCTGTTCGACTACGCGCGTGGGTGGTCAGCCTTTTTCCCGAGAAGTCGAAACGGGAGCTGCCGGCCGCGCCTGCTCGTGTGCAACCCGCTCTCCGGTTCGCAGGACTTCCGACAGGAGAAGCGACAGATCCCGGCGCGTCGTCCTGTGGTTGTTGATGGCGACCCTGAGGCAGTGGCGGCCCGAGACGGTCGTATCGGACAGGATGGCGACGCCTGACTCCTGGATGCGCAGCATGATCTCGGTGTTGACCGCCTTGAGGGCCGCCTCGTCCTTCAGGCCGTCGGCATATCGGAAGCAGACGATGTTGAGGTCGACCGGGGCTACGAGTTCCAGCCGTGACTCGGCAGCGATCAGTCTTTTTAGATGGCGGGCCTGCGCAATATTCTGGTCGATCAGCCGCCCGAGCTTCTGCGCACCGTTCTCCTTCAGCGACATCCAGATCTTCAGCGCCTTGAAGCCGCGACTCAGTTCCAGCCCGTAGTCGGCGAGAAACTTTCCCGCGATCATGCCTCGAGTCTGTAACTGGAGATACTCTCCATGCATCTCGAAGGTCTCGAAATGCCGGTCGGCGTCGCGCACCAGCACGCAGCCCGCCTCGAAAGGCGTGTGCAGCCACTTGTGCGGATCGAGCGCGACAGAATCGGCCAGCTCGATGCCCGCCACCAGGGCGCGATTCTCGGTGGCGATCTTCAGGAAGGCGCCGATACAGCCGTCCACGTGAAAACGAAGGCCTTCGCGCCGGCAGATCGCGGCAAGCGCGCACAGATTGTCCGTCGCGCCCGTGTTTGTCGTGCCCGCTGTACCGATGACGCAGACGGGCGCGACGCCCGCCGCCCGGTCCTCCGCGATCGCCGCCTCCAGCGCGGACAGGTCGATGCGCTTCCTTTCGTCCGACGCGACCATGCGGAGCGACCGCGCCCCGAGGCCCAGCGTCTCGAGGGCCTTCTGGTGGCAGCTGTGGACCTGGTCAGAGGCGTAGAAGCGCAAGGGCCGGGCGAGGCCCACGATGCCCTCGGCCCGGACGTCCACGCCCGCCATCATGTTGCGGGTGATGGTGTGGGCCAGCAGGTTGGCCATGGAGCCGCCGCTCGTCAGCGTGCCACTGGCGGTCGACGGGAATTCCATCATCTCCTTGAACCAGTCGATCACCTGCATATCAATCATGGCAGCCGCCGTGGACCCGCCGCCGAGGTTGGATCCGTCGATTGCGGCGAGGAAGTCGCCGAGCGCGCCGGTGAAGTTCCCCGAACCCATGTACCAGCCCCAAAAGCGGGGATGGATGTTGCCCATGGCATAGGGTAGCATGTTGGCTCGCAACTCCTCGTAGACGTCGCCGAGCGGCTGCGGGCCCGTAGGCAGGGGCGTGCGGAAACGGGCCCTCACGTCCTCGGGGATCGGCTGCCAGACATAACGCTCGCGCACCTCGTCGAGGTGGCGGACGGCGTCGTCGACCATGCGATGCGCAAGCTTGCGTGCCTCCGTCCAGTCGGACGGATCGAGGGTTTCTTCCTCGTTCTTCATTGCGGCCTCCTTCGTTCCGGTGATGCCGATGGCTGGCAGGCGATCATGGCGATGCTCCGTCGGTCGCGCCTTGTGAAGCTCGGCGGCGTGAGCGCGATTTCGCCTCCGCCGCGCATCAGCGAAGGCACCGGTTGAGGCAGGCGAGCCAGTTGTCGCGCGCGAGTTTGCCGAGGAGCGGCGCGTCGTAGCCATGCGCGCCCATCGCCTCGAAGAGAAGCGGAACGCCGGTCACGTCACCGATGAGATCGGGCAGCACGCAGCCGTCGAAATCCGAACCGAGTCCGACGTGATCCTCCCCCGCCTCGGCGATCAGGTGGTCGAGGTGGCGTAGCATCGTGTCCCAGCCTGTGCCGGACGCGGCGGTGCCGTCCGCATTGAGGTAGAAGGTCGCAAAGTTGAACCCCACCATGCCACCGCGCTCGCGGATCATGTGAAGCTGCCGATCCGTGAGGTTGCGCGGACTGGCGCAGAGCGCATGGGCGTTCGAGTGCGTGGCGACGAGCGGTGCATCCGAGACGCGGGCCACGTCGTCGAACCCCTTCTCGTTAAGGTGCGACAGGTCGATCAGAATGCCGAGTTCGTCGCAGAGACGGACGAGGTCGCGGCCCTTCGCGGTGAGGCCCGGCCCGGTGTCGGGCGAGCCGGGGAACGCCATCGGCACGCCGTGGCCGAAGATCGTGGGCCGGCTCCAGACCGGGCCGAGCGACCGCAGGCCGATGTCGTGAAAGAGATGGAGCGCGTCGAGATCCGGCCCGATCGCCTCCGCGCCCTCCATGTGCATGACGCCCGCGATCACGCGCACCTCCATCGCGGCGCGGATCTCAGGCACCGAACGGCAGACGCGGAAATCCTGCGGCGCCGCCCGCTCCATCCAGTGCAGAAGCCCGGCCATGGTCAGCGCGTCGGGTTGGGCCTGCGCGTGCATCATCTCGGGCGGCATCGGCAGCGCATAGGGCGGGTCGGCCATCAGCGCCTTGAAATCGGGCGGCGGACCACCGGACGCCGGCGGCACGAAGATCGCGAAAAGCCCGCCCGCGAAGCCGGAGGCCTTCATCCGGGCGAGGTCGAGATGGCCATGGCTGCCCGCGCCGAGCCAGGTCTCTTCCCGTGGGGTGGGCATCTTCATCAGCCGCAGGAGGAAGTCGTTATGGCCGTCGAAAAAGGGGACTAGGGCGGTCATGGGGCAGGCTCCCTTTCGGCAGTCGCCGCGAGGTAGCTATCGACCGCGTTCAGAAGGTCGGTGCAAGGCTGGTCGACGATGCCGAGTTCGCCCAGATGCCCGACGATGCTGGCGAGGTAGTCCCGGCTGGTGCCGAGGTCTCCAGCCCCGTGGGCGACGTAGCGGACCTGCTCCTCGTGTGTCAGGTCCGGGCGGACATCGGGTACGTCGTGATCCGCGAGAAAGGACAGCACTCGGACCTCCTCATCGCCGATCCTGGCCGGGATGAACCGGGCGAGGTAGCCGGGCGCCAGCATTTCACGCTGAAAGAGAATATCGGTTTCGGTATCCACATCGGCTGCGGCGATCCGGAAAGCCAGACCATCACAGCCGTCGCCCGCGTCGAGCATCGCCATCAGGCCCGGTGCCTCGGCCGTTCCGCGGGCGCCCCGGTGGTCCACGAGGATCAGACGGCGCGCATGGTCCGGGACATGTGCTCGCCGCACCTCGGCGAAGCGCAGGGCCGGGTTCCACATCAGTGAGCCGTAGCCGAAGATCCAGAGATCGCCGGAATGGCCGGCCAGCGCCTCGGCCCGGATCGCCTCGCGCCGTGCTTCGGGATACACCCAGTCCCGCAGATGCGGCTCTTGCAGGATAAGCGCCTCCGCTCGGAAGGTCCGGAAGCGCGAGGTTTCCGGGTCCGCGATGCGGTCGCGCAGTTCGGGATGATGGACGAACGGGTCAGGCGTCTCAGGCAAGGCGGTTCTCCTTCGCGCCGCTGTGGGTCGGGGTCATTTCCGTGCAGATGTCGACGCCCTCCACGATGCCCGGAAAACCCGCCGAACCGGGCACCTCGCGGAAACCGGCGCGGCGGTAGAGCGCCTGGGCCGTGTGCAGCATGTGGTGGGTGGACAGCCGGTAGCGGACGTATCCGGTGGTCTCCGCCTCGGCAAGCAGAGCCTCCAGCATGCGCCCGCCGACGCCCTCCCCCCAGGCCTCGGGACGCACGAACATGCGCTTGATCTCCATCGTCGTGGCGTCCTGCCCGTAGAATGCGACGCAGCCGACCGGCGCCCCGTCGAGCCGCGCGAGAAGCAGGCAACCCGAGGGCGCACCGAAACGTACCGGAAGCCCGGCAAGCTCGGCTTCGAGGTTGGCGAAGACGGACTGGTTCGGGTCCTTCCCACCCTCGGCCACATGCGCCATCGCCCAAGCGAAGAAGTCGCGGATCAGGCCGCGCACGGCGTCGAGGTCTTCGGGCGTCTCCGCGCGGGCGATGGCGACGGCCATCTCACCGTGCCTTCAGCGGATAGCGGTCTGCCTCCGCGAAGACGTCGACCGCAACGGTCCCCGCCCGGATCCTTGCGCTGTGCTCGACACCCGCAGGGATGTCGTAGCTGTCACCCGGTCGATAGGTCCGCGTCTCGCCGCCGATGGTGAAGACGATCTCTCCGGCGATCACTGTGCCCCATTGGGGCCCGTGCGCGTGGGGCGGAAGGTCCATGTCCTTGTTGAAGCGGAAGAAGGCCACAAGCCCCGCATCCGAAGGGACGGCGTAGGTTGTGACCACATCCTCGGGAAACGGCACGTCGAGAGCGGGCATCGCGTCGAAGAAAAGGGGAAGGTTCACTGGCGTCTCCTGTTGCGGTTGTGACCTAAAGCGCGAGATACCATCTACACCCTCGGTCAGATGCAGGACCGGCATGGCATCGACCCCGCAATCGGCGGCTTTGGTCATGTGCCAGTCTCGGCGCAAAGGCTGCCGTCCTCGGCGCAAAGGCTGCCGTCCGCCCTTTGGCACGGCGTGCTCATCCCGCCACCTGCCGGGCGTAGTCCGCCGTATCGAACCATCCGAGGGAGGCGATGACCTTGCCCGCGCCGTCGAGGTCCCACTCTTCCCAGCCGGTAATCCGCGAGGGGTTGCGCGTTTCGGCATGGTGGCCGGTGAAAGTCCACAGAAAGGCGACGTGATCGCCCGCGATGCGCACCCCGTCGCAGGTCAGGGTCAGGTCGGGCACATCGGCGAAGAATCCTTCGGCCATGGCCTGCACGCCCGCGCGCCCCTTCCAGGGCGTTCCCCGGTTGATGACGATGCCGCCCGTCTCGGCGTAAAAAGCGGCCACGGCCTCGGCCGAGCCGCTGTTCCAAGCGGCGGTATAGGCCGCGGCCGTGGCGGCGATACTGTCGGTTTGCATCTCTCTCTCACCCTTTGCGTGTTGGATATCGCACCCGGCGCAGTTGATGGGCGCAGTATTCAGATCTGTTCTTCGTTCAGGCTGCACGCCTTGCAGAGCCAGCCGGTGCCTTCGCTTCGGTCGAGGACGACCAGCGTGGTGCCCGCACCAGTGTCGCCTTCGGAGAACCTGGCAAGTACCCAGGCAAGATCGCCCGAGCCGCCGAATGACAGGATGTCGAGGCGTTTTGCCGTGGCTGTCCGGGTCCATTCCCGATGCAGGGTCTCGATCTCGGCCCGCCCGTGGGCGGGGGGCGCAAATGGCGAGTGAAGCGTGGCATCTTCGCTGAACATCCTGGCACAAGCGGCGGCATCGCCGACCGCATAGGACCGTGCCATCTGGTCAAGCCACCCCTGCAACTCGTCGTCGAGCATCATGTCATGGCACCTTCCTGCAATTCAGCAAATGGATCGCCGTTCCAGTCGCCATGGCTGCGCAGCGCGCGCAGACGGGTGAAGGACGAGTAGTCGAACATCAGACCGGCGCGGCTTTCCTCCATCCGGGCGCGGTGGCGGCCTTGATGATAGGCGACTTCGCGCATCGCTTCGTCAGATCGCCAGAGCGAGCAGGTGAAACCTTCGCGCCCTTCGGTTCCGTTGAACACGTCGTTGCGCAGGTTCGAGGGCAGCGCGCCATACCACGCCATCACCTCGGACACGCCTTCGACGAAGAGCCGGATGCGGGGCAGCATCCATTCCTCGCGCGACAGAAAACCCGCCGTGGTGACGACGACCAGCGGGCCGCCGGGATCGGCGGGCGCAGGACGGACGGCGGTGCCATCCTCGACATGGCCGCGCCAGTTGACCTTGCCGCGATGAGAGACGGGAACCGCAAGGCAGTGCCACGCCGCCTCGGCTTCGGCCAGCCAAGGCATCGCCGCACCAGGATCGGCGAGCATCGCCTCGGCCTCCGCGCGGCTGTCCCAGATCCCCAGGCCGCCCCAGATTTCCGATGTCAGGGTAGGCAGCCCGTCATGTCCCACGGCGTGTTGCGGGCAGAATCGCCAGACCGATGCGCCAGCCACGGTCGGAAAGCTTCGGACCTGCGCGGCGATCGGCGCCGAAAAGCGGAGGCGATGCAGCGTGACCCAGTCGTGATCCTGTCCGTTCATTCCACCCCTTCCCAACGTTCAACGCTGAACGGCACGGGCCGGCCACCTGTCCGCGGGAAGGTGGCCCGATCCGAGTCTTCCAGAGCGCCCCCGCCCGACACGGTCGCGGGTGTCGGGCGTTGTTGCGCGGACCACACTACCCGTGCGGCGGCGTGTAGGCGCCCGTGACCTGGCCGGCCTTCTCCAGGGCCGAGATCGCCTCTGCCGAGGTCATCAGCTTCGTCGTTGCGGAGGCCGAGACGGTGCCCGTCGAAGCGACGGATGCGGCACCCGCCATCATCGTCGTGTCGTCCGGACATTCGATCAGGCAAACCACGTCGTACTGCCCGAAAGCGAAAAACATGTGGTGCAGCTTGCCGCCCAGCGCTTCGATGAGCTTGCGCGCAGCCGCTTCGCGATCGCTGGGTTTGGCGACCATCCCCTTTATGGCGTCGCCGGAATAGGCCAACTGGTACAGGTAGAAAGGCATGGTATCTCCTCCGCTTGTCGGGCTTCGGCGTGCTGCCGTCCCGGTCGAGGCAGAGTGGACCGACCATGAGAACGGCGTCACCCAGCGCGGCTAAAACGATATAAATCGGAGGCGCCGCCGCTACCTGAGCATCTTGACCGCATCAGCAGGGGCGAGGCCGGCGGCGATGCAAAAGAAGGTATGCGCACGCGCCAGGTAGTCGGGGTTCGAGGTGAGCCAGCGCCCTGCAAGCCGCGCCTCGACGAGGGTCGGCGCGATCTCGGCGACCCGTGCGAAGGCCGCTTCGGCCCGGTCCATACGTCCCGCGCCGACCCAGGCGATTGTGCCGAGGATCAGTGGCGTGGCGCTTCCCGCGGCCTCGGCCAGCGCCGCCTCCGCCGCCTGTGCGGCCGCATCGTAGTTTCGCACGGCGAACTGCGCGAAGCCGAGCGCCGCGAGGAGGGAACCGCGCGACGGATCGCGCGGAGAGCGGCGCAGTGCTGCCTCGGCCAGCGGCACACCGCGTTCGGCATCGCCATGAAAGCCCTCGTAGAGTCCAAGCCACGCCAGCGTCACCGCGCAGTTCGGATTCATCTCGTGCGCTTGGCGAAGCTCGGGCAGGCCGGCCCTCGCATCCTCGTTCATGAAGTGCAGAAGCGCCCTGAGCCGCCGCGCGTGGTGGTCGGTCGGATCTGCGGCGATGGCCTTCGTGGCCGCGTCGATGCCTCCGGCGAGCGTGTCGGACACGGAGCGTGTCGTGGCGTGATAGACGTTCCACCAGGCGACCCAGGCCAGAACGCGACACGCGAGGCCCGAGTTCGGATCGAGGTCCAGCGCCTGCCGGGCAAGCTCCGCCGCCTTGTCGCGCGGTGCGGGATCGTAGGCCATGTCGCCGGCCGAGACCAGGGACCAGCCCCGCAGCGCGATGCCGTGCGCGTTCAGGTCGTTGGGCGCGGCGGTGCGGATGCGCTCGGCCTCGGCCCGGTCGATCTGCGGCGCGAGGCAGGTCACGATGGCTTTCGCCACCCGTGCTTGCGTGTCGAAATGCCCGACCAGGTCGCGGTCGAAGACCTCGGCCCAGACATGCCCTCCGGTGTGAGCGTCGATTAGCTGCGCGGTGACGCGCACACGCTCGGCCGTGGCGCGGACGCTGCCTTCGACGACGTAGCGTACGCCGAGTTCGCGCGAGATGGCCCTGAGATCGCGCGGCATGCCCCGGTAGGCGAAGGCCGAGTTGCGCGCCACGACGAAGAGATCGCGGAACCGGGACAATTCGGTCGTGATATCCTCGACGAAGCCGTCGGCGAGCCACGACAGCGTGGGATCGCCGCCGAGATCCGCGAAGGGCAAGACGACGACCGAGGGGCGGTCCGGAAGGCCGAGCGTCAACGGACCCGCCGACGAGACCTCCAGCGCGAAGCGCAGGCCGCGCCTCGGCACCGTGACGATTGCACCGGCCCCCAGCAGGCGCCGCAGGTTCGCGAGCTGCACGTTCAGGTTGTTCTCGCCTACGACGCTGTTCGGCCAGACCGCCGCCATGACCTCGTCGCGCCCGACGACGCGGTCGCGGCAGGTGATCAGAAAATCGAGAAGATCGAAGGCACGCGCCCCTATGGCGACGTCGTCGTCGCCCCGCACCAGCCGCCTTGCGCGCCGCTGCAACGTGAATTCTGTGAAACGAACACTATCCATCGGCAGCTCCGTGGCCCCTCCAGAGGCACGCTATCAGAGCACAAACGGATCGTCGCCATTTTCTCGGGATGCCGCAGTATCAAGGCGGAGTGGTGCGCGCGCTGCCGTTTTGTGCAGGGCACTCGTGCGGCGAACGACGAACGACCGGTTCGGATTCTGGCGACGTCGCTCGCCTGAAATCTACAATTCTAGTAGATCCTGCAGCACTGCCGCAGCTGAGTCAGAAAGTCGGTCGCCACCCGCAGGCAAGTTTCGCTGCACCGGCGTTGGGCCGCTACGTCCCGCATCAGAGACGCTGGCCCCGGATACGCTGACCCCGCGCCTCGATCACGAGTCCAGCGCCCGCCATGCCGCCCGCGTGGCCCGCGCCTCGACCTCGATCCTGATCCCGGAACACGCGACCCCGCGACTGGTCCGTGCCGCCCTCGACCTGCGCGTCTCGATCCGAGCCGTGATCCGTCGTCATGACGAAAGGGCCGCGATGCGCAAAACAGGCTGACGGTTCTGGATTTGGAAACAATGGGACCCTCGGGGTGGGGGCCGTTTCCAAATCCAGAGGCGTTAGTAGCTGCACGCAGGTCATAGAGTGCGGCTGGCAACAGCAAGATTCTAGACTCAAAAATCGGATCACCCCGCAACATCTCTGGTGCGGGCCGCTGCATGACGGGTAGCAGCCAAGCGTGATATTTCGGCCCAAAGCGGTCGTTCAGCCGCCATTGAGCACATTTCCGCTCCCGGTGGAAAGCCACCATAAGCCCCAAGCATGAACGAGGCGCCTACCGCACGAAAATGCCGTGATCGCTGACAATCATCTAAACGGGCTTCCCTCAATACTTCTACGTTGTGCGCCCTAACAAACAATGGTTTTCTGTGAAGATGGAAGCCCTCGAAGACCTCCTGCAATTGCCCTACCAGACCCTTGCCATCTTGGTTGCGGGCTACCTGTCCTATCGTCTGGCCTACACGGGCCGCGACACGACGCACCGGACACTGGACGCACTTGCCATAGCGCTGGTGTTTGCATTTGTGGCACAGGCCGCGTCAGCGGGTCTCTTGATCGTCTACAACTGGAAATATCCGGTCCCATCGGGCGGCGAATTGCCGTTATGGGTGGGCTACGGAGCAAGCGTTGGCGGGATCATTATTGCTCTATTGGCGGCTGGGCTATAGCGGCGGGTGAGCGTGAGCGCCGTTCCTGAGCTTCTGCGAAGTGCAGGCATATCATCGGCGGATAGAAATACCGCTGCATGGGAAACCGTCATTAATCGCGAAGACTCCGGCCCCTCTCAAATAACGGTTGCTAAGAAAGACGGCACGACGCCGCAATGTGAGCGGCTGGACGATTTCAAGAAAGCTCCGTTCGGCCCAATGATCCTAGGGCAAGACGGGTCCATTGCAATGTATGTGACCGATTATCGCGCGGCTGACTCAGATGAATGGGAAAAAATGGACCCATCGCATAGCGATTGGGGACCGGAAATCACAATCATTCCGGCGGGCGAAATCTCCGAGGTGCGGATACGGCATGCCCCTTCACTTCTTGGGCGGTGGCGGTGAAGCCGGAGCGCTGGGGATGGGTCTGGCGTTGTCGGGGGTATAGACGGATCCGCCATCTGACTGTGCGTGAGCGCCTGACTGCGCTTCAAATGGCATAGCTTTACCTCTTGGGTGGCGGTGGCGAAGACGGGGCCGCAGGCATAGGACGGGTGTTCGTCTCCGGGATCGGACGCGACGGCGGCGTTGTAGGACGCGGCGACGTAGGCGGTGCGGTCGGTTTTCTAGTCATTGCATTACCTTTTCGGCTTGGGAGGTGGCGACGATGCCGGTTTGCTGGCAACAGGTTTCTGCGATCTTTCAATGACAACTCTAGCAGTGGACGGCTTAGGAGGCGTGTTTGGCATGCTCTACCTTTTTGGTTTGGGTGGTGGTGGTGTACCCGGTGCAGCAGCACGGGGCTGTTGCGACCCTTGCACCCGAACCTCTCCCCGATGACGCGGGACAGGTTTGGGCTTTGGCGGTGGCGTAGCTTTCTTTGCCATGCTCAGCGCTTCGGTTTAGGCGGCGGTGGTGCGGAAGGTGCGCTTGTCATTGGTTGTTGAGAATTGATCGAAATGCGCGAGTAATCCGGTTTGGCAACCATCATCTCGATTTGCTCAGTCTTGATTTCTTCTTTGCTCATCTTCGCGCCTCTCTGACTCGGTAGTTTGTCAGAGCATAAGGAAAATGCGGCTTCGTTTCTAGCATAATCTGACGAAGGGACACCTGACTAGCACAAGATGTTGCGTGTTGCCATGCTGTTGGGAGACTGGAGGCCGCGTAGCGGCGGACGCCTCCTTTTCATTTATTGCGCCAAGGGTGCTCGAAATGTAATCGTTCTCTAACGAAAAGTTGTTTTCGTGCTTTCGGCGCGCGGCCACCGTTCGAGATGGATTGCCCTATGGAGCGTCTAATCTTTCAAGCCGGATGAAGTCCGCTTCAACCGTCGCCGCCGTGCTTTCTCCCCCGGAAGTCTAAGGTATTCTTCATCCCGTTCGCACTCTGACTCGTGGTAGTCATCGCCCATTGACCAGCGAATTTCACGGTCGCCGTAATCAAGCTCGACTCCGCGATAGCAAGGCCCCATTTCAGCCGACCATTCCGCCTTGAATTTCTGTATGGTCTGCCATTCGTGTTCTTCCAGCTTTTTATCCTCATACCCCTCTTGCCAAGGCTTGCGACCGTAAGCGTCCCATCCGTCGCTACCGCCGCCTTCAAAGCCGACGAAAGTCGTTCCTCCGCCATGGATATGGCGCGGGTCAGGCATGAATAGATATCCGTCTCCCAGCCTTCGCCAATGTGCCGAGCGTAGACGCTTCTCAGGAAACAGCCATTCCTTGACCGGGGAAGCGATGTACCGAAACGCGCTCCGTTTGGTGACGTAATTTATTTCAACAACTTCTTCCTCGGAGAGATACCGATAGTGCTGAATATCCATCATGTTGAAAAGCACCGCCGGTCGAAAATACTTCGGGTTGGCCTCAGCTTGAAAGCAATCTGGAACGGGTCGCGCACCCATGCAAGGTTCGTGAGGATAAGAAGTTTATCCGGCGATAGCGGGAAGTATGTGTGAGTTGCGACCATGCGGATATCAGGATCATTGTAGCCCGAGCACCATTTGGACGCCGGGAAGCATTCGGGGTTGTATGCGACCACGGGATGGTCAGAAATAATGAATTTCGTTGGCGATTTGCTGGCATCCGCAATCTGCCAGACAGCTTCGCCTCAGATATTGCAGAAGATGTTTTGAATCCGCTGCATTTCATGGAGGGTTCTGTTTTTACTGATACCGCCAAGGATGGATCGAAGCCATCCCAACCCCTTTGGCGTGCGAAGTTTCTGGACACTCATGTAAGGTAGAAGCGTATTGAATGCGTCACCTGACTCGGAGTTGAATTCAAAGTCGGCAAAGTGTGCGACTGCGGCGGGAGCGCTGTTATCAAGCTGTCCAAAAAAGAATCGCTCAATGTCGCGGTTTTCGATGCTGCCCCATCTGGTCGTATAGAGGTCGTTTTGCGCGAAACACTTGGTAGGTCCCCAATGCAGCAGCGCACGCCGCGTGTAGGAGCGGCCATTGTTTGTCACACGATCCGGGCGCAAATCCAAATACCATTGCTTGTGCTGCCCCGCCGGAAGGAAGCGCTTCTGATACCATTCGGGTACGTAGTGGTTGTGCTTGTAGTCCTGCTTCATGGTGCGCCTGTATGCTTCGCTGAATGGTTCTAGGCAAGCGGCAGGTTCATGATACGTTCTTTCACCCTAGCTTCCGCCCTGACAGGTCACGTGTCCCAACCGCAGCGAACTTCCGCTATGCCGCCCCTCAATGACTTTCGACCATACCGCAGCGAACGGCAGATCCCCGCCCATTTTGTAGGCGGGGCTGAGTTAAAGGTTTCGCACCTGTCTGCAGTTTCAGAATATGGTCGCACGACGCTTCCAGACCCTTGTTGGTAGGGGTTTAGTTCCTGTTGGCGTCGGCTACAATTCGATGGATTTGGACATGATGGCTTGTGGTCACCCCTCTCGTTTCGGCAAGGTTCAAGGTAGCTACAGACTGAAGAGGCGAAGCTCTTGATCGCAGACGAATTCATCTCCTGCTGGAAGGCGTCAGGCGGCAGTGAGCGGGCCAACTTTCAGCAGTTCGCCATCGAACTCACTCAACTACTGTCCGTCCCGGCACCGAAGGTCGCCACCGCAGACGCCCAGAACGACGACTACCGGTTCGAGCGCCCGGTCACCTTCATCCACACCAACGCTCAATCAAGGGGCTTCATCGACCTCTACCGGCGCGGCTGCTTTGTGATGGAGGCCAAGCAGGGGACTGGCCAGTCCACCAAGTCCGACATCGACAGCCAGCTTGAACTGATCACCGACCTGCCGAAGATTCAGCGGCAGGGCCATGGGGTGCGTGGCACGAAGCGTTGGGACGACACGATGCTCAGCGCCCGCAACCAAGCCGATGGCTACGCCCGCGCGGTAGCGCGAGAGGACGGGTGGCCACCATTCCTCATCATCGCCGACGTTGGGCACATGCTGGAGGTCTACGCTGACTTCTCGGGTCAGGGCCAAGGCTATACGCAATATCCTGACGGTAACCGCTACCGGATCGGGCTAGACGATCTACGCGACGAAAAGGTCCGCGACCGACTGCGCACGATCTGGACCGACCCGCAGTCGCTCGACCCGGCCAGGATCAGTGCCGAAGTGACACGCGGCGTGGCGGACCGTCTTGCAGCACTCGGACGGTCCTTTGAGGGGCAAGGACACGATCCGCAGGCCGTCGCCCGCTTCCTCATGCGGTGTCTGTTCACCATGTTCGCTGAGGACGTCGAGCTGATCCCGCGCGAGTTTTTCTCCGATCTGCTCACGAAGCTGCGGGGGCACCCGGAACACGCGGCCCCGGCGCTCAGAGGCCTGTGGGAAACGATGAATACCGGCGGCTTCTCGCAGGCTCTCATGATCGACCTCAAGCGGTTCAACGGTGGTCTGTTCAGGGACGCCGACGCCTTGCCGCTGTCCGAGGTCCAGCTCTCGTTGCTGATCGACGCCGCATCGCGCGATTGGAAAGAGGTCGAACCCGCAATCTTCGGCACTCTCCTCGAACGCGCCCTGAGTCCCAAGGACCGGCACAAGCTGGGGGCGCACTACACGCCGCGCGCCTATGTTGAGCGTCTCGTGAACCCAACCGTGATCGAACCCCTGCGTGCCGACTGGGTCGCGGTGCAGGGGGCGGCGCTGATCCTCGCCAAGCAGGACAAGCTGGACGATGCACGGGCATCCGTCCGAGCCTTCCACCGCCGCCTGTGCGAGACGCGGGTGCTCGACCCTGCCTGCGGGTCGGGCAACTTCCTCTACGTCGCGCTCGAACTGATGAAGCGACTGGAGGGCGAGGTCACGGCGCTCCTGACCGATCTGGGCGAGGATCAGGTTGCCCTCTCGCTCGAAGGGCACACGGTGGACCCCCACCAGTTCCTGGGCATCGAGCTGAACCCATGGGCCGCTGCCGTGGCCGAACTCGTGCTGTGGATCGGCTACCTGCAGTGGCACTTCCGCACCCACGGCAAGGCCAGCCCCGCCGAACCGGTCCTACGCGATTTCAAGAACATCGAAAACCGGGACGCTGTGTTGACGTGGGGCGCGATGACGCCCCGGCTTGACGATGCAGGCAAGCCTGTGACCCGCTGGGATGGCGAGACGATGATCACCAGCCACATTACTGGCCAGCCCATCCCCGATCCCGACGCGCGAGTGCAGGTCCACGACTACGCCAACCCGAAACCCGCCAAGTGGCCAGAGGCCGATTTCATCGTCGGAAACCCGCCCTTCATCGGAAATAAACGGATGCGAGATGCGTTGGGCGATGGCTTTGCAGAGGCGCTGTGGAAAGCTTATCCCAAGATGCCCAAGAGCGCCGACTTCGTGATGTTCTGGTGGGAGAAGGCAGCCCTTGCGACCCGCGCCTACAAGCTTGCGACTGACAAAGCTATCCGTAGGCGCGCCAATGTCTGCTTCCATGAAGGATTGATTTCTCAAGAAGACTAGTAGACTCTTATCGTCATCTAGCCGTGCAATAAGATGGAGAGTTCAGCTTTCATGACTCGCAAGAGCTTTATTTATGGAACGCCGCGCGCGTTGTTGAGGAAGAATATTCAAGCACTCAAAGAGATTGGCGTTTCACCTGGTGGCCCTCGAATAAATATTTCGCTTAGTGCAAAAGATGAACCCAAAGAGACTAGAACCGGGCAGGATTTAAATGACAAAGCCCCATTTTATGAGATGGATCGCAAGAAACTACGAAATTACTATTACTCCTACAAGCCAAGTTTTGAAGAGAGCCATCAGTTGCTTTACGCAGACACACTGGCGTTCAAACAAGAAAATATTCATCCCGTGATACTTTCCAAATCAGTCGATATGAATGATTTTGAGGTAATACTTGACGGGGTAAAGCTCTCTATCCCGCGTCATATGAGGGAATACGCTTCAAAATCAGTGAAATTTTTCCAAGAGGCTGGAAAGATTAACTACAATGCTGATGAAGGGAGTTTTGAGAACAACGAATCTTTACGGGTTTCGAGCCTAACCGTGGATGGCAAGATGACGTGTCAGCGCGCAACGTATTTTGACCAAGTTGCAACAAACCTCACTTTAGATTGGGCTAGTCATATGCTTCCAAGTGGGGCATTTACAATTCGCTCTGGGATCGAGCGTCCAATTGATGGTGCCCTACCAAGTTTTTCCGATTCCATTTTAGCAAATACTCTCGGTACCGCGATTATGTTCTATACGAAGGACCTTAGGAAAGCCCTCATCAGGACGCGCAGCGATAGAATGGCGTCAATCGCTCAGCAAAGGCCACACTGCACCGTTTCGGGAGTCTTGGAAATCGAGCCAGGAGCGACACCAGGAAAATACGGTGTCGACTTCTTTAATTACGGTACACATCGGGAAATAAAAAAAGAAACTCACCTTGACGAACATCAATAACTCTTATTCCCTATTGCCGTTTCTAGAGAGTTGCCGCGCGGCGGGAAGCCGCAGCTGTTCTATTTGGCGATATTACTTATGGAGGAAGTTGATTTCCAAACTGCATGCTCTCAGGCAGAAAAAAGAAGTGAGTATATTGCGAACCAAGATGGATCATTCTTTTCGCAAAGCGATATCAATCCGGAAGATATTGCTGAGAATTTCACTTACGAGGGGCTTGCAGCTATCGTTTTTGCTGACATGTTCGTAGATGCAAACAAAGACTATCTGCTAGAATTGACCGATGATGTTCTATCGGGCCGCACGAACCTCAGCCCTATGTAATTAGAGGCAATGCTGCGGAAAGGCGGACCTTACCGCCTTGGAATCGGAGCGGATCCTAATTGACGCAGCGGCATGCGGCAGTTTGGGCTCGAACCGGACCTTCGCCGCAAGTTGCAGGAACGTCCGCTGTGGGCCGGTTGCGTCATCTCGCACAAACACTACATCGGCTGTTCGCAGACCCTACATGGACGACGTTCCCGCCGTCCGACAGAGCGTACACGAAAAAACGATCTCGGTGCACATTCCGTCAACTGATCGCACGAGGCCATAGTCATGTTATACGGGACAATCCTGGGTTCTGGCGGGGCCAGCTTGGTCAGAATCTTAGCCATCGAAGCAGCCCACCATGCGCGATTGTCCTGACGAGGGGTGCCGAACATCACCCCAATCGGAGTGACCTGGGGATCAGTTTGGGGGTCACTTTCACAAGCGACCTCTAACCACATAAAAATAAATGAAAAAAAGATTTAAGTGGCAGCCCGTAGGGGAGTCGAACCCCTCTTTTCAGGTTGAAAACCTGACGTCCTAACCGATAGACGAACGGGCCACGCGATGGGCGGGGTTTAGGCAAAGCGGAACCGGCGTGCAAGAGGGGGCGGCGAGAAAAACGCGGCCGGCCGGACGGTGCCGTCGCGGCGCCCGTCACCCTGCCGGGGCCGCATCCTCGAGACGCAGTTGCGCCTGCCGTCTGCCCTGCCAGTGGTTGACCTCGAGCCGCCCGGCCAGATGGAACCGCCGCCCGGCGTGCGCAATCAGTGCAGGCCCCAGCGGCCCGTCGAAGGCGCCGAAGGCGATCGTGTCCAGTCGCGCGCCGAGGCCGTCGCCGATGCTCAGTTTCAGATGCCCGGTGCCGATTTCGCGGGCCATCAGGATGCTGGCGTCGGCCAGCGCGAACCGCGGGGCCGGGGCGGCGGCGCCAAAGGGGCCGGCGGCCTCGATGCTCTCGATCAGCTCGACCGTGGCGGCGCCGGGCATCAGCAGGGCGTCGATCCGCAGATCGCGCGGGCCCTGCGCCCCCGCGCCCTGCCGCGCCAGCAGATCGCCCAGGCGCGCCATCGCCGGTTCGAGCTGCGCGCGGTTCAGGCTCAGCCCCGCCGCCATCGGATGCCCGCCGCCCTTTTCCAGCAGGCCCTCGGCCGCCAGCCGGTGCACGGCGGCACCGAGGTCGACCCCCGGCACCGAGCGGGCCGAACCCTTGCCCGCGTCCCCGTCGAAGCCGATGACCACGGCGGGCCGGTCCGCCGCCTCCTTGAGGCGCGCGGCCACGATGCCGACGACGCCCGGATGCCAGCCGTCGCCCGCCGCCCAGACGAGCGGCCCGTCCATGCCGCGCGCCTCGGCCTGCGCCAGTGCCGCGGCGCGCACCTCGCCCTCGATCTCGCGCCGTTCCTTGTTGAGCGCGTCGAGCTTCGCGGCCATCGCCGCCGCCTCGTGCGCATCCCGGCAGGCGAGCAGCCGCGCGCCGAGGTCGGCCCGCCCGACGCGCCCGCCGGCGTTGATCCGGGGGCCGAGGACGAAGCCGAGGTGATAGGCCGAGGGCGCCGTCTCGAGGCCCGCCACATCCGCGAGCGCCCGCAGACCCGTCCGCTCGCGCCGGGCCATCACGGCGAGGCCCTGCCGCACGAACGCCCGGTTCACCCCGATGAGCGGCGCCACGTCGGCCACCGTCGCCAGTGCCACCAGATCGAGGAGCGCGATGAGGTCCGGTCCCTTCGTCCCCTGCGCCTTGAGCTGCCGGTTCGCCTCGACCAGCATCAGGAACACGACGCCCGCCGCGCACAGATGCGACAGCGCGCCGTCCTCGTCGAGCCGGTTCGGGTTCACGACCGCAAGCGCCGCAGGCAGGCTCTCGCCGCCCAGATGGTGATCGAGGACCACGACATCCGCGCCCGCCGCCGCCGCGATCGGCCCGTGGCTGAGGGTGCCGCAGTCGACGCAGACGATAAGGTCGTGCGCGGCGGCGAGGTCCGCCATCGCCGCCTCGTTCGGCCCGTATCCCTCGTCGATCCGGTCGGGCACATAGAGCGTCGCGCCGCACCCCATATCGGCCAACCAGCTCAGCAGCAGCGCCGCCGAGGTCGCGCCGTCCACGTCGTAGTCGGCGAATATCGCGATCCGTTCGCGCCCCGCGACCGCCGCGAGCACCCGCGCGGCCGCGGCACCCATGTCGCGCAGCGCCACAGGATCGGGCAGCAGATCGCGCAGGGTCGGTGCGAGGAACGCCGCCACCCCCTCGGGGGCGACGCCGCGCCCGACCAGCACCCGCGCCAGCGGGTCGGGCAGATGCGTCGCCTGTACCATCGCCTCGGCCCGCCGGTCGGCCTCGTCCCCGGGGCCGACCCAGCGGCGCCCGGTCAGCGAGGCCGCGACGTTCAGAAAATCACTCATCGAGGATGCGCCCCGCCCCCCATTTCTTCTGGTCGAAAATATCCCCGCCGGAGGCTCCGACGCCCGCCAACCGCTCAGGCCACCGGATTGCGATAGATCATCCGCCGCACGGATCCGGTCTTCGAGCGCATGAGGATCGTCTCGGCGGTCACGAACCCCGGCTCGCGCTTGATGCCCGGCACGAGGCTGCCGTCGGTGACGCCGGTCGCGGCGAATATCACGTCGCCCGTCACCATGTCGTCGCGGGTATAGACCCGGTCGAAATTGGTGATGCCCGCCTTCTTGGCGCGCCCGCGCTCGTCGTCGTTGCGGAACATCAGCTTGCCGAAGATCTGGCCGCCCATGCATTTGAGCGCCGCCGCCGCCAGCACCCCCTCGGGCGCGCCGCCGGACCCCATGTACATGTCGATGCCTGTCTTGGCCGGTTCGGCGCAGTGCATGACGCCCGCCACGTCGCCGTCGGTGATCAGGCGGATCGCGGCGCCGGTCGAGCGGATCTCGTCGATGATCGCCTCGTGGCGGGGCCGTTCGAGGACGCAGACGGTGATGTCGCGTGTGCTGCACCCCTTCGCCGTGGCCAGCGCCGACACCCGTTCGGAGGGCGTCATGTCGAGGGTGACGACACCGCGTCTGAACCCCGGCCCGACCGCCAGCTTGTCCATGTAGACGTCGGGCGCATGCAGCATCGAGCCGCGCGGGCCCATCGCGATCACCGCGAGCGCATTCGGCATGTCCTTGGCTGTCAGGGTCGTGCCCTCGAGGGGGTCGAGCGCGATGTCGACCTCGGGGCCGGTCCCGCTGCCCACCTCCTCGCCGATGAACAGCATCGGCGCCTCGTCGCGCTCGCCCTCGCCGATCACCACGACGCCGCGGATGTCGAGCCGGTTGAGCTGCGTCCGCATCGCGTCGACCGCCGCCTGATCGGCGGCCTTCTCGTCACCGCGCCCGATCAGGTCGGCGCAGGCGATGGCCGCGGCCTCGGAGACGCGCGCGAGGCCGAGGGACAGGGTGCGGTCGTTGAAATCGGCGGCAGGCATGGGATGTCCTTCTGCGTAGATCGAATTGTGCAATGTCTCGTTCCGGCGTAGACCGGGGACGCGGGCCCCGACAACCATGTGACCGCTAACGGTCGACGCGATCGAGGTCGCCTCGGTCGGCCGGCCGGGTTTCAGGGGTATGACAGGCGACACCGATCTCGTTGCCGTCTGGATCGCGGAAATTGCAGCCGTAGTAGTCGGCGTGATAGTGCGGACGCAGGGCGGGCGCCCCCTCGTCATTGCCGCCCGCGCCGATGGCAAGCGTGTGCACGTCGTCGACGGTTGCGCGGTCGGCGGCGAGAAAGACGGTCATCGCGCCATTACCGACCGACGCCGCGGCACAGTCGTAGGGCGTCGTCACGACGAAGAGCGGGCGCCCGCCGCCCGCCGGCTCCCACCCCGCTCCCGGTTGCGCGGTATCGGTGAAACCGGTGAACGTGGCCATCCGGGCCATGATCGGCGACCAGAAGCGAGCGCACGGTCGAGGTCGGCGATGCCGATGGTGATACTGGCTGAACATCGTTGCGCGCTCCCCTGTCCCGGTTGCCTCACAAAGCCTCGATCCGGATCACCACCGGATCGCCCGTGACCACCCGCGTCGCGCCGAACGCGGCGAGTGCCTCGTCCACCGCCGCGCGCGTCGTCCGGTGCGTCACGATCAGCACCGGGGCCGAGGTGTCCTCGTGGCCGTATTGCCGCATCTGGTCGATGGAGATGCCCGCCTCGCCGAGGGCGCGTGCCACCTTGGCCAGCGCGCCGGGCTTGTCGAGGAGCTGCATCCGCAGGTAATAGGGCGCCGACACCGCCGCGCGGGCGGGCCGTGCGGCGCGCAGGGTGGCGGCGGGCTGGCCGAAGGTGGGCAGGCGGATGCCGCGCGCCAGATCGATGACGTCGGCCATCACCGCACTTGCCGTGGGCCCGGCCCCGGCACCCGCGCCGCGCAGCACGATCTGGCCCACCGCATCGCCCTCGAGGACGACCATATTCGTCCCCCCCTGCAATTGCCCGAGCGGCGACAGGGCGGGCACGAGGCAGGGCGACATCCGCTGTTCGAGACCCCGCCCGGTCATCTGCGCCACGCCCAGAAGCTTGATCCGGTAGCCCATGTCCGCCGCCGCGCGGATATCGTCGAGGGTGATCGCGGTGATCCCCTCGAGTTCCACGCCGTCGAAATCCACGCGCGTCCCGAAGGCGATGGCCGACAGCAGCGACAGCTTGTGGCCCGCGTCGATGCCGCCCACGTCGAGCATCGGGTCGGCCTCGAGGTATCCGAGCCGGGCACATTCCTCGAACAGGGCGTTATAGCCCTGGCCGGTCTTTTCCATCTCGGTCAGGATAAAGTTGCAGGTGCCGTTCATCACACCCATGACGCGGGTGATCGCATTGCCCGCGAGGCCCTCGGTCAGCGCCTTGATGACCGGGATGCCGCCCGCGACGGCGGCCTCGAACCGGATGCACAGGCCCGCGGCCTCGGCGGTTTCCGCCAGCGCCGCGCCGTGATGCGCCAGCAGCGCCTTGTTCGCCGTCACCACATCCTTGCCCGCCGCGATGGCGGCCTCGGTCGCCTGCCGCGCGATCCCCTCGTGGCCGCCCATGAGTTCGACGAACACGTCCACGTCGTCGCGCACGGCGAGGGTCGCGGCATCGTCCTCCCACGCGAAGCCCGACAGGTCGACGCCGCGGTCGCGGGTCTTGTCGCGGGCGGACACGGCGGTGATGGCGACGGCCCGCCCGGCGCGGGCGGCGATAAGGTCGGCGTGCCCGGCGAGGATCCTCACCACGCCGGCGCCCACGGTGCCGAGGCCCGCGATGCCGAGGCGGAGGGGGGCTGCGGTTGTCCTGGCGGTCATGCGGTGTCCTTCGGTTCGCGGGCTGGGCGGTTCGCGGGCGGGCGGTTCAGGGGGCCGGGCGTTTCGCGGCCCCGGACGCCCCGCGCGCTTACCCTGTCTGAAGGCCCGTTTCAATGAAGCCCTACGGCGCGGCCCGGCGCGCGGCGGCGGCCATCGCGGCGCGGGTGCCCGTGTCGATCACCGGGCCGCGCAGCCGGTTCGCGCGGGCGCGCAGCGCGGCGAGGCGCCCGGCGGGCGGGCCGGCGACGGTGGTGCCGTCGAGGGCTGCGGCGGCGGTGAGCAGGGATCCCAGCGGCACGAGGTCCGGCGCCGGCGCCGCAAGGGCCGCGGGGTCGATCCGGGCGGCGATGTCGGGACGCCCGGCGCAGGCGGCGAGGCCGAGAAGCGCGCCAACGAGGGCGCATCGGAGGCGGGGAGGGGCCGGGATCACGTCGTGTCGCGCCTCGTTCTGGACCCCCGCACTCTAGCGGCGACGCCCGGTCCCTCGCAAGGCGCGGCGGCAGCCCGGCGCCGGACGATGTGACGCCGGATGTCGCTTTCGGGCGCGCGGACCCGCGCGCGGCACCGCAGGCTGCGGCGAAAGGCAGGGGAGGGCATCCATGCACATCGGCTTCATCGGCCTCGGCAACGTCGGCGCGAAACTCGCGGGCTCGGTCCTGCGCAACGGCTACGACCTGAGCGTCCACGACCTCGATCCCGCCGCCGTCGCGCGGCTGACCGCACGGGGCGCGCGCGACGGCGGCAATCCTGCGTCCCTCATGCAGGACTGCGACATGGTCATCACCTGCCTGCCGTCGCCTGCCGCCTGCGCCGCCGTGGTGGAGGCGATGCTGCCGCATGTCGGCCCGGGCAAGACGTGGATCGAGATGTCGACGACCGACGCGGGCGAGGTGCGGCGACTGGGCGCCGAGGTCGTGGCACGCGGCGGACGGGTGGCCGAATGTCCGGTTTCGGGCGGCTGCCACCGGGCCGCGACCGGCAATATCTCGATCTTCATGGGGGGTCCGCGCGAGACCTTCGACGCGGTTCTGCCGCTGCTGACCGTGCTCGGGCGGCGCGTCCTGCACACCGGCGATCTGGGGACCGCCTCGACGCTCAAGGTGATGACCAACTACCTCGCGACCGCGCATCTGATGACGCTCTGCGAGGCGCTGACGACGATGGCGGCGCAGGGCCTCGACCTCGCGACGACCTTTGAGGCGATCCGGATCTCGTCCGGCACCTCGTTCGTCCACGAGACCGAAAGCCAGATGATCCTGAACGGCAGCCGCAACATCGATTTCACGCTGGGGCTGGTGAAGAAGGACGTGGGCCTGTTCCAGAAGCTGGCGACGGAGGCGGGCGTGCCGCTCGAGATTTCGCCGCTGATGATGCAGATCCTCGAGGACGGGATCGCGCGGTTCGGGGTGGACGGACAATCGGACCGCCTCATCGAGCGGCTGGAGGACGCGACCGGCCTGACCATCACCGCGCCGGGGTTTCCGGCGGAAATGGTCGACGACGAACCGGAGGAACGCGGCTACGAGGTCGTGCCGCCGCGCGCCGCCGGTTAGGACGGCACGGTGGGCGGGACCGCCGATCCGGCGGTGCCGGCCACGGGGCTGGCGCCGATGCGCCGCCCTGCGATAGGAGGGGTGCGTTGCCCCGTCCCGGGCCGAGGATCGCCCGATGAGTGCCCTGCACGACGCCGCCGCCCTGATGCCGCCGCCGGCCGTCGAGGTTTCCGCCTCGCCGGCGCGAAGGATGCTGGCGCTGGCGGCGCTCTATCTGCTGGGCGCACTCATCGTCTGGGGGGGCGTGCAGGCGGGGGGCGGCGCCCTGCGGACGGTCGCGTTGATCGCGCTCGGCGCGGCGTTCCTGGTGGCGGCGGAACGGATGCGCCGCGCGACGATGCTGTCGGTCGTGCTCGACGCCGACGGGCTGCGCGACAGCGCGGGCACGGTTCTGGCGCTCTGGGACGATATCGAGAGGGTGGAGCGCGGGTCGTTCGCGGCCAAGCCCAGCAACGGGTTCTCGGTCGTGCTGAGGACCAAGGGCCCGCGCGCCTGGCGTCCCGGCCTGTGGTGGCGGCTGGGGCGCCGCATCGGTGTCGGTGGTGTTCTGCCCGGACGGCCGACGCGGTTCATGGGCGAGCAGATGGCCCTCTGGCTCGAGGTGCGGAACCGGCGCTGACCGCACCGGTGCCGACCCCGGACCTTACGGGCAGTTCCAGACCTCGGTGGCCGAGGTGCCGGTGTCGTTGACGGTGTTGAACAGGATCTGCCCGGTGAAACGCGGGCGGGTAATGATGAAATCGTCCATCGACATGTCTGCAATCCCCGCGCCGTAGATCGGCTCGTAGTCGACCTGCGTCTGGATCACGATGCCGACCTCGCCGTCGGTCATGATCGGTATTCCGGCGCGCATCGTCGCCAGCCGTGCGTTGGTCACATCCGCGCCGCCGCCCCGGGTCTGCGACCAGCAGACCCTGTGGGTGTCGTCGTTGGCGCGGTAGCGGAAGGCGGTGACGCGCAGCCGCGCGGGCGAGCGGCTCTGGATCAGGGCCTGTTGCAGATCCCACATCGAGTCGATGAACTCGGGCGTGATATAGCCGACCTGGCGGCTGATGATGTCGCCGATGGCTTTGCCTGCCTTGATGTTGATCGTCTGCAACCGGTAGGCGTCGAAGAAGACATAGGTGGCAAGGAAGCACCAGATCATGATCGGCAGCATCAGCATCGCCTCGACCGACTGCGAGCCGCTCTCGTCGCGCGCAAATCGGACGATGCGGGTGCGCAGGGCGCGGGCGGCCGAGGGGTGGGACGTGGTCATGGCTCAGGGCTCCACTACAAAGGCGCTGGTCGCGAACATCGCATAGAGATCGCCGGTCTGGCGCTGTAGTCCGGCGCCGAGGCCCGCGGTCGGCGCGTAGGGGTCGAACAGCGCACAGGCGCGGATGAACATCAACTCGTTCGCCGTGCCGACGGTCAGGCTGGTGACGGGTTCGGCCGGCTCGTCCACGTTGACGCAATCGGGCGCCAGTGGCAGGCGGTTCCAGTTGTGCGGATTTGCGCGCACCATCTCGACGCGCAGGCGGTTGGTGCAGTCGGGGATCATGCCGCCCGAGAAAAAGCAGATCGAGCGCGAGATGTTGGCGCGGTTCACGACCTGATCACCGGAGGCGTCGACCATCAGGTTCAGGCCGATGATCCGCACGGTGAAGTCGAGACCGCGGTCCAGCATGGTCTGGCGCACCATCAGCATCCCCATCTCGAACGTCGACAGGAACAGCATCAGGAAGAACGGCACGAAGAGCACGAACTCGATGGTGCCGTTGCCGCGCTCGTCGCGGGCGAACCGGGCGATGTGGCGCCCGAGCGGCGCGAGGAGGGGACGGCTCATCTGATCAGCCTCAGTTGGGAAATCTGGTTCGCGATCGAGTCGAAGGCGCTGGCGATGTCGAGGTCGGCGATCCGGTAGAAGTGGTTCGGCGACGTGGCGCAGGACGACATCACCTGGGCAGCGCGTTCCGTCACCATGAAGCCGATGGTGAAGATCACGATGCCGCGGTTCTTGGCGGCGGTGCAGATCTGCGCCAGGCGCGCGTCCTTCTCGTCCTGATAGGTGATGGTGATGAGGTCGTCGTACCAGGAATAATAGGTCGAGGCGTTGTTGTATTGACGGTAGCGCATCTGATAGGCCTGCTCGCGCACCGGCATCATCGCCCAGACTTCCTGCCAGGTCAGCCGGACGCCCTGGCGGGTATTGTCCCAGAACCTCGAATTGAAGGCGACCGGATTGGTGTCGGCGACGAAGTAGCGCTCGTTCCAAGCGGTTGTCGCGGTCGGTATCGTTCACCTCTTGCTGGTCGACGAAGAAGCGCTCGTTGGTCCCCGACCGGTCCTGGAACCAGATGTCCGAGACCTGCTGGCGCCGGGTGTTGCTCATCACATAGTCCCGGGTGTTCTCGCCGTCCGTCATGAGGACCAGCACCTTGAGGGACTGGTCTGTATTGTAGTCGAGCGGGCGGCTCGCATACTGCGCCTCGACACGGCCGAGCCCGACGAGGCCGACGGTGACGTCCCGCGTGCCGGGGTCGAGCAGCGCCACGCCCCATTTCGCGCCCATCTCGATCGACGTCCACTCGTTCGGCTGAAGAGCGTTGATATAGGTCTGAAGCGTCCCGACATCGTCCTGGAACGGCAGGACCCAGGCCGATGGCCGCGGGTTGCAGGCAAAGCGGGTTGCCGGACGGATCGAGCTAGAATTGTAGCCCGAGTCCGCATCGAAGTGCGCGGCCTGATCGTAGCGGGTCTGCAACGGGATGTCGGTGCGGGAATAGAGGTTCGACGGCAGGTCGAGGCAATAGCTGTAGGTGTGGTTATAGCGCGTCAGGTATTGCGCGAACATGTCGGGGCCGATGTTGACCTGCGTGTCGTAGGGCACGATCGAGATCGTCGCGTGGCCGTCCTCGATGCTGTCGAGCACCGACTCGACGAATTCGGACGCCGCCGGGCGCAGCGCCTCGATCCGGCCGTCGCGGCCCATCGAGCCGGAGACGTCGAGCACGAGGCTCACCTCGACCTCGTCGAGGCTCTCCGTCGCGGCGGAAGTGGCGGGCGCGGCGAGCTGGTCGACGTTCACCATCTTCATGAAGATGGTATTTACCTCGATGCGTGCATCCGCCGACACCTGGCACGAGTTGAAGCCGCGCTGCACCTGGATGTTGCCGACCTGACCGGCAAAGCCGCTGACCGCGACATAGTCCTGCACGACGGCTACGGGGTCGCGGGACGGGTCGAGGCAGACGTCGAGGTCGGCGGCGGCCAGCACCGCGCGGTCGATGGCGCCCTGAAGGCGGGTGCGGTTGTTCTCGAAGCGCATCATGTCGACGGCGATGCCGCCCATGAGCAGCATCATCAGGATGAGGAACAGGGTGAAGACGATCATCGAGCCGTCCTCGTCGCGGCCGAACCGGCGCATCAGGCGCCGCACGATGCGGGAGGTGGGACGCGACAGACGCCCCGCGGACTCGGGGGCGGCAGGGGTCGTGTGGGGGGCGTCGCGGCGTGGCATGACCAATTATCCTCTTCCAACGGGGCAGCAGGCACTGCGGCAGGAGCAGGACCTGCCGACACGGACCTTTTGCCGTGGGGCATGATTGTCAGATCGAGGTGGCGGAAATACGGCGGGCTTTACGCAGAATGCGTCCAAACCTTGCCGTTTCGGCGACAGTTTGACGGGGGCGGGGTCGGTTGTCTATCGTCGGGAAACAGGCGGCGCGGGAAGGGAGGCCCGTTCGGCCGACGCTTCTGATTTTCGGTCAATCCGCGACATAATTCGCAGGCCGTTAACGAATCAGCCTTAACCATGTTTTTCGGGTCGCCCGGGAACGGCGCGACACCGCTGCACAATGCAACCGCGTGGACCCGACAGGGCCGCAGGCAAGGAATACGCCCAGATGAACGCCATCGACCAGACCCCCGTCCAGGAACCCAGCTTTCGCGAATCCGTCGACATCATGTTCAACCGGGCCGTCAAGCTGATGGACCTGTCGCCGGGCCTCGAGGAGAAGATCCGGGTCTGCAACGCGACCTACACGGTCCGTTTCGGCGTGCGCCTGCGCGGCAAGATCGAGACGTTCACCGGCTACCGCTCGGTCCATTCCGAGCACATGGAACCGGTCAAGGGCGGCATCCGCTATTCCCTCGGCGTGCATCAGGACGAGGTCGAGGCGCTGGCGGCGCTGATGACCTACAAATGCGCCCTGGTCGAAGTGCCCTATGGCGGATCGAAGGGCGGCCTCCGGATCGACCCGCGCGCGTGGGAGGAGCACGAGCTGGAGCTCATCACCCGCCGCTTCGCCTATGAGCTGATCAAGCGCGACCTCATCAACCCCGCCCAGAACGTCCCCGCCCCCGACATGGGCACCGGCGAGCGCGAGATGGCGTGGATCGCCGACCAGTACAAACGGATGAAGACCACCGACATCAACGGCAACGCCTGCGTCACGGGCAAGCCGCTGAACGCCGGCGGCATCCAGGGCCGGACCGAGGCGACGGGCCGCGGCGTGCAATACGCGCTGCGCGAATTCTTCCGGCATCCGCAGGACGCAAAGGCCGCGGGCCTGTCGGGCACCCTCGACGGCAAGCGGGTCATCGTGCAGGGCCTCGGCAACGTCGGCTACCACGCGGCCAAGTTCCTGTCCGAGGAGGACGGCTGCAAGGTGATCGGCATCATCGAGCGCGACGGCGCGCTGCACGACGAGAACGGGCATCGACGTCGAGGCGGTCAAGGCGATGGATTGCCAAGCATGGCGGTTTGGCGGACTACCCGGACGCGAACCACCATGCGGATGGCGCGGCCCTGCTCGAGGAGGCCTGCGACATTCTGATCCCCGCCGCCCTCGAAGGCGTTATCCACCTCGGCAACGCCGCGCGGATCAAGGCGCCGCTGATCATCGAGGCCGCGAACGGCCCGGTGACGGCCGGCGCCGACGATATCCTGCGCGAAAAGGGCTGCGTCATCATCCCCGACATGTATGCCAATGCGGGCGGCGTCACGGTCAGCTATTTCGAGTGGGTCAAGAACCTCAGCCACATCCGCTTCGGCCGGATGCAGCGCCGCGCCGAGGAAAGCCGTCACCAGCTCATCGTCGACGAGCTCGAGCGGATCAGTGCGGACGGGTCGATCAAATGGACCCTCTCGCCCGGCTTCAAGGACAAATACCTGCGCGGCGCGGGAGAGCTGGAACTCGTCCGCTCCGGCCTCGACGACACGATGCGCGCCGCCTACCAGTCCATCGCCGAGGTCTGGCGCACCCGCGACGACGTGCCCGACCTGCGCACCGCGGCCTATCTGGTGAGCATCGGCAAGGTCGCGGCGAGTTACCGGGCGAAGGGGTTGTAGATACCAGCCCCGGCGGGACGGAACGTTCTGCCGGGGCGCCCTGAACAACGACGACGGAATTGCCGTCTCTCCGCGATGTAGGTAAGTAAATTCCTGAATCGTAGGTAGTTTCAGGCAGGCAAGCGCTATGGTCAACGACACGACCGGACCATGGACGCCCAAGGATGTCATTCGGGTTACCTACACCCCCGGTCCGCAGGATTTCCCCGCCTGGCGACGAGCACTACGAAAAAGCCATGCGATCGCGACGACGCGAGCAAATGCGCGCGTCCGCACCAGTTGGCAATACTTCGTGCAGTGCAATGCAGTCGGGCTCCTGCCGGCCTTCGCGATCTTCTTCGCCCTCGTCTACGGTCGCGAGACCGTGGCCGACGAAGCGTATGTCGTATTGCGAACGGTGTCGGTTCCGGCTCAAGTCACGCCGCTCCTAGGATTCCTCATCGTCGCGGGCACCTCTCTGGTCACGTCGATTGCCATCGCCAGACTACAGCTCGTTCTGCGGCTTCTGGTTCGACGCCTCTTCGCGGATAGGATCGGCACAGAAATCGTCGCGACGATCTCTGCCGACGGATTTGGGTGGTCCGAGGCGCACAGGACCGTCGACTGTAGCTGGTATTCCTCGCGCGACCGGGTCGAGGTGTCAGGCGATCATTTGATCGTGGCGAACGATATCGCCTTCCTCGTGATCCCGACCCGGGCACTGCCGATTCCGTTGGAAGAGGCGTATCGAAAAGTTGCCGGGTGGGCCGGTATCGCGGCCACGCCCGGCTGATCGCGGTGGCAGATCCCTATCCGTCACCTTTCGTCGCAAACCGGCGTTGCACCTGCTGGCGTGCCCGATAGTGTGCGATCGTGACGGAGGGGGCAGATGGGCCGCTATTCAGGATTTCGGGTGCTGTGGGAGGGGCTGCGCGGTCAGCGCGGCTGGACGCCGCAATGGCGCACGCCCGAACCCAAACCCGCCTACGACGCCATCGTCATCGGCGGCGGCGGGCATGGGCTGTCGACCGCCTACTATCTGGCGAAGAACCACGGCCTGACCAATATCGCGGTCCTCGAAAAGGGCGCGCTGGGGCAGGGCAACATCGGGCGCAACACCACCATCGTGCGCGCCAACTACTTCCTGCCCGGCAATTCCGAGTTCTACTCCCACTCCCTTAAACTGTGGGAGGGGCTCGAGGCCGACCTCAACTACAACGTGATGCACAGCCAGCGCGGCCTGATAAACCTGTTCCATTCCGACGGCCAGCGCGACGCCTTCGCGCGGCGCGGCAACGCGATGATAAATCAGGGCGACGATGCGATCCTGCTCGACCGCGAAGGGGTGCGCGCGCACCTCCCCTACCTCGATTTCGACAACACGCGGTTCCCGATCTACGGCGGCCTCTACCACCCGCGCGGCGGCACCGCGCGCCACGATGCCGTCGCCTGGGGCTATGCGCGCGGCGCCGACCGGCGCGGCGTCGACCTGATCCAGAACTGCGAAGTGACCGGCATCGACATCGAGAACGGCCGCGTCACCGGCGTCCAGACGACCCGCGGTGCCATCCGCGCGCCCAAGGTGGGGATCGTCACCGCAGGCCGCTCCGGTCAGGTGGCGGCGATGGCGGGGATGCGCCTGCCGGTCGAGAGCCACGTCCTGCAGGCCTTCGTCACCGAGGGGCTGAAACCGGTGATCGACCATGTCGTGAGCTTCGGGATGGGCCACTTCTACATCAGCCAGTCCGACAAGGGCGGCCTCGTCTTCGGCGGCGACCTCGATTTCTATGCCTCCTATGCGTCGCGCGGCAACCTGCCGATGAAGGAACACGTGATGGACGCCGCGATGACGCTGATGCCGATGATCGGCAAGGCAAAGGTGCTGCGAAGCTGGGGCGGGATCATGGACATGACCCCCGACGGCTCGCCGATCATCGACCGCACCGATACCGCCGGCCTCTATATCGACTGCGGCTGGTGCTATGGCGGGTTCAAGGCGGTGCCCTGCAAGCGGGTATCGCGATGGCGCACCTGATGGCGACGGACCACCCGCACGAGACGGCGATGGGGTATCGGCTCGACCGGTTCCGCACGGGATACGGATTGATGGACGAGGAGGGGACGGGTGCGCAGCATAACCTCCATTAAGGCCGCGCCATGCGCCTGACCTGCCCCCACTGCGGCACCCGCGACCGGCGGGAGTTCACCTATCATGGCGCGGCCCTCGCGCGTCCTGAAGCCATCGAGACCTTCGACGCGGACTGGGACGACTACCTCCACCTGCGCGACAACCCGGCGGGTGCCACCCGCGACCTGTGGTATCACGACCCCTGCGGCACCTGGGCCGTGGTGCACCGCGATACCGTGACGCACGCGGTCCACGGCGCTGCGCTGGCGGGCGAGGGGGCCGCGTGACCGGACCGTACCGCCTCGACGGCCAGGACGGCTCGGGCCGGGCGCCGAGGTCGGGTTCCGCTTCGACGGGCGCCGCTATGCCGGACGACAGGGCGACACCCTTGCCTCGGCGCTGCTGGCGGGCGGCGTCCGCCTCGTCGGCCGCAGTTTCAAGTATCACCGTCCGCGCGGCATCGTGACGGCGGGGTCGGAGGAGCCGAACGCGCTGGTCCGCATCGGCCACGGCGCGCGGGCGGTGCCGAACGTGCGCGCCACGGTGGCCGAACTCTTCGACGGGCTCGACGCGCAGAGCCAGAACCGCTTTCCCTCGCTGCGGTTCGATGCACTCGCGATCAACGACCTGATGGCCCCGTTCCTCGGCGCGGGGTTCTACTACAAGACGTTCATGTGGCCCCGCGCCTTCTGGGAGCGGCTCTACGAGCCCGCGATCCGCCGCGCCGCGGGCCTCGGTGCGCTGTCCGGCCTGCACAACGACGAGCCCTATGAGAAGGCGTTCGCCTTTTGCGACCTGCTGGTGATCGGCGCGGGGCCGACCGGCCTGATGGCGGCGCTGACCGCCGGGCGGGCGGGGGCGGACGTGATCCTCGCGGACGAGGATTTCCGGATGGGCGGGCGGTGCCTCGCCGAGGTCGAGGATATCGCGGGCGTGGAGGCGCACGACTGGGCCGGCGAGGTTCTGGCCGAACTGGCGTCGCTGCCGAACGTGCGCCTCATGACGCGGACCACCGTGACCGGCGCCTACGACGGCGGCATCTACGGCGCGCTGGAACGGGTCGCGCTGCACACCGCGTCCGGCGATGCCCCCCGCGAATGTTTCTGGCGGATCACCGCGCGCGCCGCCGTGCTGGCGGGCGGCGCCATCGAACGGCCCGTCGCCTTCCCCAACAACGACCGCCCCGGCATCATGATGGCGGGCGCGGTGCGCGCCTATCTGCACCGCTGGGGCGTGGCGCCGGGGCGCGCGGTCGCCATCTATGGCAATACGGACGACGCCGCCCGCACCGCGCGCGATCTGGCCGCCGCCGGGGTCCGCATCGCGGCGCTGATCCTGCCGGGCGAGGACGCGCCCCGCGCCGACTACCCCGTCTTCACCAACGCCCGCATCACCGGCACCGCCGGGCGGCACGGCCTCGACCATATCACCGTCGAACATGGCGGCGGGCGGCGCAACATCCGCGCCGATTGCCTCGCCATGACGGGCGGCTGGAACCCCGCCGTGCATCTGACGTGCCACATGGGCGCGCGGCCCGTCTGGGACGAGGGCATCCAGAGCTTCGTTCCCGCCGACGGCCCCAACGCCGTCCCCGGCCTGATCCCGGCGGGCGCCGCGCGCGGCCTCTTCTCGACGCCCGACTGCCTCGCCGACGGGCACCGGGCGGCGGCGCAGGCGTTGAAGACGCTGGGCCTGAAAACCCCGAAATACGCGGCCCCCGGGGCCGAGGCGCGGGTCTATGCCATCACGCCCCTCTGGGTCGTCGAGGGGCGGGGCCGCAAGTGGCTCGATTTCCAGAACGACGTGCATGTGAAGGATATCCGTCTGGCCGCGCAGGAGAATTTCACCTCCGTCGAGCACATGAAGCGCTATACGACGCAAGGTATGGCCACCGATCAGGGCAAGGCGTCGAACGTCTCCGCCGTCGCGGTCCTCGCCGACGCCACGGGCCGCACGATCGCCGCGACCGGCACGACGACCTTCCGCCCGCCCTATGCGCCGGTCTCCATCGCCGCGATGGGGGCCGGATCGCAGGGCATGGGGTTCGCGCCGCAGCGCCTGACGACGAGCCATGCCGCCACCGTCGCGCGGGGCGCGCCGATGATCGAGGCGGGGCTGTGGTATCGCCCCTCCTACTACCCGCACCCGGGCGAGACGACGTGGCGCGAGGCCTGCGACCGCGAGGTCGACATGGTGCGCACCTGCGTCGGTGTCTGCGACGTCTCGACCTTGGGAAAAATCGACATCCAGGGGCCGGATGCGGCGGCATTTCTGGACTTTGCCTACACGAATACGATCTCGACCCTGAAGGAGGGCCGCGTCCGCTATGGCCTGATGCTGCGCGAGGACGGGCACGTGATGGACGACGGCACCGCCGCGCGTCTGGGGCCGCAGCACTTCGTCATCACGACGACGACGGCTGCGGCGGGCCTCGTGATGCGCCACCTCGACCACGCCGCTCAGGTGCTGCGCCCCGACCTCGACGTGACCATCGCCAGCGTGACCGAGGTCTGGGCGCAGTTCTCGGTCGCCGGGCCGCGTGCGCGCGACCTTCTGAACACGCTGCTGGATGTGGCCACCACCGACGCGGACCTGCCCTATATGGCCTGCGGTGCGGCGCGGATCGGCGGCGTCGCCGGGCGCCTGTTCCGGATCTCGTTCTCGGGCGAGCAGGCCTATGAAATCGCGGTGCCCGTGGGCTATGGCGACAGCCTCTGGCGCCTGCTGCTGGCGCAGGCCGAGGCGATGGGCGGCGGGCCTTACGGGATGGAGGCGCTGAACGTCCTGCGGATCGAAAAGGGCTTCGTTACCCATGCCGAGATCGACGGGCGCGTGACGGCGGGCGACCTCGGCATGGCCGCGATGGTCAGGGACAAGGACAGCATCGGGCGGCCCGCGTCGCGGCGGGCCGGCCTGACGACGACATACCGGCGCGGTCTGATCGGTCTGCGGCCCGTCGACCGGGACGGCATCCTGACCGCCGGCGCGCATCTCTTTGCGCCCGACGCCCCCGCCGTGCGGACAGAGGCCGAGGGGCACGTCACCTCGGTCTGCCATTCGCCGACGCTGGGCCATATGATCGCGCTCGCGTTCCTTCATTGCGGTGCCGCGCGGCTGGGAGAGAGGATCCGCCTGGTCGACCACCTGCGCGGCATCGAGACGCTGTGCGAGGTGGTCTCGCCGGTGTTCGTCGACGGGCAGGGAGGGCGGATGCGTGGCTAGGCTGATCGAGAGCACGATGCTGCCGGAGCTGCCGATGACCATCGGCACGGTGACGCTGACGGCGGTGACGCGCGGCCCCGAGACGCTGATCGCGCCGCTCAAGGGCAGGGAAACCGTCTCGGCGTTGCGCCCCCTCGGTCTCTACTTTCCAAAGCCCAACACCTTTGAAGCGAAAGGCGACGCCGCGATCCTCTGGGCCGGACGGGGCCGTGCCCTGCTGATCGGCGTGGCGCCGCCCGAGGGGCTGGAGAACGGTGCCGCGCTGACCGACCAGACCGGCGCGCAGGCGGTGGTGCTGCTGTCCGGGGCGGAGGTCGGGGCGGTCCTCGCCCGCCTCGTTCCCGTCGATCTGCGGGTCGCGGCCTTCCCCGTCGGCGCGCTGGCGCTGACGCAACTCGGTCACATGACTGCCTGCGTCCGGCGCCGGGACGACGGCATCGAGGTCGCGGTCATGCGGTCGATGGCCGGAACGCTGGTGCACGACCTGACCGGGGCCGCCCGCGGCGTCGCCGCCCGCGCCGCCCTGTAGACCCGGCCCCCGCCGCTAGAGTTCCACGGCCTCCATCACCTCCGGCACCCGCACATCCACGCCGGGCAGGGCGGCCACCAACGGCGCGGCGTCCTGCGCGAGCGCGCCGAACGTGCGGTAGTGGCAGGGGATCACGGTTGCAAAATCGAAATATCGCTTTGCCGCCCAGGCCGCTGCGGCCATGTCCATCGTATAGAGGCCGCCGCAGCACAGAAGGCCGATGTTCGGTTTGTGATATTCGCCCATCCAGCCCATGTCGGCCATGATGTCGGTATCGCCCGAGAAATAGATCGTCTGCCCCTCGCCCTTGATCATGAACCCGGCCTCGCCGCCCGCATAGCGCAGCGGAGCCGAAAAATCGAGCGAGGAGGAATGGGACGCGGCCACCATCGTCACGGCCACCTCGCCGAGACCATGCGTGCCGCCGCGACCCATGCCCATCGTGGTCAGACCCTCGGCGCCCCAGATGTCGCCCAGCTCGTGGACGCAGACGACCGGGATGCCGAGGTCGCGCGCGAGACCCGGCGTCTCGGCGGCATGGTCGCCGTGCGCGTGGCTCACGAGGATCGCGGTCGCGCCGTCGATCGCCTCGGCGCGCCGGTCCTTGGGAAACAGCGGATTGCCCAGCCAGGGGTCGACGAGCAGCACCTGATCGCCGATCTCGATGCGAAAGGACGAATGGCCGAGCCAGATGATCTTCATGGGGGTCTCCTGTGGGTGTCGCGACAGTCTCGCGTATCGCGCCGCCCTTGCCAACGGGGCGGTTGCGGCGTCAATGCCACCACGCTAAACGCCGGGGGCACCATCCCCGGAGGCCCCATGTCGATAGATACCGAAACCGCGCGCCGCGTGGCCAAACTCGCCCGCATCCGGGTCGAGGATGACGCCCTTCCGGCACTGGCGGCGGAATTCAACACCATCCTGGGGTTCATCGAGCAACTCTCGGAGGTGGACGTGGACGGCATCGAGCCGATGACCTCGGTGACGCCGATGCGCCTGAAACGGCGCCCGGACGTGGTGACGGACGGGGGCCGGCAGGCGGCGGTCCTCGCCAATGCGCCCGACGCGCGCGAGGGGTTCTTTGCGGTGCCGAAGGTGGTGGAATGAGCGATCTGACCCACCTCACCATCGCCGCCGCCCGCGACGCGCTGCGCGCCCACGACATCGGCGCGGTCGAACTGACCGGGGCCTGCCTTGCCGCGGCCGAGGCGGGCGCGCCGCTCAATGCCTTCGTCCACCACACGCCGGACATCGCGCGCGCGCAGGCCAAGGCGGCGGACACCCGCATCCGTGCAGGCATGTCGCCCGACCTCTGCGGCATCCCCCTCGGCATCAAGGATTTGTTCTGCACCAAGGGCGTGCCGAGCCAGGCCGGCAGCCGCATCCTCGAGGGGTTCCGCCCCGAATACGAATCGACTGTCACCGACCGGCTGTTCCGCGCCGGCGCGGTGATGGTGGGCAAGCTGAACATGGACGAATTCGCCATGGGCAGCAGCAACGAAACCTCCGTCTACGGCCCTGCCGTGAACCCCTGGCGCGGCGCCGACGACAGACCGCTGACGCCCGGCGGTTCCTCCGGCGGATCGGCGGCGGCGGTTGCCGCCAACCTCTGCCTCGGCGCCACCGGCACCGACACCGGCGGCTCGATCCGTCAGCCCGCCGCCTTCACCGGCATCACCGGGCTGAAGCCGACCTATGGCCGCGTCTCGCGCTGGGGGATCGTCGCCTTCGCCTCCTCGCTCGATCAGGCAGGCCCGATGACCCGCGACGTGCGCGATGCGGCGATCATGCTTCAGGCGATGGCGGGCCACGATCCCCTCGATTCGACCTCTGCCGACATCCCCGTCCCCGATTTCGAGGCCGCGCTGACCGGCGACATCCGCGGCAAGACCATCGGCATCCCGCGCGAATACCGCATGGACGGCATGCCGGGCGAGATCGAGGCGGTCTGGGCGCAGGGCACCGACATGCTGCGCGACGCGGGCGCGACGATCGTCGACATCACCCTGCCGCACACGAAATACGCGCTGCCCGCCTATTACGTCATCGCCCCCGCCGAGGCGTCCTCGAACCTCGCGCGCTATGACGGCGTCCGGTTCGGGCACCGGGCGAAACTGGGGCCGGGCGACGGCATCACCGAAATGTATGAAAAGACCCGCGCCGAGGGCTTTGGCGCCGAGGTGCAGCGGCGCGTGATGGTCGGCACCTATGTCCTTTCGGCGGGCTTCTACGACGCCTATTACAACCGCGCCCGCAAGGTCCGCGCCCTCATCAAGCGCGACTTCGACACCGTGTTCGCGGACGGCATCGACGCGATCCTGACGCCCGCCACGCCGTCCGCGGCCTTCGCCCTGGGCGAGATGGCGGACGCCGACCCGATCCGCATGTATCTCAACGACGTGTTCACCGTCACCGTCAACCTCGCCGGTCTGCCCGGCATTTCCGTGCCCGTCGGCCTCGACGCGCAGGGCCTCCCCCTCGGCCTGCAACTGATCGGGCGCCCGTGGGAGGAGGCAGAGTTGCTCAATTGCGCCTATTCACTGGAACGTGCGGCGGGCTTCGTGGCAAAACCGGCGCGGTGGTGGTAGGGGTGGCAAAAGTCCATGAAGGACCGGCGGAAATGATGATATTTCACAAGATGCGCGGGATCGCGGGCCTCATCGGTCTCGCTCTCGTCGCGGCGTGCGGCCAGCAGGTGCCCGACAGCGGCCAGGGTGCCGGCTATTCCCCGAGCTTCAGCCAGTTCGAGATCGACCGTGCCCGCCGCGAGGCGCAATTGGCCGGGACGCCCGGGGCGTTCGCCCAGACCGCCACGCCGGCGGGCGGCATCCCGTCCTCGCAACTCGCGGCGGCGGGCATCGGTGCCTCTCCCGTGACGGCGCAACCGCTGGGTGCGGGCACCATCGGCGCCGGTCCCGTCACCGGCCCCGATCCGCTGCGCACCGCCGGCGTGCAGGCGGCGCCGGGCAACGCCGCCCCTGCCGTGGCCATCGCCTCGACCGGCATCTCGGACGAGCAGGATTTCGACGCCGTCGCGACCCGCGAGACGATCGAATCCGACGCCGCCCGGCGTGAGCAACAGGCCGCCGCCTATACCGTCATCGCCCCCGAGGCGCTGCCAGAGCGGAGCGATGTCGGCGCCAATATCGTGCAATACGCGCTGTCGGCCCCGAACCGGCGCGGGCAGGAATACTACAGCCGCTCGATCCTGTCGGGACAGTCACGCTATACCCGCAACTGCGCGCTCTACCGCTCGCCCGACGACGCGCAGCGCGATTTCCTCGGCCGCGGCGGTCCGGAACGCGATCCGGCAGGCATCGACCCCGATGGCGACGGCTTTGCCTGCGGCTGGGATCCCGCCCCCTTCCTCGCTGCCGTCGGCCGCAGCTAGGCACTTGGACGCAGCTCCCGACCGCCACTGGCGCTCGCCCAACCACGGCGCGCGCCGGGGCGCGTCACCGCGCCTGATCGTCCTGCACTACACCGCCATGACCAGCGCCGAGGCCGCCTGCGAGCGGCTCTGCGCCCCCGAACACGCGGTCTCGGCGCACTGGCTGATCGGGCGCGACGGCGCGCTGCATCATCTGGTCGACGAGGACCGCCGCGCCTGGCACGCGGGTGCCGGGACATGGGGCGGGCAGGGCGACGTGAACGCGCGCTCCATCGGCATCGAACTCGACAACGATGGCCAGAGCCCGTTTTCGGCGCCGCTGATGGCGCGGCTCGAGGCGCTTCTGCCCGACGTCATGGCCCGCTGGGACATTCCGCCGAAGGGGGTGATCGCCCATTCCGACATGGCGCCGGGCCGCAAGGCCGACCCGGGACGCCGCTTCGACTGGCGCAGGCTTGCCGTACAGGGCCTCGGTATCTGGCCCGATGCCGCTCTGCCCGGCGCGGACGATCTCGACGCCGCCCTCATCGCCATCGGCTATCCGTCGGACGTGCCGCCCGAAACGCGCCTCGATGCCTTCCGCCAGAGGTTCCGGCCCCTGGCCACCGGCGCCGCCGATCCAGCCGATCTTGCCGCCGCACAGGATCTCGCCCGCCGCTTCCCCGTTGACGCGGATGCCGGGCCGGATTAGGCGAAGGGCGCGCGGATGGCTGGACGGCCGCTTCGTCGGACCTTGCGGTGCAAAGTCGACGGGGAGGAAAGTCCGGACTCCACATGGCACGGTGCCGGGTAACGCCCGGCGGGGGCAACCCCAGGGAAAGCGCCACAGAGAAGAGACTACCCCGATACCCAAAGGAGGTCCGCCTCTGGCGGAACGGGGAAAAGGTGAAACGGTGGGGTAAGAGCCCACCGCGCGCCCGGCAACGGGGGCGGCACGGCAAGCCCCACCGGGAGCAATGCCAAATAGGGGCCTCGTGCCTTTCCCGCGAGGGGAGGGCAGGGACGCCAGACCCCGAGAGGCCCGGGTTGGCAGCAAGAGGCGGCGCGGCGACGCGTCGTTCAGAGGAATGGTCGTCCACGGCGGGTCCGCCCGCCCGGACAGAATCCGGCTTACAGGCCGTCCGCGCACACCTCCTGCCACCCAATCCTGTTGACACCCGGGGCCGGGCCGCTAAAAGGCACCTCTGACATTCCCCGCCCCGGCGCGCGGGCGCGCGACAAGGACAAGCGACATGGCAAAACCGACCACCATCAAGATCCGCCTGAACTCGAGCGCGGGCACCGGCCACTTCTACGTGACCAAGAAGAACGCCCGCACGATGACCGAGAAGATGGTCGTGCGCAAATACGACCCCGTCGTGCGCAAGCACGTGGAATACAAGGAAGGCAAGATCAAGTAAGGTCTGCGCCTTCTGCCGACGGACATGAGGCCGCGCCCCGGACGGGAGCGCGGCCTTTTTCCGTCCGGCTCAGGTGGCCAGCGTCCAGACGAGCAGCAGCAGCAGCCCCGCCTGTGCCGTGAGCGTGTCGATCATCCCCCAGAACCGCAGCCGCCAGCTGAGACCCGGCAACGCGAAGTAGGCGCCGTGCATCACCCGGCCGATGGTGAACAGAGCGGCCAATATGCCCAGCACCCAACCGCCGCCCCCCTGCATCTCGATCAGGGCCATGAGGAGGAGCGCGATCGGCATCTGCTCGGCCGCATTGCCCTGGCCCCGGATCTTCTTGGTCAGCGACCGGTCGTCGCCGTCGCCCAGCACGACGCCGTCGCGCCGCCGGTGCCGGATCACCGCGACCGTCAACGCCAGAAACAGCGCCCCGTTCAGCAGCGCCGCCACACTCGTAATCGTCAGGTCCATCCGCGTTCCCCCTGTTCACGTTGCCATAACAACTCCCCCCGGAGGGTCCGCACCCGGCAAAGGGCGCACAGGCCGAACGAAAGAGGGCCGGCGTTGCTACCGGCCCTTTTCCGTCGTCCGGACCTTGTCGGATCAGTTGCGGTTGCCCAGCAACTGAAGCAGGAACATGAACATGTTGATGAAGTCGAGGTAGAGGTTCAGGGCGCCCATGATCGCCGCCTTGCCCAGCCACTCGCTGTCCATGCTAGAGGCATGCTGGATATAGGTCGTCTTGATCTTCTGCGTATCATAGGCGGTCAGACCCGCAAAGATCAGCACGCCGAGGATCGACACGGCATACATGATGCCCGGGCTTTGCAGCCAGATGTTGACCACCATCGCGACGAGCAGGCCGATCACCCCCATGATGAGGAACGATCCCCAGCCCGAGATGTCCTTTTGCGTCGTATAGCCCCAGAGTGACAGGCCGGCGAAGGACACGGCCGTCACGAGGAACACCTGCACGATGGAAAAGCCGGTGAAGACGAGGAAGATGGACGAGATCGACACGCCCATCGCCAGCGCGAAGGCATAGAAGAAGATTTGCGCGCCCGCCGCGGTGATGCGGTTCATCAGGCCGCCCATGGCGAACACCATGACCAGCGGCAGGAACATCACCACCCAGCGCAGCGGCGAGTTCGAAGAGCGTCACGCCGAACTGCGTGAGCAGCGTGCCGTTGTTCATTTCGGCCACGGCCAGCGCCGGATCGGCCGTCGTCGACAGGCCCGCAATCGACCAGGCGGCCAGTGCGGTGATTACCATGCCCACGGACATCGTGCCGTAGACCTTGTTCATGTGGGCGCGAAGCCCCTGGTCGATCGCGGCCGAGCGTGTGCCGGCCTGCGGTCGGATCGTGTTGATTTCAGCCATCGAGACCTCCAGAAATTGTCGTCACGACCGGCAGGCGCACTCCAGGCCTCCGGTTCTAGAGATATATTGGCAGGCCCGCCCCTGATTTCAAGCGTTTCTGCCGAACGCGGCGCAGGCAGGGGGGTGTTTTCGGTCGAGGATGGCAACAGTGCCGCGCAGGCGGTGGAATCGTCCGCCGCCCGCCGATGTCCGGGCGGCCGGCGGTGCTGCGGGGCGGGTCCGTCGCGGCCGCTGCGGCGAAATGTCCCGGGCCGCCCTCAGCAGCCCGACCGCCAGCCCTTCGGCACGTCCCAGACCGGGCGCGCCGCCTCGCCGGCGGCCTCGCGGTCGCTCAGGCCGATATCGGCGAGCAGGTGCGGCTCGAGATCGCCGAGGTGACGGCGCTGACGCCGCAGGGCAAGCCGGTCGAGCAGGCTCGGGCGATGCGAACGGGGGGCGGCGTCGAACAGGTTCGACAGGAAGGAAACGGTGGGATGGGTCATGGCGGGCCTCTGGTCTGATGATGATTCGGTGGGGTTTCATTTCGATGCTTGATATCTAGGTCTGACCGAAGCATAAGTAAAAATGAATGTTTGTCCGATGATACATCAGGAGTATTGATATGCCGCGCAACCTCGACATGACCTCCCTGCGCTCCTTCCTCGCCGTCGCCGAGACCGGCGGTGTGACGCGGGCGGCGGGCTTTCTCAACCTCACGCAATCGGCGGTGTCGATGCAGATCAAGCGGCTGGAGGAGAGCCTCGACGTGACGCTGCTCGACCGGACGGGGCGCGGTGTGGCACTGACCGCCACGGGCGAGCAACTGCTGAGCTATGCGCGCCGCATCGTGGCGCTGAACGACGAGGCCTGCGGGCGGATGACCGCCTCGGATTACGAAGGCGAGATCACGCTGGGGGTGCCGCACGACATCGTGTCCCCGGCGATCCCGCCGGTGCTGCGCCGATTCGCCGCCGCCTGTCCGAGGGTCCGCGTCAACCTCGTCTCCTCGTTCACCAAGGCGCTGATGGAGGATTTCGAGAAGGGTGCGATCGACCTCATGCTCACCACCGAAACCGGGGTCGGACCGGGTGGCGAGACCGTGGCGACGAGGGATCTGGTGTGGATGGGCGCCCCCGACGGCGAGGCGTGGCGGCGCCGCCCGCTGCCGCTCGCGTTCGAGAACGAATGCATCTTCCGCGCCGCGGTGCACAAGGCGCTCGACCGCGCCGGCGTGCCCTGGACGATGGCCGTCGAGAGCAATTCGACCCGCTCGGTCGAGGCGGCGGTGAGTGCCGACCTCGCGGTCCACGCAATGCTCGACGGCACCTTGCCCGCACCTTGCGTGGCGGTCGCGCATGGCGGGGCGCTGCCCGAACTCGGCACCTCGCGGATCAACCTCTATACCGGGCGCCACAGCGTGGGTCCGGTGGTCGACGAACTTGCGGACCTCTTGCGCGCGGCGTTCCGCGTGCCGCCGGTGCCGCGTCCGGGGGCCACGGTGGTCCCGACGTCCGTCCCGCCTGCCGTGGCCGCCGGGGTGCCCTGTCCCGTATCCTCCGGCGCCTGATTGCGCGCCGCATCCGGTGGCGGAACCTGACCAAAAGGTCAGGGTGACATGTGCAACCCTGACGTGTCTAACACCGGCATCGTCCGGCGGTGGAAATCGCGTGCCGGAACCGAGCAACGGGCAGGCGGCGGTTCAGAAGGGCCGCCTCTGTCGAAGGCCGGGCGCGGTATCGGATGCGCCGCAGGCCCGGTCCAATAGGGAATACGCCATGAGTCACCCCGTCGACGTCCATGTGGGCAAGAAGATCCGTCAACGCCGCTGGGCGACCGGCACGACGCAACAGCAACTGGCCGAGAAGGTCGGCATCAAGTTCCAGCAGATCCAGAAATACGAGACCGGGGCCAACCGCGTCTCCGCCTCGCGGCTGTGGGACATCGCCGCCGCCCTGGACGCGCCGGTCGAATTCTTCTTCGATGGTCAGGAAGACGCCGTGTCGTGTCCGCTTGCCACCGCCCGTGACGACCTCCTGTCGGAAAAGGAGGCGGTGGAACTGCTGCGCGCCTATCATGCCATTCCCGAGATGCAGCGCCGCCGTCTGTTCGACCTCGCCCGCGCACTGAGCCATTCGGCTGGTGATACCGCGACCGAGCGCAGCCCGTCGCAAATGACGGCGAGCCAGAGCGCCCCCTGAACGCGGCGGCGCCACCGCCGCCTTGCCCCCCGCCCGGATTGGCCCTAGCCAGACGGGACGGCGCTGCGGGCGCGACGGGGGCGGTCGATGATACGGAACGGACAGAGCAGGCAGGGTGGTCGGTCCGGGGGGCTCTCGCCTGAGCTGCAAGCTGCGCTGATCGGGACGGCACACGCCCTCGCCGACATCGCCCGGCCCGAGACGCTGCGCCATTTCCGCCGGCCCCTCGACATCGACAACAAGCTGGCGGGGCAGGGCTTCGATCCGGTAACGGTGGCCGACCGCGCCGCGGAGGCGGCGATGCGGGCACATCTGGCGCGGGCCCGCCCCGACGACGCGATCCTCGGCGAGGAATTCGGCGCCGCCTCCGGCACCACGGGGCTGACCTGGGTGCTCGACCCGATCGATGGCACGCGGGGCTATATCTGCGGCACGCCGAGCTGGGGCGTCCTGATCTCGGTCGCCGACGCGGACGGGCCGCTCTATGGCATCATCGACCAGCCCTATATCGGCGAGCGGTTTTCGGGCGGCTTCGGGCAGTCGCAGACGACCGGGCCGCTGGGCACCGCGCCGCTGGCGGTGCGCCCCGCTGCATCGCTGGCCGCCGCCAAACTCCTCACCACCTTCCCCGAGGTCGGCACCGCCGAGGAAGGCGCCGCCTTCCGGCGGGTCGCATCGCAGGTGCGGCTGACCCGTTACGGCATGGATTGCTATGGCTACGCGCTGCTCGCCGCCGGTCAGGTCGATCTGGTGATCGAGGCCGGATTGCAGGCCTATGACGTGCAGGCGCCGATCGCGGTGATCGAGGCGGCGGGCGGCATCGTCACCGACTGGCAGGGCGGGCCGGTGCATGCGGGCGGTCAGGTGCTCGCGGCGGCGAGCGCGGTGCTGCACCGCCATGCGCTTGCGCTGCTCACCGCCACCGCATGAAACCGGTCCTCGTCCGGGGCGCGCGGGCGGTCCTGACGATGCAGGACGATGCGCCCGACCACGAGGCGCCCGATATCCTCATCGACGGCGGGGCGATCGTCGCGGTGGGCCGGAACCTCGCGCCCGGGGCGCCGCACGAGGTGCTCGATGCCACCGGCTGCCTCGTCACCCCCGGCCTCGTGAACACGCACCACCACCTCTATCAGACGCTGACCCGGGCGGTGCCCGCCGCACAGGACGCGCTGCTCTTCGGCTGGTTGCAGGTGCTCTATCCGATCTGGGCGCGGTTCGGCCCCGAGGAGATGTTCGTCTCTGCGCAGGTGGGCCTCGCGGAACTGGCGCTGTCGGGCTGCACGCTGACATCCGATCACCTCTACCTCTTCCCGAACGGCGCCCGCCTCGACGACACCATCGCCGCCGCCCGCGAGGTCGGCCTGCGGTTCCACCCGACGCGCGGCGCGATGAGCATCGGGCAAAGCGACGGCGGCCTGCCGCCCGACAGCCTCGTCGAGCGCGAGGCGGCGATCCTGAACGACTGTATCCGCGTCATCGACGCCTTTCACGACGCCGCGCCGGGCAGCATGTGCCGCGTCGGCGTGGCCCCCTGTTCGCCGTTTTCGGTCAGCCGCGAGTTGATGCGCGACGCCGCCCTGCTCGCGCGGGACAAGGGGGTGATGCTGCACACCCATCTGGCCGAGAACGACGAGGACGTGGCCTATTCGCTCGCCAGATTCGGCTGCCGGCCCGGGGACTACGCCGAAAGCCTCGGCTGGACCGGGCCGGATGTCTGGCACGCCCATTGCGTGAAACTCGACGCAGGCGAGATCGCGCTCTTTGCCCGCAGCCGCACCGGGGTGGCGCATTGCCCCTGCTCGAACTGCCGCCTCGGGTCCGGCGTGGCCCCGGTGCGGGCGATGCGTGACGCGGGCGTGCGGGTGGGCCTCGGCGTCGATGGATCGGCCTCGAACGACATCGGCAATCTGGTGGCCGAGGCACGTCAGGCGATGCTGTTGCAGCGTGTGATGCAGGGTGCGGACGCGATGTCGGCGCGCGAGGCCCTGTGGATCGCCACGCGCGGCGGGGCCGAGGTGCTCGGCCGCGACGATTGCGGCCGGATCGCCCCCGGCTACCGCGCCGATATCGCGGTCTGGGACATGGAGGGCGTCGCGTCGGCCGGAAGCTGGGATCCGGCGGCCCTGTTGCTTGCGGGACCGAGCCGGGTGCGCGACCTCGTCGTCGAGGGGCGCCGCATCGTGACGGGCGGGCGCATCGTGTCGTTCGATCTGCCGCGCGCGCTGTCCCGGCAGCGGGCCCTGGCCGAGAGGCTGATGGGCTGAGGCCCTCGTGCGGCGCGGAAACAATCTGTTGCCGACGGCGGGATCGTCGATCGGGGCAGCGGTCCGGGCGCCCCGCCGCACCCGAACGGCGCCTGTCGCCGGCCCGCGGCATCGCGGCGGGGATTGCGCCGTATTCCATTGACTTTAAATCTCTTTAACCGGGAAAGGCGACGGGCAGAGCGAGGCGCCGCCGCCCGGTTCCGTCCCCGAGCGGCATTTCCGGGCGCCGTGTCCGCGCCGAAAATGTGACGCTCATGAGGCGCCCGCTGCCCCGCTCGCGACCGATTTCCCGCCCAGAGAGGGAGACATCGGTGGGGGCCGATACGCAAGGGACACGCAGCATGCGTTACACACTCTCGCTCGCCTGCGGACTGCTTGCCGCCTGCGGCAGCAGCGGCGGCGGCGGCGGCGGCGGCATCGACGTCCTGTCCTCGTTCGAGGAGGGCACGCCGTCCGCCGTGCGCGATACCTTCGACGATATCGCGGGCGCGTCCGATGGCGCACCGGGATATGTCACCTTCGGCCTGCGCCTGAACGACATCCGTCTGGACGCCGGCGTCGGTGCGGTGACGGAAAACGCGACGTTGAACCAGATCGCCCAGGGCCATGCCGAGGATCAGGTGGCCAACAATTACTTCGCCCACCTCGACCGGACCGGCGGCACGGCGGGCGACCGGGCGCTGGCGGGTGGCTATGACTACCGATACATCGCCGAGAACATCGCCCGCGGGTTCAACGACGAAGACGCCGTGATCGACGCCTGGATGGCCTCGCCCGGCCATGTCGAAAACATGCTCGATGTGCGGGCCGAGGAATTCGGCGTCGGTCGCGAGGACACGACATGGGTGCTGCTTCTGGGGTCCGAGTTCGACAGTGAGGCGGGGTCGGACTCCTGAGGCGGCGAGGACGGTATCAGGCCGCCTTCGGCCTCTCCCGCCCGCCGACCCAGGTGGCGCGCACCGCGCGGTCGTCGCCCATCATGATCGTCGGGAACAGCGCGCCCCAGAGGTCGTCTGCGCGCGCGGCCGCCTGCGCGATGGCGGGCGTCGAGGCGAGGTCGAGGACCACGAGGTCCGCCGCCGCCCCTGGTCCCAGCCGTCCGATCCGCCCCTGCTGGTGCAGAACCTGCGCGCCGCCTTCGGTCGCGAGCCACATCAGCGCCGCAGGATGGATTGCCGTTCCGTTCAGTTGCGACAGCTCGTAGGTCGCGGCCATCGTGCGCAGCATCGAGAACGAGGAGCCGCCGCCCACGTCGGTGGCGATGCCGATCCGCTGGCCCTCGGCCTTGAGGCCCGCCAGATCGAAGATCCCCGAGCCGATGAAGGTGTTCGAGGTCGGGCAATGCGCCAGCCCCGCGCCGACCTCGCGCAGACGGTCGCGCTCGCGCGCCGCGAGGTGGATGGCGTGGCCATAGATGCCGCGCGGCCCCAGCAGATCGGCGGCCTCGTAGGTATCGAGGTAATCGCGCGCCTGCGGATGCAGCGCCGCCACCCAGGCGATCTCGTCGACCTGCTCGCTCAGATGCGTCTGCATCAGGCAGTCGGGGTATTCCGACCAGAGCGCGCCGAGGGCGTGCAACTGTTCGCGCGTCGACGTCGGCGTGAACCGCGGCGTGATCGCATAGAGGGCGCGCCCGACCCCGTGCCAGCGGTTCAGCAGCGCCTTGCTGTCGTCGTAGGCCGATTGCGCACTGTCGCGCAGGGCGTCGGGTGCATTGCGGTCCATGCAGGTCTTGCCGCCCACGACCGCCATCCCGCGCAGCGCCGCCGCCTGAAACAATGCGTCCACGCTGTGCGGATGGATCGTGCAGAACGAGGCGACGGTGGTCGTGCCGTGGTCGAGGCAGAGGTCGAGGGCCCGGCCCGCGATGTGGTCCGCATAGGCCGGATCGGCCAGCCGGATTTCCTCGGGAAAGGTATAGGCGTTCAGCCAGTCGATCAGCCGCTTGCCCCAGGACGCCACGATCGCGGTCTGCGGATAGTGCATGTGCGCGTCGACGAAACCGGCGCAGATCAGTGACACGCCGTAGTCCGTGACCGGCACGCCGGGATGCGCCGCGCGCAGCGCATCCGCCGTCCCCGTCGCCGCGATAGCCCCCCCCTCGATCAGGACCGCCCCCTGCCGCTCGTGATGCGCAAGGGTCGCGAGATGGGCCGGATCGGTGGCAGTGAAGGGGTCGCCGGAAAAGGAAAGCGTCTGGCCGAGGAGGAGGCGCGGGGTCATTACAGGTCACAAGCAGGGAACATGAACGGTCGACGGCAGGAGGTCCGACGCCCAATTGATACACAATGGATCGACGTGCAATAGGTTCCGCCACGTTCGCGGCCGGGTAGTGCGCCACGGTCGGCGGCCGCCTTCGCGGTTGCCGCGCCGCGGCGATCGGATATGGTCCGGGTGCCGCGCGTTCCCCTCCCTCGCTTCAGGACCACCGACCCCAGATGACCGACGAGACCGCTACCCCCGAGCCGGACGACGAGGACGACGACGACTTCTCGTTGCCCGCACGGCTCTTCGACGACGTGCTCGACGCGGTCGAGGCGGCGGACGGTGCCGCCCTCGCGGCCCTGCTCGATCCGCTGCACGCCGCCGACGTCGCCGACCTGCTCGAACAGATCGACAGCCGCGACCGGCGGGCGTTGCTGGCGCTCTGGACCGGGGGGATCGACGGCGACATCCTCGCCGAACTCGACGACAACCTGCGCGAAGAGATCATCCAGTCGCTCGACCCCGCCGCCCTCGCCCTCGCGATGCGCAGCCTCGAGAGCGACGACGTCGTCGACCTCGTCGAGGATCTCGACGACGCGCAGAAGGAGGCGGTGCTCACCTCGCTCGACCCCGGCGAGCGGGCGGCGGTGGAAAAGGCGCTGGCCTATCCCGAATATTCCGCCGGCCGCCTCATGCAGGTCGAGGTGGTGCGCGCGCCGACCCACTGGACCGTGGGCGAGACCATCGACCACCTGCGCTCGGACATCGACCTGCCGGACCAGTTCTACCACATCGTCCTGATCGACCCGCGCGGCAAGCCGCAGGCCTATGTCACCCTCGGGCGGCTCCTCTCCTCGCGCCGCGACGTGCGGCTGACCGACATCGCCGAAGAGAGTTTCCGCACCTTCCACGTCGAGGACGAGCAGGGGGCCGTCGCCTATGCGTTCAACCAGTATCACCTGATTTCCGCCCCCGTGGTCGACGACGACGACCGCCTCGTCGGTGTCATCACCATCGACGACGCGATGGAGGTGCTCGACGACGAGCACGACGAGGATATCCTGCGCCTCGCCGGCGTCGGCTCGGAATCCGAACTCTCGGACTCGGTGATCGAGACGACGCGGCAACGCTTTCCCTGGCTCGCGGTGAACCTCGTCACCGCGATTCTGGCGTCCGGCGTCATCTCGATGTTCGAGGCGACGATCGCGGGCTATGTGGCGCTTGCCGTGCTGATGCCGATCGTGGCGTCGATGGGCGGCAATGCGGGGACGCAATCGCTGACCGTGGCGGTGCGCGCCATCGCGACGCGGGATCTGTCGACATCGAACCTGTTGCGGGTGATCCGGCGCGAGGTCGCGGTGGGGGCGATCAACGGCCTGGTCTTCGCGGTCGTGATGGGCCTCGTCGGGCTGCTGTGGTTCGGCTCGCCGATGCTCGGCGTGGTGATCGCGGCGGCGATGGTCATCAATCTGGTGATCGCGGGCCTTGCCGGGATCGCCATCCCGGTGGTGCTCGACCGGTTCGGCGTCGACCCGGCGCTGGCCTCGGGGGCCTTCGTCACTACGGTCACGGACGTCGTCGGGTTCTTCGCGTTCCTCGGCCTCGCGGCGGCGATATTGCTATGAGCGGGCGGGATCCGCTCGTCGCCGCCAAGGCCGCGGCGCGCGAGGCGGCGTTCGCCCGCCGCGCCGCGGCCCATGCGGTGTGCCGCGGCGCCGGGGCGGCGCATCTGGCGCAGGCCCTCGCCCCCTACCGGGGCCGTGCCCTCTCGGGCTATATGCCGATGCGGACCGAGATCGACCCCTTGCCCGCGATGTCCACTGCCGCAGCGCACGGCCCCGTCTGCGTGCCGGTGATCGTCGCCAAGGGGCAACCGCTTCGGTTCCGCGCCTGGACGCCGGGGTGCGTCATGGTGCCCGGCCCGTTCGGCGCCTCGGTGCCCGAAATCGGCGACTGGCTCATCCCCGAGGTGCTGATCGTGCCGCTCGTCGCGTTCAGCCGTTCGGGCGGCAGGCTCGGCTACGGCGGCGGCTTCTACGACCGGACGCTGGCGCTGCTGCGCGCCGCGCGCCCGACCGTCGCCATCGGCTATGCCTTCGCCGCGCAGGAGGATGCCGACCTGCCGCTCGACTCCACCGACCAGCCGCTCGACCTGATCGTGACCGAGGCCGGGGTGATCGTTCCCTAGGCGCCGCCCCGCCAGACGGGCGGCCGATCGCGCGCGCGCACCAGACGCCGCTTGCTCCGGCGGGTCGGCGCCCTTACCACCGATCCATGCGTATCCTCTTTCTGGGCGACGTGATGGGCCGATCCGGCCGCACCGCCGTGACCGAACATCTGCCCCGCCTGCGCGCCGACTGGCGCCTCGATTTCGTCGTGGTCAACGGCGAGAACGCGACCTCGGGCGTCGGCCTCTCGGCGGCGCACGCCAAGGCGCTGTTCGAGGCGGGGGCCGATGTGGTGACGCTCGGCGATCATGCCTTCGACCAGAAGGACATGCTCGCCCACGCCGACGCCGAGAGCCGCATCATCCGTCCGCTCAACTATGCCCGCGGCGCCCCGGGCCGGGGCGTGGGCGTGTTCGGGGCGACGCAGGGCCGAAAGGTCATGGTCGCTCAGGTGCTGGGTCAGGTGTTCATGAAGCGTGCCTTCGACGACCCGTTCTCGGCCATCGACGAGTGCCTGCGCCGCTATCCGATGGGCGGGCAGGTGCAGGCGAGCCTGATCGACATGCACTGCGAGGCGACGAGCGAGAAGATGGCGATGGGCCATTTCTGCGACGGCCGCGCATCGGTCGTCGTCGGCACCCATACCCATGTGCCCACCGCCGACGCGATGGTCCTGCCGCGCGGCACCGCCTATCTTACCGATGCGGGCATGTGCGGCGATTATGACAGCGTCATCGGCATGGACAAGGTCGAGCCGATGCGCCGTTTCGTCACCGGCATGGGCAAGGACCGGTTCTCCCCCGCCATGGGGCCCGCCACGCTCTGCGGCCTCTATGTCGAGACCGACGACCGCACCGGCATGGCCCTGCGCGCCATCGCGGTCCGGCAGGGCGGCGCGCTGCCGCAGGCCGCGCCGTGACGCCCCTGCGGGACGAATGGGTGCGGCTCGGCGGCCTTCTGGTGCTGATCGGGGCGGCCTGGGGCCTGACCCAGCCGCTGACCAAGATCGCCGTCTCGACCGGCCACCCGGCGATGGGGCTGGTGTTCTGGCAACTGGTCATCGGGTCGGTGTTCCTCAGCGTCATCAACGCGCTGCGGGGCAAGCGCCTGCCGCTGACGCGGCGCTCCCTCGCGCTCTATACCTTCATCGCCGTCACCGGCACGCTGGCCCCGAACTATGCCAGCTATACCGCCATCGCCCACATCCCCGCGGGCGTCGCCTCGATCATCATCGCCGCCGTCTCGCTCTTTGCGTTCCCGATGGCGCTGGCGATGGGCACCGACCGGTTCTCGGCGCTGCGCCTCGCGGGCCTGCTCCTCGGCCTCGCCGGCGTTGCCTTCATCGCGCTCCCGGAACAGAGCCTGCCCGACCCCGGCATGGTCGCCTGGCTGCCGATCGCGCTGCTGGCGCCGCTGTGCTATGCGTTCGAGGGGAACGTCGTCGGCAAATACGGGACGCAGGGGATCGATGCGCTCGTCGTCCTTCAGGGCACGTCGCTGGTCGGCGTGGTCCTGGCGCTGCCGCTGATGCTCGGCCTCGGCCAGTGGCTGCCGGTTCCCGCCACGTTCGGGCCTGCCGAATACGCCCTCGTCACCGCCTCGCTCATCCATGCCCTCGTCTATGCCCTCTACGTCTGGCTCGTCGGGCGCGCAGGCGCCGTGTTCGCGGCGCAGACCAGCACGCTCGTCACCGGCTTCGGCGTCCTCTGGGCGATGCTGATCCTCGGCGAGCGCTATTCGCTCTGGGTCTGGGTCGCCTTCGGCTTCATGCTGGCGGGCCTGCTCCTCGTGCAGCCGCGCAAGGCGCAGACCGAGGTCGTCGAGGATTACGTCGGCCCGCCCGGCGGCATCGTCTAGACAGGGTTGCCCATGTTCGGTATCAGCCTCTCCCCCGACGCCTCGGCCATCGCCGCGATGCTCATCGTGGCCGCGATGTTCGCGGCGTTCCTGCGCGAAATTCTGCCGGTCGAGGTCGTGGCGCTGGCCGGTGCCGCCGCGATGCTGATCCTCGGCATCCTGCCCGAGGGCGACGCCGTGGCCGTCTTCTCCAACCCGGCGCCCTGGACCATCGCCGCCCTCTTCGTCGTGGTCGGCGCGATGGTGCGCACCGGCGCGCTCGACTGGCTGTCGAACGTCGCGGCGCGGCATGTGGGACAGCGGCCGAAGACGACGCTGGTGACGCTCACCCTCACGGTGCTGGCGCTCTCGGCCGTCATCAACAACACGCCGATCGTCGTGGTGATGATCCCGATCTTCGTCAAACTCTCGGCCGAGATGGGACATGCGCCGTCCAAGGTGCTCATCCCGCTCAGCTATTTCGCGATCCTCGGCGGCATGCTGACCCTCATCGGCACCTCGACCAACCTGCTGGTCGACGGCATCGTGCGGGCGCAGGGCATGGCCCCCTTCGGCATCTTCGAGATTAGCGGCGCGGGCCTGTGTATGGCCGCCGTGGCCGTCGCCTTCCTCGCCGTCGCAGCGCCGCGCCTGCTGCCCGACCGCGCCAGCCTCTCGGGGCTGATGTCGAACAAGTCGAAGATGCGCTATTTCACCGAGGCCGTGATCCCGACCGACAGCAACCTGATCGGCCGCGAGGTGACGGACGTGCAGCTCTTCAAGCGTGAGGGCGTGCGCCTGATCGACGTGATCCGCGGCGACGCCTCGCTGCGCCGCAACCTTGCGGGCGTGACCCTCGAGGTCGGCGACCGCGTCGTCCTGCGCACCGCGATGACCGAACTTCTGGCGCTTCAGGCCAACAAGGCGCTGCGCCGCGTCGATCAGGTCTCCGCGGTCGAGACGACGACGGTGGAAACCCTCATCGCGCCGGGCTGCAAGATGGTCGGGCGACGCTTGGGCGAATTGCGCCTGCGCCGTCGTTATGCCGTCTATCCGCTCGCCGTGCACCGCCGCGACCAGAACCTCGAGCGGCAGCTCGACCAGATCATCGTCCGCGTCGGCGACACCCTGCTCCTCGAAGGGGCGCCCGCCGACATCGCGCGCCTTGCCGCCGACATGGACCTCGTCGACGTCAGCCACCCGTCCGAGCGGGCCTTCCGCCGCGGCCACGCACCCATCGTCCTCGCGGTGCTGGTCGCCATCGTCGCCCTCTCGGCGCTGGGCGTGGCGAGCATCGCGCTCCTGAGTTTCATCGGCGTCGTCGTGGTCCTGCTGACCGGTGCCATCGACGCCGACGAGGCGTTCGCGGCCATCGACGGGCGCCTTCTGGGCCTCATCTTCGGGATGCTGATGGTCGGCGCGGGCCTCGACCGATCGGGCGCCGTCGAGATCGTGGTGGCGTGGATCACGCCGCTGCTGATGGACCTTCCCGACTGGGCGATCGTGCTGGCGGTCTACCTGCTGGCCTCGGTGATGACCGAACTCATCTCCAACAACGCCGTCGCGGTGATCCTCACGCCGGTCGCCATCGGCCTCGCCCTGGCCCTCGGGGTCGAGCCGCGTCCGCTGATCGTGGCCGTCATGTTCGGCGCCTCGGCGTCCTTCGCCACCCCCATCGGCTATCAGACCAATACGCTGGTCTACGGCCCCGGAGGCTATCATTTCACCGATTTCCTGCGTATCGGTCTGCCGCTGAACCTCATCACGGCGCTGACCGCCGCCCTCGTCATCCCGTTCTTCTTTCCCCTCTGAGGTGCCGCCATGTCCCGTTCCTCCCTGCTCCTCCTCGCCGGCTTCGTCCTGTTCTGTCTGGGCGCGGTCCTGTTCTACCGCAACCTGACGGGCGAGTTCGCGGTCGCCTCCGATCCCGCCGCCGGAACCGCCCTGCTCAGCGACGGTCAGATCGGCATCGGCGTGGCGGTGGCGGGGATGGTCCTCTTTGCGGCGGGCATCCTGCGCCGCGGCCGCTGACCCGCGCCACCCTTGCGGCCCGCGGCCCGCCCGGACTATAGAGCGCCGGTCAGCACAGCACATCGAGGGCACCATGGCCGGCCATTCCAAATGGGCAAACATCCAGCATCGCAAGGGGCGTCAGGACGCCGTGCGCTCCAAGCTGTTCTCCAAACTGGCGAAAGAGATCACCGTCGCCGCCAAGATGGGCGACCCCGATCCCGACAAGAACCCCCGCCTGCGCCTCGCCGTCAAGGAGGCCAAGCAGGTGTCCTGCCCCAAGGACGTGATCGACCGCGCCATCAAGAAATCGCAGGGCGGCGATGCCGAGAGCTATGACGAAATCCGCTACGAAGGCTATGGCCCCGGCGGCGTCGCCGTCATCGTCGAGGCGATGACCGACAACCGCAACCGCACGGCGAGCGTGGTGCGCTCGACCTTCGGCAAGAACGGCGGCAATCTGGGCGAGACCGGGTCGGTCGGCTTCATGTTCGACCGCAAGGGCGAGATCACCTTTCCCTATTCGGCAGGCGACCCCGACACCGTGATGCTCGCCGCCATCGACGCGGGCGCCGAGGACGTCGAGAGCGAGGCGGGCGACGACGATCCCCATTCCGACGACGCGGGCGGCCACTGGATCACCTGCGAGCCGAACGATCTGGCAGAGGTGTCGGCGAAACTCGAGGACGCGCTGGGCGAGGCGACCTCGACCAAGCTGATCTGGAAGCCCCAGACCACGACGCCGGTGGACATCGACACGCTGACCAGGCTGATGAAACTGGTCGAGACCCTCGAGGACGACGACGACGTGCAGTCGGTGACGACCAACTTCGAGGCGCCGGACGACGTCATGGCGGCCTATGCCGAGGCATCCTGACGCCGCCGAACCGCTCGCGGAGCATCCGCATATCCTTCAGGCGATGGCCCTGCTGGCCTGGGCCGGGTGCCTGATCTTCACGGTCAGCATCCTGATCGCGGATGTCGTCGTGCCGAACCACGACGCCGTCGCCGACACCATCAGCGACCTCGGCGCGGGGCGGTACGAGTTCATCGTCGACATCGGCATCTATGCCTATTCCGCCGCCCTGATCTGCTGTGCTGTCGGCGCGGCGCATGCACACCTCGGCGGGCGTGGCTGGACGCTCGGCATCTTCGGGCTGATCGTCGCGGGCCTCATCGTGTTCCTGATCGGCGCGCGCAACGAATACGGTGACAGCGACAGCGAGGGCGTCGTCATCCACATCTATCTCGTCGGCGTCATCGGCGCGATCTTTGCCGTCATCCCCTGGTCGATGTCGCAGGGCGTGGCGCGCGTCAGCCGCCGCCTCGCCTGGGTGTGCCGAGGCGTCACCCTGCTCTGGGTGCCGCTGGCGCCTGCGTTCTTCTTTCTGCCGACCGGCATCGACGGCCTCTTTGAACGCGGCCTCGGCCTGCTGACCTTCGTGTTCGTGACAAGCATCGCCGCCGCGTTCTGGGTCCGGGCCACGGCGCGTGTGGCGGCGGGGCAGGCGGGCTAGTCACACCCCGCGATCCGCCCCGGCGGTCTACGCCGCGCCCATGACCCCGTCGATCCGCGCATAGCTCTCCTCCATCCCCTCTTCCATTCCGGTGTCGAGCATCTGCGCCCGTGTCGCCGCATCGGGCAGCGTCATCACCATCACCATCCGCGTCCCGGTTCCCTGCGCCTCGAACGTCGTCTCGATCTCGTTGTCCGGCGTCGGGTCGGGCAGGTGCATCCGCTCGACATGAACGATCCGGCCCGGCCGGTCGAGGGTGCGGAACGTGCCGCTGATCGCGAAGCCGTTCGCGCCGTCGGCGTCCGTCCATTCGTGCCGGAAATCGCCTCCCTCGCGCCCGTCGCAGTCGCAGCGCGTCATCTTCCATCCCGGGGGGCCACTCATCCACCGCCGCATCAGCGCAGGCTCGATATGGGCGCGGAACACGTCCCCGGGCGGCGCCGCAAAGCTGCGCGTCACCCGGACCTGCCGGTCGCCTTGCAGGTCAAGAACCAGTCGTGTGGTCATCGTGTCTCTCCTCTTTCATCTCTGCCAGAACGGCGTCCAGCCGCGCGAAATTCGCCTCGAACACGGCCCGCATCTGCGCTGCCCAGGCCTCGATCCCGGCCAGCGCGCCCGGCGCCAGACGGCAGGGCCGCCGCGTGCCGTCCACCCGCCGCAGGATCAGGCCCGCCCCCTCCAGCACCTTCAGGTGCCGCGAGATCGCGGGCTGGCTCATCGCGAAAGGGGCGGCGATGTCCATCACTCCCGCCTCTCCTTCGGCCAACCGCGCAAGGATCGCCCGGCGGGTCGGGTCGGCGAGGGCGGCAAAGGTGGCGTCGAGTCTGTCCATGAGTCAATTATTATATAACACATCAATTATGTCAATCCGCGATTGCAGCCCCCGCATCGCTGCGTCAGAAGACCGGATGCCCGCCTATCTCACCGGCTTTTCCCTCGGCTTCTCGCTGATCCTCGCCATCGGGGCGCAGAACGCCTTCGTCCTGCGGCAGGGCCTGATGCGGCGGCACGTCTTCGCCGTGTGCCTCGCCTGCGCCGTCTCTGACGCGGCGCTCATCACGCTGGGCGTTGCAGGGTTCGGCTGGCTGGTGACGGGCATGCCGTGGCTCGCACCCGTGATGCGCTGGGCGGGGGCCGCGTTCCTCATCGTCTACGGCGCCCGCGCGGCGTGGTCGGCGTGGACGGGGGGCGGCGCCCTGCGCGCGGCGACGGGGCAGGGGGCCGGGCTGCGCACGACGCTGCTGACCTGCCTCGCCCTCACCTGGCTCAATCCGCACGTCTACCTCGATACCGTGGTCCTGCTCGGTTCGGTCGCGGCGCAATGGCAGGGCGCGCTCCTCCCCTTCGGCGCCGGCGCCGTCACCGCCTCCTTCGTGTTCTTCTTCGCGCTGGGCTACGGCGCCCGCCTGCTGACGCCGGTGTTCGCCCGCCCCGGGGCCTGGCGCGTCCTCGACGTGGTGATCGCCCTCGTGATGTGGTCCATCGCCGCGGGCCTGATCCTGCGCGGCTGACCTTGCGGCCACCGCGGCCTTGGGGTCATCTGCGCCCATGGCCGCCCCCGCCCGCCCCCTCGCCGGACTCCTGTGGATGCTCGTCACCGGCCTCAACTTCGTGGCCGTCACGGCCATCGTGAAACACATCGGCCAGGCCGTCCCCGCGGCGCAAGCGGCCTTCCTGCGCTACGCCCTCGGCCTCGTGTTCCTGATCCCGATGATCCGCCCGATCCTCGCCGCGCACCTCACCCGCCGGCAGGTCCGCCTCTTCGCCACGCGCGGCCTCGTCCACACCCTCGCCGTGATCGCGTGGTTCTTCGCCATGGCGCGCATCCCGCTCGCCGACGTCACCGCGATGAACTATCTCAGCCCGGTCTACGTCACCCTCGGGGCGGCACTCTTTCTCGGCGAGGCGCTGCCGCCCCGCCGCCTCGCCGCCGTCGCCATTGCCCTCGTCGGCGCCGCCGTCATCCTGCGTCCGGGGATCGAGGCCGTCGAGGCCGGCCATATCGCCATGCTCTTCACCGCCGTCCTCTTCGCCTGCTCCTACCTCATAGCCAAGATCGTGTCGGACGAGGTCAGCGCCGCGGTCGTCGTCGGCATGCTCTCGGTGACGGTGACGATCGGCCTGGCCCCCTTCGCGTTTGCGGTCTGGATCGCGCCGACGGCCGCGCACCTCGGCTGGCTGTTTCTCGTCGCCTGTTTCGCCACCGCCGGACATTATTCCATGACGCTCGCCTTCGCCGCCGCCCCGCTCACCGTCACCCAGCCCGTCACCTTCCTGCAACTCGTCTGGGCGGTCAGCCTCGGGGCGCTCTTCTTCGACGAACCCGTCGACGGCTGGGTCGTCCTCGGCGGCGCGATCATCATGGCCTCGGTGAGTTTCATCACCTGGCGCGAGGCGCGGGCGCGACGTGCCATCACCCCGCCCGATCCGGCACTCCGGCTGTGAGGCGCCCACGGGTTCTTGATTGACCGGTCAATAACAATCCGGCTATCTGCGCAAAGACCCAAGCGCGAGAACTGCCGATGCCCAAACTCGGAATGGAACCGATCCGCCGTGCGGCCCTCGTCAAGGCGACGATCACCGAAATCGGCCGCGCCGGATCGCTCGACGTCACGGTGGCGCAGATCGCGCGGCGCGCCGGCATGTCCTCGGCGCTCGCGCACCACTACTTCGGCGGCAAGGAACAGATATTCCTCGCCGCGATGCGCCACATCCTGAGGATCCACGGCGCCGAGGTGCGCGGCGCGCTGCTCATGGCCGACGGCCCCCGCGCCCGCCTCGACGCCATCGTGCGCGCCGCCTTCGGCACCTCGAACTTCCGCCCCGAGGTCGTGGCAGCCTGGCTCAATTTCTATGTCCTGAGCCAGACCAGCCCGGACGCCGCGCGCCTGCATGCGATCTACCGGCGCCGCCTGCGGTCGAACCTCATCTTCAACCTGCGGTCCCTGACGCCGGAACCGGCGGCCATCGCCGAGCGGATCGCGGGGCTGATCGACGGCCTCTACCTGCACGAGGGCCTGAAGAAGAAGTCCTCCGGCGCCGCAGCCGCCGCCCATGTCCGCGCCGCCCTCGACAAGGAACTCGCGCCATGACGCAGCCCAACATCCTGATCGTCATGGTCGACCAGCTCAACGGCACCCTCTTTCCCGACGGGCCCGCCGACTGGCTGCATGCGCCGAACCTCAAGGCGCTCGCCGCCCGCTCGGTCCGCTTCGCCAACGCCTATACCGCCTCGCCGCTCTGTGCCCCCGCGCGCGCCTCGTTCATGTCCGGGCAACTGCCGTTCCGCACGCAGGTCTATGACAACGCGGCCGAATTCGCCTCATCCATCCCGACCTACGCGCACCACCTGCGCCGCGCAGGCTACCTCACCTGCCTCTCGGGCAAGATGCACTTCGTCGGCCCCGACCAGATGCACGGCTTCGAGGAACGGCTGACGACCGACATCTATCCCGCCGACTTCGGCTGGACGCCCGACTACCGCAAACCGGGCGAGCGGATCGACTGGTGGTATCACAACCTCGGCTCGGTGACGGGCGCCGGCGTCGCCGAGATCACCAACCAGATGGAATACGACGACGACGTCGCCCACCTCGCCATTCAGCGCCTCTACGACCTCGCGCGCGGCACCGACCCGCGCCCGTGGTGCCTGACGGCGAGCTTCACCCATCCGCACGACCCCTACGTCGCGCGCAAACGCTACTGGGATTTCTACGCGGACTGCGACCACCTCGACCCTCCACAGCCTGAAATTGCATTTTCCGAACAGGACGCTCATACGCAGCGGCTCCTGACCTCCTTCGACTATGAAAAATTCGATATCACCCCCGAAATGGCCCGCCGCGCGCGGCGCGCCTATTTCGCCAATATCTCCTACCTCGACGATCATATCGGCCGGATTCTCCAGACCCTGAAGGACACCCGGCAGGAGGCGATCGTCGTCTTCGTCTCCGACCACGGCGACATGCTGGGCGAGCGCGGGACATGGTTCAAGATGTCGTTCCGCGACGGCTCTGCCCGGGTGCCGCTGATGATCTGCGCCCCGGGCCTGACCCCCGCCCGCATCGACACCCCCGTCTCCACCATCGACGCGCTGCCGACGCTCTGCGACCTCGCCGGCGTCGACATGGCCGAGGTGATGCCCTGGACCGACGGGATCAGCCTCGTGCCCGTCGCGCGGGGCGGCGCGCGCGGTCCGGTGCCGATGGAATACGCCGCCGAGGGTTCCTATGCGCCGCTCGTCGGTCTGCGCGAGGAGCAAATGGAAATACGTCGCCTGCTCCCTCGATCCCGAACAGCTCTTCGACATGGACGCCGACCCGCACGAGGCGACCAACCTCGCCCGGGATCCTGCCCACGCGCCCACCCTCGCGCACTTCCGCGCCATGGCCGCCGCACGCTGGGATCTCGCCCGCTTCGACGCCGACGTCCGCCAGAGCCAGGCCCGCCGCTGGGTCGTCTACGAGGCGCTGCGCAACGGCGCCTATTTCCCCTGGGACCACCAGCCGCTGAAGAAGGCGTCCGAGGCCTACATGCGCAACCACATGGACCTCAACGTCCTCGAGGAAAACAAGCGCTTTCCGAGGGGCGAATGACCCGCATTCACGTTGCCGTAACAACTCCCCCCGGAGGGGCACATTTGCCCAGCGCGCTCCCGCCAGAAGTAGAATACCGATGAATACCAAAACGATGCGCGCCGACTACGTCATCATCGGCGCCGGTTCCGCCGGCTGCGCCATCGCCTTCCGCCTGTCCGAGGCAGGCAAATCCGTGATCGTCATCGAACACGGCGGCTCCGACATGGGCCCGTTCATCAACATGCCCGCAGCCCTCAGCTATCCGATGAACATGGCGCGCTACGACTGGGGCTTCCACTCCGAGCCGGAACCGCATCTGGGGGGCCGCGTCCTCGCCACGCCGCGCGGCAAGGTGGTGGGCGGGTCGTCCTCGATCAACGGCATGGTCTATGTGCGCGGCCACGCCCGCGACTTCGACCACTGGGCCGGGGCGGGCGCGCACGGCTGGGCCTACGCCGACGTTCTGCCCTATTTCAAGCGGATGGAGCACGCCCACGGCCCCGTCGACCGCGCGTGGCGGGGCAAGCATGGACCGCTGCACATCACCCGCGGCCCGCGTACCAATCCGCTGACCCGCGCCTTCGTCGAGGCGGGGCAGGCGGCGGGCTATCCCGTGACCGACGACTACAACGGACAGCAACAGGAGGGCTTCGGCGCGATGGAGGCCACGATCTTCCTCGGCCGCCGCCAGTCCTCGGCCCGCGCCTACCTGCGTCCGGCGCAAAAGACCGGCAGGTGCACCGTCGTCAACGCCCTCGCCCGCAGGATCGTGATCGAAAACGGCCGCGCCACCGGCGTCGAGGTCACGCGCCGCGGCCGGATCGAGACGGTCTCGGCGGACCGCGAGGTCATCGTCGCCGCCTCCTCGATCAACTCCCCCAAACTCCTGATGCTGTCGGGCATCGGTCCCGCCGCGCATCTGGCCGAGCATGGCATCGACGTGATCGCCGACCGCCCGGGTGTCGGCCGGAACCTTCAGGATCATCTGGAGATGTATATCCAGATGAAGGCCACGAGACCGGTCAGCCTCTTCAGATACTGGAACCTCCTCGGCAAGGGCCTGCTCGGCGCCCAATGGCTGCTGACCAAGCGTGGCCTCGCCTCCTCGAACCAGTTCGAGAGTGCGGGGTTCATCCGCTCCGCGCCCGGCGTCGAATATCCCGACATCCAGTATCACTTCCTCCCCCTCGCCGTGCGCTACGACGGCAAGGTCGCTGCGCGGGGGCACGGCTTTCAGGCGCATGTCGGCCCGATGCGGTCGGCCTCGCGCGGTGCGATCACGCTGCGCTCCGCCGATCCGGCCGATCCGCCGCGCATCCTGTTCAACTACATGGCCGACCCGCAGGACTGGGCCGATTTCCGGACCTGTATCCGCCTCACCCGCGAAATCTTCGGCCAGACCCCCTTCGACCCCTTCCGCGGCGCCGAGATCCAGCCCGGGCCCCTCGTGCAATCCGACGACCAGCTCGACGACGCGATCCGCGAGCATGTCGAGAGCGCCTATCACCCCTGCGGCACCTGCCGGATGGGCGCGGCGGACGACCCTGATGCCGTCGTCGATCCCGAATGCCGGGTGATCGGCGTGGGCGGCCTGCGCGTCGCCGACAGTTCGGTCTTTCCGCGCATCCCGAACGGCAACCTGAACGGCCCGACGATCATGGTGGGCGAAAAGGCATCCGATCATATCCTCGGCAAGGCGCCTCTGGCGCCCGAGAACCTGGAACCATGGATCAACCCTGCGTGGCAGGTCTCGCAACGCTGACACGCATGGGTTTAGCGGTGTTGCGCCCCCGAACCACATAATCTCGACAATTCGTCACGATTTGGCGGCGGCCTTGGTTTCGGCCCATTGCGGTGGGAGGGTGTGGCCATGCGCCTGTTCCTCCTCCTCGCCGCCCTCGGCATCGCCGCCTTCCTCGCCCTGCCGTCGCAGGGCCCGCGCGCCTCGGCCGGCGTCTTCGCCGGCGTGCCACGGGTAATCGACGGCGACGGCCTCGAGGTCGACGGACGTTCCTTGCGCCTCTACGGCCTCGACGCGCCGGAAATCGGGCAGGAGTGTATCGGCGGGGCAGGGGCGCCGGTCACGGGCGCCTTCGATTGCGGCCGCTGGGCGCGCGATGCGCTGGTGGCGCGGATCGGCGGGGCATCGGTCGCCTGCACGCAGATCGACCTCGACCGCTATGACCGTCCCGTCGTGCGCTGCGACCTCGGCGGCGCCGACCTCAACGCGGCGCTGGTGCGCGAGGGCTATGCCCTCGCCTATCGCCGCTATTCCGGGGACTACATCGCCGCCGAAGAGGCCGCCCGTGCCGCCCGGGCGGGCCTGTGGTCCACGACGATGCAATCGCCCGAGGACTATCGCCGCGCGCCCGAGCCCGAGGTCTTGCCGGTGGTGGCGGGCTGCGGGATCAAGGGCAACATCAGCGGCAATGGCCGCATCTACCATATGCCCGGACAGGCCGATTATGCCCGCACCCGGATCGACGAGGGCGCGGGCGAACGCTGGTTCTGCTCCGAGGCGGAGGCCGTCGCCGCAGGCTGGCGCGCCGCACGGCGCTAGTCAGGAGGGCGGTGCCTCGCCGACCTCTTCCTGGAACCGGTCGAAGAACGCATCCGCCATCTTGCGCGCGAACCCCGCGATGATCCGGCTGCCAAGCTGCGCGAGCTTGCCGCCCACGGCCGCCTCGACCGTATAGGCCAGTTCCGTGCCCCCCTCTACATCCGCCAACACCACGTCCGCACCGCCTTTGGCAAAGCCTGCGACACCGCCCTTGCCCTCGCCGGTGATCGTATAGCTCACCCCCGGCACCACGTTCGAAAGTGTCACCATGCCCTTGAACGTCGCCTTTACCGGCCCGACCTTCTGCACCACGACCGCCTCGAACCCCTCCCCGGGCGAGCCGGTCAGTTCCTGACAGCCGGGGATGCAGGTGCGCAGGGTCTCGGCGTCGTTCAGGCGCGCCCAGACGGTGGCGCGGTCGGCCGCGATGGTGCGGCTGCCAGTCAGTTCCATGGTGTAGCGTCCCTCCCCAAATGCCACGATCCTGTCGCGGGCGAGCCGGAATGGCAATCGCGCTCGCCGTTCAGGCGGGGCGGGGCGCCTCGGACAGGATCCGACGCTCGCGCAGGATGACGTACCAGATCGCCGCGGCCCCCAGCGCCGAGGAGACCGCCATGATCACCTGCAACGGTATCGTGCCGCTCCCGTCGTGCAGCAATCCGCCCGCGAGGGCCGACAGCGCGGCACCGCCGCCGATCATGATCGCGCCCGACAGGCCGCTGGCCGTCCCCGCAAGGCGCGGCCGCACCGAGAGAGAGCCCGCGATGGCGTTCGGCATCAACAACCCGTTGCCCAGACCGAGAAAGGTGCAGAAGCCGAAGAACACGACCGGATGCGACACGCCCGCCAGCGTCACCGCCATCGAGGCGACCATGCCGCCGGTAGCGATCAGCGTGCCGATCAGCGCCATGGTGTTGATCCCGACGCTCACCGAATAGCGCCCCGACAGGAAATTGCCCGCCGCATAACCGATCGCCGGAGAGCCGAGCGCGAACCCCGCCCAGAGCGGCGACAGACCGAAGACCCCGCCCGCCACGAAGGACGCCCCGCCCAGCAGCGCAAAGAACGCGCCCGATCCGAAGGCGGCGCCGAGCGAATAGCCCCAGAACCGCGGCGAGCGCAGAAGTTCGGGATAGCCCGCGATCTGTTCGGCGAAACTCACGCCCTCGCCGCGCACCGTCTCGCCCAGATCGGCCCAGACGAGCCAGAGGACTCCCGCGCCTGCCAGCGCGACGAAGACGAAGATCGCGTGCCAGTCGAACCATTCCTCCATCGCGCCACCGAGCATCGGGCCGATCATCGGCACCAGCGCCATGCCCATCGTGACGTAGCCGATCATCGACGCCGCCTGCGCCTGCGGAACCATGTCGCGCACCACCGCCCGGCTGAGGACCATGCCGGACGCCACGACCGCCTGAAGCATCCGGAACGCGAGGAACGCGCCGATAGTGCTCGACAGGAGCGCGCCGACGGTCGCGAACACGAAGATCGCCATCGCGACGAGCAGGACCGGGCGGCGGCCATAGCGGTCCGAGATCGGCCCGATCACGATCTGAAGGACCGCCGTGGTCGCGAGGTAGAGCGAGACCGCGAGCTGCATGATCCCGTAATCGGTCCCGAAATAGACCGCCATCGCGTTCAGCGACGGCAGGAAGATCGACATGTTCAGCGCCGAGATGCCTGCCAGCAGGATCAGCGTCGCGATGTGCGGCGGCGTCGTGCGGTCGAGGAAGCGGATGGTCGGCATCGCGGTCATGGCGCGGCAATAATCGGCGGCGCCCGGTGCGTCCATCCCCGCCGCGCCGCGCGCCGTGCCACCCCCCTGTGCGAAAACGAACCGAGAGCGCCCCGGCGACCGACGGTCGTTTGCGCCTTCATCCTGCGGCAACCTGCCGCTAGAGTGGGGCAAAGCGAAGAGGGGCGGGCATGGGCGAGGCGACGCAGGGGGTCTTGCAGGAACTCGAGGCACGGCGCGCGCAGGCGCGTGCGGGCGGCGGCGACCGGCGGGTGGCGGCACAGCACGCGCGCGGCAAGCTCACGGCGCGCGAACGCATCGACCTGCTGCTCGACGAGGACAGCTTCGAAGAGTTCGACATGTTCGTCGCCCACCGCTGCACCGATTTCGGCATGCAGGACGACCGCCCGCCCGGCGACGGCGTGGTGACGGGCTGGGGCACGGTGAATGGCCGCATGGTCTATGTGTTCAGCCAGGATTTCACCGTCTTCGGCGGCTCGCTGTCCGAAACCCATGCACAGAAGATCTGCAAGATCATGGACATGGCGATGCAGAACGGCGCGCCCGTCATCGGCCTGAACGATTCGGGCGGCGCGCGGATACAGGAGGGGGTGGCGAGCCTTGCGGGCTATGCCGAGGTGTTCCAGCGCAACGTCATGGCGTCCGGTGTGGTGCCGCAGATCAGCGTCATCATGGGCCCGTGCGCCGGCGGCGCCGTCTATTCCCCCGCGATGACCGACTTCATCTTCATGGTGAAGGACACGTCCTACATGTTCGTCACCGGCCCCGAAGTGGTGCGCACCGTCACCAACGAGGTGGTGACGGCCGAGGAGCTGGGTGGCGCAAGCACCCACACGCGGCGGTCGTCGGTGGCCGACGGCGCCTTCGAGAACGACGTCGAGGCGCTGTCCGAAATCCGCCGCCTCGTCGATTTCCTGCCGCTGTCGAACCGCAGCACGGCGCCCGTGCGACCGTTCTTCGACACGCCGGACCGGATCGAGCCGAGCCTCGATACCCTCATCCCCGCCAATGCCAACACTCCCTACGACATGCGCGAGCTGATCGCCAAGCTCGCCGACGAGGGCGATTTATTCGAGATCCAGGCCGAGTTCGCGCGCAACATCCTCACCGGCTTCATCCGACTCGAGGGGCGCAGCGTCGGCGTGGTGGCGAACCAGCCGATGGTGCTCGCGGGCTGCCTCGACATAGATTCGTCGCGCAAGGCGGCGCGCTTCGTGCGGTTCTGCGATGCCTTCGAAATCCCGATCCTGACGCTCGTCGACGTCCCCGGCTTCCTGCCCGGCACCGCGCAGGAATATGGCGGCGTCATCAAGCACGGCGCCAAACTCCTCTTCGCCTATGGCGAGGCAACGGTGCCCAAGGTGACGCTCATCACCCGCAAGGCCTATGGCGGCGCCTACGACGTCATGTCTTCCAAACACCTGCGCGGCGATTTCAACTATGCCTGGCCCACCGCCGAGATCGCGGTGATGGGCGCGCGCGGCGCGACCGAGATCATCTATCGCGGCCGCACGGCGGACGAGATCGCGGCGCGCGCCGCCGAATACGAGGCCCGCTTTGCCACGCCGTTCATCGCCGCCGAACGCGGCTTCATCGACGAGGTGATCGAGCCTGCCACCTCGCGCAAGCGCATCTGCCGGGCGTTCGCGTCCCTGCGTGGCAAGAGCCAGCAGAACCCCTGGAAAAAGCACGACAACATCCCGCTATGAACCGCTTTGCCCTCCTTCTCGCGTTCGCGCCCACGGCCCTCGCCGCGCAGGACATCACGACGCCCTCGGGCCTCGAGGCGACCATCGCAGAGGTCATCATGGACGATGAAACCGACACGATGCGCCTGCGGCTCGTGGCCACCGCGCTGGCCGATGGCGCTGCGGAAACGATCGCCGAGGACATGATCTGGATCTGCGACACGCAGGTTATCCCGGCCCTCGCCGCCAACGGCCTGACCCCCGCGCACGTCGTCATCTCGCTCGCCGACCGCCCCGTCACCTTCGGCGAGTCCGACCCCGACGCGGTGCAGGTCTTCGACAGCTATACCGTCGCGGACGGCGCCTGCACCTGGGAACTCTACTGATGGAAAAGCATCGCGGCTTTCCGGGACGCCTGCCCGGCACCGATTTCCAGTTCACGATTCGCCGCAACAACGACAAGGGGGCGACCCGGATCACGGCGCGGACGCGCTATCCCGACCGCCGTTCCACCGACAAGCGTGCCGACGAGGCGTTCATGGCCGCCCTGTGGGAGCATTTCGGCGAAAACCCCTTCGTGCGCGGCAACCTCGACGCGGGACGCCTGAGCTGGCTCTTCGGCCGCGAGGTGGTGGCGGCCGAAGATCCCTTCGATCCAGAGGATTACGAGGCAAAGCTGCGGATCGACATGAACCGCGCACGGGCCTCATTCCCCGAGGTCTTCGAGTGACGGGCGGTGCGGCGCGGTGTCGCAACCTGGGGTTGCATCAGCGGCTTTTCGCCACCGTCCAGCGGGAATTGGCGCATTCCGGACCTCCGCCTGAATGGGGATTTGCCACAGCGGCGCCGGAGTGCGATTGTGCTTTTGTAGCCGGTGGGTCCAGCAAGCTTCCGGTTGCGAACTGTCAATACCGTTACCCTTCCCCAACGGGGCGGCCCGATCTCTCTGAGGTCGGGTCGCTTCGCGTTCCAGGGGGCTGCGTGGGGCCTGCCGCCTGCGCCGGGCGGCGTGAAATTGCCCGGGAACAGGCCGTTCCGCCGATTGTTATTGGATATCGCGTGAAAGGTGGGCAAACCCATACTTGTGGGTGTCCATGTCTCATGCGAGCAGTGGTCTCATTCCCGCCCAAGATCGACCCGAACGGGCAAACACATAACAAGACAGGAAAATACACATGGTCTATCGCTTCAAAATGTTCCGCGTCATCGGTGTTCTCGGCTTTCTTGCCGCCTGCGGCCAGACCGCGGCGGAATGTGCCGCGACCGGCGCCCTGCTCGGTGCGGGCGCGGCGCGCATCACTGGCGAAAACGTCGGCACCGGCGCGCTCATCGGCGGTGCCGCGGGCCTCGGCGCCCGTGCCGCCACCGGCACCAACGGCTGCTACTGATCCCCGGATCCGTCGGCCTCGCGCCGGCGGACCCCGCACTCCCGGCGCCGTCCCTGCATCCCGCAGGGGCGGCGTCTTTACATGCGCCGCGCGAGGTCGTCCCTAGATGTTCACGAAAATCCTCGTCGCCAATCGCGGTGAAATCGCCTGCCGCGTCATCCGCACCGCCCGCCGCATGGGGATCGCGACCGTCGCGGTCTACTCCGACGCCGACCGCGGTGCCCTGCATGTGCGGCTGGCCGACGAGGCGGTCCACATCGGCCCGGCCCCCGCGAGCCAGTCCTATATCGTGATCGACCGGATCATGCAGGCGGTCCACGACAGCGGCGCGCAGGCCGTGCATCCGGGCTATGGTTTCCTCTCCGAGAACCCGAAATTCGCCGCCGCCCTCGCCGCCGAGAACATCGCCTTCATCGGCCCCCCGGTCGGCGCGATCGAGGCGATGGGCGACAAGATCACCTCGAAAAAGCTGGCGCAGGCGGCGGGTGTCAGCACCGTCCCCGGCCACATGGGCCTGATCGCCGACGGCGACGAGGCGGTGCGGATCGCGGGCGAGATCGGTTATCCGGTGATGATCAAGGCCAGCGCGGGCGGCGGCGGCAAGGGGATGCGGATCGCCTGGAAGGAAGACGAGGTCCGCGACGGTTTCCGCTCTTCGCAGAACGAGGCGGCCAGCAGTTTCGGCGACGACCGCATCTTCATCGAGAAATTCGTGACCCAGCCGCGCCACATCGAGATCCAGGTGCTCGCCGACGCGCACGGCACCACCCTCTGGCTCAACGAACGCGAATGTTCGATCCAGCGGCGCAACCAGAAGGTCGTCGAGGAGGCGCCCTCGCCGTTCCTCGACGCCGCCACCCGCAAGGCGATGGGCGAACAGGCCTGCGCGCTGGCCGCCGCCGTCGGCTATACCTCGGCGGGCACGGTCGAATTCATCGTGGACGGCGACCGGAACTTCTACTTCCTCGAGATGAACACCCGGTTGCAGGTCGAGCATCCCGTGACCGAACTCATCACCGGCATCGACCTCGTCGAACAGATGATCCGCGTCGCTGCGGGCGAGAAACTGGCGTTCGGTCAGGACGACGTGAAACTGAACGGCTGGGCCATCGAGAGCCGCCTCTACGCCGAAGACCCTTACCGCAATTTCCTGCCCTCGATCGGCCGCCTCACCCGCTATCGCCCGCCCGCCGAGGTCGCCGACGCCAGCCATGCCGTGCGCAACGACACCGGCGTCTTCGAGGGCGGCGAGATCTCCATGTTCTACGACCCGATGATCGCCAAGTTGTGCACCTGGGCGCCGACGCGCGCCGCCGCCATCGAGGGAATGCGCACCGCGCTCGACAGTTTCGAGGTCGAGGGGATCGGCCACAACCTGCCGTTCCTGAGCGCGGTCATGGACCACCCCAAATTCACCGCGGGCGAGGCCACCACCGCCTTCATCGCCGAGGAATGGCCCGAGGGGTTCACCGGCGTCACCCTGCCCGAGGCCGACCTGCGCCGCGTCGCGGCGGCGGCGGCGGCGATGCACCGCGTCGCCGAGATCCGGCGCACCCGCATCTCGGGCCGGATGGACAACCACGAGCGCAAGGTGGGCACCGACTGGGTCGTCGAGGGGCAGGGCATCGCATGGCACGTCACGACGAATGCCGACCGCTCCGGCGCGGACGTCGCCTTTGCCGACGGCACCACCCTCCGGGTCGAGAGCGACTGGCACCCCGGACAACCGCTGGCGCGCCTGACCGTCGACGGCACGCCGCTGGTCCTCAAGGTCGCGCGCGCCACGCAGGGCTACCGTCTGCGCACGCGGGGCGCCGACCTGCGGGTCTATGTCCGCACCCCGCGGCAGGCCGAACTGGCCGCGCTGATGCCCGTCAAGGTGCCGCCCGATACCTCGCGGCTCCTCCTTTGTCCGATGCCGGGCCTGCTCGTCCGGCTCGACGTGGATGTCGGCGACGCGGTGCAGGAGGGGCAGGCGCTGTGCACCGTCGAGGCGATGAAGATGGAGAACATCCTGCGCGCCGAGCGTCGGGGCATCGTGTCGCAGGTCCACGCGAGGGCGGGAGAGAGCCTCGCCGTGGATCAGATCATCCTCGAGTTCGGCTGACGTGCCGCCCCGCCTCGGCGCCCTGTGGATCGCGCTGGCCGCCTTTGCTGCGGCGCTTGGCGCGATGTGGGTCGGCCTCGGCCTCGCGGTCGGCGGCGTCTACGGCCCGGACGCGGCCCTCAATCCGGCGGGGTATCTGCTTCCGCTCATCGGCCTCGTGACCTTTCACGGCGGCCTCCTGCTCGGACGCCTGCGGCCCTCGCCGGTGCTCGTCTGGCTCGTCGGGCCGGTGATGCTCTACGGCAGTATCGCAGCACTGGTCGTGGCCGGCGACGGCGACGTGGCGGTTCCGTCCATCGCGGCCCTGCTGGCGTTCTGGGCAGCTCTCGCCGTTGCCGCAGGGCTGCACGCGGTGGCCCGCGCGGCGCGGCCGCTGCGCTGACCTAATCGCGTTGCGTGATCCTGTCGATGGTGTGCACGATCTCTCGCACCGCCCAGGGAACCGGTTTGCGCAAGGCGACGCGCCCGTCCTTGCCGACCAGGATCATCGAGAACCCGCGCGGGCGAAACTGCGCGCGAATCGACGTGCGGGCCTCCGGATCGGTGTCGAGGACGATGATGACATCGCGCGCCACGAGCTGGTTCATCCGCTCGCGCAGCAAGTCGAGCTGGTCGGCGACCATCGGATCGTTCGGCGTATTCGAGATCACGATGAGGACATGGGCGACATAGAGAAACGCGTCGATGTCGATTTCCGCGGCGTCGAAGATCGTTTCGGGTGCGGCGCGCCAGCGGTCCAGCACCGAAACCTCGGGCACCGCAAGGTCGTCCGGCTCGGTCGAGGCAACGTCGGTGGTCCCCTCCTGTGCGATGAGCGGTGCGGCGGGGAACGCCGACAGGAGGGCGCAGAGGGCAAGGCGATGGATCATCCCAGAGATATAGGACGCGCCGCCCGGGTTGCGAAGGTCCGGGCGCGCAAACCTGCGTGTTGGCGACAATTTTACCGTTAAGCACTCTGTCAGCTCTGGCTTGCAAGGATGCGTCGACGGCGCGGCCCCGATTCCCCGGACGCGCCCACCGGACGAAAGGCCAGATCCCGTGGACGTCATCCTGCACATCGGCGCGCATCGCTGCGGCACCACCACCTTTCAACAGCTCCTGCACCGCAACCGCGAGCGGCTGTCGGCCCGCGCGCTGTCGTTCTGGCTGCCTGCCGACACCCGCAACGGCTTTTTCGCGGGGCTGATCCACCGCCCCGACGACGTGACACCGCTCATCGAAAAGCGGGGCAACCGCTCGCTCGGGCTGATTTCCATCGAGCTCGAACGGCTGGCCCGGGCGGGCAGCGGGACGCTGCTCATCTCCGAGGAAAACATGCTCGGCAGCGTCCGCCAGAATCTGCGCACCGCCGGCCTCTATCCCGACCTTCACGCCCGCCTGACCCGCATCGCCAAGGGGTTGCGCCCGCATGTCCGGCGCATCGGTCTCGCGATCCGCGCCTACGACACGTTCTGGGCCTCCTCGCTCGCCTTCGGGGTCAGCCTCGGCAATCCGATGCCCGGCCCCCGCGACCTCGACGCCCTCACCGATCAGCCGCGCCGCTGGCGCCACGTGGTCGGCGAGGTGGCGAGCGTCTTTCCCGACGCCGATCTGGTCGTCTGGCCGTTCGAGCGGTTCGTCTCGCGCCCCGAGGTGCCGCTGTTCGACATGGTGCGCACGCTCGGCGGCTCGGGCGATCTGGTCGGTCTGCGCGACTGGCAGAACGCCTCGCCCCGGCGGGACAAGCTGCGCCGCCTTCTCGCCATGCGCGGCGAACAGCAGGAACGGCGCGCCCTGCCCGAAGGGGACGGGCGCTGGATGCCGTTCGACGTGCACCAGCAGGCCGAATTGCGCCGCGACTATGCCGCCGACCTCGACTGGCTGCGCCGCGGCGCCTCCGGTCTCGCGCGCCTGCTCGAGGGGCCGGGCGACGCGCCGTCGTGGACCGACGAGGCCCTTGCCCTGCCCGCAACGCCGACCGACGCGGTGCGCGGCCGTGCCGGGACGGGCTGGCCCTCGGCCCCCGGCTTTGAGATAACGTCCCGGACGCGCCGGACGGACCGGCACGCAGGCGCAGGGGCGGGCGGCTATGAGCGACGGGACAACGTGGTCTGAACGGGCACGCGCGGAACTGCGCGGCCGCGACCCCGAGGGGCTGACCTGGCACACCCTCGAGGGGATCGACGTGGCGCCGCTCTATACCGCCGCCGACACGGAGGGGCTCGCCCATCTGGGCACCGACCCCGGCGCCGCTCCCTATACCCGCGGCGTCAAGGCCACGATGTATGCCGGGCGCCCCTGGACGATCCGCCAATACGCCGGCTTCTCGACGGCAGAGGAATCGAACGCCTTCTACCGGGCGGCGCTGGCCGGCGGCCAGCAGGGCATTTCCGTCGCCTTCGATCTGGCGACGCATCGCGGCTATGACAGCGACCATGCCCGCGTGCAGGGCGACGTGGGCAAGGCCGGGGTCGCCATCGACAGCGTCGAGGACATGAAGATCCTGTTCGACGGCATCCCCCTCGATGAGGTGTCCGTCTCGATGACGATGAACGGCGCGGTCATCCCGGTGCTCGCCGCCTTCATCGTCGCGGGAGAGGAGCAGGGCCACCCCCGTGCCGCCCTCTCGGGGACCATCCAGAACGACATCCTCAAGGAGTTCATGGTCCGCAACACCTATATCTATCCGCCCGAGCCCAGCATGCGGATCGTCGCCGACATCATCGAGTTCACGGCCCGCGAGATGCCGAAGTTCAACTCGATCAGCATTTCCGGCTATCACATGCAGGAGGCGGGCGCGAACCTGGTGCAGGAACTCGGCTACACCCTCGCCGACGGCCGCGAATACGTCCGCACCGCCCTCGCGCGCGGCATGGACGTCGACGCCTTTGCCGGGCGCCTGTCGTTCTTCTTCGCCATCGGCATGAACTTCTTCATGGAGGCCGCGAAACTCCGCGCCGCCCGCCTCCTGTGGCACCGCGTCATGGCCGAGTTTGCGCCCAAGGATCCCAAATCCTCGATGCTGCGCACCCATTGCCAGACCTCGGGCGTCAGCTTGCAGGCGCAGGATCCCTACAACAACGTCGTGCGCACCGCCTACGAGGCGCTGTCGGCGGTCCTCGGCGGCACCCAGTCGCTGCACACCAACGCACTGGACGAGGCGATGGCCCTGCCGACCGAGTTCTCGTCGCGCATCGCGCGCAACACGCAACTGATCCTGCAAGAGGAAACCGGCGTCACCCGCGTCGTCGATCCGCTCGCGGGCAGCTACTACGTCGAGAGCCTGACGGCGCAGCTGGCGGATCGGGCCTGGGCCCTGATGGAGGAGGTCGAGGCGATGGGCGGCATGACCAGGGCGGTGGCGTCCGGCCAGCCGAAACTGCGCATCGAGGAAACGGCGGCGCGCAGGCAGGCCCGCATCGACCGCGGCGAAGAGGTGATCGTCGGCGTGAACCGATACCGCCGCGAGACCGAGGATCCGCTCGATATCCGCGACATCGACGACGTCGCCGTGCGCGACGCCCAGATCGCCAAACTCGCCCGTGTCCGCGCCACCCGCGACGCCGGTGCCTGTGCCGCCGCGCTGAGCGACCTCACCGACCGGGCCCAGACCGGCGGCAACCTGCTCGACGCCGCCATCGCCGCCGCCCGCGCACGCGCCACCGTGGGCGAGATCAGCGACGCGATGGAAGAGGCGTTCGGCCGCCACCGCGCCGAGGTCAGGACGCTCGCCGGCGTCTACGGCGCCGCCTGGGAGGGCGACGCGGGCTACGAGAAGATCCAGAGCGACGTCGAGGATTTCGCCACCGAAGAGGGCCGCCGCCCGCGGATGCTCGTCGTCAAGATGGGGCAGGACGGCCACGACCGGGGCGCCAAGGTGATCGCCACCGCCTTTGCCGACATCGGCTTCGACGTCGACATGGGCCCGCTGTTCCAGACGCCGGAGGAGGCCGCACAGGACGCGATGGACAACGACGTCCACGTCATCGGCATCTCGTCGCAGGCGGCGGGCCACAGGACACTGGCCCCGAAACTGGTCAAGGCGCTGGAGGCGGCGGGGGCGGGCGACATCCTCGTGGTCTGCGGCGGCGTCATTCCCGAACAGGACCACGCCTTCCTGCGCGCGGCGGGCGTCAGCGCGATCTTCGGCCCCGGCACCAACATCCCCGCCGCCGCCGCCGAAATCCTCGCCCTCATCCGCGCCGCCCGCCCCTAGGCGACACCCCGGGTTCACGTTGCCATAACAACTCCCGCCGGAGGCTCAGGCCAGCCGCAGGCGCTCCGGTCCGGGCGCTATTCCGCCACCGCCGCCACCGGATCGTCGCGCACCGCGCGCCGCGACGCGAACATCAGCACGCTGAACCCGATCACCCCCGAGATCAGCGATCCGGTAAGGACGCCCAGCCGCACGTCGTTCATCAGGTCGGGGTCGTCGAAACTCAGCCCGCCGATGAACAGCGACATGGTAAAGCCGATACCCGCAAGGCAGGCGACGCCGTAGATGTGCAGCCAGTTGGCCCCCTGCGGCAGTCGCGCCAGCCCGAGTTTCACCATCACGAACGACACCCCGAACACGCCGACCATCTTGCCGACCACCAGACCCGCGGCGATGCCGAAGGGCAGCGGGGCGAGGACGTCGGTCAGGGCCATCCCCGCCAGCACGACGCCCGCATTGGCAAAGGCGAATATCGGGATGATGCCGAAGTTCACATAGGGCAAGAGCCCGTGCTCGAGGCTGTGCAGCGGCGACTTGCCGTAGCGGTCCTTGAGCGGAATGAAGAACGCGGTGATGACGCCCGCCAGCGTGGCGTGCACCCCCGACTTCAGCACGAGGAACCACATGATCGCCCCGAGCAGCAGGGCGGGTGCCACCGCATGCGCGCCCCGCAGGTTCAGGGCCAGCAGTCCGAGCAGCGGGAGCAGCGCATAGATCAGGTATTCGACCTGAAGGTTCTCGGTATAGAACACCGCGATGATGAGGATCGCCCCGAGGTCGTCGAGGATCGCCAGCGTCAGCAGGAACACCTTGAGCGAGGCGGGCGCGCGGCTGCCCACGAGTGCCAGGATGCCGAGCGCAAAGGCGATATCGGTCGCCGCCGGGATCGCCCAGCCGCCGATCGTCACCGGATTTCCCCAGTTGATGTATGCAAACACCAGCGCCGGCACCGCCATGCCGCCGACCGCCGCCATCCCCGGCAAGACCACGTCGCGCGGGTTCTTCAGCTTGCCTTCGAGGATTTCCCGCTTCAGTTCGAGGCCGATCAGAAAGAAGAAGATCGCCATCAGCCCGTCGTTGATCCACAGGATCAGCGGCTTGGCCAGTCCCTCGTCGTTGATCGTTATCTTCAGATAGGCATTGAGGAACGCCTCGTAGAGCGGCTGGAACGACGAATTGGCCACCACCATCGCCGCCACCGCCGCCGCCATCAACAGGATGCCGCCAAAGGCCTCGTGCCGGATGAAGCGGGCGAGGATGTTCTCGGACGGCACGTGGGAAGGGGTCGACATGGGCGGCTCCTCGGACGAGTGTGGCAGGGTTTCTGGCGTCCTGTCGACGTAGGGTCACGGGCAGGGTGTTCAAGGTTTCGTGAGCCCAAATATGAGTGAACTCATCGGATATGTCACACGACAGCGCGCAATTGCGGCTCGACCACCTCGCCATCGCCTGCGCCGACCTCGGGGTCGGGGTCCGCCGGGTCGAGGAATTGCTCGGCGTTGCCATGGCGCCCGGCGGCAGGCACACGCGGTTCGCCACCCACAATCGCCTCCTGTCGCTCGGCCCCGAAACCTACCTCGAGGTCATCGCCCCCGACCCTGACGCGGCCCCCCCGGACGGCCCGCGCTGGTTCGGCCTCGACGCCGCCCCGGCGGTGCCGCGCCTTGCCAACTGGATCGTGGCGGCGGACGACCTCGCCTGCCTGCCCGTCGGCCCGGTCGTGGCGATGTCGCGCGGCGCGCTCCGCTGGGAACTGACCGTGCCGCAGGATGGCGGCCTGCCCGAGGGCGGCGGCCTGCCGACGCTCATCCGCTGGCCCGCCGGTGTGCATCCGGCCGCGGGGCTGCCCGATCACGGCCTGCGCCTGCGCGCCCTCGAGGTGCACCATCCCGACGCGGACCGGCTCGCCGCAATGGTGCTGCCGCTCCTCGGCGCGGCTCCCGTGACATGGCACCCCGCCGACGCGCCCGCCCTGCGCGCCCGGATCGACGGGCCGCGCGGCGCCTTCTGGCTCGACTGATCCATGCGGATCGCGACCTACAACGTCGAATGGTTCGACCATCTGTTCGACGACCGGGGCGCGATGCGGTTCGACGACGGCTGGTCCGGGCGCCACGACGTCACGCGGCGCGCGCAACTGGGCGCCCTCGGCGCCGTGTTTCGGGCGCTCGACGCCGATGCCGTGATGGTGATCGAGGCGCCCGATGTGGGCCGCCGCCGCGACGGCGTCTTCGCCCTCGAGGGGTTCGCCGCGCATTTCGGCCTGCGCGCGCGGTCCTGCGCCCTCGGGTTCGAGAACGACACCCAGCAGGAGATCATGCTCCTCTTCGACCCCGACCGACTGTCCGCCGTCCACGATCCGCGGGCGAGCGACGTCGCGCCGCGGTTCGACACCCACCTGCTCCTCGACCTCGATCTCGACGGCGGTCCCGACGACGTGGTCTGGTCGAAACCGCCCCTGGAACTCGCCGTCCGGACGGCGGCGGGCACTGCGCTGCGCTTGATCGGGGTGCACGCCAAATCCAAGGCACCCACCGGCGCCCGGACCGCGGCGCAGGCCACGCGCCTCGCGATCGCCAACCGGCGCAAGCAACTGGCGCAATGCATCTGGCTGCGACGGCGCGTCGATGCGCACCTCGCGGCGGGCGAGAACCTGATCGTGCTCGGCGACTTCAACGACGGTCCGGGGCTGGACGAATACGAAAGGCTCTTCGGACGCTCGGGCGTCGAGGTCGTGCTGGGCGAGGGCGACGCCGCCCGCCTCTACGATCCCCATGCCGAGCGCGCGATGCAGCCGCGCCGCCTCTCCGCCGCGCTGCCGACGACCGCGCGCTTTGCGGTGCCGCCCGACTGGCGCTGGCTCATGGCGCTCCTCGATTACGTGATGGTCTCGCCCGGTCTGCGCAACAGGGCGCCGGTCTGGCGCATCTTCCACCCCTTCGAGGATCCCGCGATCTTCGCCGATCCGCCCCTGCGCGCGGCGCTCCTGACGGCATCCGATCACTTTCCGGTGGTCATCGACCTCGACATCTGAGGCATGGGATGAAATCCGGCGCCGGACGTGCTATATCGGGATCATGAAAAAGATCGCCCTCCTCCTCACCCTCGGCATCGCCGCCCCCGCGACCGCGCAGACGTCCGACGACGACGGCACCACCCTCATGGAACAGGGCGCGCGCCTGTTCATGCGCGGGATTATGACCGAAATGGCGCCCGCCCTCGAAGACCTCGAAGGGTTGGCGCGCGAGATCGAACCGGCGCTGAAGGATTTCGTGACCGAGATGGGCCCCGCCGTCACGCGCCTGATGGGGGCGGTAGATGATATCCGCAACTACGAGGGCCCGGTGATCCTCGATAACGGCGACATCCTGATCCGCCGCCGCGCCGATGCACCACCCTACGTCGCCCCCGACGCCGAGCCCGAGGAAATCGAGCTCTAGCCCGCCTTCTTGCGCAGTTTCACCTCGCCCACAGCGCCCAGCGCGTCCGCCAGCCCCCTGAACCGTGCCTCGGCGACCTCGCCGAACAGCGGCTCTGCCCGCGGGTCGAGCATCAGGCGCAGCACCTTCTTCTGCGGTTTCCACTCGAGCCTGCCGGGCCGCACCTCGGCCCCCAGCCACAGCATCGCGCCCAGCCGCATCGCGCGCCCCAGCACCTCCGCCTCCTGCGTCTGCTTGTCGTCGAGGAGTGCGAACATCGGCTCGTAGCGCGAGCCTTCGTGCTTGTTGGTATAGCGGTGCAGCAGGGCCATCCCCAGATAGACCCGCTCCCAGTGCTTCAACCCGCCAAGGTTGGCGCGCGTCGCATTGTCGAAACAGACCTCGGGGCGATAGTCGGGATGCGCCCGCCACGAGACGTCGTGCAGCAGGCAGGCGGCGCGGATGATCCGGCTCTTCTGCCAGTCGGCGCGCGGAAACAGCGGCGCCACGAAATCATAGAGGACCGGACCAAAGCCGGGCAGGCGGGCGTCCTTGGCCTCGGCGAAATGGCAGCTTTCGAGCAGCGGGTCGCGGTCGCGCAGCGCCTGCGGCATCTGTTCGTAGAGCAGGCCCTCGCGGATTCCGTAGGACGACACCGCGATATCCTTGGGCCGGAACGTCTTGACCAGCCGGTCCAGCACGAGGATCGCCAGCGGCACGAGGCTCATCCGGTCGGACGAGATGTTGCAGCGGCCCCGCAGGTCGTCGAGGGCCTCCGCCTTCACCGCCTCCTCGATATAATCCCGCGTCGCGGCGACGTTGCGCGCCGTCATGCGGTATTCGTGCAGCACCGTCAGCGGATAGCCGCGCCGCTCCATGTCCACCCGCGCGATCGCCCGCCACGATCCGCCGACGAGGAACAGGCGCATGTCCCGCTCGCCCCGCATCCGCCCGTGCAAATCCTCCATCACCTCCTTGATGTGCGCCTTCAGGGCCTTCTTGCCGCCCTTCACCTCGCGCAGTTTCAGCGGCCCGAGCGGCGAGGTGACGCGCTGGCCGACCTCGCCATCGGCCAGATCCGCCAGTTCCATCGACGAGCCGCCGATATCGCAGACCATGCCGTAACTTCCCGGCCACCCCAGCAGCACGCCCTGCGCCGAAAGCCGCGCCTCCTCCTCGCCGTCGATGATGAAGATGGTGAGGCCGGTCTCGCGCTGGACCTCGGCACAGAAATCCTCGCCGTCGCTCGCCTCGCGCACCGCCGCCGTGGCCACGACCGTCAGCGGCATGATCCCCATCCCCTCGGCCAGCGCCGCGAACCGGCGCAGCGCCGACAGCGCACGCGCGCGCCCCGTGGGATTGAGCACCCCGCTTTCGGACAGCCCCGCGCCGAGGCCGCACATGATCTTTTCGTTGTAGAAATACGCCGGGCTGCGCGCCGCTCCATCGAACACCACGAGGCGCACCGAGTTCGAGCCGACATCGACCACCCCCAGTCGCGACAGCGCGCGGCTCGAGGCATCGTTGAAGATCGGACGCCCGAACGGACCCCAGTTCGAGGCCCCGTCGCCCGTGCGGGGGGTGTCGTCGCTGAGGTCCATGTCACTGTCCCGGTCGGTTCGGTTGCGCACGGTGTAGCGTCTGCGCCCGTCAGGTCAATCGCCGCGGCTTCAGTCGTGGGCGTGGGTCAGTTGCGGCACATCCGCCGCCCCGGCACTGCCGCGCCCCGACAGCGACGGGTTCTCCATGAAGAAGCGGTGGCAGTTGAACGCGAAATCCCCCTCGGGCCATGTCGCGCGCGTCCACGTCCCGTCCGGTCCCATGATCCAGCTCTGCGCCACATCGGCAAGGTTCGCGGCCATGATCTGGTCGACGATCTGCGCCCGCACCGTCTTGTTGACGATCTCGACCAGCGTCTCGACCCGCCGGTTGAGGTTGCGGCCCATCCAGTCGGCCGAGGAGATGAACACCCGCGCGCGCAGCGAGGGCAGCCCGTGGCCGGCGCCGAAACAGACGATCCGGCTGTGTTCGAGGAACCGGCCGACCACGGATTTCACGCGAATGTTCTCGCTTAACCCCTTGATCCCGGGCCGCAATCCGCAAATGCCGCGGACGATAAGGCTGATCCTGACGCCCGCCTGGCTCGCTGCATAGAGGGCGTCGATCACGTCCTCTTCGACGATCGAATTCATCTTCGCCCAGATTTCCGCAGGCTTGCCCGCCTGCGCCAGTTTCGCCTCGGCGCCGATCATCGCGATCAGCTTGTCCTTCATCCCCAGCGGCGAGATCGTCAGATGCTCGAGGCCCTCGGGCTGCGCGTAACCGCCGACATAGTTGAACACCTTCGTCGCATCCCGCCCCAGCTTGGCGTCGCAGGTGAACAGCGACAGGTCGGTATAGATCCGCGCCGTGATCGGATGGTAATTGCCGGTCCCGAAGTGGGAATAGGTCACGAGGGTCTTGCCCTCGCGGCGCACGACCACGCTCATCTTCGCGTGCGTCTTGTACTGCGTGAACCCATAGACGACATGCGCCCCCGCCCGCTCCAGACGGCGGCTCTGGTGGATGTTGGCCGCCTCGTCGAACCGCGCCCGCAGCTCGATCAGCGCCGTCACCGACTTGCCGTCCTCGGCCGCCTCGCACAGCGCCTCGACGATGGGAGAGTTGCGCGACGTGCGATACAGCGTCTGCTTGATCGCCACGACATCGGGGTCGCGCGCGGCCTGTTGCAGGAACCGGATCACCATGTCGAAGGTCTCGTAGGGATGGTGCAGCAGCATGTCCTTTTGCCGGATCGCGGCGAACATGTTGCCGTCGTGGTCCTGCACCCGCTCGGGCACCCGCGGCGCGAACGGCGGCCACAGCAGGTCGGGCCGCGCGTCCGTCACCAGTTCCTTGAGGTCGCCGACCCCGATCAGCCCCTCGATCTCGACGACCTCTTCGGGCGTGACGGGCAGTTCCTCCATGATGAGTGTCTTGAGCGCGGTCGGCGCCCCCGACGATATCTTCATCCGGATCACCTCGCCCCGGCGGCGCCGCTTGAGGGCGGTCTCGAACTCGCGGACCAGATCCTCGGCCTCGTCCTCGACCTCGAGGTCGCTGTCGCGCAGCACCCGGAACGCGCAATGCCCCCGGACGCGGTAGCCGGGAAACAGCCGGTCGAGGTGCATCAGCAACAGCTCCTCCAGCGGCAGATACCGCGCCCCCTTGTCGGTCGGCAGGGAAATGAACCGGTCGATCTGGTGCGGCACCGGCAACAGCGCGCGCAGCGGCCGCTTGTCGGTGCCCCGCTCGAGTTGCAGCGCCAGCGCGAAGCCCTCGTTGGCGATGAACGGGAACGGATGCGCAGGGTCGATGGCCAGCGGCGACAGCACCGGGAACACCTGATTGAGGAACACGTCCTCGAGGAAGGCGCGGTCGGCGTTCGCCACCTCGGCATGGGTCAGGATCGCGATTCCCTCGTCCGCAAGGGCCGCAGAGATGAGGGCGACGGCGGCCTGCTGACGGTCCATCAGGTCGCGCGCGGCGGTGTTGATGAGGCGCAGTTGCTCGGCGGGCGTCAGGCCGTCGGCGGCGGGCGTCGTATTGCCCGCCCGCGCGAGTTCGCGCAGGCCCGCGACGCGCACCGTATAGAACTCGTCGAGGTTGGTGGCCGAGATCGACAGGAACCGCAGCCGTTCGAGGAGCGGCACGCGGGGATTCTCCGCCTCTTCGAGGACGCGCAGGTTGAACCCGATCCAGCTCAATTCGCGGTTCAGGAACCGGGCAGGGCCGGTAAGATCGCCGTCGACCCCGGTCGCATCCGGAAAGGGGGCGGTCAGGAAATCGGCGGGCTGGGGCGCTTTGTCGGTCATCATCGGCTTTCTGGCGCCCGGGGCCGGGGGCCCGCTAATCCTGCGGCGCGGCCCGGGTATTGTCCAGATCGCCGCCCGGCGGGCCGGGTGCGGTGACGGCGCGGGCCAGCGTCAGCGTGATGGGCGACTTTTGCGACAGGGACATGACATCGAGGCGGGCGACCGCCTCGGCCACCGCGGCGAACGAGCGGTCCAGATGCGCGGCCAGATGATCGATGACCCGGGGTCCGGGCATGAGCTGACGGTCGGCAAACTGCTTGAGCAGGAGGGCGCGCAGCAGGTCGTCGTCCGGCGGGCCGATCCGCGCGACAGGCGTGGCCTGCATCCGGCTGGCAAGATCGGGCAGGGCCACGGGCCAGCGCCCCGGGGCGGTGCGCGCGGTGAGCAGCAGGCGCCCGCCGGTCGCCATCAGGCGGTTGTGCAGGTGAAACAGCGGCTCTTCGGCGGCCTGCGGCAGGGCGTCGGCCCCCTCGACCGCGACGCACGCGCCCTCCCCGGGCCGGTCCACCGCAAGCGCCTCGGCCAGATGTGCCGCCGCGATCACCCGGGCGCCGCTGCGCGCCTGCCAGACGCGCACCAGATGGCTCTTGCCTGCGCCCTCGGCCCCGGTCAGCACCAGTTTTCCCCCGGGCCACGCCGCCGCCGTCACCTGCCGCCAGGCGTCGATGTTGGCCGCCGAGACGAAAAAGTCCTCCGCCTCCAGCGTGACGCTGGGCGGCAGGGCGAAACTCAGCTGGTGCGGGGCGGTCATATGTCCGGGCGTCAGGTGCCGGCCTTCGGCGGCTTGCGCGCGGCGCTGCGGGTGCGCCTGGGGGCGGGGGCCGCGGGCGCTGTCGGCGGCATGACCCCGGGTGCTGCCCGGATCTTGCCCGTTGTAGAGGGGGCTCGACTGATATTCCTCGATCCCGAACCGCACCAGCACGCCGATGATCGCCGCGACCGGCACCGCGACCAGCATGCCGACGAAGCCGAACAGCGTGCCGAACACCGTCAGCGCAAAGAGGAGCCACACCGGATGCAACCCGATCGACGATCCCACCAGCTTCGGCGTCAGGATGTTGCCCTCGACGAACTGCCCCGCCGCGAAGACGCCGCCCACCGCCACGATCCACCACCATTCACCCCAGAACTGATAGAGCGCGAGGCCGAGCGACAGCGCCCCCCCGATCAGCGCGCCGACATAGGGAATGAACGTCAGAAGGCCCGCCACCGCGCCCGCGACGAAGCCGAAGTTGAGGCCGAGCAGCATCAGTGCGACGGCATAGAACGTCCCGAGGATCAGGCAGACGAGGCCCTGCCCACGGATGAATGAGGCCAGCGTCCGGTCCATGTCGCGCGCCAGCCTGCGGATCGTGTCCACGTGGTCGCGCGGCACCAGCGCGTCGATCCGCGCCATCATCCGGTCCCAGTCGAGCAGCAGGTAGAACGTCACCACCGGCACCACGACCAGCAGCAGGATCACGCTGAACACGCCCGAAACCGACGCGAAGACGCCGCTCACCACGCTGCCCGAGTTCTCGCCGATCTGCGCGCCGAAGGCGGCGATCCGGGTGCGGATCTCCGACGTATCGTCCATCAGCGCGGGAAAGTTGGTCTCGAGCCAGCCGACCAGCCGTTCCGATATATTGGGCCATTCGGCGACCAGATTGACCGCCTGCGTATAGATCGTGTTGACCGCCGGGATGACGATCACGACAAAGAGCGCCAGTGCGGCGATCAGGATCGCGGCCACCGCCCCGCTGCGGCTCAGCCCGATCCGCTCGAGCCAGTCGGCCAGCGGGTCGAGCAGATAGGCGAGCGCGGCGCCGAGGACGAAGGGCAGGATCACGTTGCCCAGAAGGTAGAGCACGACGAAAAGGACGAGGGCGGCGATGCCCCAGTATCGTGCCTGTGTCTTTACCGCCAAGGCCATTGTCGCTCTCCGGTGATCCGCTGCCCTGCCTACCCGAGATCGCCCGTTTAGGAAACGTGCTTTGACCGGCGCACGGGGCGTGGTAGGATATTCTCTCATGACAGGAGTGCGCTGACGATGGACAACCAGGCCTGAACCGCGCCCCGCGAGGGCGCAGACCAGCGCCGCACCGCCCCCTCCCGACGGGGCCGTCGTCATGTGTCCCGTGTTTCCCGACATCCGTTTTCCGCCGTCCGGCGCGGACAGGGACGTATGTGACCGACACCGCCCATAGGGGCCGGTCGCGGCAGTACCGAACCCCGAAAGAACGAGGCACCTCATGCCGAACACACCCAAAGACCCGGTCGCCCCCAACGGCGAACCGCAGCAGCAAACCCACGGCCCCGACCACCCCGGCAAGCGTCCCCCCAAGGGGCCGCAACCCGGGCGCTTCGACCTGCACCGCGAGGGGCACAGGCAGGGCCCCGGTGCCGGCAAGGGCAAGCGGATGATCGTCCCCGGCAAGGGCGGCAGCCGCTGAACCGGGCAGGGGCGGCGCCCCGCGCGGCGCCGCCCCACCGCCGCTTGCCTGCCCCCGCGGCCTCGCCTACACCTGCGCCGACCCATCCCAAAGGACCGCGACCCATGCGCCTCAGCCGCTATTTCCTCCCCGTCCTCAAGGAGACGCCCGCCGAGGCGCAGATCGTCTCGCACCGCCTGATGCTGCGCGCGGGCATGATAAAACAGCAGGCGGCGGGCATCTATTCGTGGCTGCCCCTCGGCCTGCGCGTCCTGCGCCGCATCGAGCGGATCGTGAACGAGGAGCAGGAGCGCGCCGGCCACATCCCGCTCCTGATGCCGACGCTGCAACCGGCGGATCTGTGGCGCGAGAGCGGGCGCTACGACGACTACGGCGCCGAGATGCTGCGCATCGAGGACCGGCAGGGCCGCGACCTCCTCTTTGGCCCCACCAACGAGGAGATGATCACCGACATCTTCCGCGCCCATGTCAGCAGTTACAAGGACTTGCCCCTCACCCTCTACCACATCCAGTGGAAGTTCCGCGACGAGATGCGCCCCCGCTTCGGCGTCATGCGGGGCCGCGAGTTCCTGATGAAGGACGGCTACACTTTCGACCTGACGAAAGAGGACGCGCTGCACGCCTACGACCGCCACATGGTCAGCTACCTGCGCACCTACGAGCGGATGGGCCTGACCGCGATCCCGATGCGCGCCGACAGCGGCCCGATCGGCGGCGACGACACCCACGAATTCCTCGTGCTCGCCGAGACCGGCGAATCGGAGGTGTTCTACGACAGCGCCGTCACCGACCTCAGGCTGGGCGATCGGGCCGTGGACTACGACGACGGGGCGGCGGTGGCCGCCGTCTGCGCGGAGTTCACCTCGGTCTACGCCCGCACCGACGAGACCCACGACGCCGCCCTGTTCGATGCCATCCCCGAAGAGCGCCGCAAGGTCGGACGCGGCATCGAGGTGGGACAGATCTTCTACTTCGGCACCAAGTATTCCGAGCCGATGGGGGCAATGGTGCAGGGCCCCGACGGCGCCAAGGTGCCGGTCCACATGGGATCGCACGGCATCGGCGTCTCCCGCCTGCTCGGTGCGATCATCGAGGCCAGCCACGACGACAAGGGCATCATCTGGCCCGAGGGCGTCACCCCGTTCCACTGCGGCATCGTCAACCTGAAACAGGGCGACGATGCCGCGGATACGGCCTGCGAGGGCCTCTATGCGGCGCTGAAATCCCACGGCCTCGATCCGCTCTACGACGACCGCAGCGCCCGGGCGGGCGAGAAGTTCGCCACCATGGACCTGATCGGCCTGCCGTGGCGGATCACCGTCGGCCCCCGCGGCCTCGCCAACGGCGTCGTCGAACTCACCTCGCGCCGCAGCGGCGTCAGCGAGGAGATGACGCCCGAGGCGGCGGTGGCGAAGGTCGCGGGCATCTACGCCGCACTGTAGGTCGGCGCCCGGCGGTGCAACCGGCGGATCGCCGCCTCGCCCACGGCGATGGACCCCAGCCAGATACCGACGAAGATCACGTGATCGAGGGCGCCCAGCCGGGGAATGTCTCCAAGGATCACGAAGATCGGCAGATAGACCAGCGCCAGCGGTGCCGTGCCCATGCCGACCGCATAGGCGCGGATCATCCAGTCCCGGTGCCCGTCGCGGTCGCCCGCCCGGATCGCGGCGATCCCCTGCCAGAGGCAGACCAGCAGCAGCGCGCCAAAGGCGGTGCGCGCCATGTCCGTGGGGTCGATCTGACCGCCGAACCTGTCCGCCAGCCGCAGACCCGACAGCCCCAGCACCGCGCCCGCCACCGCAAAGACCCGCCCCGAACGGCGGTGCCAGGTGCCGAACCGCCGCCGCAGCGCGAACGAGAATTGGACCGGACCCAGCAGGCCGAACAGCGCCCCCGCCGTGGCGTGCAGCCAGAGGGCGACGGGGGTGGCGGTGAACTTCAGCGCATCTTCGGTCAATGTGCCGGTCGGCACCTGCACCGCGCGGACGACCCCCGACAGGATCGTCAGCGAGGTCAGCAACAGCAGGACGACGGGCACGACAGTGGCGGCCCCGGAACGACGTTCCATGGTGAATTCCTTCTCGTATCGGAGGGTTGAAAGCTAGATTTCAGGTGGTGTGTAGATGAACACCTCTTCCAGCGGGCGCCCGAAGGCGTGGGCGATGCGGAAGGCCAGTTCCAGCGTCGGCGCGTATTTCGCGTTCTCGATGGCGACGATGGTCTGGCGCGTGACACCGACGGCCTGGGCCAGATCCTTCTGCGTCATCTCGCCCGCGTCGAATCGCAGGCGCCGGATGGTGTTGGCGATGGGAAAGGGGGCCGCCACCCCCTAGCACTCGGACCGGTAGCTCAGGAGGCGCACGATATCGCCCGCCAGACTGCCCGCCGCAAAGGCGAAATAGATCGCGACGAACGCCGTCACGGGCCGTATTCCCCAGGCCAGCGCGGCAATGGCGGCGATGAAGCCGATGGCCGCGACGAAGGTGGTGACGGCCATGCCGCGCATCTCGAACATCCGGTCCCGCTCGTCGACCACGCCCGCGCCCGGATAGCGGCGCGACGCGATGCCCGCACCGATGGCCGACAGGATCGCCATCGCAATGGCGACCGCCACCCCGATCCCGATCATCCACACCAGAAACCGCGCCAGAACCTGCGGTCCGTCCGCCCCGTCCAGCGCGCCCGAGCCATACATGCCGATCAGCCGATAGATCACATAGCCGTTCAGCGCGAGGTTCATCGCCAGCGCTACGATCGTGTTGCGTTCTTCGTGGGACATCGCACGGCTCCGGAGGAGATTCCTCTGATGCCGCGAGAGGTAAAATGAGCCAGACACGGAGTCAAGTAATTTATACTTCGTGTCCGGTTCGATCGACGCGCCCCGGCGCCCGCCGCGCACGCGAATGTCAGCGCATGCCGCCTCCGACCCCGAAAAACCCCGCGCGCACGCCTGCGAAATCTGCTAGGGACTCGCAAAACCAGAAACGTCACCGGAGCAGGCAGATGATCCGACACGACCACCCCGCCGGGCGCGCATGATCCGCGTCCTCACCCTCGCCGGCGGCCTCGCGGGCGCTGCGACTCTGTCGCAATACCCCGAATTCTCGCAACAATACCTGCAACGGCTCGCCGGTCAGGTCGACGCCCTCACCGTCGTCGTCCGCGACTTCGACCGCTCCGCCCTCGAGGCCGGCCTTGGCCGCGACGAGGCGCTGGCCGAGATGACCGGCGCGCCATTCCTCGACCTGCGGCAGGCCGACATGCGCCGCACCTTCGCGCGCCATGCGGTGCTGTCGGACGATCTCGCCACCCTGCGCGCCGCCTCGCCGCTGGCGCGCCTGACGATGCCGCAGCGCCTCGGCGATACGGCGACGTTGCGCGCCACGCTCGCCGATTTCGCCCCCGCCGCCCCGCTCAGCGTTGCGGGGCTGGCGGCGGGGGTCGGCGGATTCGCCGGCGGGGCGGCGCTGATGACCGTCCTGCTCGGCGTGATCCTGCTGCCGTTCCGCCGCCGCCCGGTGCCCGCCGACCGCCCCGTCCGCACCGCCGTCGTGGTCCGCGACGACCTGCCGGATGCCGCGCCGAACGGCCCCGGCTATCGCCCTGATCCGCCGGTCGAGCGGCCGCGCCCGGTCCTCGTCCCCGACGCCCCCCGCATACCCCGCCTCCTGGGAGAGAGAAGATGACCAAAGCACTCGTGACATGGGGCGGCTGGGACGGCCACGAGCCGGAACAGGTTGCCCATATCTTCAGGGACATGCTCGAAAACGAGGGGATCACCGTCGAACTGAGCGACAGCCTCGCCGCCTTCGGCGATGCCGAAAAACTCGCCACCCTCGACCTCATCGTCCCGGTCTGGACCATGTCCAGCCTCAGCCGCGAGGACGGCGCCATCGTCGCCGAGGCGGTGGCGAACGGCCTCGGCGTGGCGGGCTGTCACGGCGGCATGTGCGACGCCTTCCGCGACAATCCGCTGTGGCAGTTCGTCACCGGCGCCAACTGGGTCGCCCATCCCGGCGGCGACGGCGTGAGATATCGCGTGAAGATCACCCGCCCCGATCACGATCTGGTCAGCGGCATCGACGATTTCGACGTGAGTTCAGAGCAATACTACCTCCACATCGACCCCGCCAACGAGGTGCTGGCCACGACCCGCACCGACGTCGTGACCTGGTATCACTCCCCCAACGGCCCGGTCGACATGCCCGTCGTCTGGACGCGCGAATGGGGCCTCGGCCGCGTCTACTACAACGCGCTCGGCCACAAGGCGAACGTGATCGCGGACGGCGCCGGCGCACGAGATGCTGCGCCGCGGCCTCGTCTGGGCCGCAGGCAGCCGCACGGCCGCGGCGGGGCAGGATCCGGCCCGCTGGCGCGCGGCGGGCAACCACTACTGACCCCGGCGCCTTGACCTTGCCCGCGCCCGGCCATAGCCCCCGCGCGACCGCTTCCCGCTGAACGAGGCCCCCGATGGCATCGCCCCCGCCCCCTGCCGACCGCGCGCAAACGACCGCGCCGTTCGCCGCCTTCGAATGGATGATCGCCTGGCGCTATCTGCGCGCCAAACGCGCCGAGGGCGGCGTCAGCGTCATGACATGGATAAGCCTCATCGGCGTCACGCTCGCCGTCTTCGCGCTCGTCGTCACCCTCGCCGTCCGCTCCGGCTTTCGGGCCGAGTTCGTCGATACCATCGTCGGCGCCAACGCCCACATCACCGTCACCAATGCCGCCGTGATCGACGAATTCAACCGCACGATCCGCACCATCCCCGACTACGAAGAGATGGCCGCCGCGATCCGCGCCGTGCCCGGCGTCACCCGCGCCGCCCCTCTGGTGCGCGGACAGGTGCTGGCCAGCTACCAGAACTACGACACCTTCGGCGACGTCTATGGCATCGCCCCCGAGGAACTCGCCGCGATCCCGCTGATCGGCCACCCCGAAGAGGCGATAGGCGATATCGGGCGCTTCGCCGAGGGCGTCGCCATTGGCTCGGGCGTCGCCCGGCAACTGGGGCTGCTCGTCGGCGACCGCATCGCCCTGACGCATCGCAACGGCGCGCGCACGCCCGCAGGCACCTCGCCCCGGCTCGGTGTGTTCGAGGTGGTCTATATCTTCACCTCCGGCCGCTATCAGACCGACGCCACGCGCATCTACATGCCGCTCGCCGAGGCGCAGCGTTTCTTCAACCGCGACGGTGTGGCCGACGAGATCGAGGTGATGGTCGCCGACCCCGAGAACCTCGACCCGCAGGTCCTCCCCGTCCTCGAGGCGGCGGGCGAGCGGGCGATCGTGCGGACATGGCGCGACTATGCCGGCGCCTACCTGCGGGCGCTGACGGTCGAGGACAACGTCATGTTCGTGATCCTGTCCGTCCTCGTCCTCGTCGCCTCGATGAACATCATCTCGGGCCTCATCATGCTGGTGAAGAACAAGGGCCGCGACATCGGCATCCTGCGCACCATGGGCCTGACCGAGGGGTCGGTGCTGCGCATCTTCTTCATCTGCGGCGCCGGCATCGGCACCGTCGGCACACTCCTCGGCGTGGTCCTCGGCTGTGCCTTCGTCATCTGGATCGACCCGATCTTCTCGCTCGTCAACTACCTCTCCGGCGGTGGCGTCTGGGATCCGTCGATCCGCGGCATCTATGCGCTGCCTGCGAAACTCGAATGGGACGACGTCGCGTCCTCGGTCGTCCTCTCGCTCGGTCTCTCGTGGATCGTCACCATCTTTCCGGCGCGGCGCGCGGCCCGCATGAACCCGGTCGAGGCGCTGCGCTATGAATAGCGGGCTGGAACTTCAGGGCATCGCCAAGTCCTACAACCGGGGCAAGCCCAATGCCGTCGACGTCCTGCACGGCATCGACCTCGCCGTCGCGCCCGGCGAGATCGTGGCCCTCGTCGCCCCTTCCGGCGCGGGCAAGTCGACGCTCCTGCACATCGCGGGCCTGCTCGATACGCCCGACGCGGGCAGGGTGCGCATCGGCGGCACCGACATGACCGATCTGCCCGACCGCAAGCGGACCGCGACCCGGCGCAGCGCCGTCGGCTTCATCTATCAGTTCCACCACCTGCTGCCCGAGTTCACGGCCCTCGAAAACATCGTCCTGCCGCAACTGGCCAACGGCACCGCGCGCGCCGCCGCCGAGGCCCGCGCGCTCGACCTGCTCGACCGTGTCGGCGTCGCGCCCCGCGCCGCGCACCGGCCCGCCGCGCTCTCAGGCGGCGAGCAACAGCGCGTCGCCTTCTGCCGCGCGCTGGCGAACGCACCCCGCCTGCTGCTGGCCGACGAGCCGACCGGAAACCTCGATCCCGGCACCTCCGACACCGTCTTCGCCGCACTCCTCGACCTCGTGCGCGGCACCGGCCTCTCGGCCCTGATCGCGACCCACAACCTCGATCTGGCGGCCCGGATGGACCGTCAGGTCCGCCTCGACGCAGGCCGTCTGACGTAGGATGGGCAATCCTGGCCATCGCCCCGCCGCCGCCTGACCCGCCGGACGATGGGCAATAGGGCCCCTCCGGCGCGACGCCGTCACCGGGCGCACCTGCCGCGCAACATTTCACCGCACGATCCGTTAGCACAGGCGATTTCAACGGCTTGCGCCAGAGTTGACAGCTGTCAACTCTGCCCCCCTACTGCCCCTTCACGCAGTTGTCGGTTGCCCGCCGGCACGGCACCCCTACCTTTCCCCCAACCCCGAAAGGACCGCCGATGCGCCTCGCTCTCACCCTCGCCCTGCTCGCCACGCCGGCACTCGCCGGGCCGGTCAGCTTCGCCTCCGGCTGGCAGGAACAGCGCCTGCAACTCTTCAACTCCAACGACTACACCTTCGGCGACAGCCTCGGCATCGCCTCGGACGGCGCCGTCTCGCTCGTCTGGACGCGGACGTCGCGCGCCGAATGGGGGGCGCGGGCCGCGTCCTGGTCCTGGCGCGTGGACGAGAGCGTGCCGGCCACGGACCTCGCCCGAAAGGGCGGCGACGACCGCAACATCTCGGTCTATTTCGTGTTCCTGCCCGAAGCGGTCGCCGTCACCATGGAGGGCGCCAACATCCGCCAGCTCAACGGCAACCCGAACGTCCGGATCCTGCAATACGTCTGGGGCGGCTCGGCGCCGCGCGGCGCCCGCTTCGGTTCGCCCTATGCGCCGGGGCAGGGCGCCAACGTGATCCTGCGCCCGGCGGGCACGGGCGCCTATTCCGAGACGGTCGACCTCGACGCCGACTACCGCGCCGCCTTCGGCGCCGAACCGACCGCCCTCGTCGGCCTCGCCGTTTCGGGCGACAGCGACGACACCGGCACCCGCATCCGTGCGGCGGTGGGCGCGCTCACGCTGGACTGAGGTCCTGCCCGGGGCCCCGCGCGGTTGACAGGGCGGCGTGCGACCTGCCATTCAGGACGCGACCCGACTATTTCCGGGCAGCCTGCCATTCCGAAAGGTATTTCGATGATCCGACCGCTGATTCTCGGCGCCGCCCTCGCGCTGTCCGCCACCTCGCTCGCCGCCCAGTCGACCTCGGGCCTCACGCTGTCCAGCCTCAAGACCTATGCCTACGACAGCGTCGTCAACTGGACCGAACGCGATTTCCGCCCCTCCGGCGTCGAGGAAACCATTTCGGTCGACGGCATGATCCTGCTCGACGTGCGCGCCGTGTTCGACGTGCCCTGGACCGACGACCTTGCGCGCCTGTCGATATCCTCGACCGACATCCTGCTGATCCTGCCGGACGGCACCGAAATCCAGAGCTTCGGCGCCTACGAATACTGGGGCATGTTCCACGCCAGCGCGTCGAGCGCGACCGCCACCCGGCCCCGCGATTTCCCCGACGCCGACGCCGATCTCTACTATCATTCGATGTTCCTCGTGCCTGCGGGCACGACGACCGCCACCCTGCGCCTGCCCGCCGCCGACGGAGAGCCGGGCTGGGAAGGGCCGGTCGGCGTGCCGGGCGCCTCTGCCGAACAGGACGCGGCGATGTTCGCCGAGTTCACCGTCACCGACGTCGCCCGGTTCCGCACCCTGTCGCTCGAGGATGGTCGCGACAGCCGCGCTTTCACCTCGACGATCGCCGCCCCCGCCGGTCAGGTCTTCGCCGACCTCGAGGTCGACGTGCTGGCGTTTGCCGCCAACGAATTCGAGGGTGATGGCCGCTTTTTCTGGCACACCTACGATTTCCGCCTCGTCGGTCCGGCGGGCGAGACCTATCCGCTGATGGGCGAACGGTTCCTGCAAAAGCTGCTCGACTGGCAGTTCAGCGGCGTCGCCGTGGGCGAAAACGCCGACCGCCGCGCGATCTGGCTGGTGCCCGAGGGGGTGACGGGGGCCACGCTCATGTTCGGCCTGTCGCCCGTTGCCGAGGTCGTCTTCGACGGTGCCATCGCCGACGCGGGCTAGGCCCTCAGGCCTCCGGCACGTCGCAGATCCCGTCGAGGTCCACCCCGTCCCACGGCAACCAGATTTCCGTGGCCACGGACCGTTCGAGCGGCGGCAGGTCGAACACCTGCCGCAGCATCGCATCGAGGCGTGCAGTCCGTTCGGCGTCGGGCGCCAGAGCGCGGCAACAGATGTATTCCTCGAAGATCGACCCCTGCTGCTCGTAGCCGAAGGACTGGAAACTGGCCTCGGTGTCGGGATCGAAGAGATAGGGATCGTCACTCCCCAGATGCTCGAACGCGGCGCGCAGCGGGTGATAGCCGGTCGCTGCGCGGTTCTGCCATTGCCAGACGTGCACCATCTCGTGCGCGAACAGCATCGCGTCGGGCAGATAGATGCTGTCGGGATAATCGGGCAGGAAATCGTCGGCATAGACCCGGTCGAGGTAGTAGACGTCGTTGAAGATCGTCATCGCATGGGTGCCGACCCGGACCGTCGGCCCCTCGGGCGGCGGCCAGATCCGCTGCTGACAGGTCAGGCGCGGGCGGGCGGCAATGGTGCGGGGCATCGCACTGGCCAGGCCATCGTGGAACCGGGCCGCGAAATTGGCGGTCGGCCCCTGGAAATCGCCGATGAACGCGGTCTCGCCCTCGGACAGGGGGCGACCGCAGGCGGCGAGGAGCAGGAGGAGGGGGAGGGCACGCATGAGGCGAAGGCTACGCGGTTGTCGGCGGCGGCGAAAGCGTCCGGTGCAGGGCATCCGATCACGCATCGGTGACGACCCCCGGCGTGATCCCGACCGCCAGCACCGGACAGCCGCCGCTGCGGCCCGCGTCGAGGCGGTAGAGCAGCTTGCCCATCCAGGTCGTCGAGGCGCCGAACTTGCGGTGGACATCCTCGGTCCCCTCGGTGCCGTCCTTGGACAGCACCTTGCCCAGTCCCCGAAAGAACGCGGCGTCGAGCGCATTGCCGCGCGTCAGGATGATGCCGACGTCGATGGCGCCGGCGTCGTAGAACGCCGAAAACGCCGACAGGTCGCGGTCGTAGGTCTGGTCCTTGCTGTTCCATTCCAGATCCAGCGCCACCTTGCCGTTGACGAAGTCGATCCGGTGCCCGTCGAGAAATCCGGTGCGGACATAGGTGCGCAGCACCTCGTCCCGGCGCTGCGGATGGGTCAGGCGGACGTGCAGGTCGGCCGAAATCCGCGCCTCCTGCCAGGGGTCGGGGAACAGGGTGTCGACGTATTTCGCGATCGGTCCCTTGCTGCCGCCCGGCGTCCGGATCATCGTCCGGCTGATCGAAAAGCGGGAAAGCGCGGCGGTCAGATCGGCGAATTGCCCGGGGAAACTCGATTGCAGGATCGCGGCGGCGTTGCGATAGCTGTAGATCTCGAACCTGTCGCGCAGCGGCGCCGCGAACGCCCGCTCCACCACGTCCGGATGATCGGCGACCTTGCCGTCCGAGAGGTCGGCGGGCGGATCGTCGAAGAAGTCGAATTCGGGATCGTCGTCGTTCAAGCGGCTGCTCACTCGGCGGCGAGTCCGGAGTTGTACTTGTACGTCGCCCAGTCGGGCCGGTAATCGTCGTCCGCCTGATTGCCCCAGACGGTCCAGTCGGCCCTCTTGCCGCGCCCGAAGAGCTCCAGATACGGGCCGCGGCTGCACGCCTCGATGATGTCGTATTGCTCGTCGGGCTTGCGCGAATGCTCGCGCTTGCGGGTGCCGAAGAGGTTCACCTGTGTCCGCCCCGGCGCCAGCGTCCGCGCGTTGCGGCCGCGCGTGCCGAACAGCAGGATTTCGGTCACGTTGCGGAAATAGAACCCGACCCCTCGCCCGTCCGAACCGCCGTCCTTGCGGATCTTGTGCCAGATGATGTTGGATTTATAGGTGAACCCCCAGGCGTCAAGCACCCGCAGGCCGTCGGGCAGGAGCGCGTTGGGCACCCACATATAACAATGCGCAGGCTCTGCCATGTGCTCGGCGACGGGCAGGGCGCAGATCGCGTCCAGATCCATCGTCGGATAGCGGGCCAGCCGCTTGTGCTCGGGGGCGACCTTGCCGGTGCGGTTGGTGAACCGCCACGGCGGATCGGCCATGAGCGTGCCGAACCGCCTGTCGCCGAGGAACCGCCGCAGATCGTCGCCCGCCTCATGCGTCATTGGTGTTCCCCGGTTGGTCAGGCATATAGATCAAAGTGGGGGGGAAACCGCAAGATTTAGGTGAGGGGCGGGCGGCGTTCAGATCCCCAGCGCCTTGCGCAACGCCGCATTCGCCCGCGTCTGCCAGCCCTTGCCGTCCGCCTTGAGCCGTTCGATCACATCGGGGTCGAGGTGCAGGGTGACACGCTTCTTGCGCTCTGCCTCGGGCAGGGGCGGGCGGCCGAGTTTGGCGTGCCGCCGCAGGATCTCGGCCAGTTCGGGGATATCCTCGGGGCGCTTGGCCTCTCGGAACCACTTTGCGTCTGCTTCGGAGGTGTCGGGATCGTTTGCGATGCCGCGATTGATCGCCTCCTCCTCCTCGTCGGTCGGAAGGATGATGTCCGCGTCTATTCTTTCCGCTTTGCCCATTCGAGCGTCTCCCGTCTGTTCGCCTTGCGCAGGCTGATGATCCGCACCGTTCCATCCCGCAACGTGTAGATCAGCGCATGGAGCCGCTGTCGCAACGGGGCATAGGCCAAGAGCCTGACTTCGCGGTAGTCCTGCCGGGCATCGACATCGACGACACTGCGGGACCAGTCGAACCACACGATGTCAGCAAAGTCGACGCCGTGCTTGGCGAGGTTGGCGATGCGCTTGGTCTCGTCCCAGTCGTACATTTATATGCATACTTTTAGTGGGGTGGTCAAGCACTACGATCCATCGAACTTCGTTCAATATTAACTTGGAAAGTCAAATAATCCATATAAGTTTGAGCCAAGATCAACAATAGCTATAGGGACTGGGGTGAGTTTCACTGTTTACATTGATGAAAGTGGCGACACTGGAATCAAAACAATTCGCGATGACGGGTCGCCGGGATCAACGCCGTTCTTCGTCTTGGCCGCTGTTGTCATGCCTAGTGCAACAACAATACACGCTCGAAAACTACTTTGTGATCTTGAGCATGCGATTGGAAAATCGTGGCGTCACGCAACAGACTTGAATCACTCGCAGACGACATTCTTTGCGAGGTCTTCTTCAAATTTAAATATGCGGTGCTTCGCGGTCATTTCCCGAAAGGAAACCTTGGCAGAATATGGGTCAAAAATTGATTGGGATGCTCATCGGTTCTATAACAGGTGCGTTCACTATTTATTAGAATGTATTGGAGCATACTTTGGAGCCAAGGGAATTAGTTCGCCGGACCCCGATGTGATCTTTGAGGGAAGAAATCACAACTTCGATGCGTTGCGGCGATATATTGGAAAGATAAAAGACACGCCTCACCATACTCGAGCACAGAACTTAAGGTGCTTCAATCCTTTCGGTTTCGTCGAGCGCGCAAAGAACGAGGAGTTTCTGCTAAAATTTGCAGATCTCACTGCGTACTCCGTCTTTCGATGTGTCAACAAGACACCAAAGAACTTTGATATTCCGGAACCTCGTTACTTAACCGAACTTCAGCGAGTTTTTGGTGCGGATCAAGCAGGGAAAGTGCTGGGACATGGCATTAAGTGCATTCACAGTATCGAAGACATGAAGCTGGATGATGATATTGACCGAGTTTGGAGAGGAATGCGCGCCGCGCCGCTGTTGCGTTGGGCCTGACCCCCCTCAAACATCCAACTCCTCCACAAACCGCGCATTCGCCTGTATATACTCGAACCGCAACTCCGGCTTCTTCCCCATCAGCCGCTCCACCAGATCCGCCGTTTCTCCCGGTTCATCGTCGTGCAGCGTCACGCGGATCAGTTTGCGGGTCTTCGGGTCCATCGTCGTCTCTTTGAGATCCTTGGCGTCCATCTCGCCCAGGCCCTTGAACCGCTGCACGTCGATCTTTCCCTTGCCGCCCAGACCCCTGGCGAGCCATTCCTCTTTCTCGGCGTCGTCGGCCACATACATTCGCCGCGCCCCCTGCGTCAGCCGATACAAGGGGGGACAGGCGAGATACAAATGCCCGGCGTCGATCATCGGGCGCATCTGGGTGAAGAAGAACGTCATCAGCAGCGAGGCGATATGCGCGCCGTCGACGTCGGCGTCGGTCATGATGATGATCTTGTCGTAGCGCAGGTCGTCGAGCACGAACCGGGTGCCCATGCCGCAGCCCAGCGCCTCGCAGAGGTCGGAGATCTCGGCGTTGGTGGTGAGTTTCGAGGAGGCGGCGCCGAGGACGTTGAGGATCTTGCCTTTCAGCGGCAGCAGCGCCTGCGTGGTGCGGTCGCGTGCGCCCTTGCCGGAGCCGCCCGCGCTGTCGCCCTCGACGATGAACAGTTCCGTCCCCTCGCGGGTCTTGGAGGTGCAATCGGTGAGCTTGCCGGGCAGGCGGAGTTTCTTGGTCGCGGTCTTGCGGGCGGTCTCCTTCTCCTGCCTGCGGCGCATCCGTTCCTCGGCGCGCAGCACGAGGAAGTCGAGGATCGCGCCCGCCGATTTCGTGTTCGATGCCAGCCAGTTGTCGAAGTGGTCGCGCACCGCGCCCTCGACGAGGCGGGCGGCATCCGCCGTCGCCAGCCGGTCCTTGGTCTGGCCCACGAATTCGGGCTCGGCGATGAAGCACGAGACGAGCGCGCAGCCGCCGGCCAGCAGGTCGTCGCGCACGATGTCGCGCGCCTTGCGGTTGTTGACCAGTTCGCCGTGCGCGCGGACCCCCTTGAGGATCGCGGCCCAGAAGCCGACCTCGTGGGTGCCGCCCTCGGGCGTCGGCACCGTGTTGCAATAGGACTGGATGAAGCCGTCGCGCGCGGGCGTCCAGTTCACGGCCCATTCGACCTTGCCGGGCAGGCCGAATTTCGGACCGAACTCGACGGTGCCGGCAAAGGGCCGCTCGGCATAGGTGGTGGCGTCGCCCAGCGTTTCGCCGAGGTAGTCGGCGAGGCCACCGGGAAAGTGGAACGTCGCCTCCATCGGTGTGTCGCCCTCGGCAATCGCCGATTTCCAGCGGATCTCGACGCCGGAAAAGAGGTAGGCCTTGGAGCGGACCATCTTGAGCAGGCGCGCGGGGCGGAACCGGTGGGCGCCGAAGATCTCTTCGTCGGCGTGGAACGTCGTCGTGGTGCCGCGCCGGTTCGGTGTGGGACCAAGGTGCGCCAGCGGACCCAGCGGCAGGCCGCGCGAGAACCGCTGTTCATAGAGTTCGCGGCCGCGCGCGACCTGTACGACCATGGAATCCGAGAGCGCGTTGACGACCGAGGCGCCGACGCCGTGCAGGCCGCCGCTCGTCTGATAGACCTTGCCCTCGAACTTGCCGCCCGAATGCAGCGTGCAGAGGATTACCTCGAGCGCGCTCTTGTCCGGCTCGTCGGGGTGCGGATCGACGGGGATGCCGCGGCCGTTGTCGCGCACGGTGACGGAGTGGTCGGCGTGCAGTTCGACCTCGATCCGGGTCGCGTGGCCCGCCACCGCCTCGTCCATCGAATTGTCGAGGACTTCTGCGACGAGGTGATGCAGCGCCCGCTCGTCGGTGCCGCCGATATACATGCCCGGGCGCTTGCGGACGGGTTCGAGGCCGCGCAGCACCTTGATCGACGAGGCGTCATAGCGCTCGGGGTCGCCGCCGAAGAGATCGTCTGCCATGTGCTGCCTGCTTTTCTTGCTCTGGCAGGCAATCTCGCATGGCCGGGCGGTGCGGGCAACGGGGCGTCGTCAGGGGTTGGGATCCTCGGGTTCGGCGGCGCGGCGGGCCATCGTGGCGACGAAGGCAGGGCGCGCCTGACAGGCGGTGAGCCAGAGGTGCACGGCGCCGAACCGTTCGATCAGGCCGGTGCGGGGCTGGGCATAGCGCAGGCATTCGGCGACGGCGATGTCGGCGGCGGTGAACCGGGCGCCGACGATGTGGGGGGTCTTGCCGAGATGCCGGTCGAGCACGGCGAGGGGGCGTTCGAGGGCGGTCGCGGCCGTGTCCATCTCGGCGCCATCGGGATCCTTGGCGTAGACGATCTTCAGGGCATGCGGCTCGATCGCGGTCATTGCATAGAACGCCCATTCAGTCATCTGTGCGGCCTCGACCTCGTTCGCGGGTCCGAGCGTCCCGGCACGACGGGACAGATGCAGCAGGATCGCCATCGATTCGGTGAGGATCAGGCCGTCCTCCTCGAACACCGGGATGGCGCTTTGCGGGCACATCGCCAGAAACTCGGGGCTTTGGGTGTTGAGGGGCGCGCCGGACGCCAGCGGTTCGCGCAAGCGATAGCCCTGCACCACGGGGACGAGGTCGAGGGCGATGCCCGCCTCGGCGGCGAGCCAGAGGGGGCGGGTGGCACGGCTGCGATAGACACCGTAGAGTCGCGGCATTGAATCATCCTCCGAGTCGGCGGCCACAGGGCCCCTGGGGCGGAGACATGCCAGAAATCGAAAGGGCGATCATGCGGATTCTGTTCACCGGCGGCGCGGGCAAGGCCGGGCGCCATGCGGTCGCCTACCTTGCGGCGGCGGGCCACAAGGTCACGAACGTCGATCTGGTGCCGCTGCGCCATCCGGGCGTGGCCGACATCGTGACCGACCTGACCGACGCAGGCCAGGTGTTCAACGTCATGGCGTCGTTTACGCATTTCGACGATCTCGATGCCGGGCGGGGTGTCCCGGCCTTCGATGCCGTCGTGCATTTTGCCGCCATCCCGAGCCTGCTTCTGCGGCCCGACACGACCACCTATCAGACCAATGTGATGAGCACCTACAACGTCCTCGATGCCGCCACGAAACTCGGTATCGGCAAGATCGTGTTCGCCTCGAGCGAGACGACCTATGGCATCTGTTTCGCCAGCGGCGAGGTGCGGCCCGAATACATCCCCGTCGACGAGGAGCATCCGACCGTGCCGCAGGACAGCTATGCCATGTCGAAGGTGGTGAACGAGGCGACGGCGCGCTCGTTCCAGGCGCGGTCGGGGGCGGACATCTATGGTCTGCGCATCAATAACGTCATCGAACCGCATGAATATGCGCAGAACTTTCCGGCATACGTCGCCGACGCATCGCTGCGCCGCCGCAACATCTTCGGCTATATCGACGCGCGGGATCTGGGGCACATGGTCGACTGCTGCCTTGCCACCGACGGTCTGGGATACGAGGTGTTCAATGTCGCCAACGACGACACCTCGGTCGGCATGTCCTCGCCCGAGATCACCCGGCGCTTTTACGACGGTATTCCGGTCCGGACGCCGCTGGACGGGCACGAGACGTTCTATGCCAACGCCAAGGCAAAGCGGATGCTGGGGTTCGCGCCGAAACACGGCTGGCGCGATCTGGTCGCAGGGTGATGGATCTTGAGGCAATCGAACCGTTACAAGGACTTGCGCGGACGATTTCAGGCGATGGATGAGATAAGGCCCATAAGCCTCTGAATCTTGTTGAATGTCTGCATGAGTTCCTCCTCCGATCCCCGGTCCGGCGGCACGTCCCGCATCATCGCGAGGCCCTTGTGGCGCAACAGATCGGCCTGCGGATGGTCCGCCGGATAGGGCGACGGCACCCGTTTCAGGGCCGGCCCGGACAGATGCCGGAACCCCGCCGTCCCGAGCTCGTCCAGCACGCCCGCGATCCGCGCGCCGTCGAGGTCGAGCATCTGGCGCCAGTCGTCGAGGGCAGCCGTGCCGAACGCCATCACACCGCCGCCCGCCCGGGCGCCGTCCGGGTCGATCCCGAAGTAGAAGGCGGGTTGCAGGCCGCCCGGCAGGTCGACGGCCCAGAGCATCCGCAGCCATGTGGCATAGGGTGTCTTGTCCCTCGAGAATCGCACGTCGCGATAGGGCCGGAAGAGTTTCGGCGTCACCGGCGCGTCGGCCAGTGCCGCGAGTTTCGGCGTGAGGGCGGCAAGCAGCGCCTCGGCGGGTGCCTTCAGGTCCGATTCGTAGCGGTCCTTGTGCATCTGCCACCAGTCGCGGGTATTGTTGGCCGAAAGATCGGCGAGAAACGCCTGCGCGTCGGCGATCAGGGTGTCGGACATGCGGCCTCCGGTCGGTTGGACGGATGGCAAAGTCTGGCCGACCGCCCAGCGCCTGTCCATCGTGGCATCTCGCAACGGCCCGGACCGTGGACCCGCGCAGGCAATCCGCCATCTGGACGGGGCCCGATGCACGGCGTAGGGCAGGGCGATGACCGACATGCCCGTTCCCGATGCGTTGCCCAGACGCGACCATGCCCGGCGCCTGCTGGTGCTCGGCCTGCCGCTCGTCGGCTCGACGCTGGCGTCCTTCGCGATCCACATGACCGACACGATCATGCTCGGCTGGTATTCGGTGACGGCGCTGGCGGCGGCGACCGTCGCCACCTCGATCTGGTTCGTGACGTTCATCGTCGGTGCGGGGTTCGGCAACGCGGTGCCCGCCGTCGTTGCACAGGCGCTGGCCTCGGGCGACGACACGCGGGCCCGGCGGATCACGCGGATGGCGCTGTGGCTGTCGCTGGTCTACTCGGCTCTCGCCGTGGTCGCCTTGTGGTGGGGCGAGGCGCTGCTGCTGGCGATCGGGCAGACGGCGGATGTCTCTTCCGAAGGGCAGGCCTATCTGCGGATCGCCGTCTGGGGGATGTTTCCGGCGATGGCGGGGAATGCGCTGCGCGGCTATCTGTCGGCCAACGGGCTGACGGCGGTGCAACTGTGGATCACGCTCGCCGCCTTCGTGCTCAACGGGCTGTTCAACTACGCGCTGATCTTCGGCAACTGGGGCGCGCCGGAGCTGGGGATACGCGGGGCGGCCATCGCCTCGGTCGTGATCCAGATCGTGCAACTGGTCGTGATCGCGGCCTATGTGCAGTGGAAACTGCCGCAGGCCGACCTCTTCGCCCGCCTCTGGCGCCCGGACCGCGAGGCGCTGGGACGCGTGTTCCGCCTCGGCCTGCCGATCGGCCTGACCTCGTTCGCCGAGGGCGGGTTGTTCACCGCCTCGTCGGTGATGATGGGCTGGATCGGCGAGGTGGAACTCGCCGCGCACGGCATCGCCCTGCAACTTACCGCGTTCATGTTCATGTTCCACGTCGGCATGTCACAGGCCGCCACGATCCGCGCGGGCAACGCCTACGGTCGCCACGACGAGGCCGGGCTGCGGCGCGGCGGGGCGGTGGCCTATGCGGTCGCCTTCGGATTCGGCATCCTCGTGGTCGCCCTCTTCCTCGCGTTTCCGGGCGCGCTGGTGTCGCTGTTCCTCGACCCCGAGGAGCCGCGCAGGGCCGCCCTGCTGGAGATCGGGGTGCTTCTGGTGATGGCGTCCGCGCTGTTCCAGTTCGTCGACAGCGCGCAGATCGTGGCGCTGTCGCTGTTGCGCGGGGTACAGGACACGACCGTGCCGATGGCGATGGCGATCGTCAGCTACTGGCTGATCGGGATGCCGGCGAGCTATGTCATGGCGTTCACCCTCGGCCTCGGGCCGGTCGGCCTCTGGCTGGGGCTGACCGTCGGGCTGACGTTGGCGGCGGTGTCGATGGGCTGGCGGTTCTGGGCGCAGTCGAGCCGGATCGGCGCCTGACGGATCAGTCGTCGTCGGGTGCCGCCGCCCCGTCCTCACGGATCAGGCGGTCGGCCTTCTTGCGCACCAGAAGCGAGCGCAGGTCGTGCATCGCCAGCAGCAGCGCGTCGGTCACGTCCTCGAGCTGGGCGTCGGTCGCCTTGGACTGCACCCATTGCGTCGTGATGTTGAGGTAGTCGACGGCGCGGTGGATGTCGTCGATGTCGCGCGCGGCGAGCAGGGCCTGCCGCTCGGCCATCCACACCTTGATCGTCGCCACCTCGTCGGCGCCGAGGATCCGGTCGCCGTGCGGCTTGATATCGCCGTTGCGGACGTTCACGACGGCGATCTGGTCCATCTCGATCCGGCGCTGGCGGTTCTCGGTATCGACGCGGAACACGGCGGCGCCATTCTCGCGGACGCGGAAGTAATAGTCGGGGAGGTCGGCGCCCATCAGGTGGCGCCGTTTTCGAGGCAGCGGATCAGCGAGCCGTCGGGGTCGATCAGCGCGAACATCGGCGGCACCTCGCCGCGCGCGGGCACCGGCGGGGTCAGGCGCGGGATCGCGCGGGGATCGTCCGTCAGATTTGCCGTGCGCAATGCGGCGTAGAGGGCGTCCAGATCGTCGACCCGGACGCAGGCCGAGAACCAGCTCGATTTCGGGTCGAGGGCGGGGTGATGGAAGAATTCGACCTCGAGCGGGCCGCGCGCGAGGATCATCCAGCCATCGCCATCGTAGGTCGGGAGAAACCCCAGCCGGGCGTAGAAGGCGCGGGTGGCGGCAAGGTCGCGGGAGGGCAGGTTCGCGGTCATCCGGTCGCGCTGCATCGTGCCCTGTCGCCCCTCTTGGTCCGGCCCTAGCGCAGGCCCGCGCAGAATGTCTGGATGCGGCGGCAGGCCTCTTCCAGGACGTCGTCTGCGGTAGCGTAGCTGACGCGAAAGTTCGGCGAAACCCCGAAGGCCGCGCCGAAGACGACGGCCACGCCGGTCTCGTCGAGGAGCGCGGTCGCGAAGGTCTCGTCGGTGTCGATGAGGGTGCCCGCCGCACTCGTTCGGCCGATGCAGGCCGAGATGTCGGGATAGACGTAGAACGCGCCCTCGGGGCGGGGGCAGGTGATGCCGCGACACTGGTTCAGCATGGAGACCACGAGATCGCGGCGCCGCTGGAACAGGGCCTTGTTGTCCCGAAGGAAGTCCTGCGGGCCGTTCAGCGCCTCGACGGCGGCCCATTGGCTGACCGACGAGGGGTTCGATGTCGACTGCGACTGAACCTTGGCCATCGCCCTGATGAGGGAGGCGGGCCCGCCCGCATAGCCGATCCGCCAGCCGGTCATCGCATAGGCCTTGGAGACGCCGTTGACGGTCAGCGTCCGGTCGATCAGCGCCGGTTCGACCTGGGCGGGCGTGGTGAAGCGGAAACCGTCGAACACCAGATGTTCATACATGTCGTCGGTCATCACCCAGACGTGGGGGTGGCGGACGAGCACCTCCGTCAGGGCGCGAAGTTCCGCCTCGGAATAGGCGGCGCCCGTCGGGTTCGACGGCGAGTTGAACAGGAACCACTTGGTCGCGGGGGTGATCGCCGCCTCGAGTTGTGCCGCCGTCAGCTTGAAATCGCTGGCGATGCCGCATTCGACGATCACGGGCGTGCCGCCGGCGAGCAGGACCATGTCGGGATAGGAGACCCAGTAGGGGGCCGGGATGATGACCTCGTCGCCGGGGTTCAGCGTCGCCATGAAGGCGTTGTAGAGCACCTGCTTGCCCCCGGTTCCGACGCTGATCTGGGCGGACGTATAGGCGAGGCCGTTCTCGCGCGCGAACTTGGCGCAGATGGCGCGCTTCAGCTCGGGGATGCCGTCGACGGCGGTGTATTTCGTCTTTCCCTCCGCGATTGCCCGGATCGCCGCCTCCTTGATATGCTGCGGCGTGTCGAAATCCGGCTCTCCCGCGCCGAGGCCGATCACGTCGCGCCCCTCGGCCTTGAGCTCGGCCGCGCGGGTGGTGACGGCGATGGTGGGCGAGGGTTTGACGCGGGCGAGCGTGTCGGACAGGAACGGCATCGGCAGGCCCCCGGGGCTGGCATTTCAGGTGTCGCCATGTCATAGGACGGCGCCCGAGGGCAGGCAAGCGCGCAGGAGACAGACCATGCAGGACGAAGCGACCGACAGGACCGATCCGGACGCCGGTCCCGCCGATTTCGGCGATGCGCACGCCACCTTCGGCGATCGCCTCGCCCACGCGCGCGAGGAGGCGGGCGTCAGGCGCAAGGCACTTGCCAAGCAGTTGGGCATCAAGCCCGCGACCCTCGACGACTGGGAGAACGACCGATCGGCGCCGCGTGCCAACCGGCTGACGATGCTGGCGGGCATGCTGAACGTGCCGCTGATCTGGCTCATGACGGGGCAGGGCGCGGGGCCCACCCTTGGCGACGACGGGGATGCCGGTGCCGCCGATGCCGACCGCTTGGCCGCGCTCCTGGCCGATCTGGCCAGCGCGCGCGCCGATCTGGTGTCCGTCAACCGCCGTCTGGCCGGGATCGAACGGCGGCTGCGGCGGCAGGTGTCGGGCGCGTGACGGGCGAGCCGCGCGCCCATGCGCTCAGGCGGCTGGCGATGCGCTCGATGCGGCGCGGCATCCGCGAGATGGACCTGATCCTCGGCGCCTATGCGACCGCCCACCTTGCGGCGCTGACCGAGGCCGACCTCGCGCTCTATGACCGCCTCCTCGACGAAAACGACCATGACCTCTATGCGTGGATTTGCGGCCGGGACGCGGCGCCCGCGCCCTTTGCGCCGATGGTCGCACGGATCGCCGCCGTCTCGCAGGGGGTGGCACGGACCTGAGGGGGGCGGATAGCCGCCGGTTTGTATCAAATTCTCGCCAATCAAGCGCCAAGATAATGGCGCATTTCGGCAGGTTTAACCGCTTGTTGGTCATTGCGCCCTAACCACGGGGGCAACGAAGCGACGGAGACGACAGGCATGAGCATCCATACCCCCCTCGACCCCCCCCTGCTGCCGGGGCAGCACGCGGCCTTCATGACGAGCTACCTCGACGCGCTGACGCTCGTCGAACGGCTGCACCGGCTGCTGCTCGACGTCATCAAGGACGAATTCGAGCGGGTCGGCGTCCTCGAGATCAACGCGGTGCAGGCGCTCTTGCTGTTCAACATCGGCGATCACGAGGTGACGGCGGGCGAACTGAAATCGCGCGGCTACTATCAGGGCAGCAACGTCAGCTACAACCTCAAGAAACTGGTCGAGAGCGGGTTCATGCACCACCAGCGGTGCGAGATCGACCGCCGTTCGGTGCGGGTCCGCCTGACCGAAAAGGGGCGGCGGATCCGCGATATCGTGTCGAAACTGTTCAGCGCCCACGCCGAGGGCCTCGTCACCCGCGGCGTGGTAGACCTGTCGGGCATCGAGGACATCACCTCGGCGCTGCGCCGGATCGAGCGCTACTGGTCCGACCAGATCCGCTACATCTATTGAGGGCGATGGGGTGAAACCCCACCCTGTCCCGTCGTCCCGGCAGCAGGATGGGGTTTGACCCCATCAGCGCCGATCACCAGTGCCCGGTGTTCTCCATCGACGCCCATGGCTCTGCCTTCGGCTTTGCCTCGCCCGCCTGCAAAAGTTCGATCGAGATGTTGTCGGGCGAGCGCACGAAGGCCATGTGGCCGTCGCGCGGCGGGCGGTTGATGGTGACGCCGTTGTCCATCAGGTGCCGGCAGGTGGCATAGATGTCGTCGACCCGGTAGGCCAGATGGCCGAAATGGCGCCCGTCCGAGGGCAGCCCGTCGTCGCCGTCCCAGTTGTGGGTAAGTTCGACCGGGCAGTCGGGTTGTCCCGGCGGGGCGAGAAAGATCAGGCTGAACCGCCCGCCCTCGTTGTCGATCCGCCGCGTCTCTTCGAGGCCGAGAAGTTTCCAGAACGCGAGGCTGGCGTCGAGATCCTTCACGCGGACCATGGTATGCAGGTATTTCAGCGGCATCGGAGGCTCCTGTTGTCGTTGCGTCGTCCGCTGCGGAACCTAGCGCGGTGCCGCGCCGCCGCCAGCCCGAATGAGCATCGCCCTGGTCAGAACGTCGAGCGGAAATTCAGGCCTATGCCAAAATCCTCGCGATCGAACCGGCTCACGTTGCTGTCGGTCGTTGCGGCATCGAAGGTGACGACGGGCGCGAACCCGGCATAATCCAGATCGGCAAAGAACGCATCGACGGCGACGAAATAGCGCTGATCCGCGCGCCCGCCGGGAATCCCCGCGCCAAAGAACTGATAGTCGGGCACCTGCGTCCGCTCGGCGCCGATCGTATAGCTCATCGCGGCGGGGCCGATCGGCTCGGCGGGGGTGAAGGTGAACTGCACCAGCGTCGCGTCCTGCGCCAGTTGCGTGTTCGGGCTGTCGGTGACGGTGTAGCCCAGCGTCGAGGCGATCCGGGCGCCGCCCGCAAAGCCGTGGAACCAGGTGCCCTGAACGCTGTAGCGGTCGCTGTCGTCATAGAGGTCGGAGGTGTCGATCCGGGTTTCGGCAAAGACCGCGCCGCGCAGGGCGTCCGCCTGCGACAGGTTGTAGACCCGGTTCGCCGAGAGACGGGCGTAGGTATAGGCATAGTCGCCCTGCGTCCAGGCTGCGCCCAGCACCGCCTCCAGGCCGACGGTGCCCTGCGCGGCAAGGCGGTCGTGGCTCAGGCGGACCTCGACCAGCGCGCTGGTCAGGTCGTCGTTGCCGAACGCCCGGTCGGCCTCCGATCCGGCATCGAGAAAGGCCCGCGCCTCTTCCGACAGGAACGACGCCTCATAGCGCAGCCGCAGTCCCGCCTGCGTCCGGCTGTCGCGATCCTCCTGCAAGCGGTAGGCGGTGCGCAGGTCGACGAACCCGGTCCACCCCGACAGGGCCTGCCCCGCGCGGCTGATCGCGCCGCCGGTGAGGAAACCCGGCAGGTCGATCCCGTCGATCTCGAACGACGAGGTCTGGGCGCCGCCGTTGACGTTGTTGGACGGCGCGAACGACAGCTCCACGCTCGTCGACCACGGGTTCTGTCGCCGCACCCCCGCCGCGTCCTCGCGCGTCTGCGCCGCCGCCTCGGGGGTCGGCGCCTGCGTCAGCGCGGCGCGCAGCCACCAGCCCGAGAGGGTGAGCCGGTCCTCGTTCAGGGCGGCCAATGCCGCGAGCCGTGCCGCCTCGTAGCGGCGCTGTTGCGGGATGTCGGACCGGTAGAGCTGCGCCGCCGCCCGCCGGGCGGTCGCGAAATCGCCGGTCGCAAAGGCCGCCTGCGACAGCACGGTAAGGGCAATGAGGTCGTGCGGGTCGCGGACCAGAAGGGCCTCGGCCAGCGCTCGCGCCTCGGCCGTCCGTCCCTCGTCCAGCGCCCGCACCGCACCGATCTGGATCGCCGCCGGCTCGACCTCGACGCCGGCCCCGGGCGCCACCTGCGACGCGAGCGGCAGTGGCGCCGCGATCAACAGCGCCGCTGCGATGGCGCGCAGGCCCGGCATCCTAGTTGTCGGTGCCGCGATAGAGGATGAAGCCGCCGGTTTCCTGCGCCGTTACCGTGGTATCGCGCGGATCGGTCGATTCGAAGACGAGGATGCCGACCAGTTCGCCGCCATCGCCGGACGTCATGTCGCCCGCGATGACGCCGTAATAGACGCCCTCTTCGTAGATTTCGCTGGTTCCGTTCTCGAGCAGGCGCGTGCTGGTGACGTTACCACTCAGTTCGCCATTCGGCCGCAGATTCAGCGCGCCTTCCTGGATGACGAAGGTGAGGGTCGGCAGGACGAGTGCTTCGTCATCCAGTCCGGGCAGGCCCAGCGCGACCGGGCTGCCGTCGACGTTGAACGCGGCGCGGTTGCTCAGTGTCCCCTGAACGGCATCGTTGGCATTGAAATCGCGGAAATCGATCGCGACTTCCATGTCTCCGGTCGTGTACTCGAGGCCGCCGCGGCCGTCGAACACGCGGATGCCCGCGTAATCGCCGGTAAAGATCGCCTGACCGGCATCGGGCGCCGAGGGTTGCAGCGTGACCGAGCCGTTGCGCTCATAGAGAAAGCCGCCAAAGCCGTATCCCGCATAGCCGCCGGTCCGCACGATCGCAAAGGCAGTGCGCGGATCGCCGCCCGCAACGGTGTTGTCGCTGACGCCGTAGATGGCGCGGTAGGGGATGATCTGCCCGACCGGGTCGCCCGTCAGGAAATCGGTGTCCAGAACGTCGGCCTCGAAGACGTTGTAGTCGCCGAAGCGTCCCACTGCGGTGCCGCGGGCATAGGAATTGCCGCCGTCAAACCCGAGGCCGTCGACGATGAAGCTGTCGGTCGCAGGCTGGTAGGCGACCGAGGCGACGCGCCCGCCGAAGTCTTCGTTGCGCGCCTCGAGGCGCAGGATACTGTCGTCGGCCTCCGGCTCCGGTCCGGTCGGATTGGGCCTGACGGTACCGGTATCGAGCGCGTCGTCGACGGGTGGACCGACCGGCGGCACGGGCGTCGTCGGGTCGGTCGGGTCCGTCGGAACCGCCGTATCGTCCTCGACGAACGGCGAGGTGCCGTTGCAGCCGGAAAGGAGCGCGAGGAGCGCCGCGGTTGCCATCAGGTGTTTCATGCGGGTGCCCCTCTTGCGCGCGTTTTCGGGACGCTAGCGGGCGGGGTTCGGGGGGTCAATCGTTCACCATGTCTGCTTGCCCGCTGCGGGGCGGTCTGTCTCATCCCTGCCACTCATAGGGGATCGGGGTTAACGAGGGCCTAGCGCGGCCGCCTTCTCATTGCGCGCGCGGCCCGTCTATAGTGCCCGCGACTCGCGCGGCCCCTCCGGGTCGCGTAACCGCCGCAACCGGAGCCGCAGACATGCCCCTGACCCCCGAACAACACGCCGAGGTCGCGGCACAGCGCGCCGCGCCGCGGCAGACGCTGCGGGCGGTGTCCGAGGGGATGGAGGCGCATCTCTACCGGGCGCACGAGGTGCTCGACCACGGGCTGATCCGCGTCGTCGACTACATGGGCGACGATGCCGCGATCTGTCAGGCAGCCCGGGTAAGTTACGGGCGGGGCACCAAGTCGGTGCAGAACGACGAAGGACTGATCCGCTATCTGATGCGGCACTGGCACTCGACCCCGTTCGAGATGTGCGAGGTCAAGCTGCATGTAAAGCTGCCGGTGTTCGTCGCGCGGCAGTGGATCCGGCACCGGACCGCGAACGTGAACGAATATTCGGCGCGGTATTCGATTCTGGACCGGGAATTCTATATCCCGCGGGTCGAGGATCTGGCGGCACAATCGGTGGTGAACAATCAGGGACGAGGCGCGGCGCTGAGCGAGGCGGAGGCGGCGCGGGTGCTCGAGATCCTCAAGGGCGATGCGGCGCAGACCTATGATCATTATGAGGAGATGATCACGGACGAGACCGAGCGGGGCGGCAAGCAGGGGCTGGCGCGCGAACTGGCGCGGATGAACCTGCCGGCCAACATCTATACCCAGTGGTATTGGAAGGTCGACCTGCACAATCTGTTTCATTTCCTGCGCTTGCGGGCCGATCCTCATGCGCAGTACGAAATCCGTGTCTATGCCGAGGCGATCTGCGACATCGTCCGCGACTGGGTGCCCGCGGCCTACCGCGCGTTCGAGGATTACCGTCTCGGCGGCGCGCAACTGTCGGGGCGCGGTCTGGACGCCGTGCGCCATATGCTTGCCGGGCACGAGGTTACACAAGAGAGCTCGGGCATGAGCAAGGGCGAATGGCGCGAGTTCCGGGCGTTGATCGACGGCGGCACCTAGATCGTGCGCGGCGCACCATGGGGGGCGTCCAACCTGCCTGAAGAAACGCCTATTGCGTCTTGATATTGCCCGCCATCTTGCGTCCGTCCCGACCGTCGATGAGGTCGAACTCGACGTCCGTGTCATCGGCGAGGCCGGTCAGCCCCGATTGCTCGACGGCGGAAATGTGCACGAAGATGTCGGACCCGCCATCTTCTGGCGCGATAAAGCCGAAGCCTTTGCTCGTGTTGAACCATTTTACTTTGCCCTTGGGCATCGGATACTCCCTCGATAGTCGCAATACGTCCTGCGCCGGTCCGCTGGGCGCGGCACCCCGAGGACAGTAGGTCACGGAAACCCAACCTCAATCCCGGTGCGTGGTTCCGCGCGGGTTTTCCGCCGAAACGCCGAAAAAGGAGACCGACATGCGGTTCTTTGGGCTGAAAAGCTGCGATACCTGTCGCAAAGCACTGAAGGAACTGGCCGCGCGCGGCATCGTGCCGCATGTGGTCGACGTCCGCGCGGACGGGATCGACGCATCGGATCTGGCGCAGATCGCCGGCCACTTCGGCGACGCGGCGGTGAACCGCGCGTCGACGACCTGGCGCGGCCTCGACGCCGCATCGCGGGCCCTTCCGGTCGCCGCATTGCTCGCCACCCACCCGACGGTGATGAAGCGCCCCGTGATCGAGGCAGGCGGGCGCTGGTTCATCGGCTGGACGGCGGATGTGCGGCAGGCGCTGCTGGGCTGACCTCAGGCGAGATCGGGCGGCAGCACCTCTCGGGCGAGGTCGGCGACCACGGTATCGAGGGGCAGGACCGCGCTGTGCGGATCGCCAAGGCGCCGCATCGAGACGGTGCCCTCGGCCACCTCGCGCGCGCCGACCGCGAGGATGACGGGCACCTTGCCGAGGGAATGTTCGCGCACCTTGTAGTTGATCTTTTCGTTGCGTGTATCTGCCTCGGCGCGAATTCCAGCGTTTCGAAGGGCCTGCACCGCGTCGTTCACGTAATCGTCGGCGTCCGAGACGATCGAGGCCACGACCACCTGACGCGGCGCCAGCCACAGCGGCAGCTTGCCCGCCCAGTTCTCGATCAGGATGCCGATGAACCGCTCGAACGAGCCGAGGCAGGCGCGGTGCAGCATGTAGGGGCGGTGTTTCGCGCCGTCCTCGCCGATATAGCTCGCGTCCAGCCGCTCGGGCAGGTTTGGGTCGACCTGAAAGGTGCCGCATTGCCAGACGCGGCCGATGGCGTCGGTCAGCTTGAAATCGAGCTTGGGGGCATAGAACGCCCCTTCGCCCGGTTCGAGCGTATAGGCGTGGCCGGTGGCCTTGATGGCGTTCTCGAGGGCGGCCTCCATCCTGTCCCAGCTTTCCTCGGTGCCGACCCGCTTTTCGGGGCGGGTGGCGAACATGATCTCGAATTTCTCGAAACCGAGGTCGGCGTAGACGGAACTCAGGAAGTCGATGAACCGCGCACATTCGGCCTCGATCTGGTCCTCGCGGCAGAAGATGTGGGCGTCGTCCTGCGTGAAGCCGCGCACCCGCATGATGCCGTGCAGTGCGCCCGAGGGCTCGTAGCGGTTGCACGAGCCGAATTCGGCCATGCGCAGCGGCAGGTCGCGGTAGGATTTCAGGCCCTGATTGAAGATCTGGACATGGCAGGGGCAGTTCATCGGTTTCAGCGCGTTGACCGATTTCTCGCGCGCGTGGTCCTCGTCGACCTCGACGATGAACATATGCTCCTGATAATTGGCCCAGTGGCCGGATTTTTCCCAGAGCGTCCGGCTGACGACCTGCGGCGTGTTCACCTCGACATAGCCGCCGGCGCGCTGCTTGCGGCGCATGTAGTCCTGAAGCGTGGTGTAGATCGTCCATCCATTCGGGTGCCAGAACACCTGTCCCGGCGCCTCTTCCTGCATGTGGAAGAGGTCCATCTCACGCCCGAGGCGCCGGTGGTCGCGCTTGGCGGCCTCCTCGAGCATGGTCAGATGCGCCCTGAGATCCTCGCGGTTGGCGAAGGCGACGCCGGTGATGCGCTGGAGTTGCGGGCGCGTCACGTCGCCGAACCAATAGGCGCCGGAGACGCCCATCAGCTTGAACGCGTCGGCGGGAAGCTGGCCGGTGTGTTGCAGGTGCGGGCCGCGGCAGAGATCCTGCCAGTCGCCGTGCCAGTACATGCGGATCGGGGCGTCCTCGGGGATGCGGGCGATCAGCTCGACCTTGAAGGGCTCGTCCGCCGCCTCGTAGTGCGCGATGGCGCGGGCGCGGTCCCAGACCTCGGTGCGGATGGGATCGCGGGCGTTGATGATGCGCTTCATCTCGGCCTCGATGGCGCCGAGGTCGTCGGGGGTGAAGGGTTCGGCGCGGTCGAAGTCGTAGAACCAGCCATGTTCCGTCACCGGGCCGATCGTCACCTTGGTCTCGGGCCAGAGCGTCTGGACGGCGCGGGCCATGACGTGGGCGAAATCGTGGCGGATCAGCTCGAGGGCGGGGGCCGCGTCCTTCATCGTGTTGATGGCGATCGCCGCGTCGGCCTCGATCGGCCAGGCGAGATCGCGGTGCGCGCCGTTCACCGTGGCGCTGATCGCCCGCTTCGCGAGGCTCGGGGCGATGTCGGCGGCGACCTCGGCGGCGGTGATGCCCGCATCGAAATCGCGCGACGTGCCATCGGGAAAAGTCAGGGAAATTCGGGCCATCTGCGGCTCCTCGACGGTTCGGCGCCAACAGGTGCGCCCGGTTGCGGGTATGTCGGGGGCGTTGTCCGGCGGGCCGCAGGCGATGTCAAGACGGGACGCTCCCGCCCGTCGTCGCGGCTGCGCCGCTCCTCCGGTTGGGCGCGGCACCGCTGCGCGGTGCAAGGGGCGCGTCCCGGGAGAGGGGATCGCCGGAGGCGGGCGTGCGCCTCCGGCGGGAGGTATTTGGGGCAAGAAAAAGCCGCCAGGTCAGGCACTCAGGGCGGCGTAGGCCATCAGGAGGCAGCAAAGCCAGCCGGCCGTGAAGATCATCGGGCGCACTGGAAAGCCCGCGACGCCGGAGATCATCCCGGCTGCATGGGCGAGGCGGAGGACGAGGAACGCGATGCTCGTGGCCGCGGTCAGCGCGGTGAAGCCGTCGAGCCGGTCGACGACGAGGGTCAGGGCGGCGAAGGGGACCGCCTGTTCGAGCAGGTTCAGATGCGCCCGCCAGGCGCGGTGCGTCCAGGCCGGGTGCACCGAGGGGTCGAGCGGGCGGGTGAAGTCGGCATTCCTGGCCGGCGAGAGATTGGCGCCGACGACGAACGGGATCCAGAGCGAGGCGGCCAGAACCATCAGCCAGATCAGCAGGGTCAGTTCGATCGGGTTCTGCATGACATTCCCCTCAGGCGGCGGCGCGCAGGGCGGTGCCGGTTTCGAGCCAGCTCTTGAGCGAGGCGGCGAGCCGCGCCCAGCCTTCGGTGATGCCGGTCGCATCGGCGGGCAGGTCGTAATGCTCGATGGTGAGCTTGCAGGCGTCGCCCTGCGGCTCGATCAGGTAGACCATGTGCGTCGTGGCGCCCGGCGGGTCCATGTAGAGCGGCTGAAACGTCATCGCGATCCGGCTCTTGGGGTCGAGCGCGGTGGTCGTCTGGCGCAGCATCACGCTGCCGTCCGGTCGGACGAAATCCGTCGGCTGGCCGACCTGCGCGTCGCCCTTCACGGTGCGGCAGAAGAAATGGTAGGCGGCCATGTCGTCGGCGCGGGTCAGCGCGTCCCAGAGGGCATCCTGGGTGCAGCGGATGAAGGTCTGCATCATGAAGTCGGGTTTTCCCATGTCGGTCTCTCTTTCCAGTTTGTGTTTCAGGTCGTTCAGGGCGCGGGCCTGCACCTGAAGGAACGGAGCGACCCAGCGGTCGATCATGTCCTGCATCGGCGCCGCGTTGAGGTAGTGGTATTTGAACCGCCCGACCTTGCGGGTCAGGATCAGGTGGGCGCCCTCGAGGACGCGGAGATGCTTCATCACGCCGAAGCGCGTCATGGCGAGGTGCGCCTCGAGGTCGGTGAGGGTCTGGCCGTCGCGGGTCCGCAGCGCATCGAGCAGGGCGCGGCGGGCGGGGTCGTTGAGGGCCTTGAAGAGGGTGTCCATGGGAATCGACTATAGGTGACTGTATAGTCACGTGACAAGAGGGTAACTTGAGCGCGGTACAAATTCGGGCTGGAGGCGCGGCCGGCGACGCGTCAGGGTGGGTAGCAGGGATGCGGGAGGCGGTATGATCGAGCGGTTCACCAGTGCGGAGGGGCGCGATCTGGCGATGGAATATGTGCCGGGGACGGCGCCGGGGGTGATGTTCCTCGGCGGGTTCCGGTCGGACATGGAGGGGACGAAGGCGCTGTTCCTGCGCGACTGGTGCGGCCCGCGGGGGCGGGCCTTTACGCGGTTCGACTATTCCGGGCACGGCATCAGCGGCGGTCGGTTCGAGGACGGGTGTATCGGCGACTGGTATGAGGATGCGCTGGCGGTCCTCGGGCGGCTGGAGGGGCGCCAGATTCTGGTGGGCAGTTCGATGGGGGGGTGGATTTCGCTGCTGATCGCGCGGGAGCGGGCCGAGAGGGTGGCGGGGCTGGTGACGATCGCGGCGGCGCCGGATTTCACCGGCCGGATGGCGGCGGGCCTGTCGGCGGCGCAGCGGGCGCGCCTTGCCGCCGAGGGGCTGCTGGCGCTGCCGTCCGATTATGGCGATCCCTATGTCATCACGGGACGACTGATCGAAGAGGGGGCGGCGCGGCGGGTGATGGACCGGCCCCTCGGATTGCCGTTCCCCGTCAGGATGTTGCAGGGCACGGCGGATGCGGAAGTGCCGCAGGCCGAGGCGGTGCGACTGCTGGATCATGCGGCGGGGCCGGACATCCGGCTGACGTTGGTGAAGGGGGCGGATCACCGGTTTTCGGATCCGGGGTGTCTGGCGCTGATCGGGGCGGCGGTGGCGGATGTGGTCGGGGCGTGAGGGGGGGGGGGAACCCTATCCTACGGGCTGATACGGGTAGCGGTAGGCGAGCGTATCGGAGCGCGATGGGGTGGAACCCCATCCTACGGGGCAGGGTGGACGGCGGGGCCGGACACCTTATCCGTGGGTAAGGTTTCCCGACAGGACAGAGGCCGGAAAGGGCATCGATATGCGCAAGCCAGCGTCCATGCGCGGCCTCGAAGACCTCGGGCGGGTGCGGCTGTCGCGGCACTTCTTTCTCCGCGATTTCCTCTATTCCGAGATCGCGGCGCTGAACGGCCTCACGAACGTGCCTGACGATCCGGCGCTGGTGATCGAGCGGGGGCGGGCGTTCGCGACCACGCTTCTCGATCCGCTGGAGGAGACGTTCGGGCGGGTCACGTTGCGGTCGGGGTATCGCTCGGGGCAGGTCAATGCCTTTGGCAATGCGCACAAGCTGAACTGTTCGCGAAACGACCACCCCGAGGAGTGCCACATCTGGGACAGCCCGCATGCCGTCGTCGCGGGGGCGACGGTGGTGATCCCCTGGTTCGCCGACCGTTATGCGCAGGGGCGCGACTGGCGCGATCTGGCGTGGTGGGTCCACGATCATCTGCCCTATTCCGAGATGTGGTTCTTTCCCAAGCTCTGCGCGTTCAACCTGTCGTGGCGGCCCGAGCCCTGGCGCAAGATCGCGAGCTATGTGGCCCCCCGCGGCACGCTTCTTTCCCGCGGGGAAGATCCGGCCGAGGCGGCGGCACTGCGGTCGGCACGCTATGCCGACTTTCCGGCGCTCCGGGGAATGGCGCTGGACGGTTGACCTCTTCCGCCGCAACCGCTTTGGTCGCGCCAATGCGCCCCGGACCATCCGCGCGTCCCCTGCCAAAGGCCCCCCGATGCGCGAGCCGCTCGTCCTGTTGCCGCCGATGCTCTGCGATGCGCGGGTGTTTCACGGCCAGATCGCCGTCCTGTCGCGGCGCCGCGCCGTCACCGTGGCGCCGGTGCATCTGGCCGAGCGGATCGAGGAGGTGGCCTCTTCGCTGCTTGGTGTGCTGCCGCCGCGTTTCGCGCTCGCCGGGGCGGGATACGGCGGGATGGTCGCCCTCGAACTGGTGCGCCGGGCGCCAGAGCGGGTGTCGCGGCTGGCGCTGATCGCGTCGTCACCGCTTCCGGTGAGCCCGCAGGAGGCCTCGGCGCGCGAGCCGATGATCATCGCCGCCCGGATGGGACGGATGGACGACGTGGTGGCGCATGAACTGCCCGCCTCGGCGCTCGCCGCGACGGCGCACCGGCGCGACATTCTCGACCTGGTGCGCGAGATGGCGGTGGCACTGGGCGCCGACGCCTTCGTCGCGCAGAGCCGGGCAATGCAGCGCAGGCGCGACCAGACCGATGTGCTGCGCCGGATGCGGCAGCCCCTCATGATCGTCGGAGGTGCCGAGGATCCGGTCTATCCCGAACGGCGGCAGCAGTTCATGCAGGATCTGGTGCCCGACGCACGGCTCGAGATGGTGGCCGACGCCGGACATCTGCCGACGCTCGAGCAGTCGCGGGTCGTCACGGCCCTCCTCGAGGCTTGGCTGAGCCAGCCGATGGTGCTGCGCTAGGACGCCGTGCCCTCAGACCGGGAGCGCGCCCTTGCCCTTCGGCGGATCGCCGGCACTCGCCGGTGCATCGACGTTCGCCGCCGTGATCCGGCGGCCCTTGGCACGGGCCGGCGCCTCGCCTGCGTGGGCGTCGATGAACTTGAGGACCAGCGGGCGGATATTCTCGCGCCAGCTTCGCCCGGCAAAGATGCCGTAATGTCCCGCGCCGCGCTCCAGATGCGCGGCCTTTTTCGATTTCGGCAGGCCGGTCAGCAGGTCGAGCGCGGCAAGGCACTGGCCGGGCGCGGAAATGTCGTCCTCCTCGCCCTCGACGATGTGCACGGCGACGGTGGTGATCTTGCCGATGTCGATGGCGCGACCGGCCACCGTGAACGCATTGCGCGCGATTTCGCGGTTCTTGAAGATGCGCTCGACGGTCGAGAGGTAGAACTCGGACGTCATGTCCATGACCGAGAGATATTCGTCGTAGAAGGCGTTATGCTTGTCGTGGTCGGAGGCCTCGCCCTTGGCGACGCGGATGATCTGGTTCTGAAAGGCGTTCGCGTGCGTCTCGTGGTTCATCGAGATGAACGAGGCCAGTTGCAGCAGGCCGGGATAGACCATGCGGCCGACACCCTTGTACTTGAACCCGACGCGCTGAATCATCGTCTCCTCGAGCAGGCCCATCGTCACCGAACGGCCGAAATCGGTCACGTCGGTGTGGTTCGCCTCGGGGTCGACGGGGCCGCCGATCAGGGTGAGGCTCTTGGGCTGGGCGGCCGGATCCTCTTCTGCGAGATAGGCGGTCGCGGCGAGGGCGAGCGGCACCGGCTGACAGACGGCGACGACGTGCAGGTCGGCGCCGAGGTGCTGCATGAAGTTCACGAGGTAGAGGGTGTAATCCTCGACGTCGAACTTGCCCGCCGACACCGGAATGTCGCGCGCATTGTGCCAGTCGGTGACGAAGACCTCGCAATCGGGGATCAGCGACACGACCGTCTTGCGCAGAAGCGTGGCGTAATGCCCCGACATCGGCGCCACGACGAGGACGCGGCGCTTCTTCGGCTCGCGGCCCGCCACCTTGAAGTGGATGAGGTCGCCGAACGGCGCCTCGACGAGTTTCATCACGCGGACGGTGTGGTCGCGCCCGTCGGTGCCCGCGACGGTGGGGATGTTCCAGTCGGGCTTGCTCACCATGCGGGCGAACGAGCGCTCGGTCACTTCGCCCCATGCCTTGGTCCATTCGACCAGCGGATTGGCCGTCATCGCCATGATCGGCGCGTTGCCCCAGGCGCGTGCGGTCGCCCCCATCCACTGATTGGCGTTACGCATGCTTTCCATCAGGTCGTAGGAAACCATATACTTCATGAATGGACCTCGGGCTTCTGCTTCGCGCGGCTCGGACGTCTCTCATCCGGCCATGGCCGCGGGCCGGTCGGATGCTGCAACTGCAAAATAGGGCCTCGTTTCGTCATGACAACACAGAACTCCGGTGACGATAAGGCAAAGGGCCCTGAAACCGATGCGAAAACAGGCGTCGAACTCGAAAAACTCGAGGCAAACCTGGCACGGATAGAAGCGTTAACACAACGTCTACTTTCTGCACTTGCATCGCCGCGTGCCGTTCCTGCCGCACTTCAGGGCCCGTCGATGGACCTCTATGCCAAGGCGGGCGCCGCCTATATGCAGGAGTGGATCGCCAATCCCGCCAGGATCATCGAGAGCCAGATGGAATACTGGTCCAAGACGGTGAAACATTACGTCGAGGCGCAAACCGCGCTGGCGCAGGGCAGCCTGACGGCGCCGAAATCCGACGCCGCCTCTCCTCCGGACCGCCGTTTCGCGAACCCGCTGTGGGAGACGCATCCCTACTTTAACTTCATCAAGCACCAATATCTGGTAAACGCAGAGGCCGTTCAGAAGGCGGTGGGCGCGGTCGAGGGGCTGGACGCACGCGAACGCAAGCGTCTGGACTATTTCGCGCGCCAGATCGTCGACCTCTATGCGCCGACGAATTTCCTCGCCACCAACCCCGATGCGCTGGAGCGGGCGGCGGAAACCGAGGGCGAGAGTCTGGTGCAGGGCCTCGAGAACCTGATCTCCGATCTCGAGTCGCATGACGGCGACATGATCGTCTCGCTGGCCGACCGCGACGCGTTCCGCATCGGCGATAACCTTGCCACGAGCCCGGGCGAGGTGGTGTTCCGCAACCATCTGTTCGAGCTGATCCAATATGCGCCGACGACCGACAAGGTGCGGGAGATCGCCGCTGGTCCTGTTTCCGCCGTGGATCAACAAATTCTACATTCTCGACCTCAAGCCGCAGAATTCGTTCATCAAATGGGTGGTCGATCAGGGCTATACGCTGTTCGTGGTGTCCTGGGTGAACCCCGATGCAGGCTATCGCGAGACGTCGATGACCGATTACGTCGAGTACGGGTTGCTGACCGCCATCGCGGAAACCAAGGCGATCGCCGGGACCGAACAGGTGAACGCGATCGGTTATTGCATCGCGGGCACGACGCTGTCGATGACGCTGGCGGTGATGAAGGCGCGGGGCGATGCGTCGGTCAGGTCTGCCACGTTCTTTACCACGCTCACGGATTTTTCCGATCAGGGCGAGGTCGGTGTCTTCCTGAACGACGATTTCCTCGACGGGATCGAGGCGGAATGTCGGGAGACCGGCATCCTCGACAGCTTCTACATGGCGCGCACGTTCAGCTATCTGCGCTCGAACGACCTGATCTATCAGCCCGCGATCCGCAGCTACATGATGGGCCAGACGCCGCCCGCGTTCGATCTGCTCTACTGGAACGGCGACGGGACGAACCTGCCGGGCGCGATGGCGGTCGAATATCTGCGGGGGCTGTGCCAGAACGACCTCTTTGCCACCGCCGGTTTCCCGGTCGCGGGCGAGGTGGCGCGGATCGCCGACGTCACCGTGCCGCTCTGCGCCATCGCCTGCGAGACGGATCATATCGCGGCGTGGAAATCCTCCTATGCGGGGATCCGCCAGATGGGATCGGACGACAAGACCTTCATCCTCGCAGGCTCTGGCCATATCGCGGGGATCGTGAACCCGCCGAGCCGGGTGAAGTACGGGCACTGGACCAACCCCGACCTGACGCTGGACGCCGATGCCTGGCGCGCGGGTGCCGACGCGCACGAAGGCTCGTGGTGGCCGACCTGGGAGCCTTGGTTGCGCAAGCACTCGGGCAAGCTCGTCGCGGCGCGGACGCCGGGGGATGCGGCGCACCCGAGCCTTGGCGCCGCACCCGGCAGCTATGTGGTGGCGCGGCACGGCACCTGAGGCGGCGGATATACCGACTTAATCCCGGCGGCGCGGGGTGGCGCGCGGCGTAGATTTCCGGCGATGGCCGCCAAGGATGCGGCCCGCCGCCGCGTCCTATTGGAAACCGCTCCGGGGGAATTGCCATGCGCCGCGCGCCGATCCAGAACCTGCCGATGCTGCCGGTCCTGCCGCTCGACCTGCGGCGCGATCTGGCGCCGGGGTCGGGGCCGGAGGGGCGGGTGCTAGCCGCCGGTGCGTCCGGTGCCGCTCGAACAGCTTTTGCCGATGGCGGGGGGCACGGACGGCCTGCCCGGGACGCTCGATCCGCGCGACGGGGCGCTGGTCGTGCCCGACCGCGCCACCTTCGAGGCGCTGTCGCAACGCGACGACGTGCCGGGTGCCCTGGGCGTGCGCGAGGTGAAGTTCGTGATCGTCGGGCTGCGCACGACACCGCATCTTTACTACATGAACAGCCGGACCCACGCGCTGCACTATTACTTCGCCCGCGACATCCTCGGCCTCGGCCTTGATATCCCGACGTTCAACCGGCTGGCCTATTTCGACGACGGGCGCGATTTCCTCGTGGGGTCGGTGGTGCTGCACGAGACGTTCCCCTGGGCGGACGGCGCGCGCGGCCTCTATGCGGTGGAGTTCTGGCCCTCGGACATCGTGGCCGCAGCCCATGCGATCCTTGCGGTCGATATGGTCGCGGCGACGATGCCCTTTGCGGCGGGACAGCTTGCCTATCACCCCTCGGGATCGGGGCAGGAGGAGCGGGCAGGGGCGGAACGGGCGGCGTTCGACGCGGCCTCGGTGCCGGTCGTCCTGTCCGACGACCTCTTTGCCGGCGTCACCTATGCGCCGCTGAACCTCGGCGTCACGTTCGGGCGGCTGCGCCTGATCGACGGGTCGGCGCCGCGGCCGCCGTCGGCGACGGATATCGCGATCTTTCGCCAGCTTCCCAACGACCTCGCCCGTGTCGCCGGTGTCCTCAGCGAGGCGCCGCAGACGCCGCTGAGCCATGTGAACCTGCGCGCACAGCAGAGCGGGATCCCCAACGCCTATCTGCGCGACGCGGGTGTGCATCCCGATATCGCGGCGCATCTGGACCGGATCGTGCGTTACGAGGTGACGCCCGACGCGCTGCACCTGCGGCCTGCCAGCCGCGCCGAACTCGAGGAATTCCATGCCGCGCGCCGGCCGGTCGCCGTGCAACGCCCGGTGCGTGACCTTGCCCGTCGCGATATCGCGCCGCTGTCGGCGCTGGGGCATGGCGATTTCGGGGCGTTCGGCGCCAAGACGGCGAACATGGGCGAGCTCTTGTCGCTTCTCGGGCCGGAGGTCGTGCGGCAGGGCTATGGCGTGCCGTTCCATTTCTACGATCGGTTCATGCAGGCGAACGATCTTTATGCCGCAGCGCAGCAAATGCGTGCCGCGCCGGGGTTTGCCGACGACGATGCGGTGCGCGAGGATGCGCTGAAGGCGTTTCGGGGCAACATCAGGAAGGAGGCGGTGATGCCGCCGGACCTCTTGGGCGCGCTGGGTGAATTGCAGGCGCGGTTCCCTGCCGGGGTCACGGCGCGCTGCCGCAGTTCGGCCAATGCCGAGGACATGGTCGGGTTCTCGGGCGCGGGCCTCTACGACAGCTATTCGCACCGCCCGGACGAGGGACATATCGAAAAGAGCATCCGGCAGGTCTGGGCGAGCCTGTGGACATTCCGCGCCTACGAGGAGCGGGAATTCTGGCGCATCGACCACATGGCCTGCGCCATGGGCGTGCTGGTGCACCAGAACTACGACGACGAGGCCGCCAATGGCGTAGCCGTCACCAAGAACCTCTTTTACGAGAGCTTTCCGGGGTATTACGTCAACGTGCAGGTCGGCGAGGACCGGGTGACGAACCCCGGGGAAGCCGCCGTCGCCGAGGAATTCCTGGTGATGGAGAACCGCGGGCTGCAAACGATCCAGCCCTATGTGACGATCCGCATCCGCGCCTCGAACCTGAGCGGCGGGGCGCCGGTGATGCGGGTGCCGGAGGTCGCGGAACTGGTGCGCGCGCTGGCGCGGATCCAGTCGCATTTCGCGCCGCTTTACGGGTCCACCGGGCAGGACGGATTCGCGATGGATGTGGAGTTCAAGCTCGACGCGGACCGCCGTCTGGCGATCAAGCAGGCGCGCCCCTGGCTTGGCCCCGGGGCGCAATCGCCGCAGTAGCGCGCGATCGCCAAGCGTTTTCAGGGCATTATGCAGGTGCAGAAAAAATCGCGCCGCAGCGCCGCGAAAACCTTGCAATGCTGCGGTGCAGCATCTATATCCTCCTCAAGCGAAGACGGACATGCGACCAACACCGTCAGGCGCGAAGCGCGGGAGTACCGCGACACAGAGGAGCGGGCGCGGATGCCCGCCGGAAAAACGAGAAAGGTTTTACCGATGGCTACCAAGACCCAGGACTTCACCGCCGTATTCAAAGACATGATGGGCTCTTTCCCCGTCGACACGAAGGCCATGGAAGGCATGTTCAAGAACCAGTCGGTTCTGGGCGAGAAGATGTCCGCCGTTGCCCTCGACGCCGCCAAGAAGTCGACCGACCTGTCGGCCAAGTGGACGCAGGACACGCTCGCCAAGGTGTCCTCGATGGCCTCGGCCAAGACCGAGCCCGCCGACTACGCCAAGTCGATGACCGACTTCATGACCGCCTCTGCCGAAGCCGCCGCCGAGCATATGGCCGCCTTTGCCGAGATCGCCAAGAAGGCGCAGACCGAGTCCCTCGAGCTGATGATGGCTGCGGGCAAGGACATGTCGGACGACGTGCAGGCGCAGGCCAAGAAGGCCACCGAGGACATGACCTCGGCCGCCAAGAAAGCCGCCGCGAAGTAAGCGGACCAGCGCGCCGCCCGCGGCGCGCCGGACGAGAGGGGGGGCGGTCTGCGCGCGGCGCGGGCGGCCCCCTTTTTCATGCGCGCTTTCATTCGTGGCAGAGCCGTCATAGGCTTGGCCGACACAACGACACGAGAGGGAGAGTGCCATGGGCCCCACCGCCGGCTCTACCGCCAAGCCGCTGCTCATCAAGCGTTATGCCAGCCGCAGGCTCTACAATACCGAGACCAGCGACTACGTGACCCTGGAGGATATCGCGTCCTTCATCCGCGAGGGGCGCGAGGTGCAGATCGTGGACCTCAAATCAGGCGATGATCTGACGCGGCAATACCTGTTGCAGATCATCGCAGAACACGAAAGCCGCGGCGAGAGCGTCCTGCCGGTCGATGTGCTGACCGACCTCGTGCGCAGCTATACCAGCACCGCGGCGAGCATCGTGCCGGAATTCCTCGCGAAATCCTTCGAGATGCTGCGCGAGGGGCAGGCCAAGGCGATGGCGACGATGACGAAGGCCAATCCGATGTCCTCTGTTCCGGGATTCGAGGCGATGCGGGTGCAGCAGGAGGCATTCCTCAAGGCGATGACCGGGGGGATCGGTACGATGCCGGGGGCGGGCAAGGCGGCGCCCAAGGCCGCCCCGGGCGACGACCTCGACGACATCAGGCGCCAGTTCGCCGAACTGTCGGCGAAGATCGAGAAGATGGGCAAGTAGCGGGTTAGCCGACCGGGATGGATGCGCGCCACGGCAGAGACCGTGCGCGTGGAGGCCGCGGAGCGTCCGGCGGGGGTATTTCGGGCCAGAAGAACGGAGCGCGTGGCGTCAGAGGCCGAGGCGGTCGCGCAGCGCATACCATGTCATGGCGAGCGTGAGGAGCGGGGCGCGCAGGGCCGTGCCGCCCGGAAAGCGCGGCGTCGGCAGGCCCGCCATCACGTCGAACGAGGCCGACTGACCCCAGACCGCCTCGGCCATGATCCGGCCCGCCAGACCCGAGAGTGCGACGCCGTGGCCGGAGAATCCGGCACCCGACAGGATGTTGGGATGGGGGCGCAGCAGCGAGGGCACGCGGGTCATGGTGATCCCGAGAGTGCCGCCCCAGCTGTGCTCGATCCGCACGCCCTTCAATTGCGGAAACAGCGTCGTCATCCGGCGCACCAGCGCGCCGTCGATGTCGCGCGGAAATCCGATGGAATAGCTTTCGCGACCGCCGAACAGGAACCGGCGGTCGGCGGTGAAACGGTAATAGTTCACCACGAACTTGCTGTCGGCGACGGCGATATCCTCGGCCAGAACCTCGGTCCAGCGGTCGCCCAAGGGTTCCGTCGCGGCGATGAAGCTGTTGATCGGCATGACGCGCGCCGCCGTCTGCGGCTCGATCCCCGGCGGCAGATAGCCGTTGCCGGCGAGGATGACGTGGTCCGCGGTCAGCGTGCCGGCGGGCGTCGTCGAGCGTGGCGGGGGTGCCGGGGGTCAGGCGCGTGACCTCGGACCGCTCGTGGATCACCGCGCCCGCCACCTCGGCCTCGCGCGCCAACGCCAGCGCATAGTTGAGCGGGTGGATATGGCCCGCGCCGCGGTCGAGGACGCCGCCGTGGTAGAGCGGTGAGCGAACCAGTGCGCGCATGGCGTCCGCATCGAGCGGCACGATCTGGTCATAGCCGTAAGCGGTTGCGAGGTGCTCGGCGGCGGTGATGATATTCTGTCGCTTCGCGCGCCGAATAGGTGCCGTGCGCGACACCGGTCAGCCAGGCGGCCTCGGGCGCGTGGGCGGCGCAGAAGGCGCGCAGTTGCGCCTTGCCGTCCTCGGCCAGATCCCAGAGCGCGCGGGCCGGGCCCTTGCCCATCCGTTTCTCGAGCCAGTGCTGATCGGGGTTGTAGCCCGACCCGACCTGCCCGCCGTTGCGCCCCGAGGCCCCGAAGCCGACCCGGTGCGCGTCGAGCACCACCACCCGCATCCCCCGCCGCGCCAGCGTCAGCGCCGCCCAGAGGCCGGTATAGCCCGCGCCCACGACCGCGACGTCGGCGCGCTGCGCGCCGGTCAGGGCGGGACGCTCGGCCGGGATCGCGGCGCTGGCGGCATACCACGAGGGCGGATAGGCGCCGGGTGTGTCGTTGCGGTAGAGCGGGTTCATGATGTCAGCCAGTTTCCTGCGCGCCGGACCGGGAAGGGGCGCTGCCTTGGTCAGAGGCGTTCCCGGTCGAGATGATAGGTGAGGGCCGCGCGGACGAACCTGCGCACCAGTTCGCGGTCGGGCGGATCGGCGGGGTCGATGCGGATCGCGCGTGTGCCCTCATAACGCAGTCCCGTCGGAAACGAAGACCGGAAATCGGCGACCAGCGTGGTCTGGCAATGGACATAGAGGGCCAGGCCACCGTCCTTCGGCACGCCGAGCCGAACCGTGGTGCCCGATCGGCTCTCGGCGGGGAGATAGGACGGCTGCCCCCATTTCAAAGTCTCGACAATCGCGCCGACCGCTGCGGTCTCGCCCGCCGTCTCGAAGATCAGGTCTCGCAGGTCCATCGACGCAGCGCGCGCCCCGGCGGGAAAGCCGTCGAAGGCCCGCGCCACGTCGGGTGGCATCGGTGGCGCCGCCCCTTTCATACGTTCAGCAGTAGATGCTCGCGCTCCCACGGCGAGATGACCTGAAGGAATTCGGTGTATTCCGCGTGCTTGACGATCGAATAGACCCGGGCGAACTCCGGCCCGAGGACGTCGTGGATCTCCTTGGCCGCGTCGAAGAGGTCGAGCGCGTCGCCCAGCGACTCGGGGATCTCGGCCTCGGCGTCGTAGGCGTCGCCGCGGTAGCGTTTGTCGGGGCGCGTCTCGTTCATCATGCCGAGATAGCCGCAGGCGAGCGAGGCCGCGATGCAGAGATAGGGGTTGCAGTCCATGCCCGCCAGCCGGTTCTCGATCCGCCGCGCCTCGGGCGAGGAGATCGGGATGCGAATGCCGGTGGTGCGGTTGTCGCGGCCCCACTCGAGGTTGATGGGTGCTGCGTGGTCGCGGACGTAGCGGCGGTAGGAGTTCACATAGGGCGCGATGACGGCGATGACGCTCGGCATGTGTTCCTGAAGGCCGCCGATGAAGTGGAAGAAGGCGTCGGTTTCGCCGCCCCCCGGGCCGGTGAAGATGTTGCGCCCCTTGGCGTCGATCACCGAATGGTGGACATGCATCGCCGATCCGGGCTCGCCCGCGATGGGTTTGGCCATGAAGGTGGCGAAGCAGTCGTGCTTGAGGGCGGCCTCGCGGATCAGGCGTTTGAAGAAGAAAACCTCGTCGGCAAGGGCGATGGGATCGCCGTGGATGAGGTTGATCTCGAGTTGTCCGGCGCCGCCCTCCTGGGTGATGCCGTCGATCTCGAAGCCCTGGATTTCTGCGTATTCGTAGATGTCGTCGATGACGGGGCCGTAGTCGTCGACGGCGGACATGGAATAGGCCTGCCGCCCCGCAGCCGGGCGACCGGTGCGGCCCATCATCGGCTCGATCGGCTTGGCCGGGTCGATGTTGCGGGCGACGAGGTAGAATTCCATCTCGGGCGCCACGACCGGCGTCCAGCCCTGCGCCTTGTAGAGGTCGCAGACCCGGCGCAGCACGTTGCGCGGGGCGTAGGGGACCGGGCGGCCCTTGGTGTCGAAGGCGTCGTGGATCACCTGCAAAGTGCCGTCGGCGGCCCAGGGGGCCGCGGTGACGGTGGAGAGATCGGGGCGCAGGGTCATGTCGGGTTCGGTGAAGCCGTCCGGGCCCGCCGCCTCGCCCCAGTCGCCGGTGATGGTCTGGAAGAAGATCGAATTGGGCAGGTGGAAATACTTCTGCCGCTCCCATTTCGCGGCGGGCACCGCCTTGCCGCGCGCAATGCCGGGCAGGTCGGCCACGACGCATTCCACCTCGTCGAGGCGGTTCGCCTCGAGGTAGGCGCGCGCCGCCTCGGGGATGTCGTCGGTCCAGGTCATGCGGCGGTCCCCGATGGGTTTCGAGTGCGAAAGAAGGCGCCGATGCGGTCGGCGATGGCGGCGTTGTCGAGCGGTTTGCCCGCATCGGCGATGGCGGTTTCGAGGATCGCCTCCGGCACCACGCCCCGCCCCCGCGACTCGGCCAGATCGACGGTGAAGGCACCGGTGAACTCGGGGTGTGGCTGCACCGAATAGGCGGCGCGGCCATAGACGAGCGCGGCGTAGGGGCAGAATTCGGTCTGCGCGACGACGCGCGCCCCGTCGGGCAGGACCGTCACCTGATCCTGATGCCAGGCGTTCACGGCCAGTGGTGTGCCGTCGAAATCATAGACCTTGCGCCCCACCGACCAGCCGCGCGCCACCTTCTCGACGGTGCCGCCGAGGGCCTGCGCGATGATCTGATGGCCGAAACAAATGCCGACCAGCGGCACGTCGGCGGCCATGGCGTCGCGGATGAATTGCTCCAGCGGGGCGATGAAGGGCATGTCCTCGTAGGCGCCGTAGCGCGAGCCGGAGATAAGCCAGCCGTCGCAAGCGGTTACGCTGTCCGGGAACGCCATGTCGACGACGCGGAAGGAGCGGAAGGTGAACCCCTGGTCGCGCAGGAGATGGGCGTAGAGGTCGGGGTAGTCGCCGTGTTTGGCGACGGTCGCGTCGGCAAGGGGGCCGGCTTGCAGGATGCCGATGAGCATGGGGGGCCTCGGGGCGGGAGATGCGGCACGATACCCCGGTGCGGGGGGTGGCGGCAATGGGGGGCTACGGTGCGAATGTCGGCTTGGAGCCCAACGTGTCATCATCCATGATGGCAAGAAAAACTATGCTCTTTGGCTAGGATGCGAGGCAGTTACAAGGTTTTTCGTCAGATCAATCATCTCTGAGGGACTGAAGCGGAAGCCATATTGGGGCGTCAACGAAGGCAGTATACCTAAGCTTGTGCGCCTCATGTAGCGGCGATAGTGCATCAATCATTCTCGGCAACGCTGTCTGAAAGAACCACGCCGCGATTTTCGCATTTCTCTTTCAGTTTCGTCAGATTATGCCGTAGCTCAAAGGTTTTTAAGTCCCTGTCGTTACTTCCAGTCTTGTATAAAGCAAGCTTTAGAAACATTTCAATCGAGTGGCAAATAAGATGCACTATAGGCGCGTTCTGCATCATATTGGGTTCTGTTTGACCTCTTTCACGGATGCCAGAAAGTGCCAATTCCGCACACTCCAGAAAGGCGCCGGCGTGCAGGCGATAAGCCATTGGCTCAGGCCCGTGATAATCAGCATCTCCTGAATACAAATAGTCGCTCGACATGCTTTCATTCCTCAACTGCTATCAAATGATTAGAACGATAGGCTTGATATAGAATTGCGGCAATGTCCGCCAACCAGACGTTCGAAATCCCTCACACCGTATCCAGATACAATTCCAGCCGCTGTTCCGGGTTCAGTTCCTTCAAATAATGCGCCTCCTGCCGCTTGGTCATCACCAGATTGTCGACCAGCAAATCCGGGAATATCCGCCGCGCGATGGGGCTCGCGTCGAAGCGGTCGATGGCGGCCTCCCAGGTGTCGGGGATTTGCGGCATGTCCTGATCGTAGGCGTTGCCCGAGATCGGGGCGGGGGGGACCATCTTGTCCTCGATGCCGATCAGGGCCGCACCCAGAACGGCGGCGATGAACAGGTAGGGGTTCACGTCGCCGCCAGCGACGCGATGTTCGATCCGGCGCGCCTTGAGCGAGCCGCCGGGGACGCGGATCGAGGCGGTACGGTTCTCGTAGGCCCAGCAGACGCCGGTGGGGGCGTAGTTCTCGGGGACCATGCGGTCATAGCTGTTGGCGTGGGGCGCAAAGATCAGGGCGCAGTCGGGGATCGCGTGCAGGCAGCCGGCGATGGCCTGTTGCAGGAGCGGCGTTCCCTCGAAGGTATCGTTGGCGAAGGCGTTGTTGCCGTCGGCATCCAGCACCGAGAAATGCATGTGCAGGCCGGAGCCTGCGTATTCCTCGTAGGGTTTGGCCATGAAGGACGCGGCCATGTTGTGGTTGCGCGCGAGGCCGCGGACCAGCATCTTGAACAGCCAGGCGTCGTCGGCGGCCTTCAGCGCGTCGGGCACGTGTTCGAGGTTGATCTCGAACTGGCCCATGCCGACCTCGGAGATCGCGGCCTCGGCGGGAATGTCCATCTCGTCGCAGGCGTCGTAGAGCTGGGTGAAGAAGATATCGAAGGCGTCCAGCGCGCGCAGCGACAGGATCTCGGCGCCGGGGCGGCGTTTGCCGGAGCGGGGCGAGCGTGGCTGGCGGATGCCGTCGCCGGTGTCGTCGACGAGGTAGAACTCCATCTCGGTGGCGACGACGGGCGTGAGGCCGAGGGCCTTGTAGCGGTCGAGCACGGCGGCGAGCGCATGGCGCGGGTCGCCCTCGAAGACGGTGCCGTCCTCGCGGAACATCCACAGCGGCAGCAGCGCCGAGGGCGTCGAGAGCCAGGGCATCGGCACATAGCCGCGCTCGGTCGGCAGGAGCACGCCGTCGGGGTCGCCCGCGGCGAAGACGAGGGGGCTGTCCTCGACGTCCTCGCCCCAGATGTCGAGGTTGAGGACGGAGAGCGGAAAGCGGGTGCCTTCCTCCTCGAGCTTGCGGGCGAAGCGGATGGGGACGCGCTTGCCGCGCGCCTGACCGTTCAGGTCTGCGGCGCCGCAGCGGATGTTGCGGACGTCGGGATGCTCGTCGAGCCAGCTCATGGAGATTACCTGATCAATTGTGGACGGAACTTGAGGGACATCCGCCGTTCCTGCGGCAGATGCCGGTTCAGCCGCCGATTGACCAGCCCCATCGTGCCGATGACGGCGAGGGTCAGCAGGATGAAATAGGCCGCGAGGATGGGATAGGGGACGAAGGGGTTGAAGGTCTTGTCGGCGAAATAGCTGGCGTAATAGAGGGCGTCGCCCCTCTGCTGCGATCGCCGGAAAGCCCGAGAAGAAGACGAGCGTGGTGGCGTGGAACAGGAAGATCGCCTCGTTGGTATAGGCGGGCCACGCGAGCCTCAGCATGGTGGGCCAGATCACGCGCCGGAACCGCGACCAGCCCGAGAGGCCGTAGGCGTCGGCGGCCTCGACCTCGCCGCGCGGCACCGATTGCAGGGCGCCGTAGAAGATCTCGGCCGAATAGGCGGCGGTGTTGAGGAACAGGACGAGCGCGGCGCCGAGCCAGGCGGAGGTGAAGGCGCCGAAGGCGGGGTAGGAGGATTTCAGCGACAGGAACAGGAAATAGGCGAAGAAGAACTGGATGAAGAGCGGCGAGCCACGGAACAGGAACACGAACCATTCGGCGGGTTTGCGCGTCCAGTGCGAGCGCGACGCCTTGCCCACGGCGACGGCCGTGGCGAGGAAGAACCCGGTGATCAGGGCAAGGACGCCGAAGTAGACGTTCCAGATCATCCCCGAGCCGATCAGGGTGAACTGCTCGCAGAGCGTGAAATCGGTGCGCGGCAGCAGGCGTTCGCCGACGCCGAGGCTGCGCAGGCCGTAGGCGGCGATGGTGTCCCAGCAACTCATGCGGCCGCCCGCCCGGCGCTGCCGCCGAGGGTGGCCTGCCCGCGGGTGAGGCGGGACATGATCCGGGTCAGGACGATTTCGGACACCTTGGTGAAGCACAGGTAGAACACCAGCAGGAAGGCGAAATACCACATCCGCCAGTCGCCGTGCGGATAGTCGGTGAACTGCGGCGTCTTGGTGCCGCCGAGTTCGCGTGCCCAGTAGACGATATCCTCGACGCCGAGCAGGAAGAGGAGCGGCGTCGCCTTGATCAGGACCATCCACAGGTTCGACAGGCCGGGCAGGGCATAGACCCACATCTGCGGCACGACGATGCGGCGGAACGTCTGGCCGGCGGTCATGCCATAGGCCTCGCCCGTCTCGACCTGCCCGCGCGGCACGGCGCGCATCGCGCCGTAGAGGACGTTGGCGGCGAAGGCGCCGAAGACGATGGCAAAGGTGAAGACGGCGATGAAGAAGCCGTAGCGCTCGTGGACCTGCTGCGGCGCGGTGGTCAGCGGCATCTTGGCCTGGGCGCAGACGATGAAGTCGTTGCCCTGGCGGATCGGGGCGGGCCAGTCGGGGCAGTAATACTGGTGCCGCAGGTATTCGATGCCCTGATCGAGCGCGATGACGAAGAAGAGGAAGAAGGCGATGTCGGGCACGCCGCGCACCAGCGCGATATAGGCGCGGCCCAGCCACGAGACCGGCAGGATGCGCGACCGCGCCGCCACGGCGCCGCCGAAGCCGAAGGCCAGCGCAAGGGGGGCGGTGATCGCCAGCAGCAAGAGGACCGTGCCGAACGACCGATAGAACGCGATGTGCTTGCCCGTGGTGAGATAGCAGGTGAGCCACGCGAGGCCGTCGAGGGTTTCGGGGTCGGCGCAACTTGCGAACATGCGGGCACGGTCCGGGCTTTGGGGGCGGGGGAGGATGGGGCGAACCCCCATCCTACGCCGGTCGGAACCGGGCGGCAGGACAGGGTTCACCCCATCTTGGCCGGGGCGCGTGCGCCCCGCCGTTCCTAGTAGGTCGCGGTCCCTTCGCCGAACCACTCGATCAGCAGCGCGTTCAGCGTGCCGTCCGCCTTCATGTCGGTGATCGCCGCGTCGAAGGTCGCGAGCATCTCGGTGTCGGTCTGGCGCATGCCGATGCCGACGCCGCCGCCGAGCGGCACGGGCTCGCCCACCACCATCAGTTCGCCGCCCGACGCCTCGACCAGCGGCAGCAGATAGTCCATGTCGGCAAAGACCGCGTCGGCCTCACCGGCGCGAACCGCGGCCACGGTCTCTTCCGGCGTCGCGAATTCGAGCAGGGCGGCACCGCTTTCGGCGACATGGCCTGCCTGGATGGTCGAGGTCTGTGCCGCGACGACGCCGCCCGCGAGGTCGGCATCCTCCGATGCGGCCACATAGATCGAGGCGGTCGGCGGGTAGTAGTCCTGGGTGAAGGCGATCACCTCCTTGCGCTCGTCGGTGATCGACATGCCGGCCATGATGGTGTCGTAGTTGCCCGACACCAGGTTCGGAATGATGCCGTCCCAGTCGTTCGTCACCCATTCGCAGGTCAGGCCCGCGCGGGCGCACAGCTCGTCGCCGAGCGCGCGTTCGAAGCCGTCGACCTCGCCCGCGTCATTGAGGAAGTTATACGGAGGGTAGGCGCCTTCGGTGCCCATCCGGATGGTTTCTTGCGCGATGGCAACGCCCGCCGTCAGTGCGAGGGCGGCGGTGGTGAGGATCAGTCTGTGCATGGTGTATCCCTGTTTTCGTGGTGAACGGAGGGTAGACGCGCGCGATGGCGCCCACAAGCCGCCTGTGCGCCGGACCCGCCGACCCGGCCGCGGCGTCGGGGAAAAGAGTGGCTCCGTCGCCCCGACGCCCGGGATATCGCAGGATGCACTGCGGGATGGCCGGAAATCGGCGCCGGACGGCGTGGCCGAATGACATGAAATCGCTCGATATTCCCCAGAGACGGCAGTCTTGTTGCAGTGGGGCGGTGATTTTTGCAAAATAAATGTTAACTCGCGCGGTAGGAGAGGCGACATTCACCCCAAGGTTGTAGTGACCCTTCGATGAGACGGCCTCGAGCCCTCCTCCTTCTGAAGTCAGACTTGGCGTAAAGCCCTGCTCCTGCGATCCGACACGGCCTCTGGCCCTGCTCCTGCGATACGACACGGCCTCTGGCCCTGCTCCTGCGACATGACACGGCCTCTGGCCCTGCTCCTGCGATACGACACGGCCTCTGGCCCTGCTCCTGCGACATGACACGGCCTCTGGCCCTGCTCCTGCGATATGACACGGCCTCTGGCCCTGCTCCTGCGACATGACACAGCCTCTGGCCCTGCTCCTGCGATATGACACGGCCTCTGGCCCTGCTCCTGCGATATGACACGGCCTCTGGCCCTGCTCCTGCGATATGTCGGTCTGAATTGCCTCGATACCTTTGAAACGGTGTCGGGGCCTTCGTTTTGTGGTTTCCGGCCTTTGGCAGGACAAGCGTCGCCGGTGCCCCCTGCGTCCGGACCTTCGTCTTGCAGCACCCGCCTCGTCACTTCGCCGCGTCCTCGTCGCGGGGATACCAGGCCTCGTTGATCGCGGCGAGGGTGCCGTCGGCCTTCATCGCGGCGAGGATGCGATCGGCGGTCGCCAGAAGGTCGGGCCGGTCGATCGCTACCGATATCTGCGGACCATTCTTGTCGACGGTGATCTCCTCGAGCACGGTCAGCACATCGCGCTGCGCAAAGGGCAGGTCGAGAAAATATGCCGGATTGACGAAAGCGCCGCCGACCTCTCCGGCAAAGAGTGCCGCTATGGCGGCCTCGTTCGAGACGACCGGCAGCACGTCATGCCCGCCAGCACGCAGGGCGTCTTCGAGCAGCGTGCCTTCCGCCACGGCGATGGTGAGCGTCGCGGGATCGGCGTCCGCATCCGTCGACAGCACATAGCTGTCGCTGCCCCGCGGCTGGTAGTAGACGGTCGAAAAGAGGGCATAGGCCTCGCGCCCCGGGCCCTCGCCGGTGCCGCCGACCACCAGGTCGTAGCGGTCCTCGGCCAGCCCCTCGAAGATGCCGGGAAAGGGTGTCTCGATCCAGACGCAGTCCCAGGCCGCGCGGGCGCAGACCTCGGCCATGACATCCACGTCCGATCCGACCCGCGTCCCCTTGTCGTCGAAGAAGACGTAGCGGGGGTAATAGCTCTCGGTGCCGATGCGGACGGTCTCGGCCGCCGCGGGGGCGGCGAGCGCCAGCAGGAACGCGAGCGCCTTCACGCAGCGACCGTCGACGACAGGAATCCCTGCAACCGCTCGGTCTGGGGCGCGCCGAACAGGCGGTCGGGCGGCCCTTCCTCGCAGATCAGGCCCTGATGCAGGAACACGACGTGATCGCTCACGTCGCGCGCCATCGCCATGTCGTGGGTCACGAGGAGCATGGTGCGTCCCTCTTCGGCCAGCGCCTTGATGACGCGCACCACCTCCTGCTCGAGTTCGGGGTCGAGCGCGCTCGTCGGTTCGTCGAAGAGCAGCGCTTTCGGCTCCATGCAGAGGGCGCGGGCGATGGCGGCGCGCTGTTGCTGGCCACCCGAGAGTTGCGCGGGATAGGCGTCGGCCTTGTCGCCGATCCCGACCTTGTCGAGATACGTGCGGGCCGCCGCCTCGACCTCGGCGCGCGGTCGGCGCAGCACGGTCAGCGGCGCCTCCATCACGTTGTGCAGGATCGTCATGTGGGCCCAGAGGTTGAACTGCTGGAACACCATCGACAGGTTGGTGCGGATCCGGATCATCTGCGCCCTGTCGGCGGGGTGGCGGTGCAGGCCCGTGCCCTTCCACGTCACCGGCTCGCCGCAGAACAGGATGTCGCCCTGCTGGCTGTCCTCGAGCAGGTTGGCGCACCGCAGGAGCGTGGATTTGCCCGACCCCGACGATCCGATGAGCGAGACGACGTGGCCCGCAGGTGCGGTGATCGACACGCCCTTGAGCACCTCGAGGCTGCCGTAGGCCTTGTGCAGGTCGCGGATGTCGATGACGGGATCGGCGGTCGGCGACCTGCCGCCGGGTGCGGTTTCGGTCGGGTCTGGTGTGGTCGTCACGCGCGCGGCCCCCGTCGCAAGGTTGCAGCAGAGTAAGGCGCAGAACCTGCCCGCTGGCAACAGGTTTGGTCCCGAACCTGCGGTTTCAGGCCCGGTGCGCGATGTCGCGCAGGTCCGGTACCGGCGGCAGGGCGATGTCATAGGCGGCGTCGGGCAGGCGGACGATGCCGCGCAGGCCGAGGGTGTCGCGATGCGGGGCAGGCAGGGCGGCGATGGCCTCGGTCACGGCCGCGAATGTGGCGGTCCCGTCGCGCCCGGGGGCGGTGACGAAGGTGATGCCGGGCGATGGCGGCGTCCTGTCCACGACGCGCAGCCGGGCGACGTCGGGATTGTCGATCTGCGTCTCGACCCGCCATGTCTGGGCGTCGATGCTGGCGAAATCCGCGTCGCCCCGCACGACCGCTGCCATGCTGGCGCGGTGCGCGCCCGTGACGACCACGGGCGCCAGCGTCACGCCGCGCGTCCCCGCATCCGCCGCCGCGGCGCCCCATCCCGAATGCGACAGCGGATCGCTCACGGCCATCGCGCGGCCCGAGAGATCGGACAGGCGCCGCGCCACGTCATCCGCACGCACCACATAGAGGCTGCGGTAGTAGCCGGCCGGCGTGTCGGAAAGGCCGTAATCGCTTGCACCCACCAGTACCGTGTTGTGCCGGTGCTGCGCCCGCCACGGCAGGGTGCAGATGTGCCCGAGGACGAGGTCGGTGCGGCCCCAGCCCGCCTGATAGTCGGCGTCGTGGTCGAGCGCGTCGGGCGCGTCCAGCCCGCGCGCCCGCAGGCCGTCGCGGATCAGCGCCCAGAGCGCATCGTGGGCGGCACGGTTCTCGGGGCGGGCATACATCGGCAGGGCGGCGAACATCGTCGGGTGCTTTCGGTCGGTCGTTTCGGGGATAGGGGGCTAGACCGAAGGGCCGTCGCCGCGCCGCGCGATCCGCGTCTCGACCCGGTGCCGCGCCAGCGCGCTCTCGGGGTCGGACACGCCCAGCAGCGAGGCGACCAGACGCAGCATCGCATCCTCCTCGTCGTCGCGCCGCCCGTCGGCAAGGGCGACATCCCACAGGGCCTCGATCACGCCGAGGCGGTCGTCGTAGGGCACGGCCTCCTTGATCGCGCGGGTAAAGCGGACGGTATCGGGGGCGTCGCGCTCGACCTCTTCGGCCCGCGCGCGCAATTCGGCGGCCTCGACCGGACCGAGACCGAAGCGGGCGGCGGAGAGGCGGTCGATCCGCGCGATCTCTTCGGGGGCATAGACGCCGTCGGCACGGGCGAGCCGCACCAGAAGGGCGGTCAGCGCGAGACGCGCATCGGTGTCGGGCATCGGTGCAGGCTCGGGCGCCAGCAGGCGGTTCAGGAATTCGGCGATCATGGGCGCGGTTATAGGCGAAGCGGCGTGCCGGGGAAAAGGGGGGCTCGTCAGGGGACAAGCGCCGAGATCTGCCGCCCCAGACCGAAGGCGACGGCATCGAGCGCGATCCCCTCGGGGTCGCGGTTGGTGATGACGAGGCCGCCGATGTCCTCGGTCCCGCCCACGCGCGCGAAATCGAGCGCGCCCTCGCCCGCAGGGGAGATGACGTGCCGGTCGATCACCTGACCGCCGGGCGCCAGAAACAGCACCGTGACGCTGCCGCCCTCGCCGCCGCGCAGGATCAGGCGGACCGCCCCCTGCGGCTCGGCGAAGGCCACGGCGATCGCGCCCTCGCCCGTTGCCCGCTGGCGCGGCACGCCTGCTGGGCCGTCGCCCGACAGCACGTTGGTGCTCGGCAGCCGCAGGATCGACAGGTTCTGTCCCGGCACCCCGGGCAACAGGATCAGACCCGTGGCCGGACCGAGGACGGTGTCGTAGGGCACACCGAAGGCGGTGAGCGTTCCGAGGGATTGCCCGGCGAACCGCTCGCCGAACCGGGCGCCGGGCTGGTCGAGGATGCCCTCGATCTGGCGCCCCGGCCCCATGCCGCCGCGCAGGTCGTCGAAGGTGATCTCATGGGCCAGCCGGAGCGAGCCGGGCGGTTCGGCGCAGACCGGGCGACCGCAATCGCCCGGCTCCGCCGTCAGTGCGGTGGCGACACACAGAAGCACCGGTGCGAGCGCGGTTCTCATGCAGCGAGGTTAGCACGCCCGGCGCCGACGCGCGCAATCGCTACATCGGTTGCGGCGCCAGGGTGGCGAAATGGGTGCTCAGGGCGGCGGCCTCGGCGTGGAATCCGTAGGGCGGATTGACGACGAACAGGCCCGATCCGACCATGCCGTGCCCGGGCCGCGCGGGGGGAAACGCCACCTCGTGACGGACCCCGTCCGGGTGCGCGCCTTCGAGGTGGCGCAGCATCGGGCGGTGCGGCGTCGTGGTCAGGAGCGGATACCACAGCATCAGGCAGCCGACCGGCCATTTGCGCGCGAGCTTGGCCATGAACACGGGGATGGTGCGATAGTCGTCCTTTACCTCCCAGCTCGGGTCGATCAGGCACAGGCCGCGCGCCGGCACCGGCGGTGCCAGCGACAGCGCGACGTCCGGCCCGTGGCGCCGGTGCAGCCGCGCGCCGGGCCATGCCGCTTCCATCGCGTCGGCCTCGGCAGGATGCAATTCGGCCAGATGCACCGGATCCTCGGTCCGCAGCAGCGCCTGCGCGATCAGCGGCGAGCCGGGGTAGGCGTCGGGGCCGTGCGCGGCGCGGACCTCGTCCAGCACCCGGCGATAGGGATGCGCCGGTGCGAACCAGCCCTCGGCGCGGAGGATACCGTTCTGCGCCTCGCCGGTCTTGCGTGCCTGCGCGCCGCCCAGATCGTAGAGGCCGCGCCCGGCGTGGGTCTCGATATAGGTCAGCGGCTTGGGCTTGGCCGTCAGATAGCCGAGCGCCCAGGCAAGCAGCGCATGCTTGTGCACATCGGCCAGATTTCCGGCGTGATAGGCGTGCTGGTAGGACAGCATCGGCGGCTCCGGTTCGGTCGGTCGGCCCGGCGGGACGGACCTGTCCGCGCCCTAGACGCTCGCGCGGTGCCGCACAAGGCGAAGGGCGCGCGCGCGATCGGGGTTCTGCGGCCAAATGGTCGCACCGGCACGATATTTCGTCCGGCTTCGGGAACCCCGACGACACATTGACGATTGTCGTCCAGACATGCTGTGCTATCGTCCGACCAATTCGCCGGGAACCCGCCTGATGCCGACCGCCTCGCCCCTCTGCGCCGCTCTTGCCGCCCTCGTTCTGGGGGCGGTGCCTGTCGTGGGCCGGGCCGGTTCGCTCGATGGTCCGGCGGGTGAGACGACGGTTTTGGTGCCGGTGGCGCCCGGTGCCCCGGTGGTCCGCAACGGCGTGCAGGTCGAGCTTGGTTTCGGCGCTGCGTCGGCGCCCGGCTATTTCGGGTCGGATGAACTCATCGTCGGGCCGACCGGCACGTTCCGGCTGAACGGCCTGACCCTCGGCGGCACCACCTTCGTCGATCCGAACGGCGATCCCTATGGCCTCGGTCTGCGCGGCTCGTTCCGCTATATCGGCGAGCGGACGGCGGCGGACTATCCCGAACTCGACGGTCTGGCGGACATCGACGCCAGCCTCGAACTGGGCCTCGGCGTCGGATATACCCAACCCGGCTACGAGGTCTTTGCCGATGTCCGCTACGGCGTCGTCGGCCACGAGAGCTTTGTCGGCGAGGTCGGAGCGGACGTCTTTTTGCGCCCGACCGACCGCCTGACGTTCTCGGCCGGGCCGCGCGTGTTCTTCGGCGACGACGACTATGCGGGCACCTATTTCGGCGTGACCCCGGACGAGGCTGCGCAATCGTCGTTCGGCCAATACGATGCGCGCGGCGGCATCCTCGCCGGCGGCATCGAACTCGGCGCGGAATACGACATCACCGACGCCTGGGGCGTCGAGGGCACGATCCGCTACGACCGCTTCCTCGGCGACGCCGCCGACAGCCCGATCGTGCTCGGCGGATCGGACAATGCGGTAAGTGCGTCGATCATGGCGACGCGGACGTTCACGCTCGACTTCTGAAAGCGGCACATCGGGCCGACGCCGGGAACGATTTCTTTTGAAGAAATCGACGTCGGAAAATTCAAGATTTTCCGTTCTTCTATACCAGCCGGGACGTCTCCACCGCCGCGCGGACGAAATCCGCGAACAGCGGATGCGGTGCGAACGGCTTGGACTTCAACTCCGGATGGAACTGCACGCCGATGAACCAGGGATGGTCCTTCCACTCGACGATCTCGGGCAGGCGCCCGTCCGGCGACATGCCCGAAAAGCATAGCCCCTCGGCCTCGAGCGCCGCGCGATATTTCGTGTCCACCTCATAGCGGTGCCGGTGCCGCTCCTCGATCGCGGTCGTACCATAGACTTCGGCCACCTTCGACCCCGGCGTCAGGCTTGCCGAATAGGCCCCCAGACGCATCGTCCCGCCCTTGTCGTCGCTCATCTTGCGGCTGACGGTGTGGTTGCCCTTCACCCATTCCTTGAGGTGATAGACCACCGGCTCGAACCGCTTCTTGCCGACCTCGTGGTCGAATTCCTCGGACCCGGCGGCGGCGAGGCCCGTCACGTTGCGCGCCGCCTCGATAACCGCCATCTGCATCCCGAGACAGATGCCGAGATAGGGAATGCCGCGCAGCCTCGCGAATTGCGCCGCCTTGATCTTGCCCTCGGTGCCGCGCTCGCCGAAACCGCCGGGCACCAGAATCGCGTGGAACCCCTGCAAATGCGGCCCCGCGTCCTCGCGCTCGAAGAGTTCGGCGTCGACCCAGTCGATCCGCACCTTCACCCGGTTGGCCATGCCGCCATGGGTCAGCGCCTCGGCGATGCTCTTGTAGGCATCCTCGAGCTGCGTGTATTTGCCGACGATGGCGACCCGCACCTCGCCGTCGGTGCGTGTCAGGCGGTCCATCACGTCCTCCCACCGCGCGAGGTTCGGCTTGGGCGCGGGGGTGATCTGGAACGCATCCAGCACCGCCTGGTCGAGGCCCGCGCGGTGATAGGCGAGCGGTGCCTCGTAGATCGACTTCAGGTCATAGGCCGGGATCACCGCCTCGAGGCGCACGTTGCAGAAGAGCGCGATCTTGGCGCGTTCCTTTTCCGGGATCGGATGCTCTGAGCGGCAGACGAGGACGTCGGGCTGCAACCCGATCGAGCGCAGTTCCTTGACCGAATGCTGCGTCGGCTTGGTCTTCAACTCGCCGCTGGCGGCAAGATAGGGCAGCAGGGTCAGGTGCATGAAGATGCACTGACCGCGCGGCTTGTCCTGCGCGAACTGCCGGATCGCCTCGAAGAAGGGCAGGCCCTCGATATCGCCGACGGTGCCGCCGATCTCGCACAGCATGAAATCGACCTCATCGTCGCCGATGTCGATGAAGTCCTTGATTTCGTTCGTGACATGCGGAATGACCTGGATCGTCTTGCCCAGGTAATCGCCGCGCCGCTCCTTTTCCAGAACGGTGGAATAGACCCGTCCCGACGAGATCGAATCGGTCGCCCGCGCCGCCACCCCGGTGAACCGCTCGTAGTGGCCGAGGTCGAGGTCGGTCTCGGCGCCGTCGTCGGTGACGAAGACCTCGCCATGCTCGAACGGCGACATCGTGCCGGGATCGACGTTGAGGTAGGGGTCGAGCTTGCGCAGGCGCACCGTGAACCCCCGGGCCTGCAACAGCGCGCCAAGGGCGGCGGAGGCCAGACCCTTGCCCAGCGAAGAGACCACCCCGCCGGTGATGAAGACATATCGCGCCATGGAAAGTTCCCCGTGTTTCGCCCAGATCGGGTGACGCGCGTCAGAGAGATCCGAGCGGTATCACGGGATTTGAGAATAGTCGGAAAAGCGGGCCGGGCGCAAGGCGAGGCACTGCAATCGCCCCCAGATTTCGGGGCCGGTCCCCGCGCCCCACCCAGAAGTTGTGGAAACGATCAGTTCGCGTCCGGCACGACCGGACCGCTGTCGCCGGCGGTGGGCGGCAGGAGGGTGTCGCCAAGGTCGGGTGTGGTCGGCACGGTCTCTTGCGCGGCGGGCGGCACCAGATCGCCGCGGTCCACGACCGAGGCGTCCGACGCCTTGTCCGCCGCAAAGATCGTCAGCGCCATCGAGGTCACGATGAACGCGCCGGCAAGGCCCCACGTCACCTTGCCGAGTGCCGTCGCCGCCGGCCGGCCCGTCGTCGCCCCGCCGCCGCCCATCCCCAGACCGCCGCCTTCGGAGCGTTGCAACAGCACCACCCCGATCAGACCCAGCGCGAGGATCAGATGGACGATGAGGACGACGTTTTCCATGGGTGCGCTTTCCGCTCTGAACGCGCCGTGTCTAGAAGTCCCGCCCCGCCCTCGCAACCCCTAACTCGGCGGGCGGCTGTCGGGCACACGGGTGTCGCGACTATTCGTCGACGTCGTCGACATCCGCCTGACCCGAGAGCTTGCGGCGCACGATCGACCACGACAGTCCGACGGCCAGCACGAGGCTGAGGGCCACGACGGCGATCCAGGTGTTCACGGTCGGGTTCTCGAGGCTGACCCAGCCCTGATCGTAGAGCACCCAGATCACGGTCCCGACCACCGCGAGGATGAGCAGCATCCCGAACATGCCGATCGAGCGCAGGGTGGCGCGCAGATAGATGATATAGCCGATCAGCAGCACCAGCGCCGCGAGCACGACGAGCGGCAACTGCCGGTCGAAATTGTCAGTGCCCCAGCGCACGACGTTCCAGCGCGTGGGGTTGTAGGTCGCGGCGAGCAACAGGAAGGCAAAGAGCCAGCGCAGCAGAAATCCCATCGGATCGTTCCTATTCGGTGTCGGCAGGCGCCGCAGTGGCGCGTCCGGCGCAGGATGGCAAGCGCGCGCGCCGCTGTCCACCGCAGAGCGGCGTCGCGCCCGCCGGTCTGCGGCGGACAGCGACGTCGTCCCGCGCCCTGCCGACGATTAACGGTTTCGCCGCCGCCCGTCGCCCGATATGAAGCCTGCGGTTGCACCGCGAGAGGAATGTCATGGCCAACGTCGTCGTCGTCGGCGCCCAGTGGGGCGACGAAGGAAAGGGCAAGATCGTGGACTGGCTCTCCGAGCGGGCCGACATCATCGCCCGGTTCCAGGGCGGTCACAACGCGGGCCATACGCTGGTCGTCGACGGGGTGGTGTTCAAGCTGTCGCTGCTGCCCTCCGGCATCGTGCGCGGCGGCAAGCTCTCGGTGATCGGCAATGGCGTGGTGCTCGACCCATGGCACCTGAAGAAGGAGATCGAGGGTCTGCGCGGGCAGGGGGTCGAGATCACGCCCGAGACGCTGATGATCGCCGAAAACTGCCCGCTGATCCTGCCGATCCACGGCGAACTGGACCGCGCCCGCGAGGCGCAGAACTCCGTCGCGCGGATCGGCACCACCGGGCGCGGCATCGGCCCGGCCTACGAGGACAAGGTGGGGCGCCGCTCGGTCCGGGTCGCGGATCTGGCCGATGCCGCCACGCTCGAGTTGCGGGTCGACCGGGCGCTTGTGCACCACGACGCGCTGCGCCGGGGTCTCGGCCTGCCGCCGATCGACCGCGATGCGCTCATCGCCTCGCTGCGCGAGATCGCGCCCGTCGTCCTCGAATATGCGGGCCCGGTGTGGAAGGTGCTGAACGAAGAGCGTCGCGCGGGCAAGCGCATCCTGTTCGAGGGGGCGCAGGGCGCGCTCCTCGACATCGACTTCGGCACCTATCCCTTCGTCACCTCGTCGAACGTGATCGCGGGGCAGGCCGCCACCGGCACCGGCATCGGACCGGGGGCCATCGACTTCGTTCTCGGTATCGTCAAGGCCTATACCACCCGCGTCGGCGAGGGGCCGTTTCCGGCCGAACTGCACGACGCCGATGGCGCGCGGCTGGGCGAACGGGGTCACGAATTCGGCACCGTCACCGGGCGCAAGCGGCGCTGCGGCTGGTTCGACGCGGTCCTCGTGCGGCAGACCTGCGCCACATCGGGGGTGAACGGGATCGCGCTGACCAAGCTCGACGTGCTCGACGGGTTCGAGACGCTGAGGATCTGCACCGGCTATACGCTGGACGGCGCGACCCTCGACCATCTGCCGATCGCCGCCGACCATCAGGCGCGCTGCAGGCCGGTCTACGAGGAGATGCCCGGCTGGTCGCACTCGACCGAAGGGGCGCGCAGTTGGGCCGATCTGCCCGCCGAAGCGATCAAATACGTCCGCCGGGTCGAGGAACTGATCGGCTGCCCCGTGGCGCTGCTGTCGACATCGCCCGAACGCGAGGACACCATCCTCGTCACCGATCCGTTTGCCGACTGATGGCCCTGTCCTACAAACAACGCCGCCGCTGGTCGCTGGTGATCCTGCTCGTCGGACTGCCGCTCTATATCGTGGTGACCTGGGTCGCGGTCGCGGCGCTGCCACGGCCCAACGTCCTGATCGAACTGGCGATTTACGCATCGCTCGGTGTCCTCTGGGCGATACCGTTCCGCGCGGTGTTCCGCGGCGTCGGCAAGGGCGACCCGGACGCGCCGCCAGAGGACTGACGCCGCCGGGTTCACGATGCGGCGACAACGCCCGCCCGGCGCAAAGTCGAAGATTTTGTCGCCCGACAGGGTCCGCAACCGGCCACCGGCGCCGCCCGGTGAAGAGAGGGCGGCGGGTTTCCCCGCCGCCCCCCGCACTCCCCGAGATGATCCCCGCCTAGCCCGCGCGACGCTCGGGGTTGAAGCGCGTGTCGCCCGAGACGGCGAAGCGGCCGTTGCGCACCTTGGTCAGGCGTCCCTGCCGCAGCAGCGCGCCGAACGCGCGCAGCCCGTCCTCGCGACTCCATGTTTCGGTCGACGCCTCGGCGATCTTGCTCATCAGTTGCGGGCGCGAGAAGTCCTCGTAGCCGTCGACGAAGGCGGTATGGGCCGCCGCCGCCTCCATCAGGTCGCCCAGTCCCTGCGCGCCCATGTCGGCGGCAAAATCCGAGAACGATGATCCGCCGGTGGCCGGCGTGCCCGGCACCTCGTTGACCGACACGCGGCGCGGGCGCACCGGCGCATGGGACTGCGGCGCGGTGACAGGGGCGTCGACCCGCTGCGAGGCCACGAGTTTCAGCGGTGCGGGGCGCGGCCGTTCGGTGCGCACCTCGGGCATGTCCGAGCGGACCGGACGGCGCGGCCGGACCACCTGTTGCAGATCGTCGCGGAACGCGGTCTCGTTGCGGTCCTCTTCCTCGGCGACCACAGGCTCTTCGCCCAGCAGCCGCGCGGCCTCGGTCGCGGCGACGGCGGCCTTGAGCTGGTGGATGGCGTCGCGGCGGTTGCGGTTCGCGGGTGCCTCCATCTCGGCGTCGGTCTGATCGGCGATCCGCGCCAGATCGGCGTCGTCCTCATCCATGTCGACCGGCAGACGGACCCGGCGCGGCCGCGGCGGCTGCGCGTCTTCGGCGGTGGCGTCGGTTCGGGGCGTCGTGTCGTCTTCGCCGGGACCGATGTCGTCGGGCGTCGCCGATTCGGCGGCCACCTCGCCTGCGTCGGCGGCGTCGACGTCGTGATCGCCTGTGTCGGCCTCTTCCGCGTCGTCATCGGCGCCGTCCGCGCCGTAGAAATCGTCGTCCGCAGCGTCGTCGTCACCTGCGAACAGATTGTCGACCGTCCCGTCGGCGTCATCCGCATCCGCACCGGCCAGAGAAGCCGCCAAGGCGGCACGGATGGTGTCGGAGAGTGCGGGTGCAGCGGTCGCGAGATCCGCGCCGGGGGTCCGGGTCGCGTCCTGTGCACCGGCATCGCCGAAGACCGACGCGTCGGCGCCCTCGTGCCCGGCCACCGCGTCGTCCTCGGACCCTTCGTCTGCCGCGTCGTCGGCGACGGCCCGCACCGCTTCGCGGTAGTTGTCCTCGGCGATATCCTCGTCGCGGTCGGCGAGGTCGGCATCGTTCTCTGTGTCGTCGTCCGCGTCAACGGCGTCGTCCGCATCGGCGGCCAGGTCGACGTCGTCGCTCACGTCTTCACCGGAATTTGCCGAAGATTCGGCTTCGTCCGGATCGCGGTCATTCTCGTCGCGGACCTCGATCTCGACCGGTTCGTCGGTGTCGGAGTCGTCGTCGGCGGGGTCTGCTTCAGCAGGCGCCGCGTCCGTCATTTCGTCTTCCAGCGCGGCAAGTTCTGCCTGAAGGGCGGCCTCGTCCTCGGCGCTGAGCGTGGTCGGGCCCGCTTCGGCGGTCTCGTCCTCGTCCTCGTCCTCGACGAGCGCACCGGCACTGACGGCCGCCTCGAAATCGGCGCGGCGCATCTTGATGACACGCGCTTCGATGCGGTTCGGGGCGGGGACGCCGGCAACGGGGGCCCTGGAATCGGGGGCCCTGGAATCGGGGGCCTCGGAAACGGGGGCCTCTGCTTCGGCGGCGGTTGCCGCAACGGCGGCGGCGACGGCGCTCTGCACCGGGGCCGGAGTTGGGGCCGGAGTTGGGGCCGGAGTTGGGGTCGGGGTCGGGGCCGGGGTTGCGGCGGATGGCAGGTCGACGTCGGCGTCGCTGTCCTCGGGGACGGCATCGCCGGCGGCGGGCACCGCGCTGGCGCCGGTGGCAAGCGGTGCTGCCCGACCGACGACGGCGCGAATGCGCTGCAACTTGGCGGCGACGCTTTCGGCATCGGGATGGGCGGGGGCGGGGGCGCGCTCGCTGACCCGCGGGGTCGGCGACAGGACGTTTGCCGGCGGGGCCGTTTCGGGGCGCAGGGGTGCCCTCGCCTCCGTATCGGAGGAGGCAGGCCCGCGCATCGCCGGCGGCATCAGGGGCGCGCTCGCCGGGGCCGTCGCGAGCAGTTCTGCGGCGGACGCATCCACCGCGTCAGGGGCCTCGGCGGGCGCGCCAGACGATACCGCTTCGGGCGCCGCCTGTTCGGGAGTGTCTGTCAGGTCGTCCGAGGTCGCCTCGGCAACCGTCGCGTCGGGTGCTGCCTTCTCGGCCGGGGCCGGGGCTATATCCGGCTCGGCCGGGGCCGCCTCGGGTTTGGGCAGATCGCCGGTCAGGGCGGCACCGGTGCGCAGCACGATGCTCGTGCCGGTCGTCCGCGCCTCGACCCGACGCGCGATCTCGCGCTCGGCGATTCGCGCGAGCATGTCGGCATCGGGCGTCGCGGGTTCGGCGCCAAAATAACGGTCGTCGGCGGCAAGATCCCGGAAATATTCCGCAATCGCCTTCATCGTCGAGAAGCTGTCCTCGAACCCTTCGAGGGTGCAGGAGAACGTCCCGTAGGAAACCGTCAAAATCTTGCTCGATCCAACCATGATTAATGCTCGCTCTTGTCAGGTCTTGGCAACAGTCTGTTTACCAGCGATCAGGTGCGAATTCGGCGCGGGAAATGGATGCAACAGGTATCATTTCGTGACCCTTTTATGGCATTGGCGCCGGATGAGAAACAGTCGCCCCCGTTTCGCGAGGATCGTTGTCGATGCCGGTTCCCCAATCGATCCACAGCGACCGCCCCGTCACCCTGATCGGTGGCGCGAACCTTAGTCCCGCCAGTCTTACCGCTGCGTTAACGCTGGCGCCGGGGCTGGTGGCGGCGGATGGCGGGGCGGACGCGGTGCTGGCAGCAGGACTGCGCCCGCGCGCGGTGATCGGCGACATGGACAGCCTGTCGGACGCGGCACGCGATGCCTTTGCCGACGTGCTGCATCCCGTCGCCGAACAGGACAGCACCGATTTCGACAAGGCGCTGCGCCATATCGCGGCGCCCCTTGTCATCGCGGTCGGATTCTCGGGCGGGCGGCTGGATCATGAACTGGCGGCGCTGCATGCCTTGCTGGTCCACCCGGACCGGCGCTGCATCCTGCTCGGGCCGCACAGCCTCACGTTCCTGTGTCCGCCGAAGGTGTCGTTGCCACTGGCGCCGGGCACGCTCGTTTCGCTGTTTCCGATGGCGCCGGTGCGATGCGGCTCGACCGGCCTGCGCTGGCCGACCGACGGCCTCGACTTCGCGCCCGGCAGGCGGATAGGCACCTCGAACGCCGCGCTTGGCCCGGTGACGCTCTGCGCCCGGGCCCCCGCGATGCTGGCGATCCTGCCCGGGGACTGCCTCGGCCTCGCCGCCGCCGCCCTTACCGGGCCAGAGGTGCCGCACTGGCCCGCGCCGCGATCGCCAGCCGCCGTTCGCGCGCGATGATGTAAAGGCCCGACGCGGTGACGACCGCGATCCCGGCCCAGGTGAGCGGTCCCGGAAAGTTGCCGAAGACGAGGTAGCCGAGGATCACGGCGCTGATGATCTCGAGGTAGTGGAGCGGTGCCAGCGTCGCGGCGGGGGCGGCGCGCAGCGCATAGGTCATGAGCATGTGCGACACCGCCGAGGCCGCGCCGACGCCGAAGAGCCAGAGCCAGACGATGCCGGCGGGCGTCACCGGATCGAAGTCGGGCCAGCCCGTTCCTCGGGCGGCGACGATGACCGGCAGGCACATCGCACTGGCAAAGACGGCTGTGTGGAACTGCATCGGGACCGGGTGCATCCGGCGCGAGAGCGACCGGGTGACGAGCATGTAGAGCGCGAAGAACAGCGCGGTGCCGAGCGGCCAGAGGGCGACGGCGCCGAACGCCACGATGCTGGGCTGGATGATGAGGAGCGAACCCGCGAACCCCGTGACCGAGGCCGCGATCCGCCGCGGCCCGACGATGTCGCCGAAGAGGGCGGCGCCAAGGATCAGCAGGATGAACGGCTCGACGAAGACGATGGCGAGCGCATCGGCGACCGGCATGACGGTGATCGCCGACACGAACGAGAACGTCGACAGGACGAGGAACAGCGCCCGCCAGGCCAGCGGTCGAAAGGTGCCCGGCGGCAGGGCGAACCGATGCGCGAGCAGCGGCAGCAGCGGCACCATCAGCGCGGCCTGAACGACGAAGCGGAACGCGGTGATCTGACCGACCGGGATCGTATCGGCGGCGAGTTTCGCCGCGATGTCGATCATCGGTGCGGTCGCGCAAAAACCGAGCATCAGGGTGATGCCGAGGGAGGGGCGGTCGGTATCGGTCATCGCGAGGAAACCTTGGCGCGGCGGGCCATTGCGCTGCGACGCCTCAGCAGTTCGGGACGTTCACGGCGAGGCCGCCGAGCGCCGTCTCCTTGTATTTCTCGCTCATGTCGGCGCCGGTCTGGCGCATCGTCTCGATGGCGGCATCGAGCGGGACGAGGTGGGTGCCGTCGCCGCGCAGGGCGAGGCTGGCCGCCGACACCGCCTTGATGGTGCCGAGGCCGTTGCGTTCGATGCAGGGCACCTGCACGAGGCCGCGGACCGGGTCGCAGGTCATGCCGAGGTGGTGTTCGAGGGCGATTTCGGCGGCGTTCTCGACCTGTGCAGGCGTGCCGCCCATCACGGCGCACAGGCCGGCGGCGGCCATCGCGGCGGCGCTGCCGACCTCGGCCTGACAGCCGGCCTCGGCGCCCGAGATGCTGGCGTTGTATTTCACCAGGCCGCCGATGGCGGCGGCGGTGAGCAGGAAGTCGGGGACGCCCTTCACGCTGGCGCCCGGCACATGGTCGAGCCAGTAGCGGATCGTCGCGGGCACCACGCCCGCGGCCCCGTTGGTCGGCGCGGTCACGACCTGACCGCCGGCCGCGTTCTCTTCGTTCACGGCCATCGCATAGGCGCTCATCCAGTCGTTGATCGTATGCGGCGCGCGCTGGTTCATCCCGCGTTCGGCGAGCAATGCCTCGTGGATCGCCTTTGCCCGGCGTTTGACCTTCAATCCGCCGGGCAGGATCCCGTCGGTCGCAAGGCCACGGTCGATGCAGGCGGTCATCACCTCCCAGATGCGGGCGAGGCCCGTGTCGACCTGCGCCGAGGGGCGCCGGCTATGCTCGTTGGCGCGTTTCATCGCGGCGATGCTCATGCCGGATTTGCCTGCCATGACGAGCATTTCGGCGGCACTCTTGAACGGATACGGGACCGGCGGGCCGTCGTCGGTATCGCGCCCGGCGGCCAGTTCCTCGGCGGTGAGCACGAACCCGCCGCCGACCGAATAATACGTTACCTGCGTGATGACGTCGCCCTGTGCGTCGGTGCCCTTCAGGATCAGGCCGTTGGCGTGGCCGGGCAGGGCGGGGCCATAATCGAAGGCGAGGTGTGCCGTCGGGTCGAAGGCGAGGTCGGGCAGGCCGTCCGGGTGGACGGTCCGGTCGGCGGCGATGCGCGCGAGTTCGGCCTCGGCGCGGTCCGGGTCGTAGTCGTGCGCCACGAAGCCGGCCAGTCCGAGGATCACCGCGCGGTCGGTCGCGTGGCCGACGCCGGTGAACGCGAGGCTGCCGTGCAGCGAGGCGCGCAGGCCCGACACGGCGAACGGCAGGGCGCGCAGATGGTCGAGAAAGCGGGCGGCGGCGACCATCGGGCCGATCGTGTGCGACGACGAGGGGCCGATACCGACCTTGAACATTTCGAACACGGAGAGGAACATCAGGTGGCACTTCCTTCGGGAGGACTTGGCAGGGACGGCATTGAAAACGGCGATTGACCGAGGCCCTCGGCAATGGCGGCGGCCCTTGCCCAGTCCGTCACCTCTGTCACTTTTGCGATCTCGAGCAAATTCGGCCAGAGCCTGAGGTCGAACCAGCCAACCGCCTCGTGCGGATAGAGTGCCAGCCAGCGCAGCATCGGACAGAGGTAGCAGACATGCGCCGAACGCGCGGCAGGGACGAGCCATGCAGGCCGGCTGGCGGCGAGCCGGTCGAGCGCGTCGAGGTCCGCGCGGATGCCCTCGCGCGTCGCCGCAGCCAGATCCGCGATGCCGCCCGCAGACGTGTGGCGTTCGGGATAGAACAGAAGGCGGAGGCGGGGATGCAGGCTGTTGGACAGCCAGAACAGCCACGACAGCGCCGCACCCCGGTCCGGCGATCCTGCGCGCGGCATCAGGCCCTCGCCGCCGGGCCGTTCGGACAGCCACAGCAGGATCGCCGCCGTCTCGAACATCGGGCCATCGGGCGTTTCGAGCGCCGGGATGAGGCCGTGCGGATTGAGGGCGCGGTAGGCCGCCCCGTCCTGCGCCCGCGCCGCCCGGTCCACGAGCGCGGTCCGGTAGCCGATGCCCGCAGCCTCGAGCGCGAGGCGGACGCAGAGCGAGGCGTTGTCGGGGGCGTAGTGCAGGATCAGCGGCATGGCACCTTATCGCAGGGGCCGGGCAGGGGGCAAAGGCGGAAAGCGACGTTGCCGGTGCGGCCGACGCCCCGTGACGCATCCGGCAGGACGCGGCATTTCACCCTCGCCCCCCGGCGCCCCGCTGCCTATAAGACCCCCGACCGAGACGCGACAGGGAGTGGTGCAGTGAGTTCCGAATTGTCCCCCATCGACAAGGCCAAGTTCGTGGCCGCCAAACGGGCCACCAAATACGTCGAATCGGGGATGCGCGTCGGCCTCGGCACCGGGTCCACCGCCGCCTGGCTGGTGCGCTGTCTGGGCGAGCTGGTGCGCGACGAGGGTCTCAAGATCACCGGCGTGCCGACGAGTGCTCGGACGGCCGAACTGGCGCGCGACGTCGGTATCAAAGTGATTTCCCTCGACGAGGCGAAATGGCTCGACGTGACGATCGACGGGGCGGACGAATACGACGGCAAGCTGAACCTCATCAAGGGCGGCGGCGGCGCGCTCTTGCAGGAAAAGATCGTGGCGACGGCGAGCGACATGATGGTGGTGATCGCCGATATCGGCAAACAGGTCGAGACGCTGGGGGCGTTCCCCCTGCCGCTCGAGGTGATCCCGTTCGGCTGGCAGACGACTAAGACGCTGATCGAGGAATCGCTGATCGGGATGGACGTGCTGGGCCGCAGCACGAGCCTGCGGATGAACGGCGACCGCGCGTTCGTGACCGACGAGGGCAACCACATCCTCGACCTGCACCTGAACCGGATCGGCAATGCGCGGCAGTTGAGCCTGGTGCTGAACCAGATCCCCGGCGTGGTCGAGAACGGCCTCTTCCTCGATATCTGCGATGCCGTCGTCATCGGCTATGGCGACGGGCGCGTCGAGGTGCGCGATATCAACAAGGGCACGAGCGAGGAGGAACGGTTCGATTTCCTCGACGACGAGAACCTGTTCAGGGATCTCGCGGAATGAGGCGCGCGCCGCTGCGCGCGGGCCTTGCGGTGGCGGCCCTGACCCTCACCCTTGCGGGATGCGTCGCGGGCGTTTCCGCCGTGCGCGACACCGATGCGCCCGACCTGAACCAGATCGCAGAGGACTGGGCGGATTTCTACGCCCCCGAACGGACATGGCTGAACCGGCGCGACGTTGCCGTTCCGGTCCTGTCGCTCCCCGAACGGGGGGCCGCGGCGATCGGGCAGGTGGGGCCGGGACAGGGCGGCCTGATCCAGACCTGTGCCCGGACGACGGACGGCGGCGCTCCGGCCTATTGCCGGATCGCGGTCGACGCGCTGAATGCGATCGGCTGGGTCGAGATGTCGGCCTTTGCGCCCGCGGGCAGCAACTGAGGCGCAGGGCGCCGTCCGCGGCGCCGTTGTGCGGGCCGCGCCCAGCGCCTAGGTAGAGATCACCCCGACACCCCGAAAGGCGCGCCTCATGACCTTCGACTACGACCTCTTCGTCATCGGTGGCGGTTCCGGCGGTGTTCGCGCGGCGCGGGTCGCGGCGGCGACCGGCGCGAAAGTGGCGCTGGCCGAGGACAGCCGGCTTGGCGGCACCTGCGTGATCCGGGGGTGCGTGCCAAAGAAGCTCATGGTGTTCGCAAGCGGTTACAGGGACACCTTCGCCGAGGCGCGGGCCTATGGCTGGGACTTGCCGGAGGGCCTCGAGGAGCGGTTCGGCTGGGTGCCGTTCCGCACGAAGCTCAACACGGAACTCGACCGGCTCGAGGGGGTCTACCGCAAGCTCCTCGAGTCCTCGGGTGTCGAGATCTTCGATCTGCGGGCGAAACTGGCGGATCCGCATACCATCGACCTGGCGGACGGCAGGGCCGTGACGGCGAAACACATCCTGATCGCCACCGGCGGCCACCCGTTCCGGCCCGACAGGGCGGGCGCGGAACTCGGGATGGTGTCGGACGACATCTTTCACATGGACGCCCTGCCGGACAGCATCCTGATCATCGGCGGCGGCTATATCGCGTGCGAATTCGCCTGCATCCTCAACGGGATGGGTGTCGAGGTGACGCAGTATTACCGGGGCGCGCAAATCCTGCGCGGGTTCGACGACGAGGCGCGCGGCCTGATCGCCGAGGCGATGAAGGAGCGGGGCATCGACCTGCACGTCGGCACCGATATCGTCGAGATGATGGCCGCGCAAAACGCCCGGAACGACCCGGACGCCCGTCTGGGGAGCGGCACGCAGAGCGATGCGGCGGGCACTGCGCGGGCAAACACTGCCGGCGCCGGGGCCGTGGCCGAACCGGGCCCGGTCTGGGTCAAGGCGACGAACGGCAAGGAGCGGACCTTCGACCGCGTCCTCTTTGCCACCGGGCGCGCGCCGAACACCGCGGCTCTCGGCCTCGGGGAGGCGGGCATCGCCACCGGCAGGCGGGGCGAGATCGTGGTGGACGCATTTTCCCAGACCGGGGTGCCGTCGGTCTATGCCATCGGCGACGTGACCGACCGGGTGAACCTGACGCCCGTGGCGATCCGCGAGGCGATGGCCTTCGTCGAGACGGTGTTCGGGGGCAACCCGACCCCGGTGGACCACGACCTGATCCCCTCGGCGGTCTTTACCCAGCCCGAGATGGGCACCATCGGCCTGACCGAGGAGGCGGCGCGCGAGCGCGAGGCGATCGAGGTCTACTGCACCTCGTTCCGCCCGATGCAGACCGCTTTCGCGGGCAAACCGGCGCGGGCACTGATGAAGCTCATCGTGTCGACGGCAACGCGCCGGATCCTGGGGTGTCATATCGTCGCCCCGGCGGCGGGCGAGATGATCCAGCTCGTCGGGATCGCGGTGAAGATGGGCGCCACCAAGGAGGACTTCGACCGCACGGTTGCGGTGCATCCGACGATGTCGGAGGAGCTCGTGACGATGAAAACCCCGATGCGGACATCGTGACCGGTATCCGAACGGCGACCCGTCCGAACGACGCCGGAACCATCGCGGGTTGATTCTCCCGCACAAACACACAATTAAGGCTCGGAACGATGCGGCGCCCCCGATTTGGGCGGACCGCGCCTGAACGAGAGGGAAAATTCAGCGCATGGCTGGCAATAACGGTGGCCCCTGGGGCGGCGGCGGGCGCGGCCCGGACGACAACGAGGGCGATCGGCCCAACGGCGCGCCGAACGGTGGCCCGACCGGCGGGCGGCGTCCGCCGCGGCGTCCCGGAGAGGGACCGCAGATCCCCGAACTCGACGATCTGGTGAACCGCGGCCGCGAGCAATTGCGTGTCCTGATGGGGGGCCGTGGCCCCGGCGGTGGCGGTGGCGACGGCGAAGGGTTCAAGCTGACGCGCGGCACCGTCGGCCTCGGCGTCCTTGCCGTCGCGGCGTTCTGGGCGTTCCAGTCGTTCTATACCGTGGCCCCGGACGAACAATCGGTCGAACTCTTCCTCGGCTCCTATTCCTCGACCGGCAATCCCGGCCTCAACTTCGCGCCCTGGCCCGTCGTCACCTATGATCTGGTGAGCGTCACCACCGAGCGGACCAACCGCATCGGCAGTTCCGAGAGTGGACGCGGCGAGAGCGGCCTGATGCTGACGACGGATGCCAACATCGTCGACATCGGCTTTCAGGTGGTGTGGACGGTGAACGACCCGGCGTTCCTGCTGTTCAACATCGCCGACCCCGAGGCGACGGTGCAGGCGGTGTCGGAATCCACCATGCGCGAGGTCATCGCGGCCTCGAACCTCGCGCCGATCCTGAACCGCGACCGGGGCCTGATCGCCGATACGGTCCGCGAGAGCATTCAGGCGACGCTGAACGAATACGAGGCGGGCATCACCATCGTCCGGGTCAACCTCGAACGGGCGGACCCGCCCGCGCAGGTGATCGACAGCTTCCGCGAGGTGCAGGCCGCCGAGCAGACCCGCGACCGGCTGCAACGCGAGGCCGACACCTATGCCAACCGCCAGCTTGCCGGGGCGCGCGGCGACGCGGCGCAGATCCTCGAGGCGGCGGAGGGCTACCGCGCCGAACTCACCAACTATGCGCTGGGCGAGGCGAGCCGGTTCACCGCGATCCTCGCGGAATACCGCAATTCCGAGGAGGTGACGCGTCAGCGCATCTATCTCGACACGATGGCGGGGATCTTTGCCGACGTGGACAAGATCATCCTCGACCCGGCACTGACCGGCGGCGCCGACGGCGGGCAGGGGGTGATCCCGTTCCTGCCGCTGAACGACCTGATGCAGAGCGGCACCGGCACGGCACCGCGCCAGCAGACCGGCGCGCCGCAACGCCCGGGGGCGGCGGCACAGCCGGATTCGCCACCGCAGACCAATTCGACCACCACCGTGCAGCCGACGACGGGGAACTGAGCCATGAACAAATCCGCCTACCTCATCCCCGCCCTCGTCGTGATCCTCGTTCGGCCTCTACAACTCCGTCTATGTCGTCGACGAGCGCGAAAAGGCGCTGGTCCTGCAATTCGGCCAGATCCGGCAGGTCCGGGAGGAGCCGGGAATCGGCTTCCTGATCCCGTTCATCCAGCAGGTCGTGACCTACGACGACCGGATCCTCAGCCTCGACACCGAAGAGATCGAGGTGACGCCCTCGGACGACCGGCGCCTCGTGGTCGACGCCTTCGCCCGCTACCGGATCGCCAACGTGACGCTCTACCGGCAGGCCGTCGGGTCCGCCGTCGATCCGACCCGCACCGCCGAGGACCGGCTGTCGTCGATTCTCAACTCGCAGATCCGCGAGGTTCTGGGTGCCGATCAGGTGACGTCCGATACCATCCTGTCCGCTGACCGTCGCACCCTGATGAACCGCATCCGCGACCAGGCCCGCGCCGAGGCGCTGTCGCTCGGCCTCGACGTGGTCGACGTGCGCCTCAAGCAGACGAGCCTGCCGACGCAGAACCTCGACGAGACCTTTGCCCGGATGCGCGCCGAGCGCGAGCGCGAGGCCGCCGACGAGATCGCGCGGGGCCGGGAGGCGGCGTTGCGGGTGACGGCCCTCGCCGACAGGACCGCGGTCGAGACGGTATCGGAGGCCAACCGCGAGGCGCAGATCATCTACGGCGAGGCCGAAGCCACGGCGAACGCCACTTTCGCCGATGCCTATGGCGCGGACCTGGACTTCTTCCAGTTCTACTATTCGCTGCAACAATATCAGCGCGCGCTTCAGGGTTCGAACTCGACGTTCGTGCTGACGCCCGACAGCAGCTTCTTCGACTATCTCGCCTCGCCCGAGGGGCGCCCGGTCGCGGCGGCGCCGGGCGAGTAGGCCGGGGCCGCATCCCCGCGCCGGACATCCCGCGCCATGGCGACAGCCCTCCTTGCCCTCGGCCTCGTTCTCGTGGCCGAGGGTCTCGTCTGGGCCTTTGCGCCGAACCTTCTCGAAGAAATGCTGGCGGCGTTGCGGGCCCTCACCCCCGAACAGCGGCGGCTCGTGGGCCTCGGCGCGGTGGCGCTGGGGGTGGCGCTGGTCTGGATCGCCAAGGCGCTGGGCGCCTGAGCCCAAGGCCGGTATCAGTGGGGACGCAGCCGGACCAGCAGCCAGTCCTCGAACCGCAGACGCTGACATCCCGCCGCGTGGTCCCAGAGGAAATCTGGCCGGTGCAGGGCGCCTGCGCAGGGTGCCCAGGCACGATCCGGAAACGACCAGAGCGGATGGGTCAACTCTGACAGATAGCTGCGGGTGTCGGGCAAGACGCCTGCGTCATGGCTGAGGCCGAAGCGCGCCTGGGGATAGTGTCCTGCGGCAAACCCCTCGGCGATCAGGTCGATGAGCAGCGCCGCATCGGGGTTGACGCGGCGCGGATCCTCGTCCGGGCGCAGGCGTCGCATGTCCTCGAACAGGCGCACGTCCTGTTCCAGAAGGATCGTCAGGATGGTCGCGCGATCGGCGTCGGGCCGCGCCGCGATCCAGACGATCGGCGCAAGATCACCGGTGTCCCAGTCGAACCGCAGCGCGATCTCGTGCCAGTCGTCGGGGCGCAGGCTGCCGAGCCAGTCGTCGGTATCGGCGGGATCGCATTCGCCCTGCGTCAGGCTCCAGACCGGGGGCGCCTCGAACCACAGGCGGCGCAGTTCGGCGCGGTCCTGCGGGCTGAGCGACGAGACGAGCGTTTGCGTCGAAGACGTGCCGAACATGTTGGCGGGCCCCTACCCAGAGGTGCGGCCCGCAAGGGACGGGCACATATCGCGGCACCCTGCCGGTCAAACCGGGCGCTAGTTTGGCGGCATTGCGCCCGTCTGCCTGCAATTTCAGGACGATTGCGGGGATGTGAGGCGGCGGACCATGGCATTCGGCACGCGCGCGCCCTATGATTGCGCGATCTTCTGCGACGAGGGACGCCCATGGCGACAGACAGGATACCGGCCGCGTCGGCGCCGCAGATCGATCCCGGGATGGGCGACCTCGCGGGCTATATCGCCTGTCCGCATTGCGACGCGCTCTACCGCGCGACCCGCCCGGCGCCCGGCGAGACGGCCCGCTGCGCGCGCTGTCATGCCGTCCTTATCGCGCCGCGCGCCAAGGCCGGGATGACGATCATCATGCTGGCGCTGACGATCATCGTGCTCGTGGGCGGCGCGCTCTGGTTTCCGTTCCTGACCATCAGCCGCTCCGGCTTTGCCAATTCGGCCAACCTGATCGACGCGGCGCTGGCGTTCTCGGACGGCTGGCAGATCGTCGTGGCCCTCTCGGTGCTGGCGTTCATCGTGCTGATCCCGCTCGCGCGGGCGTTCCTGCTGATCTATGTCCTCACGCCGCTCGTCTTCGACCGTCTGCCCGCAGCCCATGCCGCCGGCGCCTTCCGGCTGTCCGAGGATCTGCGGCCCTGGTCGATGGCCGAGATTTTCGCGCTCGGCGTCGCCGTCAGCCTCGTCAAGGTCGCCGACCTCGCCCTCATCGGTTTTGGCCCGGCGTTCTGGATGTTCTGCGCCGTCGTGCTTGTCTCGATCCTGCTCGACAGCCGGCTGTGCCGCTGGTCGGTCTGGGACGCGATATCGGACGGGCAGGAACGGCGCCGGGGGCAGGCGGGATGAGCGGCGGGGCCCTCGAGGCCGTCACCGCCCGCGACCGGGGCCTCGTCGCCTGCCGTCGCTGTGCCCGCGTCTGGGAACCCGGAACGCCCGAGTGCGGCCGCTGCGGCGGATCGCTGGCCTCGCGCGATACGGGAAGCCTCGGGCGCGTCTGGGCCTGGTGGGTGGCGGGCGTGATGTTCTACATCCCCGCGAACGTCTATCCGATGCTCCAGACCCGCACCCTCTTTACCACGACCGAATCGACCATCGTCGGCGGCGCCGTCGAGCTGATCGAATATGGCGCCTACGGCATCGCGGCGATCATCCTGATCGCCTCGGTGCTGATCCCGGTCGCGAAATTCGGCTGTATCGCGTTTCTGGCCCTGTCGATGGGGCGCAGCACCGATGCCTCGTCGCATTCGCGGTTTGTGCTCTACGAACTTGTCGAGTATATCGGACGCTGGTCGATGATCGACGTCTTCGTCGTTGCCATCCTCTCGGCGCTCGTGCAACTCGACGTCGCTGCCGCAATCCACCCGGGGGGGGCCGCCTTGTCGTTCGCATTGTCCGTCGTGTTCACCATGCTGTCGGCTCAGGCCTTCGACAGCCGGATGATCTGGGACCGGATCGAGGACGACGAGCGCCGCGAGACCGGCCATTCGGGCGATACCGACCGCACCCTGACCTCTGGCGGAACCGCGTGAGCGACCCGTCGGTGCCGGACGTGCCGACCACCGCGCGCCGCTCGCTCTGGGACCGGCTGTCGATCGTCTGGCTGGTGCCGCTGCTCGCCCTCGGCGTGGCCCTCTGGGTCGCCTGGCAGAGCTATAGCGATCAGGGACCGGTCATCGAAATCCGCTTTGCCAATGCCGCCGGCATCGCCAAGGAAGAGACCGAAGTGCGCTACCGCGACGTCGAGGTCGGCGTGGTCGAGGACGTGCGGTTCAGCGCCGACCTGCAACAGGTCATCGTCGGCGTGCGGCTGGACAAGGACGTGGCCGAATTCGTCGACGAGGGTGCGTCGTTCTGGGTCGTGCGGCCCGAAGTGACCGCGCAGGGCATCACCGGCCTCGATACGGTCCTGTCGGGTGTCTACATCCAGGGCCTGTGGGACAACGTCCCGGGCGAGCCTGCCTATGAATTCGAGGGTCTCGAAACCGCGCCGCTCCTCCAGGACCGCGAGGGCCTCGAGATCACGCTGCGGTCCACCGACGGCTCGCTCTCGGGCAATACGCCGATCGTGTTCAAGGGCGTCGAGGTCGGGCGCGTCGGCACGGCCATGGTCTCGATCGACGGCTTTTCCGTCGAGGCGCGGGCCGTTGTCTATGCGCCCTACGACAATCTCGTCACCACCTCGACGCGGTTCTGGGACACGTCGGGCTTTTCGCTGTCGCTCGGCACGGCAGGCGCATCGGTGGATTTCGATTCGCTGGCCTCGCTCATCGCGGGGGGCGTCACCTTCGACACCTTCGTCTCGGGGTCGCAACTCGCGCGCGACGACGAGGAATTTACCGTTTTCGATGGCGCCGAAACCGCCCGCGCGTCGGTGTTCAGCCGCAACGACGGTGCCACCCTCGACCTGATGGCGATCTTCGACGGCAACGTCTCGGGCCTGACCACGGGCGCACCGGTCGAGCTGAACGGGCTGCGCATCGGCGAGGTCTCGGCCCTGAACGGTGTCGTCGAGCGGACGCCGTCCGGCAGCAGGCGCGTCCGGTTGCAGACGATCCTGTCGATCCGGCCCTCGCGCCTCGGCCTCGAGGGGGAAACCAGCGTCGAGGATGCGCTGGCCTTCCTGCAAGGTCAGGTCGAGGACGGTATCCGCGTGCGGCTGGTGACGGGCAGCATCTTTACCGGGGGTCTGAAACTGCAACTCGTGGCGGCGGCCGAGAGCGGGACCGGCGCGATCGACATGGATGCGATGCCGTTCCCGCAGATCCCCGTCACCGCCGCCGAGATCACCGACGTGGCGACCACCGCGCAGGGCACGCTCGACCGGATCGACGCCCTTCCCATCGAGGAGCTGATGCAGTCGGCCACCGATTTCCTGAACGCCAGCGCCGTCCTGATCGGCTCTGCCGATACGCAGGCGGTGCCGGGCGAGGTTGCGGCGCTGCTGGCCGACGTGCGCGGCGTGGTGGGGTCCGAGGCGGTGCAGGCGCTGCCGGCGCAACTGGGACAACTGATGGCGGACCTCGACGGTTCGGTCGCCTCGGTGCAGGCGATCCTCGCCTCGGTGAACGAAGAGCAACTCGTGGCCGAGGTCGCGACCGCGCTGCAATCGGTGACGCAAGTGACCGACGAGGTCGAGGCGGCGCTGGCCGAGGTGCCGGCCCTGCTGCGCGAGATCACGGCGCTGGCCGAGACGGCGGGAACCCTCGATCTCGAGACTCTGGTGGCCGAGGTCACGACGCTGGCCGCGAACGCAGGCACGCTGGTCGGATCCGAAGCGACGCAGGCCCTGCCGGGCGAGGTGGCCGAGGCCGTCGCGGCCCTGCAATCGGTGCTGAGCGAGGCTCAGGGGACGGTCGCCGCACTGAATGAGGCCGACGGCGTGGCCCGCATCCTCGCGGCGGTCGATTCCGCCACCGAGGCCGCCGATCTGGTCGGCGCCTCGGTCGAGGGGCTGCCTGCCCTCATCGACGAGATTTCGCAGGTGGCATCGGTCGCGGCCGACCTGCCGCTCGACGATCTCGTGACGCAGGTCACGGATCTGGCCACGCAGGCGCAGGTGCTGATCGGCGCGGAGGCGACACAGGCGCTGCCGGGGCAGATCGGTGCGGCGGTCGCCGAATTGCAACAGACATTGGCCGAGATCACCACACTGACCGCCGAACTCAACGCCTCGGGCGGGGTCGAGCGGTTGCTGGCCGCCATCGACGCCGCCGCCGCCGCCGCCGGTTCGGTCTCGGGCTCGGTCGAGGGTGTGCCCGCACTGATCGACAGCCTGACGGCGGTGGCCAACGATGCCGAGGCGCTGGACCTGGACGTGTTGCTGGGTGAGGTCACGGCACTGGTGCAGAGCGCCGACGCCCTGATCGCGCAGGACACGACCCGCGCCCTGCCGGGCGAGCTGAACGCCGCCCTCGCCGAACTGCGGCTCTCGCTGGCCGCGTTCAACGACGGCGACGCGATCGCCAACACCAACGCCGCCCTGCTCGCTGCGCGCCGCGCCGCCGACGAGATCGCCGCCGCCGCCGCCGCCCTGCCGCCGCTCATGCGCCAGACAACCGCGCTTCTGGCGCAGGCGGATGCGACGCTGGCGGGGTTCGAGGAAACCTCGCCCGCGATCCGCGACGCCCGTGCCGCGCTGCGCCAGATTTCCGCGGCTGCCGAGGCCGTCTCCTCGCTCGCGCGCGCCATCGAGCGCAATCCCAATTCCCTGATTTCAGGACGCTAGGCCGCCATGACGCTCCAGATGAAAACGCTTGCACTCCTCCCCCTCGGCCTGATCCTCGTCGCGTGCGCCGGTGGACCCGATGTGCGCATCGCGGTTCCCACCGTCGTGACGCAAGAGCGGGTCGGCATCTCCTACCGCTCGGTCGAGGTGCGCGACATCACCCTGCCGACCTATGCCGAGCAGGAGGATATCTTCGTCGAGACCGCCGACGGCACCGTCACCGCCTCCGAGAACATCTGGGCCGACGACCCGCGGCGCGCGGCGACGCTGGAATTCTCGCGTGCCCTGCGCGCCATCACCGGCGCCCGCGTCGCCTCCGAGCCGTGGCCGTTCCAGGACTATGCCGATGCGACCGTCGAGGTCCGCGTCGAGGAATTCGTGGCATCGGTGCGCGGCGAGTTCCGCGTGACGGGGCAGTATTTCGTCGCCCCCGAACGGGGCCTCGGGGCGGACCGAGCGGGAGAATTCCGCATCGCCGTCCCGCTTGCGACCGATGCCGAAGGCGCGCCGAACCTCGGGCCTGCGTCCATCGCCGCCGCGCGCGCGCGCGCGATGTCGGACCTTGCCGAACTGATCGCCCGCGAGGGCTTGCGCTAGGGCTGGACACGCAGCGACGAGTGGCCGCAGCCGGAAATTCGCCCTTAAACCCGCCGACCGCATTTGCTAGAATGATTCTAAGTTGGCTGCCGGACCAGTGGCGGCAGCGCGCGGCGTCGGGACGGCGCCACCCACCGAACGCGAATCCAGGAGAACGACATGGACGGCGACGACAGAACGACGGCGGGCAAGTGCCCGGTGATGCACACCACCAACCGCAGCCGCGGCAACCGGGAATGGTGGCCGCACCAGCTCAACATCCGCATCCTGCACCAGAATTCGCCCCATGCCGATCCGATCGGCGCCGATTTCGACTATCCCGCCGCCTTCGGTAAACTCGACCTCGCGGCGCTGCGCGCCGATCTTACCGCGCTGATGACCGACAGCCAGGACTGGTGGCCCGCCGACTATGGCCACTACGGCCCGTTCTTCGTCCGCATGGCCTGGCATTCGGCGGGCACCTACCGCACCGCGGACGGACGCGGCGGCTCGACGAGCGGAACGCAACGGTTCGCTCCGCTGAACTCGTGGCCCGACAACGGCAACCTCGACAAGGCGCGGCGCCTGCTGTGGCCGATCAAGCAGAAATACGGCAACAAGATCTCCTGGGCCGACCTGCTGATCCTGACCGGCAACGTCGCCCTCGAGTCCATGGGCTTCGAGACCTTCGGTTTCGCCGGTGGCCGCGTCGACATCTGGGAGCCGGAGGAGGACATCTACTGGGGCAGCGAGGCCGAATGGCTCTCGACCTCGGACAAGGAGAACAGCCGCTATTCCGGCGACCGCGCCCTCGAGAACCCGCTCGCCGCGGTGCAGATGGGCCTGATCTACGTGAACCCCGAGGGGCCGGACGGCCGCCCCGACGCCGCCGCCAGCGCGCGCGACATCCGTGAGACGTTCGCCCGCATGGCGATGAACGACGAGGAAACCGTGGCGCTGGTCGCCGGCGGCCATACCTTCGGCAAAGCGCACGGCAACGGCCCCGCCGAGCACGTCGGCGCCGAGCCGGAAGGGGCGCCGATGTCGGCTCAGGGCCTCGGCTGGCTGAGCACGCACGGCTCCGGCAAGGGGTTCGACGCGATCACCAGCGGTATCGAAGGCGCCTGGACGGCGACGCCGATCACCTGGGACATGAGCTATTTCGAGACGCTGCTGAACCACGACTGGGAACTGACCAAGAGCCCGGCGGGCGCGAACCAGTGGCGGCCCGCGAACGGCGCGCTGGCCGGCACCGTGCCCGACGCGCACGACGGCGGCCATAGCCACGCGCCGATGATGACGACCGCCGACATGGCGATGAAGGTGGACCCGGCCTACCGCGCCATCTCGGAGCGGTTCCTGGCGAACCCCGACGTCTTTGCCGACGCCTTTGCCCGCGCCTGGTTCAAGCTGACGCACCGCGACATGGGGCCGAGGGCGCTCTACCTCGGTCCGCTGGCGCCGACCGAGGAGCTGATCTGGCAGGATCCGGTCCCCGCCGTCGATCACCCGCTGGTCGATACGGTCGAGATAGAGGACCTGAAGCGGCGGGTGCTGGACAGTGGCCTGTCGACCGCCGACCTCGTGTCGGTGGCCTGGGCCTCGGCGAGCACGTTCCGCGGATCGGACAAGCGGGGCGGGGCCAACGGCGCGCGCATCCGTCTGGCGCCGATGAAGGACTGGCCGGTGAACGAGCCTGCGCGGCTTGCCCGCGTGCTGACCACGCTCGAGGGGATCCGGGCGGAGTTCGAGGCGGCGCAGACCGGCAACGTGCGCATCTCGCGCGCCGATCTGATCGTGCTGGCCGGATCCGCGGCGGTGGAGAAGGCGGCGATCGCGGCGGGCCACATCGTCCGGGTGCCGTTCACGCCGGGCCGGACGGATGCGACGCAGGAGCAGACGGACGTCGAGTCCATCGGCGTCCTCGAGCCGCAGGCGGACGGATTCCGCAACTACCTCGAGGCGGATTTCCGCGTCTCGGCGGAGGAATTGCTGATCGACCGTGCGCAATTGCTCGGGCTGACCGCGCCGGAGATGTCGGCCCTCGTCGGCGGCCTGCGGGTGCTGGGCGCGAACCATGATGGAACCGCACATGGTGTGTTCACCGACCGACCGGGGCAGTTGACCAACGATTTCTTCGTCAACCTGCTCGACATGGGCACCGAGTGGAAGGCGACCTCGCCGGACGAGGACGCCTTCGTCGGCACGGACCGGGCGACCGGCGCGCAGAAGTGGACCGGCACCCGCGTCGATCTGGTGTTCGGCTCCAACAGCCAGTTGCGCGCCATCGCCGAAATCTACGGCGCCGCCGACGCGGGCCCGGCCTTTGCCGATCGGTTCGTGGCGGCCTGGACCAAGGTAATGAACGCCGACCGCTTCGACCTGCACTGAGGTCCGGAAATGGCGGTCAATGGGCGCCCCGCGGGGCGCCCTTTGTCGTCAGGATCGGAAAAATACAGCTATCGCGACCCCAAAAGCAACCTTCGACGTGATCGAGGTTCGAATCGTGCAAGCGGCGTCATGCCTTTCGTGGCAGCGTCGTGTGCCGGACCGGGATTGTCGGCGGTCCCTCGATCTTGGCTTTGCAACCGATCCCAACTTGACGGGGCCCGGCGGGCGTTTCATGCTACGAACGTATCATGTGAGAGCCCGGCCATGGCCCGACGTCCCACCATTCCCGATATCGCGTCAGAGGCTGGCGTCAGTATCGCGACGGTCAACCGGGTGCTGGCAGGCGCCGCCACCGTGCGCGAAGAGACCGGACGACGGGTGGCGCAGGCGGCGCAGCGCATCGGCTATCATGCGACCAACCTGATCGAGCAGCGCCTCATGTCGACGGCACCTCCGCTGCGCCTCGGATTGCTGCTGCAACGGGAGGGTCAGGACTTTGGCCTGCCGCTTGCCGAGGCGGTGCGCACGGCGGCGCGGGCGCGCGAAGGGACGCCCTGCGAGGTGCTGGTCGAGATAGCGTCGAGTGCCGCCCCGGCCGAGACCGCGGCGCAACTGATCCGGTTTCGGGGCAGGGTCGACGTGGTGGCGGCGATGGCCGTGAACCATCCCGCGATCACCGGGGCGGTGGTCACGCTCAGGGCCGCGGGGATCGAGACATTCGCCCTGCTGTCGGATTTTGCGCAGGGCGAGCGGGCCGCCTATCTGGGGTTGAACAACCTCAAGACCGGGCGCGGTGCCGCGCGCATGCTGGCCGTGGCCGCGCGCCGCCGGGGCAAGATCGCGATCTTCGTCGGCGGTCATCGCTGGCATGGTCACGACCTGCGCGAGGCCGGGTTCCGCGGCTACTTCCGCGAGCATGTGCCCCCCTTTCAGGTGCTCGACACGCTGGTGAACCTCGAGACGCGGGCACTGACCTACGAGGCGACGCTCGACCTGCTCGAGCGGCACGAGGACGTCGTCGGCATCTATGTCGCGGGCGGCGGCACCGAGGGCGCGATCGCGGCGCTGCGCGAGATACGGGGGGCGGGCGAGGTGGCGCTGGTGGTGGGCGAGATGACGGCGGCGGCGCGGCTGGCGATGACCGAAGGGCACGTGACGATGATCGTCGCCCCGCCCCTCGAGGCGCTGGCCGCGCGCCTCGTCGCGCTGGCCGCCGAGGCTGTCGCGGGGGGGCAGGCGCCGGGGCAGGTGTTCCTCGCGCCCGATCTGCATCTGCCGGAATTCGATCTGTGACGCCGTGGCGCCATGATACGGACGTGTCATAATTCAGGGCGGTTTCGTATCATTCCTGACAGGGAATGTAGTCGCTCCCCTTGACGGCGATCCGCCGGTGGCGCCAGCCTGCCTTGGGGGTCGGCAGCCGGGGAGGGCGCGGCCGTTCCCCGGGGGGACATCCGCTGCCCGATTTCGCGATCAACCACATGGCCATGCCCGGCCTCGACAGCGGCACCTTGCTGGCGGCGGCCGCGCGGCTGGGCTGCGTCGGCGTGGAATTCCGCAACGATCTGCCGGGCATGCTGTTCGAGGGGCGGCGCGCCGACGATGTGGCGGAGGACGCAAGGGCTGCCGGCCTGCGCGTTCTGGCTCTCTCCGAGGTCAAGGCCTTCAACGATTTCACCCGCGCCCGCCACGCCGAAGCCGCGGCGCTCTGCGCCACCGCACGCGCCCTCGGCGCCGAGGCGATCAGCCTCATTCCGCGCAACGACGGTTGGGGCCTCGGCAACGGCGAGCGGCAGGCGCACCTGCGGCTGGCGTTGCGCGAGATCAAGCCGCTGCTCGAGGCGCATGGCCTCATGGGCTTCGTCGAGCCGCTGGGGTTCGACCTCTGCGCCCTGCGGCACAAGGCCGAGGCGCTGGACGCGATCGCCGGCGTCGGCGGTGAGGCGGTGTTCCGCCTCGTCCACGACACGTTCCACCATCATCTGGCGGGCGAAACCGAGGTTTTCGCGCAGATGACCGGCATCGTCCACGTCTCGGGCGTGACCGCCGATGTGCCGCCCGCCGAGATGACCGACGCGCATCGCGGCCTCGTCGATGCGCACGACCGCCTCGGCACCCTGGCGCAGATCGAACGCCTGCGGGCGGACGGCTATGCCGGTCCGATCTCGTTCGAGCCCTTCGCCCCCGAATTCCACCGCCACCCCGCCGCCGAGGCGGCGCTGGCCACGTCCATCGCCTTTCTGCGCGACCGTCTGAAAGAGGCGGCGGCGTAGCGCCATTCCGCAACCCCGCGGAGTTCCGGCTCGAGACCTCGGGTGCGCCGGACACCCCCCTTGGGAGGAAGACATGAAGAAGATCCTTTTCGCCACGGCCCTGACGGCCCTGATCGGCACGACCGCCTTCGCCGAGACCGTCGGCGTCAGCATGGCGCGGTTCGACGACAATTTCCTGACCGTGCTGCGCAACGGCATGATCGCCGCCGCCGATGGCATGGACGGCGTCGAGATGCAGGTCGAGGACGCGCAGGACGACGTGGCCAAGCAGCTCGACCAGATCAACAACTTCATCGCATCGGGCGTCGATGCGATCATCGTCAACGCGGTCGACACCTCGGCCACGCAGGCGATGTCGGATGCCGCCGAGGCGGCGGGCGTGCCGCTGGTCTATGTCAACCGCGAGCCGGTGAACGTCGACACGCTGCCCGACAATCAGGCGTTCGTCGCCTCGAACGAGGTCGACAGCGGCACGTTGCAGACCCAGCAGGTCTGCGACCTCCTGTCGGCGGCCGGCACGACCGAGGCCAACATCTACATCATGTCCGGCCAGCTCTCGAACCAGGCCGCCGTGCAGCGTACCGCCGACATCCACGACGTGATCGCCTCGGGCACCTGCGGCGTGACGATGAACATCGTCGACGAGCAGACCGCGAACTGGAGCCGGGACGAGGCGCAGGATCTGATGACCAACTGGCTTTCGACCGGGGATCCCTTCGATGCCGTCATCGCCAACAACGACGAGATGGCGCTGGGCGCGATCCTCGCGCTCAAGTCGAACGGCACCGACATGGCCGACGTGATCGTGGCCGGCATCGACAGCACGCAGGACGCGCTGGTCGCGATGGCGGCGGGCGACCTCGACGTGACGGTGTTTCAGGACGCGGCGGGGCAGGGGTCCGGCGCGCTCGAGGCGGCACTGGCGCTGGCCGCCGGCGAGGCCGTCGAGCAGAAGGTCTACATCCCCTTCCTTCTGGTGACGCCCGAGAACATGGAAGAGTTCACCACGCTCAACTGAGCGCACTGAAAGAGGCTCCTCCGGCAATCGCGCCGGGGGGGCCGCAACCATCGACCGGGGGCGCAGGACATGGCCGAGGCGGCAAAGACACACGGGATCGGGGGTCTGACCTTCGACAGCAGGAAACGGCACTGGCCGAACGAGGTCAACGTGGTGATCGCCCTCGTGCTGATCGTCGCGGTGTTCGAGATCCTCGGCATGGTGTTGCAGGGCAAGTCCTTCCTGCTCAACAGCAATCCCAATTCGGATGCGTGGTTCAACGTGGCCCGGATCCGGATCATCATCCTACAGGTCTCGATCGTCGGCATCATCGCGCTGGGTGTCACGCAGGTCATCATCACCGGCGGGATCGACCTGTCGTCGGGGTCCATCGTCGGGCTGGCGGCGATGGTCGCGATGAGCTTCGGGCAGGTCGGAATGGTGAACGGCAACCCCAACCCGAACGCGGTGTTCGGGGCGCAGGGCTGGCTCGACCTGCCGATCGTGGTGCCGCTGGCGATCGGGATGGCGGTCGGCCTCGGGGCGGGCCTGATCAACGGTCTTCTCATCGCCTATACGAGGATCCCGCCGTTCATCGCGACGCTGGGGATGATGGTGACGGCACGCGGCGCCGCGAAATGGTGGACCAAGGGCGAGCCGGTCTCGTTCCCGACCGATGCCTACGCCATCTTCGGCGCGGGGCTGATGCCGGTCTACATCTTCCTCGGGCTGGCGGTGCTGTTTCACGTCATCATGCGCTATACCGTCTATGGCAAGCACACCTATGCCATCGGCTCGAACGAAGAGGCCGCCCGCATGTCGGGCATCAAGGTGGCGCGGCACAAGGTGCTGGTCTATGCGCTCGCGGGCCTCCTCGCCGCCCTCGCGGCCATCGTGGTCAGTTCGAAGGGGCTGAGCGCGCAGTCGGGCATGGGGGTGATGTACGAACTCGACGCCATCGCGATGGCGGTGATCGGCGGCGTCTCGCTCTCGGGCGGGCGCGGGTCTATCGTGGGGACGGTGCTGGGCGCGCTGATCTTCGGCGTAATCATCTCGGGGTTCACGTTCCTCAAGCTCGACGCCTATTATCAGGAGATGGTGAAGGGCGCGATCATCGTCGCCGCCGTCGTCCTCGACCAATGGCGGCAGCGCCGCAGCGGCAACCGGTAGGAGCGGCAGATGAAGGATGCAGCAACAACGGGCGAGGTGATCCTGCGGACCGAGCGCCTCACCAAGCATTACGGCGGCGTGCATGCGTTGCAGGACGCCACGTTCGAGATCCGCAAGGGCGAGCACGTCGCGATCATGGGCGACAACGGCGCGGGCAAGTCGACCTTCGTGCGCCAGATCACCGCCGTCGAACAGCGCACCTCCGGCAAGGTCTGGTTCGACGGCGCCGAGGTGGCGTTCGACGGACCCCTCGATGCGCGCCAGGCGGGGATCGAGACGGTGTTCCAGACGCTGGCGCTCGCCGACGACCTCGACGTGCCCGACAACCTGTTTCTGGGGCGCGAGATGACGCGGTGGGACTGGCTCGGCCCGTTCCGCTTCCTGAACTATCGCGGCATGCGCGAGGCGACGTTGGCGGGCCTCGAGAAGACGGCCGTGAAGATCCCCAACCTCAACAACCCGATCCGCAACATGAGCGGCGGGCAAAGGCAATGCGTCGCCATCGCGCGCACCGCGACGTTTCACAGCAAGCTCACGATCATGGACGAGCCGACGGCGGCCCTCGGCGTCCAGGAGACCGCGCAGGTCGAGAACATCGTCCGCACCCTCAAGGACGCGGGCGAGCCGCTCATCCTCATTTCGCACAACATGCGGCAGGTGATGGACCTCTGCGACCGGATCGTCGTGTTCCGGCGCGGCCGGATCGTGGCGAACCTGAACAAGGCCGACACCGACGGGCAGGACGTGGTGGCCTATATTACCGGGGCCAAGACGCAGCCCGAATATGACGGGGAGGGGGTTGCGTAAACGGTTGCGGTCGATGGGGTGAAACCTCATCCTGCGATAGATGCCCCCGCTCCGCAGGGTGGGGTTTCACCCCACCATCCGACGGAAAGAACACATGATCCCCCAGACCCGCTTTGCCGTTCTCGGCGCCGGCCGCATCGGCCAGGTCCATGCCCGCGCCATCGCCGCCGTGCCGACGGCCCGCGTCGTGGCCGTCGCCGACCCGGTGGCCGAGGCCGCAAATACCGCCGCCGCCCATTCCGGCGCCGACATCCGCACCATCGACGCGATCCTGTGCAGCGACGACGTCGACGCCGTCGTCATCTGTACCCCGACCGACACCCATGCCGATCTCATCGAAAGGGCCGCGCGCGCCGGCAAGGCGATCTTCTGCGAAAAGCCGGTGGACCTCTCGGTCGCGCGCGTCCGCGCCTGCCTGAAGGTCGTCGACGAGACCGGCGCCACCCTGATGATCGGCTTCCAGCGCCGGTTCGACCCGGACATCCGGGCGGTGAAGGACGCCATCGACGCAGGGAAAATCGGCACCGTCGAGATGGTCACGCTCACAAGCCGCGACCCCGGCCCGCCGCCGGTGAGTTACATCGAACGCTCGGGCGGCATCTTCCGCGACATGACGATCCACGATTTCGACGTGGCACGGTGGCTTCTGGGCGAGGAGGTCGAGACGGTGACGGCCGCGGCCTCGGTGCTGACCGATCCGGCCATCGGGGCGGCGGGCGATTTCGACAGCGCCAACGTCATCCTGCGCACCGCCAGCGGCAGACAGGCTACGGTGACGAACTCGCGCCGCGCGACCTATGGCTACGACCAGCGGATCGAGGTGCATGGCTCTGCCGGGTCGGTGTCGATGCTGAACCAGCACGAGGCCCGGATCGAGATCGCGAACGCCGACGGCTATACCCGCCCGCCGCTGAAGAACTTCTTCATCACCCGCTATATCGCCGCCTACGAGGCCGAGATCGCCTATTTCGCCCGCGCGCTCGTCGAAGGGTTCGCCCCCAGCGCCACCGGCCACGACGGCCTCATGGCGCTCGGCATCGCCGAGGCGGCGGTGCGCTCGGTCGAGACGGGTCGGGCGGTCATGGTGGCCGAGATGCTGGAGAGCGACGGGTGAAGGGCTTCGACCTCCAGATCCCGTTCTTCAACGCCCTCTGGCTTCGGCTCCTTCTGACCGCCGCCCTGCTCGCGTGGACCGGCGTCGAGATCGCGACGGCCAACGCCTTCTGGGCGATCCTCTTCGGCGCCATGGGCCTGTGGTGCGCGTGGTCGTTCTTCGTGATCTGGAAGGGGCCCTACGCGCCGCAGGAAAAGTAGGCCCCGATCCGCTTTCACGTTGCCGCAACAACTCCGGGGGGTCGCAATTGGGGCGCCATTGGTTCGAGCGCCAATGGCGACGGGGGCTGGCCCCCCACTCCGTCCGGTGCTCCTGAACGCGCTCAGGAAATATCCCCAGCCTCGTGCCGCTCGCGCACCTGCTCGCTCTCCTCGCCCCACGTCTTGTTCACCCGCCGCCCGCGTTTCACCGCCGGACGCGCCGCGATCTCGTCGGTCCAGCGGATGACGTGGGTATACTCGTGGACCGACAGGAACGCGGCCGCATCGTAGACCTGACCCTTCACCAGAGCGCCGTACCAGGGCCATGTCGCCATGTCGGCGATGGAATAGTCGTCGCCGCCCAAGAACCGCACCTCGGCCAGCCGCCGGTTCAGGACGTCGAGCTGGCGCTTGGCCTCCATCGCGAACCGGTCGATGGGATACTCGTATTTTTCCGGCGCATAGGCATAGAAATGCCCGAAACCGCCGCCGAGGTAGGGCGCCGACCCCTGCAACCAGAACAGCCAGTTGAGCGTTTCCGTCCGTGCCGGCCCGGAGGCGGGCAGGAAGGCGCCGAACTTTTCGGCCAGATGCATCAGGATCGACGCGCTCTCGAACACCCGCACCGGCTCGGGGCCGGAACGGTCCATGAGGGCGGGGATCTTCGAGTTCGGGTTGACGCCGACGAAGCCCGAACCGAACTGGTCGCCCTCGCCGATGTCGATCAGCCAGGCGTCGTATTCGGCGCCCTTGTGGCCCGCCGCCAGCAATTCCTCGAGCATCACCGTCACCTTCACGCCGTTCGGCGTCGCCAGCGAATAGAGCTGCATCGGATGCTTTCCGACCGGCAATTCCTTGTCGCTGGTGGCGCCCGCGACGGGCCGGTTGATCGAGGCGAACTTGCCGCCCGATTCCTTGTCCCATGCCCAGACGGCGGGCGGGGTATAGCTGGGGTCGCTCATGGCGGTGCTCCTGTGATGGCGTCGCCGCAACCTGCACAACGCCGCGCAAATTGACCAGAGGCCGGTCCGGCATCCCGCCTGTGCGCCCACGCAGCCCCCTTGAGGCCGCCCCGCCGCCCGGGGCATAGAGGGGCAACGCAAGGAGCCGCCATGCAGATCGCCCACCGACCCATCGGTCCAGCCCATGCCCCCCTCGTCATCGCCGAGATCGGCATCAACCATGGCGGCAGCCTCGAGGTTGCACGCGAAATGGTGCGCCTCGCCGCCGCCTCGGGCTGCGAGTGCATCAAGCACCAGACCCATTTCATCGACGACGAGATGACGGAAGAAGCCAAAGGCATCTTTCCGCCCAACGCCGACGTCTCGATCTGGCATGTGATGGAACGCTGCGCCCTGTCCGCCAACGACGAGGCCGACCTCAAGGCCTATACCGAGGGTCTCGGGATGATCTACATCTCGACGCCGTTCTCGCGCAAGGCCGCGGATTTCCTGAACGAACTGGGCGTGCCCGCGTTCAAGATCGGCTCGGGCGAAGCCGACAACCTGCCGCTGATCCGGCATATCGCGGCCTTCGGGCGGCCGGTGATCCTGTCGACGGGGATGCAGACGATTGCGACGATCCGCCGCTCGGTGGCCCTGCTCGACGCGGCGGGCGTGGATTATGCGCTGCTCGAATGTACCAACCTCTATCCCTCGCCGCCGGAAATCGTGTCGTTGCAGGGCGTCACGGATCTCAAGGCGGCGTTCCCGAAGGCGGTCGTGGGCTTCTCGGACCATTCCATCGGTCCCGAAATGGCGCTGGCCGCCGTGGCGCTGGGCGCCTGCATCCTCGAGCGGCACTATACCGATACCCGCTACCGGCCCGGCCCCGACATCGTGAACTCGATGGACCCTGCCGAACTGCGGTTCCTCATCGACCGCAGCCGCGAAATCCATACCGCCCTGCACAACCCCAAGGAGCGCACGGCGGCGGAGGAACTCGTCTACGCCTTTGCCCGCGCGAGCGTCGTCGCGGACCGCGACCTGGCCGAGGGGCATGTGATCGCCGAGGCCGACATCTGGGCGCGGCGTCCGGGGTCGGGCGAGATACCGGGGTATGAGTTCGACGCGGTGGTCGGCAAGCGCCTGACCCGCAGCGTCACCCGCAACACCCAGTTGAAATGGTCCGATCTCGCGTGAACCTGACCCGCGCCGACATCTCGGTCTGGCTCATCTCTCTGGAACGGGATGTCGCCCGGCGGGCGGCGATGGCGGCGCAACTCGATGCGATGGGCCTCGCCTACAAATGGTTCCCGGGCATCGACGGGCGGGCGCGCGAGGCGGAACTACGCGCCCGTGCCGATCCGGACGCCTACCGTCGCAACATGGGTGCGGACCTGCTGCCCGGTAAACTCGGCTGCTACGCGAGCCATGTCGCGGTCTGGGAGGCGGTGGTGGCGGGCGACCGGCCTGCGGCGCTCATCCTCGAGGACGACGTGGTATTCCACGACGACTTTCCGGTGGCGCTCGACCTGGCGCTGGCCGAGGCGGACCGCTGGGACACGCTGCGCTTCAACGCCATCCGCGCCAAGCTGCCGGTGCGTCAGGCGCGGGTCGCAGGCTATGACTTCAACGCCTATGTCGGCCCGTTCACCGGCAATGCGGCATATCTCATCCACCGCGCGGTCGCGGCGCGGCTGCTGCCCGGCCTCTGGCCGCAGGTGCGGGCGTTCGATCACGAGCTGAACCGCTTCTTCGTCCACGACTTTCGCCAGATCGGCCTCGAACCCTTTGCCAGTCACCCCGACGACGGCGGCATAAGCTCGATCACCGGCACCAACCACGGCCTCGTCCACAAGCCGCACTGGACGGCGCGGCTGCCGCATTACCGGCTCAAGGCCGCGAATTACGGGCGCCGGGCGGCATGGCTCGCGCGGCGCGGCATGCTCTGGCCCCCGCGCTAGGGCGTCGTACCGCCCCAGATGCCGTATTTGTCGCGAAAATGGTCGACGCCCGCCTGGTTGAGGGCGCGGCGGTCCTGGCCGTCGACCACCTGCCGCACCAGTGCTGCGTCCGGCGCGTTGCCCGCCACCCCGCGCGTGCGCAGCGGCTGATCGGCGTTCAGCCAGACCGGCACACCCGACAGGGCCAGTTGCCCCGACAGCCAGATGTCGTCGATCATCCACAGCGCGGGCGGGATGTCGAAGGCGCCATCGCCGAAGAATTCGGGCCGTACCAGCGCGCCGCCCCAGCCCTCGAGGATATCGGCATAGCCCGAGCGCCGCACCTTGCGCGGTTTCCAGCGGCCGAGCGACAGCGCGCGGCGCAGACGATAGGCCGCGTCCTTCGACACCCGTTCGTGCCGGGGCAGATCGGTCCCGTGCCAGTCATGGGTGGAATTGTGCGCGATCTCGCCGCCCTCTTCGGCGATGGCGCAGCCCGGGTGTGCGGCGGCGGCATCGACGAACCGCTGTGCCCAGCCCGCATCATAGCTCTTGTCGTCGTCGCAAAAGAGGATCTGCACGTCCTGTCCGCGAAACTCTGCCACGGCAGGCAGCACCTTGGTTGCCGGGCCCATGTCGGTGTCGATAAGCCGGATCGTCACCCCGTCCGGCACGGCGGGCAGATCGGCGGGATCCCATTCGAACCGACGGTAGCGACGCGGCAGGTAGAGGTGCAGCGCCTCGACCCTTGCCGTTTGCGCCAGCAGCGCGCCGAGGACGCGCGGCAGGGCGGCAAAGCGGGGCGGGATCGCCGTCAGGCTGAGGATCAGCCGGCTCATGCGGTGCCGCCGTTGCGCACCCAATAGTCGCGCATCCATGCGACGGGGCCGCGCCCGTAGTGCGGAAAGACGTCCCAGTTGCCGCGCGGCGGATGGATCAGGTCGATGGGCCGCGGCCTGCCATGGAACACGATCACCTTGGCCCCGGACGGCGCTGCGCGGGGCGGGCGCAGCCGGTCGAGGCCGAGCGGCTGGCGAAGGTGATACTTGAAACTGACGATCCAGGACTGCGGCCAATAGGTGACATCGACGCCTGTCGTGGCGGCGGTCGCGGCGAGATAGTCCTGCTCGTTGCGATAGGTCGCAACCGTCTCGTCGCGCCGGGTCAGGACGGGGTCGAGGAGGGCCCTGCCGGCGCCGATCTCGAAGCCGAAGAGGCTCGTCATCGCGCGGGGTGCCGCGTCCCGGTATCGCCAGGGCGCGCTGTCGATGACCGTCAGGGCGCCGGGACGGTCGAGGAACGGCGCGAGGTCGCCGAGAACCACGGTGTCCAGGTCGACGAAGAGGCAGCGGCCGCGCAGGCCGTAGAGGTCGGGCAGGAAGACCGAGAGTTTCGGCCACGCCCCGCGCGCCCACTGCGCGGGCGCGAGGCCGATGTCGGGGATCGGGTGGCAGTCGACGTCCGGCACGATGCCGGCAGCATCGTCGGTCAGGCAGACGAAGCGGAACGGACCGCTCATCCCCGCGCGGACGGCATTGTAGAGGACATTGACGTAGACTGCCGGATAGAGCGTGCCCCATTTCATGCACAGGACGATGGGAACGTCGGTCATCGGGTGCAGCCTTTCGTGCATCTGGTCCCCGACTACCGCGTCGTGCGGGGCGGTGCCAGTCCGGGCCTGCGGTTCTTGCGGCGGGACGGTGCAGGTGGCATTCACGCGCCATGCGCCTTGTGCGCCGGACGGGAACACCGATGCGCCACCTCCTCTTCGTCACCGGCACCCGCGCCGATTTCGGCAAGCTCGAACCGCTTGCCCTTGCCGCGCGGGACGCCGGGTTCGGCGTCGGGATTCTTCGTCACCGGCATGCACATGCTCGACCGTTACGGCCTTACCAAGCTCGAGGTGCGGCGGATGGACGGCGTCGCGGTGCACGAGTTCCTGAACCAGCGGCCCGGCGATCCGCAGGACATGGTGCTGGCCAAGACGGTGATCGGGTTCTCCGATTTCGTGGCCGAGAGCGCGCCGGACCTTATCGTCGTCCACGGCGACCGGGTCGAGGCGCTGGCCTGTGCGCTGGTGGCGGCGACCAACTACATCCGGTCCGCCCATATCGAGGGCGGCGAGGTATCGGGGACCATCGACGAGATTTTCCGGCACTGCAATTCCAAGCTGGCGAGCCATCATTTCGTCTCCTCCGAGCAGGCCGCGCGGCGGGTCATGGCGCTGGGGGAACCGGCGGAGAACATCGACGTGATCGGCTCGCCGGAACTCGATTTCCACGCGCAGGCGTCGGGCGTCGGCATCGACGCGGTGCGGGCGCGCTATGACATTCCGTGGCAGGATTTCGGCATCGCCGCGTTCCATCCCGTGACCTCCGAGGCCGCCGACATGGGCGCGCAGGCGGCGGCGCTGTTCGGGGCGCTGGAGGCGTCGGGGCGGTGTTTCGTGACCATCGCGCCGAACAACGATCCCGGATCCGAGGCGATATTCGCGGTGTTGCGCGCCTTGCCTGCGGACCGGTTCCGCCTGATCCCGTCGATGCGGTTCGCGCATTTCTCGGAACTGATGAAACAGGCCGCCTGCATGGTCGGCAATTCCTCGGCGGGCGTCCGCGAGGCGCCGTTCCTCGGGTTGCCCTCGCTCGACGTCGGCACGCGGCAGACGCGGCGTGCCCTCAGCGCCTCGGTCGTGGGTGCCGATCCGCGCGACGCGGGCGCCGTCGCGGCATTCCTGCGCGATCACTGGGGCAGGCGCGGCCCGCGCGACGAGGGGTTCGGCAGCGGCGGCGCGGCGGCGCGGTTCGTCGCGGTCCTCGAGGATCCTGCATTCTGGGCGCGGGGACTGCAAAAGTCGTTCTCGGATGGCTAGGGCGCGACCGCGCACCGGCTGGCAACTGCGGCTCTATCTCGGGGCGACGCAGGCCGCGCGACTGGCCGTGCCGACGGTCCTGCGGCGGCGCGTGCGGCAGGGCAAGGAGGATCCCCTCCGGGTCGATGAAAAGCGGGGCCTGAGCCGCGCCCTGCGACCGGATGGCCGCCTGATCTGGCTGCACGCGACAGGTCTGGGCGAGGTGCTGGCGCTGCGCGGCCTGATCGCGGTCCTGTCGGACCGGACGGACGCGGCGTTCCTCGTCACCTCGTCGTCGCGCGCCTCGGCGGATGTGTTCTGCGCCAACCTGCCGCCGCGGACGCAGCACCAGTATCTGCCACTGGATACCGCCCTCTACCTGCGGCGGTTCCTCGACCGCTGGAAACCGGACCTGTCGGTCTGGACCGAGCAGGACCTCTGGCCCGGCGCCATGGTCGAGATCGCGCGGCGGAATATCCCGGCGGCACTGGTGAATGCGCGGATCACGCCGGCCTCGCTGCGGCGGCGGATGCGTGTCCTGCCGGTCTACCGCGATCTGCTGACGCGGTTCGACTACCTCTCGGCGCAGAGTGCCGGGTCGGCCGAGAACCTGCGGGCGCTGGGGGGCAAGGACGTGCGTATCGCCCCGTCGATCAAGTTCGCGTCCGTGCCGCTTGCCGCCGATGCCGGGCGGCTGGCTGCGGCCCGTGCCGCGCTCACCGGGCGGCGCATCTGGGTGGCGGCGTCGACGCACGCCGCCGACGAGGCGGTGGCCCTCGACGTTCAGGCGCGGCTCTTTGCCGGGGATCGGTCGTGGCTCCTGATCCTCGTGCCGCGCGCGCCGCTGCGCAGCGACGTCGTCCCTGCGGTCGAGGCCCGCGGGCTGTCCTTCGTGACGTTCTCGACGGGCGCGCTGCCTGCGGGAGAGGCGGTCCTGCTCGCCGATACCTTCGGCGACCTCGGCCTGTGGTACCGGCTCGCCACGATCGCCCTGATCGGCGGCAGTTTCGACGACACCGAAGGGCACAATCCGTGGGAGGCGGTCGTGCTCGGCGTGCCGGTCCTGCACGGACCCCGCGTCGGCAACTTCGGGACCGATTACGCGACGCTGGCCGCTGCGGGCGTGGCGCGCCCGGTGACGGCGCAGAGCCTCGAGGCGGCGCTGCGGTGCGCGGACCTGCCCGATCTTGCGCGACGCTGTGTCGACGTCGCGCGCGGCGGTGCGGCGGCGATCGTGCCGCTGGCGGACGATCTGGTCGCCCTGATGGCGCGCGGGGCGTCGTGAGGATGCGGGCGTTCCTGTGGGTCTGGTCGGTCCTGTGGACGGCGGGCCTGCCGCTGATCCTGCTCTATCTGCGGCGCCGGGCGCGCGCCGATCCACTCTATGCCGCGCATCTGGGCGAACGGTTCGGGCGCCACGCGCCGGGTCTGGAGGGGGCGGTCTGGGTGCATGCGGTGAGCCTCGGCGAGGTCCGCTCGGCGGTGCCGCTGATCGCGGCCCTTCTCGCGCGCGGCGAGCGGGTGGTGACGACGCATTTCACCCCCGCCGGGCGGCGCGAGGCGATGCGGGTCTTTGGCCCGGAGATTGCGGCGGGCCGGCTGCGCGCGGTCTGGGTGCCGTTCGAGACGGCCCGCGCCTACGCGCGCTTCTTCGCCGCGTTCCGGCCCGCCTACGGTCTGGTGATGGAAATCGAGATCTGGCCGCGCATGATCTTTGCCGCGCGGCGTGCGGGTGTGCCGCTGCTGATGTGCAACGCCCAGTATCCGTCGCGGTCGATGGCGCGGGACGCGAAGGGCTGGGGCATCCGGCACGGCGCGATGCGCGGCTTTGCCGGGGCGCTGGTCAAATCGGATCTGCAACGCGACCGTTTCGCGTCCGTCGGCGTGCGCAACATCGCGGTGACGGGGGAGCTGCGCTTTGCGCAGCCGGTGCCGGACGCTGCGCGTCCGGCGGGGCAGGCCCTGCGGGCCTGTCTGGCGCCCGGACGACGGGTGGTGTGCATCGCCAGCGCCGTCGAGGGCGAGGACGCGGTCTATGTCGACGCGATCCGGTCCGCGAAAGCGGGGGGCGATCCCTTCGTGATCTATGTGCCGCGGCGGCCGGAACGGTTCGATACCGTCGCCGCGACGCTTGCCGCGGCGGGCTTTCGGGCGGTGCGGCGCAGCGTCGTGATGGACGCGGATTTTGCGGTGGCGGGCGATGTGGACGCCGATGTGCTGCTGGGCGATTCGCTGGGCGAGATGTATTCGTATATCGCCGCCAGCGATCTGGTGGTCACGGGCGGCGGCTATGTGCCTGCGGGAGCGCACAACATCGTCGAGGCGCTGGCGCTCGGCCGCCCGGTGATCGTCGGGCCGCACGTCCATACGATCGAATATCCCGCGACCGAGGCCGTGGCGGCGGGCGTGTGCCGGATCGTGGCGCCGGGCGACCTCGGTGCGGCGCTGGACTGGGAGGGGCCGGGGGCGGCGGTGATCGAGGCGTTCTTTGCGGCACATTCGGGCGCGGTGGCGCGGACGCTGGCGGCCCTGCCGGAGGTTCTGGCGGCGGCGCGGGAAGAGAGGCGCGGATGATGGGCAGGAGTGCCCATCCTGCGGGTCGCGGGAGGAGAGGGTGAACGATGGACAGGAGTGCCCGTCCTACGGGTCGCGCTGGCCGGTGCGGATCTGTTCGGACAGCAGGAACTCGACGACCCTCAGGTCGAAGGGCGTGTCGATGTCGTGGCACCGCTCGGGCGAGAGCACGTAGGGGATGACGCGGCCCTCGTAGAGCGACGTGGCGCGGCGCAGATAGCCGGGGTCGAGGACATAGACGACACCGACATGCTCGTAGACGACCGGGGCCTGCTGGCGGGCGAGCACCTTTTCCCCGTCTGGGCCGTGCAGCTTCTTGGATAGGTCAAGCGCGCCGGTGGCATCCGGTTCCACGAGGTTGAAATAGGGGTTCTTTCGCGCCTCGCAACACGACATCACCATGTCCGGATGTTCGATTTCATACAGATCGAGGGCGGCGTCGATATCCGACGGCAGACGCAGGGGCGAGGTGCAGTCAAGGTCGACGAAGGTGGTGACGGGCGTGTCGAGCAGTGCCTGCGCCGCGGCGAGCGCGTGGACCCAGACGTCCCATTTTCCCGCCGTATCCGTCGCCAGATGCGCGGGGCGCAGGCCGATGGGCACCGCACCGCGGGCGAGGCCGTGGGCATGTATCGCGGGATCGTCGGTCGAGACGACGACGGCGTCGATGCGGGCACTCTCGATGAGCTGGTCGAGCGACCAGTCGATCAGCGGCTTGCCGCAGATCTCGCGAAAGTTCTTGCCGGGGACGCCTTTGGAGCCGGCACGGGCGCCGATGTGGCCGAGGATCATGGGAGGGCCTGTGGGCTGGTGGGGTGGAACCCCACCCTACGGCGGGGGCCGCGGCGGGGCCAGAGGCCGGAGGGGGCGCAGGGGGAACGTGCGGACCCTCCGGGGGGAGTTTTTGGGGCAAGAAAAAGCCGGGGCGCCGCGCCCTATTCGGCGGGTTCGGTGGCGTAGGCCTCGACCGGGGGGCAGGTGCAGGTCAGGTTGCGGTCGCCCCAGACGTTGTCGACGCGGCCAACGGGGGGCCAGTATTTGTCGACGCGGAAGGCGCCGGGGGGAAAACAGCCCTGTTCGCGGGGATACTTCCGCGTCCAGTCGGCGACCAGATCCTCGACCGTGTGGGGGGCGTGGCGCAGGGGGCTGTCCTCGGCGGCGATGTCGCCGTTCGACACCGCGTCGATTTCGGTGCGGATGGCGAGCAGGGCGGTGACGAAGCGGTCGATCTCGGCCTTGGTTTCGCTCTCGGTCGGTTCGACCATGAGGGTGCCGGACACCGGCCAGGACATGGTCGGGGCATGGAAACCATTGTCGATCAGGCGCTTGGCAATGTCGTCGACGGTGACGCCGTGGGCGGCGAAGGGGCGGGTGTCGAGGATGCACTCGTGCGCGACGCGGCCCTTCTTGCCCCTGAACAGGATGTCGTATTTGCCGCGCAGTCGGGCCGCGATGTAATTGGCGTTCAGGATCGCGACGCGCGTGGCCTGCGTCAGTCCGGGGCCGCCCATCATCAGGCAATAGGCCCAGGAGATGAGCAGGATCGAGGCCGATCCGAAGGGGGCCGCCGAGACCGGGCCCTCGTCACCTCCCGTGGCCCCGTGGCCGGGCAGGTGGGGGGCCAGATGCGCGCGCACGCCGATCGGGCCCATGCCGGGGCCGCCGCCGCCGTGCGGGATCGCGAAGGTCTTGTGCAGGTTCAGGTGGCTCACGTCGGCGCCGATCTCGCCCGGTTTCACGAGGCCGACCATCGCGTTGAGGTTGGCGCCGTCGAGGTAGACCTGACCGCCGAATTCATGCGTGATGGCGCAGATCTCGCGCACGGTCTCCTCGAAGACGCCGTGGGTCGAGGGATAGGTGATCATGCAGGCGGCCAGACGGTCGCCGGCCGCCGCCGCCCGGGCACGGAAATCGTCGAGGTCGACGTCGCCGTTCGGCGCGGATTTCACCACGACGACCGCCATGCCCGCCATCTGCGCCGAGGCCGGGTTGGTGCCGTGCGCCGAGACCGGGATGAGGCAGACGCGGCGGTCCATGTCGCCGCGCGCACGGTGGTAGGCGGCGATGGTCAGCAGACCCGCGTATTCGCCCTGCGCGCCGGAATTGGGCTGCATCGACATCGCGTCATAGCCGGTGATCTCGCAGAGTTTCGCGGCCAGATCGGTGATCGCCTCGGCATAGCCCGCCGCCTGATCGGGCGGACAGAACGGGTGCAGGGCGCCGAATTCGGGCCACGTCAGCGGCATCATCTCGGCCGCGGCGTTCAGCTTCATCGTGCAGGAACCGAGGGGGATCATCGCCCGGTCGAGCGCCAGATCGCGGTCCGAGAGGCGGCGCATGTAGCGCATCATCTCGGATTCCGCGCGGTTCATGTGGAATACCGGGTGGGTCAGATAGTCCGTCTCGCGAAGCATGTCGGGCGCGAATCCCAGCGTGCCGCGGTGCGGCGGGGCGATGTGGATGCCGAAGGCGCGCAGGATGCGGGCCAGCACCTCCTCGTCGGTGGTCTCGTCCAGCGAGATGCCGATCCGGTCGGTGCCGATGCGGCGGAAATTCAGGCCCTCGGCGCGGGCGGCGGCGAGGATGCCGGCCTGACCCACGCCGACCTCGACGGTGATGGTGTCGAAGTAGGTCTTGGGCGCGACCTTTGCGCCTGCGGATTTCAGCGCACGGGCAAGGCGGGTGGTGAGGAAATGCACGCGCTCGGCGATGCCGCGCAGCCCCTCGGGGCCGTGGAAGACGGCATAGAACGAGGCCATGACGGCCAGCAGGGCCTGCGCGGTGCAGACGTTGGACGTCGCCTTTTCGCGCCGGATGTGCTGTTCGCGGGTCTGGAGCGAAAGGCGGTAAGCCTGATTGCCGCGCGCGTCGATGCTGACGCCGACGATGCGGCCGGGCATCGAGCGTTTCAGCGCGTCGGTGCAGGACATGAACGCGGCGTGCGGACCGCCGTAGCCCATCGGCACGCCGAAGCGTTGCGACGATCCGACGGCGATATCGGCGCCCATCTGCCCCGGTTCCTTGAGCAATGTCAGGGCCAGAAGGTCGGTGGCGACCACGGCGACGGCGCCGGTTTCGTGCAGCGCGGCGATTTCGGGGGTGAAGTCGCGGACGTGGCCGAAGGTGCCCGGATACTGGAAGATCGCGCCGAAGACCTCGCCCGGGCGCAGTTCCTCGGCGTCGCCGACGATCACCTCGATGCCCAGCGGCAGGGCGCGGGTCTCGATCACCGCGATGGTCTGCGGATGGCAGGACCGGTCGACGAAGAAGGCGCGCGCCTTCGATTTCGCCCCCCGCTGCGCCATGGTCATCGCCTCTGCCGCCGCCGTCGCCTCGTCGAGCAGCGAGGCATTGGCGATCGGCAGGCCGGTGAGGTCACAGATCATGGTCTGGAAGTTCAGGAGCGCCTCGAGGCGGCCTTGGGCGATCTCGGGCTGATAGGGGGTGTAGGCGGTGTACCACGCCGGGTTCTCGAGGATGTTGCGCTGGATCGCGGGCGGGGTGACGGTGCCGTAGTAGCCCTGACCGATGAGGCTGGTCATCACCCGGTTCTTGCCCGCGACCTGCCGCATCTTCGCGATCAGCCCGTGTTCGGTCAGCGGCGCCCAGGTCAGGGGGCAGCCTGCCGGATCGAGGGTGGCACCGTCTCGTCGATGAGCGCATCGAGCGAGGGGGCGCCCACCGACCTGCAACATCGCCTCCATCTCGGACGGCGAGGGGCCGATGTGGCGCCGGTTGGCGAAGTCATAGGTGTCGTAGTCGGTGGGCTGGTAGGGCATGGGCGTCTCCCGGCGCGATTGGGGTCGCAGGGTTTTCGTCGAAAACCCTGAAAGTCAGAAAATTCCGGGGAATTTTCCGGGGGCGGTGGCGAGGGTCAGCCGATGTGCTCTTCGTATTCGTCTTCGCTCATCAGGTCGTCGAGCACGCTGAGGTCGTCGACCTTCAGCTTGAAGAACCACGCCGCACCCGTGGGGTCGTCGTTGACCATGCCGGGTTTGTCGGACAGCGCCTCGTTCACCTCGACGATCTCTCCGTCGATGGGGGCGAGGATGTCGGACGCCGCCTTGACGCTCTCGATCACGACGACTTCGTCGCCTTTTGCCACCACGGTCTCGACCTGCGGCAGTTCGACGAAGACGATGTCGCCCAGTTGCGTGGCCGCATGTTCGGTGATGCCGACGACGACGAGGTCGTCCTCGACGCGCAGCCATTCGTGGTCTTCGGTGTATTTGATCATGTCTTTCCTCGGGTTAGCGTTTGTAGCTGGTTGCAACGAAGGGCAGGGGGGCAATGGTGACGGGCAGGCGCCTGCCGCGGACCTCGCCGGTGAGTTCGGTGCCCGGCGCGGCATGGGCGGCGCTGACATAGCCCATGGCGAGCGGGGCGCCGAGCGTGGGGCCAAAGCCGCCGGAGGTGACGCTGCCGACGGGGGTATCGCCCGCGAAGAGGGCCGTGCCCTCGCGCATCGGCGCGCGGCCCTCGGGGAGGAGGCCGACGCGGACCCGGGCCGGGCCGTCGGCCAGTTCCGCCGATATCCGCTCCGACCCCGGAAAGCCGCCCGCGCGGGCGCCGCCCGGACGCCGCACCTTCTGGATCGCCCATTTCAGGTCCGCCTCGACCGGCGACGTCGTCGCGTCGATATCGTGGCCGTAGAGGCACAGCCCCGCCTCGAGGCGCAGGGAATCGCGGGCGCCGAGGCCGATGGGGGCGACGGCGTCATGGGCCAGCAGCGCCGCAGCGAGGCCCTCGGCCCCGTCATCCGGCACCGAGATTTCGTAGCCGTCCTCTCCGGTATAGCCCGAACGGCTGATCCAGAGCGGGCCATAGAGGGTGTCCACGGCCAGAACATCCATGAACCGCATCGCCGCCGCCTCGGGGACGAGCCCCGCCAGCGCCGTCTCGGCCTGTGGTCCCTGAAGCGCCAGCAGGCAGCGGTCGGCGATAGGCACGACATTGCATGTCGCCGACAGATGCGCCGTCATATGCGCGATATCGTCGGCCTTGCAGGCGGCGTTCACCACGACGAGGAAATGGTCGCCCCGGTGGGCGAACATCAGGTCGTCGCGGATGCCGCCCGCGTCGTTGGTCAGCAGGCCATAGCGCTGCCGGCCCTGCGCCAGTCCGGCGACATCCACCGGCATCAGCGCCTCGAAGGCCAGCGCCGTGGCCGCCATGCCCTCCGCCCCGCCGCGCGGCCTCAGCAGCACCTGGCCCATGTGGCTCACGTCGAAGAGGCCCGCCCGGGTGCGGGTATGCAGATGCTCTGCCATCACGCCGGGCGCATATTGGACAGGCATGTCATAGCCCGCAAACGGGACCATCCGGGCGCCGTGGGCGCGGTGCAGCGCGTCGAGCGGCAATGTCACGAGGTCGTTCATCCGGCATCCTGGGGCATAGGCCCTCCCGCAAGGGCGCCGTGTCGGGCGCCGGGCATGATATAGGACAGACGACCTGCGCCTGCCGCTCATGCCCCCTCTGTCCCTGTCCGCGTGCGGACGCCTGAGATCGTTATCCCTTCGGCGGACCCCCGCAGGCGGGCGCCACTCTCCAGATATTCGTCGTCAGCCGGTCCTTTGGCCTGAGAGTTTCGCGGGGCGCTTGCTCCTTCGGCACCAGCGGCGGGGCGGACCCCTGCCACCGGATTCTCCCGGTCTGACGTGCCCCAGCTAGCGCCAAGTCGATGCGCTGCGCAAGCCCTGCCGTGGCGCCCGCCCCGCTTCACGCGCCGCTCGCGACCGGTTCACGCCACATTGAAGGGGGCGACGCGGCATTGCGTTGCACATCCCGCGGCCTACATGTCAGGGTGCGTCATTGCGGCGTCCCCCTGCGGACCCCGAAACGACATCCTCGAGGCCAACCCAAGGGAGAGCAGCCCCGTGACCACACAAGCCTTCGCCAAGAGTGCAGACCCGACCGTCGCACTCTGGCCCGTGCGCCTGATGGGCGCCCTCGCCCTCGGGTCCGCCGTCGCGCTGAGCGCGCTTCCGGCACCCGCGCAGGAAACCGCACCGCTCGACGAAGAGGTGCAGGCCCAGAACATCGGCCGCCCGGTGTCCTTTGCCGATCTGGCGCAGATCGTCAGCCCCTCGGTCGTCAACATCACCACCTCGACGGTGATCGCGCGCAACACCGACGAACAGGGCGTCGTGCCCGACGGCTCGCCCTTCGAGGACTTTTTCGGCGATCAGGGCGACGACGCGCCGCGCCGGTCCGCCGCCCTCGGCTCGGGCTTCGTCATCTCGGCCGACGGCTTCATCGTCACCAACAACCACGTCATCGAAGGCGCCGACGAGATCGAGATCGAGTTCTTCTCGGGCGAGCGTCTGCCCGCGACCATCGTCGGCACCGATCTGAACACCGATCTCGCGGTCCTCAAGGTCGAATCGTCCGATCTGCCCTTCGTCACCTTCGGCGACAGCAACGGCATCGGCGCCCGTGTGGGCGACTGGGTCATGGCGATGGGCAACCCGCTGGGGCAGGGCTTCTCGGTTTCCGCGGGCATCGTGTCGGCGCGCAACCGCGAGCTTTCGGGCTCCTACGACGACTTCATCCAGACCGACGCCGCGATCAACCGCGGCAACTCGGGCGGGCCGCTGTTCAACATGGACGGCGAGGTGATCGGCGTGAACACCGCGATCCTGTCGCCCAACGGCGGCTCGATCGGCATCGGGTTCGCGATGTCCTCGGCGGTCGTCAAGAACGTCACCGACCAGTTGATCGAGTTCGGCGAGACCCGCCGCGGCTGGCTCGGCGTCCGGATCCAGGACGTGACCCCCGACATGGTCGACGCGATCATCGGCCTGACCTCGACCGAAGGCGCGATGATCACCGACGTGCCGCCGGGGCCGGCGGCGGATGCGGGCCTGCTCGCCGGTGACGTCATCCTCCAGTTCGACGGCAATGCGGTCGAGAACACCCGCGAGCTGGTGCGCATGGTCGGCAACGCCCCGGTGGGTGAGGCGGTGCCGGTCCTCGTGTTGCGCAATGGCGCCGAAGAGACGATCCCCGTTACGCTCGGCCGTCGCGAAGAGGCGGAAAGCACGTTCCCGGCGTCCGGCACCCCCGAGGTCGAAGAGCCGCAGGAGAGCGAGGTGCTGGGCCTCATGCTGTCGGTGATGACGCCGGAACTGGCCGAGGAATACGGCATCGAGGAGGTGCCGGGCCTCGTCATCACCGCCGTCGACCCCGAGTCCGATGCGGCGACAAAGGGCATTCTGCCCGGCGACGTCATCACCGAGGCGGGCCAGCAGGCGATCACGAGTGTCGAGGATCTCGAGGCGCGGGTGGCCGAGACGCTCGAGGCGGGGCGCAAGTCGATGCTCCTGCTCGTGCGGCGCGGCGGCGATCCGCGGTTCGTGGCGCTGGTGGTATCCGAGGACGAGTGACGCGATCGGCAACGACGGGAAAGGGGCGCCTTCGGGCGCCCCTTTTTTCGGTGCGGGTCGCGACAATATGAAAGGCGCGTGACATGGGGTGGCATCCCGTCGACGCGACGCCCCCGATGATGGGGTGAAACCCCATCCTACCGGTTCAGGATGTCGAACTGATCCCCCGAGAGCGTCACGAGCCCGAGCGAGCGTGCCGCGTCGATCGACAGCAGCGGGCTGTCCGGCCCCCGTTCCCGCTGGAAATCCTGCACCGCGCGGCCGGTGTCGGCATCGAGGATGCCGTTGACCGGCCCCCGGTAAAAGCCGCGCGCCGACAGGGCGCGCTGCATCGAGGCCACGAAATCGAGGGTAAAGGCGGGCGGGCAGATCGTTTCGAACAGCACCTCCTCGCGTTCGCGCGCGATCTCCTGGCGCACCTCGCTGCGATAGATCGCGGCCTCGGTCACGGTGCCGTCGGGGGCGGTCACGGCGGGCCGGTCGAGGATCTGCACCGTCACCGTCTGAACCACGGCGGGCGTGATGTCGCGGCCGAAACAGCGGCCGTCCGCGCCGCTCTCGATCTCGGCGGCGATGAACGCGGGCACGCCGGCGCCACTGTCGGGCACCGGACCGCCGCCACCGCCGCAGGCCGCGAGGACGGCGCAGGCCGCGATGCCGGAACGGAAGGGGGCGGGTCTCAAACCTTGCTGCCTCGTCGCGTCGCCGGTCGACCGGCTTTGTGCGCGACCCTAGCAGGCCCGGTGCCCGCGCCAAAGCCCCCCGGTGTCGGGCTTGCCCGCGACGGTCCCGTGGCGTGACCCGGGGGACTCACCCCCACTGGAAGCGGCGGCGCATCCGTCCTACATGGGGGCGCAGAGCAATGAGGAAGCGGACCCGATGGCGAGAATCACCTATATCGAGCACGGCGGCAAGGAGCATGTCGTCGACGTGGCCAACGGCCTCACGGTCATGGAGGGCGCGCGCGACAACGGTATCCCCGGCATCGAGGCCGACTGCGGCGGCGCCTGCGCCTGCTCGACCTGCCATGTCTACGTGGCGCCCGACTGGGTCGGCAAACTGCCCGCCAAGGACGCGATGGAGGCCGACATGCTCGAGTTCGCCTATGAACCCGACGATGTGCGCTCGCGGCTGACCTGCCAGTTGAAGGTGACGGACGCGCTCGACGGTCTGCGCGTGCAGATGCCGGTCAAGCAGATTTGAGGCGCGCCTCGCTGCGGGGCAGGTTGGCTGCGCGGGCGGCTGCCTTGGCAGCGTGCGGTGCGGCGGGACAGGCGGCGGCGCAGGGCACCCTCGGGACGATGTTCGATCCCTACGCGGTCGAGAGTGCCGGGTTCGACGCGCCGGTCGCGCGGTATGGTCACGACATCCTTGGCGCCACGCCCGAATGGGGCGCGCTGCGGATGATCGTCCGAAGCTGTCGCAATTGTGCCACCCACAGGACCGACGGGATATCCGTCCGGCTGCAACGGGATCGCATCTTCGAGGACATCGCCCCGCGTGTCGTCGATGCGGATGGCGACGGCGATACCGAGGTGATCGTGATCGAGAGCGATGCGGCCCTGGGGTCGCGGCTGTCGATCTATGGCGCCGACGGCACCCTGCGCGCCGCCACACCCTTCGTCGGCCAGCCGTTCCGCTGGCTCGCCCCCGTGGGACAGGGCGTCGGCGATCTCGATGGCGACGGGCGGCCCGAGATCGCCTATGTCGACCGGCCGCATCTGGCGCGGGTTCTGCGGGTCTGGCGGTTCGACGGGTCGGAACTGGTCGAGGTCGCGCGCCTCGAGGATGTCACCAACCACCGCATCGGCGAGGATGTCATCACCGGCGGGTTCCGCGATTGCGGCGCGGGCGACGAGGCGCTGGTGGTGAGCGCGGACTGGACCCGGATCGTCGCGGTGACGCTGCGCGACGGCGCCCTCGTGCCGCGCGATATCGGCGCCTTTTCCGGGCCGGACGACATGGCCGCGGCGCTGGCCTGCCGCTAGAGGATCGCCGCCAGCGCCAGCAGCACCGCGACCTCGCAGACCTGTTGCGTGGCGCCGAGGATGTCGCCGGTCTGGCCGCCGATCCGGGCGCGCGCCAGCGCGCCGCAGCCCGCCGCGACCGCCGCCACCCCGAGGGCCAGCGCCAGTGCCGGCGGCCCGACGGCCACCAGCGCCACCGCCAGCGCCAGTGCCGCGCCGCCAAGGGCCACGCCCGTCGTCGGCACGCCGACGCTGCGGCTCAACCCGTCGGCGCGCGCCGGCGGCAGGGCCACCATCAGCGCCGCCATCGGCGCCCGGCTGAGCACCGCCGCCGCGACCAGCGGACCCCACAGCGCGCCGCCCGCGAGGAGAAGCGCCAGGGCCTGCCACCGCAACAGCACCGACAGCGCCAGCGCCAGCACCCCGAAGGTGCCGATATGGCTGTCGCGCATGATCTCGAGCCGCCGCGCCACGGTCCATCCGCCCCAGAGGCCGTCCGCACTGTCCGCCAGACCGTCCTCGTGCAGCCCGCCGGTCACGACGATACCGGTGCCGAGGACGAGGCCCGCGACCAGCGGCGCGGGCAGGCCGAGGCCGAGCATACCGGCGCCGAGCGCGCCGCAGATCAGCGCCACGGCAACTCCGGCGAGCGGCCATGCCCACGCGGCACCGGCACCGCGCGCCTGCGCCCGGGCCGCGTCCACCGGGACGGGCAGGCGGGTGAGCAGGCCCACCGCCGCCGCCACGTCGCGGCCCGCCTGCGCCGCCGTCGCGACCATGTCGCTTTTCTCCACCCTCATGCCCGTTCCGGCCTTTCGCTTGTGCGCCCGACGGTTAGACAGGTCGCGCGACACTTGCAACGAGGACGGATCATGGCCACGGCCCCTTTCACGACGCTCGACGGCTTTCGCCGGACCCTCGCCGATGCCCCCGGCCCCGACGCAACCGCGCGGGACGCTGCCGCCGCCCGCAACGGCCAGTTGACCAAGCCGCCGGGCGCGCTCGGGCGGCTCGAGGCGTTGGCGCAATGGTATGCCGGCTGGCGCGGCGATCCGCGACCGCGGCTGGAGCGTCCGCAGGTCATCGTCTTTGCGGGCAACCACGGCGTGACCGCGCAGGGGGTGTCGGCCTTTCCGGCCGAGGTGACGGCGCAGATGGTCCTCAATTTCCAGCATGGCGGCGCCGCGATCAACCAGCTCGCCCGCGCGTTCGGCGCGACGCTCGATGTCCATGCCCTCGACCTCGACCGGCCCACCGCCGATTTCACCCAAGGCCCCGCGATGAGCGAGGCGGATTTCATCGCCGCCCTCACGACGGGCTGGGAGGCGGTGAGCGACACCGCAGACCTCGTCGTTACCGGCGAGATGGGCATCGGCAACACCACCTCTGCCGCCGCCATCGGCCACGCCCTCTATCGGCGGCACCCCCGCCGACTGGACCGGGCGCGGCACCGGCGTCGACGATGCGGGCCTTGCGCGCAAGAACGCCGCCGTCGCCGCGGGCCTTGCTGCCAACGCGCATGCCGCGACCGATCCGCTGGAGGTGCTGCGCTGCCTCGGCGGGCGCGAGGTGGCGGCGATGGCGGGCGCGATCGCAGGCGCGCGGGCGCGGCGGATCCCGGTGATCCTCGACGGGTTCATCTGCACCGCCGCCGCCGCCTGCCTCGAACGCGCGTCGCCCGGCGCCCTCGACCACGCCGTCGCCGGGCACCTGAGCGCCGAGGGCGCGCATGGCCGGTTCCTCGACGCGCTGGGCAAGGTGCCGCTCCTGTCGCTCGGCCTGCGGCTGGGCGAGGGGTCGGGCGGGGCGCTGGCCATCGGCATCCTTCAGGGGGCCATCGCCTGCCATTCCGGCATGGCGACATTCGCCGAGGCGGGCGTCAGCGACGGTTGATCCCTAGCTGCCGCGCCGGGTCTTGGGGCGATAGCCGCTCTCGCCGGTCTTCGGGCGGCCCTTCTTGGTCGCGCGGCTCACCAGTGCCGTTTCGACGCCGCGGTTCAACTGCTTGGCGCGATTGACGTAGTCGGGGTTGTTCTCGACCGGCACGCCGGGTTTCCACAGTTCGGCCAGATCGCGCATCGCGGCGCGGTCGGCGTGATAGAACGTCTCTTCGGCGTCCGCCGCCTCGTATTCCGACAGCCCGAGGTTCTCGAGGACATAGCGCCCGGCGCGCAGGCTGCTGTCGAACATCTCGCGCACGATGTCGTCGGCGCCGGCCTTGAACAGCTCGTAGACATGGACCCGGTCATAGGCACGGGCGACGATGTGGATGTCGGGCCGGATCCGGCGCGCATAGGTCACGAGTTGCGTCGCCTTGGCGCGGTCGTCGACCGCCACCACCAGCACCTGCGCCTCGGCGATCCCGGCAGAGGCGAGCACGTCGGGCCGCGTCGGATCGCCGAAGAAGCCGCGCGTGCCGAAGGCGCGCATGGTGTTGATCGTGTCGAGATCGGCGTCGAGCACGACGACGTCGAAGCCGGACCCCTTCACCAGCCGCTGCACCACCTGCCCGAACCGGCCGATGCCCGCGATGATGACCGGCCCGGTCGCGTCGATCAGGTCCGCCTCGTGGCCCGCGTCCTCGGATATCCGTTTGCTCAACTGCTCGTAGACGATGAACAGCAGCGGCGTGATGAGCATCGAGAGCGCGACCACCAGTTGCAGCCGACCGGCGAGACCCGGCGACAGCACCTGCTGCTGCAACGAGAACGAGATCAGCACGAAGCCGAATTCCCCCGCCTGCGCAAGGCCGAGCGCGAACAGCCAGCGGTCGCGGCCACGCAGCCGGAACAGCGAGCCGAGCACGAAGAGGATCAGACCCTTGATGGCCATCACCGCAGCCGTGAGGCCGAGGATAATCATCGGATTGGCCCACAGGCGGCCAAAGTCGATACCCGCGCCGACGGTGATGAAGAACAGGCCGAGAAGGAGGCCCTTGAACGGTTCGAGGTCGCTCTCGATCTCGTGCCGGAACTCGGAGTTGGCGAGGACCACGCCGGCCAGGAACGTGCCGAGCGCGGGCGACAGGCCGACCAGATCCATCAGGGCGGCGACGCCGACCACCATGAGGAGGGCGAGGGCGGTATACATCTCGCGCAGGCGCGCCTGATGGATATAGCGAAACAGCGGGCGCGTCGTATAGACGCCGGCGAGGATCACCACCGCCACGGCGCCCAGCGTGACCAGCGTGACGCCCCAGCCCGGCAGCCCGTCGACGAGGCTGATCGCGGCGTGGCCCTCCTCGGCGGTGATCCGCTGGATCGAGCCGTCGTTGGCGAGCGTCATCGGCAGGGTGCCGACCGCGAGCAGCGGCAGGATCGCCAGCAACGGGATCACCGCGATGTCCTGCGACAGCAGCACCGAGAACGTCGAACGCCCCCCCGGTGTCTGCATCAGCCCCTTTTCCGACAGGGTCTGAAGGACGATGGCGGTCGAGGACAGCGCAAAGATCATGCCGACCGCAAGGCTCACCTGCCAGAGATAGCCGAGCCAGAGCATCCCCGACATGATCGCGACGGTCGTGACCACGACCTGCAACCCGCCAAGGCCGACGAGCCGTGAGCGCATGTCCCACAGCGCCCGGGGTTCGAGTTCGAGGCCGATGAGGAACAGCATCATCACCACCCCGAATTCGCCGAACCGCTGCAAATCCTCGGTGCTGGAGCCGAGGTCGGGGATGAAGCCGATGGCGACGCCCGCCAGAAGGTAGCCGAGCACCGAGCCGAGGCCGAGGCGCGCCGCCAGCGGCACCGCGATGACGGCGGCGGCGAGAAAGAAGGCGGCCTGGATGAGATAGCTTTCCATATGGTTCCCCTATGGACGCCGCGGCGCGCTCACGCAATCGCGCCCGGACCGGCGCGCGATCACATCGCATGACAAAGATGACGTAACGTCCGTGCAAGGTAACGGATGCCGGATCGGGCGTGGATGCGGCCCCAGAGGGGCAGGCCGTCGCCGGGCGCTGGCTGGTCGGGGTGGACGTGGCCTGTCCCCCGTGCCCGCAGGGGAACCCTCGCGGCAAGGGCCACGATAACCGGTCGACCGCGACCAGTCGCACCGAAGGCGCGCTACTCCTCGGGGATCACGAGGGCATAGAGCTGCCCGCGAACGACGTAGTTCAGGGCGTTGTCGCCGATCGCCGTCACCTGACCGCCCTCGAGCGAATCGCCGATGCCGACCCGGACATAGCGACCATTTGCGAGCCGGATCAGGGCACTGCGGTTGTTCGGGCGGCCATAGACGCCGATCAGGTTGACGCGACCGAGGTCGATGACGCTCTCTTGGGTCGCGGCGGCGGCGACGGTGGTGGTCGTCTGCCCGCTCGGCGCGGCGGCGGCGCCCGATGCGGGTTCGGGCTCGCCGTCGTCCTCGGCGGCGCGGGGGATGCCGCCGGCGTTGACCGTCGGCGCGGCGGCGGCGACAGCCGGGGCGGGTGCGGGGGCGGCGGCGGCGGCGGGGGCGGGTGCCTGGGTCCGGGCCTGCGCGGCAGCGACGACCTGGGCAAAGTTGCGCGGCCGCGTATCGGGGCGCGGGGCGCGGGACACGGCGAGCCGCGTGGCGTTCGCAAGCGGGTCGCGACCGGCGGCCACGATGGCGGCGAGGGCGGAGGTGACTGTGTTGGGGGTCACATCCTCGACCGTCTCCTCCGTGGCGGGGTCGGCGACCTCCTCCGCGGGCGGGTCCAGCGGCGCCAGTCCGGCGGGTCGTTCCGGTGGACGCGGCCCGGCAAAAGAGACCAGAACCGGCGCCCCGGCAACCTCGGCTGTGGCGGCCGCGCTGTCGGCAAGGCCGTCGGGCCGCTGCGGCGGGCGCAAACCATCGAGGCTCACCCCGCCGGGCAGCGTCGCGGGGCTTTGCAACGCGATGTCGGTGGCGGGGTCGGTGGCGGGGTCGTCCGTGGGGTCGCCTGTCGGGTCGGGGGTCGGGTCGCCTGTCGGATCCGTGGGCGCGGGGACGTCGGGATCGACCAGCGCCGAGGCGGGCAGGGGGCCGAAGAGGTCTGCAAAGGAGGCCGGCCGCGCCGCGGGGCGACCGGGGGGATCGGAGAGTGCATTTGCGAACCCCGTCGCGTCGGGAACGGGCGCGGCCACCGGCACCTCGGTGCCGGGTCGTGTCGGGGGCAGGGCGGGCGGGGCGCCGGCATAGATCGCCATGCCATCCGGCGTCACGATCCCGCCCGGTGTCGCGAGCAGGAGCCCGCGCGCGTCGCGCGGGAACGTCACATCGGCGGCGGGCGGATCGAGTTGCGGGGCGAGCGCGCCATCGGGCGCGAGGGGGGGCAGTTCGGGTGCGGCAGTGGCGGCGGGCACGGCGGTGGCCGACACCGCCAATCCCACGTCGGTCAGCACCTCGGGTTCGGGCCGCAGCGGCAGGCGCGGTGCGCGCAACCACACGCCGGTCGCGGCATAGAAGCGGTCGGCCTCTTCGGGTGTCGGAATTGCGCCGGTCTCCGCACCGGGGGCGGGCACGACGGCTGCCCCCGCCGTTTCGGGAGGAAGGGACGCGGCAGGTGGATCGGGGTCGGATTGTGCGGCGGGCCGGGCGTCGGGCGCGATCATGCCGGGTAGGGCGGGCGCCCCGGTGCCCGCCGTCGCCACCTCGGCGCCGGGCAGGGCCGGTGCCGACTCGGTGCCGGGGGCGGCGAGGGCGGCGGTGCTGTCGGGCACCTCCGGCGCGGTCTCCGGCAGGACTTCCGTGGCCGTGATCGGTGCCGCGCTGACCGCCGGTGCGGCCGGCACGCCCGGTGCCGCGGCGACCGTTGCCTCGGGCGCGCCCTGGCGTCCGAACAGGCCCGCAACCCGGCTTTCGGGAAAGATCGCCGCCCATGCGGCGACGGCGGCCATGAGCACCAGCAGCACGACCACGAGGATCAGCAGCATGAACCGCGAACCACGGCGCGGCACGGCGGCGGTCGACTCCTTGCGGGCGCCGAAGACGGTCATGCTCTCGCGTTCGGTGCGGGGTTGCGGCACCGGGGCGCTGCCGCGCGCGGGGGGCGGCGCCTTTGCGGGGGGGCCGGACAGGGGACGCCCCGATGGCGGTGGCGGCGCGTCAGCGGTGCGGGAGACACTCGGTTCGGCGCGCGCCGGTGCCCTGCGGCGACTGGTAAACAGGCCGCCAAGACCGCCGCGGGGGCTATCGCCCGGAGAGGGCGCGGGCGTGTCCTGACGCAATGTGGCGGCCAGAGCCTCGGGTGGCGCGGTGATGCCCGCCGCCGTTCCGTCCGGGGAAGCGCCGACGAGCACCCTGCCCGGCGGCGCGGCATCCGCACCCTTGCCGAGGCCTGGCGGTGTCCGGCGTGGCGGCAGGTCGTCGGTCCCGCCGGCCAGCGGCCGTGGCGGATGCGTCGCATCGCGCCGGGCGGCGGGCAGGGGCATCGTCACGTCGTCCGCACCGTCGCCCTCGCCGTCGTCTTCCATGTCCGACGCCGGGCCCGGGACGCCGCGGCCGGCGATAGCCGCGAGGCGCTCGGCCACGGCAGGGGGCGGCATGCCGGGCGGCAGGCGCGGCGGCACGGAACGTCGACCGGCGTCTACCCGGTCGAGCGTCGGGGCGGACGGCGCGCGCGGGCCGGCAACGGCTGCGCCCCCGGCGCGCTCTGGCGTCGCGCCACCGGCGCGCTCTGGCGTCGCGCCACCGGCGCGCTCTGGCGTCGCGCCACCGGCGCGCTCTGGCGTCGCGCCACCGGCGCGCTCTGGCATGCCGTCCGGCCCGGTTGCGCTCGAGGCGGAGGTTGGCGCAAAAGTTCGTTCGGATGCTGATCGGGAAGCTGTGCTGTCGCGCCGGTCCGAAACGGCGGGGCCATCGTGCGGTGTCGCCGCCATGGCGCCGCTGCCGTTGGTCAGCCGCGCCGCCCGGTCCTCGACCTGCGCGCGCAGACGGGACGCGAAGAGGGGCGCGGGCACCCCGTCGGGACGGGTGTCCGGTCCGGGGGCGCCGTGCGCAGACAGCGCCACCGCTTCCGGCGCATCGACCCGTGCAGGCGCCGGTGCCCCGTCTTGCCGGGCGTCGCCGGGCGTCGCCGGGTCAGCGGCCTCCGGCGGCATTGCAGGGTCGACGGGGCCGGGTGTCGGATCGGCGGGTATCGCGTCGGTCTGCATCGCGTCGGTCGGCGGCACTTTCGCTGGCGTCCCCTCCGCCGGCCTCACATCGACTGGCTTCTCATCGGCTGGCACCAACTCGGCGGGTGACGGTTTTCCGCTTGCCGCCGACCTCTCCGGTCCGGTCGCGGCGGGCGCCTCCGGCGTCGGGGCCGCGCGCGGCGGCGTCGCGACCGTGTCGCCGACGGAATCGGTGGGCCCTTCTGCCGCTCCGCCCTTGGCCCGCTCATCGACCTGCCCCGACTCAGGTGCGATCTCGACAACCGGGCGCGCCTCGCGTCCGGTGGTCGCACCCTCTCCCAGCAGCGCCGGCGCCGCTCTGGTCGGGCCAAAGTAGGCCTCTCCCGCGTAGCTGCCCTTCGGCGGGGCGGCGGCAAAGGCCACCGGCGCGAACTTGTGCTCGACGGCAAAGGCCTCGGCCTCTTCCAGCGTCTCGCGGGCGACGGCGGCTGCATGGGTCTTGCCGCCTGCCGCGACATGGTCGATCACGAGATCGTCGAGCGCATAGGGCGTGGCCCCGTCGAGAGCCGCACGCACCCGCGCCTCGGACGCGGCGCCATCCAGCGTGAGATAACGGATCTGGTCGTTGGCGATGATGATCCGGGTGCGCAGGCCGTCCGGATCGAGGGCCAGCGCCTGCGACCGAAGTGCGGCAAGGTCGCCCGCGAGATCGGCGGCCTCGGGCGATACGGCGCCGACGAAGGTCCAGCCGTCTGGCGTGCGATGCAGCAACCTGACCCCTTCGGACGACAGCGAAAGGGCGAAATTTGGCGTGCTCGTGCGGCTCATCGGACGGTGTTTTTCCCGCATTTCAAGGCGAAGACGTTGTTTCGCCGCTTCAACTTACTCCGATCTGATGCCCTGTCAAAGTGCCCGGCGCAAGACCGCGCGTTTCCGCCGATCGCGGGGCCAAGGGCGCAGTCCCCTTGACATGCCGGGCCCGGAACCGTTGCGCCGATGACGCCGGATTCCGGTGTCCGGCCCCGGGTTCGACCTTGAACCCGCCGGCGGGCGAAACGCGGGGGGCGATCCGCGTCGGATCGCCCCCCTCTTTCCGGTCAGGCGGTCGCGGCGGCCAGCGCCTGATCGAGGTCGGCGATGATGTCCTTTGCATCCTCGATCCCGATCGAGACGCGCACCGCGTCGGCGGCGGCACCGGCGGCGGCCAGTTGCTCGGGCGTCAACTGGCGGTGCGTGGTGGAGGCCGGGTGGATCACCAGCGACCGCGCATCGCCGAGGTTGGCGACATGGCTGAACAGCTTGAGCGCGCCGATCAGCTTCACGCAGGCCTCGTAGCCGCCCTTGACGGTAAAGGTAAAAAGCGCGCCCGCCCCCTCGGGACAAATCTTCGCGATCCGGTCGTAATAGGGCGAGGATTTCAGCCCCGCATAGGTGACTTTGCCGACCCGGTCGTCGTTCTCGAGCCATTCGGCCACGGCCTTCGCATTCTCCACGTGCTTGCGCATCCGCAGGCTCAGCGTCTCGATCCCCATGAGCGTATAATGGGCGCCCTGCGGGTTCATCGTCATGCCGAGGTCGCGCAGGCCGACGGCGATGCCGTAGAAGGTGAAGGCCATCGCGCCGAGGGCCTCGTGGAACTTGATCCCGTGATAGGCGGGCTCGGCGGCGGCGAGCGAGGGAAACTTGTCGGACGCCGACCAGTCGAATTTCCCCGAATCGACGACGCAGCCGCCGGTGACGGTGCCGTTGCCGGTGAGGTATTTCGTCGTCGAATGGACGACGAGCGTCGCGCCATGCTCGATCGGGCGGCAGAGGTAGGGGGTGGCCGAGGTGTTGTCGACGATCAGCGGCACGCCGCCCGCATCCGCCACCTTCGCGATGGCCGGCAGGTCGGTGATATAGCCGCCGGGGTTGGCGATGCTCTCGCAGAACACCGCGCGGGTGTCGTCGTCGATGGCGGCGGCCACCGCGTCGGTGTCGTCGAAATCGACGAATTTCGCCGACCAGCCGAACTTGCGGATCGTGTTGGTGAATTGCTGCACCGTGCCGCCATAGAGGCGCGTCGAGGCCACGATGTTGCGTCCCGGCGCCATCAGCGGGAACAGCGCCATGATCTGTGCGGCATGGCCCGACGAGCAGCAAAAGCCACCCGCACCGCCCTCGAGGTGGGTGATCCGCTCGGCCAGCGCGCCGACCGTCGGGTTGGTCAGGCGCGAGTAGATATAGCCCACCTCCTGAAGGTTGAAGAGGCGGGCGGCGTGGTCGGCGTCTTTGAAGACATAGGCCGTGGTCTGATAGATCGGCACCTGCCGCGCGCCGGTGGCCGGATCGGGACTGGCGCCTGCGTGGATCTGGAGGGTGTCGAAGCCGTGGGGCGTGTCGGACATGGGTGTGCACTTTCCTTGAAATGGTCTGCGCAGGGTGTATGCGATTGCGGACGCCCGCTCAATCGCCGCGGCGCGGGCGGCCGCGGAGCGGGACGGTTGGCCTGTCGCGGCGGCACTAGGCAGAACCGGCGTTCCGGCCAGCATCGCGTCGGCGGGACGTCATCGGAGGGCGCATGGACGGACGACGCATCTTCGGCACCGGCTGGACGCTGGGTATCTGGGAGGAGGCGGACGGCCGCCACCGGCTCGACATCCCGGTCTCGTCCGGTATGATGACGCGCGGCTTCGACTTTGCGGTCGGGCGCGATGTCCATGCCGCGCTCGCCGCCTCTCCGCGCAAGGCACAGGCCCTCGAGATCGCGCTGCACGGGCGGCTGCAAGTGCGGATGACGCGCGGGGCCGGGGCGATCACGGATGCCGAGGTTCACGCGATGATCGCCGCCGTGGTGCCGCTCGACGATGCGGGCCTCGATGCGTTCATCGCCGAACAGGGGATCGGCCCGCAGATCGCCTGGGCGAATCGGCGCGGCGACGGTGCCTAGCGCATCCAGAACCCCTCGGACTTGATCCTGTTGCGGATCGCCTGCTCTTTCCGCGGCAGGTCCGCCTGATCGAAGAGCGCGCGCACCTTGGCGCCCTGACCGTGATAGATCATCCGCCGGATCGGCTCGTAGGGTTTGAGCATCTGCTTGAGCCTGTTGGGCGCCGCCACGGCCTCGAGGACGGCGACCACCGCATCGCTCTCGCGCGCATAGAGGAGCGGCAGCGTGCGGTAATGGCAGGTCACGTCACCATCGAGGCCCGCAAGCTGCGGCCCCGGCCTGCCGCCGCCGAACGAATGGATCACCAGCGGCAGCGCCACCTGATCGAGCCACGGGTCGAGCGATTGCAGCACGAGGGCCTCGGGCGTCTCGTCGCGAATCTTGAGGGCATAGTCCAGAAACCGCGCGCCGAACGCCGCCGGATCCGCCCCGAAGAACCAGCCTGCATTGAAATAAAGATAGCGCGTCCAGTGCTCGTCCGGACACGAAAGGTCCAGCGAACTCTCGAAATCGAGGCCCATCTGATCGTAGAGCGCCTTCCAGATCGCGGTATAGCCGGGCCAGTACAGCTCCTCCTCGGGCCACGTGCCGGTGCGCCGCATCGAGGCGGCGGGGCGGCCGAAGTCGAAGGGCACGGCGCCGAGGTCGCCGGTGATGAGCGTATCTGTGTCGAAGAACACGAAAGGCTCGCCCGGCGGCAGCGCCGCCAGCCCCTCGATCTTGTTGCCGTAGGAATAGGCGCTGCCGAAATGGCGGCTCTCGAACGAGACGATCGTGGCCCCCATGTCCCGCAGCGCGTCGGCCACGTCGGCGCGGAGGCGCGGGTCGCGGTCCCACAGGGGGCCGGGCTGCGGCTCGACGATGTGGACACGGGGCGCGAGGGCGGGGGAATGGGCCACCAGCGACGCCATGAACAGCAGCGCCTCGTATTGCAGGCGTCCGGCCTGACCCACGATCATGACGTTGAACGCGCGGGGTGCCGCGTCAGTTGCTGCCCTCTGGCCGGGTGAGGTGTTTCGCGCCATAGTCGTCCTGCCCGTCGCCTCGTGCGTCGGCCCGACATTAGGTCAGTGCGGCCCGGACCGAAAGGCGCGGGCGTCCGCCCGTCAAGGATTTTTCAGATGAACCCGTTTCTCATACCCTATGCTCTCGCCCTCGCCTTCGGCATGCAGATGCCCGAGCCGAGTGGCGGCATCGACACCGCCACGGTCACGGGCCTGCCCGGTGAGGTGCCGGACGCGATGCCCGGTGAGGCCGCCGACGCCATGCCGGGCGAAGCAGTCGCGGAGGGCGCCGGGATCGTCGCCGAACCCGTGACCCTCGGCATCTCCGACCTCGCCAATCGCGAACCCGAGCCGCAGGTGCCGACGGGGCAATACACCACCGCCATCGAGGTGAAACCGATCCTCGGCATGACCAAACAAAGCTGGGCCGCGGTGCGTCTGTATGAGGGCAACGACCTGATCTATTTCTCGCACCTTCTGGCCTGGCGCTGCGGCCTGTGGGGCATCCGCTACGGCGTGAACGGTGCGGCGGCAACCAACGAGGTCGTTCTCGAGCCGTGCCACGAGGGCACAGCACAACCCAACGCGATGACCGACCCGGTGGGCTATCCGATCTATGTGACCCTCCCGGGCGAGAGTGTGCAGAGCCTCTATGTCGAGGTCATCTACGACGACGGCACGACCGATTTCGCCCGCTTCGAGCGGGCGCAGATCCTGATCCCCTGAGGTGCCATGACCACCATCGCCTTCATCGGTCTGGGCAACATGGGCGCGCCCATGGCCGCAACCCTCGCAGCGGCGGGCCATGCGGTGCGCGGCGTCGATCCGGTGGCGGCGATGCCGCCGGGCGTGACACATGCCCCGGACATCGCGGCGGCGGTCACTGGCGCGCAGGTCGTGGTGACGATGCTGCCGGACGGCGCGACCCTGCGCCGCGTGGCGGATGTGGTGATCGCCGCCGCCGCACCGGGCACGCTGTTTCTCGACTGCTCGACCGTCGACGTGGACAGCGCCCGCGCGGTGGCGGCGCTGGCCGAGGCGGCAGACCTCGTGCCGCTCGACGCGCCGGTCTCGGGCGGGGTAACGGGGGCGCAGGCGGGGACGCTGACGTTCATGGTCGGCGGCAGCGACGATGGTTTCGCGCGCGCCGGGCCGTTCCTGTCGGTGATGGGCGCGCGGGCGGTGCATTGCGGCGGCGCGGGCGCGGGGCAGGCGGCGAAGATCTGCAACAACATGATCCTCGGCGTGACCATGCTCGCCACCGCCGAGGCCTTCGTGCTGGCCGATGCGCTGGGCCTGTCGCGACGGGCGCTCTTCGATGTGGCCTCCACCTCGTCGGGGCAAAGCTGGTCGCTCACCACCTATTGCCCCGCCCCCGGCATCGGCCCCGAGAGCCCGGCAGACCGCGACTATGCGCCCGGCTTTTCCGGCGAGTTGATGCTCAAGGACTTGCGGCTGTCGCAGGCGGCGGCGACCGGAGCGGCGACACCGATGGGCGCGCGGGCGGCAAACCTCTATGCGGCCTTCGTCGACGCGCACCCGGGCATGGATTTCTCGGGCGTGCTGCCGTGGCTGAAGGACGGCGGCGGCGCGTGAGGCGGGGGAAATGGTGGGCGACCCTGGAATCGAACCAGGCGTGGGTCTCCCCGGCGGAGTTACAGTCCGCTGCCGCACCTTGCAGCCCGTCGCCCTTGCGCGGCGCCCGTGGGGCCGTGCGATCGGGGGGATAGCTTTGGCGCCCGGTTGCGTCAACCCGGAAATGCGGCGCGGCAGGCGCTTGGCAAGGGGGCGGGCGCGGGCTAGAGGCGGGGTCTGCGGCGCGGGGGATACTGCGATGAAGAAACCCAAGTGGGTGATCGAAAAGGAACAGGCCAAGCGGGCGGCATCCGCCGAGACGGTCTGGCTGTTCGGCCTGCATACCGTGCGCGACGCGCTGATGAACCCGGCGCGCGACCGCCTGCGCCTCGTGGTCACGAAGAACGCCGGGGACAAGCTCGCGGATGCCATCGCGGCCAGCGGCATGACGCCTGAAATCAGCGATCCGCGCAGCTTTGCGGCGCCGCTCGACGACGGGTCGGTGCATCAGGGAGCGGCGCTCGAAGTGAAACCGCTCGACTGGGGGCCGCTGGCCGCGCTCGCCATCGGCGGGGCGGACGATGGCGGCGCACCGCGGATCGTCCTGCTCGACCGGGTCACGGACCCGCACAACGTCGGCGCCATCCTGCGCTCGGCCGAGGTGTTCGGCGCGCGCGCGGTGGTCGGCGTGCAGCGCCATTCGGCCCCCGAAACCGGGTCGCTGGCAAAATCGGCGAGCGGCGCCCTCGAGCGGCAACCCTATGTCCGGGTGCGCAATCTGGCCGACGCGATGGAGGAGTTGCGCGGCATGGGATACATCCTGCTCGGCCTCGACGGCGACGCAGAGGCGACCATCGAGGCCACCCTTGCGGGCCGCTTCGACCGGCCCGTGGCGCTGGTGCTCGGCGCCGAGGGGCCGGGCCTGCGCGACAAGACCAAGGAGACCTGCGACGCGCTGGTGCGGATCGAGGCGGCGTCGGGCGGGTTCGGCTCGCTCAACGTCTCGAACGCGGCGGCGGTCGCGCTCTATGCGGCGAAGGCGCGGTGAGGGCGCATGTTCACGGAATATTCATGATCCGGCATTAGACCAATTCTTGGAACCAAATCGTCCCCGACTATGTTCCTCTGGTGCGCCGCGTCGGAACACGCCCGCACGTATCACTGTCCCTCGTTCCAACCTCATACGCCCGGGCCTTGCGCCCGGGCTTTTTTTTCGCCCAGATCGACAGGCACCCCGGACGAGGCCCCCGATGACCGAAACCACCCTCGCCGACGCCGACATCGCGCGGATCCTGACCACGCCCCGCACCATCGCCCTCGTCGGCGCCTCTGCCAACCCGACGCGCCCGAGCCACGGCGTCGGCCACTGGCTCGCCGCGCGCGGCCACCGCGTCATCGGGATCAATCCGGGGCTGGCGGGACAGCGCCTCTTTGGCGAGACGGTCCATGCCACGCTGGCCGAGGTGCCGGACGCGGTCGACATGATCGACATCTTTCGCCGGTCCGAACACGTGCCGGACATCGTGGCGCAGGCGCTGGCGCGCTGGCCCGATCTGGGTGTCGTCTGGATGCAGCTTGGCGTTACGAGCGCGGACGGAGCGGCGCGGGCGCGGGCGCGGGGGGTCGCGGTCATCGAGGACCGGTGTCCGAAGATCGAGGCGGCAAGGCTGGGTCTTTGAATGGGGCTTTGACTGGGTCTTTGACTGGCGGCGGCGCTGTGGGGCCGGCGTCCTTTCGAGTATTTCTGGACTAAACCAACGAATGAGGCGCGTCAGCTGCGGGGGCGGGCGGCCTTTTCGGCGAGGCCGGAGGTTGCCGCACGGCGCGCCAGTTCCGCCTCGATATCCGTCAGCGTCACGCCGCGGGCGGCACACATGACCAGCAGGTGATAGAGGACGTCGGCGGCCTCGGACGTCAGGCGGGCGGCATCGCCCTTCACCGCCTCGATGATCGCCTCGACGGCCTCTTCGCCGAACTTTGCGGCGCATGTCTCGGGGCCCTGCGCCAGCAGGCGTGCGGTCCAGCTCTTCTCTGGATCGGCACCCGCACGGGCGGCGATGGTGGCGGCGAGGCGGGCGAGCGACATCCTAAATCCTCATCGGCAGGCCGGCGGCAGCCATATGCGCCTTGGCCTGGGCAATCGTGAACGTGCCGAAGTGGAAGATCGACGCGGCGAGCACGGCGCTCGCGTGACCGAGCGTGACGCCCTCGACCAGATGATCGAGCGTGCCGACGCCGCCCGAGGCGATGACGGGCACCGGCACGGCATCGGCGATGGCGCGCGTCATCGCGGTGTTGAACCCGGCGCGGGTGCCGTCGCGGTCCATCGAGGTGAGCAGGATCTCTCCGGCGCCCTTGTCGGCGGCCATCACGGCAAAGGCGACGGCGTCGATGCCGGTGGGCCTGCGGCCGCCGTGGGTGAAGATTTCCCAGCGGCCCGGGGCAACCGTCTTGGCGTCGATGGCGCAGACGATGCACTGCGATCCGAACCGCAGCGCCGCCTCGGTCAGCACGTCGGGATCGGCGACGGCGGCGGAGTTGAAGCTGACCTTGTCGGCGCCCGCCAGCAACAGCGCCCGCACGTCATGGTGGGTCCGCACGCCGCCGCCGACCGTCAGCGGCATGTAGATCGCCTCGGCGGTGCGGGTCACGAGGTCGAACAGCGTGCCGCGGTTCTCGTGGGTGGCGTGGATGTCGAGGAAACACAGCTCGTCCGCGCCCGCCGCATCATAGGCGCGCGCCACCGCGACCGGATCGCCCGCGTCGCGCAGGTCGGCAAAGTTCACGCCCTTGACCACGCGCCCGTCGGCGACGTCGAGGCAGGGGATGAGGCGGGTCTTGAGCATGAAGCGGGTTTAGCGGGACCGCAGCGGCGGGGAAAGGGGCCGCGCCGCGATCACGGCTGCGCGAGGGCGGAACGCCGTCGTGTCGCCGGGGTTGAGCAGGCACGCACGACATCAAAGGAGAGCTCCATGTCGCACCTTGCCCGCCCCGCCGTTCTGGCCGCCGCGACCGCCCTCGGCCTCGCGGCCCTGCCAGCGACGGCGGACTACGTCACGATGCCCTCGCCCAACTCGGTGAGCGAAACGGCGGACGCGCTGGTCGCCGCCATCGGGGAGGCGGGGGCCAGCGTCATCGCGCGCGTCGACCATGCCGGCGCCGCCGGTGCTGCCGGCATGGAGCTGCCGCCGTCGCAACTGGTGATCTTCGGCAATCCGGCGGTCGGCACGCCCGCGATGCAGCAGGACATCCGCGCCGGTCTCGTGCTGCCGCTGCGGGTGCTGGTCTACGAGGACGCGGACGGTGCGACGCAGGTCTTCTACGAAGTGCCCGAGGATATGGTCGCCGATTTCGGGATCGACCCGGACAGCGATGCGGTGACGCGGATCGCCGGTGCGCTGGGGACGCTGACCGCAAAGGCGGTCGAATAGTCAGCCGAGTGCCGCCAGCGCCTCGGCAAGGTCGATGGCGCCGTCGTAGAGGGCGCGTCCCGAGATCGCCCCTGCAATCGCTTGCGTCTCCTGGAGAGCGATGAGGTCGGCGAGCGACGACACGCCGCCCGAGGCGATCACCGGAATCGACACGGCGCGCGCGAGGGCCTCGGTCGCGGCGACGTTCGGGCCGCCCATCGCACCGTCGCGCAGGATGTCGGTATAGATGATCGCCGCGACGCCCGCGTCCTCGAACGAGCGTGCGAGTGCCGTGGCATCGACCGACGTTTCCTCGGCCCAGCCCCGCGTCGCGACCTTGCCCGCGCGCGCGTCGATGCCGACGGCGATCTGCCCGGGGAATGCCATCGCCGCTTCGCGCACCAGGGTGGGGTTCTCGACCGCGACGGTGCCGAGGATGACGCGGGCCACGCCCTTGTCGAGCCAGCCCTCGATGGTCGCCATGTCGCGGATGCCGCCGCCGAGTTGCACGGGCACGGCGCAGGCGGCAAGGATCGCCTCGACGGCGGCACCGTTCACCGGGCGCCCGGCGAACGCGCCGTTCAGATCGACCAGATGCAGCCAGGCGCAGCCTGCCGACACGAAGGCGCGGGCCGGGGCGGCGGGATCGTCGGCGAACACCGTCGCGCGGTCCATGTCGCCGTGGATCAGGCGCACCGCCTGTCCGTCCTTGAGGTCGATTGCGGGGTAGAGGATCATTTGGCGGGCCTGCGTAACCGGGGATCGGGGGGCCTTATGGGACGTGGCGGCGGCGGATGCAACGCGACCCCACGTCAGGCTTGCCCGGTGGCCGTGCGCGGACGCATCCTGCGCCCATCGCCGCGACGGGAGGTCTGCGGCCAGGGGAGGATGGACCATGAAGACGCTGAAGATGGCTTTTGCGATGTTGGCCCTGTCGGCGGGCGCGGCGCTGGCCGATCCGCTCGAGGGGATGTGGCGCATGGCGGCGGACGACAACGGCAACTCGGGTCTTATCCAAGTGGCGCCCTGCGGCGCCTATCTCTGCGGCCAACTGGTGCGCGCCTATGACGCGAGCGGCGCCGAGATCGTCACGCCCAACGTCGGGCGCCTCATCATCTCCGAGACGATATCGGCGGGAGGGGCCAATTATACCGGAAAGGTCTATTCGCCGGACCGGGATGCGACCTACAACTCGCGCCTCACGCTGTCGGGCGATACGCTTTCGGTCGAGGGCTGTTTCCTCGGCATCTGCCGCGACGGCGGGACGTGGACGCGGCAGTAGGACCGCGACGGGCCGCCCCCGGTCCGGGCGGCCCGCCCTACTTCACGGCGCCCAGCGTCAGGCCCGCGATGAAGTGCTTCTGCATCAGGAAGAACATCAGCACCGGCGGCAGGGCGGCGATGATCGAGCCTGCCGATACCAGATGCCAGGCCGCGATCCACTGACCGTTCAGCGACGACAGGCCCGCCGTCACCGGCTGCGTGCTGGCGGATGTGGTCAGCACCGTCGCCCAGAAGAAATCGTTCCAGATGAAGGTGAAGATGAGGACCGACAGCGCCGCGATGGCGGGGCGCATCAGCGGCAGGACGATATACCAGAAGATCTGCCATTCCTTCACACCCTCGACGCGCGCGGCCTCGATCAGTTCCTTTGGCAGGGCGGCGATGAAATTGCGCATGAACAGGGTGCAGAACCCGGTCTGGAACGCGATGTGGAACAGGGCGAGGCCGGCGGTGGTGTTGTAGAGGCCGATGTCGAAGGTCAGGTCGCGGACCGGCACCATCAGGATCTGGAACGGCACGAAATTGCCCGCCACGAACATGAAGAATACCAGCAGGTTGCCCCTGAACCGGTAGATCCCGAGGGCGAAGCCGGTCATGCACGACAGGATCAGCGTGCCGATCACGGTCGGGATCGTCACCTTGAACGAATTGAAGATGTATTGCCCGATCGGCGAGTCGGTGAAGATCGAGACATAGTTCTGCCAGGCGAAGGCGGACGGCCAGCCGAAATAGTTGCCCTGCGCGAGATCGGACGAGGGCCGCACCGAGGTGAGGGCCACGCCGAGCAGCGGGAACAGCCAGATGAACAGCGCGACGGGCAGGGCGATCTGGTAGAGGGCGCGCGCGCCGGTGCTGCGCTGGGCGAGGGGACGGGGAAACATCTCAGTGCCCCCGCTCGTCGCGGACCATCTTCCAGATGAAACCGGAGATGAAGAACATCATGATCCCGAAGAGGACGACCGCGATCGCCGCCCCGTATCCCATCCGGTAGCCGGTCTCGGAGAGCGCCTGTTCATACATATAATAGCTCAGCACCCGGCTCTGCCCGAACGGGCCGCCGTTGGTCATGACCGAGATGAGGTCGAAGGACCGCAGCGCGCCGATCACGGTGACGACGACGGCGATGAAGGTGGCGGGGCGCAGTTGCGGCAGGATCACGTACCACAGCATCTTCAGCCCCTTGGCACCATCGAGCCGCGCCGCCTCGATCTGGTCGGGGGCGACGTTGTTCAGGCCGGTGAGGTAGAGGATCATGCAATAGGCGATCTGCGGCCAGAGGCCCGCCGCGATGACGCCATAGGTCGCGAGGTTCGGGTCCGCGAGGATCGCGATGCCTTTGCCCGTGATGAGTTCGGTCAGCTTGTAGAGCAGGCCGAAGTTCGGGGCGTAGAACCAGGCGAACATCAGGCCGACGACGACCTGGCTGATCACGAAGGGAAAGAAGAACAGGGACTTGTAGATGCGGATCCCGCGGACCGTCTGGTTGAGGAAGATCGCGATGCCGAGGCCCGCAGGCACGGCCAGCATATAGAGCACCAGCCAGATCACGTTGTTCTTGAGCGAGATGACGAAGGCCCGGTCGCTCCAGAGTTCGCGGTAGTTTTGCAGGCCGAGCCAGACCTGCTTGCCCAGACCGTCGTAGTCGTAGAGCGAGAGGCGGAAACTCGCGGCGATCGGATAGACGACGTAGAGCGCGAACATCGCCACACCCGGCGCGAGGAACAGCAACGGCGTCACCGTCTGCTGGTTGCGCCGCCACCATGTCGGCGTGCGCGTGGTCGCTACTGCTGGTGCCGTGGTCATCGAGGGCCTCCCCGCCTTCGGTTTCCGGGTGCGCCAGAGGCGCGAACGGCGGCCGGTTGCCCGGCCGCCGCAGTTTTCGGATCAGGACCGGATCACTGGTAGATCCGCTGACGCGCCTGCTCGAGGCGCTCGAGGATGTCGTCGAGGTTGTCGGGCAGCACCATGAACTCCTGGAACCCCTCCATCCCCAGACGCGCCATCTCGGCGTTCGCGTCCCGGTCGAAGAACTGGGCGATGCCGCCCGGCGTCGTCGAGAGGAGCTCGAACCCGGCCTGGAGGAACGGATCGTCGCCCACCGTCGAGTCCGCGTTGATCGGCAACTGGCCGAGCGCCTCGTTGAGCCGGGTCTGCACGTCCGCGGTCGCGAGGAACGCAAGGAACAGCTTGGCATCCTCGACGTTCTCGGCACCCGAGGGGATGTGAACGGTGTCGGTCGGCGCCTCTTCGGCGCGGGCGACATCGGGGTTGATCGTGGGGAACGGCATGAACCCGAGCGTGTCGTTGGTCATGCCGCCGTCCTTGAACACGCCGACGGCAAAGTTGCCCATGACATAGTTCGCCGCGTTGCCCTGCACGAAGAGCGCCGCCGCGTCCTGCCAGTCGATCGCGGCATGGTTCTCGGTGGTGTAGGGCACCACCTTGGCCCATTCGGCAAAGGTTGCGCGCACGCCGTCGTCGGTCCAGGGCGTCTCACCGGCGGTGAGGCTCATGTGATATTCGTAGCCGTTGGTCCGCAGGTTCAGATAGTCGAAGATGCCCGCGGCGGGCCACAGCGCCGAGGTGCCGGTGGTCAGGCAGTCGATGCCCGCGGCGTCGAACACTTCGCAGTTGGCGATGAATTCGTCCCAAGTCGCGGGCACGGCGACGCCGTTCGCCTCGTAGACGGATTTGTTGTAGTAGATGCCCCACTGATAGTAGGTATAGGGCACGCCCCACTGCGCATCGTCGATCGTCATCGAGGCGAGCGCCGAACCGAGGCTCTCGTCCAGACCGTTGTCCGCCCAGACGTCGGAGACGTCCAAGAACAGGCCCGCCTCGACGAAGGGCGCCATGCGGTTGCCGGCGTACCAGTTCGCGAGATCGGGCGAGTCGGTGGTGAGGAAGTTGCGGATCGCGGTCTTGTAGCCCTCGTGATCGAAGTTTTGCAGCACGACGTCGATGTCGGGATATGCGGCCTCGAAGTCGGCGATGACCGCCTCCATCGCGGCCAGCGGGATCGGGTCATAGTCGGCATAGTAGTCCAGCGTGCGTTGCTGCGCCATGGCGCTCGTGCCGGCCAGAAGTGCGGCCGCGACGGCGGCGCCCTTGGTCATGTGAAACATTGTATTCCTCCCTTGAGTGCGTTCAAAAAGTCATTCCACTATGTGGAACCGTGTTTTGAATGTTGAAAACTAAAATGCGAATCCACTATGCTTGTCAACAGTCGTGACAGTGCCCCGCAGGGGGCCGGTCACGCAATGGGGGGGGCGATGGCGGCAGGGGACGGAACCATCGGCAAGGCGCTGGTCGTGCTCGACCAGGTGGCGGCGTTCGGCCGGCCCGCGCGCTTTGCCGAGTTGCTGGCCGGTTCCGCCTATCCCAAGGCGACGCTCTACCGCTATGTGCAGAACCTGACCAATCAGGGGATGCTGTCCTACGATCCCGAGGCGCAGACCTATGGCCCGGGCGTGCGCCTGCTGCGGCTGGCGCATTCCGCCTGGGCGCAGTTCTCGCTCGCCCCCGTCGCGCGCCCGCACCTCGACCGGCTGAGCGCGCAGATCGGCGAGACGGTGCATCTGGCGCAACTCGACCACGCGCAGGTGGTCTACGTCGACAAGCGCAGCGGCCTGCGGCCCGTCGAGATGTATTCCCAGGCGGGCAAGGTCGGTCCGGCCTATTGCACCGGCATCGGCAAGGTGATGCTCGCCTTTACCGATCCCGCCCAGATCGAGACGATCATCGGCCAGCAGTCGTTCCATGCCTTTACCCCCGCAACCCTTACTTCCGCCGCCGCGCTGCGCGCCGAACTGGCCGAAATCCGGGCGCAGGGCTATGGGTTCGACCGCGAGGAGCACGAGCCGGGGATCATCTGCGTCGCGCTGCCGATCCTGAGCGACGCGGGCCGCGTCCTCGGCGGGCTGTCGGTGACGGGCACGACCGGCCGGACGACGCTGTCCGGCCTCGAGAAACTGGTGCCGCTCATCCGCGACACCGCCGAACGGATCGCGGGGGATGCCAGTAGCTGGCGCTTTCCCGACGGACTGCAATTTGCCAGGGAGGCGTGAGATGTCGGGCGTAAAGCTGAAGAAGGTCGTGAAGAAATACGGCGATACGCAGGTGATCCACGGGGTCGACCTCGAGGTCGGCGACGGCGAGTTCTGCGTCTTCGTCGGCCCCTCGGGCTGCGGCAAGTCCACGCTCCTGCGGATGGTCGCGGGCCTCGAGGAGACGACGGCAGGAGAGATCGACATCGGCGCGCGCGAGGTGACGCGCCTCGATCCGTCCGAGCGCGGCGTGGCGATGGTGTTCCAGACCTATGCCCTCTATCCGCACATGACGGTGCAGGAAAACATGGGGTTCGGCCTCAAGATGAACGGCCACCCCAAGGCCGAGATCGCCGCCAAGGTCGCCGAGGCGAGCCGTATCCTCAAGCTCGACGATTATCTCAAGCGCAAGCCTGCCGCCCTGTCGGGTGGCCAGCGCCAGCGCGTCTCGATCGGTCGCGCGATCGTGCGCGGACCCGAGGTGTTCCTCTTCGACGAGCCGCTCTCGAACCTCGACGCCGAACTGCGCGTCGAGATGCGCGTCGAGATCGCGCGCCTGCACAAGGAGATCGGCGCGACGATGATCTACGTCACCCACGATCAGGTCGAGGCGATGACGCTGGCCGACAAGATCGTCGTGCTGCGCAAGGGCGTGATCGAACAGGTCGGCGCGCCGATGGACCTTTACGGCGATCCCGACAACCGGTTCGTCGCCGGCTTCATCGGCTCGCCGGCGATGAATTTCCTCGCCGCAAAGGTGGTGCCGGACGGCGTCGAGGTGCCGGGGCTGAAGGCGACGCTGAAGGTGTCGGTCGGGTCGGCGCATCAGGGCCACGAGGTCACGCTGGGCCTGCGGCCCGAACATCTGGTGCTCGACCCCGCGGGCGACGCGCTGCGCGTCGACATGACCGAGAACCTCGGCGGCGTGTCCTATGCCTATCTGCTCTCTGCCAAGGGTGAAAAGATCGTCGTCGAACAGCGGGGCGCCAGCCGCGTTAAGGCGGGCGACACGGTCGGCCTGACGGTCGATCCGGCCACCGCCTACCTCTTCGATGCCAAATCCGAGGCGCGGCTGCGCTAGGGTCAGGACTCATAACCAGAACATGACGATGGCTGCGAGGGCGCATGCTGAGAGAAAGAGATCAGCGCATCTGTCGTAGCGCATCGCGATCCGTCGCCGGTCTTTGAGGCGGGCGAAAGCATTCTCGATCCGGTGACGTTGACGGTAAAGGACGGCATCGTGCGGGATCGGCACCTTGCGGCATTTCCGGGAGGGGATGCAGGGCAGGATATGACGTTCGATCAGGGTGTTACGGAACCAATCCGCATCGTAGCCACGGTCTGCCAGGAGGGCTTTGGCGGACGGCAGCGACGACAGGAGCGCCCGAGCCCCGATGTAGTCGGAGGTCTGGCCGGCGCTCAGGAACATGCCGATCGGACGCCCCTTGCCATCCGTCACGGTGTGCAACTTCGAGTTCAGCCCGCCCTTGCTGCGACCGATGAAGCGATTGCGCCCCCCTTTTTACCCCGTAGGCTGGCGGCGGTCCGGTGCGCTTTCAGGTGGGTGGCATCGATCATCAGGGTGTCGCGCTCGCGCCCCTCCGTCGCCAGTTCGATCAAGATCCGGGCGAAAACGCCCAATCGGCTCCAGCGGACCCAACGATTGTAGAGCGTCTTCGGCGGGCCATAGGCTTCAGGCGCATCCCTCCAGCGCAAACCATTGCGATTGATGAAGATGATCCCGCTCAACACACGTCGGTCGTCCACCCTCGGCTTGCCATGGGGCAGGGGAAAGAAAGGCTTCAGACGCTCCATCTGCGCTTCCGTCAGCCAACAGTCGTGCGGCAAAGTTCGGTCGAAAGCGTGCCGGGATCCATAGCGGATGTTCT
>CAWBKU010000003.1:0-424250 GCA_963789535.1 uncultured Alphaproteobacteria bacterium | reverse complement strand
AAGCACCACGCAAGCACGCGGACGGAAAACAAGGCGTATTTTCGGATAGAGCTTTCGGAGCGGCGTTTCGGAATGTCTATATAATTCTGATGGTTATCTGGCTCTGGCGGGCTCTATCGTACATTTCGGAAAGGCCATTAGGCCAGCTCCGAAGGCAGAGGTCAGAGGTTCGAATCCTCTACGGTCCGCCAGCCCCTTCGACCCTTGCCGCGTCAGCATCGCCCCGGGGCGCGGCGGCGAGCCGACCCCGATAGTGGACGATCAGCGCGCCGGTGAGTGGTGCATGAAGTGCCACGTCGAAGTGGAAGATGCCGTCGATGACGATCTCGCGCGCCTCGGCCCGCGGCAGGAGCCACCCCGGAAGGGGCACGGGGCCGACACGTCCGGCGCGTACCGGGTAGTGCAGGGCCGCGTCCTTCACGGTCAGGTCGAGGTCGAAGGTGAAGGGGCCGAACCTCTCGGTCATGCCCCGCGCCGACGCGGCCAGATGTGACCGGAAACGGCGGGTGCCGAAACGCCGGATCCAGTTTTCGCCATGCCGCGTGACGGTCTTCGTCACTTCGACGTCGATCCCGGTTCCGGCCTGCGGAAAGCCGAACAGCGTGCCGAGAAGGCGTGACCAGAGGCCGGATCCGCGGAGGATGTCGGCGCGACCTGTCCACCGGCTGAGACCTGCCGTCATATGGGTCCGGCGGATCGCCTCGGGCAGCGTGTCGAAGGCGGGGCCGAGCACGCGGGCAAAGGCGGGCATGGCGGGTTCGGTATGTCGTTCGGTCACGATGGCGAGGTCGGCCATCGCGGCTTCGGCCTCGGCCAGTGACACCACGCACAGGGCGGGCCCCGCACCGGCCGGGAGTTCGGCGCGCCGCAGAAGGGCACGGGCGGCGACGGCGGGGACGAAGGGGCCGTCGCCGTCCGCGGCCAGCAGGCGCCAGAACCGCCGCTCGCCCGCCGTGTGGACCATCACCGACATGCCGCCCCGCCCGCTGCCCAGGCGCGCAAGCAGGTCCGCCAGCGCCCGGAACACCTTTGTCGTCCGCAGCGTCACCGGCATCGGCACCCCGCGCCGGAAAAGGGCAAAGAGGGCAAGGCCGTAGCGCATCGGCCAGAGTTCGAGGCCCGCGCGGAAATCCACCGTCTCGGCGCCGAAATAAGCCGGGAACAGGCGCGTGTCGGGCACCTCGATCCGCCAACCCTGCCGGACGAGGCCGCCGGGCAGGGTATAGCGCGCCGGATCCGACCAGCCGGGCACCGCCCCCCACCGGTTGCCGCGCCACACCGGCAGCGGGCGCCCCGCCTGCGTCAGAATCGACTGCATCACCGAGAGGCCGCGCGGACTTCGGTTGCCGGGCAGGATGGCGGTGTCGATGACGCGCACGGGGTCCGCGCCCGCGAGTGCCGCGACCGCAGCGGACGAGATCGCGGGAACGGTCGACAGGCCCGACAGGACACAGACCCCCGCCGTCAGAGCAGCCGCGTTCAGCGCGGCGATGCCCGCGCAAAAGGTCGCGTCGTCGGCAAGGTCGAGATAGTGCACACCCGCTCCGATCGCCGCGCGGGCAAGGCGGTAAGGGTCGGGGCCGTAGCCGTGGAATGGTCCTGCCGCGTCGACGACGACCTGATAGGCGCACAGGGCCGACAGGTCGCCCGCCCGGTCGAATTGCCGGGCCGAGCAGCCGACGTCGCGGGCCATGGCCTCTGCTGCTGTCAGGTTTCGGCCGGCGATGGTGACGCCGTGTCCGTCGCGCACCAGCAGGCGGGCGAGGCGGGCGCCGAAGACGCCGTAGCCGCCGACGATCAGAACCTTCATCTCATCGACCGCCACCCATCAACCGTCGCCGGAACGCCGGGTCGGGCAGGGCACACATGTCGCCCCGACCAAACACCGCATAGCGGTTGCGCGCAAGCCGCCGATAGAGCCAGTCGCGAACGGGTTTGGGAAGGATCCTCAGACCGGCCGTCAGGTGGCCGACGCCGCCGAACCGGCGCCCGGCGTGGATCACCGCGTCGAAATCGACATGCGCGACCCCGGCGTCGATGAACAGCCACGATGCCGGATCGGCCGGATCGAGGCCGTAGTGCCGCATCAGCGCCCCGCCGAGCGGTGTCTGCACCGGGCAGATCCGCACCGTGCCGCTGCGGTCGAGGCGGTGGATCATTCGCGCCCCCCAGCTACAGATCGCACATTCGGCATCCATCACCGCGACCGGCACGGTGGCGTCGAAGGCGGGCACATCCGGATCGTCGCGAAAGGAATAGGGCGGTCGCATGTGCGGACCATCCGGCAAGGGCGCGCCGCGGGCAAGGGAATACGCCCGCAACGCGCTGCGTCGCGACAATCGCCACCTGTTCGGGCGCCATCTGTTCGGGCGCCACCTGTTCTGGCGCCACCTGTTCTGGCGCCACCCGGTCGGGCGCCAACCGGTCGGGCGCCACGCGGTCGGCTGGTCGACGGAGACCGCCGGCGCATCCGCTCTGCCAGAACCGTCGCAGGGTCGGGATACCGGAGCAATTCTAGGTCGAACGACGCCCTCCCCCGAACGCGGCGGGCGGAACGGTAAGGCGGTGGCGCGATGCAGGGTCGGCAGCGCCCTCGCCTTTCGGACCTTGCCCCGGGTCGCCAGGGCGGTTCCCCTGCGGATACCGGTCGGCTCATGCGGTCTGCGGCGGGACGGCGTCAATATGCCATGCCCGGGCGCCCTGACCCCGGCACCGCAACGTGCTTGCAAAGGAACTGCAAGCGACCGTATCTCTGTCACATCGGTGTCTTGAAACGGGATCACCGCTGCCGGAACGGTCCCGCATCTGCAACCCAACAGGAGACTTCCATGTCCAGAAGAAAAACTCTGCTCGCGTCGGTCTGCGCCGCCGCTACGATGCTCGCCCCTGTCGCGCAGGCGCAGTCGATGGACGACCTCGTCGCCGCCGCCACCGCCGAAGGACGCCTGACGACCATCGCGCTGCCGCACGACTGGTGCGGCTACGGCGCCGTCATCGACGGATTTCGCGCCGCCTATCCCGGCATCGAGATCAACGAGCTGAACCCCGACGCGGGCTCTGCCGACGAGATCGAGGCGATCCGCGCCAATCAGGGCAACACCGGCCCGCAGGCGCCCGATGTCATCGACGTCGGCCTGTCGTTCGGCCCGTCGGCAATGGCCGAAGGGCTGTTGCAGCCCTATCAGGTCGCCACCTGGGACTCGATCCCGGACGGCGCCAAGGACCCGGACGGCTATTGGTACGGCGACTACTACGGCGTGATGTCGTTCATCGTGAATACCGATCTCATCGACGACGTGCCGACCTCCTTCGCCGAACTCCTCGAGCCGCAATATGCCGGTGCCGTGGCGCTGGCGGGCGATCCGCGCGCCTCGAACCAGGCGATCCTCGCGGTGATGGCCGCAGGCATGGCGATGGGCGCCGAGCCGGGCGAGGCGGCGGCGCAGGCGGGCCTCGAGTTCTTTGCCGAGCTGAACGCGATGGGCAACTTCGTCCCCGTCATCGGCAAGGCCGGCACGCTGGCGCAGGGCACCACCCCGATCATCATCGAGTGGGACTACAACGCGCTGGCCGCGCGCGACACGCTGGCCGGCAACCCGCCCGTCGAGGTCATCGTGCCCTCCGACGCCGTGCTCGCCGGTGTCTACGTGCAGGCGATCAGCGCCTATGCGCCGCAGCCCAACGCCGCGAAGCTCTGGATGGAGTATCTCTATTCCGACGAAGGTCAACTCGGCTGGCTCGCGGGCTATTGCCACCCGATCCGGTTCAACGACCTCGCCGCGAACGGCCTGATCCCGCAGGATCTTCTCGACGCCTTGCCGCCCGCCGAGGCCTACGAGGCGGCGGTGTTCCCGACGCTCGAGCAGGTCGATGCCAACAAGGTGACGGTCGTCGAGGGCTGGGACAGCGTCGTCGGCGCCAACGTCGAGTAGGGCGCGTCGGGCGACAGCAACACCGCGCCCCCCGGGTCGATCCGGGGGGCGCACACGGACGGGGCAGGGGCGGATGACGGGAGCGACGGCACTTCGGGCGCAGGCCTTGCGCTGGGTCGGCCTCCTGCCGTTCCTGTTGTTTACCGGGCTGTTCCTGATCCTGCCGACGCTCTACATCGTCGTCGGCGCGTTCCGCACGCCGCAGGGCGGGTTCACCTTCGACAACATCGTCGGGCTGAATACAGCGTCGATCCGCAGCGCCTATTGGGTCTCGCTGAAGATCTCTTTCCTCTCCGCACTCCTCGGCTGCGTCATCGGCTTTGCCATGGCCGCGGCGATCACGCTGGGTGGCGTGTCGCGGCGCGTCAAAGGCCCGCTTCTGACGTTTTCCGGCGTCGCGTCGAATTTTGCGGGCGTCCCGCTGGCCTTCGCGTTCATCGCGACGATCGGCCCCGCGGGCCTCATCACCATGTATCTGCGGACCGAATGGGGCATCAATCTGCGCCTCTATGGCTGGAACCTGCTGTCGAGCACCGGCCTGATCGTCACCTACCTGTTCTTTCAGATCCCCCTGATGATCCTCATCATCACCCCCGCCCTCGAGGGCCTGAAGCGCGAATGGCGCGAGGCCGCCGACATCCTCGGCGCGACCCGGCTGCAATACTGGCGCATGGTGGCGTTCCCGATCCTGTTCCCGTCGATCCTCGGGACCATGGCGCTCCTTTTCGCCAACGCCTTCGGCGCCGTCGCCACCGCAATCGCGCTCACCGGGCCGTCGCTCAACATCGCGCCGATCCTGCTCTATGCGCAGATACGGGGCGATGTGCTGGGCTCGCCCAACCTCGGCTATGCGCTGGCGTTCGGGATGATCGTCATCACCGGGGCGGCCAATACGCTCTACATCGTGCTGCGCCTGCGGTCGGAACGGTGGCTGAAATGATCTTCGTGTCCGTCGTCGTCGAGGTGATGGGCCGGATCCATTCGGCGCTCGAGAGCCTGAACGGCGGCGTCCACAACCTGTTCGGGGCCACCGGCCTGTTCGATGCAGGCCACTGGCCCGCAGTCATCGTCTTCGCTGTCGCGGCCCTTGCGGCGCGCCGGCTCGCGCTTCCGGCCGGGACGGTCACGGTGCTGGCGCTGGGTTTGTTGCTGGGGTTCGATCTGCCGCGCCTCGCCCTGCCGGACGACGCGGGCGCCGCACCGTCGTATCTGTCGCTCTTCGCCTGGGGACTGGCGGCCGGAGCCACCTCCCGGCGGAGCGATGCGCTGGCCTGGGGCGTGGTGGCCCTCGGCTGCATCTATTTCATCCTGCCGATGATCGGCATGGCCGAATTCTCGCTGTCGATGCGGCGCGGGGTCTATTCGCTCGACGCCTACCGCGTCGTCCTCGCCGATCCGGCGTTTCAGGCGACGTTCGGCTATTCTGTCGTCATGGCCCTGTTCACCATCGCCTTCGGCGTGCTCCTCGTGGTGCCGACGGCCTATTGGGTGCAGCTCCGGATGCCGGAAATGCGGCCTCTGGTCGAGTTCATCACCCTGCTGCCCCTCGTCATCCCCGCGATCGTCGTCGTCTTCGGCTATATCAGGCTCTACAACACGAGCAGTTGGCTGCCCCTCACCGGCACCGCCTTCGGCACCAACATCCTCTTGATGTTCGGCTATGCCACCCTTGCCCTTCCCTACATGTACCGCGCGGTCGACACCGGTCTGCGCACCATCGACGTCGCCACCCTGACCGAGGCGGCGCAGTCGCTGGGGGCAGGCTGGCTGCGCATCATGGCCACGATAATCCTGCCCAACGTCCTCGGCGCGGTCCTGTCGGGGGCCTTCCTCACCTTTGCCATCGTCATCGGAGAATTCACCATGGCCGCTCTGCTGAACCGACCGGCCTTCGGCCCCTATATGCAGCTTCTGGGTGCAAACCGCGCCTACGAACCTGCGGCGCTGGCGGTCATCGCATTCGCCATCACCTGGGCCTGCATGGGCCTGATCCAGACGGTTTCCCGGCTGTCCAGGCACAAGAGGGCGCAGGCCTGATGGCATTCCTCGACATCGCCAACCTCGAGAAATCCTTTGGCGCGAACCGCGTCGTCCGGGATTTCAGCCTCGGCATCGACAAGGGCGAGTTCGTGTCGCTGCTCGGCCCGTCGGGATGCGGCAAGACGACCGTGCTGCGCATGGTCGGCGGGTTCGAGACGCCGTCGGCGGGCAGCATCCGCATCGACGGCGTCGACGTGGTCGGCCTGCGTCCGAACCAGCGCAACATCGGCATGGTGTTTCAGGCCTATGCGCTGTTCCCGAACTTGACCGTGGCGCAGAACGTCGCCTTCGGCCTCAAGGTCGCGGGCACGGACCGGCGCGAGACGGCGGACCGTGTCGCCGAAATGCTGTCGCTCATCGGCCTCTCGGACCTCGGGAACCGCTATCCGTTCCAGTTGTCGGGCGGCCAGCAACAGCGCGTTGCCCTTGCCCGGGCACTGGCGGTGCGGCCCAAGGTGCTGCTCCTCGACGAGCCGCTGTCGGCCCTCGACGCCAAGATCCGCGCCAGCCTGCGCCGCGAGATCCGCGAGATCCAGCAGCGCCTCGGCATCACCACGATCTTCGTGACCCACGATCAGGAAGAGGCGCTGTCGATGTCGGACCGGGTCGTCGTCATGACCGGCGGGCGCGCCGACCAGATCGGTACGCCGTTCGAGATCTACAACACCCCCGCCACGCGCTTCGTCGCGGGGTTCGTCGGCACGCTGAACACCTTTGACGTGGTCGTCGACGATCCCGCGACCGGCGCTGTCACTCTGGGCGATACGCCCCTCCTGCTCGGCCGCCCGGTCGAGGCGGCGCGGGGGACCGTGGCGATGCTGGCGATGCGGCCCGAGGCCGCGACCCTCGGCGCCGGTGCGCCGGGCGACCTGACGCTTCGGGGGCGTATCGCGGAGGTTCAGTTCCTCGGCGCGATCATCCGCATCACCGCCGATGTCGACGGGCAGTCCCTGACGCTCGACACCTTCAACCGCGCCGGCACACCGCCGCCCGCCATCGGCAGCGTCATGGACATCAGCCTGCCGACCGCCGGCATGGTGGTGTTGACCGATGACGCGGCGGTCACTCTGGCAAAGGCCGGCCGCCCTTGATCGAGGATCCCGCGGCGCCGCGCCGCCTCAGCCGCCCAGTGCCGCGACGTGCAAATCCTCGCGATAGGGCCGCGCGGTCGGTGGCAGGGCGCGCCTGAGGAAATGCGTCTCGTGGCGCAACTGGCGCCGCAGCACCGGCCAGACCTCGCGGTAGGCGGCCAGGATCGAGGGGTTCGGCGCGGGCAGGTCGTCCTTGATGAGGGCATGCAGGCGCGGCAGGGCGTGGAACGGCACCATCGGGAACATGTGATGCTCCACATGATAGTTCATGTTCAGATAGATGAACCGGCTTACCGGATTGATATAGACGGTCCGCGTATTCATCCGGTGGTCGAGCACGTCTTCGGCGAGGCCCGCGTGTTGCAGCACCCCCAGCAGGATGAGGTGCCAGGAGCCGAACAGCTTTGGAAAGATGACGAGCACGATCGGCACCCATGACCCGGTGGCGACGGCCAGCGCGATGCAGGCCGCATAGATCGCGCACCAGATCCGGGCCACGGACACGATCCCGGGCTGCTCGCTTGGCGGGACATAGGACTTTTCGGCGTCGCTCAGGTGCCCGCGCGCATTGCGCAGCATCGTGGCCCAGCCTGCCAGCGTGTCGGGGATGCCAAAGACGTTGAGGATGAGTTTCGCGAGGTCCGGCGGACGCATGATCGCGATTTCGGGGTCGCGGCCGACGATGATCGTGTCGGTATGGTGGCGCGCGTGGCTCCACCGCCAGGCAACCGGATTGCGCACGATCATGAACGAGGCGATGTGATAGACGACCTGGTTCATCCAGTCGGTCTTGAACGCGGTGCCATGGCCGCATTCGTGCCAGCGGGCGTCACCGCCCGAGCCATACAGGACCGCATAGACGAGGAGCGGCGGCAGCGCCCACCACGAGGGCCAGAGGAGCGCGACGGCGATGCCGGTAACGACGAGCGTGCCGAGCCAGATCGCGGTATTCACCAGCGCCGGCCCGTCGCGGCGGCGCATCAGATCGCGCATCGTCTTGCGCTCGACCTCGGTGTGATACCATTCGGCGGTGGCAAGGCCGGTCTCGACGGCGGCGACGCCGCGCGGGCCGAGGAGGTCATAGTCGGAAGGGGGCATGGCCTGACTTTCTGGGCGGTGCACGGGGGCGCGACGCGGCATGACGATGTGCGGGATTATGGAATCAGGGCGCGGGGTATCTCAAGGTGAAATGACGCCGATGCGTCAAAAGCCCTCATGGGGCGTCACATCCTCAGAGGTTCTCGCTGGTGAAGAGATCGAAAGGAACGCGTTCGGCGATGCTGTGCGCCGCGGTCCGGTGGAACTCGGTTCCGGCGCCGTGCCGGTCCCGCGCCCCGAGGGCGGCCGCGACGAGGCTCTGCGCCATCAGGCGCACCGGCGTGGCGAGCACCAGCGTGAGATAGCCGTCGATCAGGGCCTGCCGCCGGTCGTCCGAAAGTTCGTGCGCCACGGCAGGCACCGCGAACGGTGCCCGGGCCCGGCGCAGGGCCGCCACGACCCCGCTCACGGCCCCGCCGCAGATGAAGATGCCGCGCAGGTCGGGCTCGCGGTCCAGCAGGTCGAGGGTTACACGCTCGGCAAGGGCGCGGTCCTCGAAATTGCTCACCGGCTCGGTCAGCACGAGGTCCGGCCGATGCTCTCGCATGTAGGAGCGAAAGGCGATCTCGTTCAACTCGTGGCAGCGGTAGCGGTGCGAGCCGAGGATGATGCCGATCCGTCCGGCCCGCTGACAGACCCGGTCCAGCATCCACGCGGCTGTCCGCCCGATCTTGGCGCCATCGGTGCCGACATAGCCGACCGGCCCCCGCGCCGAGAGTTCCGAGATGAGGGCAACCGTGGCGACCCCCTGGTCGGCCAGCGTGTCGATGGCGCGCGAGATGAGCGGATGCTGCGCCGCGACGACGGCCACCACGTCGGCCCGCGCGCCGACCCGCAGCAGGGCCGCGGCGATCGCCTCGGGGGCGAGGTCGTCGGCATGCACGATGCGTGCCCTGACGCGCGCCTCGGCAAAGTCCGCCGCGGCCGCCTCGATGGCGCGGCCGAGTTCGGCATAGAACGGGCGATAGCTCTGGTGCAGAACCACGCCCAGGGTGAGGTCGGCGCGCCGCGTCGTCACCCGGTCGCGGATCGAGGGCGCGGCGTAGAACCCGATACGGTCGGCGACGGCGAGGATGTGCTCGGCGGTGGCGGCGCGGACCGGGTGGCGTCCGTTCATCAGACGGTCGACGGTCGAGACGCTGACGCCCGCGGCGGCGGCGAGGTCGGCGATGGTCTTGCGTGACATCGGCCCCCCCGATTCGTGTTCCGCTCGTCGTGGTAATGACGGCAAATGAGGTGAAATGATAGATAGGCCGACGGTTTGGGATGACAACCCGTCGCGGGCTGTGGCTTGGTGAGGGCAAGATCAGGGAGGATATGGTGACGACCGACCCGACACCGCATCCGCGCGGCCGCTGACCGATGGCCGGGGTCAGCCTGCGCGACATCTACAAGGTCTACGGCGGGCACGTCGGCGTCCGGGGCATCTCGCTCGAGGTGCCGGACGGGACGTTCATGGTGCTCGTCGGTCCGTCGGGCTGCGGCAAGTCGACGACGCTGCGGATGATCGCGGGCCTCGAGACGATAAGCCACGGCGAGTTGCGGATCGGCGGCGAACTGGCCAACGACCTGCCCTCGCGCGAGCGGCGCACGGCGATGGTGTTTCAGTCCTACGCCCTCTATCCGCACATGAGCGTGCGCAGGAACCTCGCCTTTTCACTCCGCCTCGCGGGGATGACGGCGGCGCAGATCGACGCCCGGGTCGACGCCGCCGCAGCCATCCTCGAACTCGGCCCCTATATGGACCGCAGGCCTGCCAACCTGTCGGGCGGCCAGCGCCAGCGCGTCGCCATGGGCCGCGCCATCGTGCGCGAGCCGCAGGTGTTCCTGTTCGACGAACCGCTGAGCAACCTCGACGCCAAGCTGCGCAGCCAGATGCGTCTGGAAATCAAGCGGTTGCAGCACCGCCTCAAGGTAACGACGATCTACGTCACCCATGACCAGATCGAGGCGATGACGCTGGCCGATATCGTCGTGGTGATGAAGGACGGGCGGATCGCGCAGCAGGGCACCCCGATGGAGGTGTTCGGCGCCCCGGCGAGCCTTTTCGTCGCCGGCTTCATCGGCACGCCGCCGATGAATTTCGTCGCGGGGCGGATCAAGGGCGGTGCCTTCGCCGCCCCCGGCCTGAACGTGCCGCTGTCACGGGACCGCTTTGGCGGCCTGCGCGACGGGCGGACGGTGACGCTCGGCGTGCGCCCCGAGGATATCGTCCCCGAGGGCCATGGCGTGCGGCCCGACAACGGCGTCACGTTCCGCGCCACGGTCGAGCTGACGGAAATGCTCGGCAACGAGACGCTGCTGTTCCTGCGCCACCAGGGCCACGCCCTGACCGCGCGCATGCAGCAACCCCGCGTCGTGGAGGACATGGAGGAGATGTCCTTCCGGCTCGGTATCGACCGCGTCCACCTGTTCGACGCGGAAACCGGCGCCACGCTGGCCCTCGGCCAGACCGGCGCCCCCTGACCACAACAAACTGGGAGGACGACAGATGAAGACCTTTATCCCGCGCGCTCTGGCCGGCGTCTCGCTCGCCGCGCTGACCGCCGGCGCCGTTTCGGCGCAGGAGGTGATCCTGAACCACGACAAGCCGTTCTGGTCCGAACAGCTTCAGACCGTGGGCGACGTCTGCGGCGACGAATCCGGCGTCAGAATCGTCGAGCAGTCCTACAATCCCCCCGAGCAGTACCGCGCGTTCGTGCAGTCCTCGATCGCCTCGGGCCAGACGCCCGAGATGTTCACCTGGTGGTCGGGCGCGACGTTCCGCGACGACCTGATCGCCACGGGCCAGATCGCCCCCCTGAACGACCTGTGGGCAGAACTCACGGCGGACGGCAAGTTCGCCGCCGTCTCGGCAGAGCCGTTCACCGTGGACGGCAACATCTATGCCGTGCCGCTCGCCTTCAACCGCTGGCTCATGTTCTACAACCCCGAGCTGTTCGCGCAGGCCGGGATCGAGGGCACGCCGACCACCTGGGACGAACTGATGGCCGACGCCGACGCGCTTGTCGCCGCGGGCATCACGCCGTTCGTGGCCACGAATCAGGATGGCTGGCGCGGCTTCATCTGGTTCGAGGAGATCATGATCCGCCTCGATCCCGACGCCTACAACGGCCTGTTCGACGGCACGACCTCCTACGGCGATCCGGTGGTGCGCGAGGCGTTCCAGATCTGGTCGGACATGTATGCCAAGGGCTATTTCTCGGACCCGCGCTCGAACCAGGAAGTGCTGGATTTCGCTTCCGGCGCAGGTGCGATGAACCTGATCGGCGACTGGGCCGTCGGTCTGATGACCGACGCGGGCATGGAAATCGGGACGACGCTCGACGCCTTCGTGGTGCCCAACATCACCGAAGGCCTGCCTGCGGGGATGGTGTTCGAGGCCGCCCCCGTCGTCATTTCGGTCGAGGGCGCGCAGAACCCCGACGTGATGGCCGCGATCCGCTGCTGGGCGTCGGATGCGGCGGCCACGGCCTGGGGCGAGGCCTCGGGCAATTTCATGGGCAACACCGACGCCACCGCACCCAATGCCATCGTCACAGCGACGAGCACCTATATCGCCGAGAATGACGCGGTCCTCTACACCCGCTGGTGGGAGGGGGTGCCCCCCGACCTTCAGGGCGACTCGGTCGCGGCCTTCGCCTCGTTCATGCTGAACCCGACGATGGATCAGGCCGACGAGGTAATCGCCGAGGTGACGGCCCTGCACGACGCCTACTGGGCCGAGAACCAGTAGCGCCGACGCTCCCCCGGGCGGACCTCTCCCGCCGCCCGGGGGCCGAACCGAAAGGACGACGATGACGCCCGAGCAGACGGCATTGCGCAAGGACGACGCCGCGATCATCGCGCGGCTGGGGCGTGACGCGTTGGGTCGGGCCGAACGCGGCCCCCGGAGGCGGCAGTTTCGCGTGGCCCTGCTGTTCATGGCGCCCGCGATTGCGCTGACCTGCGCGGTGCTGATGGCGCCGATCCTGTTCAACATCTGGCTGAGTTTCACCGAGTGGAAGAAGTTCGCGGGCCTCGACCAGTTCGCGGGATTAGACAATTACGCCGACCTTTTCGCCAACCCCAATTTCGGCGAGGCGACGGTCAATACCGCGATCTGGGTCACGGCCTCGCTCGTGCTGCCGGTCGGCGTCGGCCTTCTGTTCGCGCTTTCGCTGCGGGGCATCCCGTTCGAGAATGCGTTCAAGAACATCATCTTCCTGCCCCGTGTCATCGCGCCGACCTCCATCGGGGTGATCTGGTTCTATGTCTATGCGCCGCAGGGCCTGCTCAATTCCGGGATCGAGGCGGCGACCGGCACGCCCACCGACATCGGCTGGCTCTATCAGGACAATACGATCATGGCGGCGATCATCGTCACCTACCTGTGGCAGAACGTCGGCCTCGTGATGGTGCTCTTGCTCCTCGGCCTCGCCGCCATTCCGTCCGACCCGATCGAGGCGGCGCGGATGGACGGCGCCACGCCGCGTCAGGTGCTGTGGCATATCGTGCTGCCTCTGCTGCTGCCGACGCTGCTGGTGGTGTCGATGCTCTCGATCCTCGCCGGGTTCGGTGCGTTCGACCTGCTGTGGGTGATGGGCCTCGGCTATCCGGGGCGGCGCACCCTGTCGCTCTCCGTCTATATGTATTTCGAGGGGTTCTCGAAGAGTGCCTGGGCCTATGCCGCCGCCGTCGCGGTGGTGCTGGGGGCGATCACCCTCGTCGTGACCTGGGTGCAGGCCTGGATGCAGGTCCGCGCCGACGGGCTCAGGGGGTAGGGCAATGGCGCAGGTATTCATCGACGACCTGACGGGAGAGCCGTTGCCGTTCATCCCGGCCGACGTTTCGCGGGGCATGTCCGGGCGGACGTGGGCGATCCTGATCCTCGCCACGATCTGCGCCGTGCTGTGGCTGGTGCCGTTCTGGTATCTGGGGATTTCCGTTCTCAAGACGACCGAGGAATACACCTTTTCCGGCCCGCTCGGCCTGCCGTCGGGCGTGGCCCCGCTCTGGGGCAATATCGTTGCGGCCTGGACCGCCGCCGACCTTGGCGCCGCCTTCGTCAATTCGGCGATCTACGGCGTCGTCGGCTCCGCCGTTGCCGTCTTCTTCGGGGCGATGGCGGCCTATGCGCTGACCCGGCTGCGGTTCGCGGGGCGCGGCTTCTGGTTCATGCTGATCTTTCTGGGCACGATATTCCCGTTCCAGATGTATCTGATCCCGCTGTTCTTCGGCTATTCCCGGCTCGGCATCATCAATTCGCAGGTCGGGATGATCCTGCTCTACGTCGCGATCTGCATCCCGTTCCCCACTCTGGTCCTCAAGAATACGATGGCGCAGATGTCGCTCGAGATGGACGAGGCGGCGCGGATGGACGGCGCGGGCGAGTTCCGGGTGTTCTGGTCGGTCGTCCTGCCCAATTGCACCGGATCGCTGGTCGCGCTGTTCCTGTTGCAGTTCACCTGGATCTGGAACGACCTGCTGTTCTCGATGGTGCTGGGCAACCGCCCCGAAATCCGCTCGGTGATGAACGCCTTGCAGGTGTTTCAGGGCAATTACTCCGCCACCGGGCCGAACATCGCCCTGACGGCCAGCCTGCTGGCGAGCCTGCCGCCGGTGCTCGCCTTCGTGTTCCTGCGCAGGCATTTCATGGAAGGACTGAAGGTATGAGCGACACCTGGATGCGCGCCTGTTCGGCCGACGACATCGACGAGGAGGACGTGATCGAGGTGACGCTGGAGGGCACCCGCGTCGCGGTCTACCGCGACGAGGCGGGCGATTTCTTCGCCACCGAGGCGATGTGCAGCCACGAGCAGGTGGCGCTCTGCGGCGGCCTCGTCGTCGGCGACGTGATCGAATGCCCCAAGCACAACGGACGCTTCAACTACAAGACCGGCGAGGCGCTGCGCGCGCCCGTCATCCACGACCTGAAAACCTATCCCGCGAAACGTGACGGCGACGACGTCTTCGTCGCGCTCTGACATCCCGGAGACCCGCCATGGCCAATCTCGACGAGACCCGCTTCGGCACCCGCGACGCCTTTGGCGCCTATCAGCCGAAGGAACCGATCACCTATGCGCCGATCAACGACTGGCCGCCGGACCCGGGCGTGATCTGGCGCTGGCTCGTCGGCTGGCCGGGGTTCCTGTTTCCCTGGCATTTCCTCTACTCGGCCATCGCCGTCGCCACCTGGATCTGGCTGACGCCACCGCTGGCCGCGATGGCGACGTTTTCGCCCGGCTGGATCCTTGCGATCCTCGCGCGCAACTACGTGCTCGTCGTCCTCTATTACGGCCTCTGGCACGGGCGCCTCTATCTGGCGCGGGCGCAGGGAACGGCCACGAAATACAACGCGACATTCCCCGAGGGCGAGAACGACAGCTTTCTGTGGAACAACCAGCTCCTCGACAACCTGACGTTCGCGCTGGCCTCGGGTGTGCCGGTCATGACCGCCTACGAGGTGTTCGGCCACTGGCTCTACGCCAACGGCTATGCGCCGATGGTGGACATTTCGTCGGGCTGGGGCATTGCGTGGGTCGGGGTGCTGCTGCTGACGCTGCCGCTGTGGACCGAGGTGCATTTCTACGCCGTCCACCGCCTGATCCACTGGGGCCCGCTCTACCGGACGGTGCATCACCTGCACCACCGCAACGTCAACCCCTCGCCGTGGTCGGGGATCTCGATGCACCCGGTCGAACACGTGCTCTATTTCTCGGCCATTCTCGGCGCCGTCCTGATCCCGGCGCATCCGATCGTGATGCTCGGGATCCTGATGCGCATCGGCCTCGGTCCCGGCCACGGGCACGCGGGGTTCGAGCAGGTGGCCGTGCCCGGCGGCGGCACGGTGACGGTGGGCGACTTCCCGCATTACCTGCACCACAAGTATTTCGAGGTGAACTATGCCAACGACCTGATCCCGCTCGACCACTGGTTCGGCAGTTTCCACGATGGCACCGAGGCATCGGACGCCCGCCTGCGCGCCCGGATGAAGCGCAAGGCCGCGCGCACCAGAAAGACGACGTGATGCAGAGCCTGCACGTCTATCAATCCCTCTGGGCGATGGAACGGCGCCAGCCGGACGGCATCGAATGGCCGCTGCCCGAAAAGCTGCGCCGCATCACCGACGGCGGCTATGACGGCATCTCGTCCGAATGGACCGACCGCAGCCATGCGCGCACCGTCGCGGCGCATGCCGCGGCCACCGGCACCGGCATCGAGGGCGTGTGTTTTCCGCGCACCGTCGACGCCCTCAAGCCGCTGCTGGACCTCGCGACCGAACTGCCGGTCACGCATCTGAACGTGCAGCCCAACGTCATGCCCCGCACCGTCGCCGAGGCCGTCCGCATCCTCGAGGGCTGGCGGCGACTGGCCGAGGAGGTGCCGTTCCCCGTCCTGATCGAGACGCACCGCGACCGGATGACGACCGACCTGCACTTCACGCTCGACCTGCTCGACGCGATGCCCGACCTGCCGCTCCTTGCGGACCTGTCGCATTTCTTCGTGGGTCGCGAGTTTCCGGTGCCGGTCTCGGATGGGCACCACGCCGAGATCCACCGCATCCTCGGCAATTCGTGGGCGTTTCACGGACGGGTCGCCAGCCGCGAACAGGTGCAGGTCGAGGTCTCGTTTCCGCAGCACCGGGCCAGTCTCGACCTCTTTCTGGGCATGGTGGGGTGCGGGGTTCGCCAGTTGGCGGCGGCGTGCCGGGCCGGACGCCACGCTCGTCTTCACCTGCGAACTCGGGCCGCAACCCTATGCGATCAGCGGCGCGGACGGCGCAGACCTCAGCGACCGATGGACCGACGCCCTGACCTTGCGCCGCGCGGTCCGCGCGGTATGGGAGGGGCAGGCGGCGCCGTGACCCGGATCAGTCCAGCGGAAAGATCGGACGCGGCACGTTTCTGTAGGGCAGGGTCGCATAGTCCGGCGTGCACAGCGCGCCGCTGTCGCACACGACGACCCGGCCCGCGATCGGGCCAAAGGCGGCGCGGAAATGCTGCATGGATTTCAGGGCGATAACCGACTTCGTGGCAGGCTCGATGCCGAATGTCGTGAATTGCGAAAGGTCGAGCATCTGGTGCGGCACGCTCACGACGAGGATGTCGATGCCGCCGACCGTCAGGACTGCCGTCGGACCGAAGTCGCGCTCCTGACCTGCCAGAATCGGGCCGGTGCCGGTGAATGTGCCGCTGCCCGACCAGCCCATGGTGCCGCTCACGGTGAGGGGGCCACCGCCCCGCGCCGGGTCGGTCCGACCCCCGATGGACAGGGTGACGGTTCCGCCGACCGGGTGCCCCTGCAACGCCTGCGCCGCCTCGGCGTCGATCAGCGGTCCGAAACAGGCGTCCGTCACGTCCGCATCGAGCAGCGCGGCGAGGAGCCCCGTCGCGTCGCCGTAGGCGCCCGCGCCGGGGTTGTCGGCATAGTCGGCGATCACCAATGGGTCCGCGCCCTGCCAGCCTGCGGCGATCCGCGCGGCCTCGGCGCAGGTCAGATAGGTGTTCAATACCGCGTGACGCCGGTTCCAGATATCGTCGGCGATCCCCTCGGCGATGGCCCGGTGCGGCGCGACGTCCCCCTGGCAGGTGACGAGGACGGTGGGGCCGACCTCGGCGATGTCGGCCTCGGGGAAAGCGCCGTTGATGCTTATCGCAAAGACGTCCGCGCGCGCCTCGAATGCCCGCGCGCGGGCGTGGCGGTCGATCATCGGGCCGATGTCGGTGCGTCCGCCGTTCGCCTCCTCGAGCATGGGCCGGTGCGCCCGCAGGGTGCGCGGCGCGATCTCACCGGCCATGGTGCGATGCAGCAGTTCCGCGGCGCGGCGCCCGGTGCTGCGGATATCGACATGCGGATAGGTGGTGAACGACACGAGGATCTGCGCGCGGTCGCACATCGCGGCGGTGACGTTGGCGTGCGGATCGAGAGTAACGGCGATCGGCACATCGGGTCCGGTCAGGGCGCGCAGCCGCCGCAGGATCTCGCCCTCGCCGTCATCGTGGTCCGCCGTCACCATGGCGCCGTGCAGGATGAGGAAGATGCCGTCCCACCCGGCGTTCGCGACGGCCAGCAGCGGCGCGACCAGCGCCTCGAACGCCTCGGTCGTCACGCGCCCGCCCGGTCCGGCGGCGGCGCTGATCACATGGGTGATGTCCCATCCATGATCGCGCCCGGTGTCCAGCAGGCCCGCCAGTTCGGTATTGGCGTCGCCGCGCGCCGCGATGGCCGCGGGCCCGTCCAGAAAGTATCGGTCGCGGAACTGTTGCAGGCCGGTAGGGCGGATATTGAACGTATTTGTTTCATGACTGATTTCGGCGCTCAGGACGCGGTAGGGCATGGTTCAGTTCGGATGATGGCAGGCGACGGGATGGCCGCCGCGGGGATCGAGCGCGGGCGTCTCGGCGCGGCAAAGCTCGGTCGCCTGCGGGCAGCGGTCGGCGAACGCGCAGCCGGGCGGCAGGTCGAAGGGGCTCGGCACCTCACCCTCGAGCGGGCGGATCGTGCGGCGCCGCTTGGGGTCCGGCTCGAACGTGCTGTCCATCAGGGTGCGCGTATAGGGATGGCGCGCGGGGGCTGTGGTCTCGGGCAACGCCTCGACGACCCGGCCGAGGTACATCACGAGGATCTCGTCGCAGAAGTATTTCACGAGGCTGAGGTCGTGGCTGATGAACAGATAGGTCAGGTCGAGGTCGTCGCGAAGCTGCTGCAACAGGCTGATGATCTGCGCCTGCACCGAGACGTCGAGCGAGGCCGTGGGCTCGTCCAGCACGAGGAGAGAGGGCCGCAGCGCCAGCGCCCGGGCGATGCCGACCCGCTGCTTCTGGCCGCCCGAGATCTGATGCGGATAGCTCGTGGCAAGGCCGGGGTTCAGGCCGACCATCTCGAGCAGGCCCGCCACCTCGTCGGCCATCGTGCCCTTCGGCTTGCGCGACTGGACGGCAAAGGGTTCGGCAACCGCGCGGGCGACGGTATAGCGCGGGTCGATGGCGGAATAGGGATCCTGGAACACCATCTGCATGTCGGCCCGCAGGGCCCGCATCTGCGGCGCACTCTTGGCCAGCAGGTCGTCGCCGTCGAACCGGACGCTGCCGCCCGACGGCTCGATCAGGCGCAGGATCAGGCGGGCGAGCGTGGACTTGCCGCAGCCACTCTCGCCGACGACGCCGATGACGCGGCCGCGGGGCAGGTCGAACGAGACGCCGTTCACCGCATGCATCGAGCGCGCCTTGCGGAACGGGCCGCCGCCGGAGGTGAATTTCTTCGACAGGTCGCGCACTTCGAGCAGGTTGTTCATGTGGCGGTTCCCGGAAAGTGGCAGGCCACGGCGCCGGCCGCTCCCGCGACGAGCGATGGCACCTCGGTGCCGCAGAGGGCCTGCGCGCGGTCGCAACGGGGATGGAAAGGGCAGCCTTTGGGATAGTTCATCACCGTCGGCACCGTGCCGGGAATGCCGGCGATGCGGTCGCCCTGCGCCAGCCCGCGCGGGATGCAGCCGATGAGGGCCTGCGTGTAGGGATGCCGGGGCGCCGCAAAGATCGCGGCCACCGGCCCCTGTTCGACGGCACGGCCGGCATACATTACAACGACCTTGTCACAGGTTTGCGCAACAACGCTCATGTCGTGGGTGATGAGGATGAGCGCCAGGTCCCGCTCCTTCACCAGATCGTCGAGCAGGCGGATGATCTGCGCCTGCACCGTCACGTCGAGGGCCGTCGTCGGCTCGTCCGCGATGAGGAGGTCGGGGTCCGCGGCCAGCGCCATGGCGATGACGATCCTCTGCTTCATGCCGCCCGACATCTGGTGCGGATAGCGCTCGCAGATCAGCGCCGGTTCGGGGATCCGCAGGGTGCCGAGGATCTCGACGGTGCGGGCGCGCGCGGCAGCCGCGTTCATCTTCAGGTGCAGCACGGCCACCGCATCGACCTGTGGCCCGATCTTTTGCAGCGGGTCGAGCGAGGTCATCGGGTTCTGCGTGATGAGGCCGATCCGCCCGCCGCGCAGCTTGCGATAGTCGCGTTCGGGCAGCTTGGTGAGATCCTGCCCGTCGAACTCCACCGATCCGGCCGTGATCCGCCCGCCGATCAGTGGCAGCAGGCCCATGACAGACATCGCCGTCAGCGATTTGCCCGATCCGCTTTCGCCGACGATGCCGAGGGTCTCGCCCTTTTCGATGCCGAAACTGACGCCCGACAGCGGCTGCACCCCGCCGAACGCCACCCCGAGGTCGCGGACCTGAAGCATCACGCCCCCCGCAATCTGTCGCGGATGTCCAGCGCACGGATCAACTCGTCGCCGAACAGGTTCACGGCGATGACGGTGACGGCGACGACGATGCCGGGGAATATGATGACCCATGGCGACAGGAACAGTTGCGCCGTCCCCGACGACATCATCGCGCCCCACGACGGGGTTGGCGGCTGCGCCCCGAGGCCGAAGAACCCGAGCGTCGCCTCGAGGACGATGCCGTCGCCGATGGCGAGCATACCGACGACGATCACCGGGCCGATGGCGTTGGGCATCAGATGGCGCAGCAGGATATGCGGCGGGTGCGCGCGCCGAGGTTGATGGTCGCCTCGATGAATGTCTCGCGCTTGAGGCGCACGATCTGCGCGCGCGTCAACCGCGTGAACTGCGCGAGGTAGGCGATGGCGATGGCGAATGTCGTCGAGGTCAGGCCGGGGCCGATGATGGCGACGAAGATCAGCGCGATCAGGATGTCGGGGAACGACCAGGTGAGGTCGACGACGGTCATCACCGCCCGTTCGAACAGGCCGCCGAAATAGCCTGCGGCGGCGCCGAGCGTCATGCCGACGGTGATCGAGATCGCGATGGCGGTCGCGCTGACCGACAGCGAGGTGCGCGCGCCATAGATCACGCGGGAGAGGACGTCGCGCCCGAATTCGTCGGTGCCCAGCAGGTTCGGCCAGCCCGGCGGGGCGTTGGAATTGGCGAGATCCTGGGCGGCATAGTCGAACGGCGCGATCCAGGGCGCGAAGATCGCCGTCAGGACAAGCAGGATCAGGAACCCACCCGCGACCTTGCCCACGACCGACCCGAAGGCGCGCCCGACGCTCATCCTCGCGAAGGCGTCGAACGAACGCGCGGCCATGCCGCGTTTCGCGGAAACGAGCGTATCGGTCATGCCTTGGCCTCTCGGATACGGGGGTCCATCGCCGCCTGCGCCACATCGCCGATGAGCGTGCCGAGCATCACGGCCAGCGCCAGCATCAGCAGGCAGCCCTGCACGACAGGGTAATCGCGCTGTCCCAGCGCCCGGATTAGCAGCGAGCCGAGGCCGGGGCGACCGAAGACGAATTCGACAGTGACGGCACCGCCGAGGATCCAGCCGATCCGCAGGGCGAGGATGGTGACGACCGGCAGCATCGCGTGGGGCAGCAGATGACGGCGCAGGATGGTGCCGCGCGACAGGCCCTTGGCGTGAAGCAGCGTGACGAAATCCTCGCGACCGGCATCCATCAGCGCGACGCGGGTGACGCGGGCGACAAGCGCGATGCCGCCGAAGCCGATGGTGAGGACCGGCAGCACCAGGCTGTCCCAGCCGCGCGCGCCCGAGACCGGAAACCAGCCGAGTTGCACCGAGAAGAGGAGGATCAGGAGGAGGGCGAGCCAGAAGCCCGGCACGGTGGAGCCGAGCAGGATGAAACCGCGCACGAAGCGCTCGACGTAGACGTTGCGTGTCGTCGCCGAGATCATGCCGAGGATCATCCCGAAGATCGACGAGAACAGGAACGCCAGCGCGCCGAGACGCAGCGAGTAGGGCAGGTTCTGGCCGATAAGGTCGGCCACTGGTCGGCGCAGGACGATGGCGTCGCCGAAATCGCCCTGAAACATCCGGCCGACCCAGGTAAATATTGTCCGACCAGCGACCATCGAGACCGTATTTCGCGACCAGTTCCGCCCGCGCCTCGGGAGACGATCCCACGCGGATCAGGTTGTCGATCGGATCGCCCGGCAGCAGCCGCACGATCATGAAGATCACCACGGAAATCGCGATGCTCACCGGGATCGTCATCAGGATGCGTTGGAACGTATAGCGCAGCAGCATGGCGACCTCCTTTCGGGGCCCTGGTCGACAGGGCTGGTCATGCCCCGCCCCGGATCGGGACGGGGCGTCGGGCGCTATTCGACGAGGGTGATGTCGACCAGCGTCTGCGACCGGAACCGGGTGCCGCGCACCGGATCGGGCACATTCACCAGCGTCGCGTTGTAGGCGATGTTCGTCGTCGGCTGATAGATCGGGACGAACAGGTACTGGCTGAGGATATACTCGTGATAGGCGGTGAAGTTGGCGATCCGCTCGGCCGAGGTGCTGCTTTCGGTCATCGCGACGTTGTTCAGGCGCTGACCCTCCTCGTCGCTCCACATCGAGACGTTGGGATAGCCCAGACGCTCGCCCGAGAAGAACCAGTCGAGGATGTCGGAGTTGTTCCAGTCGTAGCCCGCGCACCGCGAGCTGGTGGCGGTCCTCCTTGTATTCGTCACGGATCGTCGAGCTGTCGAAGACGGTGATCTCGGCGGCCATGCCGATCTCGGCCAGTTGCGCCTGCACCACCTGCGTGAGGCGGGTGAACTCGGTCGAGTTCTCGGTGAACAGCTTGACCTCGAGCCGGGCGCCGTCGCGCATCCGCACGCCGTCGTCGCCCATCGTCCAGCCGGCCTCGTCCAGCAGCGCGCCGGCGCGGACGGGATCGTAGTTCACGTTCAGCGCAGGATCGACGTTCGCCTCGGGCAGCGACGCGATGAGGAAGTTGTGCGCCGCGGCGCCGACGCCGTTGTAGACCGAATTCAGGATCGCGTCCTGGTCGATGGCCAGCCCGGTCGCCTCGCGCACCAGCGGGTCGTCGAACGGCGCCGAGGTCACGTTGATCGGCATGTAGAGGATGCCGGTGCCGGGCATCTGGATCACGCTGATATCTTCGTTGGCCGACAGGATTTCCAGAAAATCGGTCGGCACGCCGAGCAGGATGTCGACGCCGCCGGTCTGGAGTTCGAGGAACGCGGTCGACTGGTCCGGGATCTCGCGGAAGGTGACGCGCGCAAGGTGCGCAGGGCCCTGATTTTCCGACAGGTCCGACGCCCAGGCATAATCGTCGTTGCGCACCAGCACGGTCTCGAGGCCGATGTCGAAGCTTTCGAACATGAACGGCCCGGTGCCGACAGCACCGGTCACGCCGTAGTCGTCGCCCATCTCGTCGTAGGCGGCCTGGCTCGGGATGCCCATGAAGGCGCTGCCGAGGTTATAGAGCAGGTTCGGCTCGGGCCGCTCCATCACGAATTTCACCGTCAGGTCGTCGACCACCTCGACCGAAGCGATGGCGGCGGTCAGGTAGGCGTTCTCGGTATCGTCGAAATCGGGGATCCAGTCGGCGACGGTCTGGGCGTTGAACGCGGTGCCGTCATGGAACGTCACGCCCTCGGCGAGGTAGAACACCCACTCCATGCCATCGTCGGACTCCTCCCACGAGGTCGCCAGATGGGGGTGGAAGGTCTGATCCGCGTCCTGCTCGACCAGCCGGTCATAGATCATCGACGTGGCGGTGTTGAGGTTGCTGGACCGGATCGGATCGTAGGAGGTGGCGCCCAGTTCATCGCTGGCGAAAGCCGAGTGTCGCCTCCTGCGCCGCGGCGGCGGTGCCGAGGAACGCGGCCGTGACGATGGCCGATCCCGAGAGAAGTCTCGTCTTGGTCGAATATCGCATGATGTCGTTCCTTGTTCGTTGCGTTGATGGTTCAGGATCGTATCTTGGTGTCCGTCCGGCCCGAGGCGGGGTCGCCGACGTGGCCGGTGAATTTGCTGTAGAGGCGGGCGATGCGGTCCATGCGGGCCTCGATGGCGGGCCCCAGTTCCATGAATACGCCGTTGACGAGCAGGTTGGCGAGGCTCGCCATCTGGGCCGTGGATTCCCAGAACAGGTTGAACGAGGTCGGCACGACGAAGATTTCGGCGGCGACGTCGTGACCCCACTCGCAATAGGGGTCGGTGATGAGCGTCACGGGAATGCCCGCGGCCTTTGCCTCCGCGGCCAGCAGTTGCGCGTGGCGCGAATAGCGCCGCGCTTCGAAGATCACGAGCGCCGCGTCGGTATCGCCGCCCGCCAGCACCTCGGCAAAGTTGCCGCCCGCGAGGTCGATCAGGTGCACGCCGTCGCGCAGATACTGCAACTGGTTGACGAAGATCTGCGCCATGCCCCGTTCGGTCTGGAACCCGCAGGCGTGCACGGTGCGGGCGGTCGCCAGCCGTTTGACCACCACGTCCCATTCAGGACTGTGCGCCGCCTCGTAGACCGCGACGAGGGCCGCCATCTCGAGTTCGAGGCCGCGCGTCAACTGATCCTCGCCCGCCTTCGCCCGGGCCGACAGGTCGCGCAGCCTGTCGCCGATGAGCCAGGGCCCGTCGCCCATGTCGCTGCGCAGGTTGCGCTTGAGGTCCTTGAACCCCTCGTAGCCGATCACCTTGCAGAACCGGCCCACCGTCGGCTCGCTCACGCCGACCTTGAGGGCGATGCTGGCGGCGGTCTCGAACGGCAGATTTGCCACCTCCGTCAGCATGAAGGTCGCCAGCACCTTGTCCGCCTTCGAGGCAGAGGTCAGGGCCTCGTTCAACCGGTCGCGCAGGGGTCTGGACATGAAGGTTTCCCGAATGTTGAACCGAGTAGGAAAGAAAACTTGCACCAAGTCAATCGTTTTTGTTTTTCTTGCAATGCCGCGATAAGTGGCGCCTTCTGCCGAGACGCCGGCCCGGCCCCGCACGGCGCCGTGACGCAACAGCCGAAAGGTCTTTCGTGATCCACGATTTCATCGTCATCGGTGGCGGCATGGCGGGCGCGTCGGCGGCCTATGAACTGGCCGCGCTCGGCAGCCGTGCTGGTCCTCGAGGCCGAACCGACGGCGGGCTACCACAGCACGGGCCGGTCTGCGGCGCTGTTTACGCGCAACTATGGCGGCCCGGTCGTGCGGCGGGTCAATGCGGCCAGCGAGGCGTTCTTTCGCGTGCCGCCGGACGGGTTCTGCGACGCGGCCCTGCTGACCCCGCGCGGGGCGCTGACCGTGGCGCCGCCGGGGGCCGAGGCCGACCTCGACGCGATCCTCGCGTTTTCCGAACCGGGCCACGAGATCGTCGAGATGCCCGCCGCCGAGGCCTGCGCACGGGTGCCGTTCCTGCGGCCCGAACGGGTCGTTCGCGCCGTGTTCGAGGCGGGCGTGACCGACATCGACGTGGCCACTCTGCATCAATCCTATCTGCGGGGCGCACGCCGACGCGGGGCAGAGGTGCGCACAAGGCAGCCGGTCGCCGCACTCCGGCGGTCGGATGGTCACTGGACCGTCACCACGCCGACCGACGGGTTTCGGGCCGTGACGGTCGTGAACGCGGCGGGCGCCTGGGCCGATCTCGTCGGCGCCATGGCCGGGGCGATCCCCATCGGTCTCGTGCCCAAGCGGCGCACGGCCATCGTCGTCGACGCACCCGTCGGCACCGACGTCGCGGCCCTGCCGGTCGTCGATTTCGCCGGGACCGACATCTATCTCAAACCCGACGCCGGCCGCCTCATGGCCTCGCCCGGGGACGCGACGCCGATGGGTCCGCACGACGCCTGGGCCGACGACATGGACATCGCGGTCCTCGCCGACTGGATCGGCCGCGAGACGCGGATCGAGGTGGCGCGGATCCACCACAGTTGGGCGGGTCTTCGCAGTTTCGTCGCCGACGAGGCGCCGGTCGTCGGCTTCGACCCTCGGGCCAAGGGGTTCTTCTGGCTCGCGGGGCAGGGCGGCTACGGGATCATGATGGCCCCGGCGCTCGCGGGTCTGACGGCGGCACTCTGTGCGGGCGGCGGCGCGGATTTCGGCTACGCGCCGGACGTGGCGCCGTCACGCCTCGTTGCGGGCTGAACGGCTGGGGCCACGTCGCGGCGCGCCTCTGCCATCCTGCGACAGGCCCTCGCCGTCCCAAACCCGACCAATATAATCGGGTTTGACATATCCGATCGAATTAGTAAGGATACCTCTCGGGGCGGCGCGTCGCGTCGTCCGCCGCCAAAGACCGAATGAAACAGAAGTCTGCGCGCCGATCGGGTCGCGCACCGTCCGAAAGAATCGCCATGTTCCGCATCCCGCTCTGCGCCCTCGCCCTGTCGGGCATCGCCGCCGCCGCTCAGGCCACCGAAATCGGCGACGTCCTGACCACCTATGCCGATATCGCCGCCGCCGCCTATGGCGACAGCCTGACCGGCGCCGAAGAGTTGCAGGCGGCCATCGACGCCTTCCTTGCCGAACCGTCCGCCGAGGGTCTGGAGGCCGCGCGGGACGCGTGGCGTGCGGCGCGGGTGCCCTACATGCAGACCGAGGTCTACCGCTTCGGCAACCCGATCGTCGACGACTGGGAAGGGCGGGTGAACGCCTGGCCGCTGGACGAGGGGCTGATCGACTATGTCGACGCGACCTACGGCGGTGCCACGGACGAGAACGACTACGCAGTCGCTGAACGTCGTGGCGAACCCGACGTTCCAGCTCTCGGGGCGGGAGGTGGACGCGCGCACCATCACGCCCGCCCTGCTGCGCGACACCCTGCAAGAGGCGGACGGCGTCGAGGCGAACGTGGCGACCGGCTATCACGCCATCGAATTCCTGCTCTGGGGTCAGGATCTGAACGGCACCGGGCCGGGCGCGGGCGACCGGCCCTGGACCGACTACGCCACGGGCGCCGTCTGCACGGGCGGCCAATTGCGACCGGCGGGCGGAGTATCTGCGGGTGGCGACGGCCCTTCTGGTCGAGGAAATGGCCTGGATGTCCGCCGCCTGGGAGGAGGGGGGCGACGCGCGCGCCGCCGTGCTGGCCGACGACAACGCGGGGCTTGCGATGATGCTGACCGGCATGGGCTCGCTGTCCTACGGAGAGATGGCCGGGCAGCGAATGAAGCTCGGCGTCCTGCTGAACGACCCCGAGGAAGAGCACGATTGTTTCTCCGACAATACCCAGTTCAGCCATTTCTACGACGGCCTCGGCATCCAGAACGTGTATCTGGGCGCCTACATCCGGTCGGACGGCACCGTCGTGTCCGGACCATCGCTCGATGATTTGCTGATCGGGACCGACCCCGCCATTGCCACGCAACTGCGCGACGAGATTGCGGCCACGATGACCGCCCTCGGGGATATCGTCGCAGCCACCGAGAACGGCATGGCCTATGACATGATGCTGGCGCGCGACAATGCGGCGGGCGAGGCGCTGATCCTCGGCGCGGTCGAGGCGCTGGTGGTGCAGACGCGCTCCATCGAGCGGGCGGTGACGGCGCTCGGCCTCGGCGCGCTGGCGGTCGAGGGGTCCGACAGCCTCGACGCGCCGGACGCGGTGTTCCAGTAGGGGTGCCGCGCCTTGACATGGCTCACCGGGATTGAACGGCGGCGGGGCCGGGCGTATGCAGCGCGCGCAACCCCCAGAAAAGACGCATAAGGCGATGCAGGTGCCCCCGGTCCGACATTCCGCCCCGCTTCTGATCGCGGTGCTCTGCCTGTCGGCGCTGGCCCTGGCCGGACAGGCGCAGGACGGGCAGGGCACGGACCTCGCGCTGCCGCAACTGGCGCTGCCGCATCTGGCCGTGGTGGCGCGCACCGCCGAGGAGGCCGCGCGCGTTGCCGCCGTCACCGCGCCGCCCACCGATTTTACCGTGCCACAGCCGTTCGAGGCGAACGGCGGCGGGGCCGCCACCGTCCGGGCGCGCGATACGGCCGACGCCTTCTCGCAGGTCTCGGCCAACGCGAGTTTCGAGCGGCAGTTGGACTTCACCCTCGGCAACGGTTTCTTCACCAAGCTCTGGGTCTCGGCGCCATCGTCCACCCTCGCCTCCGACGGCCTCGGCCCGCTCTACAACGCGCGCGCGTGTCAGTCGTGCCACGTCAAGGACGGGCGCGGCCATCCGCCCGCCGGGCCGGACGATGCGGCCACCTCGATCTTTCTGCGCATCTCTGTCCCCGTGACCGGCACCGACGACATGACCCCGATCGAGGACTACCTGCACGCCCTCGACCCTGAAACCCCGCGCACCGCCCCCGATCCGGTCTATGGCGGCCAGTTGCAGGACATCGGCATCGCCGGGCACGTCGGCGAATACCGGTTCGACGTGCAGTATGAAGAGGTCGGGGTGCCGCTCTCGGGCGGCGAGACGGCGTCGCTCCGCCGCCCGACCTACACCGCCGCCGACCTCGGCTATGGCCCGCTTGCGCCCGGCGCGATGCTGTCGCCGCGCGTGGCGCCGCAGATGATCGGCATGGGCCTCCTCGAGGCGATCCCGGCCGCGGACATCCTCGCGCGGGCCGACCCGGACGACGCGGACGGCGACGGGATTTCGGGGGTGGCGCAGATCGTCTGGTCGACCGAATTCGCCCGCCCGATGCTCGGCCGTTTCGGCCACAAGGCAGGCCAGCCGACCATTGCCGAACAGGCGGCGAGCGCCTTCGCCGGCGACATCGGCATCTCGAGCCCGCTGTTTCCCGCGCCCTATGGCGATTGCACCGAAGCGCAGGCCGACTGCCGCGCCGCGCCGGACGGCAATTCCGGCACGCCCGAACAGACCGAGATCGGCACCGAGGGCCTCGATCTGGTGACGTTCTACAGCCGCAACCTCGCCGTGCCCGCGCGCCGCGACGTGGACGATCCAACCGTGCTGCGCGGCAAGGAGGTGTTCTACGACACCGGCTGCACCGCCTGCCATACGCCGAATTACGTGACCGACCGCCTGACGGATCAGCCCGAGCAGAGCTTTCAACTCATCTGGCCCTTTACCGACCTGCTGCTGCACGACATGGGCCCGGGCCTCGCCGATGGCCGCCCCGAAGGGCGCGCGACCGGGCAGGAGTGGCGCACCGCCCCGCTCTGGGGGATCGGTCTGACCGAACGGGTGTCTGGCTACGCCACCTTCCTGCACGACGGCCGCGCCCGCTCGCTCCTCGAGGCGGTGCTCTGGCACGGTGGCGAGGCGCAGGTGCAGCGCGACGCCGTGATCGCCCTGCCACCCGAGGACCGCGCCGCCCTCATCCTCTATCTGGAGAGCCTGTGAAACACGCCCTTGCCCTGATCGCCTGCTTCGCCGCCGTCCCCGCCGCCGCGGATGTCGCGGACGCCGTGAACGACCTCATCCTGCCCGGATATGCCGAGTTTGCCGGGACGGCGGCCGCCCTGCGCGACGCCGCCGCCGCCGATTGTGCGCCGGACGCGGTCCGCCCCCTCTGGAACGCCACCTTCGACGCCTGGATGAACGTCAGCCACCTGTCGTTCGGCCCGGTCGAGACCGACGGGCGCGCCGTGATCGTCGCCTTCTGGCCCGACGAGCGCGGCGCGGGGCAGCGGACGCTCGCCACGCTCATCGCCGACGCGGATCCGGTGATCGCGACCGAGGGCGGCACGGCCCGGCTCTCGGCGGCGGCGCGGGGGCTCTTCGGCCTCGAATACCTGCTCTACGATCCGGCCTTCGCCGGGGCCGGCGACTACGGCTGTGCCCTGATCCGGGCGCTGAGTGCGGACCTTGCACAGGTGTCGGGCGATGTTCTCGACGACTGGCAGGGGGGCTATGCCGAGACGCTGCGCACGGCGGGCGCGCCCGGCAATCCGACCTACCTGACCGCGCGCGAGGGCACGCAAATCCTGTTCACGGCCCTCATGACCGGCCTCGACTTTACCGCCGACGAACGGCTCGGGCGCCCCCTCGGCACCTTCGACCGTCCCCGGCCGACCCGTGCCGAGGCCTGGCGCTCGGCCCGCAGCGCGCGGAACGTGGCGCTCTCGCTTCGGGCGCTGTCGGATCTCGCGCGGGCGCTCGCCACGGACGACACACCTGCAACGGACGCCGCGTTTGCGCGCGCCCTGACGCTTGCCGAGGCGCTCGACGATCCGGCGCTGGCCGGGGTGGCCGATCCGGAGGGGCGCCTCCGGGTCGAGATCCTGCAACAGGCGATCCGCGCCATTCCGCCCGCCGTGCTGGTCGAGATCGGCGACGTTCTGGGCATCTCGGCGGGCTTCAACTCGGCGGATGGCGACTGACATGGGCACCCGCCGACAGTTCCTCGCCACGCTCATCGCCGGCGCCGCCCTCCCCGGTGCCACCTGGGCCGACGCGGGCGCACCCGCCTATCTCGCCGCCGCGATGGAGCCGGACGGCACCTTTGCGCTCTTCGGCCTCACCGACGAGGGCGCCGACACCTTCCGCATCCCGCTGCCTGCGCGCGGCCATGCCGCCGCCGCCCATCCCGACCGCCCCGAGGCGGTCGCCTTCGCCCGCCGCCCCGGCACCTTCGCGCTCGTCATCGACTGCGCCGCAGGGCTGGTCCGGCACCGCCTGAACACGCCGGACGGCCAGCATTTCAGCGGTCACGGCACGTTTTCCGCGACCGGTGACGTCCTCTATACCGCCGAGGCGATGGACGCGGGCGGGCAGGGGCGCATCGGCCTCTGGGACGCGGCACGCGGCTACGCGCGTCTCGGAGACATGGCGTCGGGCGGCATCGGGCCACACGAAATCCTGCGGCTTCCGGGCAGCGACACGCTCGTCGTCGCCAACGGCGGCATCATCGCGACGCTCGACGATGACCGCACGAAACTCAACCTCGACACGATGGCCCCGACCCTCGGCTACCTCGCGCCCGATGGCGCGATCCTCGAGCAAGTGGCCTTGCCCGCATCCCTGCACCGGAACTCGATCCGCCACCTCGCCGCGCATCCGGACGGGACCGTCGCCTTCGCGATGCAGTGGGAGGGGGACGCGGATGTCTTTCCGCCGCTGCTCGGCCTGCACCGGCAGGGCGCGGCGCCGGTCCTGTGCCATCTGCCCGACGCCTCGGCGCACCGCCCACAGAACTACGCCGGCAGCGTCGCCTTCTCGGGCGATGGCCGCCGCGTCGGGATCGCCTGTCCGCGCGGCGGTGTGCTGGCGCTGTTCGACGCGGCGGGGGGCGAGGGCATCCTGATCGAGCGGGCCGACGTCTGCGGTCTGGCGCTGAGTGTCGCCGGCATGATCGCGACCGACGGCTTCGGCGGGATCGTCCGCGTCGGGACGACCGGCCTCGCACCGCTCGCCGCGCGCGACCGGGCCTGGGACAACCATCTGGTGCGCCTCTGACGCGGCCCTACCCGTCGACGGTGAGCCGGATGTCGAACTTGCGTTTGCAGCCTTCGGCGAAATAGGCCCCCGGGTCGAAATAGCTCTCGGGCGCATGGACGCCCGGACGGCGCGGCGTCGTCAGGATCAGTTGCGCCGCGATCGAGGCGTTCATCGAGGTGCCCGCGTCGATATAGCCGTCATAGAGCGGGTCGGGGTGGAGCACGACCTCGCACCGCACGGTCGCCGCCTTGCCCCCGATGGTGCCGCGCCCGATGGCAAAGTGGATCTCGTGGCTTTGCTGCGCAGGCATCCGTTCCGCGTTCTCGGCCATGTTGCGCGCGATCAGCGCATTCAGGAAATCGAGCGGCGAAACCGCGTGGCCGTTCACCGTGACGGGCCGGTCGAACGACCCGAAACCTGCCTTCACAAGGCCGGTCCAGGCCTCGTGCTCGCGGTGCGGCAGATGCAGTTTCCAGGTGAACTCGGCGATCCCCTTGTCGGCGATGCCGGGGGCGAGGGGCACGGTAAGCTGTTCGGAATGCGGCGAATACATGAAGGTGCAGGTGCCCCATGGCTCTGGCAGGTCGATGGTTTCGTGGCCCGTCTGCGGCGCGCACCGGACGTGTTGTCCGTTCAGGAACTGCGTGCTCGGGTGCGCATATTCGGCCAGCACCGTCGAGACGGAATAGGGTGGACAGAGCACCGGGTTCTCGGGACCGACGAATTCGGCGGCCCAGTAGAGGTTGATCGCCTCGATGGTGTCGAGGCGGTCGGCGACGGCGCGGCAGATCATGTTCGACAGGCCCGGGTCCGACCCGACGCCGAGGACGGCGACCACGCCCGCGTCCCGGAACCTGTCGGCCCATGCCATCTGTTTGACAGTGAACGTCCCGAGACCGCCGAGATCGACATAATCGACCCGCGCGTCCAGCGCCGCCTCGAAGATGGGCATCTGATGCCCGAGCAGTGTCGGCACCGCATTGATGCATAGATTTGCCCCGGCCAGCGTCCCGGACAGCGCGGTGGCATCCGTCACGTCGAGGTCGTGCAGCGTGATCCGCGCGCCCCACTCGGCGCGCATCGCCTTCATCCGGGGACGGGCGGTGTCGCAGATGCGGACCTCCGTGATCGGTGCGATGGCGCGGTCCGACAGGAGATCGCGGACGATCCCCTGACCCATCATGCCCGCGCCGCCGAGGATGGTGACGATCATTCACTGTCTCCCTGTGCATGTTTGCGCCCGCCCGCGTCGAGGAACCATTCGTCCGGATAGGGATACCACCAGCCCTGCCGCACCGGCACATGGTCGAGGACCACCATCTTGGTCCGCCGGAACGCATCGAGGCCCTGCCGCCCCAGTTCGCGGCCCAGACCGCTCGCCTTCCAGCCGCCGAAGGGCAGGGCGTCGTTATCGATCATCGGGTTGTTGATCCAGACCATCCCCGCCTCGAGGCGCTCGGTCGCGGCCATCGCCTCGGCGAGGTCGGTGGTGAACACCGAGGCGCCGAGGCCGAAGGGCGAGGCGTTGGCGCCCGCGATGGCGTTGTCGAAATCGGCGACGCGGACGATGGCGGCGACGGGGCCGAAACATTCCTCGGACAGCACCGCCATGTCGGCGGTGCAGCCGGTCAGGATCGTCGGCGCGTAGAACCACCCCGGACCGTGGCCCTCGGGGATCGCACCGCCGCAGACCACGGTGGCGCCCTTGGCGCGGGCATCCTCCACGAGGCGGATCACCTTGGCGCGCGCCGCCTCGCCGACCAGCGGGCCGATTTTCGACCGCCCGAGGCCGTGGCCGATCCGAAGCGCGCGGGTCCGTGCCGCCATCTCGGCGACGAAGGCGTCGTAGACGGCGTCGACCACATAAATCCGCTCGGCGCTGGTGCAGACCTGCCCGGAGAGGTGGAACGCCGCCATCGTCGCCCCGGCAGCGGCCACGTCGAGGGGGGCCGAGGCGCAGATCAGCATCGGATCGCTGCCGCCCGCCTCGATCACCACCGGTTTCAGCGCGTGCCCCGCCGCCGCCGCCACCTTGCGCGCCGCCGCGACAGAGCCGGTGAAGGCAACCGCATGGGTGCGCGGGCTGCCGACCAGCGCCGCGCCGACGTCGGCGCCGCCCGGCACGCAGGCGACGAGGCCCGGGGGCAGCGCGCGCATGACCGCGAGCGCCGTCGGCTGCCGGAACGCGAGTGCCATGCGGGCTGGATCGAGACGGCGGAGCATCGCCGCGGTCGGAAGCTCCGCGATGAGGGCGTCACGGGTCAGGATGGACGGATCTGTCTCCGCGAGTGCCGCTAGAACGACGTCGGGGTGAGAGGGGTCAAGGCGAAGATAGGGCACGGACCCGAACACATCGTCGGGCGCGGGACGCGAGGGCGAAACGATGATCAGTGGCACCGGAGTGCCCATCACATCGAGCCACGCGCTGTTCGCGGCGTTCGCCGAACTTCCCACGCGATCGGAGCGGGTCACCACGGACGGACGCGACGTTGTGGCATGGGCAGGCCGGAACGCTCGGAGGGTTCGGGCGACGCCCCCGGCGTCCGGACAGACCAGCACCGTCACGGCCGACGGCGCGAACATCGCATCGCGGGCGGCGGTCGTCTTGATTGCCCGTGCGAGGGCCATGACAGTGACGACCTCGCTGCGCGAGGGAGTGTTGCCAGCCCGCCCGGCGGCGGATCGGGCCCGGACAGGAACCCGTTCCGCGTCGGGCTTGCCGAGCCCGGCGCCCGAATTGTTCCCCATCATCTGCTCGAAGTCGTCGACGTCATCGAGGAGATCGAGGATGTCGAGCGGATCGGACGAGGACGACGGATCGCGCGACCTGTCGTCTACCGGCGGGGATGCGGCGCCTGTCGAAGCGCCCTCCATCGCGGGCTCCTCCGCGCACCCCAGCTCATCGCCCGGCCAGGAGAGAGGCGAGGTGTCCGACATGTGTTCTAGGGTCAGGACCCGTTAAAGCTGTTGCAGGCGCTGCTGATTTCTGAATCTGTAGCGGCATCGTGGAGGTGCTGCATGAACGATCTGTTTTGGCTGACGGAAGCGCAGATGGAGCGTCTGAAGCCTTTCTTTCCGTTGTCGCATGGCAAGCCGAGGGTTGATCATCGTCGGGTGTTGAGTGGGATTATCTTCATCAATCGCAATGGCTTGCGCTGGAGGGATGCGCCTGAAGCCTATGGCCCGCCGAAGACGCTCTACAATCGTTGGGTCCGCTGGAGCCGGTTGGGCGTTTTCGCCCGGATCTTGATCGAACTGGCGACGGAGGGGCGCGAGCGCGACACCCTGATGATCGATGCCACCCACCTGAAAGCGCACCGGACCGCCGCCAGCCTACGGGGTAAAAAGGGGGGCGCAATCGCTTCATCGGTCGCAGCAAGGGCGGGCTGAACTCGAAGTTGCACACCGTGACGGATGGCAAGGGGCGTCCGATCGGGATGTTCCTGAGCGCCGGCCAGACCTCCGACTACATCGGGGCTCGGGAGCTCCTGTCGTCGCTGCCACCCGCCAAAGCCCTCCTGGCAGACCGTGGCTACGAAGCGCGCTGGTTCCGCAACGCCTTGATCGAACGGAATATCCAGCCTGCATCCCGTCCCGGAAATGCCGCAAGGTGCCGATCCCTTACGACGCCGTCCTCTACCATCAGCGTCACCGGATCGAGAACGCCTTCGCCCGCCTCAAACACTGGCGACGGATCGCGATGCGCTACGACAGATGCGCTGATCTCTTTCTCTCAGCATGCGCCCTCGCAGCCATCGTCATATTCTGGTTATGAGTCCTGACCCTAGACGCTTGCGGTGCGTTTTGGGGGCGAGTTTTTCCATCGCCACACTGCTTTTGCCGCCTCGGCTGCGGTCATGTTTTTCGTAGCGGGGTTCTTGTCCATATTCTTTGGCATTGCCCCAAACAGATCACGCACCGCCCGCACGTCATCCTTGGTCAATTGGTCGATCCGCTTGCCGGGATCAATGACCGAGAAAACCCATGTCATCGTCAGCTTGGAATCCCCAAGCGTCTTTTCCTTATTGCCCTTGGCGCGTTTGAAGTCGCCGAATTTCTCAACACCCTCCGCCAGCGTAATCTTGGCTTGCACGACCTCGCCCGGAAGCGGCGGCATGTCTGTCACCGCCATGCCTGCAAACAGCGGATCGGCGGGGGCGGTCAGATGGAAGTGGCCCCGCAACCGCGCCGCAAGAATTCGGTCGGCCTCGACCCTAGCGCGCAAAATGCCCTCACAAGCTTGATGGATCGCGTCTGACTGGCTGATACTTGGGTTCTCGGGGAGAGTGCCCACGAGGGCTTTGGCTTCGCTGAGCAAGCCATTGTCGTAATGTTGGCTCTGGAGCACTGAGGCGGTGGATTTCTGCCGCGCCTCAAGTGTTTCGGCGCCATCAATCTTGTCGATATCCAGCCCATAGACCTGCCGAAAGCTATGCCCCTCGTTCAGGGCGTCGTGAAAGATGTCGCGGATGCGCTGATCTATCTGGTGGAGCAATGCGTTGGTCATAAGAGGTGGTTCGGTTTGTCTGAACTGGTTCCGGGCGTTTTCTAGGTGGATTTCCGCCTCGGTTACGCCGCCGCCGCTTTGGACATCGGCTGGTTGAAGTAGGCCTGATCGGGCGTTTTGCCGTCAAGCGATGAATAAGGTCGGCGGCTGTTGTAGAAGCCGAGATAACGGCCGATCCCCGCTCGGGCTTGAGAGACGCTGGCGTAGGCCCGCAGGTAGACCTCCTCGTATTTGATGGTCCGCCAGAGCCGTTCGATGAAGACGTTGTCCCGCCAGGCGCCCTTGCCATCCATGCTGATCTTGATCTCGCGCGCGGCCAGCACCTTGATAAAGTCGGTCGAGGTGAACTGGCTGCCCTGATCCGTGTTGAAGATCTCGGGCGTGCCGTGCCGAGCCAGCGCCTCCTCCACAGCTTCCATGCAAAAATCGGCTTCCAGCGTGATCGACACCCGCCATGCCAGAACGCGCCGGGTGAACCAGTCCAGAACGGCGGCGAGATAGATGAACCCGCGCGCCATCCATTGCCCGGCAGGCGATTGCGCAGCAATCTGCCGAGAGGGGGAATGTAGGTGATGTCCATCGCCCAGACCTGGTTGGGCCGGGTGATGGGAAGCTTCCGGAGCAGATATGGGTAGATCTTGTGCCCCGGCGCCGGTTTCGATGTGTTCGGCTTTCGATACAGTGCCTCGATGCCCATGCGCTTCATCAGCGTGGCAACGTGCAGCCGCCCGACCTTGAACCCTTCCTGGACCAACAAGCCCTGTAACATCCGGCTGCCCGCGAAGGGAAATTCCATGTGCAGTTTGTCGATCCGGTGCATCAGCTTCAGATCGGCGTCCGACACCGGGCGCGGCTTGTAGTAGACGCTACCCCGGCTGATCCCCAGCACCTTGGGAGCCGCATCACCACCCCACCGCCGACCTCGATCTCGATCCGTTCCGAAAGCCCCGGTTCCGGGTCGGCAGCTGGTTCAGGCGCACCTTGGGAAAACCCAGTCTCAGGATCTTCCAGCATCAGCGGCACGAACATTGGCGAGGCCGTGATCGGGACCAACTTCCCCTCACGGTGCAGACGCCGCCAGGTCGTCACCTGTGACGGCATCCGCCGATGCCGCCGCGCGACATCACCGACCATCGCCCCGGGTGCGTGGCTCTCGGCCACGATCCGCAGCTTCGATTCGGGCGACCAAGTCCGCCGCCCGCTCCCGCGATCCTCCAGAACCTCGTAGCGCCCCGCAAACCCATCCGACATCGCACACCCCGGCTCCCGCTCCATGCCGCAGGAATAGGCCGGGAACCGAGGCCGCGACGAGATCAGAAGGCAATGGGGCGTGGGCCTCGCTTACATGCCTTCGATTGGCCATACCGGAATTTACACCAGCTTGACGGACGCTACCGGCGCGGGAATAGAACACGCCGCCACGTCTTACCAATCGTGGGGTTGCACCCATGTCCATAGCCTCAACTGTACCAGCGAACTGTACCCGTCGGAGATTTTGCGCTGTCAGGCTTTAGGAAAACCCAGGTTTACCAAGTAGTTACATGATAAAATGGCGGAGAGACAGGGATTCGAACCCTGGGAAGGCTTTCACCCTCAACGGTTTTCGAGACCGCCCCGATCGACCACTCCGGCACCTCTCCGTGTCGTTGGTGTGGACGGAGGGCGTCTACTTGCGGGGGCGGGGCAAGGCAAGGGGATTTTGGGGCGATGTGCCGGGTGGCACCGAGAGGCGTCGGGGGGACGCCAAGTGGCGCCGGCAGGCGCCTATGACCGTCCGTGCGATCCGGCGGCCCTGCGCCGGCCCGAGACCGGCCCCGATACCCGACTTGGAATATGCCCCGGGGCACGGTAGGGACGGTGCGCGGCAGTCAGCGAACGGGCATGGGATGATCGGCACCTTGGTATTTCGGACGAGGCCTGGCCGTCTGGCCCGTGCGATCGCGGTGGCCCTCGGCGGTGTCGCGGCGACCGTGGCGCTGCCGACCGCACCGCTTCTCGCGCAGAATGCAGCCGACCCGGCCGATGCCGCCGACATCGCCGACGCGCTGATGCTCGACGACCTGATCGCCATCATGCATGCCGAGGGGGTGGCCTACGGCGAGACCATCGCCCGCGACCTGCTGGGGGACGCAGCCCCCGCGGGCTGGGCGGGGCGGGTGGGCGCCATCTATGCCGTCGAGCCGATGCGCCGCGACGTCGCCGCCGCCTTTGCCGGGGCGCTCGAGGGCGACGATGTGGCCGCGATGCTCGCCTTTCTGGCCGACGGTCCGGGGGCGCGCGCCGTCGAGATGGAGGTGTCGGCGCGCCGGGCGCGCCTCGATCCGGCGGTCGAACAGTCGGCGGACGACGCCGCCGTCCTTGCCGTGGCCGACGCCGATCCGCGCATCGACCTCATCGCGCGCTATATCGCGGCCAATGACCTGATCGAGCGCAACGTCGCCGATGCGATGACCTCGAACTATGCCTTCTACCTCGGGCTGATGCAGGGCGGCGCGATGCCGCCCGGCACCAGCGAGAGCGACCTTCTGGCCGACGTCTGGGGTCAGGAGGCGCTGATCCGCCAGAACCTGACCGACTGGCACTATTCATTTCTCTACATGGCGTTCGCGCCGCTCGACGATGCCGAGATCGAATCCTACATCGCCTTTTCCGCGACACCGGCCGGCCAACAGCTCAACGATGCGCTGTTCGTGGCCTTCGATGCGGTCTTTACCGACATCAGCCGCGACCTCGGCCGCGCGGCGGCCGAATTTCTGGTGACGCAGGATCTCTGAGGCGCGCTATCCCCGCGCGCCCCAGATCATCAGGGCGTTCACCAGCGCATCGGGGTTGGCGGCGTAGAGGCCATAGTCGCCGTCGAGCTGGATAAGGCGCGTCGGGCGGTCCTGCGTCGGCACCTGCGCCAGATCGAACGCCCGGGTCAGCGCCGGCCCGCCGCCCGCGCCGATATCGGCGAGCAGGGCCGGATAATTCGTCTTCACCTCGATCTCGACCGCGCCGCGCTGGCCCGCGTTGGCCGCCGTCCCGGTCAGCGTCGCCCACCCCAGCGGCGCGTCTGCACAGGCGGCCACGAGACAGAGGGCTGCGACACTCAGGGCACGGCGGAGGGCGTGATGGGGCATGTGGTGGCATCCTCGGGGTTGGCGGAAATGGGGCGCCCGGCGGGGCGGCGAACCGACTTGACTTGGCCCAAGCTTGCGCAGATAAGCCGCCATCCCGGCAAGAGACTTGTCGCGGATGCGCGGGGCATTGCCGAAACGGCCGGACAAGTGGCTGGCATCCTGCTGATTTTCAACGATCGCTCCCGCACGGGGGCGCGCTGTTCGACGGTGGTCCGGGGTCCGGGCCGCGAATACCTCCCAGAGGCGGGGGAACCGGTCGGGCGCGGCAGAGACAGGAATGAAGAGATGTTTGCGGTTCTGAAAACCGGCGGCAAGCAGTACAAGGTTGCCTCCGGCGACGTGCTGCGGGTCGAAAAGATCGCCGCCGATGCGGGCGAGACGATCCAGTTCAACGATATCCTGATGATCGGCGACGCCATCGGCGCCCCCCTCGTCGCGGATGCCGGCGTCCAGGCGACGGTGATCGACCAGATCAAGGGCGACAAGACGATCAACTATGTGCGCCGCCGCCGCAAGCACTCGTCCAAGCGCACCAAGGGCCACCGCCAGCAACTGACGCTGATCCGCGTCACCGACCTGCTCGCCACGGGTGCGGACAAATCGGGCGTGAAGGCCGCGATCGGTGCGGCCATCGCCTCGGCGTTGGCGCACAACAACGGCGGCATGGCGCAACCGCGCACCGCGGCGCAGGTCGCCGAGGGCGATGCGCCCGTCAAGACCGCCAAGAAATCCACGAAGACGAAGTCGGACGCGGCCAAGATCGCCTCTGCCGGGGCCCCGAAGGCCGCCGCAGCGCCCAAGGCCGAAAAGCCCGCGGTGAAAGCGGCCGCGGGTGGCGACGACCTCAAGGTGCTGTCCGGCGTCGGACCGGCCCTCGAGAAGAAGCTGCACGAGCACGGCATCACCACCTATGCCCAGATCGCGGCATGGACCGAGGCCGACGTCGAGGATTTCGGCGAGAAGCTGTCCTTCAAGGGCCGGATCGAGCGTGAAGGCTGGATCGAGCAGGCCAAGACCCTCGCGAAATAAGCGGAAAACAGGAGAAACGACATGGCACATAAAAAAGCAGGCGGCTCCTCCCGCAACGGCCGCGACTCTGCCGGCCGGCGTCTGGGCGTCAAGAAATTCGGTGGCGAGGCCGTCATTCCGGGCAACATCATCATGCGCCAGCGCGGCACCGTGAAATGGCCGGGCGCCGGCGTCGGCATGGGCAAGGATCACACGATCTTTGCGACCGTCGAGGGCCAGGTGAAATTCCACAAGGGATTCAAGGGCCGCATGTTCATTTCGGTCCTGCCCGTCGCCGAGGCAGCCGAATAGCCGCAGATGCCTCGGTCACGATTTTGGGGGATCGGCGTCACCGCCGGTCCCTTTTTCGTTCGGCGACCCCATCTGGAGAGTCGGACACAGGGTCCGGGAGCGGGGACAGGCGACGGGTGGCACGGAATCGATCCCGTGCCGTCATACCCCCATCGCAATTCTGCGGCATCCGCACGCTGCGCGGGCCATTCCGGTTTTCGGGGAGGAAGACCATGATGATGACGACGATAGCCACCCAGCCGACGTTTCAGGCCGCCCGCTTCGCGCTGCGCCCGCCGCGCCTCTCGGACGCGGGCCTGATTGCGCATTATCTGTCGGACGCGCGGGTCGCGCATGCCAGCCTGAACATCCCGCACCCCTATCCGCCCGGCGCCGCCGAGGCCCTCGTCGAGCGGGCGTTGCTCCCCGACCGGACCGAGGACACCTGGGTGATGGACGGGGGCGCCACCGGTCTGGGCGAGGTGCTGGGCCTCGTCACGCTCTCGGGCCTCGACCGCGCGCAGTCCGAAATCCGCTATTGGGTGGCGCCCGCCTTCTGGAAGACGGGCCTTGCGACCGAGGCCGTCGGCACGCTCGTCGCGGCCAACCCTCATGGCGCGAAACAACTCTTTGCCGCGGTCTTTCAGGACGAGCCCGGATCGGCCCGCGTGCTGACCAACTGCGGCTTCGACTATCTCGGCGACGCCGAGGCCTATTGCCTCGCGCGTCAGGCGGTGCTGCCGACCTGGACCTACACGATGAAGCTGGGCGACTAGGATCGCGCAACTTGTGAGCGGGGCGGCAATCCACTAGGGAACCCGGATGCAAAGGGGCCCGCGATGAAATTCCTCGATCTGTGCAAGGTCTATATCCGCTCGGGCGGCGGCGGGGCGGGCTGCGTCTCGTTCCGGCGCGAGAAGTTCATCGAATACGGCGGCCCCGACGGCGGTGACGGCGGCAATGGCGGCACCGTCTGGGCCGAGGGTGTCGAGGGCCTGAATACCCTCATCGATTTCCGCTATCAGCAACATTTCTTTGCCAAATCCGGCCAGCACGGCATGGGCAGCCAGCGCACCGGCAAGACCGGCGACGACATCGTCCTGCGCGTGCCCGTCGGCACCGAGATCCTCGACGAGGACGAGGAGACCGTCATCGCCGACATCACGCAAGTGGGCCAGCGGGTCCGTCTGGCAAAGGGCGGCAACGGCGGCTTCGGCAACCTCTATTTCAAATCGTCCACCAACCGCGCCCCGCGCCACGCCAATCCCGGGCAGGAGGGGGTCGAACGGACGATCTGGCTGCGCCTGAAGCTGATCGCCGACGCGGGCCTTCTCGGCATGCCGAACGCGGGCAAGTCGACGTTCCTCGCCGCCACCTCGAACGCGCGGCCCAAGGTTGCCGATTATCCGTTCACCACGCTGGTCCCGAACCTCGGCGTCGTCGGCGTCGACGAGGTCGAATTCGTCGTCGCCGACATTCCCGGCCTGATCGAGGGCGCCTCCGAGGGCGAGGGCCTCGGCGACCTGTTCCTCGGCCATGTCGAGCGCTGCGCCGTGCTCCTGCACCTCGTCGACGGCTCGGGCGGCGACCCCGCGCGCGACTGGCAGACCATCATCACCGAGCTCGAGAAATACGGTGGCGATCTGGCCGACAAGCCGCGGATCACCGTCCTGAACAAGATCGACACGCTCGACGCCGAAGAGCGGGCGTTCGTCGCGGGCGAGCTGGCCGAGGCGGTCGGCGGCCCGGTGATGCAGATGTCGGGCGTCACCGGCGAAGGCGTGACCGAGGTGCTGCGCGCCTTGCGCGCGCAGATCGACGACGACCGGTTGCGCCACCGCAAGGAGGCCGCAGCGGAAGAAGACGCGCCATGGCAGCCCTAGCCGACGCCCGCTGCCTCGTCGTCAAGATCGGCTCTACGCTGCTCGTCGATGCCGCGACCGGCGCGCTGCGCTCCGACTGGCTTGCCTCGCTGGCCGAGGATGTGGCGGCTCTGCGGGCGCGGGGTACGCGCGTAATCCTCGTCTCGTCGGGGTCCATCGCGCTCGGCCGCCGCGTCCTCGGCCTGCCGGGCGGCGCCCTGCCGCTCGAACAGAGCCAGGCCGCCGCCGCCGTCGGCCAGATCCGGCTGGCGCAGGCCTATGAGGCGGCCCTCGCACGCCACGGGATCGTGACGGGGCAAATCCTCGTCACCCTCGAGGACAGTGCCGACCGGCGTCGCTATCTCAATGCCCGCGCGACGATGGAGACGCTGCTCGGCCTCGGGGTGACGCCCATCGTCAACGAGAACGACACCGTCGCCACCGACGAGATCCGCTACGGCGACAACGACCGCCTCGCCGCACAGGTGGCGGTAACGGCGGGTGCGGACCAGCTCGTCCTGCTGTCCGACGTCGACGGCCTCTATACCGCCAACCCCAACCTCGACCCCTCCGCCCGCCGTCTCGACCGCGTCGAACGGATCACCCCGGCAATCGAGGCGATGGCAGGCGACGGGGTGTCGGGCCTGTCCAAGGGCGGCATGATCACCAAACTGCTGGCCGCCCGGATCGCGACAGAGGCGGGGTGCGCGATGGCGATCACCTTAGGATCGCCGCATAATCCCTTGGCCAAACTGGAAAATGGCGCCGCCTGCACCTGGTTCGCGCCGCTGTCGGACCCGCAGACCGCGCGCAAACGCTGGATCGCGGCGATGAAGTCCAAGGGGACCATCGCCATCGACGCCGGCGCCGTGCGCGCGCTGGCGCAGGGCAAGAGCCTGCTGCCCGCCGGCGTCACCGCCGCCACCGGCGACTTCCGGCGCGGCGATCCGGTGACGGTGCAGGGCCCGGACGGCGCCCGCATCGCCACCGGCCTCAGCCGCTATGCCGCCCCCGAGGCGCGCGCCATCGCCGGGCGCCACAGCGCTGACATCGCCGCGATCCTCGGCTACAAGGGGCGCACCGAACTCATCCATCGCGACGACATGGTGCTCTGACATGAAAGACCTGACGGATATTCCCGCCCTCATGGCCGACATCGGCGTCCGCGCGCGCGCCGCCGCGACCGTTCTCGCCACTGCCAGCCAGGAACGCAAATATGCCGCCCTCATCGGCGCCTCGACCGCGGTGCTGGCGCAGACCGACGCGATCCTCGACGCCAACGCCGAGGATCAGGTCTACGCCGAAGAAAAGGGCATCGGCGCCGCGCTCATGGACCGCCTTGTCCTGACCGCCCCCCGCATCCGTGCCATCGCCGACAGCCTGCGCGCCATCGCCGAACAGGTCGATCCCGTGGGTCAGGTGATCGCCGAATGGACGCGGCCGACCGGCCTCGAGATCCAGCGGGTGCGGACCCCCCTCGGCGTCGTCGGTGTGATCTACGAATCGCGTCCCAACGTGACCGCCGACGCCGGCGCCCTCTGCCTCAAGGCCGGAAACGCCGTCATCCTGCGCGGCGGATCCGAGAGCTTCCACTCCTCCCGCGCGCTGCACGCCTGCATGGTGCAGGGCCTGCGCGAGGCCAATCTGCCGGCAGATGCGATCCAGCTCGTGCCGACCCGCGACCGCGCCGCCGTTTCCGCGATGCTGGCCGATACCGCCCACATCGACGTGATCGTCCCGCGGGGGGGCCGCGGCCTCGTCGGCCTCGTCCAACGCGAGGCGCGGGTGCCGGTCTTCGCCCACCTCGAGGGGATCTGCCACGTCTACGTCGACCGCGCCGCCGACCGCGCCATGGCCGAGGCCATCGTGCTGAACGCCAAGACCCGGCGCACCGGCATCTGCGGCGCTGCCGAATGTCTGTTGATCGACTGGAAATACTTTACCGAACACGGCCCCCACCTGATCGAGGCGCTGCTGGCCGCAGGCGTCGAGGTGCGCGCCGAGGGGGAACTGGCGAAGATCCCCGGCACACTCCGCGCCACACCCGAGGATTTCGGGCGCGAGTTCCTCGACATGATCATCGCCGTGAAACTGGTCGACGGTGTCGACGCCGCCATCGCCCACATCCGCACCCATGGCTCGCAGCATACAGAGGCCATCGTCACCGAGAGCGAGCCGACGGCCGAGCGATTCTTTGCCCGCCTCGACAGCGCGATCCTGCTCCACAACGCCTCGACCCAGTTCGCCGACGGCGGCGAATTCGGCATGGGCGCCGAGATCGGGATCGCGACGGGCAAGATGCACGCGCGGGGGCCGGTCGGCGCCGAGCAACTGACCAGTTTCAAGTATCTCGTGCGTGGCGGCGGCGCGGTCCGCGCCTGAACGGCGCGTCAGAGACGAATCGTGATGTGCGTCGTATCGGTCTCGATGCTCAGTGTCCGGCCGATATCGGCCAGCGCCTCGGGCAAAAGAGCGAACTGCACGTCCGAGGCGCCGATCACCGGGCGCGCCCGGGCATCGGTCAGGCTCGCCCACATCGCCGCGTCCACCTTCATCCGTTCGGCCTCGGCCTGCACGCGCCAGCCCTCGCCCTCGTTCTGCACGACGATATCCCCGCCATAGGGCAGCGCCCGCTCGAGGCATTGCAGCAGCAGGAAGATCACCCGCACGATGCGCTTGTCGCAATCGCCTTCGGCCTCCCAGAAATAGCTGATCCTGCCCCCCCGCGCGACCGAGGCGAGCGTCGAGGCGATGTCGGCGCGGGCCAGCGACTGCCCCTCCGTGGCGCCGCCATAGGCGATGCGAAAGAACCGCAGCCGGGCGTTGGCGGCGGCGACGCTCTCCTCGATGAGGGCGATTTCGGGCGACTTGGGGATGCCGGTCAGCTCCAGCAGTTCGACGCCGTTGCCGATCGCGCCCAGCGGGCTGATAAGGTCGTGGCATATCCGGGAGCCGACGAGCGCCGCGAGGTTCGGTTTGCGGCTCATGGGCGGACCTTTCGGGGACGGGATATCGGACGGAGAGGGTTCATGACAGAGCGGGTCGGCGGCGCAGGGCGCCTCAACATGGGCGAGTTCCTGACGCCGGGCATGCTCGTGCGGCATCCGGACCGGCCCGACTGGGGCACGGGACAGGTGCAGTCGAGCATCGGCGGGCGCGTCACCGTCACCTTTCCCGAGGCCGGGAAGGTCGTCGTGGACAGTGCCGTCGTGGGCCTGATCGCGGTCATGTCCTGACCCCTTCTCGTCGGCCTTCTGGCCATGCAAAACCGGGCGATGCCCGATTGTCTGGGGACGCGGCAGAATGTCCGGCCTGACCCGGTGGCTGTCAACGTTCCGTCCGAAATGGCCCGGATCGGCCCCTTCATTGTCCGCCACGCGGCGCCAGTCCGAGGTATCGGCAAACAATGTTGCCAAACCGTTACCGCCTGCCTAGAAACCGCGCATGACTGGCCCGATGCGCAACAGCGTGGCACCCCGGAGCGGCGTGGGAGCCGATCCCGCGCCGGATCTCGTCGCACGGATCGCCGCCACTCCCGCCGACCGGCAGGCGGCGCTGGCATTGCGGCGCAGCGTCTTCGTGGATGAGTTGGGCGCGGCACCCGGCACCTGCCCGGATACCCGCGCCCGGACCGAACAGGACCGGTTCGACCGCCACGCCTGCCATCTGATCCTCGAGGATTTGCACCGCCCGCCCGGCGACCGGATCGTCGGCACCTCGCGCATCGTCGGCGGGCCCGAGGCGCGCGCGGCGGGCGGCTATTACGCGCAGACCGAGTTCGACATCGTGCCGCTGATCCGCAGCGGCCTGCGGCTGATCGAGGTCGGGCGGACCTGCCTGCACCGCGAGTACCGGGGCGGGTCGGCGATGGTGGTGCTGTGGCGCGCGCTGGCCGGGGTCGCGACGGCACGCGGCGCCGACCTGCTGTTCGGCACCGCCTCGCTGCCCGGCACCGATGTCGCGCGGCACCGGGCCGCCCTCGACCTGCTGCACCGCGACCATCTCGCCCCGCCGCCGCTGCGCGTGCGCTCGCGGCAGGGCGGCTGGGACATCCGCGGCGCGCCAGAAGGGGGCACCGACCGCCTCGCGCCGATGCGCGGCACGCCGGCCCTCCTCAAATCCTATCTGCGGCTGGGCGGGATGATCGGCGACGGCGTCTTCGTCGATGCGGCGTTCAACACCACCGATGTCTGCCTCGTCCTCGACGTGCGCCGCCTGACGGCGACGGCGGCACGGCTCTATGGCGCCAGGGCCGATGGCTGAGGCGCGCGCCTCGCCCACATGGCAGTCCGCCGACCGTCCTCAGGTGCCGCCCCCGGACGCCGCCGGTTGGATGCGGATCATCGTGCGCGGCGTGGCGATACTGGCGGTCCTTGCCCTCGGCCTTGCGCTCACGCTGGCGCTTCGACTGCCAGAGCGGGTGTCGGGCGCGGCGCGCCCGGTGACGGGATGGATCACGGTGGCGGTCTGCCGCGCCGTTCTGGCACTGCTCGGCCTGCGGGTCCGGCGGATCGGAGACGCGGCACAGGGCGCGGGGGCGACGGTCGCCAACCATACAGGCTGGCTCGACATCTTCGTGCTGAACGCGGGTCAGCCGCTCACTTTCGTGTCCAAGGCCGAGGTGCGTGGCTGGGCGGGCATCGGCTGGCTTGCGCGGGCGACGGGGACGGTGTTCATCCGACGCGCCCGGTCCGAGGCGCGCGCGCACGTGGGCGAGGTGGCGGACCGGCTCGCGGCAGGGCACCGGCTGGTCCTGTTCGCCGAAGGCACGTCGAGCGACGGCGCCCGCGTCCTGCCGTTCAAGCCGACGCTGTTCGAGGCACTCGTGGCGCGATCCGCGACGGCGCCGGACCTTGCCGTTCAGCCGGTAAGCCTCCGCTACACCGCCCCCCCCGGACGCGAACCCCGTTTCTACGGCTGGTGGGGGGACATGGCGTTCGGCCCGCATGCGCTCGCGGTCCTCGCGCAGGCGCCGCAGGGAACGGCGACGCTGCGCTATCACCCGCCCGTGACGGTGGCGCAGGCCGGGGGCCGCAAGGCGCTGGCCGCCGATCTCGAGAGGACGGTGCGGGCAGGGTTCGCGGCGCTCGCCTAGCCGAAGGCGGCGCGCAGCGAGGCGAGCGTCCGGGCGGGCGCCTCGGTCGACCAGATCTCGTCACCGAGCGCGATGAAATCGGCAAGCGGCGACAGCGACCCGATCAGCGCGGCGTCGAGCGCGCCTTCGGCCACGACCGGCACCTCGATCATCTCCGACCACCATTCGAAGAGGTCGAGCGGCGCCCGCTCGGCCGTCCCGAGTGGCGTCTCGCCGACCGGCCCGAAACTCACGTAATCGGCGCCCAGCTCTCCCGCCGTCATCGCGTCATGCCGCGAGGCGCCGCAGAACGCGCCGAGGATGGCGTCGACGCCCAGTTCCTTGCGCACCGCGCGGACCGACCGGCTGCCGTCCGTCAGGTGCACCCCGTCGAGGCCGAAGGGTTCGACCAGCCGCAGATGGCTCTCGATCACCAAGGCCACGTCGCGCGCGTGGCAGACCTCGCGCAGCGCATCCGCAGCCCGTCCGATCGCCTCCATGTCGCGGCTCGCCATGGCGAGGCGGACGCAGCCGACCGCGCAGGCGTCGAGGCAGGCGCCGAGGATGTCGGCAAAATCCGCCGTCTCGAACACCGGCGGCGTCACGAGGTAGAGTTGCGGCTCGGTGGGGCCGGCGTCGGTCATGGCATCTTTCCCGTGTCTCGTTCCGACGCCCGCTCTAGCGCGGCTTGCGGGCGATGACCATCGGGCGCTCGCGCGGCGGCAGCGACCGCGCATGTCCGAGGGCCATCGCGATCAGGGCGCGGCGGGTGGTGTCGTCGGCGGCGCCAGCGGGCGCGAGGCCGACGAACCCCGCCATCTGCCGCGTCCCCATCCGCACCCGCGCCGTCCCGGGCAGCGCCAGTGCCGCGTCGAGCCGGTCCGGCCCGACCCGCGCCATCATGCCGCCGCCGGCCCTGGCGCCGCGCACGCCGCAGACCATGTGGCCGCCGACCGAGAACGTCAGCCCGCCGAACATCGCCGTCTCGCCCACCTCCGTCTCGCCCGCCAGATCGTCGCGCAGAACCTGCGCCAGTCCCTCGTTATACGCCATGTCCCGCTCCTTGCCTCCGCGCCGCCCGCAGCGTATCACCCGGCGGCTCGACAGGGGAGGGCGCATGGCCGGGAACGTGCAGGAGATGACGGACGCGGTGCAACCCGCCGTCGTGCTGGTGCGCCCGCAGATGGGTGAGAACATCGGCGCGGCGGCCCGCGCGATGTGGAATTTCGGCCTGACCCGGATGCGCGTCGTGGCCCCCCGCGACGGCTGGCCGAACGAGCGGGCGGCCGCCCTGGCCTCGGGGGCCGGGCGCGTCCTCGACCACGCCGGTCTCTTCGCCGACACCGCCGCCGCCGTCGCCGACTGCACCCATGTCTACGCCACGACCGCGCGGGCACGCGACATGACGACGCCCGTTCTGACGCCCGACGCCGCGATGGCCGACGCCCGCGCCCGCACCGCGGCGGGCCAGAAGGTGGCCATCCTCTTCGGACCCGAACGCACCGGCCTCGAGAACGACGACATCGCGCTGGCAAATGCCGTCATCCGGGTGCCGGTGAACCCCGATTTCCCCTCGCTCAACCTCGCGCAATGCGTCCTGCTGACCGCCTACGAATGGGGGCAGGCGACGGGCATGGCGCCGGTCGCGGCGGACGGCATGGCCGGTGCGCGCCCTGCATCGCAGGCCGAGGTCGCGGCTCTGGCGGCGCATTACGAAAGCGTTCTGGACGACGCGGGCTTCTTCTTTCCGGACCACAAGGCGGCCTCGATGATGCTGAACCTGCGCAACATGTGGTCGCGGATGCCGCTCACCGACACCGATATCCGCATGCTGCACGGCATGCTGCGTCAATTGGTGCGGGGCTGGACGACCTGAATCGGAGCGGCTGACGCTTGCCCGGCCCCGGCGCGGGGTTTAGGGAGCGTGTCGAGTGGCACGAGGACACCATGGGGCTGAAGGCGAAGACCGGCGCGGGGCGCAGCGTATTCGAGGAGGTGGCGACGGCGGACCGCGCCGCCCTCGCCCCCGGCGCCATCGACCGGGCCGCGAGCCCGTCGCGGGGCGCCGTGCGGCGCTGGCTGATCCTGCTCGGGGCGCTGGTCGTGGTGATGATCGCGCTCGGCGGCCTTACCCGGCTGCGCGATGCCGGCCTCTCGATCACCGAATGGGCGCCGATCAGCGGCACCGTGCCGCCGCTGTCCGCCGCCGACTGGGACGCCGAATTCGACGCCTACCGCGCGATCCCGCAATACGACCTCATCAACCGCGACATGAATCTGGCCGAGTTCAAGGCGATCTACTGGTGGGAATGGGCGCACCGGCAACTGGGGCGGATCATCGGGCTGGTCTGGTTCGCCGGGTTCGCGTGGTTCGCGGCACGGCGCCGTTTTCCGCCGCGCTGGACCGCGCCGATGCTCGGCCTCGGCGCGCTCATCGGGGTGCAGGGGGCCATCGGCTGGGCGATGGTGCATTCGGGCTTGCAGACCGGTATGGTCGCGGTCGCGTCGTACTGGCTTGCCGCCCACCTCGGCACCGCCTTCCTCATCGTCGGCATCATCGGCTGGGCCGTGCTGCGGCTTACGCGGCGTCAGGCCGATCTCCTGCAGGCGCGCCGCTCGGGCGATGCGCGCCTTGCGCGGGCAGGGGGCCTGCTGGTCGGCCTCGCCTTCGTGCAGATCCTGTTCGGCGCGCTCGTCGCGGGCATCGACGCCGGAAAATCCTTTCCGACCTGGCCGCTGATGGGCGACGGTTTCCTGCCGCCGTTCCCCTTCTCGCTCTCGCCGTGGTGGCGCAATTTCCTCGAGGACGCGGGGCTGGTCCAATTCGTCCACCGGATGTGGGGCTACGGCCTCGCCTTGGCGGTCGTCGCAATCTGGGCACTGGCGCGCCGGTCGGCGGTCGGTTCGATCCGGCGGGCCTTCACCGCGGTGCTGGCGCTCCTCGCGGTCCAGATACTCATCGGGATCGTGACCGTCCTTTATTCCGCGCAATGGCACATCGCCATTCTCCATCAGTTCACCGCGATCCTGTTGTGGCTCGCGATCCTGCGCGCCCGCTTCACCGCCCTCTATCCGGCGGCGCAAAGCCTGCGCGCCGCTCCGGGAAAGTCCTGAGATGACCGCCTACGACGACCTCCTCGCCCATCGGCGCGAGACCGAAGCCCTGGGCCAGATCATGGGCCGCCTCGGCTGGGATCAGGAAACCATGATGCCGCCCGGCGCCACCGAGCAGCGCGGCGAGGAGATGGCCGCCCTCGAAGGCGTCCTGCACGCGCGCCGCACCGATCCGCGCGTCGGCGACTGGCTCGCGGCGGCAGAGGGCGCCGACGACATCGCCCGGGCCAACCTGCGCCTGATCCGCCGCAGCTTCGAGCGGGCGTCGCGGGTGCCGGGTCGCCTCGCCGCCGAGATCGCGCGCGTCACCTCGAAGGCGCAGGGGCTCTGGGCCGCCGCCCGCGCCGCCGAGGACGTGGCGGCCTTCCTGCCGACCCTCGACACGGTGCTGCGCCTCAAGCGCGAGGAGGGGGCGGCACTGGCGGATGGCGGCGACGTCTACGACGCGATGCTCGACGACTACGAGCCGGGGGCGACCGCCGCCGACCTCGTGGCGATGTTCGGCGCCCTGCGCCCGCGTCTGGTCGGCTTTGCGCGAGCGGGTGCTGGCCGCCCCGCCGCCCGCCGCCCTCACCGGCCCCTTCGACGAGGCGGGCCAACTGGCCCTCTCGACCGAGCTTGCGCGCGCCTTCGGCTACGACTTCGCGCGGGGACGCATCGACAAGGCGGTGCACCCGTTCTCCTCGGGCTCCGGTCAGGACGTGCGGATCACCACGCGCACCGCCCCGCTCGATCCGTTCAACTGCTTTTATTCCACCATCCACGAGGTCGGCCACGCCGCCTACGAACAGGCCATCGACCCCGCCTACCTGCTCACCCCCCTCGGGTCCGGCGTCTCGATGGGCGTCCATGAGAGCCAGAGCCGGATCTACGAGAACCAGCTCGGACGCTCCCGCGCCTTCACCGGGTTTCTCTTTGGCCGGATGCGCGACACCTTCGGCGATTTCGGCGTGCCCGACGAGGACGCCTTCTACCGCACCGTCAACCGCGTCTCGAACGGCTATATCCGAACCGAGGCCGACGAGGTGCAATACAACCTCCACGTCCTGATCCGCTTCGACCTCGAACGGGCGCTGATCTCGGGCGATCTGGCCGTCGCCGATCTCGAGGCGGCGTGGAACGACCGCTTCGCCGCCGACTTCGGCTACGGCGTCGACCGGCCCTCCAACGGCATGTTGCAGGACGTGCACTGGTCGGTTGGCCTCTTCGGCTATTTCGCCACCTACACGCTGGGCAACGTCTACGCGGGCTGTCTGCATCAGGCGCTGCGCGCCGCGGTGCCGGACCTCGACGCCGATCTCGCGCGCGGCGATACCGGCGCGGCGACAGGCTGGCTGCGCGACAACGTGCAACGCCACGGCGGCCTCTACGCGCCGCGCGCGGTGATCGAACGGGCCGCCGGGATGGTGCCGGACGAGGGGCCGTTGCTCGACTATCTCGAGGCGAAGTTTTCGGGGCTCTACGGGATCTAGGGGCGCTGCCCCTCGCCCTTCGGGCTCACCCCGGGATATTTCGGGCCAGAAGAACCGGCGGGCGCGCGCTTTTCGAGGAAGGCGGCGATCCCCGCGCGCGTGTCGGGGTCGTCGAGGTTCTCGAGCATTGCGGCGGTCGCCGCAGCATAGGCGGCCGGTTCGGCGAGGGCCATCTGGGCGTGAAAGGCGCGTTTTCCCAGACGCACGGCGGCGGGCAGTTTCGTGGCGATGGTCCCGGCAAGCGCCTCCACCTCGGCGTCCAGCCGGTCGGGTGGCACCGCGCGGGTGATGAGGCCGAGCGCCAGCGCCTCGGCGGCGTCGATCAGGCGGCCGGTCACGGCCAGTTCGAAGGCGGCACGCGGCGGGATCGCGCGGCCGAGCGCGACCAGCGGCGTCGAGCAGAACAGACCGATGTTCACGCCGTTGACGCCGAAACGGGCACTGTCGGCGGCGAGTGCAAGGTCACAGGCCGCGACGAGTTGACAGCCCGCGGCGACGGCGTTGCCCTGAACGCGGGCGATGACCGGCTGCGGCAGTGCGCGCAGGCGCAGCATGACGGCCGCGCAGCGCGCGAAGAGATCCGCATGGTCGGCCGCATCGCCGGCGGCGATTTCGGTCAGGTCGTGGCCGGCGCAGAAGGTGCCACCGCGGGCCGCGAGGATCACGACATGCGTCTCTGCCTCGGCTGCGATAGCGTCCAGATGGGTCCGCAGATCGGCGAGCATCGACCCGCCGAGCGCGTTGAGCCGCGCGCCTTCCAGCGTCAGCGTCGTGACGGGGCCGTCTGTCTGGCGATGAACGGGCATCATGCTTCCTTGCCGCCGGGTCGGATCGGGGGAATGCTAGTCGCGGGGCAGCCAGGAAGGAAGAGCGGGATGGATCGTGCGGCACTGACGGCGTTCCTGCACGAAACCTTCGGGCAGGTGGCGGAACACTTCGCGGTCGAGGCGGTCACGTCCGACGGCATCATCCTGCGCCTGATCGTCACCGACCGGCATCTGCGGCCCGGCGGCACCGTGTCGGGGCCGAGCCTGTTCTCGCTCGCCGACGTCGCGTTCTATCTGGCGCTCCTGTCACGGATCGGGCCACAGGCGCTCGCCGTGACGACGAGTTGCGCCATCGACTTCCTGCGCAAGCCTGCCGCAGCGGATGTCCGGGGCGAGGCGCGGATCCTCAAGCTCGGGCGCAGGCTGGCCGTCGGGGACGTGATGCTGCGGCAGGGCGACAGCCTCGTCGCGCGCGCGAGCCTGACCTACGCGATCCCGCCCGACGGGTAAGGGGGGCGGGTCGGTGCCCGGCGCCGCGCCGATCCTGCGGATCTGGCACGATCCCCGGGCCATGTCATCGGGTGATAAGCCGCCGCCGCCGCGACGGCCCGCGCCGCACCGGCATGGGGTATATAGATACCTATTTTATAAACCTTTGTTTTCGAACAATTTATGCAGGGACTTGACGCTTGACGGTGCGAACAGGCCGCCTATAAGCCGAACATCATTTCACCGGGCCGCCACGGCGGCCTCCAACCACTGGAACGTCATGAAAACCTTTACCGCCAAGCCCGGCGATATCGACAAGAAGTGGATCCTGGTCGACGCCGAGGGCGTCGTGCTGGGCCGCCTCGCCTCGATCATCGCCATGCGCCTGCGGGGCAAGCACAAGCCCAGCTTTACGCCGCACATGGATATGGGCGACAACGTCATCGTGATCAACGCCGAGAAGGTGCAGATCACCGGCAACAAGCGCACCGAAAAGAACTACTGGCACACCGGCCACCCCGGCGGGATCAAGTTCCGCACCACGGGCCAGATCCTCGAGGGCAAGCACCCCGAGCGGGTCGTGATGCAGGCCGTCAAGCGGATGCTGCCCGGCAACAAGCTGCGCGACGTGCAGATGACCCACCTGCGCGTCTTTGCAGGGACCGAGCACGGGATGGAGGCGCAGAAGCCCGAAGTCCTCGACGTCGCGTCGATGAACCCGAAGAACACACGCACCAGCACGGGGACCGCATGATGGCCGACCAAGTCAATTCCCTCGAAGAGCTGGGCCAGGTGGTTTCCGGCACCCCCGCCGAGGCCGACGCCCCCGCAGCGCAGCCCGCCATCATCCGCGAGCCCAAGCGCGACGCCCTCGGCCGCGCCTATGCCACGGGCAAGCGCAAGGACGCGGTCGCCCGCGTCTGGATCAAGCCGGGATCGGGCAAGGTCGTGGTGAACGGCAAGCCGATGGCCGAATATTTCGCCCGCCCGGTCCTTCAGATGATCCTCGCACAGGCGTTCTCGGTCGCCGGTGTGACGGGTCAGTTCGACGTGATGGCGACGGTCGCCGGTGGCGGCCTCTCGGGTCAGGCCGGTGCGGTCAAGCACGGCGTCTCGAAGGCGTTGCAGAACTACGACCCCTCGCTGCGTCCGGCGCTGAAGGCCGCAGGGTTTCTGACCCGCGACAGCCGCGTGGTCGAACGCAAGAAGTACGGCAAGGCCAAGGCCCGCAAGAGCTTCCAGTTCTCGAAGCGCTAGGTCCGGTTTTCGGATCACGTCGGGGGTGGCTGTTGCCGGCTGCCCCCTTTCGATTCCGCCGGAACCTTCCCCGCGGGGACGGTGGGTGATGCGGTCCGGTGTTGACGCCGGGCGGTCCCGGCGGGGGCCCCATTTCGGTTTTGCCGGGATCCCCGGGGGTGAAGGTGGGCGACAGCGGCATGTTGCGGCTGCGGGACGGCGTTGCGGGGCGCGCGCCTGGATTTCGCGCGAAACCTTCCCCGCGGGGAAGGCGTTCGGGGCCTTCATCGCCCGATAATGAACTTGTGCCCGTCGCCCGGGGTCAGGCCACCGCCACCCGGCGCCCGGTCCGCCACGGGCGGACCTCGGGCATCGGGGGGATGCCGTCGATTTCGGAGGCGAATCCGCGTTTCAGCCAGCGGTTCATCGTGCGGGCCGGCATCGTGTCACCGCTGAGAAAGAAGTCGCCCCGCTCGGTCTCGCGGGCAATGGTGGTCCGCCCGAGGATGATCGCCAGCAGCGAGGTGGCATTGGTCTCGACGAAGAGGTCGATATTCGAAACCGGGAATCGACGTGCAGATCTCGACCGGCGCCTCGGGCCGGATCAATGCCCGATAGGTGTCGTTTTCGAGGCCCTCGTCGGCGAAGCGGACATGGATGACGACGCGGCGCCGGTTCCGACACCCCCGCCGCGCCCCGGCCTGCCCGGCGTGCGGCGGCGCCGACGCGGCCCCCGACCTGGCCCCCGACCTGGCCGCTACCCCATATCGCGGACGTGGCGACGCAAGTGCATCGGATTGTCCCCGGCCGGTCGGCGCGGCGCCAGGGCGCCCGACGGATGTGCGACGGTCGGATCCCGACCGCCGGATCCGACAGGGACCGACCGGGCCGCGAGATTACCGGTTGATCTTTTCCGCGCCGCGGCGAAACATCGCGGGACGGTAGCGGGGGCGCAGATGGCGACAGGCGAATTCTGGAGGTCCGACAGGGGCCGGGCGGCGATGCTGATCGCGCCGCCGTTCCTCTATGCCTTTCTGCTGCTCGCCGTGCCCCTCGTCGCGGTGGTCCTGTTCTCGTTCTGGACGGCCGAGGGCTATGGCATCGACACGACCTTCTCCCTCGAGAACTACCGCGAGATATTCCAGCTCGACCGGACCGCCGCTCTCGCCGAGCGGATGGGCGACACCAGCGCCTGGGGCCACGTCAAGGCGTTCTTCAACACCATCTACATGACGCTGCTGGCGCGCTCGATCTATGTCTCGGTGGTGGTGACGACGGTGACGGTGCTGCTGGCCTATCCGGTCGCCTACTACATTTCGTTTCATGTGCCGCCACAGCGCAAGTCGCTGTGGCTGTTCATGATAACCATTCCGTTCTGGACCTCCTATCTGATCCGGGTGTTCCTGTGGAAGGTGATCCTCGGATATTCCGGCGTGGTGAACACGACGTTGCAGAACATCGGCCTGATCGACGAGCCGCTGACCTTCATCCTCTACAACCTCAATGCCGTGGTCATCACGCTGGCCCACGCCTTTGCGCCGTTTGCGATCCTGCCGATCTTCGTGGCGCTGGAAAAGATCGACCGCTCGCTCCTCGAGGCGGCGCAGGATCTGGGCGAGGGCAAGGTGCGGACCTTCTTTCGCGTGACGCTGCCGCTGTCGATGCCGGGCCTCGTGGCCGCCGTCCTGATCGTCATGATCCCGACGGTGGGCGACTACGTGACGCCCGAACTGATGGGCGGGCCGGGCGGCAAGCTCATCGCGAACATGATCCAGACGCAGTTCTTCGGCCTCAACAACGCGCCGATGGGCGCTGCCCTCGCGCTCGTCGCGATGATCTGCGTCACCTTCGTGGCGCTCTTGTTCATCTTTCTGAACCGCCGCTGGCTGCGGAGCCGCTGACATGAGCTTGCGCCTCTATGCCGTTGCATACCTTGTGTTTCTCTATGCGCCGATCGTGCTCTTGCCGATCTTTGCGTTCAACGACGGCACGGTCATCGCCTTTCCGTTGCAGGGCTTTACCACCGCCTGGTTCGAGGAGCTCTGGACCACGACGGCGCTGCACGAGGCGGTGAAGAACTCGCTCTTCATCGCGGCGATGACGGCGATCCTGTCGACGCTGCTCGGCGTCTGCGCGGCGCGGTCGGGCGCGATGGCGTCGTTTCCGGGCAAGGCGGGGATCCTCGGCTTCATCATGCTGCCGCTGGTCCTGCCCGAAATCATCATCGCCGTCTCGCTGCTGACCGTCCTGCGGCAGGTCCTCGACATGAGCCTGTCGAACTGGACGATCATCATCGCCCACGTGCTGATCTGCACGCCGTTCTCGATCGCCATCCTGAACGGCGCGTTCCAGAACCTCGACCCCGCGTTCGAGGAGGCGGCGATGGACCTGGGCGAGAACCGCTGGACGGCGTTCCGCCTCGTGATCCTGCCGCTGGTGATGCCGGGGATCGTGTCGTCGCTGCTGATCTCGTTCACCATATCGCTCGACGAGTTCATCATCGCGTTCTTCCTGACCGGCGCCAATCCGACGATGCCGGTCTATATCTGGGGCCTCCTGCGGTTCCCCGCCAAACTTCCCGTGGTCATGGCGCTCGGCACGATCCTCGTGGCGCTGTCGGTGATCCTGTTGATACTGGCCGAATATTTCCGCCGTCGCGGCCTCGCCCGTGCCGGTATCGCCGACAAGGGAGGGTTCCTGTGATCGACATGGCCAAGGGCACGGCACCTGTGAAACCCGCCGCAAAGCCGCTCATCACGCTGACCGGCGTGAACAAATACTACGGCGACTACCACGCGCTGCGCGACATCGACCTCACCATCAACGAGGGCGAATTCTTCTCGCTCCTCGGCCCCTCGGGGTGCGGCAAGACCACGCTGTTGCGCACCATCGCCGGGTTCGAGGGGGTGTCGGGCGGTGTCCTGACCATCTCGGGCAAGGACATGGCAGGCGTCGCCGCGAACGAGCGGCCGACCAATATGGTGTTCCAGTCCTACGCGATCTTTCCGCACCTGAGCGTCGCCGAGAACGTCGCCTTCGGGCTGCGGCGCAAGAAGATGGGCAAGCCGGAGAAGGCGCATGGCCGTCGACGACGCACTCGGCCATGGTCGGGCTCGCCGGGTTATGGCGCGCGCGCCGCCCACGCGCTGTCGGGCGGTCAGCGGCAGCGGGTGGCGCTCGCGCGGGCCCTGATCCTGAAGCCGAAGGTGCTGCTGCTGGACGAGCCGCTGAGCGCGCTCGACAAGAAGATGCGCGAGCAGATGCAGGTCGAACTGATCCGCCTGCAACGCAACGTCGGCATCACCTTCATCCTCGTGACCCACGATCAGGAGGAGGCGCTGGTGATGTCGGACCGGATCGCGGTGATGTTCGAGGGCTCGATCGGCCAGCTCGACGACCCCGAAACGCTGTACCGCCGCCCGAACTCGCGCCGCGTCGCCGATTTCATCGGCAAGATGAACTTTCTGGGCGGCACCGCCACGCCCGAACGGCGACAGGATCGACGTCGACGTGCAGGGTCTCGGCATCGGCAGCATCGGCGCCGATCAGGCCCCCGGCGGCCCCGTCGCAGGCCCCGCCGCCATCGGCATCCGCCCCGAAACCCTGTCGCCTGCTGTTCGACGGCGAGACGACGCAGGGCCGCACCGCGGACGCCACCGTCGACGAGGTCGTCTACTACGGCGACATGACCTATTACGACGTCCGCATCGACGGCGTGGACACAGCCGATGACCCTGTCGATGAAGAACCTCATCGGACGGCCGGTGCTGGACGTGGGCGCGCGGACCAAGGTGATCTGGGACGAGCGGGCGCTGGTGGTGTTGCCGGCGTAGGGGGGCTACAGCCTTACGATAGTGGATTTCGCCGGACTCGAGATCGCCTTCGGGCTGCGCCGGACGCCACGTCGACGACGATGTCGCGATCGGAAAGTCCTGTGCGATATCGAGCCTATAGCCGCTTGTTCGATGAACGATCGAGCAGGAGCAGTGCTGTTCTCTTGTTGCCGTCAGCGAGACCATGCGAAGAGACCAACCCGTGCAGCATGACCGCCGCCGGGGAGAAAACGCGCCTGTGATCGCCGGGATAGGGTTTGCGAGCGCCGATGCCAGAAGGTCCGACTGAGGAGGCCGGGGCGCCCACCTTTGGACAGAGCGAACTCATGCGCTTCGAGGGCGTCGCCGAGCGTTACCCGATAGTGTCGCCGAGCGATCTTTCAGCCTTTCCAAAGCCGCCCATAGCGCTCGAACGTACCGGACATCACAGATATCGACCTCTCGCTCGATATTCCCCTCGACGGGATGCGCACGCCCTTCGCTTCCTTCAGCCTCCGTGGCTCGTCGGCAGCACTGAACGCGGCTATGGCAGCCTGCAATGGCTGAGTGGGAGAAAATTTTTGGTACGCTTTACTTCAATCGGGTCAGGTGACGGATGCCGTTGAGGCGCGCCCCAGTGGAACGTCGCTTCGGAACACAAAGCCCGTTCCAATCAAGTCGCTCTTGCGATTTGGAACGGAACAGATAACGAGCCTAGACCCATCTGAAACACCCGAAGCGGTCCTTCTTTCGTCCCGTAGCATCGGTGACACCGGACTCATAGCCGTCATCTGACGGTTTCGGTCAGGGATACTGGGCCCGTGTAGGATACCCTGTTACTTTCGAGAACCTTGTGTCAGGTGCGGAACACTAGGTAACTAAATTCGAGTTATCACCCTGTCGTTTCTTAAAATGCGACAGGAACCGTCGTTAATCGGAGTAATGTGCTCGCCGTTTTCAAGCCAGTGATCTTTAGCCCCTCCAATCTCTTGACGTTTCCCAATTAGCGACTGATGAACTCGGAATCGCTGATGAGTATTTACCAAGTAACGGTTTCCGTCGACATCTTCACATTCGAAACTATCTACAATTCGTTCCGTTTTTCTCCTCGCTCCTCAGCTGATGCTTAGTGCTCTAGCAATAGAGCATTGGGTTAGGCGCAAAAAGGGAACTCTACCATCCGGCGCAATCAACCCCAGCCCCCGCAAATACACCCCGATCCCGCTCTCCAGCAAATCCTCCGGCGGAAACGGCGATTTCGTTCCGGGAGACCCCCGCGCGAACAGCTCCACCACCCCGTGCGACAATGCCCAGATATGCGCCGAGACCATCTGCACCGGCGGGCGCCGCTCGACGGGGATATGCCGCGACAGGTCCTCTGCCGCGCGGTGCAGCACGCCCATCGCGCGGGTCGCGGCGATGTTCAGTTCCGGCGTCCGCTGGATCGAGATGCCGCTCTCGAACATCGCGACGTAATGCCCCGGAAACCGCCGCGCGAACGCCAGATACGCACGCCCCGTCGCCTCGAACGCCCCGAGCGCGGAGGGCTGCACCCCGCTCTTGCCGCCGCCATAGGCATGTTCCATCAGGTCGGCGAATACCTCGTAGCCCTGCCGTGCGGCCTCGGCGATCAGATCCTCGCGCCCCTCGAAATGCCGGTACACCGCCGCCGGTGTCACCCCCGCCTCGCGCGCGGCCTCGGACAGGGTGAACCCCGTCGGCCCCTTCTCCTCGATGAGCGCCAGCGACGCCTCGACCAGCGCCTGCCGCAGATTGCCGTGATGATAGCCCTGCTTTGCCAAGGCCTAGCCGTCGCGCCAGAGCGCCGGGCCGCCGGTGATCTTCGGATCGGGCACGCCGACCTTGCCCTTGCCGGGATAGTAGAGCTGCCCCAGCAGCGCCTGTATCACCGCCACCCGCGCCCGCTTCTTGTCGTCCGACCGCACCACCGTCCACGGCGCCAGCCCGGTATCGGTCCGGTCCAGCGTCTCCTCGATGGCGGCGGAATATTCATCCCACTTCTTCAGGCCCTCGACGTCGATCCAGCTCAGTTTCCACGTCTTCAGCGGGTCGTCCTCGCGCGCGAGGAACCGCTGCAACTGCGTCACCCGTCCGACGTTCAGCCAGACCTTGACCAGCGTGATCCCGTCGTCGACCAGCAGACGCTCGAACGGGCAGACCTGACCGAACCACTTCTCCCGCTCCGCAGGCGTGCAGAAGCCGAACACATGCTCGACGACGCCGCGGTTGTACCATGAGCGGTCGAAGAGCACGATCTCCCCCTTCGTCGGCAGATGCGCGACATAGCGCTGGAAATACCACTCGCCCGCTTCGGTCTCGGTCGGTTTGGCCAGCGCCACGACGCGCGCACCGCGCGGGTTGAGGTTCTCGGTCATCGCCTTGATCGTGCCGCCCTTGCCTGCCGCGTCGCGCCCCTCGAACACCACGACGATGCGCTGGCCGGTTTCCTTGACCCAGGCCTGCATCTTCACGAGTTCTTCCTGAAGGCCCTCCATCACATCGTCGTAGTCCGAGGATTTCCATTCCTTGTCATAGGGATAGGTGTCGTTCGGGATGTCCGTCTTCCTGGCGTCGGCCAAGGCGTCGCGCACCTCCTTCGGCGCGCCGTTCGTGGCAAAGGCGCTGATCGCGGCGTCGAATGGCTTGTCCATGATGTCCCCCTGACCTGCGCCGATCATGGCGCCCGCGATGGCGGAGTTCAATCGGCCTGCGTCACTCGGTCAGGCCCGCGCGCGCCGCGGCCCGGTCGATGGCGTCGACGATCGCGCCGGGGTTCACGTGTTGCGGCATGTGGCCTACGCCGTCGAGGACGGTAAGGTTCGCGCCCGGAATGATCTGGCTGAGCGGTCCCGAGTGGACGCTGAGCGGCACCGAAGTGTCGGCGCTGCCGTGCACGATCTCGACCGGCATGTCGATGCCGGCATAACGCGCCTCCATCGCCACGATATAGGGGCGCAGGGTGTTGACCTGCCGTGCATTGGCGCGAAGGCTGTCGCGGCGCAGCAAGAGGGCGGGGCCGAGGTATTCGGCATAGCCCTCGGGCATCGCGTTGGGCGCGAACGTGCCCTCGGTGCCGGACCGGATGCGGCCTTCGGGCACATAGGCCGACAGCAGCGGCGGCAGAAGCAGCCCGCCCCAGAGCGAGCCCGGCCCCTCGTAGAACCAGCCCAGTTCCCCCGGCCAGGGCATCGACACGCCGGCCACGTCGATCAGCGCCGCGGTGTCGTCCGGATAGTCGAGCACCCAGGCCAGCGCCACCGCGTTGCCGAACGAATGACCGAGGATCATCGGCCGCTCGATCCCAAGTGCCAAGGCGGCACCGCGCAGCAGGGCGGCCTGCTCGGTCGGACTTTCGGCGGCGGTGGTCAGCGCGCTCTCATAGCGGTCGTCGGTCCGGTCGGTATAGCCGAGGCCGGGCCGGTCGAAGGCGGTGACGCGGTAGCGGTCGGTCAGGCGGGGCATCAGGTCGAAGGTAAAGTCGCGCAGGCTGCCGCCCGCGCCGTGGATGAGGATCAGGTCGGGGCCGGTGCCTTCCTGGACGTAGTGGACGCGGCGCCCGTTCACCTCGACGAACTGACCGCTGGGCGGATAGGCGGCCTCGGTCGCCGCCTCGCGGCGCGCGGCGAGCATCGAGGTGACGACGGCGCCCACGACGACGAGGACCGTCAGGCCGATGAAGAAGGACTTAAAGGCCAATGCGGGACACCTCGAAGGGGGTGGTCTGATAGATTTCGTTCAGCCAGTTGCCATAGAGCAGATGCGCGTGGCTGCGCCAGCGGTTCTGCGGCACGGCGGCGGGATCGTCGCCGGGATAGTAGTTCTGCGGCACATCGACGGGCGTGCCGCTGGCCAAGTCGCGGTCGTATTCTTCCTTCAGGGTGCCGCTGTCGTATTCGAAATGGTTGAAGATATAGAGGGCGCGGTGGCCCGCATCCTCGATCAGGCAGGGCCCGGCCTCGGGCCCCCGGATCAATGTCACGAGGCCGGGGGCGGCGTCGATATCGGCTGCGTCGATCTCGGTCCAGCGGCTGACCGGGATGACGAAATCGTCCGAGAACCCGCGCAGATAGGGCGAGGCGGGCACCTGCGTCGCGTGGCGATAACAGCCGAACCGCTTGGCGGGCAGCATGTGCTTGTCGATCCCGTGAAAGTGCCGCAGCATCGCCATGCCTGCCCAGCAGACCCCGAACGTCGAGTGGACGTGGGTCTGCGTCCAGTCGCAAACGCGGGTCATCTCGTCCCAATAGGTCACGTCCGCGTAGGCGAGGTGCTCGATCGGCGCGCCGGTGACGATGAGGCCGTCGAACTTCTCGCCCGCCGCCTCGACCTCGACGAAGGAGCGGTAGAAGGCGTCCATGTGCTCGGGTGCGGTGGTCTTGGACTGATGCTCGGTCATGCGGATCAGGTGCAGGTCGATCTGCAGGGGCGTCGCCCCGATCAGGCGGCAGAACTGCGTCTCGGTCTGGATCTTCTTCGGCATCAGGTTCAGCAGGCCGATCCGCAGGGGCCGGATGTCCTGCCGCGCGGCCAGACCGGTATCCATCACCATCACGCCTTCGCGCGTCAGGATGTCATAGGCGGGCAGGTCGGCGGGCAGGGCGATGGGCATGGGGTCACTTCATCCGGAACCGCCGAGGTAAGTCGAAACCCCGCGCCGGGCAACCCCCGCACACGCCACCGTGCGACCATTGGCCGATGGTCCGTGCCGCCGGTCACTTTGGTCTGGAAATGCTCCGGGGGGTCGCCATCGAGGCGCCATCGGTTCTAGCCCGATGGCGACGGGGCTGGCCCCCCCCTCGCCACCGCCGAGGCAAGCGCCTCGGCCACCATCTCGACGAAATCGCCTTCGGTCCGCGCCTCCGCCACCGCCTCGGCCGCTACCGTCAGGCCCCAGCGATCCGCCATGGCGCGGTAGCGCGGCTGCCGGTGCGCCAGCGCGCGCGCATAGGTAAAGCGGATGAAGGCATCGGGATCTACGGCGTCCTCGGCAAGGCCCGTTTCGGCCAGATACGCGTCCCAGACCCGGAGCAGGAACGCAGGCTGATAGGCCATCGGTTTCGGCGCCCGGTCGAAGCGGCGGATGAGTTCGGCGGTATGCGCGTCCGACCCCTCGATCCAGATCATCAGCGTGTGGGCGGACAGTTCCGCCATCAGCGGATCGGCCGCGTCCCCGGGGTCGACCCATTCGCAGATCGACCCGCCGGTGTCGCAGACGAAATGCGGATAGCCATAGAGCGCCTCGGCCCGCTCGATGAAATGTGCGGTATCGGTCAGGGCCGCCACCTCGGCGCGCGCGAACTGCGCCTGCCGCTTGGTGTATTCGGCCATGCTGAGGCCACCGCGACCCGGATCGCCGGGCTTGCCCAGATAGGTCGATACCGGCGTCAGGTTGTCGAAGGTGAGGTTCGAGCCGATGTAGATCGAATCCGACATCAAGAGATCGCGCAGGAACGGCACCCGCATCGCCTCGCGCTTGGCGTTGTCGACGATGAGTTCGCCCATGTGCCGCGTGCCGATGCGGTAGTCGATGGAATAGTGGAACCAGTCGCCCTGGCTGCGCAGCAGGTGGCTGATGTGGGTCTTGCCCAGCCCCGACATGCCGAACACCAGCACGCGCTTGCGCGGCGCGTCACGCCAGTCCCGGGGGGTGCGATAGATCATGGCCCTTGCTAGCCGGGCGGGGGGCCGCTTTCCAGATGTTTCTGGCGCCGCCGCACCCGGTCCCAGATCCGCCCGTCGAGCACGGCCAGACCCAGCGCCACGAGCGCGAATCCCGCATAGGCCCGCGGCGCCAGCGTCTCGCCCAGCACCAGCGCCCCCGCCACGATGGCGACCGGCGCCACCAGCAGGGTCGCCAGCATCGTGTTGCCGCTCCCCGCCAATGCCAGCACCCGGTAATACAGCAGATAGGCCAGCGCCGTCGCGACGAGCGCGGCATAGCCCAGCGCGATCACCGTCCGTCCCGACAGCGCAAGCGTCATCGGCCCCTCGATCCAGAACGCCAGCGGCAGCGCCATCGCCGCCGAGGCGGTCAGCATGCCCACCGCCGCGATGTCGGGCGCCACGCCGCGCAGCCGCCGCCGTGCCCAGACGCCTGCCACGGCATAGCTGAGCGCGGCGCCGAGGAACGCGAGCTGGCTGACCGACCGCAGATCGAACACCCGCAGCACGTCGATGCCGATGGCGACGGTGACGCCGGCGAACCCCAGCGCCACGCCGGTGATCTTGCGCGGCGTCAGCCGTTCGTCGGGCAGCAGGAGGGCCGCGAGCAAGACGCCCCAGATCGCCGTCGAGGCATTGAGGATCGAGCCGAGGCCGGTCTCGATGTGCTGCTGCCCGAACGCGATGAGAGAGAACGGCACGATGTTGTTGAGAAGGCCCATCACGGCGAGCGCCCCCCACAGACCCGCGCCGCGCGGCACGCGCACGCCCCGCGCCAGCACCCAGAGCCAGAGCGCCAGCGCCGCCCAGCCGATGCGGTGCGCCACAAGCGTGAACGGCCCGATCTCGTCCAGCGCGACCCGCATCGCCAGAAACGAAAACCCCCAGATCAGCGCGAGGGCAAACAATCCGGCGACGGCACGGGGCGGCAATGTGACCTGTTGAACCATGGCGCCTTGTGGACCGGGGGCGCGCGGCTTCGCAATCCGAATCCTGCGGCAGAACGGCAAAAGGCCCCGCCGTTTCGGGCGGGGCCTCCTGTGTCGGCCCCAACGGGCCGAAAGGTCAGAACCGGTAGCCGACCCGCAGGCCGACCGACAGCACGTCGTTGCCGGCAAAGGTCGCCACGTCGTTCTCGCCCGGGCCGACGTCGATGTCGCCGACCCGCGTGTAGCGGACCCCGCCTGCCAGGACGATGTCGCCGATGCCGTACTCTGCCCCGAGGGCGAGCGAGTATTTGCCGTCGGTCGGCGACAGCGGCGATTCGACGCCCTCGCGGGCAGGCTCTTAGCCGACCGTGACCGAGGCCGCGAAAGCCTCGGAGAAGCGGCGCGCGACGCCGACCGACAGCTCGTAGTCGCTGTCGATATCGGTCAGGCTACCGCCGCCCGTCTGGCTGGCGAAGACGGCGGGCGAGACGAGGGTGCGGTCCCAGTCGGCGTAGCGGACCTGCCCGAACAGAAGCGTGTTCTCGGCGATGCCGGTCTGGAAATCGAGGTTCCAGCTTTCGGGGGTCTCGACGGTCGTGGTCGCCCCGGGGGCGGAGACCTGCGTGATGCCGAGGCGCTCGACGGTGGGAAAGTCGTGCTCGATCGAGCTGGTGTAGGTCAGGGCCACGCGCAGCGCGATGTCGGGCCGCTCGTAGGCGGAGCCGATGACGAAACCGGTGCCGGTGCTGTCGCCAAGGGTGACGTTGTAGCCGTTGAGGCCCATATAGGCGAGGCCGCCGAGGCGGATGAAGGCATCGAGCTGCTCGACCACGACGCCGCCGTGCACCGACCAGTTGTCGTCGAACTCATAGCGCGCCATCGCGGTGAGGGCGCTGCTGTTCAGGCGCGCCTCGGTGCCGCCGAGCAGCGCATAGGGCGGGCCTGCGGGATACTCGATATCGACGCCGAACGGCTGGTCGTAGATCAGCGCGAGGGTGATGCGGTCGTTCAGCCGATAGGTCAGGCTGGCGCCGACCTGTCCGAAATCGTCGCCGACGCCGTCATAGGTGGCGACCGGGGTGCCTGCCGGCAGGCCGAGGGGCGGGGCCACGAAATCGTCCTCGCCGCTGATCTGCGGCCGGATCGCGCCATAGCTCAGTTCGACGTAATTGCCGTCCTCGAAGATCGCGGTGATGTCCCGGTTGGAACGGTCGAGGCCCACGGCATGCGCGGCACTCGTGGTCAGCAGGAGCGCGGCCCCGGCGGTCAGTATCTTCATGGTCTCTCCCCTTGGCCGCCTCCCATGCGACCTTATGCCCCGACCATCGGGGTGCCGGGCGCGTCCTGTCAATCAATGACGCCGCGTCAGAGAATCGGGACCGGCGACCTGTTACATTCGTATGGAGCCGCGCGCGGCGGCACGGCGCCGCGGCGGCGCCAGATTGATCCAGTTCGCGCCGACGATCAGCGCCGCGCCGGCGAAGACCGCCGGGTCGAGCGCCTCGTCGTAGAGCAGCATCCCGAGGACCGCGATCACCGGCAGGCGGATGAAGTCGATCGGCATCACCGTGCTGGCCGGCGCGAGCGCAAGCGCCCGCGTCAGGCAGAAGTGGGCGCCAAGGCCCATCGCGCCGATCAGCCCCACCCAGAGGACCGTCACCCCCTGCGGGAATGTCACCTCGCCGTCGAGGGAGGCGAAGACGAGGCCCATCACCGCCTGCGTCAGGGTGAGCCAGAACATGATCGCGGTGATGCTTTCGGTTTCGGTCAGGCGGCGGGTCATCACCGCGACGAGGGCAAAGCAGATCGCCGCGACGGCGACGGCGACGACCCCGGGGTTCAGGGCGGCGAAATCGGGACGCGCGACGACGAGGATGCCGACGAAGCCCAGTGCCGTGGCGGCAAGGCGCCGCCGCGTCAGCCGCTCGCCGATCAGGACCGGGGCGAGCAGCACGACCCAGAGGGGTGCGGTGAACTCGAGCGCGAAGACCTGCGCCAGCGGGATCAGCGGCAGGGCATAGAACCACAGGTTCTGCCCCGCGAAATGCGCCGCGTTGCGCAGCACGTGCAGCGGCAGGCGCCGGGTGCGGACCTGTCCCAGCGTGCCCGCCATACCGCCGATACCGAGGACGATGACGATGCCGGTGAGCGAGCGGAAGAGCATGATCTCGAACGTATCGAGCACCAGCCCCGCCTCGCGCCCGGCGATCGCCATGAGCGAGAAGGCGCAGATCGTGCCGGACATCCACAGCGCGACACGGGCGAGCGGAACGGGCACCGAAGGGGCGGGGATATCCATCCGCGCGACTTGCCCACGCAGGCAGGGCGCGGTCAAGCGTCCGGCGACCGCACCTGCTATTTGATGTTCATCGGGCGCGACGATCCGCTATGGTGATCCCCATGATTGCACGCCACCTCTTTGCGCCGATTGTCCTGTGTGTCGCCGCCGGTGCCGCTGCCGCCCTGATCCCTCCCTCCGAAACCATCAGACTCATCGAGGCGGCGTTCGAGTTCGGCGACATGGACGATATCGCGGTCTTGCCCGATATCGTCGAAATGTGTGGCGGCGGGGTATCGGCGGGCGCCGTCTTTTGTACCAGCGAGAACAGGATATTCCTCGACAGTGCGACCGCGGAATCCGAAGGCTCTCTCTATCTGATCGCCCATCTCTCCGCCCACGCCTTGCAGGTGCATCATGGCATCGCCGACGTCGCACTCGCCGCGATCCGCGCCGAACCGGAGCGAGAGGCCGAGCTTCGCGGCATGGTCGAACGGCAGAACGATTGCCTTGCGGGCATGTTGCTGGCGCGGGCGGGGCTGTCGCTCCCCGATCTCGTCACTCTCTACGACGACGACCCGCTGGAGGGCGCCCACTGGGGCCGCAATCCGGTCCGCAACGGCCCCCGGCTGCACGTGCCGCTCGGGGACCGGGCCGAGTGGCTGGCAATCGGCTATGCCGCGGCCGCGCCCGACGTCTGCGACGTCGGCGATATGTCCGCCGACCTGATCGTGGCCGCAGATCCGCGCGCCGCCGACTGACTGTCCGGACCGCTCCCCGTCACGCGATCCTGCACCGACACTTCTTTGGGTCGCAAATATCCCGGGGGTGCGGGGGCTGGCTCCCGCTTGGCCCGACAAACGAGAAGATTTCGTTAGCGGGTCGCTCGTTCCGCTACTTCGAACGACTTCAACGCCCTGCGCAAAAGTTGACAGCTGTCAACTTTCCCCGCGACGGCCCCTCATTCCCACTCGATCGTCCCCGGCGGTTTGCTGGTGATGTCATAGGTCACGCGGTTGATGCCCGGCACCTCGTTGATGATCCGCGTCGCGGTCTCGCCGAGGAAGTCGTGGGTGAAGGGGTAATAGTCCGCCGTCATGCCGTCGACGCTCGTCACGGCGCGCAGGGCGCAGGCGTAGTCGTAGGTGCGCCCGTCGCCCATGACGCCGACGGTCCGCACCGGCAGCAGGGCAACGAAGGCCTGCCAGATCTCGTCGTAGAGGCCGTGTCGGCGGATCTGGTCGATGAACACCGCGTCGGCGGCGCGCAGGATGTCGAGCTTGGCGCGGGTGATTTCGCCCGGGCAGCGGATCGCGAGGCCGGGGCCGGGGAAAGGGTGGCGGCCGATGAAGCTCTCGGGCAGGCCAAGTTCGCGGCCAAGGGCGCGGACCTCGTCCTTGAACAGCTCGCGCAGCGGCTCGACCAGCTTCATCCCCATCTTTTCGGGCAGGCCGCCGACGTTGTGGTGCGACTTGATCGTGACGGACGGCCCGCCCGAGAACGACACACTCTCGATCACATCCGGGTAGAGCGTGCCCTGTGCCAGGAACTCGGCCCCGCCGATGTCGCGCGCGTGCTTCTCGAACACCTCGATGAAGAGCCTGCCGATGGTCTTGCGCTTGACCTCGGGGTCGCTGACCCCCGCGAGGGCGTCGATGAACAGGTCCGCCTCGTCGGCGTGGATGAGCGGCAGGTTGTAGTGCTCGCGGAACATCGAGACGACCTGTTCGGTCTCACCCTGCCGCATCAGTCCGTGGTCGACGTAGACGCAGGTAAGCTGGTCGCCGATCGCCTCGTGGATGAGGACGGCGGCGACGGACGAATCGACGCCGCCGGAGAGGGCGCAGAGGACGCGGGCATCGCCCACCTGTTCGCGGATCGCGGCGACGGCCTGTTCGCGATAGGCGCCCATGGTCCAGTCGCCGGTGAACCCCGCCATGCGGACGAAATTGCCATAGAGCGTGGCGCCGTTCGGCGTGTGGTGCACCTCGGGGTGGAACTGCACCGCGTAGAACCGGCGCGCCGGGTCGCCGGTGATCGCAAAGGGGGCGCCCTTCGACGTGCCCAGCACCCCGAACCCGGGCGCCAGCCGCGAGACATGGTCGCCATGGCTCATCCAGACCTGCTCGCGCCCCTCGAGGAACCAGCCGGTGAGAAGATCGTCGGTGGTATCGGCGGGTTCGACATAAGCGCGGCCGAATTCGGCGGTGCCGTGGCCGCGTTCGACATGGCCGCCGAGCATCTGCATCATCACCTGCTGGCCATAGCAGATGCCGAGGACCGGGACGCCGAGGGTGAACACGCCGTCGGGCGGTTTCGGCGCGCCGTCGGCAAAGACCGAGGCCGGGCCGCCGGACAGGATCACGGCGAGCGGCGCGAAATCGGCGAGGAAGGCGTCGTCGACCCGGTTGAAGGGATGGATCTCGCAATAGACGTTCAACTCGCGCAGGCGGCGTGCGATGAGTTGCGTCACCTGAGAGCCGAAGTCGACGATCAGGAGACGCTGATGCTGTGGGGCGAGGTCTGTCATGGCCGAGGCTTATGCAGGCGGGGGCGCGGGCGCAAGAGGCCGCCGGACCTGCGGGCGACGGAGAAAGAGGGCCGATGCCGATCACCTTTGCAGAAGCGTTCGTCTACCTCTGGGTCGCGCTGCTCTGCGGTGCGCTGATCGGGACCGAGCGGCAGGCGCGGGGCCGGATGGCGGGGTTGCGCACGAATGCGCTGGTGGCCCTCGGGGCGGCGGGGTTCGTCGTCTATTCGGGCCTATATCCCAACGAGATCGCGCAGACGCGGGTCGCGGCGCAGGTGGTTTCGGGGATCGGGTTCCTGGGGGCGGGCCTGATGTTCCGGCACGGCTTCGAGGTGCATGGCCTGAACACGGCGGCAACGCTGTGGTGTTCGGCGTCGGTTGGCGTGCTGGCGGGCGCCGGCGCGATCGACCTCGCGGCGCTGCTCACCGTCATGATCGGGTTCATCAATCTGGGACTGCGGCCCATCGTGCGCTGGATCAAGCGGCATCGAATCACGGGCGACGTGGGCGAGGGGCGCGTCCGCCTCCGCCTCCGGCTCTTTGCCCCCGACGAGGCCGACATTCGCCGCCTCGCTCTGACGGCGCTGGGGGCCGAGGACATGTCGGTGGCGGGACTGTCGCGCGAGGTTGCCGCCGACGATGTCGTGCTGACCTTCCTCGTCGGAACCGATGACGGCGATCCCGACGACATGCGCCGGGTGATCGCGGCCCTCTTGTCCGACCCCCGCATCCTCGGGGCGGATCTGGTGGTCGAACCCGCCGCAGGAACCTGAGGGGCGGCGGGGCGCGGCCCCGGCGTCGATGTCGTTTTCGCGCGCCAAACGGCGCAATTCCGGCACCCCCGCGGCGGAGGCTGCGCTAGACCGGGCAAAATCCCTGTTACAGGACCGTTCCGATGTCTGATGCCGCAACCGATCCCGTCCTCGATGCCGTCCCCGCCCGCCGGGCCCGTGGCGGTGGCGGCGCCGCACGCCGGACCGAGCGGACAGCCGTTTCGTTCGAGACCGCGAAATACATCGAACGCAACATCCCCGACTTCGAGGTGCTGAACGACGAGGCGCTCGAGATCATCGAGCACAATGCCGAGACGATCCTCGAGGAGATCGGCGTGAACTTCGTCGAGAACCCCGCCGCCCTCGAGCGGTGGCGCGACGCCGGGGCCGACGTGCAGGGCGAGCGGGTGCACATTCCGCGGGGTCTGGCGCGGCAATTGTGCAAGACGGCGCCGTCGTCCTATACGCAACACGCCCGCAACCCCGAGCGCAACGTCGTCGTCGGGGGCCGCAACCTCGTGCTGGCGCCGGTCTACGGTCCGCCCTTCGTGCGCGATGCCGACGGCGGGCGGCGCTATGCGACGATGGAGGATTTCCGCAACTTCGTGAAGCTGGGCTATATGTCCCGGTGGCTGCACCATTCGGGCGGCACGGTCTGCGAGCCGACGGACGTGCCGGTCAACAAGCGGCATCTGGACATGCTGCACGCGCATATGACCCTGTCGGACAAGCCCTATATGGGGTCCGTCACCGAGCCGAGCCGGGCGCAGGATTCGGTCGACATGTCCGGGGTTCTCTTCGGCGCCGATTTCGTGCGCGACAACACGGTGATGACCAGCCTCATCAACATCAACTCGCCGATGACCTTCGACGGCATCATGATGGGCGCTCTCGAGGTCTATGCGGCGAACAATCAGGCGGCGATCATCTCGCCGTTCATCGTCGGCGGCGCGATGGCGCCGGTGTCCGTCGCGGGCACGCTGACGCAGGTCGCCGCCGAGACGCTGGCGGGCGTGGCCTATTCCCAACTCGTGCGCGCCGGCGCGCCGGTGGTGATGGGGGCCTTCGTCACCTCGATCGACATGAATTCGGGCGCGCCGACGTTCGGGACACCAGAGGCGAGCCACATCACCTATGGCGCCGGGCAACTGGCGCGGCGTCTGGGGCTGCCGTATCGCTCGGCGGGCTCGTTCTGCGGCAGCAAGCTGCCCGATGCGCAGGCGGCCTACGAGACGTCCAATTCGCTTCAGATGGGCCTGCTGTCGGGCGTCAACTTCATGCTGCATGCCTGCGGCTGGCTCGAGGGGGGCCTCGTGTCCTCCTACGAGAAATTCGTCATGGACGCCGACCAGCTCGGCACGCTGCACCATTTTGCCCGCGGCGTGGATATGTCCGAGGACGCGCAGGCGATGGACGCCATCCGCGAGGTCGGACCGGGCGGCCATTACCTCGGCTGCGAACATACGCAGGCGAACTTCAAGTCGGCGTTCTGGCGGTCGGATCTGTTCGACTACAAGCCGTTCGAGACATGGGACGAGGAGGGCGCGCGCGACACGCAGGCGCTGGCGACGATCCGGGTGAAGAAGATGCTCGACACCTATCAGCAGCCGGCCCTCGATCCGGCCATCGCAGAGGCGCTCGACGCCTATGTCGCGCAGAAGAAGGCGTCGATGCCGGACGCCTTCATGTAGTCTCGCGTGCGCAGGCGCGCGGCCCGACCCTAGTTCACCAGACGCAGGTAGGACTTGCGCTCGGGCGCGATGCGGCGCTCAGGGTCTGCCGTGGTCGAGGCCCGGAGCAGGCGCGCCTCGCCCATGAGCGCGGTCAGCACGTCGACGTGGCGGGCGATGACGTAGTCCGCCGCCCGCGCGACGCGCCGTGCCTCGAGGTCGGCCTCGCGTTCCAGCAGCAGAACGATCGCCTCGCCGACGCGCGGCGCCGCGGGCCGTGCGAGCAGGCGGGGCAGGCGGGTGGCGCGGTCGTAGTCGTCGACGCCATGCCGCGCGGCGCGCACCAGAAGGGGCGGGCGATGGCGTGTGGCGATCATCGAAAGCAGGTCTTGCATGTGGTCTCTTCCCCGAAAAATTCTGCGACGGGATCCGCCGCCCGGCATCGACAGACTACAACCATAGAGGGAAGTGTTGCGTCACCCGGGCACCCTCCGAACGGCCCGGTCATCAGAGTTTATATTTTATAAACAAAGATGAATGACGTAACGGAGTATTAACCAATGGGTAACGAATACAACCTTAAGAAGATTATCCAGAGAGTTATCCCCAGCATGATCCCGGGGAGTTTTCACGAGCATTGGAGACGGGCATGACGACCAGAGCAGGTGCGGCGCGGGACGACGCGCTCCCGTCCTGGGTGCCTCAGGACGCGCGACACTACCTCGAACATACCGAAGCGGGTCAGCCGATCCGGGCGCTGGCGCGGGGCGCGCAATTGCATGCCTCGACGGTGTTGCGCCAGATCCGCAAGGTCGAGAACGCGCGCGACGATCCGTTGATCGACGCGGCCCTGCGCAGCCTGTCGGCGCAGGTGGCGCGGCGCGAGGTGGCGGTCGGTGTGCCCGGTGCGCGCAAGGCGCTGGGCGCGGTGGTGGCGGCGCGGCGGGGCGAGGCGCCCCTGCCGAGTGCCGCCGAGGTCGCCCTCGAGGCCGGGCGCGTGCTGCGCCGGATGACGGACGCAGGCGCCGTCCTTGCGATGGCGCGCGACATGGACAAGGCCATCGTGGTGCGCGAGGGTCCGGACGGAGAGCCGCAGCGCGTCGCGGTGGTGACGCGCGAGGTGGCGCAGGCGCTGGCGCTCAAGGACTGGATCGCGAGCGACGACACCGGCGCCAACATCGTCCGCTACCGAATCACCGGGGCGGGGCGCACCGCCCTCAAGGGGATCCTCGCGACCGGCGACGCACCGGCGCCCGGCTTTGCCGAGGCCGCCACGCCCTTTGCCGGGGCCGAGGCGCTGCCCGAGGACGCGGCGCGCGCGCCGATGATCGAGAGCCCGCTCTACGGCCTCGCGCGGCGGCGCGATGCGCTCGGAACGCCGTTCCTCGACCGCGTGCTGGTGGGCGCGGGCGAGCGGCTGCGCGAGGACTATGAGCTGAGCCAGATGGACCCGAAACTGAAACGGCGCGTCGCGGCCCTGACCGACGGCGTGATGGCCGAGCCGGCGCCTGCATCCGACGGCAGCTCGGCGGGCGCGGCACTTACCCGGGTCGAGGCGGCTCTGTTCGATCTCGGGCCGGGGCTGGGGGACGTGGCGCTGCGGGCATGCTGCCTGCTCGAGGGGATGGAAATGCTCGAAAAGCGGATGGGATGGTCGGCGCGGTCCGCCAAGATCGTGCTGCGCATCGCCTTGCAGCGGTTGCAGCGGCACTACTTCGAGACGATGGGACAGTTCGCGCCGCGCATCGGCTAGGGTGCGCGCGTCACGATGCGCGCGGGCACGCCGACGGCGGTGGCGCCCGCGGGCACGTCGCGGAGCACCACGGCGTTGGCGCCGATCTGGGCGTGATCGCCGACCGTGACGCCGCCGAGGATGCGCGCCCCGGCGCCGATGTCGACATGGCCGCCGATCACCGGCGCGCGGCCCGTCCGGTCGGTGCCGACCGTGACCTGCGCCATGATCGTGGCGTTCGGCCCGATCCGCGCGTCCGAATGGATCACGATGCCGTTCGGATGCGGGATCCGCAGACCGCCGCCCAGATGCGCGCCGAGCGGGATATCCGCCCCCGTCACCACCGACCAGAACCGGTGCGACAGCACCCAGCGCCGCCGCATCAGCGGCCCGGCGGCGGCATGGCGCCGGATCGCGCGCAGCAGGCGGCGGGACGGATCCCAGAGGCGCGCGGGCGTTTCGCGCGTCCAGTCGGGGTCGGTGGCGGAAACGTCGGGAGAGGTCGGTTCGGTCAAGGGCGGGCCTCGCGCGGATGCGCGGGCACTATCGCGCGGAATGGCGGCGGAATGAAGACCGCTGCCGGACGCGGCATTGCGTCCCGGTCGGAGCGGGGTTGCGGTGTGCGGGGTCGACGCAGCACCGCAAGGCGCCTATCTATCGCAGGACCGCAGCCGAGAGAACGCCATGTCCCCCCGCGACCTGAAGATCCCCGCCCAGCGTCACCCCGAAAAGGCGCGCCGTCCGGACAATGCCCAGCCGAAGAAGCCCGACTGGATCCGCGTCAGGGCGCCCAATTCCGAGGGCTATCGGCAGACGCGCGACATCATCCGCGAACATCGGCTGACCACGGTCTGCGAGGAGGCGGGCTGTCCCAACGTCGGCGAATGCTGGAGCCAGGGGCACGCCACGATGATGATCATGGGCGAGGTCTGCACCCGGGCCTGCACGTTCTGCAACATCGCGACCGGCAAGCCGCCCGAAGCGCTCGACGTGTTCGAGCCGGGGCGGGTGGCAGATGCGGTGAAGAAACTGGGACTGAACCACGTCGTCATCACATCCGTCGACCGCGACGATGTGGACGACGGCGGCGCGGAACATTTCGCGCAGACGATCCGTGCGATCCGCGCCCGTGCGCCGGGCACGACGATCGAGATCCTGACGCCCGACTTCATCCGCTGCGATCCCGCTGTGCTCGAGGTCGTCGTCAAGGCGAGACCGGACGTGTTCAACCACAACCTCGAGACGGTGCCCGGCCTCTACCCCGAGGTGCGGCCCGGGGCGCGGTATTTCCACAGCCTGCGCCTGTTGCAGCGGGTCAAGGAACTCGACCCGTCGATGTTCACCAAATCGGGGATCATGGTCGGCCTCGGCGAGGACCGGCAGGCGGTGTTGCAGGTGATGGAGGACATGCGCGCCGCCGACATCGATTTCCTGACCATCGGGCAATACCTGCAACCGACGCCGAAACACCACCGCGTCGACCGGTTCGTCACGCCCGAGGAATTCGCGGGCTATGAGAAGGCCGCCCTCGGCAAGGGGTTCCTGATGGTCTCGGCGACGCCGCTCACGCGGTCGTCCTATCACGCAGGCGAGGATTTCGCGCGGTTGCGGGCGGCACGGCTGGCGCGACTCGGCACCTGAGGTCCGCGCCGTTCAGCCCTCTGACGGCGTTTCCGCGACGGCGGGCACCGCCTTGAGATAGGCGGCGATCGCCGCGCGGTCGTCGGTGCTCAGTTGCGCGGTATTGCGCACCACCGCCGCCATCGAGCCACCGGCGTAGTCGAACTCCGGGTCGGCGCCGGTTTCGAGGTAATAGGCGATGTCCGCCTCCGACCAGGTGAGGGCGCCGGGCGTGATGTTGGGTATCCGTCCGGTTTCCGTCGGATGCGGCGCCCCGCCGAGCCAGCGGGTCCGGTCCAGACCGCCGAGCGGGCCGCGCGGGGTATGGCACTCGGCGCAATGGCCCAGCGCCTCTACGAGGTATCGGCCCCGCGCCACCTGCTCGGTCTGCTCGCCGGGCAGGGCCCAGTCGTCGGGCATGTAGAGCCGTTTCCAGATGCCCATGGCGCGGCGGATGTTGAACGGAAAGCCGACCTCGTGCGGCTGGCTGGGGATGTCGCTGGCGGGCAGGGTGCGCAGGTAGGCGATGAGGTCGACCACGTCCTGCGGCGCAGCACGGGAATAGGCGGTGTAGGGGAACGCGGGGTAGTAGTGCCGCCCGTCGGGCGAGACGCCGCGCTGTATCGCGGTGGCGATCTGAAGGTCGGTCCAGGCGCCGATGCCGCGCGTCGGATCGGGCGAGATGTTGGGGGCGACGAAGGTGCCGAAATCGGTGGCGAATTGCTGGCCGCCCGACAGCACCGGCGCCGCGCCGGGTTCGGCCTCCGGCGCCGTGTGGCACGTCGCGCAGCCCGCGACGGCAAAGACCGTGGCCCCCCGCGCCGCGTCGCCCGTCACCCCGTCCAGCGCATCCTGCGGCAATGGCACCGCCCGGCTCAGCCAGAGGCCGAGCGGGACGGCGACGAGTGCCAGCGCGATCAGCCAGCGCAGCAGGCGCATGCGATCAGCGCGACCGGAACGTCTCGTGGCAGGCGCCGCAGGCGGCGCCGATCGGTCCCATCGCCTCCTTCAGCGGATCGAGGCCGGTGCCCGCCACCTCGACCAGCGCGCGGGTCGCATCGACGAGCGCGGCACGGTCCTCGGCGAAGTCCTCGGGGTCTTCCCAGATCGCGGGCAGGGCCTTGGTGCCCTCCATTTCGCCCTGCGCGGTGCCCTCGGGCCAGTAGAGGCTCTGGTCGAGACCGGCGACGGCGGCGAGGCTGTCGGCGAAGGTCTGCGCGGTGGCGGCATCATAGTCGATGGTGCCGCGCGCCATGCCGCCGAGCACGCCGAGGTTCGCCGACAGGAGCGTCATGTGTGCCTGACGGAATTTGATCGCGTCGGTGGCGGTCTGCGCCAGCGCGATGGTGCCGAGGCCAAGGGCGCCGACGGTGAGCAGGACGAGGGGACGGGTTCGGGTCATGAAAGGCTCCACTGGATCGGATGAGACGGGAATGAGGCGGATGTTGCGTCGAGCCTAGGATGGATCGTCGTGAAAATCATTGGCTAATTTCACCGTCGGCCTGTGCGCTGCCGCACGAAGGTCAGGGCAGGCGCGGTATCCGCGCCGCCCGGCCGGCGCCGCTCGCCCAGTCGGGCCAGAACCCCGCCCATTCGAGGCCGACGATGGCGAGGCAGACGGCAATGACGGCGAGGCCCAGCAGGACACGGTTGCGCGACGGCGGGTGCCGTGCCCATCTGGCCATGCGGAGAAGATGCAGCGGGTTCATCATGTTCCTTCCCGAAGCCGCGGCGTTTTCGCCAGAAAATCGTTGCGCGGGCCAAGGATCGCGGGCCACCATGCGTCCCATAGAAAGCCGCGGGGGGTCCGGCGACGGATCCTCGATTTCGGCAAGACGACCATTTCAGATCGTAACCATTCGCAGGACCAATCGCCATGACCCGTTTCCTGATCCGTTTCGCCGCATTTCACCGCCTGATCCCCCTCCTGCTCGTCCTGGCGATACCGCTGCCGCTTGCGGCCCAACTCGAGTTCAACGACGACGACCTGCCTGCGCTCGCCCCGTTCGCCGACGCGAGGGCCGAGGTCGGAGCGGCCCGCGATGCGCTGCGGCAGGGCGATTATGACAGTGCCCTGCCGCAGATGATCGCGCTGGCCGAGGCGGGCAACCCCTGGGCGCAGAACATCCTCGGGATCCTGCTGACCGACGACGAGGGGGGCACCGACGTCGTGCCAAACGACCTTGCGGCGGGGCGCGACTGGCTCGACCGGGCGGCGGCGCAGGAGTTTCCGCTGGCACTGCACAACATAGCCTGGGACCATCTCGAGGGGGGGGCGGGCCGGACCGAAGATCCGGCGCAGGCGGTGGCCTATTTCGAGCGGGCGTCGGCGCTCGGCTATCCGTCGTCGATGGGCGAGCTTGCCAAGATCCTGTTCTACGGCGATCCGGCGTTCGTGGACCCCGAGCGCGGCCTTGCGCTGGTGATGGCGGCGCTGGAGATCGCGCCCGACGATACGTTCCTGCGCGGACTGCTCGCCGACACCTACTACTACGGCTGGGGCCACGACGCGGATCCGGCGACGGCGCTCGCCCTTTTCGACGACCTTGCCGCCGAGGGAGACGCCTATGCGCAGTTCAGCGCAGGTTATCAGTACAAATACGGCGAAGGCACCGACGTGGACATTCCGCGCGCCCGCGACCTGCTCGGGGCGGCGGCGGCACAGGGCGAGGACCGCGCCTACGGCGACCTCGCGGACCTATATTTCTACGACTATGGACTGGGAGAGAACGACGCGCTGGCCTTCGACTATGCCAGCCGTTCGCTCGAGGCGGGATACGATTACTCGGGTTATATGGTCGGCTATATGCTGATCCACGGCCTCGGCACCGAGATCGACTATGACGCCGGGCGCGCGGCGTTCCTGCGGGCGGTGGCGGCGGGGCACCCGGATGCGCGCGCGGGTCTGGCGGACATGGCATACTTCGGCTGGGGCGGGCCGATCGACGATGACGCGGCCTGGGCGCTGATGCAGGACAATCTGGCGGAATATCCGGACGATGCCTATTCGCGGTTCGCCATCGCGTCGATGCAGATGCGCGGCCGCGGCACGGCGCAGGACATTCCCGCCGCCCTCGCCGCCTTCCTCGACCTCTCCGGGAGCTGGGGCGACGACAGGGTGGACGGCGCGCTGGCGGTCATCTTTGGCCACCCCGATTTCGCCGGCGACTGGTCCGATCCGGTGCGGGCGCAGGCCTATTGCCTGCGGATCGGCGCGCGCGACGGGTTTCACCCGGACGACGCGGGCGACCTGCTGTCACCGGCCTGCGACCATGTGGGCGGCGTGCTGACCGACGCGCAGCGGGCCGAGGCGGCGGCGCTGGCCGAGACGCTGTGACGCCTAGCCGGTAAACCGCACCTTGCCGATATAGGGCAGGTTGCGGTTGCGCTGCGCGTAGTCGATGCCGTAGCCCACGACGAATTCGTCGGGGATCGAAAAGCCGATCCAGTCGGCGGCGAAGTCCACCTCGCGGCGCGACGGCTTGTCGAGGAGCGCGATCGTCTTCATCCGCGCGGGACGGCGCGCGGCGAGAAACCGCGTCACATGCGCGAGGGTGTGGCCGGTGTCGACGATATCCTCGACCACGAGGACGTCGCGCCCCTCGATCTTGCCGCGCAAATCCTTGAGAATCCGCACCTCGCGGCTCGATTCCATCGCGTCGCCATAGGATGACGCCTCGAGGAAATCGACCTCGACCGGCAGGTCCAGCTCGCGCACCAGATCGGCGATGAACACGAAAGAGCCGCGCAGCAGGCCGACCACGACGAGCTTGTCGGTCCCCGCGAACTCGGCGGCGATGGCGCGGGCCAACTCCTCGATCCGCGCGGCGATGGACTTGGCCGAGATCATCTTGTCGATGACGTAGTCGGGATGCTGCATCGGAACCGAGGACCATAGAAAGCGGATTGATTTCGTCCCTGTCTATGGCATCCTCAGCCTATTTGACAGGAGGTTCCGATGGATCGTTTTTCCCTTGCCGCTGCATTGATTCTTGCCTTTCCGACGCTGGCCACCGCCCAGGGGTCCGAACAATACCAGACAGCACTGACGTTCTATGAGGCGGGCGAGTATCAGGATGCGCTGTCGCTCCTTGCACCGCTTGCCAATTCCGGCGATGCGGCCGCGACCAACCTGCTCGGGTTCATGTATGAACGGGGCTTTGGTGTGGCGGCCGATCCGGCGCGCGCCATGGACTATTACCGGCGCGCGGCGGACGGCGGCTCTGCCCTCGCGATGGCCAACCTCGGCGTGATCTATCGCGACGGTCTGCTGGATCAGGCGGCAGATGGTCCGGCTGCGCGCGACTGGTTCGAGCGGGCGATCGCGGCCGGCGACGTCGAAGCCCGCGCCGATCTTGGTTTCCTCTACGAATCCGGTATCCTCGGTGCGCCCGACATGGTCGCGGCAGAGCGCGAATACCGCCTCGCCGCCGAGGCGGGCGTGCCGCTGGGCATGTTCAACCTCGGCATCCTCTACCGTACGGGAGAGGTCGTGCCGGTCGATTTCGACATCGCGCGGCAGTTGTTCACGGATGCCGCCATCGCTGGCTATGGGGGCGCCGTCGGAGAACTGGCGATCATGATGGAACTGGGCGAGGGCGAGCCTGTCGACCTCGACGGGGCAAAGGTGGGCTATGAGGCGGCGATGCGCATGGGCCATGCCGAGAGCGCGTTCTGGGCGGCGTGGATGTTTGCCGACAATCCGGGGTATTTTGGCGATGCGGTGCGGGGCAGCGCCTATTGCCACTATGCGCTGGCGCGCGCGACGGCGCAGGAGGACGCGGAGTGGCGCCCCGATTGCGACAGGTGGTTCGGCACGCTCTCGGCCGCCGATCAGGCCGCGGCGGCAGATCTTGCCACCCGACTGCCCTGACCGCGGTGCCCGCGCGTCCGGGGCAACGGCCCGGCCACTTGAAAACCCCTCCCGGGTGCTGACATTGAAGGGGCACACTCCGAACCCGAGGGATTCTTCCGCCCGATGACCAGCCATTCCGAAACCCGCGTGCTGCCGTTCACCGCCGCGCAGATGTACGACCTCGTCGCCGACGTTGCGGACTACCCCGAGTTCCTGCCCTGGACCGCCGCCGCGCGGATCCGCTCGACCGAGGAGCGGGGCGACCACGTCGTGATGATGGCCGACCTCGTGATCTCGTTCAAAGTGTTCCGCGAGCGGTTCGGCAGCAAGGTGGTGCTCTGGCCCGGCGAGGGGCGGATCGAGACCTCCTATATCGAGGGACCGTTCCGGCACATGGAGAGCGAATGGCGGTTCCGCGATGTGCCCCCGGGCGACCGCACCGGCTGCGAGGTCCACTTCGAGGTGGATTTCGAATTCCGCAACAGGCTCTTGCAGGGGGCGGCGGGGCTGTTCTTCAACGAGGCGATGCAGCGCGTCGTGCGCGCGTTCGAGCGGCGGGCGCATGTCCTCTACGACGGGACGGGCAGCTAGCCGGGGGGCGTCTGCGCCAGCCGGATCAGGATGCCCAGGGCATGGTCGGTGGCGGCCCGGCGCACGGCGTCGCGCCCAGGCGCGCCGAATTCCACCGTCTCGGTGCCGGTGCCGCGCGTCCCCGCCCAGCCGAAACAGACGCGGCCCTCAGGCTTGAATTCCGACCCGCCCGGCCCGGCGATGCCGGTGGTCGAGACCGCGATGTCGGTCTGCCCGAGGGCAGCGGCGCCTGCGGCCATCTCGGCGGCGATCTGTTCGGAGACGGCGCCGTGCGCGTCGAGGGTTGCGGGGTCTATGCCCAGAACGCCGATCTTGACGGCGTTGGAGTAGCTGACCACGCCGCCGTCGAAGACCGTGGAACTGCCGGGCACGTCGGTCAGGGCGGCGGCGATCATGCCGCCGGTGCAGCTCTCTGCCAGTCCGATCCGCAGGCCCGCCTGCCGTGCGGCGGCGATGGCGTCCCCGGCGAGGCTCACAGCAGCCGACCGATGCCGTGGCCGATGCCCGCCAGCACGATGACGCCGACGGCGGCGAAGGCGCCTGCGATCAGGTCGTCGAGCATCACGCCCCAGGCGTCGCCGCGCCGGTCGGCGACGCCGATCGGACCGGGTTTCCAGATGTCGAACAGCCGGAACAGCCCGAACGCCGCGATCCAGCCGGGCCAGAGCGCCAGCAGCGCCGACCCCGTCCACCAGGCCCCGAAGGCGACGGGCAGCAGGGCGATCCACTGGCCCGCCACCTCGTCGATCACCACATGCGCCGGATCATCGCTGAGCGAGGCCCGCACCTCGTATTCCGTCGCGGGCAGGCCGACCGCCGTGACGACGGCGATGCCGACCACCAGACCCCAGGGGCCGAACAGGACGAGGATCAGCCAGGCGACGGGCAGGGCCGCGAGCGACCCCCACGTGCCCGGCGCGGGGCGCATCAGGCCCGCACCGCCGAAGGTCGCCACGAGATGCCAGAGGTTGTTCATGGTCGCACCAGCGTCGCCGTCGCCAGCGCCGCGATCCCCTCGCCCCGCCCGGTGAAGCCGAGGCGTTCCGAGGTCGTGGCCTTCACGCTTACCCTGTCCATGTCGATCTCCATGATCCGCGCCAGTTCTGCCCGCATCGCCGCCGCGTGCGGGGCGATCTTCGGCGCCTCGCAGACCAGCGTAACGTCGGCATGGGTGCACCGATACCCGGCATCGCGTGCCATCGCGCAGGCGTGGGCCAGAAAGAGGTGGCTCGCCGCCCCCTTCCACTGCGGGTCCGAGGGCGGGAAATGCGTGCCGATGTCACCGGCCGCGAGCGCGCCATAGAGCGCGTCGGTCAGGGCGTGCATGCCGACGTCCGCGTCCGAATGGCCGACGAGCCCCTGCCCGAAGGGCACGGCGACGCCGCAGAGCGTCACCTGGTCGCCGGGCCCGAACCGGTGCACGTCGAACCCGTTGCCGGTGCGGATGTCTTGCATCTGGCGTCCCTTCATCAGCGTATCGGCGCGGGCGAAGTCCGCCGTGCGCGTGATCTTGAGGTTGTCCTCGTCGCCCGCGACGATCGCCACGTCGATCCCCGCCGCGCGGGCGATGGCGACGTCGTCGGCGGCATCATCGGCGCCGGGGACGGTCCGGTGTGCGGTCAGGATTGCGGCAAAGTCGAAGCCCTGCGGCGTTTGCGCGCGCCAGAGGCCGGTGCGGTCCTGCGTGCCGGTCACGGTGCCGTCGGTTCCGTGCCAGAGCGCGTCCGTCACCTCGACGGCGGGGGCGGCGGCGGCGTGACCGTCGAGGGCGACGAGAACCCGGGCGATGAGCGAACGCGACACCAGCGGCCGGGCGGCATCGTGGATGAGCACCCGGGCCGGGGGATCGCCGGCCAGCGCCTCGAGACCGGCGCGGACCGAGGCCGCGCGGCTGGCGCCGCCGTGCACGACGATGAGGCCGGGGGGCAGGTCGCCCGCGTCGAGCCCGGCGATCCGGTCGGCATCGCCGGGGTGGATGACGAGGCAAAGGCGGTCCACGGGACCGGCGGCCGCAAAGGCGCGGAGCGTGTGGACGAGCACGGGAGCGCCCGCGAGGATCCGCCATTGTTTGGGCAGGTCGGCGCCCGCGCGCAGGCCGCGCCCGGCGGCGACGATGATGGCGGCTGTGGTCATTTTCCCTCGGCTCGGCACGGCCCCCCTGTCTAGCGTGGCGCGTGGGGACAGGCAATTCGGCAGGCGGACCCCGATAGGTGCCCAAATTTTTGGCATCCTCACTTTTCTGCCCGCAATACCGACGCGCGCCGGTTGTAACGTCGTGCGGCGGCGGATATTTCAACGGCTATTGCCCATGAATTGAGCAGTAGCCGAGGACGCATGACCCCGACGCCCCGCACCGACATATCGCTCGACGGCGCCAGCCTGTCGCCGGTCGCCCTCGCGCCGCTGGCCGGGATTACCGACCTGCCGTTCCGGCAATTGGTGGCGCGGTTCGGCGCGGGCTGGGTGGTGTCGGAAATGGTCGCGAGCCAGGAGATGGTGCAGGCGCATCGCGGCGTGCGTGCGCGGGCGGAACTCGGCCTCGGCGATCAGGCGACGGCGGTGCAACTGGCGGGCCGCGATCCGCACTGGATGGCCGAGGCCGCGCGCCTGGTCGAGGCGAACGGCGCCGCGATCATCGACATCAACATGGGGTGCCCGGCCAAGAAGGTGACGGGCGGCCTGTCGGGGTCGGCACTGCTCCGCGACCCCGACCATGCGCTGCGGCTGATCGAGGCGGTGGTGGGCGCGGTGAAGGTGCCGGTGACGCTCAAGACGCGGCTGGGGTGGGACGGGGACTGCCTGAACGCGGCGGCGGTCGCGGTGCGCGCCGAGGCGGCGGGGGTGCGGCTGGTGACGATCCACGGGCGCACGCGGCAGCAGTTCTACAGGGGGGACGCCGACTGGACGGCGATCGGCGAGATCGTGCGGGCGGTAGGTATTCCGGTGATCGCGAATGGCGATATCGTCGATGGGGCAACGGCGCAAACAGCGCTGAAGCGGTCCGGCGCGGCGGGCGTGATGATCGGACGCGGGGCGCAGGGGCGGCCCTGGCAACTGGCACTGGTGCGCGCGGGTCTCGGCATCGGGCCGTGCCCTTCCGTCCCGATCGGAAATGATCTTTATGATATGATCGCAGGACATTACGAAGCGATGTTGATGTTCTACGGCAAGACCCTCGGCACACGCGTCGCGCGCAAGCATCTGGGCTGGTATCTCGACGGCGCGGCGCCCGATCCCGACCTGCGCCAGCGTATCCTCCGGAGCGGGAAACCCGCCGAGGTGCTGCGCCTGCTCCGCGCTGCCGTGGCCGAACCGGCGGGCCTCGCGGCATGATCCGCGATACCGACCTGTGGTCATCGCTGCCGGTGCCGGCGCTGTTGCTGGCCGATGGCGACGTCATCACCGAGACCAATCCGGCGGCGGAGGCGTTCCTGAACCTGTCGGCGCGGAGCCTGAACGGCGCGGTCCTGTGGGAGAGGATCGTGATCGACGCCGCGCTCGCCGTGCCCATCGCGCGCGCCCGCGAGCAGCGGTCCTCGCTCTTCGTCAACGACATCGACGTCGGCTCCGGGACGCGGGCGCCGATGCAGTGCAACATCCAGTTCTCGCCCCTGCGCGGCTCGGAGAGCGGCATGATCATGATGATAAGCCCGCGCGAGATTGCGACGCGGATGACGCAGAACGCCTCGTCCGCCAAGGCCGCCCGCTCGGCCATCGGCATGGCCGAAATGCTGGCGCACGAGATCAAGAACCCGCTGGCGGGGATCACCGGGGCCGCGCAACTGCTGTCGATGGGCCTGCGGGGCGACGACCTCGAGCTCACCGACCTCATCGTCGAGGAGAGCCGCCGGATCGTGAAGCTCCTCGAACAGGTCGAGCAGTTCGGGAACCTCAGCCCGCCGCACCTGCGCGCGGTCAACATCCACGATATCGTCGACCGGGCGCGGCAATCGGCCTCGGTCGGGTTCGCGTCCCATATGCTTTTCATCGAGGATTACGACCCCTCGCTGCCGCGCGCGCTCGCCGATCCCGACCAGCTCCTTCAGGTGCTGCTGAACCTCATCAAGAATGCCGCCGAGGCGGGGCAGGCGAACGGCGTGATCCGGTTGCGCAGCTTTTACGACACGGCGCTGCGCGTCAAACGCGCCGACGGCACCAGCGCGCGCCTGCCGCTGCAACTCGAGGTGATCGACGACGGCCCCGGTCTGCCGTCCGACATCGCGGACGAGGTGTTCGAGCCGTTCGTGTCGGGCCGCGAGAACGGCACCGGCCTCGGTCTGGCGCTGGTGTCCAAGCTCGTGGCGCAGGGCGGCGGCTGGATTTCGGTCGACAGCGCGCCGGGACGCACCGCGTTCCGCCTCTCTCTGCCCCTCGCACCCGTCGCACCGGGCGATCCCGACACCGCACCCCAGCCAGGAGAAAACTGATGGATGGCACCGTTCTCGTCGCCGACGACGACCGCACGATCCGCACCGTTCTGACGCAAGCGCTGACGCGCGCGGGGTGCAAGGTGCACGCGACGTCCTCGCTCGTGACGCTCATGCGCTGGGTCGACGAGGGCAAGGGCGATCTGGTGATCTCGGACGTCATCATGCCGGACGGCAACGGCCTCGAGCAACTGCCCCGCATCGCCGAGGCGCGCCCCGGCCTGCCGGTGATCGTGATCTCGGCGCAGAACACCATCATGACGGCGATCCAGGCCGCCGAGGCCGAGGCCTATGATTACCTGCCCAAGCCCTTCGACCTGCCGGATCTGATGAAACGCGCCGCCCGCGCCCTCGAGGTGAAGCGGCGCGTGACGCAGCGCAGCGCGCCCGCCCCCGACGAGAGCGGGCAGGGCGATCTGCCGCTGGTCGGGCGGACGCCGGCGATGCAGGGCCTCTACCGGCTCGTCGCCCGGGTGATGAACACCTCGCTCTCGGCGCTCGTGACCGGCGAGAGCGGGACGGGCAAGAGCCTGATCGCGCGCGCCATCCACGACTTTTCCGACCGCCGGACGATGCCCTTCGTCGTCGTCTCGGCCGCCGATCTGGCGGGCGCGGACGGGCCGAGCCAGGTTCTGGCACGCGCCCGCGGCGGCTCGATCCTGTTCGACGAGGTGGCCGATTTCGACGACGACGCACAGGGGCGGGTGGTGCGGATGCTCGATACGCTGGGCGAGGGCGAGCCGCGGGTCATGGCCACCAGCCAGGTCGATCTGGCGGCACTCATGGATGAGGGCCGGTTCCGGTCGGACCTGTTCTACCGTCTGGGCGGCGTTACCATCGCGGTGCCGCCGCTGCGCGAACGGGTCGACGACATTCCGCTGCTGGCCGATCACTTCCTTGCGCGTGCGGCCCGCGACGGCCTCAACCTCCGCCGTTTTCAGGTTCCCGCGACCGAGCTGATGCGCGCCTATAGCTGGCCCGGCAACGTCCGTCAGTTCGAGAATGCGATCCGGCGGCTGGTCGTGACCTCGTCCGAAGAGGAAATCACCCGCGCCGAGGTAGAGGCGGTGCTGGGCAACCAGCCCGCCGCCGAAAAGGTGCGCGGCGAGAGCAGCGGCGACAGGCTCTCGACCTCGGTGGCCAAGCATCTGCGCCGCTATTTCGACCTGCATGGCGGTGTCCTGCCGCCACCCGGCCTCTACCCGCGGATCCTGCGCGAGGTCGAAGGGCCGCTCATCGACATCGCGCTGGAGGCGACGGGCGGCAATCAGGCGAAATGCGCCGACCTTCTCGGCATCAACCGCAATACGCTGCGCAAAAAGATCACGGACCTCGATATCCGCGTGACACGGCGGCGCAAGTTGATGTAAAACCGCAACAGAACCGTGGCCGTCCTGCCGAATGGCAGGGAAAGAGCCCCGGACAATCAGGCGGTGTGGCCCCGAGGGGCCCGGAAATACAAGGCGGTCTTACCCCGTGGCGGCGTCGTGCGCCGGTCGTTGACCGGGACATCCCTCAAGCGTTTTACCCGCTGGCGGCGTCAGCGGCGCGTGCAGAATGCGGCGACGCTGGGCCTCGTGACGCTCGGGCCGCTGCTTGCCGGGCTTACCTATGTCGTGCTCGGTCCGCTGGAGCAGGGCGGTCGCGACGTCAGCCTGCGGTTCGTCCTGCTCGCCGATCTCGTCTATGTCCTCGTCGTCGCGGCGCTTGTCGCGCAACGGATCGCCAGGATGGTAAGTGCGCGGCGCGCCAAATCGGCCGGATCGCGCCTGCACCTGCGCCTCACCGGCACCTTTGCCCTGCTGGCGCTGATCCCGACCGTTCTCGTCGCCGTATTCTCGGTCCTGACGATCAACGTCGGCCTCGAGGGCTGGTTCTCGGAGCGGGTGCGCAATGTGCTCGGCTCCTCCCTCGATGCGGCCCAGGCCTATGAACAGGAGCACCGGCAGGATTTGGCGCAGGACGGCCTCGGTCTCGCGGCCTATCTCGACGCCGAACGGCGCAAGACGCTGTTCATGTCGGACGGCGATGTGCGGCAGGCCCTTGGCCGGGTGCAGCCGCAGATCGAGCGGGGGTTGACCGAGGCCTTCGTGATCGACGGCGCGGGCACGATCCGGGCGCGGGGCGCGCGCAGCTACGAGTTCGACTTCGAGGCGCCGGATGCCACCGATTTCGAGGTCGCGCGGGTCGAGGGCATCGCGATCATCGAGGACTATGGCAACAACGAGTTCCGCGCCCTCATGCCGCTGGCACGGTTCGAGGACCGCTATCTCTACGTGACCCGCGAGGTCGACGGCGAGATCCTTTCGCTCCTCGATGAAACGCAGGAGACGGTGGCCCTCTACGAGCAACTGGAACAGGAGCGGGGGCGCCTGCTGTTCGAGTTCGGACTGCTCTACCTCGGCTTTGCCGTTATCCTGATCCTCGCCGCGATCTGGCTCGGCCTGTGGTTCGCCGAACGTCTGGCGCGGCCCGTGGGACGCCTCGTGACGGCGTCGCAGCAGGTCGGCGCGGGCGATCTGAACGTGCGGGTCATCGAGGACGAGGGTGACGACGAAATTTCGCAGTTGGGACGCTATTTCAACCAGATGACAGCACAACTTAATGCACAGCGTTCAGAGTTGATCCGAAATACCGAACAGATCGAGGCGCGGCGGCGATTGTTCGATTCCGTGCTGTCCTCGGTCACGTCGGGCGTCGTCGGCCTTGACGAGACGGGACGGATCGGCTTCGCCAACCGCTCTGCCGAGGGGTTGCTGGCCACCGACCTCGTCGATGCCTCGACGACGCTGTCGGTTGCCGTTCCGGAGTTCGTGCCGATGTTCGACCAGTTGCGCGCCGAGGGGCGCGAGGTCGTGCAGGAGCAGATCAACCTGATCCGGGCGGGCAAGCAGGAGAGCCTGCTGGTGCGGATGGCGCCGCGCCGCGACGTGGACGGCGCGCTCGAGGGATATGTGGTGGCGTTCGACGATGTGACGACGCTCGTCTCGGCACAGCGCACCGCCGCCTGGGGCGACGTGGCACGGCGGATCGCCCATGAAATCAAGAACCCGCTGACGCCGATCCAGCTCTCGGCGGAGCGTATCAAGCGCAAGTTCAAGGACGAGGTGAAGGAGACGGAGGCGCTGGTGCAGCTAACCGACGTGATCGTGCGCCAGACCGGCGACCTGCGCCGCATCGTCGACGAATTCTCGAAGTTCGCGCGGATGCCGGAACCCGAACGCAAGGTGACGAACCTGTCGGTACTGCTGCGCGATGCCGTGACGTTGCAACAGTCGGGACAGCCGGATGTAAGCATCGACCTGAGCCTGCCGGAAGACGCGGTGATGGTCGACGTGGATGCGACGATGATCGGGCAGGCCCTGACCAACCTCATCAAGAACGCGGGAGAAGCGATTGAGACACTTGTGGAAAAGGGGTCTCCTGCACATTTCGAACCGCGGATCCGCGTCACCCTCGAAGTGGACGACCGCGAGGCGCGGATCGCCATTTCCGACAGCGGCATCGGCCTGCCCGAGGATCGCGGCCGCCTGTTCGAGCCCTATGTGACGACCCGCGACAAGGGCACCGGCCTCGGCCTGCCGATCGTGAAGAAGATCATCGAGGAGCATGGCGGCACGCTCGCGCTTCTCGACGCGGAAGTATTTCCCGGCCATGCGCACGCGGGTGCCATGGCCGTCATCACGCTGCCCGCGCTGCGACAAGCGGCACTGGACGGCGATTCCACCATCAAGGCGGCAGAATAAGCCCCGGCAAAAGGAGCGGCAGACATGAGCGACATCCTGATCACCGACGACGAGCGCGACATCCGCGAACTGATCTCGGATATCCTGAAAGACGAGGGATTCCAGACACGTCTGGCCGGAACCTCGGACCAGTGCATGGCCGAGATCGCCAAGGAACCCCCGGCGCTCATGATCCTCGACATCTGGCTCAAGGACAGCCGGATGGACGGGATCGACATCCTCAAGACGGTGAAGCGCGAGCACCCGGATATTCCGATCGTCATCATCTCGGGGCATGGCAACATCGAGATCGCGGTGGCCGCGATCAAGCAGGGCGCCTACGATTTCATCGAAAAGCCGTTCAACATCGACCAGCTCATGGTGGTCATCAAACGGGCGATGGAGACGTCGCGCCTGCGCCGGGAGAACATCGAGCTCAAGCGCGGCGATGCGCCCCCCAGCGAGATGCTGGGCGAGAGCGCCATCTTCAAGAGCTTGCGCAACCAGTTGGACAAGGTGACGAAATCCAATGGCCGGGTGATGCTGACCGGCGCGCCGGGGTCCGGCAAGGAGATCGCGGCGCGCTATATCCACGCCAACTCGAACCGCGCCTCCGCCCCCTTCGTCACCGTCAGTTCCGCGTCGATCGAGCCGGACCGGATGGAGGAGGTGCTGTTCGGAATCGAGGGCGCGAACGGTGTCGACAAGGGGCTGCTCGAACAGGCGAACGGCGGCGTGATCTATTTCGACGAGGTCGCCGAGATGCCGCTGGGCACGCAGTCGAAGATCCTGCGGGTGCTGGTCGACCAGAGTTTCCAGCGGGTCGGCGGCGCCGAGAAGGTGCAGGTGGATTTGCGGGTGATTTCGTCCTCGAACAAGGATCTGAACCTCGCGATCCAGGAGGGGACGCTGCGGCAGGAACTTTTCCACCGCCTCAACGTCGTGCCGATCCCGGTGCCGTCCCTCGAGGAGCGGCGCGAGGACATTCCGCTGCTGGCCGAACATTTCATCGACATGCTGAACCGCGAACAGGGTCTGCCGGCGCGCAAACTGGCCGAGGATGCCCGCGCGCTGTTGCAGACGATGATCTGGCCCGGCAATGTGCGGCAGTTGAAGAACGTCATGGAGCGCGTTCTGATCCTTGGGGAAAATACCGGACCGATCAGTGCCAGGGAACTCCCCTCGGTCGAGGATACCGGCGCCGAGGAAGGCCGCGTGGTCCTGTCGGGCGGCCTTGCGACGTTGCCGCTGCGCGAAGCGCGCGAGTTGTTCGAGCGGGAGTATCTGCTGACCCAGATCAACCGTTTCGGCGGCAACATCAGCCGGACGGCGAGTTTCGTCGGGATGGAACGCTCTGCGCTGCACCGCAAGCTGAAGTCGCTGGGCGTGGTCACGACGTCGAAGTCGGGCGGCAGGGTGGCGCATGTCGAGGAGGTGTAGCCGGGCGTTGACCTTGCCCCGCCCCGGGTGCAAGCCGTCGGCGGAACGTGCCCGGCACAGGAGCCCCCGGTGAAAGTCATTATCTGCGGCGCGGGGCAGGTCGGCTGGCAGATCGCGCGCCAGCTTGCGGGAGAGCGCAACGACGTCACGGTCGTCGACAACAACCCCGATCTGGTGCGCCGCGCGACCGACAGCCTCGACGTGCAGGGCGTCACCGGGTTCGCGTCCTATCCGGATGTCCTCGACCGTGCGGGCGCGCGCGACGCCGACATGATCATCGCCGCGACCCACTCGGACGAGGTGAACATGGTGACGTGCCAGGTCGCCCATTCGATCTTCGGGGTGCGGCGCAAGATTGCGCGGCTGCGGGCGCAGAGCTATCTCGACGCGATCTATGCCGACCTCTACCGCCGCGACCACCTGCCGATCGACGTGGTGATCTCGCCCGAAAAGGAGGTGGCCGAGGCGGCGCTACAACGCCTCGCGGCGCCCGCGACCTTCGACACCGAGAGCTTCTTCGAGGGCAAGGCGCAGCTCATCGGGATCACCATCGACGCCGATTGTCCGGTGGTGAACACGCCGCTGCGGCAGTTGACCGAACTCTTTTCGACGCTTCAGGCCATCGTCGTCGGCATCCGCCGCGACGGCACCCTGTTCGCCCCCGCCGCGGGCGACCAGATCTTCGTCGGTGACGATTGCTATGTGTTCACCGACACCGCCGACATGGCGCGGACGCTCGAAATCTTCGGCAAGAAGCATACCAAGCAGGAGCGGATCGTCATCGTCGGCGGCGGCAACGTCGGGCTGCGGGTCGCGCGGACGCTCGAGGCGCGGACCGACCGCACGCGCGTGCGGATCATCGAACGCAACCGCGCAGCGGCAGAGGCCGCCGCCGACGCCCTCGAACGGACGATCGTGCTCAACGGCGACGGCCTCGAGGCGGCGATCCTCGAGGAGGCCGGGGTGACGACGGCGGATGCGATCCTCGTCGTGACCGACGACGACAAGGTGAACCTTCTCGCCGCGGTACGCGCCAAGGAGATGGGGTGCCGGATGGCGATCTGCCTCGTCAACGATCCGACGCTCGCCCCCCTCATGGGACCGTTGGGCATCGACGCCTATATCAACCCGCGCGCCACCACCGTCTCGTCGATCCTGCGCCATATCCGGCACGGGCGGGTGCGCGGCGTCTATTCGATCGGCGACAGCGAGGCCGAGGTGATCGAGGCGATGGTTCTGGGCACGTCGCCGATCTCGGGCAACCGGATCGGCGACATCGCCTTTCCCGAAGGCGTGCTGGTCGGCGGCATCCTCAAGGACGGCAGGATGGTCAAGCCGACGGCGGCGCTTCGCGTCGAGGAGGGGGATGTCATCGCGATTTTCGCGATGTCGGCGGACGTGCCGGAGGTCGAGCGTCTGTTGCAGGTCTCGATCGACTTCTTCTAGGCGATGGAGGCGTTTCCCTCATGATGGCCCGGATCACGGCGCTGCCGTTCTTCGTCCTGCTCATGGGGATCGGGGCGCTGTCGATGCTGGTGCCGGCCGCGCATGCGATGATCGCCTTCGACGACGAGCCGACGGCGCGGGTGTTCCTCTATGGGGCGATCATCGGCTCGGTGCTCACGCTCGTTCTGGGGATCGCGACCCAAGGGTATGCACCGCCGAACGTGTTGCGCAGCCAGTTGACCGCCCTGCTCGCCGCCTTTGCCGCGCTGCCGGTGTTCTTTGCGCTGCCGTTCATGGAGGTGGCCGGGCGCACGACCTTCCTGAACGCCTGGTTCGAGATGGTGTCCTCCTTCACCACCACCGGCGCCACGCTCTATGACAACGCCGGCCGCCTGAACACCTCGCTGCACCTGTGGCGGGCGCTGGTCGGGTGGATGGGGGGGCTGCTGATCTGGGTGACTGCCGTGGCCATTCTGGCGCCGATGAACATCGGCGGGTTCGAGGTGCGGGCACGGGGGCGCGCGACGGGCGCCGCGCCGACCCATATCCAGGGCCGCCGCGGCGATGATCCGGCGCACCGTCTGGCACGCTATGCGATGATCCTGACGCCGATCTATGCCGGTCTGACGGCCATTCTCGTCGTGGGCCTGCTGATCGCGGGCGAGGTGCCGATCGTCGCGGTGACGCATGCGATGTCGGTGCTGTCGACCTCCGGGATCTCGCCGATCGGCGGGCTGCAATACGCGGCTTCGGGGTTCGCGGGCGAGGTGCTCATCTTTGTCTTCATGACCTTTGCGATCTCGCGCCTGACGTTCTCGCGCGGGCTGTTCAGCGATGACGGCGCGGGGATCACGCAGGATCCCGAGGTACGGTTGGCGGTCGTCCTGGTGGGGTCCGTGACCGCGCTCCTCTTCTTGCGACATTTCGTCGGCGCGCTGGAGGAGGGGTCGAACTACAGCGCCGCGACCGGACTGAACGCCCTCTGGGGTGCGCTCTTCACGGTCATGTCGTTCCTGACCTCGACCGGGTTCGAGAGTTTCGACTGGCTGGGCGCGCGCGACTGGTCGGGCCTCGGCACGCCGGGGCTGGTGCTGGTGGGCCTCGCCCTTATCGGCGGCGGCGTGGCCACGACCGCGGGCGGGGTAAAGCTGCTGCGGGTCTACGCGCTGGCGATGCACGGCGAGCGCGAGCTGGAACGACTGATCCATCCCCATTCGATCGGCGGCGGCGGTGGCGAGGCGCGCCGCATCCGGCGGCAGGGCGCCTATATCTCGTGGATCTTCTTCATGCTGTTCGCGCTTACCATCACGGCGGTGATGCTGGCGCTGTCGCTGACCGGGGTGCAGTTCGAGACATCGATGGTGCTGGCCGTGGCCGCCATTTCGACGACGGGCCCCTTGGCCGATGTGGCGGCCGAAAGTCCGATCCTCTATTCGGGCCTGCCGGATGCGGCAAAGGTCGTCGTGGCCGTCACGATGATCCTCGGGCGCCTCGAACTTCTGGCGCTCATCGCGCTTCTCAACCCCGAGTTCTGGCGCCGCTGACGGGTGGGTCTGTCGCCCTGCGGCAACGCCCCACGCCCCGGTTTCTTTTGCGCTTTAATGTTCGCGGCGCGCGCGACATACTGCGCGCAATTCCCTTCGCCTGCCTTCCTGCGGCGGCACGGGCACGTCAAGAACACGCCATAACAAGCGGCGCAAGAACAAGGGTTACTCGTAATGGCCTCGGACAAGCAGAACCTTCAGGACGCGTTTCTCAACCACGTCCGCAAGACCAAGGTGCCGGTCACGATCTTCCTCATCAACGGCGTCAAGTTGCAGGGTGTCATCACCTGGTTCGACAGCTTTTGCGTTCTGCTGCGCCGCGACGGGCAAAGCCAGCTCGTCTACAAGAGCGCGATTTCCACGATCATGCCGTCGCAGCCGATCAGCCTCTACGAAGGCGAAGACTGACGCATGGGCGCACCTGACGAGGGGGAGGGCCCCGAAGAGCGCGGGCGGCCGGGAACCGAGCCAAATCCAGAGACGGATATCGACGCGATCCTCGACGCCGAGGCCGATGCCGACGATTTCGTCAAGGTCCGCCGCGCCGCCCGCGAAGGGGTCGACCGGGCCGAGAAAGTCACCCGCGCCTTCGTGATCCATCCCGATATCCGCATCGGGGCGGACCGCCGCGCGGCAGAACCCGCCCTCGGGGAGGCTCTGGCGCTGGCCGAGGCGCTGCCGGGCCTCGCCGTGACCGGTGGGCAGATCGTGAAGCTGCCGCGGGTGCATCCGGGGATGTTCTTCGGCAAGGGCAAGATCGCGGAACTCAAGGCGCAGATGAAGGCCGAGGGGGTCGAGCTGGCGCTCATCGACGGCACCGTCGGCCCGGTGCAGCAGCGCAACCTCGAGGAGGAATGGGGCGTCAAGATCCTCGACCGGACGGGCCTCATCCTCGAAATCTTTTCCGACCGCGCCCGCACCCGCGAGGGTGTGTTGCAGGTCGAGATGGCGGCCCTCACCTATCAGCGGACGCGCCTGGTGCGGGCCTGGACCCACCTCGAGCGGCAGCGCGGCGGCATGGGGTTCGTCGGCGGGCCGGGCGAGACGCAGCGCGAGGCCGACCGGCGGGCCATCGATATGCAGATCATGTCGCTCAAGCGGCAACTGGCAAAGGTCGTGAAGACCCGGACGCTGCACCGGGCCGCACGGGCCAAGGTGCCCTATCCGATCGTGGCGCTGGTGGGATACACCAACGCCGGCAAGTCGACGCTGTTCAACCGCCTCACGGGCGCGGACGTGTTCGTCAAGGACATGCTCTTTGCCACGCTCGATCCGACGATGCGGCGGCTGACGCTGCCGCAGGGCCTCGAGATCATCCTGTCCGATACCGTGGGCTTCATCTCGGCGCTGCCCACCGAACTCGTCGCCGCGTTCCGCGCGACCCTCGAGGAGGTGCTGGAGGCGGACCTGATCCTGCACGTGCGCGATATCGGCCATGCCGAGACCGCCGGGCAGATGGCGGAGGTGAAGGCGATCCTCGCCAGCCTCGAGGTCGACGAGGACGTGGCGCAGATCGAGGTCTGGAACAAGATCGACCTGCTGAGCGCCGATGCCCGCGCAGCGCTCGTCGCCGAGGCGCCGCGCCGCGATGCCGCGATGCCCATCTCGGCGGTCACGGGCGAGGGGCTCGACGCGCTCGTCGCCGCCATCGAGGCGCTGCTCGCGCCCAAGACCCGCGACGATACGCTGCTGCTGGGCTGGGCCGAGGGGCGGGCGCTGGCCTGGCTCGAGGCGCAGCATGTCGTGCAGGCGACGCGCGACACCGCCGACGGCTGGCAGGTCGATGTGCGCTGGTCGGACGAACAGGCGGGCAGGTTCCACGTCGAACGGGCGCGCGGCTAAGGCGTCGGGGCCGGCGCCTCTGGCGGGCATGGATTTCCTGTATCGAATTGCGCGCCGGTCCTTGCTATCATGCCGATCGTCGTACCGGAGTTTTCAGATGCGTTTTCCTGTGCCCTTCGTCATGTTTCCTTTTGCCCTGGTGGCCTGTGTCGGTCCGGCGGTGGACCCCGGACAGTTTGCGGGAAACCCGCAACTCTTTCCCGCGGGCTGCACCGAGAGCGCGGATCTCGTCTGTTTCGTCTCCGAACCCGTGACCTACGTGCCCGCCGCCACCGGTCTGATGTGGCAGACATCCGCCTATGACGAGACGTCGCGACCGATCGGCACCACGAACGGCGCCTCGATCCCCCGGGCGATGTGGGACATCATCGGCACGCCCTATACGCCCGGGTTCATCCGTCCCGCCATCCTGCATGACCACTACACCTGGCCCGAGAACCGGGTCCGTCCGTGGCGCGAAACGCACCGCGCGTTCCTTTATGCGCTGCTCGACGAGGGCGTCGAGCCGCAGAAGGCCTACCTGATGTATTACGCGGTCTACACCTTCGGCGGCCATTGGGCCGAACTGGTGCTGCCCGAGAACTGCGACGGGCGCTGCGATTACATCGAGGCGCCGCAGACCGCGCTGACGGGCACGGTCACGCTCAGCCGCGATCCGTTGATAAACGGCTCCTACACGCTCGCCGATTTCGACGGCGCACGGGTCGACGAACTGGAATCGGGAACCTCCGATGCCGCCGCCGAAGACCTGCTCGCGGTCTGGGAGATCCTGCAAGCGCGCAACGACATCGTCACCGACGACCTCGAGGAAACGCTCGGCAACCTCGAGGATCTGGCGCGGGCGCGCCATCCGATGAACTTCTTCCTGCAATACGGCGACCGGATCCCGCTGACGCGCGCCATCGCCGAGTGCCTCGGCCTGATCCCGGGTGGCGAGCATCTGCTCGAGAACGCGGCGATCACCCTGTAGGTTGGGCAGGATTGCCCATCCTACGGCGCGGCCGCAGGTTCCAGCACCGTCACCCCGACCGCGCCGGCCCGCGCCAGCGCAGGATCGAGCGACATCGGCACGTATTCGCCGCGCCGCCACAACTCTCCCATGTCGTCGTAATAGCGCGACAGGGGATGGCCGGACTGGCCGGTCGAGATGATGAAGACCGAACTGTCCGGATCGGCGAAGTCGTAGACCCCGCGATAGCCCGCGCCGTTCACGTTGGCGAAGGGCAGGGCGGCGCCGGCGCCCGCCGTCAGACCGCGCATCAGCGTGTCGTCGCCGCCGCTGGTGCTCTGACGCAGGTTCACGAACCATGAAAAGAACGGCGCCGCGCCCAGCGTCGGGTGGTCCTGCTGGGCGACATGGGCATCGCCCCAGCGCAGGCTCTCCAACTCGCCGTCCCAGGTTTCGGCGATCCAGACCAGCGCATCGTCCAGCGCCAGCCGTGCCATGTCGGTGCAGGTTTCGGTCGGGGCCGATTGCAGCACGTCGCACCACGCGCCGGCGCCGTCCACGTCCCGGAACACCCGGGCGATGAAGACCGGCTCGACGGTGGTGAATTCGCGCGACAGCGGGCCGGTTTCGTCGCGGATCAGCCGCTCTTGCAGGAACATCATCCAGGCGGCATAGATCAGCGGCTCTGGCAGATGCTCGTTCATCTCGCCGTTCCACTGGGCGAGGAGCGCCAGCGCGCGCTGGCGCTGCCGTTCGGGCGTGCCCTCGGGGGCGGCGTCGCCGGTGAACCACAGATCGGCCCCGACCAGCGGCAGGAGGGACCGCGCGGTGATGCTTACGGTGTCGAGCTGCGCGTCGACGAAGCTTTCGCGGTTGTGGACCTGACGGCCCTGCATCAGGAACTGCCAGCGCTGCACCCGCTGGGTGTCGCCCCAGTCGAACGAGACGTGGTTGGGAAAGGGGCGGTCCACGACTTTGTTGTTGGTGTTGCCGATGAGGCCGCCGGGCGGGTCGACGTAACGCGGATTGGTGCTGGCGGGGCGGATGCCGGTCCAGCGGTTCTCGGGGATATAGCCCAGCACGGGCATCCGCCCTTGGGTGTAATTGCCCGGATCGCGGGCGGGCATGGCGCCGACCGTGACCATGGCGATGCGGTTGCGGTCGGCGAGGACGAGGTTGTTGGAGGGGGCGACGAACCCCTCGGTCACGCTCAGCGCCTCGGTCACGTCGTGGCTGCGCATCAGCGCCATCGCCGCCGACATCGAGGTGTCGCCCGGCTCGAGGGCGGTCCAGCGCAGCGTGGTGACATGGCCCTGCGGGCGGATCGTGCCGAGATCGAAGATCTCGGGCGGCAGGACCGGCCCGTTGCGCGACCATTGCAGGCGCACCGACATGCCGGGCTCCCCCGCGATGTTCACGATCGTCGAGCGGCCGCGGAACGCCTCCCATTCGCCGTTCTCGATCCGGTACTGGTCGGTGTTGGCCGGGTTCACCTCTTCGATATAGACGTCCTGATCGTCGAGATAGCTTGCCGTGATGCCCCAGCCGAGGTCGGCGCTGCGGCCCGCGAGGATCAGCGGCATGCCGGGGATCGTCGCGCCGATGACGCCGCCCGACGCCAGTTCCAGCCGCGCGAGGTAGAACAGCGACGGCGCGGTCAGCGCGACGTGGGGATCGTTGGCGAGCAGGGTCGAGCCCGAGGTCGACCGGCTGGGACCGGCGGCCCAGGCGTTCGACGCGCTGGCGAAACCACGCGCGGACACCGGCGACAGCGGTCCGAGGTCGGCGCGCCGCAGGTCGGGGTCGGGCAGGATGCCGGGCACGAGGCTGGCGTAGGCGGGCAGGGCAGCGATGGCAGGCCCCGGCGCGTCCGGCATCAGGTCGGCGACGCGCTCGGGGCCGAGAAGGAGGTTGACGCGCGCGCGCAGCACCTCGTCCTGCAACCCCGTCGACTGGCGCAGCGCCATCAGTTTGAGGATGGCGAGGCTGTCGGCGGGCGTCCAGAACGAGACCGGCATGTCGAAGAGCCACATCTCGGGCGCGCCGCGTCCGCGCGCGCCGGCATTCACCTCGGCCAGCCACGCATTCACGCCCGCCGCATAGGCGGTGAGCGCGGTTTGCGTTTCCGCGTCCTGCGCTGTCACGTCGCGGGTCGCGAGGCCGTAGAGATCGAGCCTGCGGGCCAGGATGTCGGCCTCGACGGTCGACGGGCCGAACACCTCGGACATGGTGCCCTGCGCCATCCGGCGCAGCACCAGCATCTGCCACATCCGGTCCTGACCGTGGGCGTAGCCCAACGCAAAGAACACGTCCGCGTCCGATCCGCCGAAGATATGCGGCACGTTGGCGTTGTCGCGCACGATCTCGACCGGGGCCGACAGGCCCGCGACCTGTGTCGTGCGGTCGTAGTCGGGCAGCGAGCGCGAGGCGAAGTAATAGATGAGTGCCAGCGCCGCGAGGCCCAGCACGATCAGCCCGGTTGCTATGTTCAAGAGCCAGCGAAAGACCCGCGCCATGTGTCGTCCCGTTCCTGCCTGACGGGCTGGGCGGTTGACCCGCCGTGTCCGTTCGCGTCCAGTGGCTAGCGGAAATGAACGGCGAGTGCGAGAGGGCAGCGATATGGCGAAGGTGGCGTTTCTGGGTCTGGGGGTGATGGGTGCGCCGATGGCGGGGCATCTGGCCGCGGCGGGCCATGCGGTGACGGTCTTCAACCGGACCGCGACGAAGGCGGACGACTGGGTCGGGCAGCATGGCGGTGCCGCGGCGGCCACGCCCGCGGCGGCGGCGGCGGGGGCCGATTTCGTCATGGCCTGCGTCGGCAACGACGACGACCTGCGCAGCATCTGCCTTGGCGGGGACGGCGCCTTTGCGGGGATGGCGCGGGGGGCGATCTTCGTCGATCACACCACGGTCAGCGCGGCGGTAACGCGGGAGTTGCACGCGACGGCCGGCGGTCTGGGTATCGGTTTCGTCGACGCGCCGGTATCGGGCGGTCAGGCGGGGGCGGAGAACGGCACGCTCTCGGTCATGTGCGGCGGCGCGCCGGACGCCTACGCCGCCGCCGAGCCGGTGATCGCGGCCTATGCGCGGATCTGCCGCCGGCTGGGCGAGAGCGGGGCCGGGCAACTCACCAAGATGTGCAACCAGATCGCCATCGCGGGACTGGTGCAGGGACTGTCCGAGGCGCTGCATTTTGCGGGCAAGACGGGACTGGACGGGGCCGCCGTCGTCGAAGTGATCTCACAGGGCGCGGCGGGAAGCTGGCAGATGTCGAACCGGTTCGCGACGATGCTGGCCGACGAATTCGAGCATGGGTTCGCGGTCGACTGGATGCGCAAGGATCTGGGGATCTGCCTCGATGCGGCGGACGAGGTGGGCGCCTCGCTGCCGGTGACGGCGCTGGTCGACCAGTTCTACAAGGACGTGCAGAAGATGGGCGGCGGGCGGTGGGATACGTCGTCGCTGATCCGGCGGTTGCGCTAGGGGCTGGTGGCCGGGGGGCGAGCCCTCCGGACCCCATTTGAAGACTAGAGTGACGAATAATGCCCGAAGTCTTGTCAGCGTTCCGGCAACAGGCCGCGTGGCGAGAAGCGCAGGACGAGGAGGAGGGCGAGGCCCATGACGAGGAAACGCATGTGGGCGACCGATTCGAGCAGGTTCGCCTTGAGCCAGGAGCCGTCCGCCATGGGTGCGGTGACGATGCCCATGACCCAGGTGCCGACATCGGGCACCTTGATCCAGAGCCACCAGACGAGGAACCCGCCGACCACGGCGCCGAAGTTGTTGCCCGAGCCGCCGACGATCACCATGACCCAGATGAGGAAGGTAAAGCGCAGCGGCTGATAGGAGGTGGGGGTGAACTGTCCGTCGAGCGTGGTCATCATCGCGCCGGCCATGCCGCAGATGGCGGACCCGAGGATGAAGATTTGCAGGTGGCGCGCCTTAACGTCCTTGCCCATCGCCTCTGCCGCGACCTCGTTGTCGCGGATCGCGCGCATCATCCGGCCCCAGGGCGAGCGCAAGGCGAGTTGCGCGAGGATCAGCAGGATCACGAGGACCACCGCGAAGAGGGCGGTGTAACCGAGCTTGCTGCCCACCGTCGAGGCGGTGACGGCGTCGTAGCCCCAGCCTGCGGCCCAGGAGACATAGCCCGCGTCGTCGCGCAGGTCGATCGGGCTGGGGGCGGCGCCGGGGATTTCGGTGACGTTCTTGACGCCGCGCACCAGCCAGTCCTCGTTCTTGACGACGGCGAGGATGATCTCGGCGATGCCCAGCGTCGCGATAGCGAGGTAGTCCGAGCGCAGGCCGAGCGCCGTCTTGCCGATGATCCAGGCGGCACCGGCGGCGAGCAGGGCGCCGACCGGCCAGGCGAGGATGACCGGCAGGCCGAGGCCGCCGAGGTAGCCGAGATTGGCCGGGCTGATCGCCTCGACCGGGGCGACGCCGCCGTCGAAGATTTCGCGAAAGAGGAAGAAGCCGACGATCAGCAGGGCGAGCGAGGCCATCGTCCGCAGGGTGCCGGGCGCCATCCGGCGGCGCAACGCGATGACGCCGACGATGGTCGCGGCCCCGAGCAGCAGACCGCCGAGGATCGGCCAGCCGCCCGCGCTCCACGCGCCGGGGGTGGCAGGAACGGAGACGAGCACCGCCGCGACCCCGCCAAGCGCCACGAAGCCCATGATCCCGATGTTGAACAGCCCCGCGAAGCCCCATTGCAGGTTGACCCCCAGAGCCATGATCGCGCCGATCAGCGCATAGTTCACGATGCCGAGCGAGGAGTTCCAGCTCCCCGAGAAGAAGGCGATCCGGGTCGAACCCTCGAGGATGTAGAGGGCGGCGACGAAGGCGACGATGAGGCCGGTGCGCAGGGAATGGCTCATACCGATTGTCCCTTGAAGAGGCCCGTGGGCTTGAACAGCAGCACGATGATGAGGATCGCGAAGCTGACGGCGAATTTGTATTCGGTGGACAGCAGTTGCAGCAGGCTGTCGGTCTGCCAGGTCTCGGGGGCGAGGTAGTTCCAGATCTTCTTCCAGCCGTTGGTGACGAAGACCTCGGAAAAGGCGATGACGAAACCGCCCGTCACGGCGCCGAGGGGGTTGCCGAGGCCGCCGACGATGGCCGCGGCGAAGATCGGCAACAGGAGCTGGAAGTAGGTGAACGCCTTGAACGACTTGTCGAGGCCGTAGAGCACGCCGGCCGTGGTGACGAGGGCCGCGACGATGATCCAGGTGACGGCGACGACCCGCTCGGGGTTGATGCCCGACAGGAGCGCCAGATCCTCGTTGTCGGAGAACGCGCGCATCGACTTGCCGGTGCGGGTGCGGTTCAGGAACCAGAAGAGCAGCGCCATGGCGACGGCGGCGACGACGACGGTGAGCAGCGTCGTGGTGCGCATCGTGATCGCCTCGTCGAGGCCGGTCATGTCGCGGAAGGTGCGGGCCGAGATGACGAAGCGTTCGCCATCGGTGAACTGGATGTCCTCGGTGCCGATGAAAAGCCGCGTGACGGCGTTCAGGACGAACATGACGCCCATCGAGACGATGACGAGGATCACCGGCGCCGCCTTTTGCCGCCGGTAGAAGCGATAGACGGCGCGGTCGGTAAAGAGGACCATCGCCGCCGTGCCGAGGATGCCGAAGGGCAGCGCCAGCAGCGCCGTGGGCAGCACGCCGAGGCCGATGCCCATCGCCGAGAGGCCCCAGGTGATATAGATCGTCACCATCGTGCCGAACGCCATCGTGTCGCCGTGGGCGAAGTTCGAGAACCGCAGGATGCCGTAGATCAGCGTCACCCCCAGCGCGCCGAGCGCCAGTTGCGCGCCATAGGCGAGGCCGGGGATGAAGATGAAGTTGAGGAAGGCCGCGAGCGCGTTGAGGAGGTCCATCTGGTGCCTTCAGCCGGGGACGCGGGCGCAGGTGAGCGCCTGCATCGAATGATAGAATCCGCCGATGTCGAGCATCACCGCGAACGTCGCGTCGACGCCGTTGTTCGACAGCGACAGCATCTGGATCGATTCGGAGTTGCTGGTGTTCATCCAGACCGTGAAGGCGTCGCGCCGGATCGGTTTCGCGCTGAACGTCGCCGAGCCGACCCAGCCGAATGCCGAGGTGCCATCGGGCTGCGCGCGGATGGTGAACCGCTCGTCGTCGGGCGAGCACTCGAGCGCGTTGGTGCAATAGCCGCGGGTCTGGCAGTCGTAGTTCTGGGCCAGCGCAGGCGTCGCGAGAAGCGTCGCGGCGACGATGAGGGGGGCCTTGATCATTGTGTCACCTCGCAGGTCAGGAAGGTCGTGGTGGAGGGGTCGATGCCGAGGGGGTCTTCGGAGAAGAGGGTCGCTTCGAGGGGTTCCTGACCGTCGGGCATCGGCGTGAGGGTCAGTTCGCGGTCGTCGCGGAACCAGGTATAGGGACCGGCGGCCCGGATTGCGGTCGCCTCGGCGGTGACGTCGCCATAGGCGATGTCGTAGGTGCCGCCGCCGAGGGCGTCGAGCGTGACGGGCGACAGGGTGAAGGTGAGCGGCATCTGCAAATCCATGCAGGACGCACCCGCCTCGCAGAGGGCGGTTATGGTGCAGTCGAAGGTGAGGCGGGCGCCTTCGGCGTGGGCGGCAGCCGAGGCGCAAACGAACGTCAGGAGAAGCGGGGACCGAATGCGCATCCTCACCCCCCCAGGAACGTCCGGCGCACTTCGGGGTCGGCGAGGAGTTCCTCGCCCGATCCGGTGTGCGCGTTGGCGCCCTGCACGAGGACATAGCCGATGTCGGCGATGTCGAGGGCCTGTTTGGCGTTCTGTTCGACCATCAGGATGGTGATGCCTGCGCGCGCCACCTCGATGATCCGGTCGAAGAGTTCGTCCATCACGATGGGGCTGACCCCGGCGGTCGGCTCGTCGAGCATCAGGAGTTTGGGTTGCGTCATCAGCGCGCGGCCCACGGCGACCTGCTGGCGCTGGCCGCCCGACAATTCGCCCGCGTTCTGGCGCCGCTTGTCGCGCAGGATGGGAAAGAGGTCGTAGACCTGCTCCATGGTCTTCTTGATGTCGTCGCGGCGCAAAAAGGCGCCCATTTCGAGGTTTTCGGCGACGGTCATCGAGGGGAAGATGTTCGAGGTCTGCGGCACGAAGGCCATGCCCTTGGCGACGCGGTCCTGCGGCGAGAGGGCGGTGATATCCTCGCCGTCGATCCGCACCGCGCCGGAGCGCAGGTTCAGCATCCCGAAAACGGCCTTCATCGCGGTCGATTTGCCCGCCCCGTTCGGGCCGACGATCACCGCGATCTGGCCCTTGTCGACGGCGATGGTGCAGTCGTGCAGGATGTCGGCGCCCTTGCCATAGCCGCCGGTCATGCCCTCGCCGATCAGGAACGGGCCGCCGGGGGCGGGGTCGCACCGGGGCAAGGGGTGGCAGCGCCGCTGCGCGCGATGGGATAGGAAGTGCTGGTGCTGGCTTGCCGAGCGTGACGTCCTTGTTGCCGCGACCATCGCGGTAGGGGTTGGTGTCGTTCATGCGCTTGCCTTGTTCTTTAACCCGGTCCCCAGATACGCCTCGATCACCTGCTCGTTGCGCATGATCTCTTCGGCACCCCTCGGCCAGCACCTGGCCCTCTGCCATCACGATGACCGGATCGCAGAGCTTCTTGATGAAATCCATGTCGTGCTCGATCACGCAGAAGGTATAGCCGCGCTCCTTGTTCAGGCGGATGATCGCGTCGGCGATGGTCATCAGGAGGGTGCGGTTCACGCCCGCGCCGACCTCGTCGAGGAACACGATCCTCGCGTCGACCATCATCGTGCGGCCAAGCTCGAGGAGCTTCTTCTGTCCGCCCGAGAGGTTGCCCGCCTTTTCGTCGCGCAGGTGGCCGATGGTCAGGAAATCGAGCACCTCGTCGGCCTGATCGCGCAGGGCGCGTTCCTCGGCGCGGATGCGGCCGCGGCCGAACCAGGCGGTCATCAGGCCCTCGCCCGACTGGGCGCCGGGCACCATCATCAGGTTCTCGCGCACCGTCATCGACGAGAATTCGTGCGCGATCTGGAAGGTGCGCAGCAGACCCTTGTGGAACAACTCGTGCGGCGCGAGACCGGTGATATCCTCGCCCGCCATCGTCACGCGACCGGAAGTTGGTTTAAGTCTGCCTGCGATCACGTTGAAAAGCGTGGTCTTTCCGGCGCCGTTCGGGCCCGATCAGCCCGGTGATGGACCCCTCTGCGATCGTCAGGGACGAGCCGTCGACGGCGTGAAAGCCACCGAAGTGCTTGTGCAGGTCATGGACCTCGATCATCGCTATCTCTTCCCCGTCGGTGCCGGATTATCCAGCAATGCCCGTGTTTTGCGGTGCATTCTTGAAGTGGGGGCGGCCCGTTGGGGCCGCCCCCGGATCGCGTCAGCGGAAGCGGACCGTGTTGATCGCGCCGTCCCCGATCTCGATCTCGCGGTAGTTTCCGGCACTTTCGCCGGGTCCGATCAGTTCGACGGCCGTTGCCCCGATATAGTCGATATCGGTGCCTGCCGCGATCAGCTCGAGCGCCTTGCCCAGCTCACCCGGCAGGATCGGCTCGCCCGGTGCGTTGGCGAGATCCATGACCATCGGCGCCCAGTCGGCCGAGTTCGACGATCCGGCGGCGGCCATCGCCAGCATCATCAGCGCCGCGGCGTCGTAGCTTTCGGGGGCGAAGGCGCCGGTGCCGTCGAAACCGGCGGCAGTCGCCAGACCCTGAAAGATCTCCGCGCCTTCGCTGTCGGTGCCGGGGTATTGCCCGAACGAGCCGTTCAGGCCCGCGCCGATGTCGTCGACGAGTTGCTGGCCGACCATGCCGTCGGGCAGCACGAAGGTGTCGAAGGCGCCGGTGTCGAGCGCGTTCTGGATGATGCCCTTGCCACCCTGGTCGGTGTAGCCGGCCACGACGAGCACTTCACCGCCTGCGGACGCCAGCGCGGCCACTTCGGCGGAATAGTCGCCCTTGCCGTCCTCGTGTGCGGCAGAGATCGTCACCGTGCCGCCCGCCGCCTCGAAGGCCGCCTGGAACGCATCGGCCAGACCCTTGCCATAGTCGTTGTTGGTATAGGTCAGCGCGACGGTTTCGATGCCGCGGTCCATCAGCACCTCGGTCATGACGACGCCCTGACGCGCATCGGAGGGCGCGGTCCGGAAGAACAGGCCGTCGTCCTCGGCATCCGAGAGGCCCGGCGAGGTCGCCGACGGCGAAATCATCGCGATGCCGTTCGGGCGCGCGACGTTCTGAAGGATGGCGCCGGTGACGCCCGAGCAGTCGGCACCCATGAAGCCGGAAATACCCTCGGCGACGAGGCCCTCGGCGGCGGCGGTGGCCGCGGCGGCGTCGATGCAGGTGCTGTCGGCGCGGATCGCGGTGACGGTGGTGCCGTCCATGAACGTGCCGAGGCCGTTCATCTCGGCGATGGCGAGGTCGGCGCCGGCGGCCATGGCGGGCGTGATCGACTCGAGCGGGCCGGTGAACCCGAGGATGATGCCGATCTTGATCTCGGTCGTATGGGCATCGGCCCAGGCGAATCCGGCGGTCAGAGCGGTGGCCGCAGTGGCCAGAAGCAGTTTCTTCATGTGTCGTCTCCCTGTAGGAAATTGTATCCTGACGGCGACCCTAGCCAGCGCGCAATCGAAATGAAAGCGGTTTGAGGCGGTGTTTGCAGGGGTTTTTGCGTCCTTTCCGGGCGGATCGCCCGGATTGGCGCCGCCCTAGACCGAGAGGCGCGCCCCGTGGCTGCCCCGCTCGCGGTAGGGCGTCGTGTCGTAATGCGCGCGGTAGCATTTGGAGAAATGCGAGGGCGAGGCAAAGCCGCAGGCAAGGGCCACGTTGATGACGCTCATGTCGGTCTGCATGAGCAGATTGCGGGCCCGTCCGAGGCGCAGTTCCATGTAGTAGCGTTTGGGCGAGCGGTTGAGATAGCGGCGGAACAGCCGCTCGAGCTGGCGGGTCGACATGTCGACGTCGCGGGCGAGGATCGCGGGGCTGATCGGATCCTCGATCGCCTGTTCCATGCGCTGGATCACGCGGGAGAGTTTCGGGTGGCGCACGCCGATCCGGGTCGGGATCGACAGGCGCTGGGTGTCCTGATCGGTGCGGATCGAGGAATAGATGAGCTGATCGGCGACGGCATTGGCCAGTTCCTCGCCGTGGTGGTCGGCGATGAGTTTCAGCATCAGGTCGATCGACGCGGTGCCGCCCGCCGTGGTGATCCGCGGCCCGTCGACGACGAAGACCGATTTGGTGAGCGTCACCTCCTCGAACTCCTCGATGAAACTGTCCTGATTCTCCCAGTGGATGGTCGCGCGGCGCCCGTCGAGCAGACCGGCGCGGGCGAGGGTATAGGCGGCGGTGCACAGGCCCGCCGTGACCACGCCGCGCCGCGCCTCGCGCCGGACCCAGTTCAGGATCCGCTTGGTCGTCGCCGTCTGCACGTCGATGCCACCGCAGATCATCAGCACGTCGTCGCGGTTCAGTTCGTCGAGGCCGATGTCGACGTTGAAGGTGGTGCCCGCAGAGCAACTGACCGAGACACCGTTCTCGCCGGCCAGAACCCAGTCGTAGAGACGCCGGTCGGCCATCCGGTTGGCGATGCGCAGCGCGTCGATGGCCGAGGCGAACGACAGCAGCGAGAAATTGTCCAGCAGGCCGAACACGAAGCGCCGCGCGGGCCCGGAGGCGCCCGCGACGGGGATGGCGGCGGCAGAGGTGGGCGCGGACGTGGCAGGCATTCACTGTCTCGAAGGGGCGGGCTCGAAGGGGCGGGCGCAACGGGGCGGCCCGGACGCGGTGCGCGACGGACGCGGGAGCATCATCAGGTTTGCGCCGATTGCGCAAGGGCAGGTGCATGGGGCGCCCGATGTGGCAGGCAACGGGCACTTTGGGATTGGCGCGCCGGGCCGGGCCGCGTATAGGCAGGCGGGTCCGCTGCCCGGCCCTTCCGTGCGGCGTCGCGGCGGACGAAGCGGCAACGAGGAGCGAGACCATGGCCGAGTGGCGCAAGAGCGACTGGAGACGCAAACCCAGGGTTCAGATGCCCGAGTATACCGACGCCGCCGCACTCGGCGCGGTGGAGGCGCGGCTTGCCACCTATCCGCCGCTGATCTTTGCCGGCGAGGCCCGCAAGCTCAGGGCGCAGCTTGCCAAGGTGTCGCGCGGCGAGGCGTTCCTGTTGCAGGGCGGCGATTGCGCCGAGAGTTTCGCCGAATTCGCCGCCGACGGCATCCGCGACACGTTCAAGGTGCTGCTCCAGATGGCGATGGTGCTGACCTATGGCGCCAAGGTGCCGGTGGTGAAGGTCGGCCGCATGGCGGGGCAGTTCGCCAAGCCGCGCTCGGCGGCGACCGAAACGGTGGGCGGCGTCGAACTGCCGTCCTATCGCGGCGACATCATCAACGGCTTCGACTTCGACGAGGCGAGCCGGGCGCCCGATCCCGACCGGATGTTGCAGGCCTATCTGCAATCGGCGGCGACGCTGAACCTGCTGCGCGCCTTCTCGACGGGGGGTTTCGCGGACGTGCACCGGGTCCACGCGTGGACGCTGGGGTTCGCCGATATCGAGGGCGTGCAGAAATACAAGGACATGGCCGACCGGATCTCGGACACTCTCGATTTCCTCACCGCCGCCGGGATCACCTCCGAGGCGGTGCATGACCTGTCCACCGTCGATTTCTATACCAGCCACGAGGCGCTGCTTCTGGAATACGAAGAGGCGCTGGCGCGGGTCGATTCGACCAGTGGCGCCTGGGTCGCGGGGTCGGGGCACATGATCTGGATCGGCGACCGCACACGGCAGCCCGACGGCGCGCACGTCGAGTTCTGCAAGGGCGTGCAGAACCCTATTGGCCTGAAATGCGGGCCGTCGATGACGAGCGGGCACCTGAAATCGCTGATGGCCTCGCTCAATCCGAAGAACGAGGCGGGCCGCCTGACCCTGATCGCACGGTTCGGCGCGGGCAAGGTCGGCGAGCATCTGCCGCGCCTCATCAAGGCGGTGCAGGAAGAGGGGGCGAACGTCGTCTGGACCTGCGATGCGATGCACGGCAACACGATCAAATCGACCAGCGGCTACAAGACGCGGCCGTTCGATTCCGTGCTGCGCGAGGTGCGCGAGTTCTTTGCGGTGCACAACGACGAGGGCACGATCCCCGGCGGCGTGCATTTTGAGATGACGGGCGCGGATGTGACCGAATGCACCGGCGGCGTGCGGGCCGTGACCGACGAGGATCTGTCGGACCGCTATCACACCGCCTGCGACCCGCGCCTGAACGCGAGCCAGTCGCTGGAGCTGGCGTTCCTCGTCTCCGAGGAGCTGTCGGCGCGCCGTGCCCGGATGCAGAAGGCCGAAGCGTCCTGAACCTTCGTTCAAGACCTGACGACGGACGGCCCGCCCGATGGCGGGCCGTTTGCGTTCGGGAGGGGCTCAGTGGTTCGAGACGATTAGGCTGAGGGCCGGGCGCGCGGCGTCGGTGACAGGTGCGGCAGCCGCGTCCCGGTCGCCGATGACGACCCGAAACGGGAGGTATCGGGGATCGGACCGGCGCAGGACCGGACCTTCCGCGTCGGTGTCCCGGTCGGCGCGCGCGGCGAGCGACGCACGATGCACCCGTCGCGGGTTCGCAAGCACGTCGATCCGGGGGCGCATCGCGTCGGGGATCGAAAAGCGCACCGGGCTGCGCCGCGCGACGGGCACGTCCGTGACCAGAACCGCAAGGGCGCGGTCGATCCGCCCCATGCCGTCGTCGAGCGGCAGGATGGTCAGGCGTCCCCCCACCGCCGGGCGCAGCAGGCGGCGCGGCACGGTGACGGGGATGCTGACGATGGCAGGCCCGGCAAAGGCCGCCTCGAGGTGCGCGCCCAGAGCGGTGCGGGCGGCGGCGTCGAAGAAGACACTGACCGGCATGCCACGCGGATCCATGCCGCAGATGGCAGCGATCTGCTGGCCCGCGACGCGGATCCGCGCGATGCCGGGGGCGATCCGCTCGAGGATCATCGTGGCGGGCAGGGCGGTGGCGATCCCCTCGGGATCGACGTCGCTGCGCCGCGGCACGCGGGCGCCGCGCCGCAGGTCGTTCCAATAGGCCTCGACGCCGTCGAGAACATCGGGGCCGACGTGGCGCGCACCGGCGGCGGGGGGCGGAAAGCCGGGGAGACCGAAAGCCTTGGTCGCGCGGCTGCGGCGACCGGTGATCGACGCTGATCCGGTGTCATCCGCCTTCCGGCGGAACGCGGCGCTGCGGATGTCGGCGCAGTCGTCGAACTGCATGTCAGCCTCCTCGGGGATGGTTTACAAATCGTTACCCTCGCCCGAGGTCTACACCACTTGCCTCGAATTTTCGTGGAATCTTTGACGGAGCGGTTAACGCGCGACAATGCGACCCCGCGGGCGGACGGGTTGCCAGCATCGCGCGAATCCCCTTAGCTGCGCCTCGCCCCACCGGAGACTGCCGCGTGACCACGCCCGCCCTCGCCTCGATGACCGCCTTTGCCAGCCGCACCGGCCAGATCGGGGCCATGTCCTGGGTCTGGGATATCCGCAGCGTCAACGCCCGCGGCCTCGATCTGCGGTTGCGGCTGCCAGATAGCGTGGCGCGCCTCGAACCTGCGTTGCGGCGCGTCCTCGCCGCACGGCTGAAACGGGGCAACGTCTCGCTCACGCTGCGGCTGACGGAGGCGGCGGGGGCCGCCGGCATGGCCCTCGATGCCGGGCACATCGACCGGGTGCTCCTTGCCCTCGAGGCGGTGCAGGAACGCGCGATGGCGCTGGGGATCACGCTGGCCCAGCCGACGGCGGCGGACGTGCTGACGCAGCGCGGCGTGATCGGCGGCGCGGCGGCTGAGGACGAGGCGGCGCAGGCCGCACTCCTTGCGGCTCTCGAGGCCGATTTCGCCCCGCTCGTCGATGATTTCTGTGCCATGCGCGCCGCCGAAGGGGCCGAACTGGCGACGGTCCTGACCGAGCAGATCGACCGGATCGCCGCGCTGGTCGAGGCGGCGGCCCGGGCCGCCGAGGCGCGCCGCCCCGATGCGCAGGCGGCCCTCACGGCGGCGCTGCGCCGCATCCTCGACGATGTGCGATACCCGGCGGATCGCCTCGTGCTCGAACTGGCGCTGCTGGCGGTGAAGGCCGACGTGACCGAGGAGATCGACCGCCTGCGCGCCCATGTCGCCGCCGTCCGCGCGCTGCTCGGCACCCCCGAACCGCAAGGCCGCAAGCTCGACTTTCTGGCACAGGAATTCAACCGCGAGGCGAATACCCTGTGTTCCAAGGCGGGTGCTGCCGCCCTCACCGCCATCGGGCTCGACCTCAAGGCGGTGATCGAGCAGATGCGCGAACAGATACAAAACGTGGAATAGATGGCACATCCGATCTCAGGCGCCCGCCGGGGCCTCCTCATCATCCTGTCGTCGCCGTCCGGGGCGGGCAAGACGACGCTGACCCGCCGCCTGCGCGACTGGGATGCCTCGATCACCTTTTCGGTGTCGGCGACGACGCGCCCGCCGCGCAAGGGCGAGGTCGACGGGCGCGATTATCACTTCCTCGGGCAGGACGCGTTCAAGCGCGCCGTCGCGGACGGCTCGATGCTCGAACACGCGCGGGTCTTCGGCAATTACTATGGCTCGCCCGAGGGGCCGGTGGCGCGGGCCATCGACGAGGGGCGCGATGTCCTGTTCGACGTCGACTGGCAGGGCGCGCAGCAGATCCGCAACTCGACGCTGGGCAAGCATGTGCTGTCGGTGTTCTTTCTGCCGCCGTCGATCGCGGAACTGCGCCGCCGCCTGATCTCGCGCGGGCAGGACGATGACACGACCATCGCGGAACGGATGCAGCAAAGCTGGGACGAGATCAGCCATTGGGACGGCTACGATTACGTGCTGGTGAACGACGACCTCGACGCGACCGAGGCCAAACTCAAGAGCATCGTCACCGCCGAACGGCTGCGACTGAGCCAGCAGCCGCGCCTGACCGATCACGTCCGTGCCCTGCAATCCGAGTTCGACGACCTGTCGGAGGCCCCATGATCTACGCGCTCGACGACGACACGCCGCGGATCGACCCCACCGCCTGGCTGGCGCCGGGATGCCATGTCATGGGCAAGGTCGGGATCGGGGCCGATGCCTCGGTCTGGTTCGGCGCGACCTTGCGCGGCGACAACGAGCCGATCGTCGTGGGGCAGGGGTCCAACATCCAGGAAAACGCGGTGCTGCACACCGATATGGGCCATCCGCTGAGCATCGGCGCGGGCTGCACCATCGGCCACAAGGCGATGCTGCACGGCTGCACGGTGGGCGACGGCAGCCTGATCGGCATGGGCGCCACGGTGCTGAACGGTGCGCGTGATCGGGCGCGATTGCCTCATCGGCGCGGGCGCACTGGTGACGGAGGGCAAGGAGATCCCCGACGGATCGCTGGTCATGGGCGTGCCCGCGCGGGTGATCCGCCCGCTCGACGACGCGGCCCTTGCGGGTCTGCGCCGCTCGGCGGATACCTATGTGGCAAACGCCCGCCGGTTCCGCGCGGGCCTCAAGGAACTCGGCTGATGGACCGTCCCACCTCGCTCGTCCGGCGCACCGGCTGGCCCACTTCGACCTCGCGGCCCGTGGTCACGCCGCTGCAACCCTCGGTCGTCTATGCCTCGCCCGACCCCGACGCGCTGGATGCGCAATACGCCGACGGGACCGGCTATACCTATGCCCGTGAGGGGCATCCGAATGCCGAGGTGCTGGCCGCCAAGATCGACATGCTCGAGGGGGCGCCTGCGCTGTTCGGGCCTGCGGGGATCGTCACCGGATCCGGAATGTCGGCGCTGGGGGCCGTCTTTCTGGGCCTGCTGCGCGCGGGCGACCATGTGCTGGGCGGCGATCAGCTCTATGGCCGCACCCTGCGCCTGATGAACGACGACCTGCCGCGCCTCGGCATCGCCACCTCGCTGGCGGATGCGACAGATGCCGCAGCGATGGCCGCTGCGATCCGGCCCGAGACGCGGATGGTGGTGGTCGAGGTGATCTCGAACCCGACGATCCGGGTCGCCGATGTGACGGGGATCGCGGCGCTCTGCCGCGCGCGTGGCGTCCTGCTCGTGGTCGACAACACCTTCACCACGCCGCGCCTGATGCAGCCCTTTGCGCTGGGGGCCGATATCGTCGTCCATTCGGTGACGAAACTGCTGGCGGGTCATTCCGATGCGACGCTCGGTTATGTCGCGGCGCGGGATGCGGACCTGCGGCGCCGGATCAACGACGCCAACGTGACCTGGGGCCTGACGCCCAGCCCCTTCGACTGCTGGCTGGCCGAACGGGGCCTCCATTCGTTCGACCTGCGCCTCGAGCGGGCCGAGGCGACGGCCCGCCGCCTTGCGGACGCGCTGGCCGGGGAAGGTGGCGTGGCGCGCGTGATCTATCCGACGCGCCCCGACCACCCCGACCACAACCGCGCCATGGGCCTGCTGAACGGGCGGGGCGGCAACATGCTCAGTTTCGAGCTGAAGGGCGGGCGCGCGGCGGCCAATGCCTTTACCCGCGCGGCACCCGAGGTGGCGTTCGCACCGACGCTGGGCGATGTGGGCACCACGCTGTCGCATCCCGCCTCCTCGTCGCACCGCGGCCTGACGCCTGCGGCGCGCGCGGCCCTTGGCATCGGCGAGGGGTTCTTTCGCGTCTCGGTCGGGATCGAGGAGGCGGACATGCTCATCGACGAGTTTTGCCGCGCCGCCCGTGCGGCAGTCTAGGAGCCGTCGCCCAGCGGGGTGTAGCGCACGGCAAAGACGTCGAAATCCACGCTCGGCGCGCGCGACCGAACCTCGCGCCGGATCAGCGCCCGGTCCGGCGCCTCGCGGGTCACGGCGAGATACCGGCCATCGAACCCCGTCGCGTTCAGCATCGCGGCAAGGTCGATGGCATCGAAGGCGCGCGTCACGAGGCATGACAGGATCGCGCGGGCCCGCAGGCGGGACAGGAGCGGGCCGTCGAGGGTTGCGAACAGGATCATCTCCGGACGGTAGAGACCGTCGGGCGCCGCGATCTCGACGATAGTGGCGGCGGACGCGGCGACGAAGACCGGGCGCAGCGCCGACAACGGCGGAAAGTCGGCAGGACAGTCCATCCGCACCGGGTTTGGACGCGGCGGATTGTTGTGGTTCGCGAACCGATCGGACTTTATGGACGACGACACGGGAAACACTCCAGAGGCCAACCGGGTGCGCGGCCTGTCGGAACAGGGTAACGGGGGGCGATCCGAATCGTCCCCGGGACAAGGTGCGCCATCGGCCGGCATAAGCGAGCAAAAAATGGTTAATGACCCGATTGACGCGGAGACCGAACGGCGCCGGTCGACCTTTGGCGGCGGGCGTTTCGGTGGCTGACGACACGGCCGACGCGGACGGCGCGGACCGTGCCGCCTCGGCGCTGCTTGCCGCACTGGCGATGCCGGCGATCCTCATTGGCCCGGACGAGCGGATCCGCGCGACGAGCCCGACGGCCCTCACGATCGTGCGGGGCAATGCGGTCGGCCTGCATTACATCGCCGCCTTGCGGCAGCCCGGCCTGCTCGACACGATCGAGGCGAGCCTGCGCGACGGCGCCATGCGCACCACGGCGCTGACCGTGTTCGAGACGGTGGCCGATACCACCTGGCACGTTACCGTCTCGGCGCCGGTCATCGCGCAGAAACGCAATGTCCTGTTGATCTTCGAGGATGTCTCGGCACTCGATGCCGCGACCAAGATGCGCCGCGATTTCGTCGCCAACGTCAGTCACGAGTTGCGCACGCCCCTTACTGCCGTGCTGGGGTTCGTCGAGACGCTGACCGGGGCCGCACGCGACGACCCGGTGGCGCGCGAGCGGTTCCTCGGGATCATCGCGCGCGAGGCGGGGCGGATGACGCAACTGGTCGACGACCTGCTGTCGCTGGGGCGGGTCGAGGAGAACGAGCGGCGCCGACCGACCGAGCGGGTCGAGCTGGGCGAGGTGATCGACAGCGTTCTGGCGACCCTCGAGCCGGTGGCAGCGGCACAGGACGTGCGGCTAACGGTCGCAGGCACCCGGCCGCGTGTCGTGGTGCCGGGCGATGCGGGCCAGCTCCGGCAGGTCGTGTCCAATCTGGTGATGAACGCGATAAAATATGGCGGCGCGGGCAAGGACGTGCAGATCGAACTGAGCCTGCCCGGCCCCGACGACATGCTGCGCGCCGAGGGCGTCCGCCTCGCCGTGCGCGATCAGGGCGAGGGGATCGCGGCGCACCATCTGCCGCGCCTGACCGAGCGGTTCTACCGCGTCGATACGCACCGGTCGCGCGATGTCGGCGGCACCGGCCTCGGCCTCGCCATCGTCAAGCATATCGTGAGCCGCCACCGTGGCCGGTTGCGCGTCGAGAGTGCGCCGGGCAAGGGCAGCACGTTCACCGTCATCCTGCCGCTGCACTGACGCGCCCAGGGCGGGGCGTGGGCGGGCGACCGTCATGCAACTTTTACACAGGTGTCACAAAAGCTACGGGTGCCGCGCCTAGTCGGGGCGCATCGGAGGCCCGGCTCGCGGGCGTCCTTTCACCTCTACAGGAGACATCCATGTCATCCGTGAAAATCGCGATCTCCGTTCTCGCGCTGGCTGCCGCCACCCCCGCCCTTGCCCGTGAAAACATCCAGGTCGCCGGTTCCTCGACCGTGCTGCCCTATGCCGCCATCGTCGCCGAGGCCTTCGGCGAGAACTTCGATTTCCCGACGCCGGTCGTCGAATTGGGCGGCTCCTCGGCCGGTCTCGCCCGCTTTTGCGAGGGCGTCGGCGAGAACCAGATCGACATCGCCAATGCGTCCCGCGCGATCCGCGAGGGCGAGATCGAGACCTGCGCCGCCAATGGCGTGACCGACATCATCGAGGTCCGCATCGGCTATGACGGCATCGTCTTTGCCAGCGATATCGACGGCAACGAATTCGCCTTTACCCCGTCCGACTGGTTCCTCGCGCTGGCCGCAAACGTCGTCGTCGACGGCGCGGTCGTGCCGAACCCCTACACGATGTGGAACGAGGTGAACCCCGATCTGCCCGCGCAGGAAATCCTCGCCTTCATCCCCGGCACCCGCCACGGCACGCGCGAAGTGTTCGAGGAAAAGGTGCTGGCACAGGGCTGCGAGGATACCGGCGCCCTCGAGGCGATGATCGCCACCGGCATGTCCGAGGACGACGCCGAGGACGCCTGCATCGCCGTGCGCACCGACGGTGTGTCGACCGACATCGACGGCGACTATACCGAGACGCTGGCGCGCATCTCGTCCAACCCCGACGGCATCGGCGTGTTCGGCCTCGCGTTCTACGAGAACAACACCGATACGCTTCAGGTCGCGACCATGGGCGGCGTCGTCCCCTCGACCGACAGCATCTCGACCGGCGAATACCCGGTGTCGCGTCCGCTCTACTTCTACATCAAGGCCGCGCACCTCGGCGTGATCCCGGGCCTTCAGGATTATGCGGCGTTCTTCGTCTCCGACGACATGGCGGGCCCGGGCGGTCCGCTCGCCGACTATGGCCTCGTGTCCGATCCGGCCCTCGCCGAGACGCAGGCCGCGGTCGACGCCGGCGTCGCCAACATCGGCCAGTAGGTCGTTTCCCTGCCGGCGGCCCGGTTCCGGCCGGGCCGCCGCACGCCTATCCGTCCTCCCATCGCCGGCGCGAAGGACCGACCCGACATGACGACGCTGACCCTCATGGTGATCCTCGCGGCGCTTGCGGCGCTCGCCTATCTCCTCGGTCGCCGGCGGGCGCTCGCGGCGTCGGACGGCGACCGGCGGGTGCTGCATTCGCTGCCGAGCTATCATGGCGCCAAGGCCGCCATGTTCACCCTCGCGCCCGCGCTTCTCGTGCTTGCGGTCCTGCTGATCACGCGGGGCCTGTGGCTGAACGGGATGGATTATCCCGCCCTCGACGGCTGGCAGGGCGGCACCACGCCCGGAGATCAGTTGCTGCGCGGCGAGGTGGCCCGCGTCGCCGAGGGCCTCGACCGGGCCGAGGCGTCGGGGCGGCTGATCATCGACGGATTCGAGGCGGTCCTGCCCGAGGGACAGGAGATCGGCGCGATCCTGTCGGCCGAGGGGATCGCCACCGCGGGGGCGGTGAACGGCAACATGGTGTCGGGTGCGTTGCGCTATCGCGCGAATGCCGGGGCCTCGCAGGTTGCGCTGAGCGGTATCGTCCTGGCGACTGCCCTCGCGGGCGCCGCACTTGCCCTCTACCGGACGGACAGGGGGACGCGGGCGCGCAACACCGTCGAGACGGGGATGCGCTGGCTGCTGATCGCGGCGGCCTCGATCGCGATCCTGACGACCGTGGGCATCGTGCTCGCGCTCATCTTCAATACGGTGAAATTCTTCGGCCTCTATCCGGGGTCGGACTTCCTCTTCGGGACGATCTGGTCGCCCTCGTTCGGGGGCGGCTCGTCGCTGGGCATCCTGCCGCTTCTCTGGGGGACGTTCTACATCAGCCTCGTGGCCCTGATCGTGGCGGTGCCGCTGGGCCTCTTTTCGGCGATCTATCTGTCGGAATATGCCACGCCGCGCGTGCGGTCCGTCGCCAAGCCGATGCTGGAACTGCTCGCAGGGATCCCGACCATCGTCTACGGCCTCTTTGCGCTGCTCACCGTCGGGCCGCTGCTGGTCTCGTTCTTTGGCCGGGACGGGATGCTGGGCGTCGACTGGATGCGCGGCGGCACCTCCGTCATGACGGCGGGCCTCGTGATGGGGATCATGCTGATCCCGTTCGTGTCGTCGCTGTCGGACGACATCATCAACGCCGTGCCGCAGTCGCTGCGCGACGGCTCGCTCGGCCTCGGCGCCACGCCGTCCGAGACGATCCGCAACGTGGTGCTGCCCGCCGCCCTGCCGGGGATCGTCGGCGCGATCCTGCTCGCGGCAAGCCGCGCCATCGGCGAGACGATGATCGTCGTCCTCGGCGCCGGTGCGGCGGCGCAACTGTCGATGAACCCCTTCGATGCGATGACGACCGTGACGGCCAAGATCGTGAGCCAGCTTACCGGCGACAGCGATTTCAACTCGCCCGAGGCGCTGGTCGCCTTTTCGCTCGGGATGGCCCTTTTCGTCATCACGCTGGGGCTGAACATCATCGCCCTGTGGTTCGTCCGCACCTACCGGGAGCAATACGAATGACCGCCATCGACATGGGCAAGGCGGAGGCCGACGCCCCGCACCGCTCGATCCTGACGGTCGACGACCGGACCCGGCGCCGCAACGCCGCCGAACGCCGGTTCCGGCTGTATGGCATCGTGGCCCTGACCCTCGGCGGCATCTTCCTCGCCGTGCTGCTGAGCACGATCGTAAGGAACGGCACCGGCGCCTTCACCCAGACCTTCATCGCCCTCGAGGTGCCGCTCGACGCCGCACAGCTCGACCCGGACGGCACCCGCGACCGCGCCGAGATCTCGCGGATCACGACGCTGCGCTATGGCCGCATCATCGAGGCGGCGCTTGTGGCGCAACTGGCTGCGGCGGGGATCGAGACCGGGATCGAGGACGGCGACCTCGACAAGATCCTGTCGGACAGGTCCGCGGCGCGGATCCGCGACGTGGTGCTGGGCGACGTGGACCTGATCGGCACGACGATTACCCTCGAGGTGCTCGCCTCGTCCCGCGTCGACGGCTATCTCAAGGGGCGGGTCAGCCGCGAAAGTCTGGCGCGCGACAGCAACCTCGACGGCGCCCACCTCGACCTGATCGACGCGATGATGGCGGCGGGCATGGTGGAGAAGCGGTTCAACATCGACTTTCTGACCGGTGCCGACGCCTCCGAGGCGCGGCCCGAACAGGCCGGGATCGGCGTGGCGATGCTGGGGTCGTTCTTCATGATGCTCGTGGTGCTGATCCTGTCGCTGCCGATCGGCGTTGCGGCCTCGATCTACCTCGAGGAGTTCGCGACCGAGAACCGGCTGACCGATTTCATCGAGGTGAACATCTCGAACCTCGCCGCCGTGCCCTCGATCGTGTTCGGCATCCTCGGCCTCGCGATCTTTATCCAGGTGGCGCACCTGCCGCAGTCGGCGCCACTGGTCGGCGGCCTCGTCCTCACGCTGATGACGCTGCCGACGATCATCATCTCGACGCGCGCGGCGCTCAAGGCGGTGCCGCCCTCGATCCGCGATGCGGCGCTGGGGGTCGGGGCATCGAAGATGCAGACCGTGACGCACCACGTCCTGCCGCTGGCGATGCCGGGCATCCTCACCGGCACGATCCTCGGTCTGGCGCAGGCGCTGGGCGAAACCGCGCCGCTCCTGCTCATCGGGATGGTGGGCTATGTCGCCACCACCTATCCCGGCGGTCTGGCCGAGGGCCTTCTCTCGCCGAACTCCGCGATGCCCGCGCAGATCTACGAATGGGCCAAGCGCGCCGATCCCGCCTATTACGAACGGGCCTGGGGCGGGATCATCGTTCTGCTGCTCTTCCTCTTTGCCATGAACCTCGCCGCCATCCTGCTGCGCCGCCGCTTCGAGCGGCGCTGGTAGCCAGACCGAAAGCCCCCCATGAGCCCCAAGATTTCCGCCGACAAGGTCAACGTCTTCTATGGCGACACCCACGCCATCAAGGACGTGAGCGTCGAGATACCGGCCAACGCCGTGACCTCGTTCATCGGCCCGTCGGGCTGTGGCAAGTCGACGTTCCTGCGCTGCCTGAACCGGATGAACGACACGATCCCGATCTGCCGCGTGACCGGCGATATCGCCATCGACGGCGAGGACATCTATGACGCCCGCGTCGATCCGGTGCAATTGCGCGCCAAGGTCGGCATGGTGTTCCAGAAGCCGAACCCATTCCCGAAGTCGATCTACGACAACGTGGCCTACGGGCCCAAGATCCACGGCCTGTCGCGCAACAAGGCCGAAATGGACGGGATCGTCGAAAAGGCGCTGCGCCGCGCCGCCCTCTGGGACGAGGTCAAGGACAGGTTGCACGCCCCCGGCACCGGCCTGTCGGGCGGCCAGCAGCAGCGCCTGTGCATCGCCCGTGCCGTCGCCACCGAACCCGAGGTGCTCCTCATGGACGAGCCGTGTTCTGCGCTCGACCCCATCGCCACCGCGCAGGTCGAGGAACTGATCCACGAGCTTGCCTCGAATTTCGCCGTCGTCATCGTCACCCACTCGATGCAGCAGGCGGGGCGCGTGTCGTCCCGCACGGCGTTCTTTCACCTTGGCAGCCTCGTCGAATACGACGAGACGCCGACGATCTTCACCAACCCCCGCGACCCCCGGACCGAGAGTTACATCTCGGGCCGGATCGGATAGGACAGCGCCATGGCCGACCACATCCATTCCTCGTTCGATCGCGACCTCGAAACGCTGCAAACGCTGATCCTGAAGATGGGCGGCCTCGTGGAGGCGGCGATCCTCGACGGCACCCGCAGCCTCGAGGAGCGTGACACCGAACTGGCCGACACGGTGCGCCGGGGCGACAAGGCGATCGACGCGCTGGAGGAACAGATCAACGAGAACGCCGCCACGATCATCGCGCTGCGCGCACCGGTGTCCAGGGATCTGCGGGTGATCCTGTCGGTCATCAAGCTTGCCGCCTCGCTCGAGCGGACGGCGGACTACGCCAAGAATATCTCCAAGCGCGTCGGCCTGCTGGTCGACGTGCGGCCCGTCAACGGCGCGGCGCAGATGATCCGGCGGATGGCGCGCGACGTGCAGGGGATGCTGAAGGACGTGCTCGACGCCTTCGTGACGCGCAATGCGGACCTCGCGCATCAGGTGATCCTGCGCGACCTCGACGTGGACCAGCTCTACAACGCGCTTTTCCGCGACTTCATCACCCACATGATGGAGGATCCGCGCAACATCACCCCCTGCATGCACCTGCATTTCATCGCCAAGAACGTCGAGCGGATGGGCGACCTCATCACCAACATGGCCGAACAGGTCGTCTACCTCATCACCGGGTCGATGCCCGAGGACGACCGCCCCAAGGGCGACACGACCTCGACGATGCCGATAGCGTGAGGGGACGGCGATGTCCGGGCCCAAACCCCATATCCTGATCATCGAGGACGAGCCTGCGCAGCGCGAGATCCTGAGCTATAACCTGAGCGCCGAAGGCTACCGCGTCTCGACCGCCGCCGATGGCGACGAGGGCGTGATGATGGTCTCCGAGGATCCGCCCGATGTCGTCGTCCTCGACTGGATGCTGCCGGGCCTGTCGGGGATCGAGGTCTGCCGGCGGCTGAAATCGGCAAGCGAGACGCGCGGCATTCCGGTCATCATGCTGTCGGCGCGGTCCGAGGAGGCCGACAAGGTGCGCGGCCTCGAGACCGGCGCCGACGACTATGTGTCCAAGCCCTATTCGGTGAGCGAACTCATGGCCCGCGTGCGCACGCAGTTGCGGCGGGTCCGGCCCGTCAGCGTCGGGCAGGTGCTGACCTACGAGGACATCACGCTCGACGGCGAAACCCACCGCGTCTATCGCGGCGAGGCCGAAGTCCGGGTCGGGCCGACCGAGTTCCGCCTGCTCACCACCTTCATGGAGCGCCCGGGCCGGGTCTGGTCGCGCGACCAGTTGCTCGACCGGGTCTGGGGGCGCGAGGTCTATGTCGACACCCGCACCGTTGACGTGCACGTCGGCCGGCTGCGCAAGGCGCTCACGGCGACGGGCGGCGGCGATCCGGTGCGCACGGTGCGCGGGGCGGGCTACGCACTCGGCTGAAGGGCGCGATTTCTTTCGAAGAAATCGACGTCGAAATCTTTGAAAGATTTCGGGGCCGGGTGGCTACAGCGGCCGGATCTTCAGCGTCGCGATCCGGTTCTCGGCCTTCCTGACGACCTCGAACCGGAAGCCGTGAAAGCTGAACACCTGGCCCTCGACGGGGATCATCTGCGCTTCGTGGATGACGAGGCCCGCGACGGTATTGGCCTCGTCGTCGGGCAATTGCCAGTCGTGGGCGCGGTTCAGGTCGCGGATCGTCATCGCGCCGTCGACGAGGAATGCGCCGTCCGCCGTCTGCGCCACGGGGGCATCGGTCCGGGTGTCGAATTCGTCGGCAATCTCGCCCACGATCTCTTCGAGGATGTCCTCGAGGGTGATGAGGCCCTGAAGGTCGCCGTATTCGTCCACCACGAGAGCGAAATGCGTGTGCCGTTTGAGGAACTGGCGCATCTGATCGTCGAGCGAGGTGTATTCGGGGGTGAAATAGGGCTTCTTGGCCACCGACAGGATGTCGAACGAGGCCAACGCATCGGCATCGGGGGCGCCGTTCTCGCCGAAGACGCTTTGCATCGCGCGCAGCAGCTCCTTGGCGTGCAGGATGCCGACGATGTTCTCCGGCTCGCCGCGCCAGAGCGGCAGGCGGGTGTGCGGGCTGTCGATGCACAGCCGCAGGATATCGAGGACCGGCAGGTCGGCGTCGATCGTCGAGATGCCGGAGCGGTGCAGCATCACCTCCTCGACGGTGCGCTCGGCGAGGTCCAGCGCGCCGAGGATGCGGTCGCGGTCCTCCTTTTGCACCACGCCCTCGGAATGGCCGAGCGACAGGGCGCCCGCGATCTCTTCGCGGACGGCGAGGATGTTGGTGTCGGGGTCGGTCGACACGCCGAACAGGCGCAGCACGCCGCGCACCAGCAGGCGCACGGTCGCCACGATGGGAGAAAAGACCCGGACGACGAGGGCGATCGGTGGCGCCACCATCGAGGCCACCCGCTCGGGGTTGGTGATCGCGTAGGTCTTGGGCAGCACCTCGGCAAAGATCAGCACCAGCAGCGTCATGATGAGGGTCGCGGCGGCGACGCCGTTGGCGCCGACGACGCGGGTGAGTAAGCGCCGTTGCGAGCGACGTGGCGAGGATATTGACGACGTTGTTGCCGAGCAGCACCGATCCGATGAGTTTCTCGTTGTCTTCGGTGATCCGGAGCGCCTGGCCGCCCCCCGCGTGCCGCGGTCCGCCGCCGCCCGCAGCTTGCCCCGCGAGGCGGCGGTCAGCGCGGTCTCGGACCCCGAAAAGAATGCCGACAGCACGAGCAGAACGAGGATGGCGCCTGCGGTGATCCAGAAGGCGGCATCGGAGAGGAGGGCGGACATGGTGGCTCCGGCGGGGGGTTAGCGGTCGGTTATGCAGGCTGGACGCGGATCAATCAAGCGGGGCGGGGGGCGCGGACGGGGCGGCGGCCGCGAGCGGGTGGTGCGTCAGCACCAGTTCGCGCAGCCGTTCGTCGAGGACATGGGTATAGATTTCGGTCGTCGAGACATCGGCATGGCCGAGCATCATCTGGATCGCGCGCAGGTCGGCACCGTTGGCGAGCAGATGCGTGGCGAACGCATGACGCAGGGTGTGCGGCGTCACCGTGGCGGGCGAGATCCCGGCGTGGACGGCGAACTCCTTGATCAGGCCGAAGAACCGGTGCCGCGTCAGGTGCCCCGCCGCGCCGTGCGAGGGAAAGAGATGGCGCGAGGCGGGCGCGCCCTTGGCGCGGGCCAGCGCCTCGGCGGCGTCGCGCGCGACCAGCCATTCGGCCATCGCGGCCCGTGCCGGCGGTGAGAGCGGCACCATCCGTTCCTTGCCGCCCTTGCCCCGGACCAGCAGCATCCGGGGATCCCCGCGCGCCGCCGCGACCGGCAGGCTGACGAGTTCGGTGACGCGCATGCCGGTGGCGTAGAGAAGTTCCATCAGACAGGTGTTGCGCGCCCGGTTCGGCCCCGGCATCCGCGCGGCGCCGATCAGCGCCTCGACCTGCGGCACGCTCAGGGTCTTTGGCAGGCGCCGGTCCTTGCCCGGGCCCTTGAGGCGGATGGCCGGATTGTCGGCGCGCCACCCCTCTTCGAAGGCAAAGCGGTAGAGTTGCCGGATCGCCGACAGGCGCCGGGCGCGGGTGGATTTGGCAAGGCCCTGCGCCTCGCAGTGGATCAGATATTGCTCGACATCGGCCTGCGCCGCCGTTGCGAAATGGCCCCTGCGTCCCGTCAGCCATCCGGCGAAGTCGGTCAGGTCGCGTGCATAGGCCAGTTGCGTATTGGTCGCGGCGTCGAGTTCGGCGGCCTGCGCCTCGAGGAAGGCCTGCGCCCAATGCGCCATCGGTCGCGCGGCAGCCTCCGTGGCGGCGCCGGTGCCACTCATTGCCCGCGCCCGAGGATCAGGAACTGGAGCGCGGTCCGTCGCGCGGTATCCTGAAGGCCCGCGCCGATGAGGACGGCGAGCGCGTCCGTCATCGCATCGACGTCGCCCGACAGACCCTGCTCGACGAGGCCGACGGCGCGCAACAGCGCCTCGCCGAGCTTGCCGTCGGCGATCTCGGTGGCCATCGGTTCGGGCACCGGCGCCCCCTGAAACGCAGCGAGGACAGCCCGGGCGCGCGGCGTGGCGCCGGTCACGTCCGTCGTTTCGCCAAGGGCAATCGCCTGCCACAGCCGCTCGTCGGCGGACACCGGCGCGAACCGGGCGGCGGTTTCGCGATAGTCCGGCGCGATCAGGGCGATGCGGTTGGCGAGACGTGCCGTCTCGCCGGTAAGGTCCATCCGCGCCAGTGCGCCGCCATAGAGACGGGCAAAGGCGACCTCGGCGCGGACCTCGCGCATCGCCCCCCAGACGGCGGGCAGGGTCGCGGCGATGGCGTCCGGGTCGCCGCCATCGAAGGCCACATCGAAGGCCTGGAACGCGCGGGCCCGGTCGTAGATCCCGCCCGACGCCGAGGGGACGCGCGCGGTATAGAGCGCCTGGAGCACGTTCTCTTCGAGGGCGCCGGTCCGGATCAGCCGTTCGGCGGCGGCCATCTGGTTGCGCCAGGCGGCGGTGGGCCGCAGGTCGGCGTGGGCAAAGGCCAGCGGCAGGCGCGCGGTCAGCATCGCCTCGCCCACCGCCTCGCGCATCCGGAACACCAGCGGACTCGGCCGTGTCGGCGGGGCGAGGGTGCCCATTTCCTCGCCGAACGCCGGATCGAGGAACACCGACAGCAGCAGATCCTCCTCCTCGGTGATCTCGCCCAGCGCACGCGCGGTGCCCAGCGTCAGGGCTGCGGCCTGCCAGTCGTCGGTCCGCGCCAGACAGAAGATGCGGGCCGGAAACGTGGGCGCAAGGCCGGGCTGATCGCGCATCATCGCGCAGGCCGCGTCCTCGGTCCCGGTCAGCAGCGACACGTCGAAGAACCGCCGGAACCGTTCGGGCGTAGTCGGGCCAGATGCCGCAAGCAGCGCCTGTGCGGGATCGAGCGCGCCCATGTCCAGCAACTTGTCGACCCGCGCGAGAAAGAGATGGCCGGTCGCACCGCCGCCCTCGGGGGCGTCGGCCTCGGCCAGCATCAGCGTCACCAGAAGATCCTGCACCGCCGGCAGTGTCTCGACCGACGCGGCGCCGACTAGCGTGACGAGGGTTGCCTCCGGACTGGCCGACCAGAGCGTCGGCGGCAGGCCGGTGATCGCCCCCGACAGCAGGCCCGTGCCGTCGGGCGAGGGGCTGTCGAGGGACGAGACGGTGACGCCGGGGGCTGTCGCGCTCTCGGCCACGGGCGGCTCGTCGCGGGTTGGGCGGACAGGGTCGGGGGCGGGCAGGGGCAGCGACGGCGCGACCGGGCCGCCGACGCTGTCCGAAAGCCAGTCGATTGCCGACAGGGGCGCGCTCTCTTGCTGGGCGAGGGCAGGTGCGGTGCCGGTCAGCAGTGCTACGGCCGCGGCGAAGGTGGCGGCGGCCCTAGCCGTCGCCAAGCTCGACCGTCTCGACGACCTCGCGGCTGGGGGCGGCGAAGTCGGACGGAAAGAAGATCGGGCCGACATAGGCATATCCCACGAATGCAATCGCCGCGAGCGCGGCCAGATAGAAGATAGCCTTGATGAGACGCCACATCACTCGTTATCTGCCCTTTGTCCCGAACCGTGCCTTTGGTGCATGACGCCTCGTTCCGGGCGCCTGTACACGGGGTTCTATAACGCCTCGCGCGACAAAGATCACGGGGGGCCGTTCACAAATCGCGGAGGTCGCGCGGAGAGCCGCGTGCCGGTGGCGGTTCCGCCCAAGGCGGGGTGCGGTCGATCCATCGGCCCGCGCCCGTTTACACCCCCTCCGCGCGGCAATATGCCTGAGGGGCGGATGGCAGGCGGAGGGGACGCAATGGGCGGGGCCAGGGTCGAGGGGGCCGATGTGCACGGGACCGGCGCGCAGGCGATTGGCGCGCCGGACCGCGAGGCGCCGGGAACGTTGCGCCGGTCGGTGGTGCTGGTGGGCATGATGGGTTCGGGCAAGACCGCGATCGGACGGGCCCTCGCCGCGCGCCTCGGTGCGCCGTTCGTCGATTCGGATGCCGAGATCGAGCGGGCCGCGGCGGCCACGATCCCCGAGATATTCGCCCGCGACGGCGAGGCGTTCTTTCGCGCCCGCGAGGCCGAGGTGATCGCCCGGCTGATCGACGCCGACCCTTGCGTCCTGTCGACGGGGGGCGGCGCGTTCATGGCGGCGCGCAACCGCGCGGGCATCGCCGCACGCGGCGTCGCCCTCTGGCTCGACGCGCCGCTGGCGCTGCTGTGGGAACGGGTGCGCCACAAGGACACGCGGCCGCTGCTGCGCACCGCCGACCCCTATGGCACGCTCTCGGCGTTGCTTGCGGCACGCGGCCCGGTCTATGCGGAGGCGGGTCTGCGCCTCGCCGTCGCACCCGGCCATTCGATCGACGAGACGACGACGCGGGCGCTGGCGTTGCTGGCGGGCAGGCCCGACATCCTCGGGGGTGCGCCGTGACCGGACCGGACCACCGCGGGCTGCGCGAGACCGTCCGCGTCGACCTGCCCGGGCGCGCCTATGACATCCTCATCGGTCCCGGCCTTCTGGCCGAGGCGGGGGGGCATCTCCGTCCCCTCCTGCGGCGCCCCCGCGTCGCGGTGATCACCGACGAGACGGTGGCGCGCCTGCATCTGGGGACACTCTCGGCGTCGCTCGCCGACGCGGGCATCGCCCTGCGCCACCTCGCCCTGCCGCCGGGCGAGGGCACCAAGGGCTGGCAGGGCCTCGAGCGCGCGGTCGAATGGCTGGTGGCCGAACGCATCGAACGGGGCGATCTGGTGATCGCCTTCGGCGGCGGCGTGATCGGCGATCTGGCGGGGTTCGCCGCGGCGATCCTGCGGCGCGGCGTGCGGTTCGTGCAGGTGCCGACGACGCTTCTCGCGCAGGTCGACAGTTCGGTGGGCGGCAAGACGGGGATAAACTCTCCCGGTGGCAAGAACCTGATCGGCGCGTTCCATCAACCGGTGCTGGTGCTGGCCGATACGGGCCTTCTCGGCACGCTGCCGGGCCGCGACTTTCGGGCGGGCTATGGCGAGGTGGTGAAATACGGGCTGCTGGGGGATGCGGCGTTCTTCGACTGGCTCGAAGGGGCAGGGCCGGACCTCGCGGGCGATCCCGCCGCACTGGTGCGTGCCGTGCACCGGTCCTGCGAGATGAAGGCCGGCATCGTCATGCGCGACGAGACGGAGCAGGGCGAACGCGCGCTCCTCAACCTCGGGCACACGTTCTGCCACGCGCTCGAGGCGGCGACGGGCTATGGCGACCGGCTCTTGCACGGCGAGGGCGTGGCGATCGGCTGCGCCCTGGCGTTCGAGCTGTCGGCGCGGCTGGGCCTGTGCGCGCAGGAAACGCCGGGGCGGGTGCGGGCGCATCTGGCGGCGATGGGCATGAAGCGCGACCTGCGCGACATTCCGGGCGACCTGCCGGATGCGGCGGCGCTGGTCGACCTCATGGGTCAGGACAAGAAGGTCGTCGCGGGGGAGTTGCGGTTCGTGCTTGCGCGCGGCATCGGCGCGGCCTTCGTGACGGGGGAGGTGCCGCGGGAGGCGGTGATCGCAGTGCTCGAGGACAGCCGGTAGCGGGAAGGGCGGGGGGGCACGCCGCGATTTGCGTCTCGACCGATGCGGCCCGCGCGGACCGATATCCGCAAACCGCAAAGGATGGGGTTTCACCCCATCTTTCTGGCCCCGCGGCGCAGATGGGGTGAGACCCCATGCTACTGCATCAGAACGGGATCTCGTCGTCCAGATCGCTGTTGCGCGCGCCCGCCGCCGCCGCCGCCCGAAGAGGACGGGCCGCTGTCGTAGCCGCCGCGGTCGTCATAACCGCCGCCGCCCGACTGGTCGGCCATGTAGCTACCACCGCCACCGCCGCCGCCGTCACGGCCACCAAGAAGTGTCATGTTGCCGGTAAACGGGCGGACGACGATCTCGGTCGAATAGCGGTCCTGACCGTCCTTGTCCTGCCATTTGCGGGTTTCGAGCTGGCCCTCGATATACACCGTCGATCCCTTCTTGAGGTATTGCTCGGCAACGCGCCCGATCCCTTCGTTGAAGATCGCGACCGAGTGCCACTCGGTCTTCTCGCGTTTTTCGCCGGTGTTCTTGTCCTTCCAGCTCTCGGACGTGGCGATGCGCAGGTTGACCACCTTGCCGCCGTTCTGGAACGACCGCACCTCGGGGTCGCGCCCCAGATTGCCGATGATGATGACCTTGTTGACCGATCCCGCCATGGTGGCTTGCCCCCGATTCCCTGAAAACTCTGCGCCCGGTTACATCACCAAATCGAGGGTAACGAAACCCTTATGGCACCGGGGACGCGCCGGTGCATTCGGAATGGAAACGGCGGGCGGACTGGGCTAGGGTTCGCGCCAACGGCGAATGCCGACGTGAGTTGTGCGGGAGAGGGACATGTTCAGACCTACGGGGCCGGTCGCGGCCATCGCCACCTTGGTGGCCGGGGCGGCGTGGTCCGAGACGATCTCGACCCGCTCGCGCGACTCGCTCTTCGCCTCGCAACTCTCTGTCCTCGACGGGCGCGCGGCCGAGCAATATGCCACCTCGAACCGCCTGCAACCGCCGCGCATCGTGGTGCCCGCCGCCGCCGTTGCGGTGCCGTCCTATCAGGGCCGCTATACCGGCCCGTTCCTCGCCGTCGCGCGCGCCGCCGCCGTGCGTCACCGCATCCCCGAAGACCTGTTCCTGCGCCTCGTCCAACTGGAAAGCGGCTGGAACAGCGGTGCCGTCTCGACTGCGGGGGCGATCGGGCTGGCGCAACTGATGCCGGGCACGGCGCAGCTTCTCGGGGTCGATCCGACCGTGCCGGACCAGAACCTCGACGGCGGCGCGCGCTACCTGCGCCAGCAATACGATACCTTCGGCGACTGGCGGCTGGCACTCGCCGCCTATAACGCCGGGCCTGCGGCGGTGCAGCAATACGGCGGCATCCCGCCCTATGCCGAGACGCAGAACTACGTCCTCGTCATCCTCGGGCCCTGATTTTCGGCCCTGAATCGCCCCGTCATTCGGCGTCCTATTCGGCGGCGATGGTGATGACCGGCTCCATCGAGGCGAATTCGGCATCCGACAGGTGACATTTGATCTGGTGTCCCGTGGCCATGTCCCTCTGCGGCGGCACCTCGGTCTCGCACAGATTGCCCGGCACGCGGGATTTCCAGCGGCAGCGCGTCTGGAACGGACAGCCCGGCGGCGGGTTCATCGCCGAGGGGATGTCACCCTCCAGCACGATATGCTTCTTGACGACCTTCGTATCCGCAATCGGCACCGCAGACAGCAGCGCCTCGGTATAGGGGTGATAGGGCGGCGAGAACACCTGATCGGTGGTGCCGAGTTCGACCACATGGCCGAGATACATGACCATGACCCGGTCCGAGAGGTAGCGCACGATCGACAGATCGTGGCTGATGAACAGGAGCGTCGTGCGCTCGCGCCGCTGGATGTCCATGAGGAGATCCGTGACGGCGGCCTGCACGCTCACGTCGAGGGCGCTCACCGGCTCATCCGCGACCACGACCCGCGCACCGCCCGCAAAGGCGCGCGCGATGCCGACCCGCTGCTTTTGCCCGCCCGAAAGCTGTCGCGGCATCCGGTCGGCGAAGGCGCGGGGCAGTTTGACGAGGTCGAGCAGCACCAGCATCCGCTCGCGACGGTCGGAATCGTCCTTGCCGATCTTGAACACCTCTAGGGCGCGGATGATCTGGCGCCCGACCGACATCGAGGGGTTCAGGGTGTCGAACGGGTTCTGGAACACCATCTGCACGTCGGCGACGGTCTGGGTATCGCGGTCCTCGATGGCGGTGCCGCCGATCTCGCGGTTGTCGAGCACGATGGCGCCCGACGTCGCCGTCTCGAGGCCCATCAGCACCTTGGCGAAGGTCGACTTGCCGCACCCGCTCTCGCCGACGATGGCCAGCGTCTCGCCCTCGCGCGCCTCGAAACTCAGCGTTTCGTTCGCCTTCACCACCTTCTTGGCGCTGGCGCCGAAGAGCGAGGAGGCGCCGACCTCGTAATATTTGCGCAGGTCGTCCATCCGCAGGATAACGTCGCCGGGCGGTGTCTTCTCGACCGAGACGCCGACCTCGGGGCCCTTGGTCCAGTCGATCTCGTCGCTGCGCAGACAGCGCGTCTCGTGGCGTTCGTCGCCCGAGACCGGGACCATGGCGATCGCCTGGGCGTCGCAGCGCCCGGCCTCGAAGTAGTCGCAGCGCGGGCCGAAGTTGCACCCCGGCGGACGCTCGTGCGGCAGGGGGAAGTTGCCGGGGATCGCGACCAGCGGGCGTGACGTCTTGTCGGCACCGGGCAGCGGGATCGAGCGGAACAGCGCCTGCGTATAGGGGTGGCGCATCTTGTCGAAGACGTCCCCGATGGTGCCGCGTTCGACCGCCTCGCCCGAATACATCACGCAGATCCGGTCGCAGGTCTCGAGGACGAGGCCGAGGTTGTGGCTGATGAACAGCATCGAGGTGCCGTATTTCTTGCCCAGATCCTTCACCAGTTCGACGACGGCCGCCTCGACCGTCACGTCGAGCGCCGTCGTCGGCTCGTCGAGGATCAGGAGCGACGGCTTGGACATGAGCGCCATGGCGATGACGATCCGCTGCTGCTGGCCGCCCGAGAGCTGGTGCGGAAACGCCTTCAGGATGCGCTCGGGATCCGGGAGTTTCACGTCCGTGACCACCTCGAGGGCGCGGGCGTAGGCCTCCTTCTCGCCGAGGCCCTCGTGCAGCATCGGCACTTCCATCAACTGGCGCGCGATCTTCATCGCGGGGTTCAGCGAGGCCATCGGCTCCTGATAGATCATCGCGATCTCGTTGCCGCGGATCTTGCCGAGTTCGGCGGTCGACATCGCCCCCAGATCGCGGCCCTTGAACTTGATCGACCCGCCGACGATGCGGCCGTTCACGCCGAGATCCTGCATCACGCCGAGGGCCACGGTGCTCTTGCCGCACCCGCTCTCGCCCGACGAGGCCCAGCGCCTCGCCGGGATAGACGCGTGCGGAAAAGTCCATGACGGCGGGGATTTCGCGCAGCCGGGTGAAGAACGAGATCGAGAGCTTGTCGATCTCGAGGATCGGCTCGCCGGTCTGGGCGGGCTGTGCTGTCTTGCTCATGTCGATCATGCGGACCTCCGGGTCAGCCGGGGAAACGGAGTTTCATGAAAACTCCGGCCCGAACTTTTACAAAAAGTTCGACGTCGAAGTCTTTGAAAGACTTCGGTCTTCGGGAGGGCCATGCGCATCAGTCCCGCAGGCTTTCTTCGCGCAGACCGTCGGCGAGCAGGTTCAGGCCCAGCACCAGCGTCAGGAGCGCCACGGCAGGCACGAGGGCGGGATGCGGATAGGCCGAGAGCAGCCCGCGCCCGAGGTTGATCGTCGAGCCCCAGTCCGGGCTCTCGGTCGACAGGCCGAGGCCGAAGAAGCCGAGGGTTCCCAGAAGGATCGTCGTATAGCCGATCCGCAGGCAGAAATCGACGATGAGCGGGCCGCGCGCGTTGGGAAGGATCTCCCACAGCATGACGTACCACTTGCTCTCGCCCCGGGTCTGGGCGGCGGCGACGTAGTCGCGGGTCTTGATCTCGAGGGTCAGGCCCCGGACGATGCGGAACACCGTCGGCGCGTTCACGAACACGACCGAGACGAAGACGACGAGGATCCCGCCCGGCAGGTCGAACAGATCGAGCCAGCGCGGCATGAAGTCGAACACGGTGCCCGATTGAGAGATGAGCGAGAGATAGAGCCAGGCCAATGCGCCGAGCACCATCACGAGGAGCGGCGTGCGCGTCTCGGGTTGGGTGTGATAGCGCGAGTTGATGAGCACGAAGGCGAAGAGGACCGGGAACGCGAAGAGGACGGCGGCCATGAACGAGGGGATGCCGGTCTGCACGATCTCGGGCGTCACCAGCAGGTAGAACAGCAGGATCACCGGAAAGGCGAGGATCAGGTTGGCGAGGAACGACAGCAGCGTATCGAGCCTGCCGCCGATATAGCCCGCCGGCAGCCCGAGCGTGATGCCGGCCATGAAGGCGAAGACCGTGGCCAGCGGTGCTATCTGCAAGACGATGGTGCTGCCCTTGACCATCCGGCTGAACACGTCGCGCGCGAGGGTGTCGCCGCCCAGAAGGTAGTGCGAACCCGGCCCCATGACCTCGGCGCCGGGCACCGGCGTGCCGGGAACCTTGTTCTTGAGGCCGGAAACCTGGCTAAGCGCGTCGTGTGTGGCGATCATGTCGAACACGCCGGTCAGGATGGCGGTGAATATCCAGAACATCACCAGGCCGAAGCCGATCATCCCGATCGTGTTGTCGAAGAGTTTGCCATAGAGGCCCAGCCGCCGCTTGAACGTGATCGACACGGCATAGGTGACGAGCAGGCAGATCCACACCGGCGTGAACTGTTTCGAGAGGGCGCCGATGATGCCGAGGGCGCCGTAGGGAAGGAGCGCACCGAGGATCGCATAGACCGCGAGGACCGCGAGCGTGGCGAGCAGCAGCCAGGTCGAACTGCGCTGTGCGAGCCCGAGTGCGCCGCCCTGCGCCATGACGAGGCCGTTCGGCCCGGTCTGGAGGCGCTGCGCCGGCGTCACGTAGGACAGCACGATCTGCGCCAGCAGGGCGACCGCGAAGAGGACGACGACGATGCCGAGGATCGGATCGAGGGTCGCGCCCCAGGCGCCGGTCCAGGTGAGAGGTTCCATGTTCAGTTCCTCACGAGACGCGGATGCGCGGGTTCAGCAGGACATAACCGATGTCCGAGATGAGCTGTGTCACCAGCACCACGAGCACCGACACGACCGAGATCGCGAGCAGCAGTTCGATATCGTTGTTGCCCGCCGCCTCCACGAGTGTCCAGCCGAAGCCCTTGTAGTTGAACAGGGTCTCGACGATCACCACGCCCGACAGGAGCCAGGGAAATTGCAGCATGATGACGGTGAAGGGCGCGATGAGCGCGTTGCGCAGGGCGTGGCGTATGACGATGGTTCGGAACGCCACGCCCTTGAGGCGGGCGGTGCGGATATATTGCGCGGTCATCACCTCGGCCATGCTCGCCCGCGTCATCCGCGCGATATAGCCCATGCCGTAAAGTGCGATGGTCAGCACCGGCAGGGTGAAATTGGCAAAGGTCGCGTCGTCCATCGCGCTTGTGGCAGAGCCGTTGAACCATCGCAGTCCGACCGCGGAGGAGGCGAAGACGGTGATGAACACGACGCCCGAGACATATTCCGGCGTGGCGGTGGTGGCGATCGAGGCGGTCGAAAGCGTGCGGTCGAGCGCCGACCCCTCGCGCATGCCGGCCAGCACGCCGACCAGCAGGGCGCCCGGGATCATCACGATGACGACCGCCCCCATCAGCTTGCCCGTCAGGGCGAGGGCGCGCCACATGATGTCCGACACCTCGGTGCGGAACACGGTGGAATAGCCCCATTCACCCTGAAGGACGCCGCAATACGCGGCGATGGGCGGTTCGGAAACCGTGGCATCGGGGGGTGCCAGACCCGCATCGGGCAGGCAGCGGCCATAGCGGCGCTCGGTGCCTGCGTCGGTCCGGGTCCAGCCGGGCAGGATGCCCAGCCATTCGCCATAGCGCACGAAGACCGAAGAGCCGTAACCGTTCTTGTCCAGCCAGCTCTCGACCTCGGCGTCGGTGATCCGCGCGCCGAGTTCCGACTTTGCCACCTTTTCGAGGTTCGGCTCCAGGTTGGCGAGGACGAAGACGATGAAGGTCAGGCAAAGCGCCGTGGCGATCATGGTGACGGTGCGGCTGAGCAGGAAGCGGATCATGTCGTGTCCGTTCTGAAGGGCGATGCGTCATTCGGCAGTCTGAGCCGCCGCCCGCGATCCGCCCGGACGCCGCGTATCTGCGGCGCGTCCGATATGTCGGGCGTTCCGGCCCCGCACGGCGCGCGGGACCAAAGCGCCGGGGGGTCGGGGGCGCCCCGCAACGGTGCGCCCCCGACCGCCCGATCAGGCCTGCATCCACCACTTGTAGTGGTGATGCTCGAACGTCGGGTGCATGTCCGCGTCCATCACCCTGTCGTTCATGTGCCGGTAGAGCGAGCGCCAGTAGGGCTGGATCAGCACGCCTTCTGCCTGCATCAGCGTCTCGATCTTGGCCATGACCTCGCGGCGCGCGTCGACGTCGTTGATCGAGGTCGCTTCGGCCAGAAGGGCGTCGAACTCGGCGTTGTCGAAGGCCGTCTCGTTCCACGAGACGCCCGACTTGTAGGCGAGGGCAAGGATCTGCACGCCGAGAGGACGCATGTTCCACTCGGTCGCCGAGAACGGATACTTCGTCCAGTCGTTCCAGAAGGTCGAACCGGGCAGGACCGTGCGCGTCACGTTCATGCCCGCGTCGCGCATCTGGGCGGCGACCGCGTCACACGAGCCCGACTGCCACGCATCGTCGATCGAGATCAGCTCGAACTCGGTATCGGCATGACCCGCCGCGGTCAGTTTCGCCAGCGCCGCCGCGGGGTCGACGACGAGGGGCGGGAGTTCGGCATATTCGGGGTGGATCGGCGCGACGTGATGGTTCTCGGCGACGGTGCCGAGGCCGCTGTAGCCCAGTTCCAGAACCACGGCGTTGTCGACCGCCATCTGGATCGCGGTGCGCACCTCGACGTTGTCATAGGGCGGCTGCAACTGGTTGAAGCGGATGGCGATCGTCGCCGCCGTCACCGCCTCGGACTTCTGCCAGCCGATGCTGTCGAAGATGTCGACGAAATCGCCAGACGTCTGGTAGGTCGCGTCGATCTCGTCGGATTCGGCCCCCGCGAGCATCGCGGCAGGATCGGTGCCATAGTCGATGTAGACGATCTCGTCGAGATAGGGGCCGCCATAGACATCGGTGCCCCACCAGGCGTGATCGGCGTTGCGCGTCAGGATCTGCTGGATGCCGACCTCGTTGCGCGTCGGAAGGTAGGGGCCGGTGCCGATCGGGTTGTCGGCCGGATCGCCACCGTCATAGCTCGAGTGCACGACGGACGACGGATAGTCGGCCATGCCGACGATGACCGTGATGTCGGGCTGGTTAAGCGCAAGTTTCACGGTCAGGTCGTCGACCATGGTGATCGCACCCTCGCCCGCCATGCCGGTCGCCGCATCGACGAGGGCGCCCATGCGTGCGGCCATCGAGTTGCCCTCGACGGTGCTGTCGCACCAGCCGGTGATGACGCGCACCACATCCTCGGCGGTGAACGGATCGCCGTTGTTCCAGGTCACGCCCGGCCGCACGTTGAGGGTGAACTCGGTCGCGTCGTCGTTCGCCTCCCAGCTCTCGAGGAGCATGCCGCGCAGCGAGCCGTCGGCATTGTATTCGACCAGATACTCGAGCCAGCCGCGGCTGAAGTTCGCCATTTCCGACCAGTCGAAGGTGCGCGGATCCTTCAGCGCCTTGGTTTCCATCTGCATCCGCAGGGTGCCGCCCGACTGGGCGTGGGCCTCGGCGCGGGCCGGTGTGGCAAGGCCGAGCAGGCCATAGGATGCGGCGGCGGTGACGCCGAGCGCGGTCGAACGGGTCAGGAATTCGCGGCGGTCGATGTGACCGGCCCGGTGCTCGTCGGCATACATCCCGGCGACGGGGTGGATCCGTGCGGCAATCTTGGTGTGTTTCGTCATTATCGTCTCCCTGGTGATCTGCAACTGCCGGTCCCGGGCGGGATGTCTCGTCCCGAAAGACCCGGGCGGGATGTCTCGTCCCGAAACAATCGTCGCCCGGCCGGCAAATGGTGTCGGTCGTGACCATTGGCTGGCCATCCGGGGCATGATGCACACAGTCGCACCGGGGCGGTCAACCGCTACTTTCGACCAATCGGAACCGATTCCGACAAGGGTGTCGACTTTTGCGGGGCCGGATGCGCCGGGGCGACCGTCGCCGGATCAGCGCGCGGTGTCGCCCCGGCGAAACGCCGAGGGCGTCTGCCCGGTCGCGGTCTGAAAGCTGCGGGTGAAATAGGCCGCCGACGCGAACCCGAGCGACCGCGCGATCGCGTTGACCGGCGTATCCGACGCCCGCAGCAGCAACCGCGCCTCGTAGAGCACCCGGTCGTTGAGCAGGGTCAGCGCGCTTTTCCCGCAGCTCTGCTTGCAGCAGCGCGTCAGATGCGTCGGCGTGATCCCCAGCGCGCCGGCATAGCCCGCGACACCCATATGCTTGCGAAAGTCGCGCTCGACGAGGTCGGTATAGGCGGCGGCGATGCGGGCGGGCATGCTGTCGGTGCGGCCCTCCTGCGCGCGGTCGACGTGGCTTTCGGCGGCATTCTCGAAGGCGACGGCCAGAAGGCCGATGTGGCAGAGGGCGGCGCGGGCATGGCGGGCGGCGACATCCGGTTCGTCCTGTGCCGAGAGCGCGACCTCGCGCTCGAGGTTGTCGATGTGCTGGCTCATCTCCTTTTGGCTGGCGACGTCGCGCAGCCGCAGGTGTGCCGGCGCCTCGGGCCAGTCGGCGGCGAGGCGGCGCGGGATCGAGATCATGACGCCGTGCACGGTGGGGCCGGCCTCGTAGCCGTACATCGTGCGCGCGGGCACGAAGACCAGGTTGTTGGGGCCATAGCCCGAGGTCAGTCCGGCGACGGTGATCCGTCCCTGACCCTTGGCGATGTGGATCAGACGCGGGCTTTCGTGCGACCGCATCGCCTCGGTCCGCCAGCGCGCGCCCGCCGGGACGGGGGCGATGGGCAACAGGGCAAGGCTGTCCTGCATCGGCAGATCCTGGACCATTTCGGGGGCAAAGTCGGCGCGCATGTGTCGTTCCCGTTCCGGTCGGCCGGGTCGCCCGCAGGAGGAACGATTCGGGGCCGATGTTCGATTTCATCAAGCGTCAAGGATTGGCGTCCGCTTCACAACCGCCCTGCGCCCGCCGGGCGACATTCCGCTGGGGAGAACCGGGTGAAGCTGTGGATATCCGCGACGACCCCACCGGTCCTGTCCGGATGCTCACTCCGGCACGATCCGCCGCCAGCCCGCCATCCGCCGGCTGCGGAACCATGTCCGCTGACGCTTGCCGTATTGCCGCGTCGCCACGATCGCTGCCGCCCGCGCCGCGGTCAGCGTCATCCCGCCCCGCAGATGCGCCACGAGGTCCGCCGCCCCGATCGCCCGCGACGCGGCATGCGCCGGATCCCAGCCCGGCAGCATCGCGCGCGCCTCGTCCAGTACGCCGTCCGCCAGCATCGCATCGAACCGCCTTTCGATGCGCGCGTTCAGCCAGTCGGGTTCGGGGTCGAGCACGACGGCCGTCGCGAGGCCGAGGGGCAGGAGCGGCGGCGGCGTTTCCTCCTGCCAGTCGGCGATACCGCGCCCGGTGGTGCGCCACACCTCCCACGCACGCTGCACCCGGGCGCGGTTCGCGGTGTCGATGACCTTCCGGGACGCCGGGTCCAGCGTCGAGAGCAGATCGGCAAGCGACAACGCATCGGCCTCGGCGCGCGTGGCCGCGGGGGTCGGCGGGATATCGGCCAGACCCTGCGTGAGGGCCGCGAAATTGAGGCCGGTGCCACCGACGACGATGGGGCGCCGTTCGGGCGGACCCCCCGCCAGATGGGGCGCCACATCGCGTAGCCATCGACCGACGGAATAGGGCGCCTGCGGCGGCACATGGCCATAGAGCGCATGCGGCGCCCGCGCCAGATCGGCGGCATCCGGCCGCGCCGTGAGGATCCGCCAGCCCGCAAAGACCTGCAAGGCATCGGCGTTCACGATGGTGCCGCCGAACCGCTCGGCGATGGCCAGGGCGAGGCTGGACTTGCCGCTCGCCGTCGGTCCCGCGATCAGGACCGGACGGCCCGGCGCGATCGCGCCCAGCGCATCCAGACCGGCAGGGCCCTGCGTATCCGTTCGCGTCATCGCGTCCTGCCGCCATTGAACATGCCCGGCTTTTGCGACAGTTTGCGCCGCAATGAAAGTGCCCGGTTTCCGGGCCTCTGCGCGCCCGCGCGCGCCTGCCCGACCGAGGTGTCCATGACCGAAACCACTACCTACAAGCGCGTCATGCTCAAGATCTCGGGCGAGGCGCTGATGGGCGACACCTCTTATGGCCTGCATCCGCCCACCGTCGAGCGGATCGCGCGGGAGGTGCAATCGGTCCATTCGATGGGGGTCGAGATCTGCATGGTGATCGGTGGCGGCAACATCTTTCGCGGGTTGCAGGGGTCCGCGCAGGGGATGGAGCGGACGACCGCCGACTACATGGGGATGCTCGCCACCGTGATGAATGCGCTGGCGATGCAGGGGGCTATGGAGGCGCTCGGCATCCACACCCGCGTGATTTCCGCGATCCCGATGGACCAGGTCTGTGAGCCCTATATCCGCCGACGCGCCGTCCGCCACCTCGAAAAGAAGCGCGTCGTGATCTTTGCCGCGGGCACCGGCAACCCCTATTTCACCACCGACACGGCAGCGGCGCTGCGCGCCAACGAGATGGCCTGTGAGGCGATCCTGATGGGTAAGAAGGGGGTCGACGGCGTCTATGACAAGGATCCGGCCAAACACCCCGATGCCAGGCGCTACGATACGGTGAGTTATGACGAGGTGCTGCAAAAACACCTCGGCGTGATGGACGCGAGCGCCATCGCGCTGGCCCGCGACAACCACCTGCCGATCATCGTGTTCAGCCTCGATGAACCGGGTGGATTCAAGGGGATACTGGCGGGGCAGGGCACCTATACCAAGGTGCACGACTGAGCGGGGCCGCTGCACGCGGCCTGCGCACCGGCTGCACCGGCAGGAATTATCCACGCGCGGACGCCGCGCTATACAAACCGGGGCCTCTGCCGGTATAGGGGCGCAAGGCACCCTGCCGCGACGGCACGGACCAGACCAGCGCGGGACGCGATACAGACGATGGCAGACGATTTCGAACTCGACACCGACGACCTGACGCGGCGCATGGACGGCGCCATCGCGTCGCTGCGCACGGAATTCGCCTCGCTGCGCACCGGGCGGGCCTCGGGCGCGATGCTGGAACCGATCATGGTCGACGCCTACGGCAGTCCGACGCCGATCAATCAGGTCGGCACCGTGAACGTGCCCGAACCGCGGATGGTGACGATCAACGTCTGGGACAAGGCGCTGGTGAACAAGGTCGAAAAGGCGATCCGGGAGAGTGGTCTCGGGATCAATCCGCAGATGAACGGCACCATCATCATGCTGCCGATCCCCGAACTGAACGAAGAGCGGCGGCGCGAGTTGACCAAGGTGGCGGGCGGCTATGCCGAAAACGCGCGCGTTGCGGTCCGCAATCTGCGGCGCGACGGGATGGACCGGATCAAGAAGGCCAAGGGCGACGGGCTGAGCGAGGACGACCAGAAGTTCTGGGAAGCCGAGGTGCAGGACCTGACCGACCGTTACATCAAGCTCGTCGACGAAACGCTCGAGACCAAACAGGGCGAGATCATGCAGGTATGACGCGGAGGGAGAAACGCTTTATTGGAGCATTTGCCGCTTCACAGGGCGGAGCCCCCGGTAAGCTTCGAGCCCCTGCGCCTTGCGCGACGCCCCACGTTCGACACAAATTTACGCTAAACGCACCCTCGACACAGAGCAACGACGCCGACCGATAATTCCAAAGGAGGCCTGCATGGCCCGCACCGAGGCAGACATCGACAGACCGGCCACCGCCGCGCACACCGGCGGCGGCCCCCGGCACGTCGCCATCATCATGGACGGCAACGGCCGCTGGGCGAGGATGCGTGGCCGGCCGCGTCTGTTCGGCCATCACGCTGGCGCCAAGCGGGTGCGCGAGATCGTCGAGGCCTGCCCCGAATATCGGGTCAAATATCTGACCATCTTCGCCTTTTCGACCGAGAACTGGAAGCGGACGCAAACCGAGGTGGCGGGCCTGATGAAGCTTTTCCGCCGCTATATCCAGCGCGAGGCGCGGGCCCTGTTCGAGGCCGGCGTCCGCGTGCGTTTCATCGGCGACCGGGTCAAGCTCGACGACAAGCTCGTGACACTCATGGACGAACTGGAATTGCTCACCTCGGGCAACGACAAGTGCCACCTGACCGTCGCGCTGAACTATGGCGGGCGCGACGAGGTGACGCGCGCGGCAAAGCGGCTCGCCTATGAGGTCGAATGCGGGCGGCTGACGCACAAGGACGTCGACGCAGAGACCCTCGCCAAATTCCTCGACACGCACGTCCTGCCCGACCCCGATCTGGTGATCCGGACGAGCGGCGAGGCGCGGATCTCTAACTTCCTTTTGTGGCAGTCGGCCTATGCGGAATACGAATTCGTCGACACGCTCTGGCCCGACTTCACTGCCGCCGAGTTCGGGCGCGTGCTGAGCCACTTTGGCGTCCGCGAGCGTCGGTTCGGCGCCGTCAGGGCCTGATCCTTGGCGGTGGCGCCTCTGCTTCCGCCGGACCCGGGCCGCTGGGGCGACCTGTCTGTCCGGATGGCGTCGGGGGCGGCGATGGCGGTCGTGGGGTCGGTCGGCATCGTTCTGGGGGGCGTCTGGTTCCAGATGATGGCGGTCTTCGTGACCGCCGTGATGCTCTGGGAACTGTGGATGATGATCGCGCCGGACCGGCCGACGTCGGGGATGCTGCTCACAGCGCTTGCGGCCTCGGTCCTGTCGGGGCAATTGACGCTCGGCGCGGGCTGGGGGCTGGTGCTGTTCCTCGTCGTGCCGCTGATCGGCGCCTACAGTATCCGCCACGAAAGGCTCACCTATTTCGCCTTTGCGCTGGGGATACAGGCCGCGGGCTGGGGTCTCGTGGCGTTCCGCGCCGATTACGGCTTCATTTGGCTGCTGTGGCTGGTGCTCGTCGTGATCGCCACCGACGTCTTCGGCTATTTCGCGGGCCGCACCTTCGGCGGGCCGAAGTTCTGGCCGCGCGTCAGCCCGAAGAAGACCTGGTCGGGCACGGTCGCTGGCTGGATCGCCGCCGGCATCGTCGGCGCCGTCTTCATGAGCTTCACCTCGGCAGGCATTGAGATCGTTCTCTTTTCCATGGCGATGTCTCTGGCGAGCCAGATCGGCGACATTGCCGAAAGTGCGCTGAAACGACGGATGAAGGTCAAGGACAGCTCCGACCTCATCCCCGGCCACGGTGGCCTGTTCGACCGCTTCGACGGGGTTCTGGGCGCAGCCCTCTTCATGCTGGTCGTCGCCTCGGTGATGGATGTGCCCGGGGTCGCGTTTTGAGCGGTCGGCGCCGCGTGACGATCCTCGGCGCGACGGGGTCGATCGGCCGGTCCACCCTCGACCTGATCGGCAGGGATCCGGCGCGGTTCGAGGTTGTGGCCCTCACCGGCGGGCGCAACGTGGTGGCCCTCGCCGAGGCTGCCATCCGGCATCGCGCAGCGCTGGCGGTGACGGCATTCGACGAATGTTACGAGGAGCTTGCGGGGCGACTCGAAGGTAGCGGCATCGCCGTGGCCGCAGGCAGGTCTGCCGTTCTCGAGGCGGCGCAGCGGCCCGCAGACTGGACCATCTCCGGCATCGTCGGCCTCGCCGGTCTGGCGCCGGGCCTCGCCGTCCTCGAGCGCGGGGGCACGCTGGCGCTGGCCAACAAGGAAACACTCGTCGCCGCCGGGCCGCTGGTGATGGCGACGGCCCGCCGGACGGGGGCCACCCTCCTGCCGGTCGACAGCGAGCATTCGGCGATATTCCAGGCGCTGACCGGCGAGGATATCGCCGCGGTCGAGCGGATCGTCGTCACCGCCTCGGGCGGCGCCTTCCGCGACTGGCCGCTCGAGGCACTGGCGCGTGCCACCGTGACGGAGGCGTCGGCGCACCCGAACTGGGACATGGGGCAGCGGATCACCATCGATTCGGCGTCGATGTTCAACAAGGCCCTCGAACTGATAGAGACCAAAGAGTTTTTCGGTATCGACCCGGACAAGATCGAGGTCATCGTCCACCCCGAGAGCCTGATCCACGCCCTTGTCGGGTTCCACGACGGCGCCCTGATGGCGCATGTCGGCCCCCCGGACATGCGCCATGCCATCGGCTTTGCGCTGAACTGGCCGGACCGCCGCGCGCTGCCGGTCGACCGGCTCGACCTTGCGGCCATCGGCCAGCTCACCTTCCGCGCGCCCGACGAGGCACGCTGGCCGGCCTTGCGGCTGGCGCGCGACGTCATGCGGGCGGGCGGCCTCGCGGGGGCGGTGTTCACTGCGGCAAAGGACCGCGCGCTCGATCATTTCATCGCCGGGGGCCTTGGTTTCATGGCCATGGCAGAGGTCGTCGAGCAGGTTCTGGAAGAGATGTCACAACAGGGTCTGGAAAATGCCGCGATGACCCTCGATCTTGTGGAACATGCGACGTCGCGGGCGACCGTGGCCACCGACAGCGCCGTGCGCGCACGAACGAGGGACTAGGAACTTGGATTTTCTCAACCTGCCGGACCTCGGTGGTGGCGTCTTCACCATTCTGGCGTTCATCGTGGCCCTGTCGATCATCGTCGCGATCCACGAATATGGCCATTACATCGTCGGCCGCTGGTCGGGCATCCATGCAGAGGTCTTCTCGCTCGGCTTTGGTCCCGTCATCTACAGCCGCGTCGACAAACGCGGCACGAAGTGGCAGTTGGCGCTGTTGCCGCTCGGCGGCTACGTGAAATTCCTCGGCGACGCCAATGCCGCCGGTGTGGGGCAGGTCGAGACCAGCGACGTGGACCGCCGCCGCACGATGATGGGCGCCCCGCTCTGGGCCCGCGCCGCGACCGTTGCGGCCGGCCCGATCTTCAACTTCATCCTTGCCGGCATCATCTTTACCGCCGTCATCATGGGACAGGGACAGGCCGCCGATCCGATCCGGGTCGAGGCGCTCGATCCGCTGCCCGATGCCTATCAGGTCGCCCTCGAACCCGGCGACCAGCTCGTCTCCGTCGAGGGGCAGGCCATTTCCGGCCTCGAGGATATGTCCGCCGCCCTCGGCGCCGCGCCGGAACGACAGGTCCTCACCTATACCGTGCTGCGCGACGGCGCCGAGGTCGACGTGACGGGCCCCTGGCCCTATCCGCCCTCGGTCGATGGTCTGAACCCCGGATCCGCCGCCTACGACGCCGACCTGCGGCAGGGCGATGTCATCACCGCGATCGACGGCGCGCCGATATTCCGGTTCCAGCAGATCGTCGATGCCGTCACCGCCTCGGAGGGCACGCCGCTCGTCTTCACGATCTGGCGGGACGGCACGGAAACCGATTTCACCATCGCGCCTCGTTCGGTCGACCTGCCGACGGGCGACGGCGGGTTCGAACGGCGCTGGCTCATCGGGATCAGCGGCGGCCTGTTCTTCGACCTCGTGACCGAAACGCCCAGCCCTTGGGAGGCCACGAAACTTGGCACCGTGCAGGTCTGGGACATCCTGCAATCCTCGGTCTCGGGCCTCTACCACATGATCGCAGGCTCGATCTCGTCGTGCAATCTGTCGGGCCCCGTCGGCATCGCCCAGGCGGCGGGCGCAATGGCGAGCCAGGGGGGCACGAGCTTTATCTGGTTCGTCGCGGTCCTGTCGGCGGCGGTCGGTCTGCTGAACCTGTTCCCGGTACCGATCCTCGACGGCGGCCACCTCGTGTTCCACGCCTACGAGGCGATAAGCGGACGTCCGCCGAGTGACCGGGCGCTGCGGATCCTCATGGCCGGGGGACTGGCGGTCATCCTGACGCTGATGCTCTTTGCCCTCGCCAACGATCTTTTCCTTTGCCCCTAGGGCGGGACGGCAGGGTTTCCGCAACGGTCATCATTCGGCCACATTCTGCGGCTATTTCCCTCTTGTCAGAACCGCTCGAAGAGGAGGGCTCCCCATGCAAATCATCGTTGCCGGCACCCGCGGCCTCGGCCTGCTGGTTCATCTGAACTGGGACCGGCTGATCTATATCGGCACGATCCTGCTGGCGCTGGGTGCGGGCGCCTACGTGGGATCGGTGAACAACTGATCCGGTCAGGTCCGTCCGACCGCTGCAACATATCGTGAGACGAGGCCTTCGGGGCGCACCTTTCGGTGCGCTTTTGTCGTGCCGGGCCGCGCCTTGGTTTTGACAACCCGCGCCCGACGCGCTACGCCGTTTTTATAAGAATCCGCACGCCGCGTGCGGGGTCGGGGCCGCTCCGTCGGCCTGCCCCCACGGCATAGCGGAACGGTGGCGGTGAACAGGGCGGGGACGGAAATGCGGAAAATGCGGTTGCTGACGGGGCGCGGGCGCCCGACGGCGCGTCTTGCGGCCCGGGTTGCGGTGCCGGGCGTCCTCGCGGCGGGACTTCTGATCGCGGCGACGATGGCCTCGGCGCAGAACTTTACCTTCTCGAACGTCCAGATCGCCGGAAACGAGCGCATCGAGTCGAGCACGATCCTGAACTACACCGGCATCAGCCAGGGCGAGACCATCTCGGCGGGGCAGTTGAACGATGCCGCGCAGGCGATCCGTGCCAGCGGCCAGTTCGAGAGCGTCGACCTCGTCCCGCAGGGCAATACCCTCGTTATCAACGTCGTCGAGTTTCCGACGATCGGGCGGATCAGCATCGAGGGCAATTCGCAACTCTCCGACGACGAGCTGGGCGCCCTGATCCAGAGCCAGGAGCGCCGCGTCTACAGCCCCTCTCAGGCCGAGGCCGATACCGCCGCCATTGCCGCGGCCTATGTCGATACCGGCCGCATCAACGCAACCGTCAGCCCCTCGATCATCCGGCGCGAGGGAAACCGTGTCGATCTGGTGTTCGCCGTCGTCGAGGGCGGGCTGACCGAGATCGAGCGGATCTCTTTCGTCGGCAACCGCGCCTTCTCGGAATCGCGTCTGCGCCGGGTGCTGGAATCCAAGCAGGCGGGCCTCCTGCGGGTGCTCATCAGTTCGGACACCTTCGTCGCCGACCGCATCGCCTTCGACCAGCGCGTGCTGACCGACTTCTATCTGTCGCGCGGCTATGCCGATTTCCAGATCCAGAACGTCAACGTTGCCCTGACGCGCGAGCGGGACGCCTATCTCATCACCTTCAACCTCCTCGAGGGTCAGCAATTCCGGTTCGGCAGCGTCGGCGTGACCTCGACGCTGCCGGAGGCGAACGCACCCGATTATCAGGCCGTGATCCGCACCCGGTCGGGCAGCCTCTATTCGCCGACCGACATCGAGAACGACATCTCGAGGATCGAGCGGCTGGCGCTGCTCAACGGCGTCAACTTCCTCACCGTCGAGCCGGTCATCACCCGCGACGACCGCAACCTTCTGCTGAACATCGAATACCGCCTCGTGCGGGGCGAGCGCATCTTCGTCGAGCGGATCGACATCGAGGGCAACAACACCACGCTCGACCGGGTCGTGCGCAACCAGTTCCGGGTCGTCGAGGGCGATCCGTTCAATCCGCGCTCGATCCGCGAGAGCGCCGAGCGGATCCGCGCGCTGGGATATTTCTCGGACGCGGCGGTGAACGCGCGGCCCGGCTCCTCACCCGATCAGGTGGTGATCGACGTCGACGTGACCGAGGCGCCGACCGGCTCGCTCTCGTTCGGCGGCAACTACTCGACCGAGAACGGCTTCGCCCTCGTCGCCGCGTTCAACGAGCGCAACTTCCTCGGGCGCGGTCAGCAACTCGGCTTCGACATCTCGACGGGCGAGACGAACCGGCGGTTTTCGTTCGACTTCGGCGAGCCGAACTTTCTCGGGCGTGACCTGCGCTTCGGCCTCGCGTTCAGCTATCGCACCACCGACAACGCCAATGCGCTCTACGATACCGAGGCGTTCCGTTTCTCGCCCTCGTTCGCCTTTCCGATCAGCGAGAATGGCCGTCTGTCCGTGTTCTATGCCGCCGATTACACCGACATCACCGATGTCTTCGGCCTCGAGACCGATGATCCCGCCGACCGCGCCAGCCTGCTGGTCTTCGACGAGGCGGCAGAGGGCGGCGTCTGGACGCAGGCCCTGGGCTATTCCTATACCTTCGACACCCGCCGGACCGGCATCGACACCAACTCGGGCATCGTCCTGCGGTTCGGTCAGGAATTCGGTTTCGGCGACAGCCAGTATATCAAGACGACGGCGCTCGCCTCGGCCGAGACCCGCGTGCTGCGCGAAGAGGTGACGCTGCGCGCGACGATCGAGGGCGGGTTCCTCGACTACCAAGAGGGCGACAGCCGCGTGACCGACCGCTTCTTCCTCGGCAGCCGTGTCATGCGCGGCTTCGAGGGCGGCGGCATCGGTCCGCGCGACGCGGGCACCGACGATGCGCTGGGGGGCAACGCCTTTGCCGTGGCCCGCCTCGAGGCCGAGTTTCCGCTGGGCCTGCCCGAGGAATACGGCATCTCGGGCGGCGCCTTCGTCGACTATGGCTCGGTCTGGGACGTAGGCAACCTGCGTTCGCTGTCGGAGGCGGATGTCCTCTACAACGATTTCACGCCGCGCGCCGTCGCCGGGGTGTCGATCTTCTGGGATACGCCCGTCGGCCCGCTGCGCTTCAACTTTACCGAAGCGTTGCAGGCCGAGGAATTCGACCGTCCCAACAATTTCGACATCACCGTCTCCACCAGTTTCTGATGGTGCGGGCGCGCGCCCTCCTGTTCTGCGTCGTCCTTGCCCTGGGCGGCGGTGCCGTCGCGGCGCAGGAGAGTGGCGCGGCGGGCGACCGCCCGATGATCCTCGCCCAGTTGGACCCCGTCGATCCGCAGGCCGCGTTCCCCACCGGAACGCCGGTCCCGTCCCCCCCCACGGTCCTCGTCGTCAACCTCGAGCGGGTGTTCTCCGAGAGCCTCTTCGGCCAGCGGGTGCGCGCCGACCTCGGCGTCGCGCAGGCGGCGCTGATCGAGGAAAACAACCGCATCCAGACCGACCTTCAGGCCGAGGAGCGCAGCCTCGCCCAACGCCGGGCCACGATGGAGCCTGCCGCCTTTCGCGCCGAGGCCGATGCCTTCGACGCGCGGGTGCAGGACATCCGCCGCGAGCAGGATGCCAAGGAGGTGGCGCTGCAACAGGTCGTCGATGCCGGCCGGACCGAGTTTCGCACCGTCGTCGAGCCTGTCGTCGCGCGCCTCATGGTCGATCGTGGCGCGACGGTCGTGCTCTATCACACCTCCGTCTATGTGGCCGTCGCCTCGGTCGACATCACCGACGAGAGTATCGCCGCCCTCGATGCCGCAGTCGGGGACGGGGCCGGGGGCGACGACGGGGGCACCGGTCCCGAGGATCCGGCCGCGCCCTGAGGCAGGGCGCCATGGCTTGTCGGTCGGGTCCGTCGTTGCTACCACACCGGAGGCCGACCGCGCCGACCGCGGGCGGGCCAACGAGAGGAATACCCAGATGACAGATGCCGCAGCCGCCGGAGCGCCGATCACGGCCTCTGCTATCACGGGCGCCGACATCCAGTTGATCCAGCGCATCCTGCCGCACCGCTATCCGTTCCTGCTGGTCGACCGGGTCGAGCAGATCGAGGGCACGTCCCGCGCCGTCGGCCTCAAGAACGTGACGATGAACGAGCCGCATTTTCAGGGCCATTTCCCCGGCCAGCCGATCATGCCCGGCGTCACCATCGTCGAGGCGATGGCGCAGACCGCCGCCGTCATGGTCGGCGCGACGCTGGGTCTGACGGATGGCAACCTGCTGATCTATTTCATGTCGATCGACGGCTGCAAGTTCCGCCGCAAGGTGATCCCCGGCGACCAGTTGCGCATGGAGGTGACGACCCTGCGCGGCAAACCCGGCGGCAAGGTCTGGCGGTTCCGGGGCGTGGCGAGTGTCGACGGCGAGATGGCCTCGGAGGCCGAGTTCACCGCCATGATGGATATCCGCGGGTGAGCATCCACGCCTCTGCCGTCGTCGAGGACGGGGCACGGATCGCGGCAGACGCCGTGGTCGGCCCGTTCTGCCACATCGGCGCGCAGGTCGTGCTGGGGGCCGGGGTGCGGCTGCACAGTCACGTGGTCGTGGCGGGCCGCACCGGAATCGGAGAGCGCACGGAAGTCTGGCCCTTTGCCGTGCTCGGCGCGGTGCCGCAGGATCTCAAATACGACGGCGCCGATACCGCCCTCGTCATCGGCGCCCGCAACCGCATCCGCGAGCATGTGACGATGAACATCGGGACCACGCCGGGCGGCGGCGTGACGCGGATCGGCGACGATGGCCTCTACATGGCAGGCTGCCACATCGCCCACGACGCCCAGATCGGCAACAACGTGATCGTGGTGAACGGCTCTGCCGTCGCAGGTCATTGCGTGATCGAGGACGACGTCATCATCGGCGGGTTGTGCGGCATCCATCAGTTCGTGCGCATCGGGCGCGGTGCGATCATCGGGGCCGTGACCATGGTCACGAACGACGTGATCCCGCACGGCCTCGTGCAGGGGCCGCGCGGCGTGCTCGACGGGCTGAACCTCGTGGGGTTGAAGCGCAAGGGGGTGAGCCGCGCCGACATCACCGCGCTGCGCGCCGCGTTCCAGACGCTGAAGGACGGCGAGGGCAGCTTTGCCGAGCGGGCCGCGCGTCTCGGGCAGGAGAGCGACAGTCCCTACGTGCAGGAAATGGTTTCCTTCGTGACCGCCGCTTCGGACCGGCACTTCCTGACCCCGCAATGAACGGGCAGGGCGCCGATGGACCGGTCGCCCTGATCGGCGGGCGCGGCGCCTTGCCCGCAACGCTCTTTGCCGCTCTCGCGGGACAGGGCCGCAGCGTCCTGCTCTGCGAACTCGACGGCTTTCCCTTCGACGGTCTCGATGGCCACGCGCGCATTCCGTTCCGCCTCGAAACCCTCGCCGACCTGTTCGACCGCCTGCATGCCGAGGGCGTCGCGCAGGTCTGTCTCGCCGGCGCCATTCGCCGCCCGGTCCTCGACCGCGCCCGGATCACCCCCGCCAGCGCGCCCCTCGTCGCGCGCCTCGCCGGGGCGATGACGCTCGGCGACGACGGCGCCCTGCGGACCGTCATCGCGCTCTTCGAGGAGGCCGGCCTGACCGTCACCGGCGCCGTCGACATCGCGCCGGATCTGCTTCCCCCCGACGGATTGCTTGCCGGACCGCCCCTCTATACCGGTGCCGACGCCGACCTGATCGTCGCCCGCGCCGCCCACGCCGACCTCGCCGCCCGCGACGCGGGGCAGGCGGTGGTGGTTCGGAACGGAACGGTGGTGGCGACGGAGGGGCCGGAGGGCACCGACGCGATGCTCGCATCCCTCGTTCCGCCGCGAGGGCCCGAGACGGGGAGTGGTTCGCCAAGGTCGGCCTTCGGAACGGCCCGTGCCGCGTCCGGCGACGGGCTTGCCGCGCGACCGTCCGCCCCCGTCGCCAGCCGCGGCCTCCTCTACAAGGCTGCAAAGGCAGGGCAGGACCGCCGCGCCGACCTCCCCGTCGTCGGTCCCGGCACCGTGGTCCACGCAAGCGGGGCCGGTCTCTGCGCGATCGTGATCGAGGCGGGCGGCGTCATGGTCCTCGACCGCGCGCAGGTCGTGGCGCTGGCCGAGGGTGCCGGCCTGACGATCGAGGTCAGCGCGTGAGGGTCTTCGTCGTCGCAGGCGAGCCCTCGGGCGATGCGCTGGGGCAGGCGGTTATGGCGGGCCTGCGGCAGCGGCGACCGGACGTCGCCTTCGACGGTGTCGGCGGGCCGCTGATGGCGGCGGAGGGGCTGGTCAGCCGGTTCCCGATGGGCGAGTTGAGCCTGATGGGCCTCGTCGAGATCGTGCCGAAGTATTTCCCCCTCAAGCGCCGGATCCGCGAGACGGCGGCGGCGGCGGCGGGTGCGGACATCCTGCTGACCATCGACAGCCCCGACTTCTGCCTGCGCGTTGCGCGCATGGCCCGGGCTATGAATCCGATGTTGCGGACGGTGCATTACGTCGCGCCTTCGGTCTGGGCGTGGCGTCCGAAACGCGCCGTCCGCATGGCGCCCTACATCGACCATGTCCTCGCCCTGCTCGACTTCGAACCGCCGCTGATGCAGGCGGCAGGCATGGCCTGCGATTTCGTCGGCCACCCCGTCGCCGCCGAGCCGCAGGCCAGTGCCGCAGAGGCGAAGGCGTTCCGCGCGGTGCATGACCTTGCCGGTCCGGTCCTCCTCGTGCTCCCCGGATCGCGCGGCGGCGAGGTGGCGCGGCTGGGGGCGACCTTCGGCGCCGCCATCGCGCGGTTCGTCGCGGCCCATCCCGGCACGCGCGTCGTGGTGCCGCTCGCCGGGGCCGTCGCCGGCACGGTGCGCGCCATCGCCGCGTCGTGGCCGGGTTCGCCGGTCTTCGTGCCGCCCGCCGTCGATGCGGCCAGCCACGCCGTCAAACACGCCGCCTTTCGTGCCGCCGATCTGGCGCTCGCGGCCTCGGGCACCGTCTCTCTCGAACTCGCCGCCGCCGGCACGCCGATGGTGATCGCCTATGACATGGCACCGCTCAGCCGCCTGATTCTGTCGCGCATGCTGCTGACCGACACCGTCACCCTCGTCAATCTGGTGAGCCGGACCCGCGCCGTGCCCGAATTCATCGGCAGGGCCTGCGAGCCGGTCTCGATCGCCGGTGCCCTTGCACGGGTGTGGGCGGCCCCTGAGGCGCAGAACGCCGCGATGGCAGAGACGATGGTACGGCTCGGGCGCGGCGGACCGCCCCCCGGGCTGCGCGCCGCCGACGCCATCCTCGCCCGTCTGGACAGACGCGCACCGCCGGGCCAAAACTCTTTCAAAGAGTTTTAGACGAAGTTTTTCAAAAACTTCGTGCCCGGCCAGCCCCGCGCACGCCGCCTCACACGCCGCGCCAGATCCATCCGCCGCCCAGCACCCGGCTGCCTTCGGGGGCATAGAACACGCAGGCCTGCCCCGGTGCCACACCCTCCTCGGCCACCAGCAGTTCCACCTCGGCCTCGGTCGCCGACAGGGGCCGCAGCACCGCCTCGACCGGCGGCCGCGTCGAGCGGACCTTGACCAGCACCGGATCGCTCGGCCACCGCATCGAAGGCATCGTCGCCCAGCCAGTTCACCTCGCGCAGCGGCACCCGCCGCGTCGCCAGCAACTCCTTCGGCCCGACGATCACCCGCCGCGCGTCCACATCGAGGCGCACCACATAGAGCGGATCGGTCAGCCCGCCGATCCCCAGACCGCGCCGCTGCCCGACCGTATAGTGGATCACGCCCGCGTGCTGGCCGAGGACGGTGCCGTCCCCGTCCACGATCTCGCCCGGGTCGGCCGCCCCCGGCCGCAGCTTCTCGATGACGGCCGCATAATTGCCGTTCGGTACGAAACAGATGTCCTGACTGTCGGGCTTGTCGGCCACGCCGAGGCCGTGGCGCAGCGCGAGGGCCCGCGTTTCGGCCTTGCTGTGCAGGTGCCCCAGCGGGAAGCGCAGATAGCCGAGTTGTTCCGGCGTCGTGGTGAACAGGAAATAGGACTGGTCGCGCGCCGCATCCGCCGCCCGGTGCAGTTCCGGTCCCAAGGCGCCGACCTTGCGCTGGATGTAGTGCCCCGTCGCCATGCAATCGGCGTCGAGATCGCGCGCCGTCCCCAGCAGGTCGCGGAATTTCACCCGTTCGTTGCAGCGGATGCAGGGCACCGGCGTGGCCCCGGCAAGATAGCTTTCGGCGAACTCGTCGATCACCGCGTCGCGGAACCGGTTCTCGTAGTCGAGGACGTAATGCGGAAAGCCCATCGTTTCGGCCACCCGCCGCGCGTCGTGGATGTCGCGGCCGGCGCAGCAGGCGCCCTTTTTCGCCAGCGCCGCACCGTGGTCATAGAGCTGGAGCGTCACCCCGACCACGTCGTAACCCTCGCGCGCGAGTTCGGCCGCGACGACCGAACTGTCCACGCCGCCCGACATCGCCACCACGACGCGCGTCTCGGACGGCGCCTTGGCAAAGCCGAGCGAGTTCAACTCTGGGTGGTGTGGAGAATCGAGCGACACGTCATCGTTTCCATACGCAGGGGATATGTCCGTAAAGCCGCCACATATCGGAAAATCCGGCCTATTCTCAACCCCTGCATTTCACCGCTCCTTAAATCCGCTGCGCCATCACCGACCATGTGGAGAGTGCAAAGGGGTGCAAGATGTATCTGCGAAAGGTGGACGGCCCGCGGTCGGTGACGATGCCGGACGGGTCTGTGATGACGCGGGCGGACCTTCCGCCTGCAAAGACAAGGCGTTGGGTGGCGTCGCGCAAGGCCGCGGTGGTGCGCGCGGTGGCGCATGGGCTGATCAGTCGCGAGACGGCGCTGGCGACCTACAAGCTTTCGGAAGAGGAGTTTTCCGGTTGGGAAACGGCGGTCAAGACCTTCGGCGAAGCGGCGCTTCGGGCCACCGCGCTCCAGCGGTATCGACAGATTTAGGCGAAAATGGCAGAACAGGCCTCAGGGTAAAGGGTTGTTAACCAATTGCGGGCTAGATCGTGCCAACGCAACCCTAGCGGAGGCCACTCATGCGCGTACTCCTCGTCGAAGACGACCCCACGACCTCACGCAGCATCGAAATGATGCTGACCCACGCCAATCTGAACGTCTATTCGACGGACATGGGCGAGGAGGGGATCGATCTGGCGAAGTTGTACGACTACGACCTGATCCTGCTCGACCTGAACCTGCCGGACATGAACGGTCACGACGTGCTGCGCCAGCTTCGTCTGGCGCGGATCGACACGCCGATCCTGATCCTGACGGGCGACGGCGATACCGAGAGCAAGATCAAGGGCTTCGGTTTCGGTGCCGACGACTACATGACCAAGCCGTTCCACCGCGAGGAACTGGTGGCGCGCATCCACGCGATCATCCGCCGCTCGAAGGGGCACGCCCAGTCGATCATCCGGACGGGGCGCGTGTCGGTGAACCTCGATGCCAAGACGGTCGAGGTCGGCGGCACGGCGGTGCACCTGACCGGCAAGGAATACCAGATGCTCGAGCTTCTCAGCCTGCGCAAGGGGACCACGCTGACCAAGGAGATGTTCCTCAACCACCTCTACGGCGGCATGGACGAGCCCGAGTTGAAGATCATCGACGTCTTCATCTGCAAGTTGCGCAAGAAACTCAGCCAGGCGACCGGCGGCGACAACCATATCGAGACGGTCTGGGGCCGGGGTTACGTGCTGCGCGACCCCGAGCCTGCCGCAGGGCAGGTCGAACGCCTCGCCATGGGCGCCTGACGCGCGGACCGCGCAGGGGTGGCCCTGCCGGGGGCGGTCGCCCGTGACACGCGAAATGACGCCGAGGTTCTGGACGCGCCCGGCCTCGCCGCTTAAGTCCTTTCTGCAAGAGGCTCCGCCTCGCCCGGGAAAGGAATGGGACAGCATCGATGGCCGGCAGGAACGAGGCGCCGGAGGCCGGTGACGCGGCGGCGGTAGACGATCTGACGGCGCAGGCCGCACAGGCAGAACTGGCCCGGCTCGCGGATGTCATCGGGGCCGCGAACCTCGCCTATCATCGGGATGATGAACCGACGATCACCGATGCAGAATATGACGCGGCAAAGCGCCGCAATATCGAAATCGAGGCAAGGTTTCCGGACCTCGTACGCCCCGACACGCCCAGCGATCAGGTCGGCGCCGCCGTCGCGGAGGGTTTCGGCAAGCACCGCCATGCGGTGCGCATGCTCAGTCTCGGCAACGCCTTTTCGGACGACGAAGTCGTGGAGTTCGCCGCCCGCATCCGCCGGTTCCTCGGTCTGGGAGAGGATGCCACGCTGACCTTTACCGCCGAGCCGAAGATCGACGGACTGTCCCTCTCGCTGCGCTACGAGGATGGCGCATTGAAGGTCGCGGCCACCCGGGGCGACGGTGAGACTGGCGAGGTCGTGACCGAGAACGCCCGCACGATCGCCGACATCCCCGACCGGATCGACTGGCCCGGCATCCTCGAGGTGCGCGGCGAGGTCTATATGAGCCACGCCGATTTCTCGGATCTGAACGCGCGGCAGGCCGCCGCTGGCGCCAGGCCGTTTGCCAACCCGCGCAACGCCGCCGCCGGATCGCTGCGCCAGCTCGACGCCGCGATCACCCGGACCCGGCCGCTGCGCTTCTTCGCCTATACATGGGGCGAGATCACCGCGCCGCTCGGCGCCACCCAGACCGAGGCCCTCGCGCGTCTGTCGAGCCTCGGTTTCGCCGTCAATCCGCTGACGCGCACCTGCGATACGCCCACGGCATTGCTCGAACGCTACAATGACATCGCTGCAGCGCGCGCGTCCCTCGGCTACGACATCGACGGCGTGGTCTACAAGGTCGACGACCTGGCGCTCCAGTCCCGCCTCGGGTTCCGCTCGACCACACCCCGCTGGGCCATCGCCCACAAATTCGACGCCGAATTGGCGTGGACGCGCCTGCTCGCCATCGACATCCAGGTCGGCCGAACCGGCGCGCTGTCGCCGGTTGCACGCCTCGCCCCCGTAACGGTCGGGGGCGTCGTCGTGTCGAATGCGACGTTGCACAACGAGGATTACATCGCCGGCCGCAGTGCGACGGGGACGCCGATCCGCGACGGGCGCGACATCCGGGTCGGCGACCTCGTACAGGTCTATCGCGCCGGCGACGTGATCCCCAAGATCGCCGACGTCGACCTCGGCGAGCGCCCCGAGGACGCCGTGCCCTTTATCTTTCCCGACACCTGCCCCGATTGCGGTTCCGCCGCGCCGCGCGAGCCCGGCGATGCGGTGCGCCGCTGTTCGGGCGGCCTCGTCTGCCCGGCTCAGGCCGTCGAAAAGCTGAAGCATTTCGTCTCGCGCGGCGCCTTCGACATCGAGGGGCTGGGGGCGAAGCAGGTCGAGATGTTCTTTGCCGACGAGACCCTGCCGATCCGGGAACCCGCCGACATCTTCACCCTCGGCGCCCGTGACGGCACGGCCCTCGCCAGGCTCGAGAACCGCGACGGATTCGGGGCCACCAGCGTGAAGAAACTCTTTCAGGCGATTGAGGACAGACGCAAAATCCCCCTTTCCCGCCTCATTTTCGGGCTCGGTATCCGCCATGTCGGCGAGGTCGTCGCCGCGATCCTCGCGCGCCACTACGGCACCTGGCAGGCGCTCGTCGCGACCGTCGACCGCGCCGCGGCCGAACCCGCCTTTGCCGCCGACCGCCCGGGCAGGGCCCTCATCGCCGAAAGCCCCGCCTTCGCCGACCTCATCGGCATCGACGGCATCGGTGAGGTCGTCGCCCGAGCCCTCGTCACCACCCTCAGCCAACCCTCAGAACGCGCCTCGGTCGACCGCCTGATCGCCCATCTTGACATCACGCCCGAGGCCGCGCCCGCAGCGACAGACAGTCCCATCGCGGGCAAAACGGTGGTCTTCACCGGCACCCTGGAAAAGATGACCCGCGCCGAGGCCAAGGCGCGCGCCGAACGGCTCGGCGCCAAGGTTGCGGGATCGGTCAGCGCCCGGACCGACCTGCTGGTCGCCGGCCCCGGCGCAGGGTCGAAGGCCGCGAAGGCCGCCGACCTCGGCATCGAGGTGATCGACGAGGACGGCTGGCTGACGCTGATCGGCGCCGCCTGATGGCCGTGGGGCGGCCCGAAGTGCTCTGGCCCCTGTTCGGCGCGCTGACGCAGCTCGACGGCATCGGCCCGAAATCGGCCGATCAGCTTTCCCGCGCCGGTATCGCGCGGCCGGTCGATCTGATGTTCGTGCTGCCCACCTCCGGCATCGACCGCACGCCGCGTGTCACGGTGCAGGGCGCGCGGCCGTCCGAGGTGCTGACCGTCGAGGTTCTGGTCGGACGGCACCTGAAACCCGCGACCAAGGGCCGGCCCTACCGGGTGACGGTCGAGGATGCGCAGACCAGTTTCGCGCTCGTGTTCTTTCACGCGCGCGAAGAGTGGCTGCGCGCCCAACTTCCCACCGGACAGCGCCGGATCGTGTCAGGCAAGCTCGAACTCTTCGACGGCGTGGCGCAGATGGTCCATCCCGACCATATCGTGCCGCCCGACAAGGCGGGCGATATCCCCGGTTTCGAGGCGGTCTATCCGCTGCACGGCGGCATCGCGCCAAAAACCATGGGCCGTGCGGCACGGTCCGTCGTCGCGATGGCGCCCGACCTGCCCGAGTGGATCGACGGGGGCCTGATCGCGCGCGAGGGCTGGCCCGGCTGGAAGGCGGCGATCACCACCGTCCACGCGCCGTCGCGCGCCGCCGACACCGCGCCCACCGATCCCGCGCGCACCCGGCTCTCCTATGACGAATTCTTCGCCCATCAGGTGACGCTGGCCCTCGCGCGTGCTCAGGACCGTCGGCGCAAGGGGCGGGTCAGCATCGGCGACGGACATTTGCGCGCCCAGGTGCTGGCCGCCTTGCCCTATGCGCCGACCGCAGCGCAGGTCCGCGCGGGCACGGAGATCGCCGCCGATCTGGCCGCGCCGCACCGGATGAACCGCCTCCTTCAGGGCGACGTCGGCTCGGGCAAGACGCTGGTGGCGTTCCTCGCGCTGCTGATCGCGGTCGAGGCGGGCGGGCAGGGCGCGATGATGGCACCGACCGAAATCCTCGCGCGCCAGCACCTCGAGGGGTTGCGGCCGTTGGCCGAACAGGCCGGCGTCACCCTCGATATCCTGACCGGGCGCGACAAGGGCGCCGAGCGGGAGGCCAAACTGAGCGCCCTCGCCGATGGGCGCCTGCACATCCTCGTCGGCACCCATGCGGTGTTCCAGCGCGACGTGGCCTTTGCCGATCTGCGCCTGGCGATCGTCGACGAGCAGCATCGGTTCGGTGTCGCCCAACGCCTCGAACTCGGGAGCAAGGGGGCAATGGCCGACGTGCTGGTGATGACCGCCACGCCGATCCCGCGCAGCCTGGCGCTGGCGCAATACGGCGACATGGACGTCTCGGTCCTCGACGAGAAACCGCCCGGGCGGACGCCTGTGACGACGGCCCTCGTCTCGACCGAACGGATGGACGAGGTGACGGCAAAACTGCGCGCCGCGGTCGCCGAGGGGCGGCAGGCCTATTGGGTCTGCCCGCTGGTCGAGGAGAGCGAGGTCAGCGACAAGACCGCCGCCGAAGAGCGGTTCCGCCGGTTGCGCGCGACCTTCGGCGAGGGCGTCGTCGGCCTCGTCCACGGGCAACTGCCGCCCGCCGAGAAGGATGCGGCCATGGCGCGGTTCGCGTCCGGGCAGACCAAGGTTCTCGTCGCCACGACCGTCATCGAGGTCGGCGTTAACGTACCCAACGCCTCGATCATGGTGATCGAACGCGCCGAGGGGTTCGGCCTTGCGCAATTGCACCAGTTGCGCGGTCGCGTCGGGCGCGGCGCGACACAGTCGACCTGCCTCCTGCTCTATCAGGCGCCGCTGAACGAGGCAGGGCGCCGCAGGCTCGAGGTGCTGCGCGAGACCGACGACGGGTTCCGCATCGCCGAGGAGGATCTGGCGATGCGCGGCGCCGGCGACATGATCGGCACCGCGCAATCAGGCCTGCCGGTGTTTCGGGTGGCCGACATGGAACGTCAGGCGGCCCTCATGGCGGTGGCACAATCTGACGCACGCAAGCTGATGCACGACGATCCGAGGCTCGAGAGCGAGCGGGGCACGGCGGTCCGTACCTTGCTCTGGCTCATGGAGCAGGATCGGGCGATCCGTTTGATTTCCGTCGGTTAGTCGCTCCCCCTCAGGATTATCCCTCTTTGTTCCCTTTTGTTCTCATAAAGTTCTTTACAATCGGTAAAGAATAGGAGAACAAAGGTGCAACAGATGAGGAGGATACGACATGGCGAAAGACATTGCCCAAGCCGTCCGGCGCTCGCACGAGACGCTTCTGGCGGACGCACTGGGCTGCGCTGCCCTCGTCGTCCTGCTGGTCGCGGGCCTGTCCGTTCCGGGTCTGCTCTAGAGTTCACTTGCCTGGCGTCTCGCGCCGCCGACCTGAATGCCTGTCCCGGCATCGCGGACTTGCCTGTCCGCTCAGGGGGTTGCCTCCCCCGCCACAGGTCGGCCGAGAACGCCGCCTTCCGCCGCCACCCTGTCCCGGGTGCGCGGCGGTTTTTTTTGTGGGTCGCCCTATGCGTTCAGGCGCAGTCAACCTTTGTCTGTTCCAATGCGTCGAGCGTGGCGTCGAAGGCGAGGAGGATCGAGGCATGGCGGTTCTTGTAGTCGCGCGCAGGTTGCAAGACCTCGAGGCCCTCGAACGGCGGGCCGGGCACCGGACCCTCCTCCCTGAGCATCGCGAGGAGGGCCGCACGCCCCGCTCGCACCTCCTCGATCCCGAGGCCGACGATATTCGCGCCGACGACCGATGCCGCCGCCTGACCCAGCGCGCAGGCCTTTACGTCCTGCGCGTAATCGACGATCCGCCCGTCCCGGAGCGCGAGATCCACCGTCACCGTCGAGCCGCACAGCGGCGAGCGCTTGCGCGCGGACGCATCCGGCGCCGCGAGCCGCCCGGTGCGCGGCATGTCGGCGGCAAGTGCGAGGATGCGCGTCGAGTAGAGCTTGATCATGTCGCCGTCGCCGGACATCGGGCCCTCGGGTCTCTTGGGTTTCGGGTCGTGCGTCTTTACATAGGTGTCGGGACCCGGAATGCAAAAGGTTTTTCCGCGATGAACTTCGATCCAAGCACCTTGAAATTCGATGGCCGCGGGTTGATCCCGGTTATCGCGCAGGACGTGGACTCGCACGCCGTTCTGATGCTGGCGTGGATGAGCGCCGAAGCGGTGACGCGGACCCTCGCGACGGGGCGCGTGACCTATTGGTCGCGCAGCCGTGCCGCGTTCTGGGTCAAGGGTGAGACGAGCGGCAACACCCAGGAACTGGTCGACCTGCGCGTCGATTGCGACCGCGATTGCCTGCTGGCCGTCGTGCGCCAGACGGGGCCTGCCTGCCACACCGGGGCGCCCAATTGTTTCTTCACCGCCGTGCGTGACGGCGCCGAGGTGCCCGTCTAGAGGCCGACCATCCGGCGGATATCGGCAGGCGTCGCACCCTCTGCCCGGTATCGCGACAGGGCACGGGCATCATCGCGTTTGGCGAGCCTGCGGCCATTGTCATCGCGGATCAGGCGGTGGTGGTGATAGTCGGGCGTGGGCAGGCCGAGCAGTCCTTGCAGGACGACGTGGATCTTCGTCGCCTCGAAGAGATCCTGCCCCCGCACGACATGGGTGATGCCTTGCGCCGCATCGTCGACGACGACGGACAGATGATAGGAGGTGCCCATGTCGCGGCGGGCAAGGACGACGTCGCCGATGCCGGTCACGCATTCTTCTGGCGTGAACTCGACGATACCGCGCTGGTCATCCGGCCCGATACCGGTTTCGGTAAACCGCGCACATCGGCCTTGCGTCGGTCGGTCCGCAAAGGCCGCGCTCTGGCTCGTCGCCCGTTCCATATCGAGGCGGAGGGTCGTGTCGTCCGGTCGTGGGTGGCTTTCGGGAAAGGTGCGTTCCCGGCTCAGGGCGCCCCTGCACGTGCCGGGATACACAAGACCGTCCGGCCCGAGGTGGGGTGCACCCTCCTGGGGGGCCGACAGAGCCTCGAAGATGTCGCGACGCGAGCAATCGCACGGATAGAGAAGGTCGCCCCACAGGCGGTCCAGCGCCGCACTATAGGCCGGTTGCCGCTCCGACTGCCGCATCACCGGCTCTGGCCACCACAGGCCGAGCCAGCGCAGGTCGTCATGGATCTGCGCCTCCCATTCGGGTCGCGCACGGCTGGCGTCGATATCCTCGATCCGCAGCAGGAACGTGCCGTTCCCGGCCATCGCAAGGTCATGCGCCAGCATCGCCGAATAGGCGTGGCCGAGGTGGAGCGGCCCGGTGGGAGAGGGCGCGAACCGGGTGATCAAACGCGCGTCACGCCTAAATCTTCCCCGTCGTGGGGAACCAGAACCTTCCCCGCGGGGAAGGTGTCGAGCCAGCCGCGCCAGTCCTCCTTGGCGCGGTCGGTATAGCCCTTGTAGCGGTCGCGGCGGTTCCGCCTGCCGCCGCGCACCCCGTCGAGCGGCGGAAACAGGCCGAAGTTCACGTTCATCGGCTGAAACGTCTTTGCCTCGGCGCCGCCGGTGATGTGGTGGATCAGGGCGCCCATCGCGGTGGTCTGCGGCACCGGTGGCAGGGTGCGGCCCTGTATGTCGGCAGCCGCCATGCGGCCCGCCAGCAGGCCCATCGCCGCACTCTCGACATAGCCCTCGACGCCGGTGATCTGCCCGGCGAAACGGATATGCGGGCGCGAGCGCAGGCGCATCCGGTCGTCGAGCAAGGTCGGGGAGTTCAGGAACGTGTTGCGGTGGATCCCGCCGAGGCGCGCGAATTCGGCGTTCTCCAGACCCGGAATCATCCTGAATACAGAGGTTTGCGCGCCATACTTCATCTTGGTTTGAAATCCGACGATATTGTAGAGTGTCCCGAGAGCATTGTCCCGCCGCAACTGGACCACGGCATAGGCCTTGGTCGCGGGATCATGCGCATTGGTGAGGCCCACAGGCTTCATCGGGCCGAACCGCAGCGTCTCGCGGCCCCGTTCGGCCATGACCTCGATCGGCAGGCAGCCGTCGAAATAGCCCGCCGTCTCGCCGTCGTGAAAGGTGGTGACGTCGGCCGTCGTCAGCGCGTCGATGAACGCCTCGTAGGTCGCCTTGTCCATCGGACAGTTGATATAGGCGGTCCGCTCGTCCTCGGTCTCGCCCTTGTCATAGCGCGACTGTCGCCAGGCGACGTCCATGTCGATGGTGTCGGCATGCACGATAGGCGCGATGGCGTCGAAGAAGGCGAGCGCCTCGGCGCCGGTCTCGGCGGCGATGGCGCGGGCGAGTGCGCAGGAGGTCAGCGGGCCGGTGGCGATGATCCAGTGACCGGATGAAGGAAGGGCCGTAACCTCATCGTATTTCACTGAAATGAGTGGATGCGCCTTGAGCGTGGCCGTCACGCTCCGGGCAAAGGGATCGCGGTCGACGGCCAGCGCCCCGCCTGCCGGCAAGCGGTGCCGGTCGGCCATGTCCATGACGAGGCCGCCGGCAGCCCGCATTTCCCAATGGAGCAGACCCACGGCGTTCTGTTCGTCGTCGTCCGAGCGAAAGGAGTTCGAACAGACCATTTCGGCCAGATCGCCCGTGCGGTGTGCGAATGTGCCGACACGGGGCCGCATCTCATGGATGACGACGGGCACGCCCGCATTTGCCGCGGCCCAGGCCGCCTCGGATCCGGCCATGCCGCCGCCGACGATATGGAGTGTGTCGTCCATGGGTCCGATCTAGGAGGTGCGACGCGGGAAGGAAACCCCCGCGCCGCGCGGGGTCGTCAGTAACCGGGAACCATCTGCGCCAGGCCGCGGCTGTCGAACGTCGCGCCCCGCTCTGCGCCGAAGGTGAAGGTGGCGCCAAGGCCGACGAACGTCTCGCTGTCCGAAGAGGCGCCGGTGTCGATGCTGGCGCTGCCGATCTCGGCGCCGAGCGTGATATAGGGCAGGACCGCGTATTCCGCGCCGATCGCGACGGTCGTCAGATCGACGAAATCGTCCGTCGTCAGGCGGTCCGCGCCGGCGGTGACGGCAAAGGCGCCGTTGATGTCGTAGGCGCCCGAGATGCCGTAAAAGCTTGCGTTGTCGATGATTTCGTCCAGCGGCTTGGCATAGTAGAACTCGAAGTTCACGGCGCCCACTTCATAGCCAAGCTCGACGCCGACGAAGGTGGTGTCGTCCTCGGTCTCGGTGGTGCCGTCGTCGAAGGTGCCGCTTTCGTATCCGAAGAAGAGGCCCGCAGAGGCGCTGTCGCTGAGGTTGTAGATGACGTGCAGGGCGACCGAATTGGCGTCGGCACCGGTGCCGTCTGCTGCGCCGATATCGCCGAAATCGGTGTAGCCGAGGTCGGCCTGGATGCCGAAATCGCGGGTGATGGCGAGTTCGGCCGAGGCCGACAGGTTCAGTGCATCGCCGTCGACGTCGCCGGTAAAGGTGGAGTAGCCGAGCGACACCTCGCCGCCGACGAAGCTTTGCGCGAAAGCGGGTGCTGCGACCGTGGCCAGTGCCACAGCCGAAAGGGCCAAGGATTTCATCATGTTACTGCCTCGTTTGTCTTTTTCTACGGGGCTGTGGCGCCCCTTGGCGATACGATACCGGCGTGGCGCCGCATCGCGCAAGCTTTATTGCCTGGGCCCGGGTGAATGCGCGGAACTGTGATCGGGGTGCCCGTCAGGCGTCCGGCGCTTCCCCGTCGTCGGCCTCTGCCTCTGCCTCTGCCTCCGCGATCCAGGCGACGGAGACGACCTCTTCGCCGCGGCCCGTGTCGAACACCTTGACCCCGCCCGCCGATCGCGAGCGGAACGAGATGCCGTCGACCGGCACGCGGATCGACTGGCCGGTCGAGGTCACGAGCATCACCTGATCGCCGTTCTCGACCGGGAACGACGAGACGATGGCGCCGCCGCGCATCGCGCGGTCCATGGCACCGACGCCCATGCCGCCGCGACCGCGCACGGGGTAATCATGGCTCGACGAGAGCTTGCCGGACCCCTTGGCGGTGATCGTCAGAATCAGGTTCTCGGCCGCCGACATTTCGGCGTAGCGCTCGGGCGAGATGGCGCCCGGCACCGCGTCGTCGTCCTCGTCGGTTTCGGGCTCGTCGGTCAGACCTGCGACAGCGCGCCGCATCTTGAGGTAGGCGGCCCGCTCCTCGGGGCTGGCCTCGAAGGCGCGGATGACGGACATCGACACCACGCGGTCGCTGCCCGAGAGCCGGATGCCGCGCACGCCGAGGGAGGCGCGGCTGTTGAAGACGCGCACGTCGGTCGCCGGAAAGCGGATCGCCCGGCCCGAGTTCGTGACCAGCATGACATGGTCGTCGTGGCTCGCGATGCGGGCGTTGATCAGGGTGACGCCCGCGTCCTCATCCTCGAACTTCATCGCGATCTTGCCGTTGCGCATGACGTTGGTGAAATCGGACAGGGCGTTGCGGCGGACGGTCCCGGCAGAGGTCGCGAACACGATCTGAAGGTCCGCCCACTCGTCCTCGGGGCGGTCGACGGGCATGATCGCGGCGATCGAGACGCCGCCGGGGATCGGCAGGATGTTGACGATCGCCTTGCCCTTGGCGGTGCGCGACCCCTGCGGCAGGCGCCAGCATTTGAGCTTATAGACCATGCCGTCGGTGGTGAAGAACAGCAGTTGCGTGTGGGTGTTGGCGACGAACAGCGTCGTGACGATGTCCTCTTCCTTCGTCGCCATCGAGCCCACGCCCTTGCCGCCGCGCCGCTGCGCGCGGAATTCGGCCAGCGGTGTGCGCTTGATATAGCCGCCCGCGGTGACGGTGACGACCATGTCCTCGCGCTCGATCAGGTCTTCGTCGTCGGCGTCACCGGCCCAGTCGACGATCTCGGTGCGGCGGGGCACGGCAAAGAGCTGTTTGATCTCGGTCAGTTCGTCGCGGATGATCTGGAGGATACGTTCGCGGCTGCCGAGGATATCGAGGTAGTCGCGGATTTTGGCCGCGAGATCCTGCAACTCGTCGGTCACTTCCTTGACGCCGAGTTGCGTCAGCCGTTGCAGCCGCAGCTCGAGGATGGCTCGGGCCTGGATCTCGGACAGGTTGTAGGTGCCGTCGTCGTTGGCGGTATGCGTCGGATCGTCGATCAGCTTGATGTATTCGAGGATATCCTGCGCGGGCCAGCGCCGTTCCATGAGTTTGCTCCGCGCCTCGCCCGCATCGGCCGAGGCGCGGATCGTCCGCACCACCTCGTCGACGTTGCTGACGGCGACGGCGAGACCGCAGAGCACATGGCTCCGCTCGCGCGCTCGGCGCAGCTCGAACGCGGTACGGCGGGCGACGACTTCTTCGCGGAAGTCGATGAAATTGGTAAGGAAGGAGCGCAGGGTCAACTGCTCCGGCTTGCCGCCATTGAGCGCGAGCATGTTGCAGCCGAACGACGTCTGCATGGGCGTGAACCGGAAGAGCTGGTTCAGGACGACTTCGGCGGTAGCATCCCGTTTCAATTCGATGACGACGCGCACACCGTTGCGGTCGCTCTCGTCCTGCACGTGGGCGATGCCTTCGATCCGCTTTTCGCGGGCCGCCTCGGCGATCTTGTCGATCATCGCGGATTTGTTCACCTGATAGGGGATCTCGTCGATGATGATCGCGAGGCGGTCCTTGCGCAGTTCCTCGACGTGGGTCTTCGAGCGGATCACGACCGAGCCGCGTCCCTCGAGATAGGCCTTTCGTGCGCCGGACCGGCCGAGCATGATTGCCCCGGTCGGGAAATCCGGTCCGGGGACATAGGCGATGAGGTCCTCGGACGTGAGGTCGGGATCGCCGATCAGCGCCAGCGTCGCGTCGATCACCTCGCCAAGGTTGTGGGGCGGGATGTTGGTTGCCATGCCGACGGCGATACCGCCCGCACCGTTGACGAGCATGTTCGGGAACCGCGCGGGCAGGACCGTCGGTTCGCGGTCCTTGCCGTCGTAATTGTCCTTGAAATCGACTGTATCCTTGTCGATGTCGGCCACGAGGAAGGCCGCAGGCTTGTCCATCCGCACCTCGGTATAGCGCATGGCCGCGGCGTTATCGCCGTCCATCGAGCCGAAGTTGCCCTGACCGTCGAGCAGCGGCAGCGACATGGAAAAATCCTGCGCCATCCGCACGAGCGCGTCATAGATCGCAGAGTCGCCATGCGGGTGATATTTGCCCATCACGTCGCCGACCGGGCGCGCCGATTTGCGATAGCTCTTGTCGGGCGTATTGCCGCTCTCGTTCATCGCGTAGATGATGCGCCGGTGCACGGGTTTCAGGCCGTCGCGCAGATCCGGGATCGCGCGGCTGACGATAACGGACATCGCGTAGTCGAGGTAGGACACGCGCATCTCGTCGACGATGTCGATCTGCGGGCCGTCGTGCGGCATCCGCGGGCGCGGCGTATCGCCGTTTTCGTCATCGTTCTCAGGGGGTTCCGGCGTGTCGTTCACGTGGCTGCCTGTCCGTTCGTCGCTGCTACATCTTGTTGGCGCCTCTATAGCAGACGCGAGAGGTGGGGGGCAATGGCGCAAGGCAGGCGTGGCACCGCCGCCACTGGCAGCCGCCTCACCCGAGTGCTACCAGACTGTTTTCATTGACAGTTAACGCGGATGTGCTGGGATGGCGGAGAGGTAGACACCCGCAGGGCCACAAGGAGGCGACATGACCCCCCCCTCTCCGGAACGCACACCCCCGAGCGAGACCGAGCTCATGCTGAAGGGCTACGGCCTGACCACGGCGGAATTCTTCTACCGGATGCCGGACCACCGGTCGGTACTGAACACCTTCGTCTGGCAGGACTACGACCTCGCCCCTGACCACCCCCGCCTGTTCGGTTTCATCGAATATTGGCAGGACGCGATCGAGGGCCCGCTCCACTCGGTCCGCTTCGTGCACCGCAAGATGATCTCGCCGGGGTCATGGCGCAACGTCATTGGCGAGTTCCGCTACCATTGAAGAACCGCGCCCCTGTTACTTTTGTCCCCAAATACTCATCTTCCTTCCTTCCCTTGCGCCGCGCAGCGGCGCCCGGCCCAACCGGAGGAGCGCTGCGACGACGGGCGGGAGTATCTCAGTGACGGCTTTGCGTCCGCCGGTCGAAGATGCGCCGACCGAACAGCGAGGCGGCCAGATCCACCATCAGGTTCGCGGTCCGCCCCCGGTCGTCGAGGAACGGGTTCAGTTCCACCAGATCGAGCGAGCAGACGCAGCCGGCGTCCGACAGCATCTCCATCGCCAGATGCGCCTCGCGCACGGTGGCGCCGCCCGGAACGGTGGTGCCGACCGCGGGGGCAATGGCGGGGTCGAGGAAGTCGACGTCGAGCGAAACGTGCAGCAGGCCGTTCGCCGCCGCCACCCGGTCGAGAAAGGCGGCGAGCGGCTTGGCGATGCCGTCCTCGTCGATCTGGCGCATGTCGACGAGGGTGATCGCGGTGCTCTCGATTGCCGCGCGTTCGGCGCCGTCGACCGAGCGCAGGCCGATCATGCAGATGTTTTCGGGCGCGACGGCCGCCACGAGCGGTGGAAAGGCGTCGAACCCGGCGCGGCCGGTGATGTAGGCGACGGGGGTGCCGTGCAGGTTGCCCGAACTCGTCGTGTCGGGCGTGTGAAAATCGGTGTGTGCATCCAGCCAGAGGACGAAGAGCGGGCGGCCGAGGCCCCTCGCGTGGGCCGCCATGCCCGAAACGGTGCCCGCGGCAAGGGCGTGGTCGCCGCCCAGAAAGATCGGCGTGCCGCGCGGCGCCGCGTCGCGGGCGGCACGCGCGAGGGCCGCGGTCCAGCCGACCGTCTCCTCGAGCTTGTGGAGCGCCGCATTGGCGTGCGGGATCGGCGCCACCGGATCGGGGACGACGTTGCCGGTGTCCTCGACCGTGTATCCGAGCGAGGTCAACGTTTCGGACAGACCTGCGGTGCGATAGGCGTCCGGCCCCATCAGGCAGCCGCGCGTGTACTTGCCGCAATCGACGGGTGCGCCGACGAGGACGATGGTTTGCGGGGTGTCGGTCATGCGGTTTCCTCTGTGGGTCAGCGGCGCGCGGCGCGCAGCCAGATCAGCATCAGGGCGAAGGAGAAGAGCGCGTTCCAGCTCGCCATCGACAGGGTCAGGAACTGCCACGCGACCTCGTCGCACATGACGATGCCGGGTGCGGTGTCGACCGACAGCAGGTCCGAGCCAGTGAGGCCGGTGAGGGCGCCGCTGCCGGTGCACGAGGTCGGCCCCTCCCACCAGTCGCGCTCGACGCCGGTGTGATAGAGGCCGATACCGGAGGTGATCGCCATCGCCAGCGCGCCGAGCGCGGCGAGCAGGCGGGACGGCGCGAACAGCGCGACGCCGCCGACCAGGATCGCGGCGGCATGGGGCCAGCGTTGCCAGAGGCACATCTTGCACGGCGCATAGCCGAGCGCCTGAAAACCAAAGGCGCCGCCGAGCAGCAGGATCGAGCCGAGGGCGGCGAGAAGCATCATAGTTTGACGGGTCATAGGAATTTCACCATGTAGAAGCTGCCGATCAGCAGGATGCAGAAGGCGGCGAAGACGAGGCCGAGGCGGCGCTCGATGAAGGTTCGGATCGGTTCGCCGAAGCGCCACAGGAGGGCCGCCACGATGAAGAACCGCAGGGCGCGGGCGACGACGGAGGCCACGACGAATACCGGCAGGGACAGCCCCGTGGCGCCCGACATGATGGTGATGACCTTGAACGGAAACGGCGTGATGCCCGCGATCAGGACGGCCCAGGCGCCATAGTCGCCGAACCGTTGATTGAAGCCGTCCACCGCCTCTGCCTTGCCGTAGAAGTCGAAGATCGGCTGGCCGACGGACTCCATGAGGACGGCCCCGATGTAATAGCCCAGAAGACCGCCGAGCACCGAGGCCAGCGTCGCCACCGCCGCGATCAGGAACGCGCGGCGCCGCGCCGCGAGGATCATCGGGATCATCAGCACATCGGGCGGGATCGGAAAGAACGACGATTCGACGAAGGCAACCGTCGCCAGCGCCCAGAGGGCGTGCGGCGAGGCCGCCAGCGACAGCGTCCAGTCATACAGACGCCGGATCATCGGCGCGGGGTAGGGGGAGGAGGGCGTGACATAGCTCTTGCCCATAGGCCACGCGCAACCATTATGGTCAACCATGGATTGGGCGACGACGGCCGGGTCGAACCGTGCGGGAGAGGACATGCGATGAAATGGCAAGGACGCCGGACCAGCCGGAACATCGAGGACCGCCGCAGTACCGGCAGTCGCGGCGCGCGGCGTGGCGGTAGCGCGGCGGTCGGCGGTGGCGGCCTCGGGATCATCGCGATCGTCGTGGTCGGCTATTTCCTCGGGGTCGACCTCACGCCATTGCTCGACGGGCAGGGCGGAGCGCCCCAGACCGGCACCCCGCGAGAGCTGACGGCGCAGGACCGCGAGATGGGCGCATTCGTCGGCGTGACGCTGGCCGATACCGAAGAAGTCTGGGCCGACATCTTTCGCTCCGACCTCAACCAGACCTACCGCCCGGTCACGCTGGTGCTGTTCACCGGCGCCACCCAGTCCCCCTGCGGCGGGGCGAGCGCGCAGACCGGGCCGTTCTATTGCCCGGTGGATCAGAAGGTCTACCTCGACACCGATTTCTTCGTCACCCTCGAGCGTCAGTTGGGCGCGGGTGGCGATTTCGCGGCGGCCTATGTCGTCGCCCACGAGGTGGCGCATCACGTGCAGGACGAGCTTGGCATCCTCGAGACAGCGAACCGCGAGCGGAGCCGGGCAGGCGAGGCCCGGTCCAACGAGATTTCCGTCATGATCGAATTGCAGGCCGATTGCCTTTCGGGCGTCTGGGCGCAGGCGGCGGGGGCGCGGTTCGGCTCGATCGAGCCGGGCGACATCGCCGAGGCGATGAACGCCGCCGCCCGGATCGGCGACGACACGCTGCAACGCGAGGCGGGACAGGCGGTGCGGCCCGACAGCTTTACCCACGGCACGTCCGAGCAGCGGCAACGCTGGTTCCAGCGCGGCTACGGGAGCGGCGATATCGGCCAGTGCGACACGTTCGCGGCACGCACCCTCTAGGGTCGCGGGCGCCGTTGACGCTGCACCGGGGCGCCGCTAGAGGGTTGGCGCGACGACGCGAGCCCACCTGCCGGTGTGGCGGAATGGTAGACGCAGGGGATTCAAAATCCCCCGATGGCAACATCGTAAGAGTTCGAGTCTCTTCACCGGCACCACGGCCCGACCGCAAAGCCACGGCGCGCGAAATTCCGGCGCAAAGTCCGCTTCTCCGCCATATCGGGGCCATGATTTGCCGACGCGCCACGACGGCTCGTCCGATTCGGGCTGTGTTTGATCGCCGGGTGTGAACAGTTCGTAAACGGAGGTCGCATTGGTCACGTTCCGGCGCCCTTACGCCGATGCCGGTGCCTTTGGTCCGCCATGATCCGACCACAAATGCAGCACGACCCGTTGTTTCGGAATCGTGAACGGGCAGCGGGTCCTTCGACCCCGATTTGGCGCCCCGATGGCCCGGGAGGGGCATTTGCGGTATTTTCCGCCGCAAACGTCGCCGAAATTCGAAACAATCGCCCTCTCGGCAGTGCCGCCCGCCTGACGCCACTGCGGCTTTTCCGGTGTCGGCACGGGTGCTTGGCGGGGAGTGCGGCGACAGTTTTCCCTTTTTTTGCGGCAGTCTTGTCTCTATTCAGAAGAGGTCCAGAACGGACGGCGGCCATCGGGGGGTGGTCGGTCGATGTCTCCCTGTGCGGGGCATCCGAGAATTCAGTCTGCAACATGGGGTGCAGAGCGCTCCACAACAGCGGATATATGCAGGGTCGCCCCGGGTTCGGGGCAGTCCGTGACGTGTGTGCCACATTGGGTTGGTGCCGCCGTCGCGGTGTCAGAAGCGATGCGGCTGGACCGCTGCCCGCAGTGTGGGTCACAGGAGAACGAGACGATGGGTACTGTTGAAGGCACCGCAAACGACGACATCATCGATGTCAGCTATCTGGGCGATCCCGATGGCGACGTGGTCGACGGCGGCACGGGCACCGGCCCGGGCGGCGGTCCCGACGACGACATCATCGCAGGCTTCGAAGGCAACGACACGGTCTATGCCGGCGTCGGCAACGACGTCGTGTTCGGCGGCCTCGACGACGACCTGATCTTTGGCGGCGACGGCAACGACATCCTCAAGGGCAACGAAGGTCAGGATCTGATCTTCGGCGGCGACGGCGAGGATACGCTGTTCGGCGGTGAAGGCGACGACACCCTCAAGGGCGGCGCCGGTAACGATATCCTCTATGGCGGCGAGGGCATCGACTTCCTCGGCGGTCAGGATGACCGCGATATCCTCGTGGCAGGCTACGGCGACTATGCCGACGGCGGCGACGGTGGCGACGATTTCGACGTGCTCGACCTGCGCGGCCTCGGGCCGTACCGCCTCGAGAACCTGACGCCCGACAGCAACGGCAACGGCTTCGACGGGCAGGTCGTGTTCCTCGATGCAGAGGGCAATCCGACCGGCGACATCATCGATTTCGTCGAGATCGAGCAGTTCATCGACGGCACCGAGAACCGCGATCCGATCGCGATCGACGATGCGGTGACGGTCACGGCGGGCGGCACGGCGACGATTGTTCCACTCGCCAACGACAGTGATCCGGACGGGGACGTGCTGTCCATCACGACGGTCACGGCGCCCGAGGGAACCGGTGCGGTCGTGATCGGCGAGGACGGTCTGGTCACGTTCACCCCCGCGCCGGGCGTGACGGGCGAAGTGATCCTGTCCTACGAGATCATCGACGGCAACGGCGGCACCGCGACGGCGAACATCATCGTGACCGTCGAAGAGCCCGAGAACGCGCCCCCCGATGCGGTGGATGACGCCCTCGTGCGGGTCATCCCGGGCCAGACGGTGGTCATCCCGGTCCTCGACAACGACAGCGATCCGGACGGCGACCCGATCCGCATCGTCTCGGCGACGGCCCTCTACGGCACGGTCGTCATAAACGCCGACGGCACGCTGAGCTATACGCCCAGCGACGGCCTCGCCGGTCCGGACGAGATCACCTATACGATCACCGACGACATCTCTGGGACCGATACGGCCATCGTGCCGATCATGGTCCGCGACGGCACCGTCGAGGGCACCCGTGGCGACGACCTGATCGACGTGAACTATACCGGCGATCCGAACGGCGACTTCGTCGATGCCGACGACGCCATCCTGCCGGGCGACAGCGGCAACGACGATCTGATCCTTGCCTACGGCGGCAACGACACCGTCATTGCGGGCGACGGCAACGACGAGGTCTATGGCGGGGCGGGTGACAATTCGATTGCCGGCAACGACGGGAACGACACGCTTTATGGCAACGCCGGCAACGATATCGTGCGCGGCGGCACCGGCGAAGACACGCTGTTTGGCGGAGCGGGGGACGACGAGCTGTTCGGCGGCGCCGGAAACGACACCGTGATCGGCAACAGCGGCGACGACACGCTGACCGGCGGTTCGGGCAACGATCTGCTGATCGGTGGTCAGGGCAACGACTCGATCCTCGGCGGATCGGGTGCCGACACCGCCTTTGGCGGTCAGGGCGACGACGTGATCGACACGCGCGATCCCTCGGCGAACGGCAACTTCGATAATCCCTATCCGGGTTTTGGTCCTGCCGACCCGTTCCCCGAGGACGACCGCGACAGCGTGCTGGGCGGCCAGGGCAACGATACGATCTTTACCGGTGACGACCGCGACAGCATCGGCGCGGGCCAGGGCGACGACTTCGTCGACGCAGGGATCGACAACGACACCGTCGCCGGCGGCGCCGGCAACGACACGATCATCGGCGGCGAAGGCGAAGACATCATCTTCGGCCAGACCGGCGACGACCTGATCTACGGCGGCCTCACGCCAGAGTTCGACTTCCTCAACATCGCGGACGACGACGGCGACCTGCTGCCCGAGAACAACCGCGACACGATCTGGGCGGGCCTCGGCAACGATACCGTCTACGGTCAGGACGACGATGACACCATCTATGGCCAGGGCGGCGACGACCTGCTGTATGGCGGCGTCGACGACGACGAAATCTGGGCCGGCATCGGCAACGATACGGCCTACGGCGGACAGGGCGACGACCTGATCCGCGGTCAGGCCGGGAACGACCTGCTGTTCGGCGACGATGGCGACGACACGATCTATGGCGGTGTCGGCAACGACATCATCACCGGTGGTGCCGGGATCGACACCCTGTTCGGCGGGTCGGATCGCGACATCTTCATCGGCGGCCAGGGCGGCGATTCGGTCAACGGTGGCTCGGGTGGCGACGACTTCGACATCCTCGACCTGCGGGGCGTCGATTTCGAGAGCATCACCTATACCTCCGACGATCGCGAGGACGGGTTCGTCACCTTCGCCGACGGCTCGGTGCTGACGTTCGAGGAAATCGAGAACGTCATCCCCTGCTTTACCCCCGGCACGACCATCGCCACCCCGCGCGGCGAGCGTCTGGTCGAGGATTTGCAGGTCGGCGACCGGATCATCACCCGCGACAACGGCATCCAGGAGATCCGCTGGGTCGGTGCCAAGGAGATCACCGGCAAGACGCTGCTGGCCTCGCCGCACCTCAAGCCGGTGCTGATCAAGGCCGGTGCCCTCGGCAACGGTCTGCCGGAGCGGGACATGATGGTGTCGCCGAACCACCGGGTGCTCGTTGCGGGCGACCGCACGCAGCTCTACTTCGAAGAGAGCGAAGTCCTCGCCGCGGCCAAGCATCTGGTCGGCACGCCGGGCGTCCACGAGGTCGAGGTGATGGCGACATCCTACATCCACTTCATGTTCGACCGTCACGAAGTGGTGCTGTCGAACGGGGCCTGGACCGAGAGCTTCCAGCCCGGGGACTACAGCCTGAAGGGTATCGGCAACGCGCAGCGCAACGAGATCATCGAGCTGTTCCCCGAGCTTGCATCGAAAGAGGGTCTTGAGGCCTATCAGTCGGCCCGCAAGTCCCTGAAAAAGCACGAAGCGCGCCTCTTGGTCCGCTAAGTCACCGCGCTTTGTCGGCGGTCCGTGGGGGCGTTGGCCGATGACGGAACGGGGGGCCTTTGGGCCCCCTTTTCTCGTTGGGGCAGCTAGCGTCCGGTTTCGGCGCGGAACGCCGCCCAGTCCTCGGGCGTGTCGAGATCGCGTCGCGCGCGGTTGCCGGGCAGGGGGATCAGGCGGGTCCGGGCGCCGTGGCGCGCGATGATCGGTTTGCCGCCGTCGTCCCCGGACAGGTCGGCGAACTCCGGGCGCAGCGCGGCGTCGAACAGGACCGGGTGGCCGGGCCTGTCGTCCGCCGTTGCGGCACGCCAGATCACGACCTCTTCGCCCGGGACCGGGGCGTCGCGGATTGCCGCCATGTCCGCCGTCCCGATCTCGGGGAGGTCGGCGGGCATGAGCAGGAAAGCGGGGCAGGGCGGCAGTTGCACCACCGCCTCGCGCAGCGACACGGACATTCCGGCAGCGGCACCCGGGCAGCGCAGGATCGTGACCGAGAGTCCCCGCAGCAATGCATCGCGCGGATGGGGGGCGGCGGGGAGGGCCACGAAGACGCCGCTGCCGGTTGCGATGGCCCGTCTTGCGACGAGTCGCAGCAGCGGTTCGCCGTCGACGTTTTCGGCGAGTTTGTCGATGCCCCGCATCCGCGCGGAAAACCCGGCGGCGAGAATCACGATCGGGATCGTCGGGGCCAGTGCCATGGTCCGACCATGCCGCCCCGCGTCCCGGCGTGGCAAGCGTCAGCGCGCGCCGCGCCGCGTGAGCCCGAGTTTCGTCGCACGCGGGCGCGTCATGTCGAGCGCGCCGAGGTTCTGCTGGAACGCGCCGACCATGCTCCACGCGCGGGCGCAGGCGCTGTCGATGTGGGCCAGTTGCGCGAGGATTTGCGGATCCGCGGAATGGGTCGCACGCAGGGCGCGGCTGCGTCCGGCGACCGCCGACAGGGCGCTGCGCACTTCGCCCGCCATTTCGGCGGCCCCGGTTTCGACCGCATTGCGCAGGGCCATGACGGCCGAGGTGCCGCCCGGACCGGCGATGCCGTCGGCCTTTCGGTGCGAAATCGCCCGTGCCAGCGAGGTCCGCATCCGGTGCGGATCGAGCGTTTCCTTGATGACGAAGTCGTCGCAGCCGGTGCGCATCACCTCGACGGCGAGGTCGATGCTGGTGTCGCCCGTCACCATGATCGCCGCCGCCCGCCGCTGGGCGCGGCTGCCGCGCAGCAGGTTCAGCGCCTCGATCCCGTTCCGGGCACCGAGGCGATAGTCGATGAGCACCGCGTCGAAGAAGGTGTGCTCGAGGGCGCCTGCAAAACTCTCGACGGTATCGCAGTCGACGACGCTGGCCTCGATCCCGGCCTGCGACAGGAACCGCCGCAGGCGGATGCGGTCGATGTCGCTGTCGTCGAGGATGAGGATATCGAGGCCCTGCACGGGCCGTGAAGGGGTCAGGTCGACGGTCAGCGACGTTGTCATCGGCACATAGGCTCCCGGGATCATCCGACATGACCCTAGGAGCGATTGGCTAAGATGACATGAACGCCGCTCAGCCCCGCATCGCGGTGCCGTCCGCGTCGAACAGCGGCGCCATCAGGCGGCGGGCTTTGCGACGCTGGCCGAGGATCTCGATCTCGGCGGTCAGGTCGTCGGTCAGGCCCGCGCGCGGCACGAGGGCGAAGGCGATGCTCTTGCCCAGATGGTGCGAATAGCCGCCAGAGGTGCAGAACCCTGCGACCGCGCCGTCGATGAACACCGGCTCGTAGGCGGTGACATCGGCGTCGTCCGCGTCGACCTCGAAGGTGACGAGGGTGCGCGCGGGCGGCGTGGCGCGCTCGGCCTCTGCCAGATCGCGGCCGATGAAGGGCGCGTTCTTCTTCCAGTCGATGAAGCGGTCGATGCCGGTCTCGGCGGCGGTGTAATCGGGCGAGAACTCGCGCAGCCACGAGCCGAAGTGTTTGTCGAGACGCAGGGACATCATCGCGCGCATGCCGAAAGGGGCGAGACCCATCGGTTGACCGGCGGCCCAGAGGCTGCACCAGAGCTGCCGCTGATCCATCGGGTCGCAATAGATTTCGAACCCTAAATCGCCAGTATAACTAACCCGTTGCACGATGCAGTTCACCTGACCGACGACCATCCGGCGGACATCCAGAAAGCGGATGGCGGTCACATCGGCACGGGTGCAGGCGGCCAGCAGGTCGCGCGCCTTCGGGCCCGCGATCTGGAACCCGGTGCGCCGGTCGGAAATGTTCTCGACCCGCATGCCGTCCACGGCATGCCGGTCGAACCAGCGCTGGTGGATCGCCTGGGTGCCATAGGACGCGGTAAGCTGGAATTCGGTTTCGCTCAGGCAGGACACGGTAAAATCGCCGAAGAGGCGTCCCTTCTCTGACAGCATCGGGGTAAGCGACAGGCGCCCCGGTTTCGGGATGCGCCCCGCCATGATCCGGTCGAGCCAGCCGCGGGCGTTCGCGCCCGTGACGGAGAACTTGCCGAAGTTCTGCACCTCGTTGATGCCAACGCCCTCGCGCACCGCGCGAACTTCTCGCGCTACGGCATTGAAAGCGTTGGAACGTCGGAAGGATGGCGTTTCATAGGTCGGCTCGTCGCCCCGGGCAAAGTAATTGGCCACCTCGAGGCCGAACTGCTGACCCCAGACGGCGCCCATCGCGGTGAAGATGTCGTGCATCGGCGTCGTGCGATGCGGCCGGGCAGCGGGCTTTTCCTCGTTCGGATAGGCCACGGAGAACCGCGTCTGATAGTTCTCGACGACCTTCGGGACGGTATAGCCGGGGCTGATCCACGTGCCGAACCGGGCAACGTCGAGGGCGGTCGCGTTCTGCGCTGGTTCACCATGGATCATCCACTGCGCCAGCGTCAGGCCGACGCCGCCCCCCTGGCTGAACCCCGCCATGACGCCGCAGGCCGACCAGTAGTTGCGCAGCCCCGGCACCGGACCGACGAGCGGATTGCCGTCGGGCGCGAAGGTGAAGGGGCCGTGGATGATGTTCTTGATCCCCGCCGTCTCGAGGATCGGGAACCGTTTGTAGGCAAAGGCGATGCTGTCCTCGATCTTGTCGAGATCGTCGGGCAGGAGTTCGGTGCCGAAGGTCCAGGGGGTGCCGTCGACCGACCACGGGCGGCAGGGTTTTTCATAGAACCCGATACAGATTCCGTCACGCTCCTGCCGGAGGTAGCTTTCTCCTGCCGGATCAATGACGTGCGGCGCTTCCTTCGTCTGGTTCTGGAATTCGGCGATCGGCTCGGTGATGAGGTATTGATGCTCCATCGGGTGCAGCGGCAGATAGACGCCGGCCATCGCGCCGACCTCGCGCGCCCAGAGGCCGCCGGCGTTGACGACGTGTTCGGCGTGCACCGTGCCCTTGTCCGTCACGACGTCCCAGGAGCCATCCGCGCGCGGTGTCGTCGCCGTCACCATGCAGTGCGTTTCGATGGTCGCCCCACCCATGCGCGCGGCCTTGGCATAGGCGTGGGTGGTCCCCGAAGGGTCGAGGTGGCCGTCGAGCGGATCGTAGAGCGCGCCGAGGATGCCGTCGGTATTGGTGATCGGCGCGAATTCCCGGATCTGTTCGGGGCCGAAGATCTCGGTGTGCAGGCCCATGTAGCGGTGCTTGGCGCGTTCCGCCTTGAGCATGTCGAACCGGTCCTGCGTGTCGGCCAGCGTCAGGCCGCCGACGTGGTGCAGGCCGCAGGACATGCCGGTGATCTCTTCCAACTCCTTGTAGAGGTTGATCGTATAGCCCTGAAGGGCGGCCATGTTGGTGTCGCCGTTGAGCGTGTGGAACCCGCCGGCGGCGTGCCAGGTGGACCCCGCGGTAAGCTCCTTGCGCTCGAGGAGCATGACGTCGGACCAGCCCAGCTTGGTCAGGTGGTAGAGGACCGAACATCCCACCACGCCGCCGCCGATCACGACCACCTGTGCACTGGTCTTCATTGGGTTCCCTTTCGATATCCGTTGCGCGCATGTGACCCCGACACTTGCCGGGCAACTTGGCAAAACGCGACGCCGCCTGCCGCAAACAGGCCAAATTGCCCGCGACACGGAACCGCCGCCCACCGCCATCCATTGAACCACCGAGACGGCGGCGGTCCTTGCCGGCGATGCCAGCGGGGGCACCGACGATGTATTCGACCTGGGACTGGATCAAGGTTCAATCGCGCAAACTATGGGTGCGACTCATCCTGATCGGCCTCCTGGCCTTCGTCGCGGTGGGGGCGGCAAAGGTTTTCGATGCGGCGATACCGGACGGCCTCTTCGAGACGTTCGGCCGGACCGGACTCGACCGGCTTCTGGACCTCATCGCCAATTCGATGCTCGCCGTGACGACGTTCTCGGTCACGATCATGGTGACGGTGCAGTTCAGCGCGATGCAGAACTGGACGCCGCGGGCGCATCTGGTGATCCTTCAGGACCGGGCGACGCAGACCGTCCTCGCCACGTTCCTCGGCGCCTATATCTACTCGCTGCTGGGTATCGTGCTGCTCGAGACACCGTATTTCGGCGACAAGGAGGTCGTGTTCCTGTACTGGACCACGATTTTCGTCCTTGCCGTCATCGTCTTCACGCTGGGCCGCTGGATTCTGCGGCTTCAGACTTTCGGCAGCCTGATCGATACCGCGCGGCGGATGGAGGACCAGACCACGTCGGAATTCGCCCGGCTGGCCCGCTCGCGGACGCGGTGGGCAATGCCGTTCGACGGCCAGGTGCCGCCGTTGTCGGCGCCGGTCCCGTCGCCCGCGATGGGTTATGTGCAGGGCATCGACATGCCCGAACTGCAGGAGATCGGTGCCGAACACGGTATCGACATCTGGCTGACACAGCCGATCGGCGGACTGGTCGCGGCGGGCGGACCGCTGGTGCATGTCACCGACCGCGCGGCGGCAGGGGGCGCCGAGGCGGGCGGCGGCGGCCTCGGCGGTCCGGACGGGCGCATCGTGCGGCGGATCCGGGACGCGGTCACGCTTGGCGACCGGCGCTCGATCGACAAGGATCCGCGTTTCGGCCTCATCCAGATGTCAGAGATCGGCAGCAAGGCGCTGTCGCCCGGGATCAACGACCCCGGCACCGCGATCGACGTCGTGACCCGGCTCGCGCGGATCCTTGGCGGCTATGCCCCCGACGCAAACCCGGACGAGGATGTGGCCTATCCCAACCTGCGTCTTGCAGCGCTCGACCCGGACGACCTCATGGAGGATGCGTTCGATGCCATCGCCCGCGACGCGAACGGTCAGACCGAGGTCTATCTGGCGCTGATGAAGGTGCTCGACGGACTTGCACTGCACGGGCCGCAGCATCTGCGCCCGGCGGCGCGCCGCGCGGGTCGGATGACCTGGCTGCGCGCCCTCGATGCCGTCACCTTCGCCCCCGACCGCGTGCGCCTGAAAGGGGCTGCGCCGCTGAACTTTCAGGACGGGGACGAGGCCGTCAGGGAATGATGCGGGTGTATTTCGTGCCCTCGAGGGAGGCGCCGACGCGCAACCCGGTCTGGCCGAAGATCACCGCGATCACCGGCGAGAGCGAGGTCGTCGTCTCGGCCCGCAGCACGTCGCCCTCGTCGGCGATGACGTATTCCGCGTCCGCGCCCACCGCCCAGCCGGGCGAGGTGCGGAACTGCAACAGCGCGTCCTCGGTCATGAAGAACAGGACGTGGCTGTATTGCTGCGCTCCGATCTGGAGGCCGGCACTGGCGGCGGCGGTCGAATAATAGTCCACCGTGCTCTCGCGGATCAGGAGCGCGCCGCGTCCGTAGGAGGCGCCGAGCCCGAGGCCGACCTCGGTCACGAGCGGCATCACGAGGATGCCCGAGGCGCGCGCGCCAAGGTCGCGGGTGCCAGGATAGGTGTCGTAGAGGAAAGCCAGCGTGCCCGCGACGCGGGCGTCGATGTCGGCACTGCCGGTCCCGCCGATGCCGTTGCCGCAGGCGGCGAGGGCGATGGGGGCGGAAAGGATGGAAAGGGCGCAGGTGCGCCGGGTCAACTGGGTCATGTCTGCGCCTCGTTACCGGGCCTTGTTGCGGACTTTGGTGTCCGGCCCTTGTGGGGGCACTATAGGCGGTGGGGGGGTGTCTGTCACGCGGGTTTGAGGGCGCAGCGGCAAACGGATCAGTCACTTGTTTCCGATGCCCCGGGCCGCGCTCAAACCGGGTCGAGAACGCCTCTGACGATCGACAGGAACCCAAGCTCGGGATCGTCAGTGAGGATCGGGCCGCTGCGCCACGAGATCGACAGCGCAACCTTCACCATCGCCCATTCCAGAAGGCGTCGCCGATCCACGCCAAACGCATAACTCCATGTCGTGGCGACGCGGCGCACCCTCTCGGGATCACGAACGACATCGGCTGCGCCTTTGGGATTGCGAAAGGCATTCGCCAGTTCGAAGGCCCGCTCGCCGAGGATGCCCTTGGCATCGAAGGCGCAATAGCCACGGTCGCCCCGACGGATATTGTCGTGGTGCAGGTCGCCATGGAGCGGTCGCACGTCGACCTGCGAGGCGAGGAGGTGGCGCGCAACGTCCTTGCACAGAAGCAGGTCGTCGACTGCCGATGGGGCGAGTTCCGGGCCGAACCGAAGATCGAGGAGCGCCGTAAACCACACATCCAGCTTCGGCAATTCGCCTTTCACGATCCGTCTTTCGGCGTGGATTTGATTTGCCAGCGAAACCAACCGGTCGCAGGCGTCCAGATCGGAGCCTTGGCGCGTCAGATCGCCCAATGATGGACCCTCCAGCCACTCCAGAAGGGCCTCGCCTTTGGTCAGGCCGAGGACTTTTGCCCCCCCGCTACCGCCGAGCCCAGACATGAAGGCAAAGCCCGGCCTCTCGTTCCTCATGTCGCCGCCCTTGTAGATTTTCAGCGCGGCGAACCCGCCATCCGGCAGGACGACTTTCCAGATTTCGGCAATCTGGGTCGCCTCGATGAATACCGGGTTAGAGACGTTGAGTTTCCGCGCAATATCCTGTGGTATCATGGGCCTCGCTCTCACGAGACGCTTTTCCGAGGTGCGCAAACGGGGCGACCCGGACGCGCGTGCCTCACCCGTTCAGCACCCGCGCCGCATCGCGGGCGAAATACGTCAGCACCCCGTCGCACCCCGCACGCTTGAAGCAGATCAGGCTCTCCAGCATCACCCTTTCGCGGTCGATCCAGCCGTTCTGGGCCGCCGCCGCGATCATCGCGTATTCGCCCGAGACCTGATAGGCAAAGGTCGGCACGCCGAACCGCGACTTTACCCGGTGCACCATGTCGAGATAGGGCATCCCCGGTTTCACCATGACCATGTCCGCCCCCTCGGCGATATCCCGCGCAACGCAGAGCATCGCCGCCTCGCCGTTGGCCGAGTCGATCTGATAGGTGTTCTTGTCGCCCTTGAGCGCGCCCGAGGCGCCGACCGCGTCGCGGAACGGGCCGTAGAAGGCGCTCGCGAACTTTGCCGCATAGCTGAGGATCGTCGTTTGATCGTGCCCGGCGCCTTCGAGGGCGGAGCGCAGCGCACCGATCCGCCCGTCCATCATGTCGGACGGCCCGAGGATATCCGCACCCGCGTCGGCCTGCGCCAGCGCCATCCGCACGAGCGCCTCGACGGTGCGGTCGTTGACGATCTCGACGGTGCCGTCGGCGCGTTCCTCGACGAAGCCGTCGTGGCCGTCGATGTTATACGGGTCGAGCGCGATATCGGTCATCACCGCGATGCCCGGGGCGGCCTTCTTGATCGCGCGGATTGCGCGGTTGGTCAGGTTGTCGGGGTTCCACGCCTCGGCGCAATCCTTGGTCCGGTGTTCCATCGCGGTATAGGGAAAGAGGCAGATCGCCGGGATCCCGAGGGCCTGCGCCTCGACCGCGGCCGCCACCGCGCGGTCCACCGACAGGCGGTTCACGCCGGGCATCGAGGGGATCGGCGTCACCACATCCTCGCCCGCGGTCAGGAACACCGGCCAGATGAAATCGCCGGGGGTCAGCACGCTCTCGCGCACCAGCGCGCGCAGGGCGGGCGTGCGGCGCAGGCGGCGCGGGCGAAAGGCGGGAAAGGCAGCGGGTTGGGTATTCTGGGCCATCGGGTCAGCTTTCGTGTCACACATCGCGCGACGTTGGGAAATTCGCGCCTCGCCAGTATGGGCAATGCCGCGCCCGGGGGCTAGGGTCCGCGCGGCCAAGACCGGATCGCGATCCGGCACGCAGGGGGGCTGACGCAGCCGTGGACTGGACCAAGACGCTGATCGACGTGATCGACATGCGGTCGTTCTCGAGCATCTGGTATTGGATCGTGCTGGCCGTGGTCTGGTCGACGTCGAGCCATTGGGTGCTGGGCGTGCCCTATGACGTGATCGTGCGGGCGCGGCGGCAGGGCGAACAGGCCTATCAGGACCTCGAGGACATGGTGCGGGTCAACGTCACCCGCATCCTCTATATCGCCGGCGTCTCGGGCATGTGGCTGCTGGGGTTCACGATGTTCCTGCTGACCGGCCTGATGACGCTGGCGTTCTGGTACCGGATCGAGTTCGCGCAATCGGTCGTGCTGATCGCGATCCCGATGACCGGCGTCGGCCTGCTGTCGGTCGCCACAGCTCAGCGCATCCGCCACGAGGAGCCCGAGGGGCCGCTCCTGTTCCGCCGTCTCACGCGGCACCGGTTCTGGACGCAGGTGATCGGCATGATCTCGATCTTCATCACCGCGATGTTCGGCATGGCGCACAACCTCGCCACGGTGCCCGGCTATCCCGGCAGCCTGTGAGGCCGCTCCCTTGACACGCGCCCGCCCGCGCGTAGGTCACGCCCCATGAACCCGAACCATGTTACCGTCTCCGGCGCCCCCGAGGGGTTCGACGCACAATTGATCCTGCGAGAGATCGCCCGTTCCGGCGGGCCGGTCCTGCATGTCGCGCGCGACGACAAGCGGCTGGCGGCGATGCAGGCGGCATTGGCGTTCTTTGCCCCCGCGATGCCGGTCGTGACCTTTCCAGGCTGGGATTGCCTGCCCTATGACCGGGTCTCGCCCAACGCCGAGATTTCGGCGACGCGGATGGCGACGCTGGCGGCCCTGCTGCACGGAATGCCGTCGCAGTTCGTGCTGCTGACCACGCTCAATGCCGCGACGCAGCGGGTGCCGGCGCGCGACGTGCTGCGCGAGGCGGCGTTCACCGCGCGCGTCGGCAGCCGTATCGACGAGGGCGCGCTGCGCGCGTTCCTCGTCCGGATGGGTTTCACGCAGGCGCCGACGGTGGTGGAACCCGGCGATTATGCCGTGCGCGGCGGCATCATCGACATCTATCCGGCGGGGCAGGTGGGCCCGGTGCGCCTCGACCTGTTCGGCGACACGCTGGATGCCGCGCGCCGGTTCGACCCCGAGACGCAGCGCACGACGGAAAAGCTCGATCTGGTGGAACTGGCGCCGGTCAGCGAGGTGATCCTCGACGAGGCGAGCGTGACGCGGTTCCGGCAGAACTACCGCATCGAGTTCGGCGCGGCGGGCACCGACGATCCGCTTTACGAGGCGGTGAGTGCCGGGCGCAAGCATGCGGGGATGGAACATTGGCTGGGCCTGTTCCACGAGCGCCTCGAGACGCTGTTCGATTATCTGCCGGGGGCGACGGTGACGCTCGACGACCAGAATGGGCCGGGCCGGGCGGCGCGCTGGACCTCGGTGGTCGATCAATACGAGACGCGGCGCCACGCCATGACGCAGAAGAACCGGATGGACACGGTCTACAAACCGGCGCCACCCGCGCTCCTCTATCTCGACGAGGCGCAATGGGATGCCGCAGTGGCGGCGCGGCGGGTGATGCAGTTCGCGGCCCTCAAACAGCCCACGGGGCCCGGGGTCATCGACGCGGGAGGGCGCATCGGACGCAGTTTTGCACCCGAGCGTCAGCAAGAGAAGATCAGCCTCTTCAAGACCCTGGCGGACCATGTTCAGGCGAAGATGGCGGACGGCCCGGTCCTGATCGCAAGCTGGTCGGAGGGCGCGCGCGAGCGTCTGTCGGGCCTGATCGAGGACGAGGGCGTGGCCGAGGCCATCCCGGTCACGGATTTTTCGCGTATCGACAGGCACGGCGTACATCTCGCCGTCTGGCCGCTGGAGCAGGGGTTCGAGACGCCGGATTTGACGGTGATCTCGGAACAGGACGTGCTGGGCGACCGCCTGATCCGGCAGACGCGCAAACGCCGCAAGGCGGAGAATTTCCTGACCGAGAGCCAGAGCCTCGCGCCCGGCGACCTCGTCGTGCACGTCGATCACGGGGTGGGCCGGTTCCTCGGCCTCGAGGTCATCACGGCGGCGGGCGCGGCGCACGAGTGTCTGGCGCTGCAATATGCCGAGAACGCCAAGCTGTATCTGCCGGTCGAGAACATCGAACTGCTGTCGCGGTTCGGGCATGAAGAGGGGTTGCTCGACAAACTGGGCGGCGGGGCATGGCAGGCCAAGAAGGCGCGGCTGAAAGAGCGAATCCGGATGATGGCCGAGCGGCTGATCCGGGTCGCCGCCGAGCGCGCGCTGCGCACCGCCCCGGTGCTGACGCCGCCCGACGGCATGTGGGACCAGTTTCTCGCGCGGTTCCCCTATGCCGAGACCGAGGATCAGAGCCACGCCATCGCCGACGTGCTGAACGACATGGACTCGGGCAATCCGATGGACAGGCTGATCTGCGGCGACGTTGGCTTTGGCAAGACCGAGGTGGCGATCCGCGCCGCCTTCGTCGCGGCGATGTCGGGGGTGCAGGTCGCCGTGGTGGCGCCGACGACGTTGCTCGCGCGGCAGCATTTCAAGGGGTTCGCCGAACGGTTCCGGGGATTTCCGATCGTCGTGCGCACGCTGTCGCGGTTCGTATCGGCCAAGGATGCCGCCGAGACGCGCGACGGGATCGCGCGCGGCACCGTCGATATCGTGATCGGCACCCACGCGCTGCTGGCAAAGTCGATCCGGTTCAGGAACCTCGGCCTGCTGGTGATCGACGAGGAGCAGCACTTCGGCGTCCAGCACAAGGAGCGCCTGAAGCAGATGCGCTCGGACGTTCATGTCCTCACGTTAACAGCGACGCCTATCCCCCGGACATTGCAGCTTTCCCTCTCCGGCGTGCGCGAACTGTCGATCATCGCCACGCCGCCCGTCGACCGCCTGTCGATCCGCACCTATGTCTCCGAGTTCGATACCGTCACCATCCGAGAGGCGCTGCTGCGCGAGCATTATCGCGGCGGGCAGTCGTTCTTCGTCGTGCCCCGCATCTCCGACCTGCCCGAGATCGAGGACTGGCTGCGCCGCGAGGTGCCGGAGGTGTCTGTGGTCGTCGCGAACGGCCAGATGGCGGCGGGCGAGCTCGACGACCGGATGAACGCCTTCTACGACGGCAAGTTCGACGTGCTGCTGGCGACGACGATCGTCGAATCGGGTCTCGATATTCCGACGGCGAACACGATGATCGTGCACCGCGCGGATATGTTCGGGCTGGCGCAGCTCTATCAGATCCGGGGCCGGGTCGGGCGGTCCAAGACCCGCGCCTATGCCTATCTGACCACCAAACCGCGCCTGAAACTAACGCCTCAGGCGGAAAAGCGGCTGCGGGTGATCGGCTCTCTCGACACGCTGGGGGCCGGGTTCGCGCTGGCCAGTCAGGATCTGGATATCCGCGGCGCGGGGAACCTCCTGGGCGAGGAGCAGTCGGGGCAGATCCGCGAGGTGGGGTATGAGCTCTACCAGCAGATGCTGGAGGACGAGATCGCGCGGATCCGGTCGGGTGCCGCCGAGGGCATCGTCGACGACGGCCACTGGGCGCCGCAGATCAACCTCGGGGTGCCGGTGCTGATCCCGGAGGCCTATGTGCCGGACCTCGACGTGCGCCTCGGCCTCTACCGGCGGCTGTCGAACCTGTCGACCAAGGTGGAGCTGGAGGGGTTCGCGGCCGAGATGATCGACCGCTTCGGTCCGCTGCCAAAGGAGGTGAACAGCCTTCTGACCATCGTGCGGATCAAGGCGATGTGCCTTCGGGCAGGCATCGCGCGTCTGGACGGCGGGCCGAAGGGGGCGACGATCCAGTTCCACAACGACAAGTTCGCCTCGCCGCGCGGCCTCGTCGAGTTCATCGGCGCGCAGAACGGCCTCGCGAAGGTGCGCGACAACAAGATCATCGTGCGGCGCGACTGGTCCTCGGACAAGGAGAAGATCAGGGGCGCCTTTGCCATCGCCCGCGACCTGGCGGGGCATGTGGCGGAGGAAAAGAAGATGGCCGTGAAAGCAGTATCTTAGGAAGCGACCTTCATGTCGCCCGCGAGATCCCCGGGACGGCGCAACCGCAGCGTGAGCCAGAGGGCGGTGCAGGCGCAGACCAGTGCCGCCACCGCGACGGGCAGGGGCGTGCCGTCATAGGCGAGGCCCACCGGCACCGCGATCAGGACCGCGCCGACGGTGCTGAACGCGGTCATGATCGAGGCCGCCATGCCCGCGATATGGCCCATCTGTTCCATGCCGAGCGCGTTCAGGTTGCCGATCGACAGGCCCGCCTGAAAGAAGGCAGCGGTGGTCCAGACGACATAGACCGCGAATTCGACGCCGATCGGCAGTGGCAGGATCACGGCGGCGGCCATGGATGCCGAGAGGGCGATCTGGATCAGGAACGCGAAACGGATCATTCCGCGCATCCCGATCCGCCCGACGAAGCGGGCGTTCACCAGGCTTGCCGAAGCCGCGAACACCGCGATGCCGCCGAACCAGAAGTGGAAGGTCGCGCCGTATCCATATGTTTCGTCGAAGATCTGTTGCGTCGACGACAGCACGCCGAACAGGAGGCCGAAGGACAGTGTCTGGATGATGATCGACAGGCGCGCGGTCTGATTGGCGAACATTTCGCGCGCCCCCGCGATCTGCGCGCCGAGGTTGAGCGGGCGACGCCGCGCGGGTGGCAGGGTTTCGGGCTGACGCAGGTAGAGCCAGAGGGTCACGGTGCCCACGAACAGGACGAAGAGCACGAAGACCGCGCGCCAGCCGAAGGGGCCGATGACGAGGGCGCCGATGGTGGGCGCGAGGGCGGGCACGGTGGTGAAGACGACCATCACGAACGACATGATCCGCGCCATTTCGGTGCCCGCATAGCGGTCGCGGATCATCGCCAGCGCCACGACGCGGGGCCCCGACGCGCCGAGGCCCATCAGGAGGCGCGCCGCCAGCATCCATTCGAGCGTCTGCGCCGCCCAGGCGCCGACGGCGGCGACGATATAGAGCAGCGCCCCGCCGATCATCACCGGCCGACGTCCGAAACGGTCCGAAAGCGGCCCGGTGAAGAACGTGCCGAGGCCGATGCCGAGCACGAAGCTGGTGATGATGAGTTGCGCGCGGTTGACCGCATCGGGCGTAAGTTCGTCGGCGATCCGGGGCAGGGCCGGCAGCATCGCGTCGATCGAGAACGCCACCGTCGCCGAGGTCATCGCCATCAGGACGATGAATTCCGTCGCCCCGAGGGGTCTGGTCGGCGTCACGTGGCGTCCGTGTCGGCCAGTTGCGCGGTGATGTCGGTGAGGATCCGTTCCCAGACCTCGGCCGTCTGGGCACCGGGGACGGCGTGTCGGCCGGCGACGATGAACGTCGGCACCGCCGTCACGCCCATCTTGCGGCTGTGGGCGTCGCGCGCCGCGATATCCGCGGCGTCCGCGTCACCGGCCAGAAGGCGGCGCACCACGGCGGCGTCCATGCCGGCATCGTCGGCGACATCGGCCAGCACCTCGGCGTCGCCGATATCGCGGGCATCGCGGAAATAGGCCTCGAACAGGCGCTGCACCACACGCTCTTGCCGCCCCTCGAGGCCCGCCCAGTGGATAAGCCGATGCGCGTCGATGGTGTTGGGCGTGCGCTGCATCCCTTCGAAGTCGATCCTCAGGCCGACAGCCTGTGCCTGCTCGACGACCGGAGCATAGGCGCGCACGGCGCCCTCCTTGCCGCCGAACTTGCCCTCCAGATAGGCCCGCCGGTCCATCCCCTCGCGTGGCATGTCGGGGTTGAGCTGGAAGGGATGCCATTCGATGACGAACGGATGATCGGCATGTGCGCTCAGCGCGCGATCGAGGCTGGTCTTGCCGATGTAGCACCACGGGCAGATCGGATCGGAAAGGATGTCGAGCTTGACCATGAGGCCTCCTGCGGCGGCGGCGATGCCGCATTGCGGGCGCTTGTCGCGCCGCAGGGGGCCAGTGTCCAGTGCGCAGGCGAACAGGCGCCTCGACCGATGCGCGCCGTCGGCCACTGGAGGCCGGTTCAGGTTCGGCCGATGGGCGGTCCGGATGTGTCGTCGTCGCCGAACTTGGCATCGTCGTCGGAGGGGTCTTCGCCGGGGCTCAGGTCGCGACCCGAGGCACTGATGCGGGCATTGTCGCGGCCTTCGTCCATCACCGCATCGACGGGTTCGAGTCCCTCGATCCAGGTGTCGAGCGAGGCGCGGGCGTCGGCACGGGAATACGCGAACGTATCGGCCAGATGCGCCGCCAACTGCTCTCGGTCGCCGTCCGTCGCGAGGACGTCGTCCTCGTCCAGCTTCGGAAAGCGCGTAAGCAGCGATGGCACATGGGACGGCCAGTTGGCGGGCATATCGGACCAGAACATCGGAAACTCCTGTCTTTGATGGGATTCCCTAGATGAACCCGGAGCGCAAAAACTGGTTCCGAACCTCGATCAGATCAGCAGGTCGGCACCGGCGAGCGCAATCTGGCCCGTGCCGATGGCGACGTTGCCGGCGGCGCGCACGGGGGTGCAGGCCGACAGGGCCGATAGGGCGGGCAGGGCGGCGAGGACGAGGAGGAGGCGTCGGGTCACGGGAGTTCCTGTCGGGAAACGAAGGGAAAAACGGCCCCGCCGTCGAAGGGCGGGGCCGCAGGTAAGGGTGTGCAGGCAGGCGTCAGTCCTCTTCATACCACCAGACATCGGGCTGCCAGCCGTTCCAGTCGCCGAAGATCGGGATCGTCTCGGGGTAATGCAGGTTCGCCGAATGGGCGATGCGGCTGATGTTCCACTGATAGATCGGGATCACATAGCGCCCGGACGTCAGCACCCGGTCGTAGGCGCGCGTCGCGGCGAGGAAGTCGTCCTGGCTGTCCGAGGTAAGCAGGATGTTGATGAGGCCGTCGATGGCCGCATTCTGCACCCCCATCAGGTTGCGCCCGCCGGGCGTGTCGGCCTGCTCGGACCCGAAATAGAGGTATTGCTCGTTGCCGGGCGAGAGCGAGAGACCGACGCGGTAATAGGTCATCTCGAAGTCGAAGTCGTTGGTCCGCTCGGTGTATTGCGCGTCGTCGACGGTGTCGATCGTCGCGGTCACGCCGATCCGTTCGAGCGAGCGGGTATACATGTCGATGATCGACTGGTTCTCGGAACTGCCCGCAGGCAGCAGGATCCGGAACGTGAACGGCGCACCGTCCACATTGCGCAGCACCCCGTCGTCGGCCACCGTCCAGCCGGCCTCCTCGAGGAGGGCCAGCGCGCGGGTCGTGGCCCCCCGGTTGCGCTCGGTGCCGTCGCCGACCGGCATCGCGTAGCCGTCGATGGCGCCGGGCAGGAGCGCATCCTGAAACTGCATCAGGAACTCCAGCTCGCGGCCCGTCGCGGGGCCGGTGGACATGCCGAGCGGCGAGTTCGAGAAATAGGAGGTGATGCGCGGCTGCGCCGAGCCGGTCATCGCCTCGTTGATGAACTCGAAGTTGAAGACCTCGATCATCGCCTGCCGGACGCGCCAGTCCTCGAACAGCGGATTGCGGGTGTTCATCACGAAACCCGTCATCCCCGAGGGCCGCGCGTGGGGCAGCACCGACAACACCACGTCACCCGATTGCACCAGCGGAAAATCGTACTGACTCTCCCAGCGGGCGACGTTGAACTCGCGGTTCGAGGTCACTTCGCCGGTCTTGAACGCCTCGAAGGCGGCGGTCTCGTCACCGAAGAACTCGATCCGGATCTCGTCGAGGTTGGCGGTGCCGTTCATGAAGGGGACCACGTCATAACCCCAGTAGTCGGGGTTGCGCGTCAGGCTGATGAAGCGGCCCGCCACGAAATCGCCGATCACATAGGGCGACGAGGTGATCGGCGCCACGTCGAGGCCGCTCTCGGCAAAATCGAGACCCTCCCACTGCGCCTTTTGCAGGATCGGGCGCAGCCCTGCGATGAGGGCCAGTTCGCGGTCCTCCCGGTTGAAGGTAAACCGGACCGAGCGTTCGCCGGTCTGCTCCATGCTCTCGACGGCGGCCCAGAACCCGGCGTAGCGGCCGTTGCCTTGGGTGCCGAGCGTCTCGTAGGACCACATCACGTCCTCGATGGTGACGGGGCTTCCGTCCGAGAATTCCGCCTCGGGGCGCAGCGTGAACTCGACCCAGGAGCGGTCGGGAGCCGTCTCGATGGTCTCGGCGAGGATCCCGTAGAGCGAGAACGGCTCGTCGAGCGAGCGGCCCATCAGCGGCTCGCCGATCAGGAACCGCAACTGCCACGGCGGCGAGCCCTTGGTGATGAACGGGTTCAGGCTGTCGAAGGTGCCGACCTCGGCGGTGACGATGCGCCCGCCGGTCGGGGCGTCGGGGTTCACGTAGGGCATCGCCGTGAAATCGGGGCCAAGGGCCGGTTCGCCGTACATCGCGATGCCGTGCATCGGCTGGGCCAGGACGCCCGACGCAACCATACCGAGCGCGAGCGCCCCGGCATGTGCGAAATTCACTATTCTCATATTGGACACAGTCGCCGCTCTCCCCTTATTCTTGGCGCCAGCCTACCCCCGGGGCGCGGGGGGCGCAAATTTTTTAGGACTTGGCGGGCGGCGTGAAATTGCCTATAACAAGGGCACTGCTCGATAGGTTTCTTGCCTGTATGAAACCTGCCTCAATAACTTGACGCCCGCCTTGTGCGGGCGTTTTTTTCTTTCTGGGGGTCAGATTTCCTTAATAACTTGGGCTTCGACGCGGATGCGCCACCCATAGCGTGGTCGTCGGGTGCAAGGGAATCACCGGGGCGCGATCCGTAAAGTTCCAGTGATTCGGCCCACTTCCGCTTCACTTTGCAGGTGGCGCGCCTATCTTCAGTTTGAGGGGCACCGCAACCGACCCCGGATTCCCAAAGGACATTCATCATGAGCCTCTCCGGCAAGACCGCGATCATCACCGGATCGAACTCGGGCATCGGCCTCGGCATTGCGCATATGTTGGCCGGCGCCGGGGCGGACATCGTCCTGAACTCGTTCACCGACGCCGCCGAGGATCATGCCCTCGCCGAGAAACTGGCGGCCGAGCACGGCGTGTCGGCGCGCTATATCCAGGCCGACCTTTCAAAGGCCGACCAGTCGCGCGCGCTGATCGAAAAGGCCGGGCGCTGCGATATCCTGGTGAACAACGCAGGTATCCAGCACGTGGCCCCGATCGAGGCGTTTCCGACCGCCAAATGGGACGCGATCATCGCGATTTGCCTGTCGAGCGCCTTTCACACAAGCGCCGTCGCCGTGCCGATGATGCGCGCCGCAGGCTGGGGCCGGATCATCAATATCGCGAGCGCACACGGCTTGCGGGCGCATGCGGACAAGTCGGCCTATGTCGCGGCAAAGCACGGTATCGTCGGGCTGTCCAAGGTGGTGGCGATGGAGACGGCGCGTGATCCGATCACCTGCAACGCGATCTGTCCGGGCTATGTGATGACGCCGCTCGTCGAAAAACAGGTGAAAGACCTGATGGAGAGCAAGGGCCTCGACCGCGAGACGGTCGAGACCGACCTGATCCTCGACCGCCAGCCGTCCAAGCAGTTCGCCACGATCGACCAGATCGCGGGAACGGCTCTTTTCCTGTGTCAGGCCGCGGCGGACCAGATCACCGGCACGACGATTTCGGTCGACGGCGGATGGACGGCATCATGAGGGGCGCCTCCTCTTGATCCGCATCAACCTCGCGCTCCAGGGTGGCGGCGCGCACGGAGCGTTCACCTGGGGGGCGCTCGACCGTCTCCTGCAAGAGGACGACATCGAGATCGCGGCGATCTCCGGCACCTCGGCAGGCGCGCTGAACGCCGCGGCGCTCAAGGCCGGGTTGTGCGCCGGCGGGCGTGAGGGCGCGCGGGCCTCGCTGTCGGATATCTGGGGGCAGGTCGGCGGCGTCACCGACGCGCGCATCGCTACCTGGTTGACGGCGGGGGATGCGTTCATACCGGCGCTGGCGCAGGCCCTCGAATTCTCGCCCGGCTACCTGATGTTCGACGCGATGACGCGGGCACTCTCGCCCTATGTCTATGGCCCGATGCTGCGCAATCCGCTCGAACGGATCGTGGAGAACCTCGACTTCGAGCTGATCTGTTCCCGCCAGGGCCCCGAACTCTACCTCTGCGCCACCAACGTCCGCTCGGGCAAGATCCGGGTCTTTTCCGGCGCCGATGTGCAACCGGCGGCGATCCTCGCCTCGGCCTGCCTGCCGACGCTGTTCCAGGCCGTCGAGATCGAGGATCCGGTGACGGGACGCGCGGAGGCCTATTGGGACGGCGGCTATACGGGCAACCCGGCGCTCTTTCCGCTGTTCGGCGCGCATCTGCCCGACGACATCCTCATCGTGAACATCAATCCGCTGACCCGCGACACCCTGCCGACCGACACCGCCGCCATCCAGAACCGGATCAACGAGATCAGCTTCAACTCGTCGCTGCTGCGCGAATTGCGCGCCATCGACTTCGTCCGGCGTCTGATCGTCGGCGGCACGGTGGCCGAAGGGCAGATGAAGAAGGTGCTGGTTCACATGGTCTCGGACGACGACCTGATGAACAGCCTGAACGTCGCGACCAAGACCATGGCGGTGCCTTTGATCATGGGGCGGCTGAAGGCGGCGGGAGAGACCGCGATGGACAGGTTCCTCGGCACCCACAAGGCCGATCTGGGCCGGTCCTCTACCGTCGATCTTGCCGCGATGTTCGCATGAGGATCAGGCATCAACCCCTTCGAGGGTAACGTCTTTTGCCTCGCGGATGCGTTCGGCGGGATAGACGAGTCCGGCAGAGATCACCAGCTTGGCCGCATCCTCGACCGACATGTCGAGTTCGATGACGTCGCGGCGCGGCAGGAACAGCAGGAACCCCGACGTGGGGTTCGGCGTCGTCGGCAGGAACACCGTCGCCACCTCGTCGTCGATCCCGAGCTTGTCCGCGATCTCGCCCTTGGCGCGGGTCGAGATGAAGGCAATGGCCCAGATCCCCTTGCGCGGATATTCCACGAGGCAGGCGGTATCGAACGAGGTTTCGGTCTGGGCAAAGACCGTCTCGGCGATCTGCTTGACCGCGTTGTAGACCGAGCGGACCACCGGCATCCGGCCCACGAGGCTCTCGCCGAAGCGCAGCAGCGACCGACCGACGAGGCCCTTGGCGACCCAGCCGACAAGCAGCGTGAAGATCAGGAAGAACAGGACGCCGATGCCGCGCAGGTTGACGCCGATATATTGTTCGGGATCGAGCCGTGCGGGCACGAACGGCAGCACCCAGCCGTCGATCCAGCCGATCAGCGTCCAGATCAGCCAGAGCGTGAACGCGATCGGCGCGATGACCACGAGGCCCGCGAGAAAGTTGTTGCGCAGCACACCGACGATGCTGCGGCGCGGCAGCGGCCTGGGGTAGTCGTGCGGATCCAAGGGGAGTGTCCTTCCAACGGCCCGTGATATCTAGTCCGCCGGGGCAGGGCATACAATGATCCCCCGCCTGGATTTCAGCCGATTGCCGGGCGGATTCAGCGGGCCGCCAGTTCGCGGGCGATTGCGGCCGCGAGGCGTGCATTGTTGAGCACGAGCGCGATGTTGGCCGTCAGGCTGGCGCCCGCCGTCAGATGGAAGATCCGGTCGAGCAGAAACGGCGTGACGGCCTTGGCGGTGATCCCTTCGGTGACGGCCTCTTGCAGGGCCCGTTCGATCAGCGGCGCGAGCGTCGCGGCCGGGATTTCGTCGGCCAACGGGATCGGGTTGGCGATCAGTTGGCCGCCGGGCAGTCGCATGGCCCCGCGCATGAGATGGGCCGCCGCGATCTCGGCGGCGCTGTCCATGCGCAGGGGGGCGGGAAGCGTCGAGGTGGCCGACCAGAACGCGGGCAGGCTGTCCTGACCGACGGCGATGACCGGAACGCCAAGGGTTTCAAGCACTTCGTAGGTCTTGTCGAGATCCAGGATCGCCTTTGCCCCCGCCGCGACCACCGTCACGGGCGTCTGCGCCAGTTCGTGCAGATCGGCCGATATGTCAAAGCTGCTTTCGGCCCCGCGATGCACGCCGCCGATGCCGCCGGTGGCAAAGACAGCGATCCCCGCCAGATGTGCCGCAATCATCGTCGCGGCCACGGTCGTGGCACCGGTGCCACCGCGCGCGAGGCAGGCGGCGATGTCGGCGCGGCTGAGTTTGGCGACATTCTGCGCCTGCGCCAGCCCCTCGAGCTGTGCCGCGTTCAGGCCGATACAGAGCACGCCGTCGATCACCGCGATGGTGGCGGGCACGGCGCCGTGGGCGCGCACCTCGGCCTCGACCCGCCGCGCCGTCTCGACGTTCTGCGGCCAGGGCATGCCGTGGGTGATGATCGTGCTCTCGAGGGCGACGATGGCGGTGCCGTCGCGCCGCGCCGCCGCGACCTCGGGGGCCAGAACCAGGGGCAGGGTGGGGAAATTCAGTGTCATATCTCTCCCTTATGCCGGATCGCTACCCGAGACATAGGCCGCTGCGGCCTGCAACGCCCGCGCCAGCGCGGCGTCGGGGCCGTGGCCCTGCACCTCGGACGCGATGTGCGCCGCCATGAACGTGTCGCCCGCCCCCGTCACCCGCGTGACCAGAACCTCGGGCGGTTGCCGGGTCGACACTCCGTTCACGGTGGCGAGCGAGGCCTGGCGCCCGCCGTCGGTAACGATGGCACGACAGGCGCCCCGCGCGACAAGGGCAAGCGCCGCCGTCGCGGCATCCCCGAAGGTCGTCTGGCAGAGCAGGCCCGCCTCCTCGCGGTTCACATAGAGGGTCGCGGTCGGATGGCCGAGCAGGGCCAGCAGGCGCTCGGCCTTGCCGGGACTGGCCGGGGCCACGCGCAGGTCGGCGGCGGCAAAGGCGGGCGAGGTGGCGATGGTCGAAAGCAGCGCCGTCGTGAGGTTCCCGTCGAGCGCGACCGGCCCATGCCAGAGGGCGACATCCGTGCCGAGCGCGCCGTTCGACAGGGGCGCCAGGATCTTCTCGCCCGCCGCCTCGAGCGAATGGGCGTCGGCGATGGCCGCGATGAGGCCGTTGGCGCCCTCGATCGCCATATAGACGTCGGTCGGCAGGTCGTCGGAACGATAGAGATGCGCCGTCTCGATCCCCAGCGTTTCGGCGGCGCGCACCAGATCGTCGCCGGGGCCGTCACGGCCCACCGCGCCAAGGACGGCGGGGCGCAGGCCGAACCGTGCCAGCGTCATCGCGATGTTCATCGCCACGCCGCCGGGCAGCCGCAGGATGCGTCCCGGCACGTCCGATCCGGTGCGCATGTGGCTCGGCGCGCGGCCGATGATGTCCCACAGGACGGCACCGATGCACAGGATGTCGGGCGTTCTCATGACCCCCATGTGCCGCAGGTCCGCGCGCGCCGCAAGGGTGACACCGGCGCGCTTGCAGGGAGGTTCAAAAGGCCGGATAGGAGAAGGGCCTGCACCGGAGGGAGGCCGGATGATCGACTGGGACGACGCCTTCGACAACTCGGGCTATGTGGCCGATGCCGACGCCATGGCCGACCGCTGGGCGACGGAGGCCGCGGCGTTCCGCGACGCGGAGGTGGCGGCGGGCCGGGCGACGCTCGATCTGGCCTATGGCGACGGGCCACGCGAAAAATTGGATGAGTTTAGACCTGTAGGCCATTCATTTGGTTACGTTATATTCGTCCATGGCGGCTACTGGCGGATGTTCGACAAATCGCGGTGGTCGCATCTGGCGCGGGGTGCGCTCGACGCAGGTTGGACCGTCTTCGTGCCGAGCTATCCGCTCGCCCCCGGGGCGCGGATCGCCGGGATCACCCGGGCGATCGCGCGGGCCGTGACATGGGTGGCGCAGGCCGGGGACGGGCCGCTGCGCCTCGTCGGGCATTCCGCGGGCGGGCATCTGGTGGCACGGATGCTCTGCGACGACGTTCTCGCGCCCCATGTCCGCGCCCGGATCGCCCGTGTGGTGGCGGTCAGTGGCGTGCATGACCTGCGCCCGCTGCGGTCCACGCGGATGAACGCCGAATTGCGTCTGACCCGGGACGAGGCCGCGTCCGAGAGTCCGGTTCTCTGCGCGCCGGATCCGACGGTGCCGGCCGTTTTCTGGGTCGGCACGCTGGAGCGGCCGGAGTTCCTGCGTCAGAACCGGGCCATCGCCGAAGCATGGACGCGAAGAGGGGCGCAGGTCACGTCACACTACGAGACGGGTCGGAATCACTTCGACATCGTCGAGTCATTGACACGACGGGACGGGCCGTTGACGCGGGAACTCTTGCGGTAGCCCGCTGGCAGGCATAAATCGCATAATCAGTATTATGTTAATATTTACATTGGCACTGGAACTGAGAGCACCTTGGGCTGCTGGCACGTTGTTCGGCGGTGCCGACCTCGCTACTGGCCCATCAGGCGCTGAGTGACGGCCGGTTCGGACATGATCTCCATGAACGCCGGCGTCGCCATCTGTTCGGTGGACCAGGACATGGCGCCACAGTCGGCGGCGGCGGCGAAGATCAGGTCGGCCGTCATGACCTCTGGCAGCGCGTTGCCCAGATCGATCAGTGAAGTGATCTCGGTGGCGCCCATGGTCTCCATCGCCAAGACATAGTCCTCCAGCATGTCTGCCCCGCCCTCGGCACCGATCTGGGCCAGGACGCAGCGCTGGTTCTCCCGGTAGACGGGGTCCTGCGCTGGCGACACGAGGAGCGCCTCGAAACGGGGATCGACCGTGCGGTAGAACGCAAGTGTCCGCGCCTCCACCGCCTCGATCGCCGCGGCGAAACGGGCCTCCTGTGCGGCGGATTGGGCCAGCGCAGGTCCGGCGACAAACAGGCAGATCGTCAGGATGGATCGCAGCATGGAATGCTCCCTTCACGCCGACGAGGGGTCCGGCCCGGCAGGCAACGTTTTCCGACCGAACGTGCCCCTCCGGAGCAGAACGGCGCCGATATCGGATACCACGAAATGCGATTCGGGTCAGCAGCATTACCGCGATCCCGTGGCATCTGGCCTCCGGTCAGCCCGCCGCAGCACTTTCTTTGCAGCCGACCGGGTGCTAGTCTGCGCGCGCAAGCCCCAAGCGTGGCGCATCTGCGTCTGGCACCGGGTCGGGACACCCGGGGACGGACGCGGCGCAGGCGCGGCTGCACATTCGGGAGTGTTCGATGAAATCCTTGATCGACTATCTGAATGCCGTGGCGCAGGCGCCGACCGGCGAAGACCTCTGGGCGCTGCACAGCGCCAGGATGGCGCATTTCGGGTTCGACCGCGTGATCTATGGTTTCACGCGCTATCGCACGTCGAGTTCGCTGGGCGATCCGCAGGACTGGATGATGCTTACCAACCAGAGCCCGGAATACATCCGCCACTTCGTCGACGAAGGCCATTATTTCCACGCGCCGATGATGAAATGGGCGCTCGAGAACGATGGCGCGATGAGCTGGTCCTGGATGGCCGAACAGGCGCGTGCCGGTGCCCTGACGCCGGCCGAGATGCGGATGGTCGAGTTCAACCGGCAGATGGGCGTCACGGCGGGATATACGATCAGCTTCCGGTCGATGTCGATGCGGGCCAAGGGGGCAACTGCGCTGACCGCGGCGGCGGGGATGACGCAGGACGACGTCGACGACCTCTGGGAAAGGCGCGGCGACGAGATCCTCCTGATGAACAATATGGCGCATCTGCGCGCCCTTACCCTGCCCTATGTCGGCAAGCGCGCGCTGACCAAGCGGCAGCGCGAAGTCCTCGAATGTGTCGGCGATGGCAAGACGACGCAGGACACCGCCGATATCCTCGGGTTGACGGCGGCGACGGTGGAAAAGCATCTGCGTCTGGCGCGCGAGGCGCTCGACGTGGATACGACCGCGCAGGCGGTGCTCAAGGCGTCGTTCCAGAACCAGATGTTCGTCATCGACGCCTGAGAGCGACACCTTCGACACCCCGACCCTTTGGGCCGGGAAACGATGTCGGAGAGTGGGTATGGATCTCCTGACTGTCGTGACGCCGCGTCATTTCGCATGATGACCCTGTTCCGTGAGTGGTGGCCTAAGGCCTTGGAACGGCGGACCGGACCCCCTGTGATTGCAGGGCTCTCCGGTCCGCATCAAACCCGGCATTGACGCCGGAAGAGGTTGGCGACGGATGCAAGATTTCATCCGCGCCGACAGGGCAAAGGGCGCGCCTCCAGTCCCCAAGGGATGCGCTGCCCCCCGACCGGGCGATGCGGCGGCTTCCCGACGCGGCATCGCCCACCCTGCCCCACGGACCGACGCCGCGGTCCGTCAGCTTGTTCCTCATCAAAAGCAAAAGCGCCGCCTCTCATGCAGGAGTGGCGGCGCATTTATCCAGTTCTTCGAGGGTCTTGCAGGTCGTTCCTAACCCTTGGCGACCTTCGCTACCTCGGCCGCGAAATCCTCGGCAACCTTTTCGATGCCTTCGCCGACCTCGAGGCGGACGAACCCGAGGATCTCCACCCCGGCCTCCTTGGCGGCGGCGCCGACGGTGATGTCGGGGTTCACCACGAACTGCTGGTTCACCAGCGTCACCTCGGCCATGTATTTCTGCATCCGGCCGACGATCATCTTTTCGATCACGGCCTCGGGCTTGCCGCTCTCGCGGGCGATGTCCATCTGGACCTGCTTTTCCTTTTCGACGACCGCCGGATCGAGGTCGGCCTCGGAGAGGGACGCCGGGTTGGCGGCGGCGATGTGCATGGCGATCTGCTTGCCGATGCCGGTGTCGGCGCCGTTCAGGGCCACGAGGACGCCGATCTTGCCCATGTCGGGGGCTGCGGAATTGTGGACGTAGGAGGCGACCGAGGTGCCGGAGATCACGGCCATCCGGCGGATGGTCATGTTCTCGCCGATCTTGGCGATGGCCTCGCCCACCAGCGCCTCGACGGTCTTGCCGCCCGCATCCGCCGCCTTCAGCTCCTCGACGGTGTTCACCTCGAGGGCGACACCGGCGATGGTGGCGACCATCGCCTGGAACTCGGCGTTCTTGCCGACGAAATCGGTCTCGGAGTTCACCTCGACGGCGACACCCTTGCCGTCACGGGTGGCGACCACGACGAGGCCCTCGGCGGCGGTGCGCCCGGACTTCTTGGCGGCCTTGGCGAGGCCCTTGGTCCGCAGCCAGTCGATGGCCGCCTCCATGTCGCCCTCGGTCTCGATCAGCGCCTTCTTGGCATCCATCATGCCCGCGCCGGTGGTTTCGCGCAGGTCTTTGACCATCGCTGCTGTGATCGACATGCGTATCTCCCTCATTCGGATTGGTTCCGCCCGGCCGGTTCGGACCGGCGGGCTGAAAGGCGGGCCACCGCGCTGGCGGCGGCCCGGAGGCTGGGTTCAGACCTTTTCGCCGGGCTCGCTGTTCTCGATGTCGAGAGGGGCACCCTCGGGCACCTGCGCGCTGGTCGCCGCGGTGTCGGAAATGCCGCCGATCGGCATGTCGGAGGCCGCGCCCTGGCCGGAAACGACGCCTTCGGCGAGTTCCTCCATCGCGCCCATGTCGACGCCGGCGGCGCCGAGTTGGGCGGACATGCCGTCGAGCGCCGCACGGGCCGCCAGATCGCAATAGAGGGCGATCGCGCGGGCCGCGTCGTCGTTGCCGGGGATGACGTAGTCGATGCCCTTGGGCGAGCAGTTGGTGTCGACGATGGCCACGACCGGGATACCCAGCTTGTTGGCCTCGAGGATCGCGAGATCCTCCTTGTTCACGTCGACCACGAACAGCAGGTCCGGCACGCCGCCCATCTCGCGGATACCGCCGAGGGACGCTTGCAGTTTGCCCTGCTCACGCTCCATGCCGAGGCGCTCCTTCTTGGTGAGACCCTCGAACCCGCGCTCGAACGCCTCGTCGATGGCCTTGAGGCGGGCGATGGACTTGGACACGGTCTGCCAGTTGGTGAGCGTGCCGCCGAGCCAGCGGTGGTTCATATAGAATTGCGCGGATTTCTCAGCCGCATCGGCGATCGCCTTTTGCGCCTGACGCTTGGTGCCGACGAAGAGGACGCGGCCGCCCTTGGCCACGGTGTCGCGCACGACCTGCAACGCCTGGTCGAGCATCGGCACGGTCTGGGTCAGGTCGAGGATGTGGATGCCGTTGCGCGCGCCGTAGATATAGGGCGACATGCGCGGGTTCCAGCGGGCGGTCTGGTGGCCGAAGTGCACGCCAGCCTCGAGCAACTGGCGCATGGAGAACTCGGGAAGAGCCATGGGGACGTCCTTTTTTCCGGTTTTGCCTCGGCGGGGGTATCAGGCCGGAGGGCCCAACCGGGTGGACAGAACGGGATTTCTCCCCGACCTGCCCCACCCCGCCTGCGGGATTTGGTCCGGACCCCTTAGACGGGCGGATGCCGCAATGCAAGCGGGCGATTGGCACGAGACAGCAGCTTGCGGCCACACGGTTCCGTCACAGGAAGACCCGCTCGACGAACCACCAGACGCCCACCACCGCAATCGCGAGCGACGCGGGGATCGACACGATGCGGCGGTAGGCGTCGACCCGGTCGCTCATCCGGACCGACATCAGACACAAGAGCGACAGCGCCGTCGCCGGGCCGAGGAACAGCCACAGCGGCACCTCTCCGCTGAGCATCGCGAAACGGCCGAATTGGCCCGGCGCTGTCCAGACCGCCGCGGCGAGGCCGGCAAAGCCCAGCGTCAGGACCACGTAGAACGCCGTCGTGATCCGGCTTTCGGGATTGCCGCGGTCGATGCGGATCGCCGCGATCACCAGCAGGAACGCCATCAGGATGATAAAGAGCTGACCGAATTCGACCCCGAGATTGAACCCGATCAGCGCGGGGACGAAGGCATAGTCCGGCAGGCCGAACTCGGCGAGCACCGAGGCAAAGCCGAGGCCGTGCAGCAGGCCGAAACCGAAGACGACGAACGATCGCCAGCGACTTACGCCCCGGGCGACGACATTCTCGACCGCGACGAAAACGATGGAGGCCGCGATCAGCGGCTCGACGATGGCGCCCGGGATCGAGACATAACCGAGCGCGGCAAGCGCCAGCGTGATGGTATGCGCCAGCGTGAACAATGTGACCTGCGTCAGCAGCGGACCGAACCGGGTGGACAGAAAGAAAAGCCCCAGCACGAACAGGATATGATCGAGGCCCTTCGGCACGATATGGTCGAAACCGACCGGCACATAGCCAAAGAACGTCTCCCAGCCGGTGGCCTGATCGCCGCCCGCCAGCGTGATCGGATCGGTCGTCCCGCCCGCCTCGATATAGCCGTCGAACGGTGCCTCGACCCCCTGCTGGCGCAGCACGAGGGCGCCGAACGCCCGGTCCCAGCCGAACGTCACCGTCTCGGCGCCGTCGGGCAATTCCACGGTGAAGACGAATGTGGTGCTGCGCGGCAATTCCAGATTGCCCTCGGGCGTGACCGAGACCGAGACGAAACGCGGCGCGAGGCCGGTCTCGCCCGCCCGGATCGTGATCCGCTCGGCCATCTGCGGCCAGAACGCCTCGAAGCGCGCCTCGAAGGTTTCGGGCGGCAGCGCACGCAGGCCCGTGTAGGTCTCGGCCTCGGCGGCGTCGTTGGTATTGGTGACTTCGGTCAGGTCGATACCCGCCACGAAACTCTCGGCGTTGGCGACGATCGAGAAGGTCAGCGTGTCGCCCGACTGCTCCATGTCGCCGATCGAGGGAAACACCTCGTGTGCCGCGGCAACTGTCGCGAATGTGAACCAGACCAACAGCGCGCTTGACAGCACGACACCAAGGCGCACCTTCACGCCAGCCAAAAAGGAAACCGTCATGCCCCGCCCCGATCTATCCATTGCAGCGACCGGCCTCGTGGCCGCGCTGATCGCATCGCCCGTCGCCGCACACGAGTTCTGGCTCGAACCGCTGGCCTATCAGGTCGCGGCGGACGGTAATCTGGTCGCCCGGCTTGTCAATGGCTCGAACTTCGACGGTGCCAACATCGGCTATTTTCCCAATCGGATCGTGGACTTCTCTGCCTGGGTGAACGGCATGACCGGCCCGATCATCGCCCGGCCGGGCACCACGCCCGCGCTTCAGGCGCCTGCACCCGCCGAGGGCCTCGTCGTGATCGGCTATCAGTCGACGCCCTCGTCGCTGACCTACGACAGCTATGAGGTCTTCGAGACGTTCGCCTATCACAAGGATCTCGAGGCGCTGGCCTTTACCCACGAGGCGCGTGGCCTGACGCGCGACCGCGTGACCGAGAGCTACACGCGGTTCTCCAAGACGCTTTTCGGCGTCGGCAACAGCGAAGGGTCGGACATACGGATCGGATATGAGACCGAATTCGTCCTGCTCGCCAATCCCTATACCGACGATGTTTCGGGCGGGATGCCCGCGCAACTGTGGTATGGCGACGAGGTCCGCGCGAACGAGCAGGTCGAACTCTTTGCCCGCCGGCCGGGCGATCCGGAGGTGTTCGTCACCTATCACCGCACCGACGACGAGGGGATCGTGATGCTGCCGGTCGAACCGGGGATGGAATACATGATCGACGCGGTGATCCTGCGGATCCCGCCCGAGGACGTCGCAATGTGGGAATCGCTCTGGGCGAACGAGACGTTCATGATCCCCGCCGAGATCCCCGCCGAGTGAAGCGGAGGTCCGGCCGTTTGCAATCGGTTGCAAAATTCCTTGCAACCCCTTGGTCCCCTGCCCTAATCTGCGAGGCATAATCGCCGGAACGGGGCAGACATGGTTGCCACCCTCAAGGATGTCGCCGCCCGCGCCGGTGTCTCGCGTTCGGCGGTGTCGCGCACGTTTACCGACGGGGCGTCGGTGTCGCCGTCGATGCGGCGGCGGGTGGAGACGGCGGCGTCCGAACTGGGCTATACGCCTAATTTCCTCGCGCGCAGCCTGACGACGCGGCGCACCAAAATGATCGGGCTGGTCTCGAACAACTTCCACAATCCGATCTTCCTTCAGGTCTTCGACCTTTTTACCCGCGGCTTGCAGAACCGCGACCTGCGCCCCCTGCTGGTCAACCTGTCGGACGAGACCGATCCCGCACATTCCCTGCGGATGCTGCGGCAATATTCGGTCGACGGCGTCGTCGTCGCCTCCTCGACCCTGCCACCGCGGTTCTCGGAAGAGTTCAGGATGGCCGGGATCCCGGTCGTGAACACCTTTGGCCGCCATTCGACGACGCCGCTGGTCCATGTCGTCGGCGTCGACAACGTCGCGGTCGGACGCATCGCGGCGCAGACCCTGATCGCGCGCGGCTACCGTCGGCTGGCGTTCCTCGGCGGACCCGAAAGTGCGACCTCGACGCTCGACCGGCGCGACGGGTTCCGCGCCGCCATCGCACAGCACCCGGGCGTCACCCACACCGAGAGCTTTGCCGTCGCCTATTCCTTCGACGCCGGCCGCGCCGAGATGCTGCGTCTCGGGCGCGCGCCACTGGCGGAGGCCTATTTCTGCGGCGATGACGTGCTGTCGATCGGCGTGCTCAGCGCGTTGAAGGATATGGGAAAACACTGCCCCGGGGATGTCGGTGTGATCGGCATGAACGACATGGAGATGGCGCGGTGGGAGAACATCGCGCTCACCACCATCCACCAGCCGATCCGCGAGATCGTCACCGCCTCGGTCGAACTCATCGTCTCGATGCTCGACGATCCCGACCGCTTCCCCGAGGCGCGGCTGTTTCCCTGTAGCGTGATCGAGCGGGCGACGCTGCGGCCCCTGCCCCGCTAGATCAACGGGTTACGAGGCGACCTTATCGAAACATCGGCGGTCGCGCATCGACCCATTGCCCCTCGGCCTTGCCCGATTGCGCCACGGCGAATACCGCCGCCATCGACCGCAGCCCGTCCTCGGCCCGGGGGAAAAGATTGGCCGCCGGGTCGATGGGCCGCCCCTCCTTGCGGGCACGGATCGCCTCGGCCAGATCCTTGTAGATGTTGGCGAAGGCCAGCGGCATCCCTTCGGCGTGGCCGATGGTGACGCGGGACGTTCGGTCCGCCTCGGGCGAGAGGCCAGCCTCGCCCCGTTCGATCACCTGAAGTCTTTGCCCCAAAGGCATGTAATACAATTGATTTGGGTGCTCCTGGCTCCACCGCAGACCGCCTGTCTCGCCGAATACCTGAATACCCAGACCGTGCTGTCGCCCGATGGCGACCGACGAGGTCCAGAGCCGCCCGACGGTGCCGCCGTCCATGCGGAAATTCACCATCGCGTCGTCCTCGAGGGTGCGGACGTCGATGCAGGACACGCAGTCGGCGCTCAGGCGCGTGACGTTCTGCCCGGTCACGAAACTCGCCATGTGCAGCGCGTGGATACCGCAGTCGGCGAACTGTGCCGAGATGCCCGCCTGCGCCGGATCATAACGCCAGCGGACGCGGGGATTATCGGCATCGGCGGCGTCGGCATGGTGGCCATGCGCGAACTCGGCCATCACCAGACGCACCTTGCCGATGTCGCCACGCGCCACCATCGCGCGCATGTGCCGGACGAGGGAATACCCGGTATATCCATAGTTTACGGCGCAGATGTTGCCGGTGGCACTGGCGATCCTCACGATCTCCTCGCCCTCCCCGACGGTCATCGTCATCGGCTTTTCGCACAGCACGTCGAAGCCGGCCTCGAGGAACGCCTTGGTGATCTCGAAATGCGTCGCGTTCGGCGTCGCGACCGTCACGAGATCGACGCGGTCCTCACGCGACCGCTCGCCCGCCAGCATCTCCTGCCACGAGCCATAGGCGCGATCCCCGGCCAGACCCAGACGCCGGCCATAGTCGCGCCCCTGATCGGCCCGGTGATCGAGGGCGCCCGCGGTGAAGTCGAAGAGCCCGTCGAGACCTGCGCCGAGGCGGTGCGCCGGTCCGATCTGGCTGCCTTCACCGCCGCCGATCATGCCCCAGTTCAGCTTTGCCATATTCGGGTTCCCCTACTCGAAACCAATGGATTCAAGGTATTCACGGTTACTCTTCGCGTCGTCGACAGGCGTTCCGGGGAGCGTCGGATCGCAATCCTGCTCGACCGTGCACCACCCGTCGAAGCCCGCGTCGACGAGGAGTTGCCGCACCGCCGGAAAGTCGACGTCACCCTTGCCGAGGTTGCAGAAGATGCCCTGCCCGCAGGCCTCGTAGAACCCGGTCCGGTTCGCGATGGCCTCCGCCTTCACCGCGGGGTCGATGTCCTTGAAATGCATATAGGAAATCCGGTCCATATGCCGCTTCATGAAAGTCTACCGGATCGAACCCGGCATAGGAGTGATGGCCGGTATCGAAGCAGATTTTCAGTATCTTTTCATCCACTTCCGCCAGCAACCTCTCGAGTTCCGGCTCGAAGTCGATGAAGCCCGCCGCATGGGCGTGGATGCCGACCGTCAGGCCGTATTCCTCGGCCCCCATTCGCGCCACGGTCGCGATCCGGTCGCGGAAGGCGGCCCATTCGGCGGCGTCCATCTGCGCGGCCTCGGCGGCGCGCCCGGCGGTCGGCGCGCGGCGGGGCGAGATCGAATCGATCAGGACGAGGTGTCTGGCGCCATGCGCGGTCAGCGCCTTGCAGGTGCGCACAGCGCCGTCCATGACGTCATCCCATTGATCCACATCGTGAAACGCCCGGAACACGACACCCCCGATCAGCGTCAGGTCGTGCCGCGCCAGCGCCTCGCCCAGCACGCCCGGATCCTCGGGCATGAACCCCACGGGGCCAAGCTCGATCCCCCGATAGCCGGCGGTCGCGCAGTCGCTCAGAACCTGTTCCCATTTTGGGTTGCGCGGATCGTCCGCGAATTCGACGCCCCAGCTACAGGGGGCATTGCCGATGGCGATTGTCATGTCTCGTTCCCGGTTGAAGGTCTAGTCAGAAGGCATTGTCAGCCAACGCTTTTCGACGCTGGAGGCAAATGCAGTGTCGATCACCCGCGACACGTCCAGGGCGTCCCGGAATGTCGGAAAGACCGATTTTCCCGTCTCGATGGCGCGCAGGAAATCGCGCGCCTCGATGATGATCTGGTCCTGATAGCCGGTGCCATGGCCCGGCCCCTGACAGAACGGCGCGTAATCGGGATGCGCCGGGCCGGTCAGGATCTTGCGGAACCCCCGCGTCGCCTCCGGCCCCTCTGCGAGGTAGAGCAGAAGGGCGTTCTGATCCTCCTGATCGAAGCGGATCGCGCCCTTTGTCCCGGTTAACTCATAGGCATAGCCCATCTTGCGCCCGGTCGCCACGCGGCTGAAGAACAGCGACCCCATGGCGCCGGACGCAAACCGGACCATCATCTGACCCTGATCGTCGTTGTCGACAGCACCTCCGGGCCGCGTGGCATGCACCGTCTCGACCTCGGCCACGAGCGCCGCGATCGGCCCCATCAGCGCCAGCGCGCAATTGACCATGTGCGGCGCGAGATCCCCCATCGTGCCGTTCGCCTGCCCCCGGCAACGCCAGGTCGCGGGGGTGGCGGGGTCGGCAAAGAAATCCTCGGTGTGTTCGCCGCGAAACCATGTCACCTCGCCGATCGCGCCCCCGGACAGCAACTGCCGCGCGAATTGCGTCGCGGGCGTCCGGACATAGTTGAAGCCGGACATATTGACGACGCCCGCGGCCTCGGCGGCCTCGGTCATCGCCTGCGCATCGGCCAGGCTCGCGCCCAGCGGCTTTTCACAGAACACGGGTTTGCCGAGCGCGAATGCGGCCTCGGCGATGGCGCGGTGGGTCTCTTGCGGTGCGGCGATCACCACGGCCTCGACCGCTGTGTCGGCGACGAGGACGCGCCAGTCGTCGGTTGCCCGCGCAAACCCGTAGGCCGCGCGATAGCGTTCGGCAGAGGCGGCGGTCGAGGCGCAGATCATCTCGAGGCGGGGACGCAGCGCGGTGTCGAACACCGCACCGACGGCGGACATCGCGACCGCATGGGCCTTGCCCATATAGCCGCCACCGATGATGCCGATGCCGATGTCGCCCATGCCAGATCCCGCCCCCGAATTTCGTTTGCAACCGGTTGCAAAATTTGTATCCTCGGCCCCGAGGGCGCGTCAACTGCAATTCGCGCGGTATGGGGGATGTGATGACGACGATCAGGCTCACCACGGCGCAGGCCATCGTGCGCTGGCTCGAGAACCAGTGGATCGGGATCGACGGTGCGGAGGTGCGGGTCTGCGGCGGCGGCTTCGGCATCTTTGGCCATGGCAACGTCACCTGTCTCGGCGAGGCGCTCTATGGGGCACAGGACACCCTCCCCCTCTATCGCGGCCAGAACGAACAGGGGATGGGCTTTGCCGCCGCCGGTTACGCGAAATACCATCTGCGGCGGCGGTTCATGTTCTGCACCGCCTCTGCCGGGCCAGGCACCGCGAACCTGCTGACGGCAAGCGCGCTGGCGCATGCCAACCGCCTGCCGATGCTGATGCTCTGCGGCGATACGTTCCTCACCCGCCTGCCCGATCCGGTGCTGCAACAGCTCGAGCATTTCGGCGACCCGAGCCGTGGGCTGAACGACGCCTTTCGCGCCGTGACCCGCTATTGGGACCGCATCACCCATCCCGCGCAGGTGATCCAGACGCTGCCCGCGGCATTGGCCACGATGCTGGACCCTGCGGACTGTGGCCCGGCGTTCCTCGCGCTGCCGCAGGACGTGCAGGGCTGGGCCTGGGAATATCCCGAGGCGTTCTTTGCCCGAAAAGTGCACCGTATCAGACGCGTAGCGCCCGATACCGAGGAGGTGGCGGAGGCCGCGCGCGTGATCGGCGCTGCGAAACGGCCCGTCATCATCGCCGGTGGCGGCGTTCAGTATTCCGGCGCCGTGGCGGCGCTGACCGCCTTTGCCGAGGCACACGACATGCCCGTCATCGAGACCATCGCGGGCCGTGCCAACATGCTCGCCGACCATCCGCTGAACATCGGGCCCGTCGGCGTGACGGGCTCGACCAGTGCCAACGCCATCGCCGCGGAGGCGGACGTGATCCTTGCCGTCGGCACGCGGTTGCAGGATTTCACCACCGGCTCATGGACCGCCTTTGCGGCGGATGCGCGTCTGGTGACGCTCAACGCCGGGCGGCACGATGCGGGAAAACATGGCGCGGCAACGGTCGTCGGCGATGCGAAGATCGGCCTGCAAGCACTTGGTCAGGAACTGAAAGACTACGCCACGCCTCCCGAGTGGACCGACCGCGCGCGGGCCGAACGGGCCGATTGGGACGACTACGTTGCGCGCAATGTCGCCCCGTCCGACGCGGGCGGCAATCGCCCGAACTCCTACGCACAGGCGATCGGCGTGGCGAATGCCGCGATGCACCCGCGCGACCGCGTCGTCGCGGCGGCGGGCGGCCTGCCTGCCGAGGTGACGGCGAACTGGCGCACCCTCGGGGTCGGCACCGTCGACGTGGAATTCGGGTTTTCCTGCATGGGCTACGAGATCTCAGGCGCATGGGGTGCCAGGATTGCACAAAGCGAACGCGAGCCCGGGCGCGATACCGTCGTCTTCATCGGCGACGGTAGCTATCTGTTGATGAACTCCGACATCTACTCCTCTGTCCTGACGGAGAAAAAGCTGATCGTTCTGGTCCTCGACAACGGCGGTTTCGCGGTCATCAACAAATTGCAGAACAACACCGGCAACGAGAGTTTCAACAATCTGATCGCCGACACACCGACCGCGACGCGGCAGGTCACGGTCGATTTCGCGGCCCATGCCCGCGCGATGGGTGCCGAGGCGGTGACGGTCGCCGACGCGGCGGAGCTGGCGACGGCGTTCAAAGCGGCGCAGGCGGCGACGACGACTCAGGTGATCGTGATGAAGGTCGACCCCTACGAAGGCTGGACCACCGAGGGCCACGCCTGGTGGGAGGTCGGCACGCCCGAGGTCTCGGACAGCGCGCGCGTCCGCGAGGCCCATGCCGAACAGGAGGCGGGCCGCGCCAGGCAGAGGCCGGGGATATGAGTCTCGACCTCTCGGGCAAGCGATTCCTCGTCATCGGTCGTGCGGGCATGGACCTCTATCCCGACCCGCCGGGCACGCGGACAGAAGAAGCGACGCAGTTCTTCACCTGCCTCGGCGGCAGTTCGGCCAATATCGCCGTGGCCCTCGTCCGTCACGGCTGCACCGCCGACCTCGTCACTTGCGTCGCCGACGACAGCATCGGCCGGTTCTGCGTCAACCAGTTGCGGCACTACGGCGTCGGCCACGGCGGCGTGCGCGCGGTCGGCGGCGAGGCGCGCAATTCGCTCGCCGTCGTCGAGTCCCGCGTCGAGGACCACCAGTCGGTGATCTACCGCAACGGTGCCGCCGATTTCGCGATGGACCTCCCGGACGTCGAACCGCTGGACTACGGCGCCTACGACGCCCTCATCACCACCGGCACCGTGCTTGCCGCCGAGCCGTCGCGGACGGCGGCGTTTCGCGCCTTCGATCTGGCGCGGGCCGCCGGTCTGCCGATCGTCTTCGACCTCGACTATCGCCCCTATTCCTGGCCCTCCGCCGAGGACGCGGCGCAGACCTACAGCCGCGCCGCCGCACTCTGCGACGTGATCGTCGGCAACGACGTGGAGTTCGGGTTCCTCGCGGGCGCCTACGACAAGGGCCTCGACGCGGCCCGCGCGCTGGGGCGGCGCGGCGGCTTCACGGTCTACAAACGGGGCGAGGCCGGTGCGATCACGATCTCGCCCGACGGCGAAGTCGCCACCGGTATCTATCCCGTCACCGCCCTGAAACCGACAGGTGCCGGCGACAGCTTCATGGGCGGGCTATTGGCGGGCCTCGCCACCGGCCACGATCTGCAAACGTCCGTCCTGCGCGGGTCCGCCTGCGCCGCGATCGTCGTGGGCCGCGTCGGCTGCGCGCCCGCGATGCCCGACGCCGCCGACCTCGACGCCTTCCTTGCCCATCACCCCGGCCCCACCGACCCGACCTGACCCGCCAGAGGACTGCCATGCATATCGCCCCCTACGACAACCAGAACACGCCGCTCGTCGATGCCGGAGATGCCACGGTGCCGCTGAACTATTTCAACATCGTCAAACTGACGGCGGGTCAGGCCTTCGACTACCGCGTTCCGGGGTACGAGACCTGCATCGTGCCCGCCACCGGCACCGTCGATATCGACGTGGAGGGCGAGGCTTTTGCCAGCATCGGCACCCGGCGGTCGGACGTCTGGGACGGCGAACCCGAGGGCGTCTATGTGCCCTCGGGTGCTGCCGCGCGGATGATCTGCAAGAGTGGCGCCGCTGAAATCTTCGTCGCAGGCGCGAAATTCGATGATGTGCTGACCCCCTTCGCGGTGCGCGCGGGCGACCTCGACGTGGTGCAGTACGGCTCGGACGAGACCAAGACCCACCGCAAGATCAAGCACATCCTCGGCACGAAATACCACGGCCGCGTCGGGCGGCTGTTGGTCAGCGAACTTTTCACCGTGGGTGCGGGCGGCTGGTCCGGTTTTCCCAGCCACAAGCACGACACCGACCGTCTCCCGCTCGAGACGCGGCATGACGAGACCTACAACTTCCGCTTCCGCCCCGACCACGGGTCGGGCGTGCAGATGCTCCAGCGCGAGGACGGGCAGCCCGGCGACGCCTATCACATCGTAAACGGCTCGACGATCTGCCTCGACAGCAGGCTATCACCCCTGCGCCGTGCTGCCCGGCTACGAGATGTATTATTTCACCATCCTCGGCGGCCTTAGCCAGCGCAGCCTGGTGCAATATTTCCAGCCGAGCCACGCCGGTCAGATCGAGACGATCCCCGGCATCAAGGACATGATCGCCAAGTTCAGATAGCCACCCTGCCCGTTACTTTAGTCCCCAAATACTCATTTTTCGGCCGCCTCCAGAAGGACACCCGATGCCCCTCGTCACCCTCTCCGACGTCCTGCAACCGGCCCTGCGGGGCGGCTATGCCGTCGGCGGCCTCGTCTGTCTGGGGTGGGAGGATATGCGCGCCTATGTCGCCGCCGCCGAGGAACTGGGCTGTCCGGTGATCCTTCAGGCCGGTCCGGGGTGCCGCGCGCATACGCCGCTGCCCGTGCTCGGCGCGATGTTCCGGCATCTGGCCGAGGGCGCGTCGGTGCCGGTGGTGGCGCATCTCGACCACGGCTACAGCTATGAGGAATGTCGGCAGGCGCTGCATGCGGGCTTTACCTCGCTCATGTATGACGGCTCGCGCAAGCCCTTGGCCCAGAACATCGACGAGACGGCGCGGATCGCCGAACTGGCGCATGGCGCGGGTATCTCGTGCGAGGGCGAGATCGGGTTCGTGGGTTACGCCACCGGCGAGGCGAGTGCGGGGACCGACCCAGCCGAGGCTGCGAAGTTCGCGCGCGAGACGCATGTCGACGCGATGGCCGTGTCGGTCGGCAACGTGCATTTGCAGCAGGACAGGCAGGGTGGCATCGACGAGCCGCTGTTGCGCGCCATCGAGGCGGTGACGAGTGTGCCGCTGGTGATCCATGGCGGCTCGGGCGTGCCGGTGGCCCAGCGACGCGCCCTCGCCGCGACGAGTGCGGTGTGCAAGTTCAACATCGGCACCGAGTTGCGCATGGCCTGGGGGGCGGCGCTGCGTCAGGCGGTGGCGGCGGACCCCGCGCGGTTCGACCGGGCCGCAATCCTGAAGGAGACCGAAGCCCCGGTCGTCGCCGCCGCCCGCGACGTCCTGCGCGCGTTCGGGCACTCGTAACCGAAATCTTTCAAAGATTTCGACGTCGATTTCTGTCACAGAAATCGTCTACCTGCCGCGAAACAGCCCGCCGAGGATGCCGCGCACGATGCGGCGCCCCGTCGTGCCCTTCAGTTCCCTGACCACGACGCCGGTGATCGCATCGGCGAAACCGCCGCCCGACGTGGTCTTGCTGCTCGTCCGCCGCGCCGGGGCGTCGTCCCGCCCGCCGTCGTAGCGTCGCGCATGGCTGAACTCACGGTCCTGCTCGGCCTGCGCGGCCGTCGCCCCGGCCTCTTTCGCTGCCGCCTCGGCGCGCCTGGCGAGCATCTCGGACGCCGAGTCCCGGTCCAGCCGGGTGTCGTATTTGCCCGCCATCGGCGAGGCGCGCATGATCTCGGCCCGGGCGGTCCCGGCAATCGGTCCCAGTTGCGACGACGGCGGCCGGATCAGCGTCCGCTCGACCATCTGCGGCACGCCCCTGGCATCCAGCATCGAGGTCACGGCCTCGCCGGTGCCGACGTCGCGGATCGCGTCGGCCGTGTCGAAGGCCGGGTTATCGCGATAGGTCTGCGCCGCCTTCTCCAGATCCCTCCGGTCCTTGCCGGTGAACGCCCGCAACGCATGCTGCACCCGGTTGCCGAGCTGTCCCAGAACATTATCGGGCACGTCGGCCGGGTTCTGCGTGACGAAGAACACGCCTACCCCCTTGGAGCGGATGAGGCGCGCCACCTGTTCGACCTTGTCCACGAGCGCCTTGGGTGCCCCGTCGAACAGCAGGTGCGCCTCGTCGAAGAAGAACACCAGCACCGGCTTGTCGGGGTTGCCGACCTCGGGCAGCACCTCGAAGAGTTCGGACAGGAGCCACAGAAGAAACGTCGCATAGAGCTTGGGGCTGTTCATCAGCCGGTCGGCGGCAAGGATGTTGATGATGCCTCGCCCGTCGGGTGCCGTCCGCATCATGTCGGCCAGATCCAGTGCCGGTTCGCCGAAGAGTTCGGCGCCGCCCTGATTCTCGAGGGTCAGCAGCGCCCGCTGGATCGCGCCGACCGAGGCGGACGAGACGTTGCCATAGCGCAGCGACAGATCCTTGGCGTTCTGGCCGCACCACAGGAGCAGCGCCTGAAGATCCTCGAGATCGAGGAGCGGCAGCCCCTCGTCGTCGGCGACGCGGAACACGACGTTGAGCACCCCCTCCTGCACATCCGACAGATCGAGCAGCCGCCCGAGGAGCAGCGGCCCCATCTCGGCGACCGTGGCGCGGACCGGATGGCCCTGTTGGCCCAGCAGATCCCAGAAGGTGACGGGAAAGGCGGCATAGGACAGATCGAGGCCGATGGTGGCGGCGCGCGCCGTGAACGCGTCGTGCAGCTTGAACGTCTCGGACCCGGCGACGGCGAGGCCCGACAGGTCTCCCTTCACGTCAGACAGGAACACCGGCACCCCCGCCGCCGAGAGACCCTCGGCGAGGATTTGCAGCGTCACGGTCTTGCCGGTGCCGGTGGCGCCGGCGATGAGGCCGTGGCGGTTGGTATGGCTCAACAGCAGGTTCTGGCCGATGCCATAGGCCGCGCCGCCGCCGCCGATAAAGATGTCTGCGTCCGTCACCCTGTGCCGTCCCCGTGAAATGGCCGCCGAGGATTGGCTGCCGTGATGTCGGCCCCGTTGCGGCCTGCCCCGAAAAGGGCACGGGCCGACCATACATTCTTAATCACTCGGTGCCAGTATGAACCCGGGCCGCGATGCGGCGCAGTGCGTCGTCGGCGTGGCCCACTTCCTCCCTGTCAGACTTGCCGCGCCCACGGGCGCGGTTTTTTTGCTGCATAGCCAGAGGCTTGTCCACACTCCTTGCATCGGACCTGTCGATCACATCGCGGTTTCAGTCGGTCTTTAAGGTTGACGGAATGGGGCACATCCCTTACCCCGCAGCCCATAAGTCGGCCAAGTCCGGCAGGGAGATACGGAAGAGGGAGCCTGTCGTGGCTCCCTCTTGCATTTCCGATTGGGGAGGTGCCGCGCCCTCACGTTCCCGGGTGGCCACCATTTCGCCTCCTGACAGGGCCGGGGTGACGTGTTAAGCACCCTGAAAACAGCGGTATCAGGACAACCCCATGACCCATTCGTTCACCTTCGTCGCGGCCCTCGCGGTCCTTCTGGCCTCTGTCGCGCCGTCCATGGCGCAGGACACGACGGAGGCACCCGCAGGCGACGTGACGGCCGAGGACGCGCCGGCCGAGCCCACCGTGGACAACGGCCTCGACCTCGGCGAGGCGATCGACGCGCCCGCCGCCCCGCAACCGGGCGAGCCCTATATCCGCGAGGTGTTCAGTGACTGGGCGTTTCGCTGCATCCGCGTCGAGGACGGCCCCGAGCCGTGTCAGCTCTACCAGCTACTGCTCGATCAGGACGACAACCCGATCGCCGAGGTCTCGATCGTGCCGCTGGCGCCGGGTGGCGAGGCGGTCGCGGGGGCGGTCATCGTCGTCCCCCTCGAGACGCAACTGACAGAGCAACTGACGCTCTCGATCGACGGCAGCCAGGCGCGGCGCTATCCGTTCGACTTCTGCAACCGGGCGGGCTGTGTCGCGCGGTTCGGCATGAACGACGACCAGATCAACCAGCTCAAGGCCGGCAGCGCGGGCCGGATCACCATCGTTCCCGCGCAGGCCCCCGATCAGGAGGTGGTGCTGACAATGTCGCTGATCGGGTTCACCGCCGGTTTCAACGCCACGGCAGCGCCGCCGGAGTGATGCGGACGGGCGATCCTGCCTGCCCCCCTCCCGGCAGGATGGGCACGATTGCCCATCCTACGCCCGCAGCGCCAGAACCGCGTTCATTCCGCCGAACGCGAACGCATTCGATAGCGCCGCCGTCACCTTTGCCGCGCGCGCGACGTTCGGCACCACGTCGAGGGCACATTCGGGGTCGGGCTCCTCATATCCGATGGTCGGCGCCACGATCCCGTCGCGCAGCGCCATGATGCAGGCCAGCAGTTCCACCGCCCCGGTGCCGCCAATCAGGTGGCCGTGCATCGACTTTGTCGAGGATATCATCAGGCGGTCCGCATGGGCGCCCATGGCGCGGGTCACGGCGGCGCATTCCGTCCTGTCGTTGGCCGCCGTGCCGGTGCCGTGGGCGTTGATATAGCCGACCTCTCCGGGTGCCATCCGCGCGTCGGCAAGCGCGCCGGTGATCGCCCGTTCGGCGCCCTGCACCGAGGGCATGACGATATCGCCCGCGTCCGAGGTCATCGCGAAACCGGCGACCTCGGCAAGGATTTCGGCGCCCCGCGCCATCGCGCGGTCGCGGTCCTCGAACACGAAGACCGCCGCCCCCTCGCCCTGCACCATGCCGCTGCGGTTGGCGGAGAACGGGCGGCAGGCGTCGCGCGACATGACGCGCAGACCCTCCCATGCCTTGATGCCGCCGAAACACAGCATCGCCTCGGAGCCGCCGGTCAGCATCGCGTCGCAGCCGCCCGCGCGGATCATCTGGAACGCGAGGCCCATGGCGTGGTTGGACGAGGCGCAGGCGGTCGAGACGGTGAACGACGGCCCCGTGATGTTGTGTTCCATGCTCAGATGCGCGGCGGCGGCGTTGTTCATGAGTTTCGGCACGATGAACGGATGGACCCGGTTCTTGCCCTCTTCGTAGACGGCGCGGTAATTCTCGTCCGAGGTGGCCATGCCGCCCCCGGCGGTGCCGAGGATGACGCCCGCCCGCGTCGCCGCCTCACCCGCGAACACCAGACCCGCCTGTCCCATCGCCTCCTGTGCCGCGATCAGGGCGAACTGGGTGAACCGGTCATAAAGGGCGAGGTGCTTTCGGTCGAACCGTGCCGTCTCGTCGAAGTCGCGGACCTGTCCGCCGATCTGCACCGACAGCCGATCCACGTCGCGGAACGCCAGCGGCCCGATCCCGCAGCGTCCCTCGCGCATCGCCAGAAGGGTCGAAGGCACATCATGCCCCAGTGCGTTGATCGTGCCCGCCCCGGTGATGACGACCCGGCGCATCAGCCCCGTTCGCGCACCAGCGCCTCGACCGCACCGACGATGGCCGTGACCGAGCTTATGTCGAACGCAGATTCCCCAGGCGCGTTTGCGTTGAACGGCACCGTCACGTCGAAACGCTCCTCGATGGCGAAGATCGTCTCGACCACGCCGAGGCTGTCGATCCCGAGGTCGGCGAGGCTCATGTCGTCCCGCACCTCGTGCGGTTCGACCAGCGCCTGTTCGGCGAGGATCGCGATCACCGTGTCGCGGACGTTCATCGGGGCAACCTTCGATCTGTCATCACCGGCGACTTAGTGGCTGTCGCCCGGCTTTGAAACCTGAATCTCGGCATTGCGCAGCCGGGCGAGCAGGCGCGGCAGGCGGCGCAGCGCCTTGTAGCTCTCGATCTGGCCCGCCATCGGCATCGCCGGATAGCCGAGCATGACGCGGCCCGCGGGCACGTTCGACAGCACGATCGTGCCACCGCCGAGAACCACGTCGGATCCGATGGTCAGGTTGTCGCCGACGCCCGCCTTGCCGCCCACCACGACGCGGTCGCCGATCACGGACGACCCGGCGATGCCCGCCTGCGCACAGACGAGGCAATGGTCGCCGATCACGACGTTGTGGCCGATCTGCACGAGATTATCGAGTTTGCTGCCGGTGCCGATCCGCGTGGCGCGCAGGGTGCCCGCGTCCACCGTGCTGCCGGCGCCGATCTCGACGTCGTCGCCGATCTCGACCCCGCCGAGCGAATGGATGCGATGCCACACGAGATCGGGCTGTGCCGCGAGCGGCGCGGCGCCCAGAGTTTGGCGCGCGGTTTCGGCATGGCTCGGTGCGGCACTGACGAAAGAGAATCCATCGCCGCCGATCACCACGTTCGGTTGCAGAACGGCGCGCGCCCCGATCCTGACGCCCGGTCCGATCCGCACGCCGTCGCGGATCAGGCCGCCGTCGCCGATCTCCGCTCCCGGCGCGATGCTCACATGACTGCCGATCCGGCAGCCCGCGCCGATCCGCGCCCCCCTGCCCACGATGCTGAACGCACCGACCGAGACGCCGTCGCCGAGGACGCCCTCGACGAGTGCCGTGGGGTGGACACCCGACGCCGGTCCCTGCCCCGGATCCATCAGCGCCGTGATCCGCGCCAGCGCCAGCCGTCCGCGCGGCACCAGGATCGCGGCCCTCAGCCCGAGAGCCGCCCAGTCGGTTCCCTCCGACAGGAGCGCCGCCCGCGCCCGCCCCTCCGCCAGCCGCGCGGCAAACGCGGGCGTCAGTGCCACGGCGAGGTCGTCCGGGCCGGCCGCCGCAGGTTCCGCCACGCCCGATACGGCGATGCCGGACACGCCCACCAAGGTGCCCGACACCGCCGCCGCAATTTCGCTCAACTGATACATGTCCCGCTCCGGCTCTCCCGGGGCGCGGTCTAGCCGCGAAGGGCGCCGATCTCCACCCCGGCGGCACTCAGCGCCTGCCAGATCGCCTCGTCGCGGCCATAGATGTCGTTGCGGAACTGCAACCGCCCCTCCACGTCCGTAAAGGCGGTCCGGTAGACGATGTGCACCGGCACTTCGATGTCGAGGTTCACGCGGACTTCCTCTCCGCTGCGCCGATAGCTTTCGTAGAGGCCCTGGGGATCGTCGGTCTGGCGCGCAAGGAGCGCGTAGGCAAAATCGCGCGGGTCGTCCAGGCGGATGCAGCCATGGCTGAACGCGCGCACGGCATTGGCAAAGAGCGACTGGCTGGGGGTGTCGTGCAGATAGATGTTCTGTGGGTTCGGGAACATGAATTTCACCTCTCCCAGCGCATTGCCCGGTCCCGGCGGCTGACGAAGGGAATAGGTGCCGTTGCCGACATTCGAGACGTTGGCCACGCGACCCTGCGAATTGATCGCCTGAAAGCCGCGGGGCACGGTGCCGCCGTAGTCGTTCATCATGATCGAGCGCGGAACGTACCACGCCGGGTTGATGACCATGTGGCTCATGAGGTTCGAGAACTCGGGCGTCTGCCGGTCGAGGGCGCCGGCCCCGATCACCGAGCGGGTCGAGAAGGTCTCGGCGTCGTCATCCATGATCTTGGCGGTGAAATCGGTCAGGTTTACCCAGATATAGCGGTCGCCCCGGTCGAGGTTGTTCATCCAGCGCTCGCGCTCCAGCGCGACGATGACCCGTTCGAGGCGTTCCTCGACGGGCACGTTGATCTGCCGGATCGTCTCGGCGCCGGCGATGCCGTCGGCCTCCATGCCGTGCGCGGTCTGGAACGCCTGCACCGCCGTCATGATGGCGGCGTCGTAGGTCCGCGTCACGCTCCGCCCGATATAGCCCATGGCAATCAGACGGTTGCGCAGGGCCACGACGTCGTCGCCCGCGGCCCCGGGCAAGAGACTTGCGGCACCGACAGACGGCCCCCAGCCACCTGTCGCCATCAGCGCCTCGAGGTCGAGCTTGAGGCGCAACAGTCGGGTGTATTCGGGAGAGGCGGGCACCAGATCGCGCAGGAACCCCTCGGGCGAGGTCGCGGCCATGAAGCCGTCGAGCAACGCGAGGCCGGGGCGGACCTGCACCTCGCGCACGATCAGGGGCACGGTGTCGCCCGGCGCGAGGTAGCCGGTGTTGATCGCATGTGCATAGGCCAGAAACATCCGGCTCATCTCGACGTCCATTTCCGCCTGCGCCAGCGGCGTCGTCGCCGCCCGCAACCGGGCGATCAGCGCCTCCGCGTCGAACGCCTGCGCGGGAAGGCCGTGCAGCGGCGCTGCGCTCATCGCGCTCAGCAAGGCATTGCGGCGCGCGACGGCAGCGTCGTCGGCCCCCGTCCAGGCCCCGGCGAAATCGCGGGCGCGGTAGAACGCGGCAAGGTCATCGTCGCTGGCCGCCGCCTCGGCGACGGTCTGGCGAAATCCCGTCAGGGATCCGATCGGGGAAAGTTCGGCCCGCACATCGGTCGCCGTCAGCGGCACGGACACGAGGCAGGTCGTCGCAAGCAGACCGAGGGTCCGGGTCGCGCGCCCGATCGCGTCGGAAATCGCTTCGAACTTCATCACGACGACATCCTTTCGACCAAATCAGAACCATCTTGCCGGGGTGCGGGGCCCCGTCCACTCCCGCCTCCGGCGCCCGCGCATTATCCCGTCGGTTGTGGCCCCGGGGCCTCACAATCGCGTTCGGTCCCGCAACGACACAGCATCTGGCGGTGATCGTGGTGGCCAGCACAACTCCTTTGATGACAAAATGCGCAAAATCCCGCCGATAACCCGGTATTCATCCACAGGTGCGAAATCTCGGCTTGGTCGGAGAATTGACTCGTGTCATAACGGCGAGGCATCTGGGGATGAGATGGCAAACAACCTGCGGAACAGCGGGTAATCAGATAAGCGACGGGACAGGCGCTCATATGACACAGACTGGTTCGACGGGTTTTACCCGGCGTGGTATACTTGCGGCATTTGCAGCGACTGCTGCTACCGCCGCCCCCACCTTCTCCAAGGCGGCAGGGTTCATACGGGGCGGAGGCGACATTCGCCGTCTGCGCATGTATTCCGGACGGACCGGCGAACGTCTCGATACCATCTACTGGATCGAGGGCAGCTATCTGGCCGAGGCGATCCACGAGATCAATTCCTTCATGCGCGACTGGCGCAACGGTCAGGCGGTTCAGATCGACACCCGCACCGTCGACATCATGGCCGCGTCGCACCGGCTCATGGATGTGAACGAGCCCTACATGCTGCTGTCGGGCTATCGCTCGCCCGCGACCAATGCGATGCTGCGCGCGACCTCGTCGGGCGTGGCGCGCAATTCGCTTCACATGCGCGGTCAGGCCGCCGACCTCCGCCTCGATTCGCGGTCGGTCAACCAGATGGCCCGCGCGGCGGTCGCATGCGGCGGCGGCGGCGTCGGCCGCTACTCCGGCTCGAACTTCGTTCACATGGATTGCGGCCCGGTCCGCACCTGGGGCGGCTGAGGCGACCCCTTCGAAAGTGTTTCGATCGTGACACGCAAGACCCCGCTTTGGCGGGGTTTTTCGTTTCCGGGGCAAGGTTCCGCTACGTCATCGGCAACAGTACGCCCAAGGCGCGCGGAACTGTCGCTTTGCTGCTTTACCCCGCCACATTCCTGCCCCATTTGCGCCCCGATCCCGTCACATCGTTCGGCCATCCTACAGGCTGAGGCAGTCGGGGGCATGAGAGGCCACAAAAGGCCCGGAACCCGAATGAAGGACAGCAAGATGGCACGACAGGTCAATCCGCAGGCGACCAAAGAACCGGTGCCGACACCACAGCAGACGCAGGCCCCCGCCCCGACCCCCCCGGCTCCGCCGGTCCGGTTCGTGGACTACGCCAGCATCTGACACGGACGATCCGAACGGCCCCTCCCTCCCGGGGGTCCGGACGGCGCAAGGCCAGAGGACAGCGCGTCTCCCCTCCCGGGACCGCCGTCCACTGGCCCTTTTTTCGCGCCGCTGCTAGCGTCCGGCATGGCCGCGATCACAACGATTCCCAACCTCGGACCCGCGTCGCAGGCGGCCTTTGCGGCGGCCGGCATCACCAGTGCCGAGGCGCTGCGCGCGCTTGGTCCCGACGCCGCCTATGCCCGCCTGTTGCAGAGCGGGTCGCGGCCGCATTTCATCGGCTATTACGTGCTGGTGATGGGCCTTCAGGGGCGCCCCTGGAACGATTGCAAAGGTGCCGAAAAGGCGGCATTGCGGGCGCGGTTCGATGCCCTTGTCGCGCAGAGCTTCGACAAGGACAGATCCGATTTCGAACGGGCGCTGGATGCCATCGGCGTCATTGCCCGCCCCTCAGGAGTGTGACGATGCCGCTGCCCCGCCTTTCCGCCCTTGCCCTCGTGCTGCTGGGCGTCGCCGCCTGTGGCGCGTCGAACCGGGCCGCGCCCGACGCGAATGGCTTTGCCCAGGGCGGCCTGTTTCCCGGCGAGACACCGCGGATGCGCGCGTTGATCGAGGAATACGCGCAAATCCACGGTATCCCCACCGAACTGCTGCATCGCATCATCCAGCGCGAGAGCGACTATCGCGCCGATGCGCGCAACGGCCCCTTTTACGGCCTGATGCAGATCCTGCCCGGCACCGCGCGCACCATGGGACATCGCGGCCCGGCCGCCGAACTCCTCGACCCGGAGGTGAACCTGCGCTACGCGGGCCGCTATCTGCGCGGCGCGTGGATCATCGCGGATGGCGATATCGACGAGGCGATCGGCTGGTATGCGCGCGGCTACTACTACGAGGCGCGCAATCGCTGCCTGCTGGTCGAAACCGGCCTGCGCGCGACCGAGGTGCGCAGTGCCTGTGGATAAAGATCGCCTCATAAGCCCCTGATCTCTCAAGGGTTCCATTTCAGGAAATTTGCGATGAGGCGCAGGCCCGTCGCCTGGCTCTTTTCGGGGTGGAACTGCACGCCGAGGATAGTGTCGCGCGCCACGATGGCGGTCACGTCGCCGGCATAGTCGACATGGGCCAGCCGGTCCCGCGCCTGCCCGACCCGCATCGCGTAGGAGTGGACGAAATAGGCGTGGTCGCCGGTGCGCAATCCGGCCAGCACCGGATGGGATTGCCCGATCACCAGATCGTTCCAGCCCATGTGCGGCACCTTCAGGTCGGGGTCGGCTGGCGCCAGACGCGCGATCTCGCCGTCGATCCAGCCAAGGCCCGGCGTCGTCTCATACTCGTGCCCGCGCGTTGCAAGTAGTTGCATACCCACGCAGATCCCCAGAAACGGCACCGCGCGGCGCCGCACCGCGTCCTCGAGAGCGTCGAGCATCCCCGGCACAGCCGTGAGCGCCGCGCGGCAGGCCGGGAACGCCCCGTCGCCCGGCAGGACGATGCGGTCGGCGCGTGCCACCACATCGGCATCCGAGGTCACGACGATCTCGCCCCCGGGCCCCTCGGCGGCCATCCGCTGAAAGGCCTTGCGCGCCGAGTGCAGGTTGCCACTGTCGTAGTCCACGAGCGCCGTGAGGCTCACAGCGCGCCCTTGGTCGAGGGCAGCGCGCCGGCATTTCGCGGATCGGGTTCTACCGCCATCCGCAGCGCGCGCGCCACCGCCTTGAACGTCGCTTCGGCGATGTGGTGGCTGTTGACCCCGTGTACCTGGTCGATGTGCAGCGTGATGCCGCCGTGGCTCGCGAGGGCCTGAAAGAACTCACGCACCAGCTCGCAGTCGAAACCGCCGATCTGCGGCGTCGGAAACGCCAGCGAACAGAGGAAATAGGGCCGCCCCGAAAGGTCGAGCGCGCAGGACACCTGCGCGTCGTCCATCGCTAGGGCAAAGTGGCCATAGCGGCGGATGCCCCGCTTGTCCCCCAGCGCCTCGCGGATCGCGAGACCGAGGGCGATGCCGCAATCCTCGACCGTGTGGTGCGCGTCGATGTGCAGGTCGCCGGTCGCGGCAAGGTCGATGTCGATGAGCGAATGGCGCGCAAGCTGGTCGATCATGTGATCGAAGAACCCCACCCCGGTCGTGCCGCTGCGGGTGCCGGTGCCGTCGAGGGCGACGGTCACGGCGATGTCGGTCTCGTTGGTCTTGCGGTTCAGGGTCGCGCTGCGCATGGTTCGGTCCCGGGATTTGGCGCAGGCTTAGTCGCACGGGTCGCCGCAAACGGCAATTCCTTTAGCGGGGCCGCGTCCGCGTTTACCCGATCTGAACCGCTTTGCCTCAGGGTAGCGGAGTAGCACCCTTTGGACCCCACGCCCTCCGGGCGGTCGTCGCGCGCTGCGGGGCCAACTTCTGGAACGTCACACGCGTCATGCCGTATCCCAATTCCCCTGCACCGCGCCCGTCGCGGCGTTCCGCCGGTCGGCGGCGCCATCGATGATGTCTTCGTCGTCCCCTGACACCCTCGCGCCGTCCGTGGACGCCGGCGGCCTGCCGCTCTGGCATCACCTCGTCTTCGCGCTCGCGCTCGTCACGACCGTCGCGGCCTATGTCTTTTCCAGCCACCAGTCGGCCCTGCGCGCGCAGGAACACTTCACCCGCGAGGTGGCGCGGGTAACGGATCTCTTGCGCGAACGGATGTCGACCTACGAGGACGCGCTGCGCGCCGGCGTCGCGGCGATCCACCTCGCCGACCGTCCGATCGAGATCACCGACTGGCAGCGATTCGAACGATCGCTCGACCTCACCACCCGCTATCCCGGGATCAACGGGATCGGCGTCATCCTTCACGTCGCGGATGCGGATCTGGCGGAATTCGAAGCGCACCAGCGCCTGTTGCGTCCCGATTTCGCCGTGTATCCGAAGGTCGAGGCCGCCTATCATCTGCCGATCACCTTCATCGAACCTTCCGACATCAACGGCGCCGCCGTCGGCCTGGACATGATGTTCGAGACCTCGCGGCGGGTCGCTCTGCGCGCCGCGGGAACGTTTCGCACGACGCAGATGACGGCACCGGTCGTTCTGGTGCAGGACGCCGCCGGTTCGCCCGGTTTCGGCCTCTTCGTGCCGATCTTTCAAACCCCGGATCCGGTCGCCGATCCCGTCCCGCGGTTCGTCGGCGCGGTCTATGCGCCATTCATCATGAACCGTCTGATCGAAGGGACGCTGGGGCCGGGAAACCGTTCCGTGCTGATGGCGATCAGCGATGCAGGCGCGCCGCTCTATTCCGAGTTCGATGCCGACGTCACCCGGGTCGCCGAACGGGACGCCGATCCGATGTTCCGCGAAACCATCGACCTGCCGCTCTATGGCCGGACCTGGACGATCGACATCGAGACGACGGCCGCGTTCCGGGCGCTCAACGCCTCGTCGGCGCCGACGATGGTGCTCGTCTTCGGGTTGCTGGTCGAGGCATCGCTCATCGTCCTCTTTCTCGGCCTGCGCCGTGCGAACGTGAATGTCGGCCGCTTCGCCCATGGCCTGACCGAGGCACTTCAGATCGAAAAGCGCGAACTCGAGGTCAGCAACATCGCGCTGGAGCGCTATAACTACCTGTCCTCGCACGATCTGCGCACACCATTGCGCGGCATGCACGATGTCGCGGCCGATCTGCGCCATGACCTTGCCGACGGGCGCGCCGGGGCAGCACCCGACCCGGCCGTGCAGCGGCATCTGGACGATCTGACCCTGCTGATCGGCGAGATGGACACGCTGATCGGTGGCATGGTGATGTTCTCGCAGATCGGGCGGACCAAGGACGACCGCAGCGATGTCGACACCCGCGCCGTCGTCGACCCCATAGCCGACCTCTGGCGCAGGGGTGGCGCGCGGATCGCCGTGGAGGGCAGCTTTCCTCCGGTCCATTGCAGCCGGGAACTTCTGCACCTCATCGCCGACAGACTGATCGGCAATGCCGTCGTGCATCATCCCGCGCCGACCCGCGCCCAGATTTCGGTCGTCTGCAATGCGGTCGGTGGGACATTGGTGTTTCAGGTGACGGACGACGGCGCGGGAATTCCCGCCTCCCACCAGCCGCAGCTGTTCGACCGCATGCGCAAGATCGCAGGCGATGGCGACCGCATCCCGAAGGCGGGTCTCGGCCTCGCCATGGTGAAACGCGCCGCCGTTTCCATCGGGGGCTACGTGACGTTGCGGTCCGAGCCGGGCAAGGGAAGCTGCTTTACCGTCATGCTCGTCGATGTGGTGCGCGCGCCCAAGGGCGACGCTGCCGCGTCCGGGCTCGCATCTGCCGGGCGGCGCCGACGCGCGCCTTCGACCGATGCCGGGGAAGGCGCTCCCGACGGTCGGCGGACAGCGGCATGAGCGACAGCGTCCGCATGCCGTTCGACATCCTGCTGGTCGAGGACAACGATTTCGACGCCCGCCGCGTGCTGCGCGCGCTGGCGAAGATCCGCGCGCCACACAGGCTCGCCCGGGCCGTCGACGGTCAGGACGCGCTGAAGCTGCTGCACGCGGGCCTCGCGTCGGGGGGGCGCCCGGGGCGGGTGCCGGGACAGGGCGCCGGAGGGGCAGCCGGCGGCATCGTCCCGCCCGCCGACGCGGCCGACGCGAATACCACAGACCCCAGAACGCCCGCCCGCGACGACGGCATCCCCGATGGACGCGAGATACGGCGCCCCTGCGTCGTCCTTCTCGACCTGAACATGCCGGTGATGGGGGGGCTGCCGTTCCTCGACGCCCTCCGCCGCGACGCCCGGCTCGCCGATACGCCCGTCGTCGTGATGACCACGTCCGAGTTCTACAAGGACGTCGAGCGCGCCCACGCGCACAACGTCTGCGGCTATCTCGTCAAACCGGTCGATGCCGACGCGATGATCGACATGACCCGCCGGGTCATCGCCTTTCTCGACATCTGCGTCCTGCCGACCTGACCGGCCCCCTGCGTCCGGACCCGGACAATGTGATGACCGCGGTCCCGACATCTTTGGTGCGTCCCCCGGTCCGGCCCGATCCGATCCGGTGGCGCGACGCCAGTTATCACTGGACTTTTGCCCCCCGGCGGCCTTGGATCGGTCTATCGGACCGTCACCCTGCGGCGGTCCCAGCACATTTGGGGACTTGCCATGACCAGAACCGCACCGGGCCTTCGCCGCCTGCTTGCCGCCACGGCGCTCGTCGCACTCGGCACCGCCGCCGCGGCGCAGACCGCCACCGATCCGATCCGCATCACCCTGCACGACTGGACCGGCCAGCTCATCACGAGCGAGATCATGGGATCGGTCCTGCAAGAGGCGGGCTATCCGGTCGAATACGTGCAGGCCGACTATCTCGCGCAATTCGCGGGCCTCGAGACCGGGGATCTGACGCTGGCGATGGAGATCTGGGAGACGACAGGCCGCGAGGCGATGGACGCCGCGATCGCCACGGGCAGCGTCGTGAACTATGGCCCGACCGGCATGGAGGCCAAGGAAGAGTGGTGGTATCCCGCCTACATGGCCGAGCGGTGCCCCGGCCTCCCGAACTGGGAGGCGCTGCTCGAGCTGGCCTGCGCCGAGGCGTTCTCCACCGCCGAAACCGCGCCGAACGGGCGCTATCTCGGCGGGCCCGTCACCTGGGGCGGCTTCGACGAGGAACGGGTCGCGGCACTGGGCCTGCCGTTCGAGGTGATCCACGCGGGCACCGACGCCGCCCTCTTCGCCGAACTCGAATCGGCGGTGCAGCGCGAGGCACCGGTCCTCCTCTGGGTCTATGCGCCGCATTGGGCGCCCGCGAAATACGAGGGCGATTGGGTGCAGTTTCCCGAATACACCCCCGAGTGCTATGCCGATCCCGGCTGGGGCCTGAACCCGGAAGAGGCCTATGACTGCGGCAAGCCGTTCGGCGACATCTGGAAGGTCGGCTGGGCCGGTATCGGCGAGACCTGGCCCGGCGCCGATACGATCATCGAGGCGTTCACCATCGACAACGACGAGATGGGGGCGATGATCACCGCCGTCGACCTCGAGGGCGGGACGGTCGAGGCGGTCGTTGCCGACTGGATGGCCGCCAATACCGACCGCTGGCAGGGCTGGATCGGCCAGTAGCCCGGAGGTGATGCCCGCGCGCCGGTCGGTCCGGTGCGCGGGCCCGACCTGAACCCTCCCTCACCGACGGCTGCCCCCTTGCCTGACCTTGCCAAGCCCGCCGTGCCCCCGCGCCAGCCCCCGCCGCTGCTGCACTGTCGCGGCATCTGGAAGGTATTCGGCCCGCGCGCGGCGCAGCGCCTTGCCGCGCTCGGCCCGGACGCCGACGCTGCAACGCTCGAGGCACAGGGCCTCGTCGTCGCCGTGCGTGCCGCGGACCTTGCCGTGGCGCCGGGCGAGATCTTCGTGATCATGGGCCTGTCGGGGTCCGGCAAATCCACCCTCGTCCGCTGTCTTTCGCGCCTGATCGAACCGACGGCGGGCGAGGTGCTGTTTCACGGCCGGAACCTGCTGACCGCGACCGGGACCGAGATGATCCGCCTGCGGCGTCACAAGATGGGCATGGTGTTCCAGCACTTTGCGCTGCTGCCGCACCTCAGCGTCCTCGACAACGTCGCCTTTCCCCTGTCGGTGCAGGGGGTGCCGCGCAACGAACGCCTCGCCAAGGCGCGCGAGGTGATCGCCCTCGTCGGTCTCGACGGCCGCGAAGAGGCCTTTCCGCGCCAGCTCTCCGGCGGACAGCAGCAGCGTGTCGGCATCGCCCGGTCCCTCGCCGCCGATCCCGAACTGTGGTTCCTCGACGAGCCGTTCTCGGCGCTCGACCCCCTCATCCGGCGCGAGATGCAGGACGAATTCCTGCGCCTGCAATCGCGGCTGAGAAAGACGATCGTGTTCATCACCCATGATTTCGACGAGGCGATCCGGCTGGCCGACCGGATCGCGATCATGAAGGATGGCGCCATCGTCCAGACCGGCACGCCCGAGGACATCGTGACGCGGCCCGCGACGGCCTATGTCGCCGAGTTCACCCGCGCCGTGCCGCGCGCCAAGGTGGTGCGCGCCGCAACCCTGATGGCGCCCGGCCGCGCCCCCGACGGCGCGCCCACCATCGGCCCCCGCGCCACCATCGCCGAGGCCGCGCCGCATTTCCGCGCCGGCGCCGAGGCCCTGAACGTCGCCGATCCCGGCCAGCCGCCGCAGGGCCAGCTGACCCGCGCCGCCGTCGTCGACCTGCTGCTGGAGGGCTGAACATGCCCGCGGCCCTCGCCAGACGCGACCCCGCCCCGCTTCACGTTGCCGCAACACCGCCCGGTGGCGCCGAAGGCGGGGGGCAGCGCCGCCACCCGGCCGCGCCCGGGAGCCGCCTGCCCGCCCTCGTGCTCTGGCTGCCTCTTCTCGGGCTCGCGCTCGCCTTTGCCCGCTGGGGCGAACCGTTCGCCCCCTGGGCCTTCGAGGTGCCGAGGGGCGTGCGCCCGCCGTTCGAGGGCTGGCTCGGCGGCATCGTCGATTGGCTCCAGGACGACGCGACCTTCGGTCTGTTCACCTTCCGCGACCTGACCCGCTTCGTCTCGGACGTCATCGACGCGCCCTACCGCGTCGCCGTCGCCGCCCTCAGCGACGGCGTCGCCTTCGGCCCCGTGGCACTGCCGCCGCTGTCGTGGCTCGGCCTCATCGGCGTTCTGGCACTGGCCGGCCTCTGGGCGCGGGGCATCGGCCTCGCTGTGCTCATCGTCGCGGTGCTGCTCTTCGTCGTCCTCTTCGGTCAGTGGACCTCCGCGATGGTGACGCTCGCGTCGATCCTCGTCGCGGTGCCGCTCGGGGTGGCGGGCGGCCTGATGCTCGGCCTTGCGGCCTATCGCTGGCCACTCTTCGCGCGCGCCCTGCAACCGGTGCTCGACCTGATGCAGACGGTGCCGGTGTTCGCCTATCTGATCCCGATCCTCATCCTCTTCGGCTTCAACCCGGTCGCGGCCATCGTGGCGACGGTGATCTATGCAATGCCGCCGATGACGCGGATCACGCTTCTGGCGCTTGCCCGCGTGCCGGGCGAGGTGCGCGACCTCGGGCAGATGGTCGGCTGTTCGCCGCGCCAGATGACCTGGCGGATCATGGTGCCGACGGCGCGCGAGGGGCTGATGGTCGGCGTCAATCAGGTCATCATGTTGTCGCTGAACATGGTCATCATCGCCTCGATGATCGGCGCGGGTGGCCTCGGCTTCGACGTGCTCGCGGCACTGCGGCGGCTCGACTTCGGCGCGGGCCTCGAGGCGGGCCTTGCCATCGTCGCCCTGGCGGTTGTTCTCGACCGGCTCAGTCAGGCGGTCGCCCGCCGTGCCGCCGACGTGCCGGACCCCGGCGCACACGCCGACGGGTGGCCGCGGGCGCATCCCTATCTGGCCTGTGCCGTTGGCCTGATCGCGGCAACCGCTCTCGTCGGCATGGTGTTTCCCGCGGTGCAGACCCTGCCCGCCGCGGCGCGCCTGTCGTCGGGCACCTTCTGGTCGGATCTCGTGGCCTGGATCAACATCAACTACTTCGACACCCTCGAGGGGATAAAGAACGCGCTCCTCCTGAACCTGATGATCCCGGTAAAGCGCTTTCTGGTCGATCTGCCGTGGCTGGGCGTGGCCCTGCTGCTCGCGGTGCTCGGCTTCCGGCTCGGCGGCTGGCGCCTCGCCGTGCTGACCGGCGGGCTGACGGTGCTGATCGCGCTGACCGGCCTGTGGGAAGAGGCGATGATCACCGTCTATCTCTGCGGCATCGCCGCCATCATTGCGGTGCTGATCGGCCTGCCGATCGGAATACTCTCCGCCGAAAGCCGCCACCTCTGGCCGCCCGTGCGCGCGGTGATCGACACCCTCCAGACGCTGCCATCCTTCGTCTACCTGATGCCGGCCGTGATGCTGTTCCGGGTCGGCGATTTCACCGCCCTGATCGCGGTCGTGGCCTATGCCGTCTCGCCCGCGATCCGCTATACCGTCCTCGGGCTGCGCGGCGTCGATCCGGCCCTGATCGAGGCGGCGCGCGCAATGGGCTGCACGCGCCTGCAAATCCTCGGCCGGATCAAGCTGCGGCTGGCCGCACCCGAAATCCTGCTCGGTCTCAATCAGACGATCATGTTCTCGCTGTCGATGCTGGTCATCACCGCCCTCGTCGGCACCCGCGATCTGGGACAGCAGGTCTATATCGCGCTGACCAAGGCCGACGCCGGGGCGGGCCTCGTCGCCGGCCTTTGCGTCGCGTTCATCGCCATCATCGCCGACCGGCTGATCTCGGCGGGCGCGTCCGGCATGCGGGCGCGTCTGGGGCTGGAGGAGGCCGCATGACCGCCGATGCCCGCATCGCCGCCCTGCCCTGCTGGCACGGCACGCCGCATGCCGTGCCGCTGCCCGGCGGCCTCTCGAACGAGATCTGGCGGATCGACGACGACGCCGGCGCCCATGTCGTCCGGTTCGGCGCCGATTACCCGTTCCATCACGTCGACCGCGCCCACGAGGCGATGGCCGCCCGCGCCGCCCATGCCGCGGGCTTCGCGCCCGCGGTCGAGCATACCGGACCGGGCGTCATGGTCACGGCCTTCGTCGAGGGCCGCACCCTGACGGCCGCCGACCTCGCCGCCGATCCTGCCCGCTTCGCGGACCTGATCGGGCGATTCCATACGCAGATGCACGATCACGTCAGCGGGCCCGCGCGGCTCTTCGACGTATTCTACATCGTGCGCGACTATGCCCGCGGGCTGAGGGCCGGCGACAGCCCCCATGTGCCCGACCTGCCCCGCCTCCTGAACCTCTCGCGCAGCCTCGCCGGGCAGCAACCGCAGCACCCCATCGTCTTCGGCCACCACGACCTCCTGCCCGCAAACTTCATCGACGACGGAACCCGCCTCTGGCTCATCGACTATGAATATGCCGCACATGCGGCATCGCCGCTCTTCGATCTGGCGAGCCTGGCGGGGCACGGGACCATGACGCCCGATCAATCCGCGCATCTTCTGCGCCGCTACCATGGCACCGAGCCGTCCCCGGCGACCGTCCGCGCTTTCGATGCAATGACCTGTGCCGCCCTTCTGCGCGAGGCGATGTGGGCCATGGTCAGCGACCTGCACCTCGCGGCCCCCGGCGCCGATTACGGCGCGTATGCGAGCGAAAACCTCATCGCCCTCGATGCCGCCGTCGCCCGGTTCGAGGACCGCCACGGAAGGCTCGCCCCATGACCCTCCCCTCGCACGCGCAGATCGTCGTCGTCGGCGGCGGCATCGTGGGCTGTTCGACCGCCTATCACCTCGCGCGCGACCACCACGCCGATGTGCTTTTGTTGGAAATGGGGCGCCTCACGTGCGGCTCGACCTGGCACGCGGCGGGTCTGGTCGGGCAGTTGCGCTCGTCCGCGTCGATCACGAAGGTGCTGAAATATTCGGTCGACCTCTACAAGGGGCTGGAGGCCGAGACCGGGCTTGCGACGGGATGGAAGATGTCGGGCTGCCTTCGGTTGGCAACGAACGCCGACCGCTGGATGGAATACCGGCGGCTGGCGACCACGGCGCGCAGTTTCGGGATGGAAATGGACCTGATTTCTCCCGCCGGGGTGAAACGGATGTGGCCACTCCTCGATACGTCCGATCTCGTCGGCGCGAGCTGGCTGCCGACCGATGGACAGGCGAACCCCTCCGACATCACCCAAAGCCTCGCGAGGGGCGCGCGGATGCACGGCGCGAAACTGATCGAGGGGGTGCGCGTCACCGGGTTCGTACGCGACGGCGACCGGATCACGGCGGTCGAGACCGACCGGGGCACGGTCGCCTGCGAGACGGTGGTAAACTGCGCCGGCCAATGGGCGCGTCAGGTCGGCGCCATGGCGGACGTCACCGTGCCGCTGCAACCGGTCAAGCATCAGTATATCGTGACCGAGGCGATCCCCGGCCTTTCCCCCGATGCGCCGACCCTGCGCGATCCCGACCGGCGCACCTATTTCAAGGAGGAGGTAGGTGGCCTCGTGATGGGCGGCTACGAGCCCGACCCGCAGGCCTGGGATACCGGCCTGCCGGGCGGCGATGTGCCGGGCGACTGGCAATTCGGCCTGTTCGACGACGACTACGACCACTTTGGCCAGCATCTCGAACAGGCGGTGGCGCGGATCCCCGCACTCGCCGAGACCGGGGTGAAGCAGATGATCCACGGCTCGGAGAGTTTCACGCCCGACGGCAATTTCATCCTCGGGCGGGCCAATACCTGCGCCAACATGTTCGTCGGCGCCGGGTTCAACGCCTTCGGCATCGCCTCGGGTGGCGGTGCCGGCTGGGTGCTTGCCGACTGGGCGATGACCGGCGAGGCGCCGATGGACCTCTGGGCGGTCGACATCCGGCGGTTCTCGGATCTGCACGGAAACCGCGAATGGGTCCGTGACCGGACGCTGGAGGCCTATGGCAAGCACTATGCGGTGGGTTTTCCCCATGTCGAGATGGAGAGCGGACGGGGTGTGCTGACCTCGCCGCTCTATGCCAGACTCGCGGCGGCGGGGGCCGTTTTCGGGGCGAAACTGGGGTGGGAGCGGCCGAACTGGTTCTCGCCCTCGGGCGAGGGCGACGTGCCGTCGATGGGGCGCCAGAACTGGGAAGGGGCCGTCGCCGCAGAGCACCGCGCGGTGCGCGACCACGCCGGCCTCTTCGATCAGACCTCCTTTGCAAAGTTCGAACTGCGCGGCGATGGCGCCGCCGAGGCGCTCGACGACATCTGCGCGGGCGACCTGCGGCGTCCGCCCGGGCGGCTGACCTATACCCAACTTTTGAACGCGCGCGGCGGTATCGAGGCGGACCTGACGGTCGCGCGGCTGGCCGAGGACCATTTCTACATCGTCACCGGCACCGGGTTCCGCACCCACGATTTCGGTTGGATCGCCGATCACCTGCCGCGCGGCCTGCACCTCGAGGACGTGACCGAGGCCTGGGGCGTCCTGTCGCTGATGGGGCCGCGCGCGCGCAACATCCTGATGCGCGTGACCGCGCACGACATGAGCAATGCCGCCTTTCCCTTTGGCAACGCTCGTGAAGTGGAGATTGCAGGCCATTCCGTCCGCGCGCTGCGCGTGACCTATGTCGGCGAGCTGGGGTGGGAACTGCATGTGCCCATGGGCGGCCTTGGCGACGTGTACGACGCGCTCATGGCCGCCGACCCGGATTTGCGGCCCGTGGGCTACCGCGCCCTCGACTCGCTGCGTCTCGAAAAGGGCTACCGGGCGTGGTCGTCGGATATCACCCCGGGCGATACGCCGCTAGAGGCGGGTCTTGGCTGGGCAGTCAAGTTGCGCTCGGGGCGCGATTTCATCGGGCGGCAGGCCCTCGAGGTGCAGGCGCAGGCGCTGCTGCGCAAGCGATTCGCGGGGTTCACGCTGGACCGGACCGACGCGGTGCTGCTCGGGCGCGAGACGATCCTGCGCGACGGGGTGCCGGTCGGCTATCTCACCTCGGGCGGAGTCGGGCATACGATCGGGCTGCCGATCGGCTATGGCTATGTCCGCGATCCGGAAGGCGTCAGCGACGATCACCTGAGGAGTGGAACCTACGCACTTGACGTCGCAGGAGAAATCCTGCCTGCAACGCTCAGGACCGGCGCCCTCTACGACCCCCAAAACACCCGCGTCAGGGCCTAGAGGCGCCGCAGGGCGACGCAGCGGCCCGGGATCGTGCCGGTCTCGCCCGGCATCGACACATAGGGTGGGGTCTGTTCCGCTATGGCCACCTGTCCGGCGGCGACCGCGGCGTCGATGGCCGCCGCGAACCCGCCTTTCCAGACCGTATCCTTGATCGTCAGCACGAGCGCGCCGCCCGCGCGACAGATCCGCAGCAGTTCCGGCAGCGCCTCGGCGCCGACGTGGCCGGTGGTGAACACCCCGGTCGAGACGATACCGGCAAAGGCGCCGTCCGCGAACGGCAGGTCGGTGCCGAGCGCCAACTGGTGCAGCGCCGCATAGACGCCCTTGCGTTCCGCGACGCGCAGCATGCCCGCCGACAGATCGAGCGCCTCGACCTGCGGATAACCGACCGTGCCCAGCCACTCGCCCACCAGCCCGGTGCCCGCCCCGGCGTCGAGCAGCGGCGTCGAGCCGCGCGGCAGGTGACGGGACAGGAGCGCCAGACAAATGGCCGGATGCCGATAGCCCGAGCGCGCCATCTCTGCATCATAGCTCTCGGCCCAGGCATCATATCCGGCCGCGACCTCGGCCGTGGACCTTGCCGCATATACCGCGCCCAGATGGCCTCCGTGGGCAGGGGCCTGTTTTCCGTTATCGTCGTTCATGCCGTGTCCCCGCGGGTTGAAACTCTGCGCGCCCTGTCACAGGCTGGACGCATCCGAGCACAGAGGTAAGGCGATGGACCCCGAGTTGAAACAGGCAATTGCGGGTATTCCGGCACTGGCGGATTTCCGCGGGGAGGCCGAACGGCTGGGTGGCCTCACCAACCGGGTGTTCCGCGTCGGAGACCATTGTGTTCGCCTGCCGGGCGCGGGAACGGCGGAATACATAAACCGCGCCCACGAGGCGGAAACGGCGCGGCTGGCGGCGGACGCCGGTGTCGGCCCGGAGGTCGTTCATGCCGATCCGGCGACCGGGATCATGGTCACGCGATACGTCGCGGGCGCCGAGACGATGACGCCCGCCTCCTTTGCAGCCCGTTCCGGGGCACCGGGACGCGCGGGCGCCGCCTTTGCGACACTGCACCGCTCGGGTGCCACATTCCCGTTCCGGTTCGAGCTCTTTGCGATGATCGACGACTATCTCGCCATCCTCGCGACGAAATCGGTCGCCCTGCCCGATGGCTATCACGATGTGGTCGGGGAGGCCGAAACGGTGCGCGCGGCGCTCGCGCGCGGGGCGGTGGCAGCGGTGCCCTGCCACTGCGATCCGCTTTGCGAGAACTTTCTCGATACTGGCGAGCGGATGTGGATCGTCGACTGGGAGTATTCCGGCATGAACGATCCGATGTGGGATCTGGGCGATCTGTCGGTCGAGGGCGGGTTCACACCGACGCAGGACGACGAGATGCTCGCGGCCTATTTCGGCGGTGCGGCAAGCCCCGCCGACCGGGGCCGGATGGTGATCTACAAGGCGATGTGCGACCTGCTCTGGACGCTCTGGGGTCTGATCCAGCTTGCCGGCGGCAATCCGGCCGAGGATTTCCGCGCCTATGCCGACGGGCGGTTCGCACGCTGTCGCGCCCTGATGGCCGATCCGGCCTTTACGCAGCATCTCAAGGCGATAGCGCCCTGAGCTAAAGCGTTACCGCCTGTCCGGTGCGCGCGGACACTTGCGCCGCCAGACCCATCGCCACGGCCCAAGCGCCGTCGCCGACCCTCACCTCGACCTCGGCCTCGCCGCGCACCACCGCATTGAACCGCTGATGCTGATAGAACGTCGAGCCGTTGTGGTCGCCTGCCTCGAGCAAGAGCGGATCGACGGGGATCTCGCTGAAGATCGGGCCCTTGGGGTCACGCGGGCTCACGATCAGTTGCGGCGTGGGCACCGGCCCGAGGGCGGCGGGCCAGAACCGGCCCGGGCCGGGCACGTGGCATTCGATCTTGCCCAGCGGGCCCGTCGCGACGATCTCTTCCTGATAGCGGCTGCCTTCGGCGAACATGCACAATTCGAGCATGGCGCGCGCGCCGGACGCGAAATCGACGAGGACATAGCCGTGGTCGAGGATGTCGGGGGCCTTGCCGTCATAGCGTTCGTCGCGGTGGTTCACCGCCTGCCCGGCGCTGGCCATGACGCGGACCGGATCGGATTTCAGGACGAGGCGCATCAGGTCGAAGAAATGGCAGCACTTTTCGACGAAGGTGCCCCCCGTCTGGGCGTCGAAGCGGTTCCAGTCGCCGATCTTGTCGAGGAACGGAAAACGGTGCTCGCGGATCGAGAGCATTGCGATGCCGCCCGTCGCCGCCTCGGCCTGCGCGATGAGGGCCGCGACGGGCGGCATATAGCGGTATTCCATCGCGACCCAGATCGGCGCGGGATAGTCCTGCGCCAGCGTCGCCACCCGCGCGGCATCGGCGGGCGCGGTATAGAGCGGCTTTTCCATGAGGATCGGCAGCGGGCGGATTGCGCCGATCTCGGTCAGTTGCGCCATGTGCAGGTGGTTCGGGCTGACCACGACGAGGGCGTCGAGGGCGGGTTCGGTCAGCAGGTCGGCGATGCTGTCCGCAATGCGCGCGCCAGACAGCGCGGCCGCACTCTGCGCCTGAGCGGCCACCGGATCATAGACGGCTGCGACCCGCGCGTCGGGGATCAGCGCGATGTTGCGCAGATGCTCGTGGCCCATCATGCCGCAGCCGATCAGGCCATAGTTCACTGTCGTCATTTGCGTCTCACACCTTGCCATTGCGCGCGACATAGCGCGCCACGTTGCTGTCGAACCATGTCCGCGAATATTCCACCGGCGCGCCCTGCGCGTCCCGTCCTGTCCGCTCGACGAAGCCTGCGACGGACCCTGCGACGGGCGCGAACCGGGCGTCCGTCCAGCCCGGCACCGGCGCCGTGCCGATCCGGTCCTCGACCTGCCCGATCACGAGGTTCAGGCGGTCGCGGTAGTAGAGATAGAGCGAGTCCGAGAGGTCTGCGGCGTCGATCCGCGAGGCGCGGTCGCCGTCGAGCCAGATCTCCTCGAGGGCGACGACCACGTCGTCCAGCCGCCGCAGGCGCCGGATGCGGTGCCCCTCGCCGCCCGGCCCGAACCCCGGCGAATCTTCCGGCTTGGGCAGGCGTGCGACCGACAGCACCTGAGCATTCGGCAGGCCACCGCCCGTCACCCGCTCGATCCGGAACAGCGAATAGACCGAGGCGACGCCGGCGCGGTGCCGGATATAATTGCCCGACCCCTGCACCCGGCGCAGCAACCCCTTGTCCTCGAGGTCCGACAGCGCCTTGCGCAGCGTGCCGACCGAGGTGCCGAGACCTGCCGCCATGTCGCGTTCCGGCGGCAGGCGGATGCCGTCCGCCAGATGCCCTGCGGCGATCTCGCGGATCAGACGTTCGCTGATCTGGATGTAGAGCGGCAGGGCGGCATTCGGCGCCGTCGCACTCTCCTCCGCCTGCATCTGTCCCTCCCGATTGATACACTATTGTTACAGGGCAATTCAGGTGCTAGGCAAGGGGGCAATCAGGGATTCGGGAGGAATCGATGAGCGTCGTGCCGGTCAGGTCAGCGGATCTGGATGCCGCAGAAGTGTCGTGGTTCTCGGCGCTGTGCGGCGACGACTACCGCTATCTCGGCGTCGAGGAGAGCGCGCTGAAGCCGACGTGGGAGCATTGCCTGAACATCGTGCAGACCGCCGAGCGGCACGGGTTCCGCAACATCCTGTGCCCCTCGTCCTATCAGGTCGGGCAGGACGTCCTGACCTTCGTCGCCGGTTGCGCGCCGCTGACCGAGACCATCAACATGCTGGCCGCGATCCGCTGTGGCGAGTTGCATCCGCTGATGCTGGCGCGCACGATCGCGGGCATCGACCACATGATGAAGGGGCGGCTGACGCTCAACGTCATTTCCTCGGATTTCCCCGGCGAGAAGGCGGACAGCAAGCTGCGCTATCGCCGCAGCCACGAGGTCGTCGAGGTGCTGCGCCAGTGCTGGACCCGCGAGACGGTGGATTACGACGGCCAGTTCTACACATTCGACGGCGTGTCGACGGCTCCTGCCGTGCCCTACCAGACCGGTGGCCCGCTTCTCTATTTTGGCGGCTATTCGCCCGACGCGCTCGAACTCTGCGGCGCGCAATGCGACGTCTACCTGATGTGGCCCGAGCCGAAGGCGCAACTGGCAGAGCGGATGAAGGCGGTCCACGACCGCGCTGCCGCGCATGGCCGCGTGCTCGACTACGGCCTGCGGGTCCACGTGATCGTCCGCGACACCGAGGCCGAGGCGCGCGAGTATGCGGAAAGCCTGGTGAGCAAGCTCGACGACGAATTCGGGCGGCTGATCCGCGAGCGGAGCCACGACGCGACCTCGCTCGGCGTGGCGCATCAGGCCCGGGCCCGCGAGCTGGCCGACGAATTCGGCTATGTCGAACGGCACCTGTGGACCGGCATCGGCCGCGCCCGGTCGGGGTGCGGCGCGGCCATCGTCGGCTCGGCCGATCAGGTGCTCTCCGAACTCGAGGACTATCGCAAGATGGGCATCCGCGCCTTCATCCTGTCGGGCTATCCGCATCTGGACGAGGCCGGGCATTTCGGCAGCCGCGTCCTGCCGCACCTGAAGACCTGCTCGTTGCCGCACGAATATGGGCGCGTGCCTGCGTCGACGCCCGCCACCCCTCTCGGAACCGGAGACCGCCGCCAATGAACATGCCGCGCGTCCAGATCGCCGACGACCTCGATTTCAGCCGCATCGTCTATGGCATGTGGCGCCTCGGCGACGATGCCGACACCTCGCCCGCGCATGTGCAGGCCAAGGTCGAGGCCTGCCTCGCGCAGGGGATCACCACGCTCGATCAGGCCGACATCTACGGCGGCTATATGGCCGAGGAAATCCTCGGCGCGGCGTTCAGGGTGGCGCCGGCCCTCAAGGACAAGGTCGAGATCGTCACCAAATGCGACATCGTCGTCGATGCCGGCCGGCATGCGGGCGCGCGGGTCAAGCACTACGACACCAGCCGCGCGCACATCATGGCCTCGGTCGACGCCTCGCTGGACCTGATGGGGATCGACCGGATCGACCTGCTGCTGGTCCACCGTCCGGACCCGCTCATCGACCCCGACGAGACCGGGCGCGCGCTCGACGACCTCGTGACGGGCGGCAAGGTCCGCGCCGTCGGCGTGTCGAACTTTCGCCCCTGGGATATCGAACTGCTGGAATCGCGGATGCAGACGCGGCTGGTGGCCAACCAGATCGAACTCAGCCTCGGCGCCCATGTGCCGCTGACCGACGGCGACGTCGCCTTTGCGCATCGCACCCGGCGCGCGATCATGGCGTGGTCGCCGCTGGGCGGTGGCAGCCTGATGGCCGAAAGTCGCCCCGAACTGACCCGCCTGCTGCGCGAGATCGGCACCGCGAACGGCACCGATGCCGCCGCCGTCGCCGTCGCCTGGCTGCTGGCGCATCCGGCGGGCATCCTGCCCGTCATGGGCACCAACACGCTGTCGCGCATCGCGAGCCTTTCGGACGCCTTCAAGGTCGCCATGGACCGGCAAACGTGGTTTGCTCTCTATCAGGCAGCCCTGGGACATGAGGTAGCGTGATGGAAGATGTGCAGATGGCGCCCGGCGCCCCGTTCCTGCCCGAGGGCGATGCGCTGGCATTCCGCGCGGCCCTGGGGGCCTTTGCGACCGGCGTCACGGTGGTCACGACCGACACGCCGGAGGGGCCGGTCGGCATCGTCGCCAACAGTTTCGCCTCCGTGTCGCTCGACCCGCCGCTGGTGCTCTGGTCGCCGGCAAAATCGTCGCGCCGCTATGCGCATTTCGCGCACGCGCAGCGGTTTGCCATCCACGTGCTCGACGCGCGGCAAAAGGCGATCTGCGACGGCTTCAACCGCTCGAAGACCGCGTTCGAGGGCCTGGACTGGTCAACCGGCCCGTCCGGCGTGCCGCTGATCGCCGGTGTCGCCGCCTGTTTCGAGTGCAACCTCGAGGCCGCGCACGATGCGGGCGATCATACCATCGTCGTCGGCCGGGTAATCCGGGCGCATGCGACGGGGGGCGAGCCGCTGATCTTTCACGGCGGCAGATACGGGTGTTTCGGCGGGCTCACGGCCGACGGGACATAGCGACCGCCGGCGCGACGGGGAGAGGAGCCCCGGCGCGCCCATCATCGGCGGCACGACGGTCCCGCGACGCGGGGCCGCAAAGGGAGGAACGCCGCACCGGACACCGGGCGGCAAAATGGGGGGGGATGCCGTGCAGGTTCTGTTCGGAGTGTTGTGGCCGCTCGAGCGCGTCAATGCCGCGATCCTCGAGGTCGGCAGGGTTCTGGCCGTCTGCGCGCTGTTCATCATGGTGTGCCTGATCCTGGGCCAGGTGTTCTTTCGCTATGTCCTCGACGACGCGCCCGCGTGGACCGAGGAAGGCGCGCGTTTCGGGATGCTGTGGCTGACCGGCCTGATGGCGCCGATGGCCTACCGGCAGGGCGGGTTCGTCGCCATCGACATGCTGGCGGCCGCCCTGCCCCGCATGGTGGCGGGCCTGCTCGGCCTCGCGATCCTCGCGCTGTCGCTCTGGGTGCTGATCCTGATGCTGAACGTCGGCATCAACAACCACGTCTTCTCGCTCTCGGGGCGCGGCAACAGCCCGTCGCTGCGGGTGCCGCTCCAGTTTCTGGGCGAGGGGTGGGAGGCGATCAGGTTCAGGAACAACTGGGTCTACGCCTCGCTGGCGATCGGCTCGTTCCTGCTGATCCTCGTGAACCTCGAACTCATCCTCCGCCAGCTCATCGCGCTGGGCGGCTACGAGGCCAGGCTCCGCCCGATCGGCGGCGAAGCGGTGAGGGCGGACTGATGCTGATATGGTTCCTGCCGCTCTTCATCGTGATGATCCTGATCGGCGTGCCGATCTTCTTCGCGCTGCTCGCCGCCCCCTTCGCGCTGCTTTACGCCGACGGTCAGGCGAACTTCATCCCCAACCTCTACCGCAACCTCTATACCGGGATGGACAGTTTCCCGCTGATGGCGCTGCCGTTCTTTCTTCTGGCGGGCGAGATCATGAACCGCGGCGGCATCACCACGCGGCTGGTGGATTTCGCGCAGGCGATGATCGGCCATCTGCGTGGCGGTCTGGCGCACGTCAACATCCTGTCCTCGTTCCTCTTCGCGGGCATGTCGGGCTCCGCCGTCGCCGACGTCTCGGCCCTTGGCCGGACCCTGATCCCGGCGATGGAGCGCGAGGGCTATACCCGCAAATTCGCCGCCGCGATCACCGCCGCCTCGTCGATCATCGGCCCGATCATCCCGCCGTCCGGCATCATGATCATCTATGCCTACGTCATGGGCGAGAGCGTCGCGGCCCTGTTCCTCGCGGGTATCATCCCCGGCATCCTGATGGGTCTCGGCCTGATGATCTGCGTCCGGGTCATGGCCGACCGCTACGACCTGCCCAAGGCGCAGAAATCGGTGCGCCCGAACCAGGAGATCACGACCCTCGAATACTGGGTCTCGTTCTTCCTGCTGCGGCTGAACTTCGGCGGCATCGTCTACTGGATCGCCATCACCTTCGTCGGTTCGGACGATCCGGACGTCGGACAACTCACGCTGAAACTCTCGCTCTTCGCCGTGTCCGTCCTCGCCGTCCACGTCCTGCTGATGGGCTATCGCCGTCAGGTCAGCCACGACTTCCGCCTGATCTGCAAGAAGGCGGTCGCCCCGCTCCAGACGCCGATCATCATCCTCGGCGGCATCCTCATCGGCGTGTCGACGCCGACCGAGGCGAGTGCCGTCGCGGTCGCCTATGCCCTGCTGGTCGCGTTCTTCGTGCTGCGTTCCATGCGGCTGGCCGACCTCTGGCCGGTCCTCAGCCGCGCGGCGCTCGGCACCTCTGCCGTGCTGCTGCTCGTCGGTGCGGCGGTCGCGTTCAAGACGGTGGTGTCGCTGTCCCATGCACCGGAAACCATGACCGAGATCATCCTCGGCCTCTCCGACAATCCTCTGGTCCTGCTGTTCCTGATCAACATGCTGCTGTTTCTGGTCGGCATGTTCCTCGACGCGGGCCCCGCGATCATCATCCTCGGGCCGATCCTCGGGCCGATCTTCGTCGAACTCGGCGTGCATCCGGTGCACTTCGCGATGATCATGGCGATCAACCTGACGGTCGGCCTCGCCACGCCGCCGATGGGCCTCGTCCTCTTCGTGGCATCGGGGGTGTCGGGCGAAAAGGTCGAGACGATCGCGCGCGCCATCCTGCCGTTCCTGGCGGTTCAGGTGATCGTGATCTTCATGATTACCTACATTCCGGCCATTTCGCTCTTCATTCCACGCCTCACCGGCTTCATAAACTGAGGCCATCCATCACCTCCGCGCCCGCGCGGAACCATACGATAAGCAAAGGGAGGAACCACATGCTTAAAGGTCTCACAACGTCGCTTCTCGCGGCAACCCTGCTGGCCGGATCGGCCATGGCGGTCGCGGCGCAGTCGATCACGCTGCGCGCCACCGCGAATTCGAACGAGGAGGACGAGGACTACGACGGTCTCGTCGTGTTCAAGAACTACGTCGAGGCGGCATCGAATGGCGACATCGCGGTCGAACTGTTCATCGGCACCCAGCTTTGCTCGACCGGCGAGGAATGCCTCGAGGCCGTCTCCGAAGGCACCATCGACATCTACATCTCGACCTCCGGCGGCGCCGCGTCGATTTTTCCATACATCCAGGTCCTCGACCTGCCGTACCTGATGGCCGACGATCGCATCGCCGAAGAGGTGCTGACCGATACGTCGTTCACCCGCACGCTGCGCGACATGGCGCTCGAGACCAGCGGCGACACGATCCGCCTGATGACGATCGGCAATACCGGCGGCTGGCGGTCCTTCGCCAACACCGAACGCCGCGTGACCTCGCCCGCCGACCTCGAGGGCCTGAAGCTGCGGACCGTGCCTGCCGACCTGCCGCAGGAACTGGTGCGCGCGCTGAACGCTTCTCCGACGCCGATCGCCTGGCCGGAACTGTTCACCTCGCTGCAAACCGGCGTGGTCGAGGGCACGGCCAACGGCATCACCGACATCATGAACATGAACTTTCCCGATGCCGGCCTTCAGTATCTGACGCTGGACGGTCACGCCTACATGGGCGCGTTCTGGTGGATGTCGAACGCCAACTTCATGGCGCTCGACGAGGCGCAGCGCCGGATCGTCGTCGACGGTTTCTATCAGCTTCAGCAGGCGACCTTCGCGAGCCCCAAGCGTAAGTCCATCGCCGCCTACGAGGCCTTCGTGGCCGGCGGCGGCGACCTCTACGTGCCGACACCCGAAGAGAAGGCCGCCTTCGCCGAGGCGGTGCAGCCGGTCTACGAGTGGTTCACGTCGACCATCGACGGCGGCGACGTCGCCCTCACCGCCCTGCGCGAGGCCGTCACCGAGGCCGAGGCCTCGATGGCTGCGGCCTATGATGCCGACCTGAACTGAGGAACGACCACCACGACCACGGAAAGGGGCGGCTCCGGCCGCCCCTTTTGCATGAAGAGTGCGACGCAACCGTCTGACGGATCAGGCCGCGCGCGCCGTGATCTCCTCATAGGCGCGGTTCAGGTCGGCCAGCCGCCGGTTCGCCAGTTCCACCATCTCGACCGGCACGCCGCGCCCGATCATGGCGTCGGGATGGGCCTGCCGCACCTCCGCGCGATACTTCGCCCGAACCGCCTCCGCGTCCTGCGTCGGTGCCATGTCGAGGACCGCCCAGGCATTCCACCGCTCGGGCACCCAGCGCGATTGCAGCGTGACATAGCAGTCCTCGCCGACCTCGAAGATCGCAGCGCATTCGCGCAGGAAAACCTCTTCGTTGGGATGGAACTCGCCATCGGCCATCGCGATGGCGAAGAGCGCGTCGAGGATGTCCTCGAGGATATGGGTGTCCGACAGCAGCCGTTTGAGCTGACGCGCATAGAACTGATAGTGATCGGCGTCCTGCCGGAAGTAGTTGTAGACCTTCGCGACCTGCGCCTCGTCCGCGGGTTCGACGTGGAACAACTGGCGGAAGGCCACCACCTCGTCGCGCGTCACCTGTCCGTCCGCCTTGGCGAGCTTGGCGGCCAGCGCCACGACGCCGATGGTGAAGGTGCTGGTTCGGGTCGGGTCCGCCGGGTGGCGCAGCGGGTTGAGCCGCTCGATCAGCTCGGAAATATAGGACCAGATCGACCGCGGCTGCGCCATCAGCCGACCACCGCCGCCAATTCCCCGCCCGTCCGTTCATCGGCGCGCAGGCCATAGGCCTTGGCGCGCGCGACCGTCCGTCCGGCCCATCCCGCATGGGTCGCAGGCTCGAGCATCATGCCCTGGGCGCGGAACACCGCGCGCGCCCCGTCCGACAGCACCTCGCGGGCCAGCGCGACGGCGTCGGGCGTCACAGCGAATCCTGCGTGGATCGCCGCGATCTGACAGGGATGGACTGCCGTCTTGCCGACGAAGCCGAAGTCCGCATCGCGCGCACATTCGAGCGCCAGCGTCGCGGGATCGTCGAGCACGTCGAACACCGGCGCGGTGAGCGGATAGCCGCGCGAGCCGAGCTGGCACATGATCTGGCTCAGCCCCCAGGCGAGCGGGCCGGCATAGACCGTCTCGCCGCGCACCCGGCGCAGGCCCATCGTGGCGAGCAGATCGTTGCCCCCGACCCGGATCGCCAGCAGCGGCCCCGCATCCTCGGCATCGAGGGCGGCGGCGAATTCGGCAAGCGCGCCCGGATCGAAGACCCAGGCGCTTTCGAGCGTCGGCATCAGACGAAGGCGCGCCTGTGCCGCGATCCGCCACCACGCAGGCACCTGTGCCACCGCCAGTTTCGGCACGACGAGGCCGTCGATGCGCTCGATCCCGCGCAGCGCGCAGATCGTCTCGGCCATGGCGAGGTTGCGCGGCCGCAGGAAGACCCAAGGGCCGCCGGGGCCCCGCTCGATGGTGGCGAGGATCTGCGCCAGCCGCCGCAGCCCCAGCGCATCGTCGGCGACCCGCAGGGCATCCTCGAGGCACAGGACCACCGATTTCAGGCCCGCGATCTTCTCGCCCGCCACGATCCGGGCGACGTCCGGATGCAGGATCGGCACATAGAGCGTGGCCCCCAGCGACATCGCCTCGTGCGCGGCACCGGACGCATCGACACTGTACCGGGGCGGCAGGAAGGACGGGAACGACACGGGCAAGTTCCTTTTCGGCAAAGCAGAGCGCCAGAGAGCGAGATAGGGCGTCAGGCCCGGTCGGCGATGATGGTAATGGCACGGTAGGGAAAGAGGTCGATCTGCGGCGTCTCTACCGCAACTTGCCCCCCGCGCGCCAGATGCCTGAGGCCCGCGAGGTCGGGATCGTCGCCCGGACCCACCAGAATCCGCTCTGGCGCGCGGCGCAGCACGGCGCGCGTCGCCTCGGCAATGCCCGGCTTGATGCGGTTGCGGTTGGCGATGCGAAAGCGGGCGGCGACGGCGTCGATGACGGCGTCGGCGGTGCCGCGCAGACCGGGCGGCGCCGCGGCGGCGGCGACGGTGCCTGCGGCAAGAGCGTCCTGCATATGCGCCGTCACCACATCGGCAAAGCGCCGCGAGACGTCGTGGCGGGCCAGAGCCTTCAGGTGGATGGCGGCATGGAACGCGCCCTCCGGCACCACCGACGCGTTCAGGATCGACCGGCTGATGAGGCCCGAAACCGTGCTGCCGAGGATACCCGAGGGGATCAGCCAGTCCTCGTGTCCGCCCGCCCGCCAGGCCCGTCCCGCCGGATCGGCAAGGACGGCGAGGCGCGGCGCAAGGCCGGGCCAGGCCGTCAGCGCCCCCCCGAGTTCGTCCGCGATCGCACCCTTGCCGGTCCAGCCGTCGACGAATACCACGCCCGGCGCAGGCCGCTGGCCGAGGATGTGGTTCAGCGCGACCGCGTCGATGCCCCGGTCGCGGATGATCGAGATGCCGTAGTGCGCGACGTCGCGCCCCAGCGCCCGCAGCCCGCGCTGCAACAGCACGCCGAGCGGCACCCCGGCGCGCACCAGGCTCACCAGCGTCACCGGCCCCTCGACGGCCTGCGCGATGCTGTGCGACAGTGCGGCGACCTCGCGGCCCATCCGGGGACCGTGGCGCGCGAGGGCCGTCTCGAAGATCGCCATATAGGCGGGAGCGGGTGCCGCCTCGGGCGAGATCATCTCAGAGTAGTGCCGCCTGCCCCGCTGGATCAGCGCCTCTTTGGCGGCGGGTGCGACATAGAGGGCGCGGGCCCGGTCGGGCGAGAGCGGGGTGAGCAGGAAGGTCACGTCGCCGGCCGCGTAGCTGCCCGAAAAGCCGGGGGTCGTCATGGCGTCTGCCCGAGCGCGCGGTCGAGTTGCGAGGCGGTCGGGGTCATCCAGAAATCGCACAGCCGCATGAAGTCGAGGTCGGAATGGCTGTCGCCGACCCCGATGGCGAGGACGGGTCCAGTTTCGCGCAGGCGCCCAAGCAGGAACGCCACCGCCGCCGCCTTGGAAATCTCCGGCGGGATCAGCGCGAGGTTGTTGCCGTTCAGGTGCACGCGCCATGCGCCGGTCAGCGGCGCGCGCAGCACGGGCGCGATCTCCGCCAGCAACGCCTCTCGCGTGCCCGGCTCCACCTTGACCACGGCATAGACCCCGCCACAGCCCGGTTCGTCGACGACCCAGCTCCGCACCGCGCCGCCGCGGGCCGCGGCCTCTCGCATCGCCCGGTCGGGCAGGTCCGCCAGTTCGGTGCGATGCGGGGCAAGGGTCGCCAAAATCCGGGCCTGCCATTCCGGGTCCGGCGTTCCCGCGCCGTCGAGCAGGACCGCGCCGTTGGCGACGATCGCGGCCCCGCCGAAGGCCATATCGACGCGCCCGAACGCCTCGGTGCCGCGCGCCGTCACCGGGATCGTCCGCCCGGGCGCGAACCACTCGGCCAGCGCCGCCTGTGGCAGCGTCATGAACCCGTGCGCGCCGTTCATCGCGCGCGTCACCTGCACCGCTTCGTCGCGGTCGCGCGCAAGCAGCTTTCGTTCGGTCTGGAACAGCGTGTCGTCGAGGTCGCTGAGGATCACGAGGCGGGGGGTCATGGACAATCGTCCGGTGCGACGAACGCCTTGGCGGGCACGACGTCGGCGTCGGCGACCCGGTCGCGGGGATGCAACGCGGTGCCCACGACCACATCGCACCCCAGCGCCGCGATCAGGCGCGGATCGACGGCGCGCAGGGCGGTGTCGACGCAAAGGACGATACGGTCGAAATCCCCGGGATCGACGTTGTAGAGGTAGTTCCCGATCCCCAGTCCCTCGTGGTCGCGGAACGTGAGGCCGCGGCGGATGCCGTGTCCCGGCAGGATCGGCGAGCGCGTCGTCGCGCCGAAGAGCACCGAATGGCCCGCACCTTCGAGGGCTTCGGCCATCAGGAACGGCTCCCAGACATGCTCGCCCGTGCCGAGGACGAGGACGCGCTGCGGCAGAGGTCCGACAGCCTGCGTCAACGCATCGGGAGTGTCGACGCGCGACCGGACCGAGCGGCCGCGGCGGCCATCGTCGGACCGGTGCAGGGGAACGACGGCGCCCTGACGCAGCACATCGGCGTCCGGCAGGTGCCGCACAGGCGCATCGGGTGCGGGGGTCCAGCGATAGGTGCCCCGGACCAGCGCGCCGCGCGTGACGGTGATCCCGGCCCGCGCGCCCGCCACCGTGTCGCCGCGCGGCCCGGACCAGTCGGTCAGCACCGCAGTGTGGACATGGTCGATGCCGTCGAGGCCCGCCGCCAGCAGGCCGGCCGCCAGATTGCGGAAGGTGTCGCCCGAACTCGCCTCGTCGTCGACCATGACCAGCGACCGGGCGCGACGCAGCAGGTCCGCGTCGGCCGCGTGCTGCGGCAGGTGCACCAGATGGTCCGAAGCGTGGCTGTGCTCCTCGCGGAACGTCGCCAGCACTGGACCCATCCGGGCGCGTGTCGTGCTCAGGAAAAGGCCATCCGCGCGCCCGGTCCGGGTCAGCCAAGCGTCGTGCACCCCCGCGCCGAGGCCCACGGCGGTTTCGGCCATGCCGGTGAACACGACCGGGCCGGGCAGATCGGCGGGGACCGTATCGGCCAGAGCGGTGAACGCCGCGCGCATCGTGGCGGGCGCCACCGGGATGTGCCGCCCGAGGACGGTCGAGACGAAGAGGAACGCGCGCCGCGGGTTGTTGCGCTCGGCCAGGCGAAAGAGCGGCTCGGCATCGCCGTCGCACGTCACGTCGAGGCGCCCCGCCCCTAGGGTGGCGGAGAGGCGGATCTGCGCCGGGGCGGAGGTCTCGGTGTCGGGCACTGGCTCTGGCATCGGTCCTCGGTCGGGGTGGCGCGTCCCAAAGATGGGGTCGCGCGCCTCCGATACCATCCCCCCTGCCCGCCACAAGAACGCAATGCCCGGCGAAACCGGTTGACCACGCCCGGTGGGCTTCCTACCTCTGGGGTAACGGAGCCGTGAGGGTGTAGCCTGCGGCGAAAGACACATCAGATCCAGGCCGCCGACGCCGCGTCAGGCGGCACCGGACCCAGGGGGAAAGACGATGGCGATTTCACTGAGCAAGGGCCAGACGATCAGTCTGGAAAAGTCCGGCGGCGGGATCACCCGCCTGCATTTCGGCCTCGGCTGGGATCCGGTGCAGAAGAAGAAGGGCTTTTTCGGCAGCCTGATGGGCGGTGGCGCCGACGAGATCGACCTCGACGCCTCGTGCATCGTATTCGACGGCGCGAAATCGCCGATCGACACGATCTGGTTCCGCAAGCTGCGGTCGTCGGACGGGGCGGTGCACCACACCGGCGACAACCTGACGGGCGAGGGTGACGGCGACGACGAGGTCATCAAGGTCGACGTGGCCGCCCTGAACGCGTCGGCGCAGCATCTGGTGTTCCTCGTCAATTCCTTTCGCGGCCAGACCTTCGACGCGGTCGACAACGCCTTTTGCCGCGTGCTCGACGATACCGCGCATACAGAACTCTGCCGCTATACCCTGACCGAAAAGGGGCGCCACACCGGCGTCGTCATGGGTGTCCTCAGCCGGGCGGGCGGCGGCTGGTCGTTCAAGGCGGTGGGCGTGCCCGCCGACGGTCGCACCGCCGAAGACATGGCAATTGCCGCCGCCGCACATATCTAGGCCACATTGTCGCGATCCAAAGCGCCCCGACCGGGCGTCCCCGCCCGAACTCAGAGGAGCATCCATGGAACTGACCAAAGGCGCCAACACCGCCCTGCCCGCCGGACCGATCACCGTCACCGTGCGCTGGTCGGGCCTGAGCCAGGCCATCCAGGACGTCGATGTCTCGGCGTTCCTGCTGACCGAGAGCGGCAAGGTCACGGGCGACGAAGGCATGATCTTCTATGGCCAGACCAAATCCGCCGATGGCGCCGTCGAGATCCCGATCCTGTCGCGCAACGGCCAGACGGTCCTCACCGTCGATCCGGCGCGTCTGTCGGCGGGCCTGAACAAGGTGGCGATCACGGCGACTCTGACGGCGGCGTCGGTGCGCCCGTTTTCGGACGTCGGCGACCTCTCGCTCGCGGTGTCGAGCGGCGGCAGCGACGTGGCGACGTTCAAACTCGAGACGAAGGGTGCCGGCGAGGCGGCGATGATCCTCGGCGAGGTCTATGAGCGGAACGGCGCCTGGAAATTCCGTGCCGTGGGTCAGGGGTTCAACGGCGGCCTGCAACCGCTGGCCGAGAGTTTCGGGGTCAGCATCGCCGCCCCCGAGCCCGCCCCGAAGGCGGCGCCGACACCGCCCCCTGCCGCCAAGGCCCCCCCGCCCCCCGCCGCCCCGCCAGAGCCGCCGAAACCTGCGGTCAACCTCTCCAAGGTCTCGCTGAGCAAGGCCAGCCCGACGATCAGCCTCGAGAAGAAGGGCGGCACCCTCGGCGAGATCACGGTGAACCTCAACTGGAACCAGTCGAGCGCCAAGAAGAGCGGTTTCCTCGGCGGTCTGGTCAAGCCCAAGGGCATCGACCTCGATCTGTGCTGCCTGTTCGAACTGGCCGACGGGCAGCGGTTCGGCGTGCAGGCCCTTGGCAACAACTTCGGCAACTACCAGTCGGCACCCTATATCGAACTTGCCGGCGACGACCGCACGGGGGCAGTTGCCGGCGGCGAGTGGATGCGGATCAACGGCGGCCAGTGGGACAAGATCCGCCGCATCCTGATCTATGCGATGATCTACGAGGGCGTGCCCAACTGGTCGGCGACCGACGGCGTCGTCACCCTCTTTGCGCCGGGCAACCCCGACGTCGAGGTGCGCATGGAAGGCACCAGCAACGAGCGCATCTGTGCCGTCGCGATGCTGGAAAACGATCGCGGCAACCTTAAAATCACGCGCGAGAACCTCTACTTCAAAGGGGCGCAGGAGATGGACAAGCACTTTCGCTTCGACCTGCAATGGACGGCCGGCCGCAAATAGCGGTGAAACCAAGCGAATCCGCCGGAACGGGCGGAAGGATGCGAACAGGGGAATTGATACCATGATGAACTGGCTCAAGACGAACACCGCCGCGGCCCGCAAGAAGATGGCCGACGAGATGACGAAGTTCAAGAATCGCGACTTCATGGAGGCCGTCGTCGCCGGCTGCGCGATCGTCGCCGCCGCCGACGGCACGGTGTCGAGCGAGGAAAAGCAGAAGATGGTCGGCTATATGCAGTCGTCCGACGAGCTGAAGGTGTTCAGGATGGAGGACGTGATCGCCTCGTTCACCGAGACCACGGCAAAGTTCGAGTTCGACGCCACCATCGGCAAGGGCGAGGCCCTGCGCAAGATCGCCAAGATCAAGGGCAAGGACGGTGCGGACCGCCTTCTGGTCCGGGTCTGCTGCGCCATCGGGGCCGCCGACGGCGATTTCGACGCCGACGAGAAGGCCGCCGTGGTGTCGATCTGCAAGGAACTGGGCCTCGATCCGGCCGAATTCGACCTCTGATCGCACATCCTCAAGGCAATCCCTGAAACCTCGATCCGGCCTGCCCCCCTACAGGGACGCGGCGGCCGGAAACATGGAGATAGCGCCCAAAATGCTCGAATTCACGGCTTTCGACGTCGGCATGCTGTCGCTCGGCGCAATCATCGCGGGCATCTGGCTCCTCGTGCTCGGGGGGAACTGGGCGATCGACGCCGCCGTCGCGATTGCAGAACGGGCAAAGCTGTCCAAGCTGTTCATCGGCGCCACGATCATCGCCTTCGGCACGAGCGTGCCGGAGCTGTTCACCTCTGTGAACGCCAACCTCACCGGCTTTCCGGGCATATCGCTCGGCAACATCGTCGGGTCCAACATCGCCAACGTCCTGCTGGTGCTGGGTGCCGCGGCGCTCATCACCACGCTGACGGTCAAGCCGGCCGAGGTGATGAAGGATATCGTGATGATGCTCATCGCAACGGTGATCCTCGTCGCGGGTATGCTCTACGGTGTGTTCACGCTGTGGATGGGCCTCGGCATGTTCGCCTTTCTCGTCGCCTTCGTCATCTGGCAGTACCGCAACAACGAGATCGACACCTCCGAGATCGAGGAGGTCGACATGACCATGGGCATGGCGGTCCTGCTGGTGCTGGCGGGCATCGCGGCCCTCGCTTTCGGATCGGAACTGCTGGTGCGTGGCGCCGTCACCATCGGCGGCGTGATCGGCGTCCCCGAGGCGGTGATCGGCCTCACCGCCGTCGCCATCGGCACCTCGCTGCCCGAACTGACCGCGTCGATCGCTGCCGCCTTCAAGCGTGAGACGGACATGATGTTCGGCAACATCATCGGCAGCAACGTGTTCAACATCCTGTCCATCGTCGGCCTTACCGCCATCGCCAAACCACTGGTCGTGGATCCGGTCATCGCCGATTTCGACATGTGGTTCATGGTCGCGGTCTCTGTCGGCTTTGCCGCGATGCTCATGGCCGGGGTGAAACTCACCAAGCCGATCGGCATCGCCTTCCTCGGTGCCTATGTCGTCTTCACGCTCTATCAATTCAGTGGCATGCTGACGGCCTGAACCCGAACCAATCTGCAATAACGGAGAACGAAAATGGCAATCAGTCTCAACAAGGGCGGCAATATCAGCCTGAGCAAGACCGACCCGAGCCTTGTGCGCATGGTCGTGGGTCTCGGCTGGGACGAGCGCGGCACCGACGGTCAGGACTTCGACCTCGATGCGAGCGCTTTCCTACTCAACGCGGCCGGCAAATGCCGCACCGATGCCGATTTCATCTTCTACAACAACATGAAGGCCGCCGACGGCAGCATCACCCACACCGGCGACAACCGCACCGGCGAGGGTGACGGCGACGACGAACAGGTCAAGGTCGACCTGTCCAAGATCGCCGCCGACGTCGACAAGATCGCGATCACCGTCACGATTCACGACGCGACCGCCCGCAACCAGAGCTTTGGCCAGGTCGCCAACGCCTTCATCCGCATCGTGAACGAGGACAGCGGCGCCGAGATCGTGCGCTACGACCTCTCCGAGGACTACTCGACCGAAACCGCGATGGTGTTCGGCGAGATCTACCGCAACTCGGGCGAGTGGAAGTTCAAGGCAGTCGGTCAGGGATATGCCGGTGGCCTCGGCGCCATGGCCACGCAATACGGCCTTTCCGCTTCTTGATCCATCACCTTAGCACCACCCCATAACTGGAGAATATCATGGCAGTTTCCCTTTCCAAAGGCGGCAACGTCTCGCTCACCAAAGAGGCCCCCGGCCTCACCGCGATCATCGCCGGTCTCGGCTGGGACGTGCGCGCGACGGACGGCACCGATTTCGACCTCGACGCGTCGGTCTTCATCCTCGGCGAGAACGGCAAGGTCCGCTCGGACGCCGATTTCATCTTCTACAATAATGCCAAGTCCTCGGACGGCAGCATCGAGCACACCGGCGACAACCGCACCGGCGAGGGTGAGGGCGACGACGAACAGGTCAAGATCAACCTCGCCGGCGTGCCCGCGGACGCCAAGCGTCTGGTGTTCGCGGTCACGATCCATGACGGCGAGGCCCGCAAACAGAGTTTCGGTCAGGTCCAGAACGCCTTCATGCGGGTCTGCAATCAGGCCGGCGGCGCGGAACTCGCGCGCTACGACCTGTCTGAGGATTTCTCGACCGAAACCGCCCTGATCTTCGGCGAGGTCTATCGCCATGGCGAAGAGTGGAAGTTCAAGGCCGTCGGTCAGGGCTTTGCCGGGGGCCTTGCGGCGCTGGCGAAAGAGCACGGCATCAATCTGGGCTGAACGATACCCCGGGGCGGCCATGGCGCCGCCCCATTTGCCCGCGAAGGTGCCGACATGCGCAGACTTCCCGTCTATCTCCTCATCGACACCTCGGGCTCCATGCGGGGCGAGCCGATCGAGGCCGTGAACAACGGCCTGCAAACGATGATCGCGACCCTGCGTTCGGACCCCCACGCCCTCGAGAACGTGCACCTGTCCGTCATCACCTTCGACCGCGAGGTGAGTGTGGTAAGCCCGCTGACCCCGCTCGACGGCTTCGTGCTGCGGCCGATCACCACGCCGCAGTCCGGGCCGACGCATCTGGGCGAGGCGCTCAACACCCTCATCGCGCGCGTGCCGGGTGAGGTGCACAAGGCATCGGCCGACCAGAAGGGCGACTGGGCACCGCTCCTCTTCGTGATGACCGACGGCAAGCCGTCCGACACTGCCGAGTTCGAGGCCGCCTGCGGCCGGATCGGCAGCATCGGATTCGCCAACATCGTCGGTTGCGCTGCCGGGCCCAAGGCCGAGCGCACTGCCCTGCAACGGTTCTGCAATCACGTCGCCCTCCTCGATACGCTCGACGGCGCCGGCTTTTCTCAGTTCTTCGCCTGGGTCTCCGAGGTGGTCTCCTCCGGCTCGCGCAGCCAGGGCACCGGCGCCCCCGCCCCCGCCCTGCCGCCGCCCCCCGAAGAGATCAAACTGGTCATCTGACCGCCCCATCCGAGGCACATATGCGCAAACTCCCCGTCTTCTTCGTCATCGACGTATCGGAATCGATGGCCGGTCCGGCGCATGAGATCGTGACGGCGGGCCTCTCGGACATCATCCGCACGCTGCGCGCCGATCCGCAGGCCCTCGAGACCGCGCAGGTCTCTCTCATCGTGTTCGCGGGCCGCGCGAAGGTTTTGACACCGATGATGGAACTCGCGCACTTCTATCCGCCCGAATTGCCGATCGGCGGCGGCACCTCGCTGGGGGCGGCGCTGACGGAACTCATGGACGAGATCGACACCCAGGTCGTGCGCGGCACGGCGACGCGCAAGGGCGACTGGAAACCCATCGTGTTCCTGATGACCGACGGCTATCCGACGGATCGCCCCGACGACGCGATGGCGCGCTGGACCAGGGACTATGCCGCCCGCGCGCAACTCGTCGCCGTGTCGATCGGCGGAGGCGCGGACCACGCGCTGCTGCGGCGCCTGACCCCGGACGTGATCGTCCTGTCGGACGCCTCGCCCGACAGTTTCAAACGCTTCTTCAACTGGATAAGCCAGTCGATCGCGGTGCAGAGCCGCTCGGTGAACGAGCCCGCCGCACCGGGCGGCATCGACCTGAGCAAATCCATGCCCGAGGGCGCGCGGCGCCTCGAGGATGCGACCGAAGCGGGCGGCATCGACGACCGTCTGGCGGTCTTCGTCGCACGCTGCCAGCATTCCGAGGCGCCCTATCTCATGCGGTTCGAGCAGGGACGCGGCAACCGGGGCGAGGATACCGGGCGGCGCTATGTTCTGCGCCAGACCGTCGCACTGAAACAAAGCTATTTCGACCTCTCGGTCGGCGATGGCGCGCCCGTCGGTCGGGTGAGCACCGCCGATCTGGCGGGTGCCCCGGGGTGCCCGCACTGCGGCAGCCGGATCGGCATGGTCAGTTGCCAGTGCGGGCGTCTGCACTGCATCGACGGCGAGGGCCTCGCCATCTGTCCGTGGTGCGGCCGCGAAGGCAACTATGTGCAGGCGGCGGCGGGCGCGGAGTTCGACATCTCGCGCAACGCCGGATGACGCCCTTGCGCGAATTGCGCGGGCATCTGAGCCGGGCGGCCCGGATGGGCGCACCCTATGCGGCGACGCTCGAATTACCCGATCACTTCGAAATCGACCCCGAGGCGACCGTCGACGGGCTTGCGGAAACGGGCCTCGTCTTCGATCCGCAGAACGCCATGTTCGCCGGGATGCCGGTGCGCCCCGGCACATTCCGGTTGCGCATTGCCGGCCACTGGCGCATGACCCGGGCCGTCGTCACCGTCGACCTGCCGATCTCACCCGATCCGTTCAGCCTCTGGCAGGACATCCCCAGTGACCCGGCCGCGGCCTTTTCCAAGCCCGATCTGGCGTCGAACACGGTCGCGGACGACCTGACCCTGCTGATGGCGAGCCGTCGGGGCCGCAAACATGCCAACACCGGGGCGTTCCGCGACGACGATGCGGGTATCGCCCACGATGCCGGAACGGGCTGGCACGTCGGCGTGACGGCGGATGGCGCGGGCAGTGCGTCCCTCTCGCGCGAGGGGTCGCGGCTGGCGGTCGCCGCGGTTCTGGACACGTTGCCCAAGGCCCTTGCCCGCGTCGACGTCGCGGCACCAGAGATGCGGGCGACCCTTCTGACGGCGATGTGCGATGCCGCGCGGGCCGCCACCGACGCCATCGACGAAAGTGCAGGGCACCACGAAGCGCCGCCCGAGGACTTTGCCACGACCCTGATCATCGGCGTGGCGCGGCGGACCGAGGCGGGCTGGCTCTGCGCCAGTTTCTCGATCGGCGATGGCCTTGCCGCCCTCTGGAACGCCGAGGCGGGCACTGTGCAGGTCATGATCGCCGCCGACACCGGCGACTACGCGGGCCAGACGCGGTTCCTGCGGCGCGACCTGCTCGACGATGCCGCCGCCTGCGACGCCCGCCTCTTCCTCGCCCGGCCCGATGCCTTCACCGCGTTCTGCCTGATGACCGACGGCGTCTCGGACGCCCGGTTCCCGACGGCGCAGGCCGAGGCGGACCCGGCGCATTGGTCGACGCTCTGGAGGGAGGAGATCGCGCCATGCCTCGCCACCCCGGATCCCGCCGCCGCACTCTGCGACTGGCTGCATTTCCGCGTGCCCGGCGAGCATGACGACCGCAGCATCGTCCTGATGCTGCCCGCAGGAGCCAACTGATGGCACCGCGCCGGGGCAAGGAACACATCCGGACCGACCGGGGAGAGGACATCGTCCTGCACCCCGATCCGATCGCCAGCGGCACGATGAAGGACGTCCACGCCACCGACGGCCCTGACGTCATCGCCTTCTTCCGCGAGCCGCTGTCGCCTGCGGGCGTCGAACGCCTGACCGCGCTCATCGACGTGCACCGGCCCCGCATCCTCGGCGGTGAGGGCGGTGCCGAGCTTGCCGCGCTCTACCGCTGGCCCCGCGACACGTTGACGTGGAACGGCAAGACAGGCCTCGTCGTGCCTGTGTTCGAAGGGAATTTCCGGTTCGAGCATGGCTCGACCAATGGCGATATGCTGGCGATCAGGGGCAAGGAAAAGCAGGGAAAGTGGTTTGCCAGCGCGCACCACCGCACCGCCTTCCTCGACCCGCGCGAACGCGGCAAATGGGTCGACTACCTGCGCATCTGCATCCGCCTTGCCCGTGCCGTGCGGCGCCTGCACGCTGCGGGACTGGCACATTCGGACCTCAGCTATCGCAATGTTCTGGTCGATCCCCTGACGGGGGGCGCCTGCATCATCGACATCGACGGCCTCGTGGTGCCGGGCAAGTTTCCGCCCGATGTCGTCGGCACGCCCGATTTCATCGCCCCCGAGGTGGTCCGCTCGCAGCACCTCGCCGCGACCGACCCGGCCCGCGCGATGCCCTCGATCCGCACCGACCGTCACGCGCTCGCCGTGCTCATCTACATGTATCTGCTGGGCCGCCATCCGCTTCAGGGCCGCAAGATCCACGATATCGACGATGCGGCGCGCGACGACATGCTCGCGATGGGCGAGGCCGCGCTCTGGATCGAGCACCCTGACGACGCCTCCAACCGGATCGACACCACACAGGTGCGCAAGACCGCCCTGCCCTGGGCCGATACCGACCGTCTGCCCCACAGGCTCTGCGGCCCGCTGCTCGCCGACCTGTTCACAAAGGCTTTCGTCGACGGACTGCACGATCCCGACGCCCGCCCGACCGCCGAGAACTGGGAAACGGCGCTGGTGCGGACCGCCGACATGCTCCTGCCCTGCGCGAAGCCGGGCTGCGAGATGGGCCTCTATGTCTTCGACGACACCGTGCAACCGCGCTGCCCGCTCTGCGGGACGCCCTATCCGCACGTCGCCCCGATCCTGAACCTCTACTCCGCCCGCCCCGGCGCCGGGTTCCGGCCCGACGGGCACCGGATCACCGTCTACGACGGCCTCTCGCTCTATCCCTGGCACGCGAACCGTTTCGTCTTTCCAAACGAGCGCCTTGCCCCCGAACACCGCGCCCGCGTCGGTTATGTCCAGTATCACGGCGGCCACTGGCACCTGACCAATTCGGCCCTGCCCGACATGACCGAGGTTGCGACGGGCCGCGTCGTGCCGGTCGGCGAGAGCGTCGTGCTTTCCGATGGTCAGCAAATCCTGCTGTCGCGCGCCGACGGCGGACGTCTCGTCCACGTGCAGCTTGCCGGCGTGGCGCCCTAGCCGCCCAACCGCCGCGCCACCTGCTCGAACTGCACCAGTGCCCCCTCCTGAGGTGCCGGGTGCGTGCCGGTGTCGTGCCCCAGCGCCGCCTGCGCCGATATCAGCGGCAAGTTCACGCCCGCGAGACACGCCAGCGCCATCCCCCCCGACATCCGCGCGTTTATCTCGAGGACACGGGGCACCCCGCCCGCGTCCTCGCGGGTCTGCAAATTGCACATGCCGCTCAACCCGTAGCGCGCGGCCAGCACCCGCGCCATGTCGACCGAAGCGCCCCTCGTCTCGAGGCGTTGCGCGGTTCCGACCTTGGCGCGGCACACCGCCGACAGGATGACGCCGTTCCTCGCCACGAAATCGACGCTGCGCTCGACGCCCGGCAGGAACGGCATGAGGAGTTGCGGCACCGCCCGGGCGGCACCGGCCAGCGCGGCGCGATAGGCGGCGAGCGAGATGCGGAACGCCGCCCCCGGCTCGGTCGACAGGATCCGCGCCATCTCGTCGCCGCCCGCGTCGATCCGCCGGAACCCGGCGCCGAAGATGCCGCGCGCCGGCTTCACGCAGAACGTGCCGGCGGTGTCGCGCGCCGTCTCCCAGGCCGCATCGAACTCGGGCAGCGTCGCAAATTGCCAGGCGTCGTGGCCCCGCACGCCTTCGGCCGCGACTTCCGGCCGCGCGATGTCCGCCTGAAACGCCCGCTTGTCGTCGAGGAGCGCCAGTATCCCCGGCTCCGCGGCGATCTCGAGTGCGATCCCATGCCCGGCAAAGCTCGACCGTTGGTCCCAAAGGGCCGAGGCGGAGCGTTGCGCCACCACGAGATCGACACGCTCGGCGATCGCGGTTTCGAGAACCCAGCCAGCATAGGCCGCGCCGGTCTGCCCCTTCGGCTCGACGAGGAAGATATCGGCCAGTGCGCCGACCGGCGCTGCGGGATCGGTATGGCTCGCCACGAAGGTCCACCCCGCCGCAGCAGGATCCGCGCGCATCAGCGCGATGGCGTCGCCCGTGACCGACAGGCCCTTGGTGTACCAGATGCGTGTCATGCCGTTCCCCCGTCGCGCGTCCTATGGCGCGCCCCCGATCACCTGTCCAGCGCCACGTCCCGCACCCCTGCGACGGAACCGATTGGTCCGCGCCATGGTTTGCACCGCAGTAACCCGTCGATCGAGGAGAACGACATGACGAGCAAAAGCGACCACCACCTCGTTTCTTCCGCCGATGTGAACGGCACCAACGTCTACGCGCCCTCGGGCGAGATCGTGGGCAGCATCGATCATCTGATGATCGAAAAGGTTTCCGGAAAAGTGACCTATGCCGTCATGGGTTTTGGCGGCTTTCTGGGCATGGGCGAGGAACATTATCCGATCCCCTGGGGAAAGTTGACCTACGATCCGGCCAAGGAGGGTTTCGTCACCGACATCACGTCCGAACAGTTGAAGAGCGCGCCCGACCGGCCGGGAGACTGGGCCGCCAACCGCGACTGGCAGACCCGCGACCACGACCACTACGGCGTGCCATACCCCTGGTACTAGGGACTTTCCCCGCCGCGGCGGGCGATCGATGAAAAAGGGGGCCCCCGAAGGGGCCCCGGAGGTTCGCTGACCAGGCTCACTCGTTTACTGCTCGGGATTGCATTGCCTGCGGCCCGGCCTGCGCCGACAGGGGCGCACCCCTGCCGGAACCTGCATCCCTCTTTGCGTCATTCGGCGACCCGGGCTCAGGAGCCGCCGGGCCGCCCCGTCCCGGCCGCCGGGAGGGAGCGCCGCGGGCGGTCGTGTCGGTGCGGCGTCAGCTACACCCGCTTGTGCCGCCGCAGGTGTTGCACTTCATGCAGGTGCCGTTGCGCACCAGCGTGTAGTTGCCGCATTCGCCGCAGGGATCGCCCTCGTAGCCCTGCATCTTGGCCTTGTCGCGGGCGGTGATGCCGGTGGCCGCGCGGGTGGCGAGGGCCGAGGTCTGGCCCTCGGCCTGGCCGACTGCGGCAGCCATCGCCGGAACGAAGGCTTCAAAGGTTGCCGCCGCCTCGGCCATGCCGACGCCGCTTGCCATGCCGCCGCCCTGCAACAGCATGAAGTCATGCGGCATCCGCTTGCGCAGGTAGCCCGTCGAACTCATCTGCTTGAGCACCTCGAGCGATTTCGTCGCCGCCACGTCGGAAGGGGCACGGATATTCGACTTGCCCTCTTCCTCGCCGCGTCCCAGATCGTCGAAGGCGTGCCCCTCGGGTTTGACGTGCGCCAGATCCGTGCGGTCGAGGTAGCTGACCGCCAGTTCGCGGAAGATGTAATCGAGGATCGAGGTCGCCTGCTTGATGCTGTCGTTGCCCTGCACCATGCCCGCAGGCTCGAACTTGGTGAAGGTGAAGGCGTCGACGAATTCCTCGAGGGGCACGCCGTATTGCAGGCCGACTGAGACGGCGATGGCGAAGTTGTTCATCATCGCCCGGAAGCCGGCGCCTTCCTTGTGCATGTCGATGAAGATCTCGCCGAGCGTGCCGTCGGCATATTCCCCGGTCCTGAGGTAGACCTTGTGTCCACCGACATTGGCCTTTTGCGTATAGCCCTTGCGCCGCTGGGGCATCTTGTCCCGCTCGCGGTTGCGCACCTCCCTGATGACGATCTTCTCGATGATCTTTTCGGCAAGCACGATCGCCTTTTCGTGGACGTTCCCGCTTTCGAGGATGTCGGCGGCTTCGTCGTCGTCCTCGATCAGCGCGCTGGCCAGCGGTTGCGACAATTTCGAGCCGTCGCGGTAGAGCGCGTTCGCCTTCACGCCGAGCGACCACGACAGCTCATAGGCGCGCTTGCATTCGCCGATGTCGGCATCGTTGGGCATGTTGATCGTCTTGGAAATGGCACCCGAGATGAACGATTGTGCGGCGGCCATCATGGTGATGTGGCTGTCGACGCTCAGGAACCGCTTGCCCTTCTTGCCGCAGGCGTTGGCGCAGTCGAAGACCGGATAATGCTCGGCCTTCAGGTGCGGCGCGCCTTCGAGGGTCATGGTGCCGCAGACGTGGTCGTTGGCGGCGTCGATCTCGGCCTTGGTGAACCCCAGGTGGCGTAGCAGATCGAAGGCCGGATCGTCGAGCTTCGCCTCGGGGATGCCCAGCGATCCGGTAAGGAAATCGTCGCCCAGCGTCCAGCGGTTGAAGACGAAGCGGATGTCGAAGGCGGACGCCAGCGCACCGTCGACCTTGCGCAGTTCGGCGGGCCCGAACCCGAGGCCGACGAGCGCGGTCGTATTGATGCCGGGCGCGTTGCCGATGCTGGCGTGGCCCACCGCATAGCTCACGATCTCTTCGATCTGCGCCGGGCCGTAGCCGAGTTTCTCGAGGGCGGCGGGGACCGAGCGGTTGATGATCTTGAAGTATCCGCCGCCCGCCAGCTTCTTGAACTTCACCAGCGCGAAATCGGGCTCGATGCCGGTGGTGTCGCAGTCCATGACGAGACCGATGGTGCCGGTCGGCGCGATGACGCTGACCTGCGCGTTGCGGTAGCCGTGCGCCTCTCCCAGACGCAGCGCCTCGTCCCAGCTCGACTTCGCGAGGGCGGACAGGCGGCTGTCGGGGCAATTGGCATGGTCGAGGGCGACGGGTTTGACCGCGAGGCCCTCGTAGCCGTCCGTCAGCCCGTGCGCCGCGGTGCGGTGGTTGCGGATGACCCGCAGCATGTGGTCGGCGTTGCGCGCATAGCCCGCGAACGCGCCGCGTTCCGAGGCGATTTCGGCCGAGGTCGCATAGCTCACACCCGTCATCACGGCGGTCAACGCCCCGGCCATCGCGCGGCCCTCGTCGCTGTCATAGCTCAGCCCCATATTCATCAGAAGGCCGCCGATGTTGGCATAGCCGAGGCCGAGGGTGCGGAAATCGTAGGAGAGTTGGGCGATTTCCTTCGATGGAAACTGCGCCATCATCACCGATATCTCGAGCGTCAGGGTCCAGAGCCGGGTCGCGTGCATGTAGCGGTCGGCGTCGAAGGCGCCGTCACGATAGAACGTCAAAAGGTTCATCGACGCCAGATTACAGGCGGTATCGTCGAGGAACATGTATTCGCTGCACGGGTTGGACCCGCGGATCGCACCGTCCTCGGGACAGGTGTGCCAGGCATTGACGGTGTCGTGATACTGGATGCCCGGATCGGCGCAGGCCCAGGCGGCGTGCCCGACCTTGTCCCACAGATCGCGCGCCTTGACCGTCTTGGCGACAGAGCCGTCCTTGCGGTTCAGCAGTTCCCAGTCGCCGTCGTTCTCCACGGCCTTGAGGAACGCGTCGGTAACGCGGATCGAGTTGTTGGAGTTCTGGCCAGAGACGCTCGCATAGGCCTCGCTGTCCCAATCGGTGTCATAGACCGGGAACTCGATGCTGGTGTGGCCCTGACGCGCATAGTCGAGGACGCGCTTGACGTAGGTTTCGGGGATGCAGACCTTCTTGGCGGCGCGGATCGCGGCCTTCAGGCTCTCGTTCTTGGCCGGGTCATAGGCGTCCGCCTCGGCCCCGTCCCAGACCCCGATCGCCTTGAAGATGAAGTTCAGGTGTCGTTCGTGCATCTTCGATCCGGCGACGATGCTGGCGACCTTCTGCTCCTCGAGCACCTTCCAGTCGATGAACGCCTCGATATCGGGGTGGTCGGCGTCGACGATCACCATCTTGGCCGCGCGCCGCGTCGTGCCGCCCGACTTGATCGCGCCCGCCGCGCGGTCGCCGATCTTGAGGAACCCCATCAGCCCCGACGACTTGCCACCGCCCGACAGCTTTTCGCCCTCGCCGCGCAGGTGGGAAAAGTTGGTGCCGGTGCCCGAGCCGTACTTGAACAGGCGCGCCTCGCGGACCCAAAGGTCCATGATGCCGCCCTCGTTCACCAGATCGTCCTTCACGCCCTGGATGAAACAGGCGTGCGGCTGCGGATGCTCGTAGGAGGACGCGGACGCGGTCAGCACGCCGGTCTCGTGGTCGACGTAGTGGTGCCCCTGTGCGGGTCCGTCGATGCCATAGGCCCAGTGCAGGCCGGTGTTGAACCACTGGGGCGAGTTCGGGGCGGCCATCTGGCGCGCGAGCATATAGCGCATCTCGTCGAAATAGGCCTGCGCATCGGCCTCGGTGGAGAAATAGCCACCCTTCCAGCCCCAATAGGTCCAGGCGCCCGCCAGCCGGTCGAAGACCTGCTTGGCGCTGATTTCGCCACCCATCGTGGCGCCCTTGGCGGGCACGGACTTCCACAGGAACGACGGCACGCCTTTTTCACGCACCTTCTTCACCTCGCTCGGCACACCGGCCTTGCGGAAATACTTTTGCGCGATGACGTCCGAGGCGACCTGGCTCCAGGACGCGGGGATCTCGCAGTTCTCGAGCTTGAAGACGGTGGTGCCGTTCGGATTGCGGATCTCGGAACTGGTCCGCTTGAACTCGATCCCGGAATAGGCGTCCTGGCCCCTGGTGGTGAATGCGCGGTCGATCTGCATGTCTCTGCCCCTGGTTGTCCTGCGCCGTCATTGCGGCACCGTTTGATTTTGCCGGACGATCCGGTCCGGATCCCCCGCGTCGGTCCGCAACAGCGACGCGCGCCCTCTTCGGCACCGGACACGACGTTGTGCCCGGACCTTCGAAGGGTCGCGTTTCATCCCTACCTCGCCTTGCGGCCGCGGGACCGATCCTGTCGGTCCCTCTTCGGTCAGTGCTGTTTCCGTCCCCTGCCGGCTGCGAGCGACTTGGCGCCTCTTTCACCGGCCTGCCATAGGTGCCGCAACTACGGCTAGTGGGTCAACGCCTAATTCACACAAGATCAACGATTTTCAGGTTGACGGGTTCACCGGCGATTCGGCCTGCCGGGACCGTCCGGCCGCGTCGAAATCTTCTCCACCGGACCATACACAGCGACCGCTCGCGCGCCCCCTGTCGTGCAGATGCGGAAACTTTTGCGGCCCGGCAGACTTAGCCGGCAGAGCGAAGGCATCGGGCGAAGTTGTCCACCGGAACCGGTCCCGGACCGGGGCGCCGCCGGGGCGGCGAACTGCCACCTTGAGGCGACCGCCCCTGCCATGCCATCGTTGCCCGAACGACACGGCGCAACGGCGGACGAGGGTTTGGGATGGCACGGACCAACCTGCACGGATTTCTGGCACTCGGCCTGCTCGCCGCCTGTTCGGGCGGCACCGACCCGGCGGCGCCCGATCCGCTGGCCGATCCGCTGGCCGAGGGGCCCGTGGTCCTCTACCCCGAGGCGCAACAGGCGTTCTTTCCCGAGTTTCCGGACGCCCTTCTGATGGCGGCGGTGCAGAGTTGCGTCAACCCGAACCAGCGCCTGCGGCAGCCCGACGCCGAATCGGTGATCTGCGAATCCCTGCCCTCACCGGAAGGGGCCGCGGCGTTGATCCTGACCCACAACGGCACGGTCGAAAATCTGCCGCGCCTCTACACCACCTTTGCCTCGCGCCCCTCGGGCGAGGGCTATGTCGTGGCAGGCGATACCTATATCTCGGTGCCGCAACGCACCGGCGGCGTGGTCCGGCTGCGCCTGCCCGAGGGCGACGGCGTGATGCGCGACCTGCTGGCGCAGGCGGGCGGCCAGCCGTTCCCGATAGAGCCGATCCCGGCCCCGGTCGGCCGCGCCGAAGGGTGATTGGTCGGGGCGATAGGATTCGAACCTACGACCCTCTGTTCCCAAAACAGATGCGCTACCAGGCTGCGCTACGCCCCGAACCGTCGCCGTCATAGGCGTGCGGCGCGTGGTTGAAAAGGAAAAACGCCGCTAGTCGTCGCAGGGCATCGCGGCATCCGGACCGAGGGCCGGATGCTGGATCACGTCGCCCGGCTCGATGCCGAGACGCGCGGCCATGCCGCCGTTGATCTCGAGGACATAGGCGATGTCGTCGCCGCCGAAGATCGGCGTCTCGTCCAACGGCACCGCATTGGCCTTCACGGTCGAAATCGTCCCGTCCTCGGCGATGAACAGCATGTCGAGCGGGATCAGCGTATTGCGCATCCAGAACGAGGCGCGTTGCGGCGCATCGAAGACGAAGAGCATGCCCTCGAGCATGCCCATCTCCTCGACGAACATCAGGCCCCGCATCCTTTCCTCATTGTCGTCTGCCACTTGCACGGTAAAGTTCGCGTGACCCCAGTCGCCCTCGACGCGCACGAGATCGTCGCGGCACCGGGCCTGCGCCACTGTGGCCGAGGCCGCGACGAGGGACAGTCCCGTGGCGAGGCCAAGCGTGGCAAGGATACGCCCGCGTCCGGATTTGATCGGCATCGTTCAGTCCCTCGTCGTTGCCATGTCCCAAGACAGCACCTGTGCGGCCATCTTGCCGCGCCGTCCGTCGATCACACGCAACACCACCGCCTCGCCGGGCGCAAGTTCCGATAGCGCCGAGGCGCGAAGAACCTCGATATGGACAAAGATGTCCTCGGCGGCGCCGAAGGCATTGGCAAAGCCGAACCCCTTGCCCTTGTCGAACCATTTCACCCGCGCGGGCAACAGCGGCAGCGCGGCGATCTCGGCCGGACCGGCCTCGGCCAGATCGGCGAGCGGTGCCGCAGAGTCGGCCTCCGGTGCCGTGACGGACACGATCTCGACCGCCTGCACGCCGCGTTCGGTCTGCTGCACGATGAGAGAGACGCGGCTGCCGTCCGCAACGGTGCTCTGCCCGTGCGCGCGCAGGACGTTGGCGTGCAGCAGGATGTCGGGTCCGCCGTCGTCGGCAAGCACGAAGCCGAATCCCTTGACCGGGTCGAACCACTTTACCGTCCCGGCAAGGCCCGCCTGTGCTGCGCCATCGTGCACGGCGTGTTTGGTCATTGCACCGTCTCCTCCCGGACCGATCGCCGTCGGGCGACGATATCGGTCGTGCCCGCGCCGAAGGCACGGCGGAAGAGGGAAATAAGTTTCGGATCGCGCAACGCCCGGACATCGCCGCGAACGGCTCGAATGGATCAGGGGTTCAGGCGGGCAATGTCCCATGTGCCGGTGACGTCGCGCCGCGTCCAGCGGAACCGGTCGTGCAGCCGGTACGCGCCGTCAGCCCAGAACTCGACCTCGACCGGCACGATCCGGTAGCCGCCCCAGAACGGCGGCCGCGCGGGCGCGAGGCCCTTCGCCGCCGTCACCGCCGCGACCTTGGCCATCAGCGCGCCGCGCGACGACAGGGGCCGCGACTGCTCGGACGCCCAGGCCCCGAGACGGCTCTGCACCGAACGCGAGGCATAATAGGCGTCCGCCTGCGGTCCGTCCTCGCGGCTCACGCGGCCGCGCACCCGGACTTGCCGCGCCAGCGATTTCCAGTGCATCACGAAGGCCGCCGTCCCCGCGCCGTCGATCTCGGCGGCCTTGGCGCTGTCATAGTTTGTATAGAACACGAAGGCCGCATCCTCGATCTCCTTGAGCAGGACCATCCGCACGTTGGGCAGGCCCGCTGCATCGACGGTCGCCAGGGCCATGGCGTTGGGGTCCGACGGTTCGACCGCCGCCGCCTCGTCCAGCCACCGGCGGGCGATGGCAAAGGGGTCGTTGCCCGCAAAGATGCCGCTTCTGTCGTTCGTCTCGTCGGTCATGCCGCCCCCGTCCGGTTCGCCCTCCCGCCGCTACTGCCAAGCGCGGGCGGTGGCAAGCGCGATCCCTGCCCCCGTCACGCAGCCTTGAGAACCCCCCGCCGATCGCCTAAACCGGCCGGGAACCATCGCGCCCGCGGGCACGGAACCTGCATCGGGGGGTGCCTCATGTCGAACGATCTCATGGCCGGCAAGCGTGGCCTCATCATGGGGCTCGCCAACGACAAGTCGATCGCCTGGGGCATCGCGCGCGCACTGCACGACGCGGGCGCGGAACTCGCGTTCTCCTATCAGGGCGAGGCGCTGATGAAGCGGGTCGGCCCGCTCGCCGCTCAGGTCGGCTCGGACGTGATCCTGCCCTGCGACGTCGCCGACGAGGCCTCGGTCGAGGCCCTCTTCGAGGCGCTGAAGGACCGCTGGGGCAGCCTCGATTTCATCGTCCATGCGATCGGCTTTTCCGACAAGAACGAGCTGCGCGGCCGCTATGTCGACACCAGCCGCGCGAATTTCGCGATGTCGATGGATATATCGGTGTTCTCGTTCACCAGCGTCGTGAAACACGCCAGCGCGATGATGCCGAACGGCGGCGCCTGCCTCACCCTCACCTATTATGGCGCCGAAAAGGTCATGCCGCACTACAACGTCATGGGCGTCGCCAAGGCGGCGCTGGAGGCGAGCGTGAAGTATCTGGCCGAAGACCTCGGCAGCGACGGCATCCGCGTCAACGCCATCTCGGCGGGACCGATCAAGACCCTGGCCGCGAGCGGTATCGGCGATTTCCGCTACATCCTGAAATGGAACGAATACAACTCGCCGCTGCGCCGCAACGTGACCCAGGAAGAGGTCGGCAAGGCCGCCCTGTTCCTGCTGTCGGACCTCGGGTCGGGCACGACGGGCGAGAACCTCCACGTCGACGCAGGCTATCATGTCGTCGGCATGAAGGCTGTCGACGCGCCGGACATCACCAAGGAATGATCGCGGAGAGACCCATGCCAGACCGCGACCCGTCCCGCCTGCCCCATGAAAAGGGGTTCCACATCTCGTGGGACCAGATTCACCGCGACAGCCGGGCGCTGGCGTGGCGCCTCGACGGCCACGGCCCCGAGGAGGGCGGCTGGCGCGCGGTCGTGGCCATCACCCGCGGCGGCATGGCGCCGGCGATGATCGTGGCGCGCGAACTCGACATCCGGTGCGTCGACACGATCTCGGTCAAGAGCTATGACCACCAGAGCCAGTCCGAGGCAGAGGTGCTCAAACGCCCCGACGCCGACCTGATGGGCGACGGCACCGGCATCCTGATCGTCGACGACCTCGTCGATTCGGGCCGCACCCTCGAGATCGTGCGCAAGATGTATCCGCGCGCGCATTTCGCCACCGTCTATGCCAAGCCCAAGGGCGAGCCGATGGTCGACACCTTCATCACCGGGGTCAGCCAGGACACGTGGATCTTCTTTCCCTGGGACATGGCCCTGCAATACGTCGAGCCCTATCGCGGCAAGTGACCTGACGCGCGCCGCCCGCCTTCACGTTGCCGTAACAACTCCCGCCGGAGGCTCCACCGCCACCAGAAGGACCGCCCGCCGATGATGCCGCGCACCGCCACCACCTTTGCCCCGCCCGTCATGGAGGCGCGCCGCTGGCTCGACGGCGTCACCCACCCGGCAGACCGTCCGCTCCTCAACGTCAGTCAGGCCGCCCCCGTCGAGCCGCCGCCGCTCGCCATGCGACACGCGATGGCGCGGATGGTGGTCGAGGACGACGGCACCCACCTCTACGGCCCGGTCCTCGGCCTGCCCGCCCTGCGCGACCGGGTGGCGGCGGACTGGACCACGGCCTACGGCGGTGCGGTGGCGCCGGATCAGGTCGCGATCACCTCGGGCTGCAATCAGGCCTATGCCGCCGCGGTGACGACGCTCTGCGCCGAAGGGGACGAGGTCATCCTGCCGCTGCCCTATTACTTCAACCACCGGATGTGGAACGACATGGCGGGGGTGCGGACCGTCGCCCTGCCCACGGGCGCGGACCTGCTGCCCGACGTGGACGCCGCTGCCGCGCTGATCACGCCCCGAACCCGCGCCATCGGCCTCGTGACGCCGAACAATCCCGCCGGCGTCGAATATCCCGCAGAGCTGATCGGCGCCTTCTTCGACCTTGCCGCACGCCACGGCATCGCCCTGATCCTCGACGAGACCTACCGCGATTTCCACAGCCGCACCGGCGCGCCCCACACGCTCTTTCAGCGGCCCGACTGGCAGGCGACGCTGATCCAGCTCTATTCCTTCTCCAAGGCCTACCGCCTGACCGGCCACCGGGTCGGCGCCATGGTCGCCTCGGCGGCGCGCCTGGCCGAGGTCGAGAAGTTCCTCGATACCGTCACCATCTGCCCGGGCCAGCTCGGCCAGCGCGCGGCCCTCTGGGGAATGGAGAACCTGGGCGGCTGGCTGGCGGGTGAACGGCTCGAGATTCTCGACCGCCGCGCCGCGATCGCCGACCATTTCCCCAAGGTGGCGGCACGGGGCTGGCGCCTGCTCGGTTGTGGCGCCTATTTCGCCTATGTCGCGCATCCGTTCGCAGAACCCTCGGACGCCCTCGCCCGACGCCTCGTGCGGGACGCCGGTGTGCTGCTTCTGCCGGGAACCATGTTCATGCCGCACGCGGCACCGGCCGGCGCCCGTGAGGTGCGCATCGCCTTCGCCAACATCGACCGCGCGGGTATCGCCATGCTGTTCGACCGTCTCGCCGCCCTGCCCGCCTGACGCCGCGCGCCGCGCAGGCTTGCACCGCCGCGCCCGCCCCCCTATTCACAGCGCGAACGGACGCGAGGGAGGCATCACATCATGGCCAGGAACAAGGGCGGCAACCGGCTCGGCGTCTGGATCATCGTCGGCCTCCTCTTCGTCGGGCTGATCGGTTTCGGCAGCGCCGGCCTCGTCGCGGGTGCGCGCACCGTCGGCACTGTCGGCGACAAGGACATCACCGTCCAGGCCTATGCCAACGACGTCCGCGAGGCCCTCGACGGGTATAGCCGCGCGTTCAACACACCGGTCACGCTCGGCTTTCTCGAGCAGTTGGGCCAGCAGGACGTCATCATCGAACAGACCATCCGCGAGCGGGTGCTCGACAACGAGGCCGCATCGCTCGGCCTCTCGGCGGGGGACGCGCGCATCGCACAGGCGGTCCGCGGAACCCCCGCGTTCCAGAGCTTCGACGGCACCTTCGACCGCGCCACCTATCGCGCGGCCCTCAATCAACTTGGCGAAAGCGAGCGCGAGTACGAGACCGGCCTGCGCGAGACGCTGGCCCGGGCCCTGTTGCAGGGCGCCGTGGTCAGCGGCATCGAGGCGCCCGCCATCTACACCGATACGCTTCTCGCCCATGCCGGCGAACGGCGCAGCTTTACCTATACCGAAATCACCGAAGCGAACCTCGCGACCCCGGTCGCCGCGCCCGACGACGACGCCGTCGCGGCCTGGTTCGAGGCGCGTGCCGACGCCTACCTCAGCCCCGAGGTGCGCGACGTCACCTATGCCTGGGTCACGCCCGGGATGCTGTCTGACAGCCTCGAGATCGACGAGGCCGAATTGCGCGCCCTTTATGACGAGCGCATCGCCGACTACGTTCAGGACGAGCGGCGGCTGACCGAGCGGCTGGTGTTCTCCACCGACGAGGCCGCGACGGCGGCACTGGCGCGGATCGAGGGTGGCGAGATCGACTTCGAGGATCTGGTCGCCGAGCGTGGCCTCGATCTGGCGAACGTCGACATGGGCGACATGGACGCGGCCGGTCTGGGTGCGGCCGGCGAGGCGGTCTTTGCCGCCGCGCCCGGCGACGTGGTCGGCCCGTTCGAGACGCCGCTGGGTCCGGCACTGTTCCGGATGAACGCCGTCCTCGGCGCACAGGAAGTAACCTTCGAGGACGCGCGCGACGACCTCGCCGTCGAGGTCGCCACGGCACAGGCCCGGCGCCGCATCGCCGATACCGAAGAGCAACTTGCCGACCTGCTGGCAGGCGGTGCCAGCCTCGAGGACATGGCCGAGCGCACCGACCTCGATCTCGGTACGCTCGCCTGGAGCGCGGGGATGACCGACGGCCCCGCCGCCTATGACCTCTTTCGCGAAACGATCGCGGCGACAGAGCCGGACGCGCGGCCCGCCCTCGTGGAACTCGACGACGGCGGTATCTTCGCGCTGCGCGTCGACGCGGTGACGGCGCCCGCCCCGCAGCCGCTCGACGCGGTGCGCGACACCGTCGTCGCCGACCTGTTGGCCGAACGGACGGCCGAGCGGGTCGCCGCCCTCGCCGCCGATTTCATCGCCTTCCTCGACACGCGCGGCGATTTCGACGACCTCGGCCTTGCGACGCAGACCCAGGAGAACCTGCTGCGCCGCGATTTCGTCGCGGGCACGCCCGAGGGGTTCATGGAGGAGGTCTTCGCGATGGCGCCCGGCGATCTCGCGACCCTGCCGACCGCGACCGGCACCTTGATCGTCCGCCTCGACGCCATCGCCCCCGTCGACCCCGAGGACGCGACGATGCAGGCCGAACGGGCCGACATCGCGGCACAGGCGGCGGGCAGCATCGCACAGGACATCTACACCGCCTACACCGGCGTCCTGCGCAACCGGACGGACGTCAGCATCGATCCCCGCGCCGTCGCCGCCGTTCACGACCTTTACCGCTAGGGCGCGACGATGGCGCTTCTACCGTCCTACGACGATTTCGCGCAGGCTTACGGTGCGGGGCGCAATCAGGTCGTCTATACCCGCCTCGCCGCCGACCTCGATACGCCCGTGTCGCTCATGCTGCGGCTGGCGGGGGCCGGCAAACACGCCTTCATGCTCGAGAGTGTGACCGGCGGCGAGGTGCGCGGGCGCTATTCGATGGTCGGCTTCAACCCCGATCTGATCTGGGATTGTCGCGGCACGACCGCGCGCCTGAACCGGACGGCGCGCTACGACGATACGGCCTTCGTCGAGGAGGCGGCGAACCCGCTCGCCTCTCTGCGCGCCCTGATCGCCGAATGCAGGATCGATCTGCCGGACGACCTTCCGGCCGCTGCCGCGGGCCTCTTCGGCTATCTCGGCTACGACATGATCCGGCTGATCGAGCATCTGCCGGACGTGAACCCCGACCCCCTCGACGTGCCCGATGCCGTCCTGATGCGGCCCTCGGTGATGGCCGTCCTCGACGGGGTCAAGGGCGAGGTGATCCTCGTCGCACCGGCCTGGGCGGGTGCCGGACTTACCCCTCGTGCCGCCTATGCGCAGGCGGCAGAGCGGGTGATGGACGCGCAACGCGCCCTCGACCGCGCCGTCCCGACCGAGGCGCGGGCGCAGAGCGCGCCGGTGGCGGATGCAGAGCCGGTGTCGAACTTCACCCCCGACGCCTACCGCGCGGCGGTCGAACGGGCAAAGGACTACATCCGCGCGGGCGACATCTTTCAGGTGGTGCCCTCTCAACGCTGGGCGCAACCGTTCCACGAGGCGCCCTTCGCCCTCTACCGCTCGCTGCGGCGCACCAACCCCTCGCCCTACATGTTCTACTTCAATTTCGGCACCTTCCACGTCGTCGGCGCCAGCCCCGAGATCCTCGTCCAGGTGAAAGGATCACAGGTCACGATCCGCCCCATCGCAGGCACACGGCCCCGCGGCGCCACGCCAGAGGCCGACCGCGCCTTCGAGGCAGACCTGCTCGCCGATCCCAAGGAACTGGCCGAGCACCTGATGCTCCTCGATCTGGGGCGCAACGACACCGGGCGCGTGTCGCGGATCGGCACCGTCCGCCCGACCGAAACCTTCGTCGTCGAGCGCTACAGCCACGTCATGCACATCGTCTCGAACGTGGTCGGCGAACTGGCCGACGGCGAGGACGCGCTGTCGGCGTTCTTTGCCGGCATGCCCGCGGGCACGGTGTCGGGCGCGCCGAAAGTGCGGGCAATGCAGATCATCGACGAACTCGAGCCCGAAAAGCGCGGCATCTACGGCGGCGGCGTCGGCTATTTCGCGGCGAACGGCGACATGGACATGTGCATCGCGCTGCGCACGGCGGTCCTCAAGGACGAGGTGCTCTATATCCAGGCCGGCGGCGGTATCGTCTACGACAGCGATGCGCAGGCCGAATTCGAGGAGACGGTGCACAAGTCCAACGCGATCCGGCGCGCGGCGGCGGACGCCACCACATTCCGGCGCGACAACGGCTGACCCTGAACGATTTCTTCGAAAGAAATCGACGTCGAATTCTTTCGAAGAATTCGATTCAGACCGGTCAGGGCCTCAGCACATGGCTGATCGGCGCCAGCATCACCTGTCCCGCCCGGTTCGCCGTCCCCCAGAGCGACAGCGCCGACAGCGTATCGGCCCGCACCCGCCCGAGCAGGATCACGCCGCTTTGCTGGCCCGCGCGGAACGCCGACTGATCGAGGAACCGGCGGATCACCTGTGCCGTCTGATCCTCGGCATCGAGATCGCGGTAGATGAGGCCCGCGGGCACCGACGCTGCCTCGGCGGCGCGCAACGCCGAGTTCAGGCCCTGCGCCGCCGTCACGAAGCCGCGCCCGTCCGACGCCAGCCGCGCCATCGCCTGCACCACGACCTCGCGCGTGTCCCCAAGGCCCGCGACGCCCGCGTCGAGCAGGCCCACCGCCTCGGGCACGGCACGGAACGCGGCCTCGAGGGCGACCTCGGCGTCGGCCGGCGTAGCGCCCTGCGGCAACCGCGCGAGCGCCATGACCTCGATCCCCGCGGCGCGGTAGGCGGCCATCCGGTCCGCCGCCCCGGGTGCCGTCGGGTCGATGGCGATCGTCACCTCGAACGGCAGACCCGATATCGCAGGCGTCGCCCCCGCGAGGACACCGTCGTCGATCAGGATGACACCGACGAGCGGCAGGCCGTCCGGATTATCGAGCGGTTCGGCATATCTCACCAGTGCGGGCGCGTCCGGATCGACCGGCGATACCTCGCCGGTATCTTGCGCGCCGGAGGGGTCTTCGGGTTCGGGCTCCGTTCCGGTGCCGGGCCGGATGACCCGGATATCGGCACCCGCGCCCGGCAGGGTCGCGGCGTCGCCGCGCAGCGCGATGCGGGGACCGTCCGTCGGATCCGGCCCGTCACTTTCGGAAAGCACGGGGGGGTCGGGATCGACGAGGACGATCGTTTCCTGCGGTTCATCGGCGGGCGGGACGACGCCTGCTCGCACCTCGGGCCCGACGTCCGGCCCGTCCTCTGCGGTTCCGGTTTCGGTCCGGGGGTCCGTCTCGATATCGTTCTGCGGCGCCCCGGTCGTCGCTTCGCCGACCGGCGCGGTCGGTGCAGGCTCTTCACGCGCCACGGGCGCCGGTTCGGGTGCGCCCTCTGCGACGATGACGATATCCGGGTCGATACCGGTCGGGGGGTCCAATGCCTCCGGCGCCTCGATGATGACCGCCTCGGTGCCGCCGTCGACCTCGGGTGCAGGGTCGGCGTCCTCCGGATCGGCGACCGTCACCACCTCCGGTTCCGGGTCGGGCAACGGCGGCGTCGTCGTCTCGAGCATCACGTCCGCCTCCTGTGCAGGCACCTGCGGTGCGGCGGCCTGCGGATTGGGCAGCACGGGCGCGTCGGGCGCCACGGCGATCGGGGCCGCCGCAGCGATCTCGGGCGCATCGAGGCCAGCGGTCGACTGCGCGGCATCGGGCGCCTCGGGCGGCGTGGTGTCGGGGACCGTGGCGCGCACCGTCGCCGTCTCGACCGAGACCTGCGGCGTGTCCGAGGGTTGCGGCGCGCCGCCCGCGTCGGCCACGCGCGCGGGCAGATCGGATTGAGGACGCAGGCCCTCCGTCACGCCGAGACCGGCGGGCGCGTCGACGCTCGGCGCCGACGGCGGCGCACTGCCCGCGGGCTGCTCGGCCACCAGCGACGCAGTTCCCAGCGATACGCCCGCCACGACGACGCCCCAGAACCCGCCGCCCAGAATACCTTTCAACACCTGCTCGCCTCGCTCGCGTTCTTGCTCTTCGTCAGCCGTCCGGCACAGGTGCCGCGCCGGTGCGGGGACCGTGCCGTGCAAAGCCTTGCGGCCCCCGACTGGCGCCGACTATACCGTGACCATGTCCGCCGGGGGTAGCCCCAACTTTGCTTCCGGCCCGGACGCGCCCGTTTCCGCCGCAACACAGCGATGGCCCGATGACCCAGATCCTGCTGATCGACAACTACGACAGCTTTACCTTCAACCTCGTCCACTATCTGGGCGAGCTTGGGGCCGACGTCGTCGTCCACCGCAACGACAGGATCGACGTCGCGGGCGCACTCGCCCTGCGGCCCGCAGCCATCGTGCTGTCGCCCGGGCCCTGCGATCCGGCGCAGGCGGGCATCTGCCTCGACCTCACGCGCGCGGCGGCAGAGGCCCGCCTGCCGCTCCTCGGGGTGTGCCTCGGGCACCAGACCATCGGCGCGGCGTTCGGCGGTGCGGTCGTGCGCTGCCACGAGATCGTACACGGCAAGACAGGCGCGATGCACCACGCGGGACGAAGCCTTTTCAAAGGCTTGCCATCCCCCCTCAAAGCGACGCGCTATCACTCTCTCGTCGTCGAGCGCACCACCCTGCCCGACGCTCTCGAGGTGACGGCATGGCTCGAGGATGGCACGATCATGGGCCTCTCGCACCGCAGCCTGCCGATCCACGGCGTGCAGTTCCACCCCGAGAGCATCGCCTCGGAGCATGGCCACGCGCTGTTGCAGAACTTTCTCGATCTCGCCGAAATCGGGGCCGCCCGCGCCCGCGCGGTCCCGGCATGAGCGACGCGCTCAAGGCCCTGATCCACGCCGCCGCCGAGGGGCCGCTGACCCGCGCCGAGGCAGAGGCGGCGTTCGGCATCCTCTTTGCGGGCGATGCCACGCCGAGCCAGATCGGCGGGTTCCTGATGGCGTTGCGCACGCGCGGCGAAACGGTCGACGAATACGCTGCCGCCGCAAGCGTCATGCGCGCCAGATGCGTCAAGGTGCGCGCGCCCGAAGGGGCCATCGACATCGTCGGCACGGGCGGCGACGGCAAGGGCACGCTGAACATCTCGACCGCCGCCGCCTTCGTCGTCGCGGGCGCGGGCGTGCCGGTCGCGAAACACGGCAACCGCAACCTCTCCTCCAAGTCCGGCGCCGCCGATGCGCTGGGTCAGATGGGCGTCGACGTGATGGTTGGCGCCGAAGTCGTCGAACGCGCCATAGCCGAGGCGGGCATCGGATTCATGATGGCACCGATGCACCATCCGGCGACCAAGCACGTGATGGGCGCGCGCGCCGAACTCGGCACCCGCACGATCTTCAACATCCTCGGGCCGCTGACCAATCCGGCCGGCGTGAAACGCCAGCTTACCGGCGCCTTCTCTGCCGATCTCTTGCGCCCGATGGCGCAGGTCTTGCAGGCGCTGGGGTCCGAGGCGGCGTGGCTCGTCCACGGTTCGGACGGCACCGACGAACTGACGATCACCGGCACCGTCAGGTGGTGGCGCTCTCCGGCGACATGCTGACCCTGCGCGAGGTTCACCCCGAACAGGCGGGGCTGCCGGTGCATCCCTTCGCCGACATCCTCGGCGGCACGCCTGAGGACAATGGCCGCGCCTTTCGCGCGCTGCTCGACGGGGCGCCCGGCGCCTACCGCGACGCGGTCCTGCTGAACGCCGCCGCCGCCCTGATCGTCGCGGGCAAGGTCGAAAGTCTGCGCGAGGGCGTGGCCATGGGGCGCGAGAGCATCGACGGCGGCGCCGCAAAACGGGCGATCGAGACGCTGGCGCGGATCACCCGCGGCGCCTGACCTTTTCAAGGCAGGCCGCAGGGTCTATCACCGCGTCCATGGATATCCTCGACAAGATCAAGGCCTACAAACTCGACGAGATCGCGGCCCGCAAGGCCGCGCTGCCGCTGGCCGAGATCGAGGCGCGCGCCGCCGCCGCCCCGGCACCGCGCGGCTTTGCCCGCGCCCTGACCGAGGCCACGAAGCGCGGCTATGGCCTGATCGCCGAAATCAAGAAGGCAAGCCCCTCGCGCGGCCTGATCCGCGCCGATTTCGATCCCCCCGCCCTCGCGCGCGCCTATGCCGACGGCGGTGCCACCTGCCTGTCGGTGCTGACCGACGGCCCCTCGTTCCAGGGCGACGACACCTATCTGACGGCGGCGCGCGCCGAGGTCTCGTCGCCCTGCCTGCGCAAGGATTTCCTCTATGACACCTGGCAGGTCGCCGAGGCGCGGGCGCTGCACGCCGACTGCATCCTCGTCATCATGGCCAGCGTCAGCGACGCGCAGGCCGCCGACCTCGAGGACGCGGCGCTGCACTGGGGCATGGACGTCCTGATCGAGGTCCACGACGCCGCCGAACTCGAACGCGCGACGCTTTTGAAATCGCCCCTCATCGGGATCAACAACCGAAACCTTCGGACTTTCGAGGTAACGCTCGAGACCACACGCCATCTGGCGCGGCGGGTGCCCGAGGACCGCCTCATCGTCGCCGAGAGCGGGCTTGCCGCGCCCGCCGACCTCGCAGACCTCGCCCGCTACGGCGCCCGCGCGTTCCTCATCGGCGAGAGCCTGATGCGGCAGGACGACGTGGCGCTGGCGACGCGGACCCTTCTGGCCAATCCGCTGATGGCGGCGGGCCAGTGAGGGCGGGGAGGGCAGCCAGTGAGGGCGGGGCAATGACCCTGACGCATTTCGACGCGGCGGGTCAGGCGCATATGGTCGACGTGTCGGACAAGGAAGCGACGCGGCGGACGGCGGTGGCGACGGGGCATGTGGTGATGACGCCCGCGACATTGGCTTTGGTGAAGGCCGGTGACGCGAAGAAGGGCGACGTGCTGGGCACGGCGCGGCTGGCGGGGATCATGGGCGCCAAGCAGACCGCGGCGCTGATCCCGCTCTGCCACCCGCTGGCGATCACCAACGTCGCGCTCGATCTCACCTGCGACGACACGCTGCCCGGCGTGCGGATCACCGCGACAGTGCGCACGACCGGTCAGACCGGCGTCGAGATGGAGGCGCTGACCGCCGTCTCGGTGGCCGCCCTGACCGTCTATGACATGCTCAAGGCCGCGCAGCGGGACATGCAGATCGGCGGCATCCGCGTCGCACTGAAGGACGGCGGAAAATCGGGCCGGTTCGAGGCCGAGAGTTGATCTCCGTCGCCGAGGCGCAGGCCCTCTGCCTCGGCCTCGCCCGGCCGCAGGGTCGCGCCGAGGACGTGCCCCTGACCCTTGCCATCGGCCGCATCCTGTGCGCCCCCGCCCATGCCGACCGGGCCCAGCCGCCCTTTGCCGCCGCCGCCATGGACGGCTATGTCGTGCAGGACGATGCGGTGCGGCCCGGCGCGACGTTCGAGGTCATCGGCGAGGCGGCGGCGGGCCATTTCCGGGAGGGGCGCGTCGGGGCCGGTCAGGCGGTGCGCATCTTTACCGGCGCGCCGGTGCCGGAGGGCGCCAGCCACGTCGTCATCCAGGAGGACGTGGCGCGCGATGGCGACCGCATCACGCTCTTGCCGAGCCTCGGGCGCGGCCCGAACATCCGCCCGCAGGGGGCTGATTTCGAACGGGATTTCAAACTTCTGCCACCCCGGATCCTGAGTGCCGCAGACCTCGCACTTCTGGCGGCGATGAATGTCGCCACGGTCCGCGTCGCCGCGCGGCCCATCGTTGCGCTGCTCGCGACCGGCGACGAACTGGTGATGCCCGGCGCGCGGCCCCGCCCGGATCAGATCATCGCGTCGAACGTCTTTGCCCTGAAGGCGATGATCGACGCGGCGGGCGGCGACGCGCGGATCCTGCCGATCGCCGCCGATACCGAAGCGGCGCTGTCACGCGCGATCGCCGGCATGGGCGATGCCGATTTGCAGATCACCATCGGCGGCGCCTCGGTCGGCGACCACGACCTGATCGGCCGCGTATCGCAGGCGATGGGCCTGCACCGCGCCTTCCACAAGATCGCGATGCGGCCCGGCAAACCGCTCATCGCGGGGCATTATGCGTCGGGTGAACCTTTTGTCGGATTGCCGGGAAACCCTGTATCCGCAATCGTTTGCGGGCATCTCTTCGTGCTGCCGATGGTGCGCCGGATGCTCGGCCTCGCCGATGTCCTGCCGCGCCCCCTCACCGCGACGCTGACGCAACCTCTGGGCCTGAACGGCCCGCGCGCCCACTACATGCGCGCCCGGTTCAGCGAGGGGACCGACAGGCGCGAGGTGATGCCCTGCGACCGTCAGGACAGTTCGCTCCTGACCGTGCTGGCCGAGGCCAACTGCCTGCTGGTCCGCCCCCCCGGCGACGGGCCGCGCACGCCGGGCGAACGGGTCGGTATCCTGCCGATCTGATGGCGGCGGATCGTCAGCGTGGATTGACACAAAACAGGAACAGGCATAGAACATAGCAAAACCCGCTGTCGCCCGAGGAGTTGTCAATGCTGACCAAGAAACAGCTCGACCTGTTGGAATTCATCCATGCCCGCGTGCAGCGCGATGGCGTGCCGCCCTCGTTCGACGAGATGAAGGACGCCCTCGACCTGCGGTCGAAATCGGGCATCCACCGCCTGATTACGGCGCTCGAGGAGCGTGGGTTCATCCGGCGTCTGGCGCATCGCGCCCGCGCGCTCGAGATCGTGAAACTGCCCGATGCGATGACGAATCGTGCGGGTTCGGGATTTCAGCCCCGGGTGATCGCGGGCGACAGGCCGAAGGAGGCGCCGCCCGCCCGGGCGCTGCCGGTCGAGAGTTCCGGCGCGGTCGAGTTGGCCGTGATGGGCCGCATCGCGGCCGGTGTGCCGATCGCGGCGATCTCCGAGGTGTCGCACCATGTGTCGGTTCCGCAATCGATGCTGGGTCGCGGCGCGCATTATGCCCTCGAGGTGCGGGGCGATTCGATGATCGACGCGGGCATCAACGACGGCGACATGGTGATCATCCGCGAGACGACGACCGCCGAGACCGGCGACATCGTCGTGGCGCTCGTCGAGGATCAGGAGGCGACGCTGAAGCGGTTTCGCCGGCAGAACGGCATGATTGCCCTCGAGGCGGCGAACCCGGCCTATGAGACGCGGGTGTTCCGGGACGATCAGGTGAAGGTGCAGGGTCGGCTCGTCGGTCTGATCCGCACCTATTGATCCTCACCAGGGATAGGGGGCGTCCGTCCACAGACGGCTGCCGCTGAACTCGGCGGCGGTGCGCAGGACCAGCCTGTCACCCTCGAGCCAGCCCGCGACCGCCCCGGTATCGCGCATCCGCAGGACGTCGTAGACGTCACAGGGCCGCGTCCCCTCGAGCGCGGTATTCAGGATCAGGACGTCGGCCCCGTCGCAACCGTCGAGGGCGGCCAGCGCCATCGTGCCCGAAACCTGCAAGACCTCCAGACCGCCGAGCTTGAACCTCAGCACCCGTTCCGGCCCCGATGTCATGACGCCGGCGCCGAGGGCAGCTGCCGCCTCCTGCGTGCGCATGTCGCCGTCGTTCTCGAGCCACATTTCGGCGGCGAACCCGTCGCCCGTGGGCTTGCTCAGCGCCCGTCCCGCGTCCGTCATCACCCCGATGAGCGCGCCACTGTCCGCCACGAGGAGCGCCGGGCGCGTGGCCCCGAGCCAGAGCCACAGCGCCAGCGCCACCGGCATCAGGCCCGCCAGTCGCAACCGTCCCCGCCACAGCACGACGAACAGCATCCCCAGCGTCATCATCGGCAGGACCGCATCCGGCGGTCGCACAACCGCCGACATCGATCCGGGCATCGCCGCGACCCAGGCCGAGACCCAGAGGATCCAGCGCGCTCCGGTCTCGATGAGCAGGAGGCCCGGCCATTCGATGCCGAGCGGCCCGAGCAGCGCCAGGATCACTGCGCCGGGCATCAGCAGCATCCCCATGGCGGGCACCGCGAGCAGGTTCGCGAGCAGTCCATAATGCGCCACGCGGTTGAAATGCGCCGCCGCAAACGGCGCCGTCGCCGTGCCCGCCACCAGCGAAGAGAACAGGAGCGACACAACCGGCAGGGCCAGTCGCCACGCACGGCTTCGCCCGGCGCGCCCCAGCGGCAGGCCGCGAAAGGCCCAGGTCAGCGCCACGACGGCGGCGAACGACATGTGAAAGCCTGCGTTCACCAGACTTTCGGGGCGCAGGACCAGCACGATCAGCGCCGCCACCGCAACCGACCGCAGGGTAAGGGCGCGCCGCCCAAGAAGGATCGCCATCAGCATGACCGCGATCATGATGAAGGCCCGCTCGGTCGGGATCTCGCGCCCCGCGAGCGCCAGATAGAACGCCGCTGCCGGAAGGGCCACGAGCGCCGCGATCTTCTTGGCCGAAACCCGCAGGGCGAGCGGCGGCACCAGGGCCACACCGTAGCGGATCATCCCGAAGACGAAGGCCGCGAGCATGCCCATGTGCATCCCCGAGATCGAGACGATGTGGTAGAGGTTCGCCGCCCGCATCGCGTCGTTCGCCGCGAGACTGAGGCCCGAGCGGTCGCCGGTCGTGACCGCTGCCGCCAGTCCGCCCGCGTCGCCGCCGATCCGCGCCCGCAGGCCCGCCCCGAGGGTCGCGCGCAGCCGCCCGACCGCCAGATCGCGCGTCGGCTCGGCGCCTGCCGCGACGAGCACGGGCGTTCTGGTATAGCCGACCGCCCCCAGCCGTTCGAACCACGCCATGCGGCGAAAGTCGAAGGCACCGGGCTCTGCCGGTCCGGCGGGCGGCGAGAGGTGGCCTGTCAGCATGACCTGCGTGCCGATTTCGGCCGTCAGGTTGTCCTGGTCCCCATAGAGCGAGATGCGCACCCGCGCGGGCGTCCGCTGCGGCGCCATGCGCGACAGGCGCACGCTGTCCAGCGTCAGGCGTACCGCGTCGCGCGACGAGCGGTCGACCTCGACGATACGGCCCTCGACGGGGCCATAGTAGCGGAACCCGAGGACGGGGGCCGCGACGTTCTGGGCGCGCGCGGCGGCAAGCACGAAGCCCGCCGCAACGAGGGCCACCGCAAGCGCAAACGGGCCGAGGACCGGGCCGAAAGGCCGCGCGATCAGGGCCGCGCCGATGCCGCCTGCACCGACCCAGAACAACGTCGCCTGCGACGGCTCTGACTGGGCTGCGAAATAGAGGCCGATGCCGAGGCCGAGCAGGACGGGCGACCACAACAGCAGCGTTCCGCGCTGCGCCAGCATGACCTCCGCGACCGGATGCCAGAGGCCGCGTGACAACGCAACCAACACCGTCGCCCCCCGCACCGGGCGCGTGCCGGGGTCGGCGCGCATCATGGCAAGGCCACGCACTTGTCCTCATGCCCCCCAGCAAGTATCGCCGGAATGAACCCGACCTCCGCGCAGCCTTGCGGTGGAATGGTTAGTATCCGGTTAACGCGACCGATGCGGCCGCCCCGATCCAAGAGGCCCGACATGACCGCCCGCCCCGTCGTCACCCGTTTCGCACCGTCGCCCACGGGCCAGTTGCACATCGGCGGCGCCCGGACCGCGCTTTTCAACTGGCTCTTCGCGCGGGCGAACGGCGGCACGTTCCTGTTGCGGATCGAGGATACGGACCGCGCCCGCTCGACGCCCGAGAACGAACGGGCGATCCTCGACGGACTGAGTTGGCTCGGTCTCGACTGGGACGGCGAACCGCTGCGCCAGTTCGCGCGCGCCGACCGTCATGCCGAGGTCGCGCACCGGATGCTTGCCTCAGGTTCGGCCTACAAGTGCTTCTCGACGCAGGAAGAAATCGAGGCGTTCCGCGAGGCGGCACGGGCACGAGGCGGCTCGACCCTGTTTCGGTCGCCCTGGCGCGACGCCCCCGAAAGTGCGCATCCCGACGCGCCCTTCGTCATCCGCCTGCGCGCCCCGCGCGAGGGGTCGACGACGATCGAGGATGCGGTTCAGGGCACCGTCACGCTCCAGAACGAACAGCTCGACGACATGGTCCTGCTGCGGTCGGACGGCACGCCCGTCTACATGCTCGCCGTGGTGGTCGACGATCACGACATGGGCGTGACCCATGTGATCCGCGGCGACGACCATCTGACCAATGCCTTCCGGCAGGGCCTGATCTATGCGGCGATGGGCTGGCAGGTGCCGGTGATGGCGCATATCCCGCTGATCTTCGGGCCCGACGGCAAGAAACTGTCAAAGCGGCACGGCGCCACGGGGGCGGCTGAGTATCAGGCGATGGGCTATCCGGCCGCAGGCATGCGCAACTACCTCGCGCGGCTGGGGTGGAGTCACGGGGACGCCGAGTTCTTTACCGATGCCGAGGCGCGGGCCTGGTTCGATCTGGACGGGATCGGCAAGTCGCCGGCGCGGTTCGACACCAAGAAGCTCGAGAACCTGTCGGGCCAGCATATCGCCGCGATGGAGGATGCCGCACTGCTGCATGAAATTACCGCCTACCGCGCCGCCATCGGTGCGCCTGCCTTCACGAGGGCACAATCGGAGGGGCTGCTGGCGGCGATGTACTGCGTCAAGGATCGCGCGAAGATGTTCCCTGAACTTATTGAAAAGGCACGATTCATTTTGACGGACCGGCCCGTCGTGCCCGACGAGAGGGCCGCCTCGGCCCTGGACCCGGACGGGCGCGCGCTGCTCGCCGAATTGACGCCGCACCTGCAAACTGCTAGCTGGAACCGGGAAACGCTCGAGGCCATAGTGACGCGGATGGCCGAAGCAAGAGGGTTGGGACTGGGCAAGATCGCGGGCCCCTTGCGGGCCGCCCTCGCCGGGCGCAGCATAAGTCCGAGCATGTTCGACATGATGCTGGTCCTGGGCCGCGACGAGACGGTGGCCCGGATCGCCGATCAGGCCGCATGAGGCGCGCCAGGGCGTGTAATGAATTGGTTATCTCTCGCCTCTAGCAAGGATGCGGGTGACGTTTTGGCGCCGGTGCCTGCATCGTCCGGCGCGATCCAGAAGGAGACTTGCATGGCCGACACCAACCGCACGGCGACCCTGACCATCGACGGGCAGACCTACGACCTGCCGATCCATTCGCCCACCGGCGGCCCCGACGTGATCGACATCCGCAAGCTCTATGCACAGGCGGACGTGTTCACCTACGACCCCGGCTTTACCTCTACCGCGGCCTGCGACTCGACCATCACCTTCATCGACGGCGATGCGGGCGTCTTGCTGCACCGCGGCTATCCGATCGATCAGCTCGCCGAGAAGTCACACTACCTCGAAGTCTGCTACCTGCTGCTCTACGGCGACCTGCCGTCGGGCGACGCGCTCGAGAAATTCGAGAAACTCGTGACCAACCACACGATGATCCACGAGCAGATGCACTTCTTTTTCAGGGGCTTCCGGCGCGACGCTCATCCGATGGCGACGATGGTCGGCGTCGTCGGCGCAATGTCTGCGTTCTATCACGACAGCACCGACATCAACGACGAGCATCAGCGCGAGGTGGCCTCGATCCGCCTGATCGCCAAGATGCCGACCATCGCGGCGATGGCCTACAAATATTCCATCGGCCAGCCGTTCATCTATCCGCGCAACGACCTCGATTACGCGGCGAATTTCCTGAACATGTGCTTTTCGGTCCCGGCCGAGAAATACGAGGTGAGCCCGGTTCTCGCCCGCGCCATGGACCGAATCTTCACGCTGCATGCCGACCACGAGCAGAACGCCTCGACCTCGACGGTGCGCCTCGCCTCGTCGTCGGGCGCCAATCCCTTTGCCTGCATCGCCGCCGGGATCGCCTGCCTCTGGGGCCCCGCGCATGGTGGCGCGAATCAGGCCTGCCTCGAGATGTTGCGCGAGATCGGCACCGTCGACCGCATTCCCGCGTTCATCGCGCGGGCGAAGGACAAGAACGACAGCTATCGCCTGATGGGCTTCGGGCACCGCGTCTACAAGAACTTCGATCCGCGCGCGACGGTCCTGAAACAAAGTGCCGACGAGGTGCTCGACCTCTTGGGCGTGCACGACAACCCGCTGTTGCAGGTCGCCAAGGAACTCGAGAAACAGGCCCTCGCGGACCCCTATTTCGCCGAGAAGAAGCTGTTTCCGAACGTCGATTTCTACTCGGGCATCATCCTCGAGGCGATGGGGTTCCCGACGTCGATGTTCACGCCGATCTTTGCGCTGGCGCGCACCGTCGGGTGGATTTCCCAGTGGAAGGAACAGCTTGCCGATCCACAGCTCAAGATCGGGCGGCCGCGACAGCTCTACCTCGGCGAGATGGAACGCGACTATGTGGACGTCGAAAAACGCTGATCGGGCGGCGTGACGCGGCCGCCGTCGGACGCATCGCCCGCCCCGTTCGGACGGCGCCGCGCGACGATCCGCGCCAGCGCAAGGTCGGCGCGGCCCTTGGTCAGCCAGGCGGCGGAAAAGGCCCAGATCGCCAGCGCCTCGAACCACAGGACCAGTTGCCACTGCACCACGATGGCCTGCGGGATAACTGGCCCGCGGATCTTGAACCACGAGGCGGCGACGACCCCCGCGGTCATCGTCAGGATCGTCCAGCCGCAGGCGCGGTAGATGCGGCGCCGAACGGGCTTTGCGGTGCGGGCGAACTTCACCAGGCAGATATAGCCGAGGCAGCCGAGAAACACCGTGGCGCTGGCGTAGTGGCCGAGTGCTGCGATCCGGTGGCCGAGCCAGATCTGGCTCAGCGCCTCGAACACAGGCTCGACGTTCACCGGCGCCTGCGTCTCGTTGGGCAGGAACGCCACGCCGAAGGCGGCGATGCCCGCAACCGTGGTGACGATATCGTCGGAAAACCGCTCTCCCGGCAACTTGCGGTGCCCCGGATAGGCGATGAGGAAGATGCCGATGGCGGACATCGTGCCGACGAAGATGTCGCGCAGGACGGTGTGGTAATAGTCCGAGATCGACGGCTCGACGCCACCGATCGACATCAGCCCCCCGAGGATAAGGGCGATCGGCAGGACGAAACCGAGGTATCCGAGCGCCTGACGGACGCGGTAATAGGACAGGACCAGTTCTTCGCGGTGGGCATCGTCGGTCATGGGGACGTTTCCGGAAATGACTTCGGGGGATCAATCCCGACAGCCTAGCCCGCACACCCTGAGCCGTCCACGCCGGAAACCCCTACCTTTCAGCGCCCCTCATAGCGCGGGCTGCGCTTTTCGAGGAACGCCATCACGCCCTCGCGGAAATCGCGGGTCTTGCCGCAATCGCCCTGCAAGTGCGCCTCGAGGGCGAGTTGCTCGGTCAGGGTGTTGTCTGAAGAGGCGCGGAGCGCCGTCTTGACATGGGCATAGGCCGCCGTCGGCCCCTTGGCGAGATGGGCGGCCCGGGCGCGCCAATGCGCCTCGAAGGCATCGTCGGCCACCGCCTCATAGATCATGCCCCAGTCGGCGGCCTGCCGGGCCGTGACCTTGTCGGCAAAGAGCGATGCCCCCATCGCGCGGGCCAGGCCGATCTGGCGCGGCAGGAACCACGTCCCGCCCGCGTCGGGGATAAGGCCGATGCGCGTGAACGCCTGCACGAAATAGGCGCGTTCGGTGGCGATGACCACGTCGGTGGCGAGCGCCAGATTGGCGCCCGCCCCTGCCGCAGGGCCATTGACGACAGCTATCGTGGGCACCGGTGCGGCGCCGATCGCGGTCAGCATCGGGACATATTCGTCGCGGAGCGTCCGCTCGAGGTCGAGCGCGGCGGCAGAGCCGCCGTCACCCAGATCCTGACCCGAGCAGAACGACCGCCCCGCCCCGGTCAGCACGATGACCCGCGCCTCGGTGCCCGCCTTCTTCACCGCAAAGGTCAGTTCGGCGCGCATCTGCGTGTTCAGTGCGTTCATCACCTCCGGCCGGTCGAGCGTCAGCACGGCGATGTCGTCCGCAACCTCGTAGCGGATGGTCTCGTATTTCATCGGGGGCCTCGGGCAACGCTCACGTCCCGGACTACATAGTAAACCGGACCGCCGCGGAAAGGTGGATCGCGCGTCACCTGTCGAGAATTGCCGCCAGCCGCGCCTTTTCGGCCTCGGTCAGGGGCGTTTCGGGCGCACCGCGGCGCCGCACCGTGGCCCAGCCGATGCCAAGACCGGCGAGCAGCAGCGCCGGTGCCGCAAGCCAGAGAACCAGGTTGCTGCCCGTCATGCCGGGCCGCAACAACACGAACTCTCCGAACCGGTCGACGACGAAGGCGACCACCTGCGCATCGGTATCGCCCGCCATCAGACGCTCGCGGACCAGCAGGCGCAGGTCGCGGGATATAGCGGCGTTGCTTTCGTCGATGCTCTCGTTGCGGCAGACCGGACAGCGCAGACCGGCGCTGATGTCGCGCGCCCGCGCCTCGAGGACGGCATCGGCGAGCACCTCGTCCGGTTGCACCGCAACGGCGGCGCCCGTCAGGCCAAGGATCAGGGCGAGCGCCAGACCAAGCCGGGCGATCATTCCGCAGGCACCGCCCCGTCCGGTCGCGCCGGGCGGGCCGCGCCCGCCGCCACACGCAGCCGGCGGTCCGACAGCGACAGCGCCCCGCCAAGCGCCATCAGCATGGCGCCGCCCCAGATCCAGTTGGCGAAGGGCTTGATATAGGTCCGCACCGCGTAGCCGCCTCCCGTCTGCGGATCCCCGAGGGCGATATAGATGTCGCGCAGCACGCCGTTGCGGATCGCGGCCTCGGTCGTGGGCATCCCCGCCACCGGATAGAACCGCTTTTCGGGATAGAGCACGGCAACCTCGCTGGCGCCGCGCAGGACGCCGATTTCGGCGAGCGTCGTGGTATAATTCGGCCCCTGCCCCTGCTCGATGCCGCGCAATTCCATCTGAAAGCCGCCGACGGTCCAGCGGTCGCCCACCTGCGCCGTGCGGATATCCTCGAGCGACCAGGCGGTCATCGCTGCGACGCCGAAGATCGTCACACCCATGCCCGCATGCGCCACCGCCTTGCCCCAGTCGGCGCGCGGCAGGCGCCAGAGGCGGCCGATGCGGATCGCAGTGCCCTCACGCCCCGTGCGCAGCCACAGATCGAGGGCCGCACCGCCCGCCACCCAGACCCCCAGCGCCGCGCCGATCGGCCCGACCGCCGATTGTCCGGTCTGGAGCGCAAAGAAGAACGACGACGTTCCCACGGCCAGTGCGGCGAGGCCCGCAAGCGGCAGGCGGGTCCGTGCCAGACTGCCCCGCTTCCACGCGAGCATCGAGCCGAGCGGCATCGCCAGCGCGATCACCACGAAGAAAGGCGTGAACGCCGCATCGAAGAACGGCGGCCCGACCGACATCGTCCGTTCGAACAGCATTTCCGCGACGAGCGGCCAGATGGTGCCGACGAACACGACGAAAGCAGAGACGGCGAGCAGGATGTTGTTCAGAACCAGAGCACTCTCACGGCTGACGGTCGAAAAGACCCCCTTGCTCTGCATCGCGCCCGCGCGGGCGGCAAAGAGCGTGAGCGCGCCGCCCACGAAAATCGCGAGGATGGCGAGCAGATAAAGACCGCGCTGGGGATCGTTGGCAAAGGCGTGAACGCTCGTCAGGACGCCCGATCGGACGATGAACGCGCCGAGGATCGAAAAGCCGAAGGCGAGGATGGCGAGCAGGATCGTCCACGCCTTCAGCGCCTCGCGCTTTTCCACCACGATGGCCGAATGCAGCAGGGCCGCGGCAAAAAGCCAGGGCATGAACGAGGCATTCTCGACCGGATCCCAGAACCAGAACCCGCCCCAACCCAGCTCGTAATAGGCCCACCACGAGCCAAGGGCGATCCCGATCGTGAGGAACATCCAGGCCGCCAGGGTCCAGGGCCGGACCCAACGGCCCCAGGCGGCGTCGACGCGCCCCTCGATCAGGGCGGCGACGGCAAAGGAGAACGTCATCGAGAGGCCGACATAGCCGAGGTAGAGGAACGGCGGATGGAACGCGAGGCCGAAGTCCTGCAACAGTGGGTTCAGGTCGCGCCCGTCGAAGGGCGGCGTCTCGAGGCGCAGGAATGGATTAGAGGTGAAGATCTGGAACGCGAGGAACGCCACGAGGATACTGCCCTGCACGGCAAGGACGCGGGCCCGCAGCGTCGGGGGCAGGTTGCCGCCGAACCATGCCGCGGCGGCGGCAAAGAGCGCTAGGATGAGGTTCCACAGCAGGAGCGAGCCCTCGTGGTTGCCCCAGACGCCGGAAATCTTGTAGATCAGCGGCTTGGCCGAATGCGAGTTGAGGAACACCAGCCGCAGCGAGAAATCCGAGGTGACGAAGGCCCAGGTCAGCGCGCCGAAGGAGAACGCCAGCAGGATGAAGAGCGAGGTCGCCGCGGGTTCGGCGAACTGCATCCAGCCGCGCCAGCCCCGATGCGCCCCGACGAGCGGCACCACGGTCAGCAGGATGGCGATGCAGAACGCCAGAATCAGCGCAAAATGTCCAAGCTCGGTGATCATGACGCATCCTAACCGCCCCGCCCGCCGGCGCCAATGGCTAGTCGGGCGGCACCTTGTCACGGCTTCGTCACCGCCGGTGGCTCTGTCCCCCCGCCGCCGCGATCTCGCGCGCCCAGTCGTCGAGTGCGGCATTGCCCGACGGCTGGCCCGCCGCCTCGGTGACGCGCGTATCGACGCCGGTCTCGGCGACCAGCGGCGTGTCGGGGCCGCGCAGCGCGCCGAGGGCCGTGATGTCGGCCACGACCTGCGGCACGCGGGCGAGGGTCTGGGCGATGTCGCGCTGAAACCGCTCGCCCTGCGCCTGGATGCGCGCCCCGAAATAGAAACTGACGATGGCGCCCATCAGCCACCACAGCGGTTCGGGCACCAGGCTGATGCCGACCATCCGCTGCGCGAACCACACCGGATCGACCATCGCCATGGTCATCAGGCCAAGGACGCCGAAGGCCATGAACGGGCGCGGCAACCGGTTGAGCGCATCGACGAAGCGGTCGAAGAGGCCCGTCCTCGGTTGCGCGAATTCTGCGGCGAACTGGGCATTGACCGCGCCCTGTTGCTCGGTCGCGCGCACCGCGGCGCCCTCGGCGTTCTCGCGGAACACCTCTGCCGTTTCGGCCACGATGTTGCGGCCCGACCCGAACAATGTCGTGAAAATCTGCCCCACTACGCCCATGATGCGGTCCTTTCGCGGTGTTGCGCCAGCGTCAGGCGATAGCGCGGCGAGATGAACGCCTCGGCCCGGGTGATCCAGCCGCCCTTGCCGCCATCGCGCGCGCGGGCGTATTTGCGGCTCGCCGGGCGCGCATCGGCCAGCGCGTAATAATAGTTGCGCCGCGCGATGCCGTAGGCGTCGGCGAAATGACCGGGGGCCGCCGCCGATGCCTGTTCGGCCGCGCCGATCGTCTGCGGCCCGATCAGACCGTCGACCGCCACCTCGATCCGCATGTCGCGGATCAGGCGTTGCAGGATGCGCACCGCGTTGACGCCCGCGTTCACGTACATGTCGAACACCGACGCCTGCACCGCCTGCGGCAATTGGTCGATCCGGGGGCGGCGCCAGTAGTGCTCGATGAAGATGTCTGTCGCCTGCGCCGCCGTCAGGCGCCGCACGTCCGCCGCCGTCACCTGCCCGTCGCCGTTCAGATCGAGGCCGAGGCGCCGCATCGTGCCGATGGTGACGCCGTGGTTGGTCGCCCCCCCCGGATCGTCGGGGTCGTTCACATAGCCGCCTTCGCGCGCCACGATCTCGCGCGCAATCTCCTGCACCGTCTGCATGTCTGGCCCCTCATGATGTGGGGCGAAAATCGTGCAGCGGCGTTAATTCAGGACTGCGGCACCGTCCGTTGCGTCGTCGGGATCGACATAGGTGCCGCTTTCCCTCAGCGCGTCGATGACCTCGCGCGGCATGTAGGTTTCATCATGTTTGGCAAGGATTTCAACCGCCTCGAATGTGTCGTTCACCCAACGACCCTGTGCCACGACGCCTTGCCCCTCGGCAAACAGATCCGGCAGGATCCCGGTGTAGGTCACGGGAAGGGTGGCTGCATTGTCGGTAACCTCAAAGCGCACCGTCTCGCTCTCGCCGCGCACAACGCTGCCCACCTCGACGAGGCCGCCGATGCGAAAGAGTTCGGTCGGCGGTGGCGGCGAGGCCACGAGTTCCGAGGGGCTGCGAAAGAACTGGAACGACTCGTCCGGCAGGAACCACAATGACACAAGAACCGCGGCGATCGCGGCTCCGGCGAGGCCGAGCACCTGTATCCGGCGCCGCTTCTTCAGGCCCTTGAACCCGCTCATGGAAACACCGGCGCCAGCATCAGGCCCTCCGTCTCGGGCAGGTCCAGCATCAGATTGGCGTTCTGGATCGCCTGCCCCGATGAGCCCTTGGTAAGGTTGTCGAGGGTGGCGATCACGATGGCCCGCCCGGGGATCCGGTCGGCGACGACGCCGATGTGGCAGAAGTTCGAGCCGCGGATGTGGCGGATCGACGGATGCTCGCCGAACGGCAGCACTTCGAGGAAGACCTCATCCGCGTAGGCCGCTTTCAGCGTCTCGTGAATGGCTTGCGCGTCACCCTTCACGTAGATCGTGGCGAGGATACCGCGGTTCGCGGGGAGCAGGTGGGGCGTGAACTGCACCTGCACGGACCGCCCGGCAAGGGCCGAGAACTCCTGATCGAACTCGCCCAGATGCCGGTGCGTGCCACCGACGGAATAGCCATGCGCGCCCTCGGACAACTCGGCGTGAAGCAGGTTCTCCTTCAGGGAACGCCCGGCACCCGACACCGCCGCCTTCAGGTCGATGATGATCTCGTCGAGGTCGATCACCCCCGCCGCAATCAGGGGCCGCAGCGCATATTGCCCGGTCGCGGCGTTGCACCCGGTCCCCGCGACCAGCCGCGCGCCCGCGATCTGGTCACGGTAGAACTCGGTAAGGCCATAGACCGCCTCTTTCTGCAACGCGGGCGCGGCATGCGGCTTGCCATACCATTTCTCATAGGCGGCAGGGTCGCGCAGTCGGAAATCGGCAGAGAGGTCGACGATCCTGAGGTCGCTCGGCAGTTCCGAGATCACCGCCTGAGAGGTGGCATGCGGCAGGGCGCAGAACGCGAGGTCGATGCCCTCCCACGACATCTCGTCGATCCGCGTCAGCACCGGCAGATCGAGGTGACGCAGGTGCGGAAACACCGCCCGCATCTCCATCCCGGCCTTGGAATTACCCGACAGCGCGCCGACGCGCAGGCCGGGATGCGTGGCGATCAGACGCACGAGTTCCGCGCCGGTATATCCAGAGGCACCGAGGATGGCGACGGTCTTGGTCATGGCATGTTCCTTTGGAAATCAGATAGGTGGGCGCCGCTGTGGATGCAACCTCAGCCGTGCTCGAACACGATCTCGCGCCGCAGGAACTGTGTCGCGCGGGTGCTGACCGCGCGCGCCTTGCCGCTGGTCAGGAACCGCACGCCGGTGCCGCCGCCGACCATCTCGGGGCGCCGGTCGAGGTAGAACGCGAGGCTGTCGGCGACGAGGCGGGCCTGCGAGAAAACGGTCACATCGGCGCCGAGTTCCTCCTGGAAGATCTCCTGCATCAGCGGGTAATGCGTGCAGCCCAGCACCGCTGCGTCCGGGGACGGCATCTTGCGTTTCAGGGCCTCGACATGGCTGCGCACCAGCGCCTCTGCCAGGATCATGTCGCCGTCCTCGATCGCGTCGACCACGCCGCCGCAGGCCTGCGCCTCGACGTCGACGCCCACCGCGCGGAACGCCAGTTCGCGCTGGAACGCGCGGCTCGACACGGTGGCGGGCGTGGCAAACAGCGCCACATGCTTGACCGCGACCTCGCGGGGCGGCGAATTGTCGCCCCATTGGCGTTCGGTCAGCGCCTCGATCAGCGGCACGAACACCCCGAGCACCCGTTTGCCGGCCGGCACCCAGCCTTCCTGCATCCGCCGAAGCGCCGCGGCACTTGCGGTATTGCAGGCGAGGATCACGAGATCGCACCCTTCCTCGAACAGGCGCGCGACCGAGGCCGTTGTCAGGTCATAGATGTCGTCCGCCGTGCGTACGCCGTAGGGCGCATGCGCACTGTCGGCAAAATAGACCAGCGGCAGGTCCGGCAGCCGCCGGACGACCGCATCGAGGACCGTCAGGCCGCCGATGCCGCTATCGAAGATTCCAACCGCCATCGCGCGCCCATTCCCTCTGCCTCGGCGCACGTTATGTCGTGGCGGTGCGGAGATCCATGCGCGAGTTTCCGATCGTCCCCGAACCGGGCCGCGAAAGTCCGGAAATCCCGACTGTCCTCGCCTGCGCGGTCCTGCAACAAGGGTGAACGTCGTTCACGACGCGCAAGGCCACACTCACGGAGCCTTGGCAGGGCGTCGCCCCCTCAGGCCGCGAGGGTGGTGGCGCCCTCGGCCTCTTGGCCAAGGGCGACAAGGGCCCGGCGGCGGGCGTCGAGGGCCCGGGAGATGCTGTCCGACTTGACCGGACCGAATCCGCGCACGATCAGCGGCCAGCGCAGCAGGTCGGCGATGTCGGCAGTCCCGGCCCGGGGCAGCCATTGCGCCAGATCCGCCTCGTATCGGGCGATCAGCCCCCGCTCTGCGCGGCGCTCGGCGGCATAGCCGAACGGATCGAACGGCGTGCCGCGCAGGAACCGCAACCGGGCCAGCATCGGCCACAGGCGCCGCGTCCAGCCGCCGAAGGCGCGCTTTCGCGGGCGACCGTCGGGACCATGACGCGCAAGGATCGGCGGGGCGAGGTGATAGGTAAGGCGAACGTCACCCTCGAAGGATTCGGCAACTCGGTCGGGCGTCTGCGCAAGCAACCGCGCCACCTCGTATTCATCCTTGTAGGACAAAAGCTTGTAATAAGCATCCATGACGATGAGCCGAAGATCGGCATCCTCGATCTCGGCAAGCGCACGTCGATAGCGCGCCGCGACACGACCGCCCCGGCAGAGCCGCAGGCGATCGGTGCGGAAATCCTCTTTCTCTCTTACTGTCAGGCTTTTGCTGACCTCTTTCAATGTCGTTTCCGCCGGATGGAGCAGCGCCCATCGGCCCAGATCGAACGCCCCGAGATTGCGCGACACATCCGCGCCGTTCAGCCGGATCGCCTCGGCGATCGCCGCGCGGCCGAGCGGCACGGCGCCTGCCTGCCAGGCCGCGCCGAGGACCACCATATTGGCATAGATCGCCTCGCCGAGGCGCGCCGTCGCCAGCGCCGTCGCATCGAGGGCCGCGAACCGGTCGCCCAGACGCGCGGCAAGCGCCTGTTCCATCGCCTCGATCGGCAACTGGAACCCGGGCGCCCGGGTAAAGGCGCCGGTCGGCACGTCGTGGGTATTGACGACGCCGCGCGTCCGTCCATGGCGCAAGAGCGGCATGGTCCTGTCGCCCGCACTCACCACCAGATCGCCGCCGATCAGGGCGTCGCATTCACCGGGCGCCACCCGTATCGCACTGATATCGCGTGGTCTCTCTCCGATGCGGCAATGGATTTGCACCGCCCCTCCCTTTTGCGAGAGGCCCGAGATCTCCATCATCCCCGCCCCCTTACCCTCGAGGTGTGCGGCCATGGCGAGGACCGCGCCGATCGTGACGACGCCGGTGCCGCCGATCCCGGTGATGACGATGTTGAAGGTGCCGTCGATGGCGGGCAGCACGGGATCGGGCAGGTCCGGCAGCGCCAGTGCCGCCGCCACCGCCTTGCGCGGCGTGCCGCCCTCGATGGTCAAGAACGACGGACAGAACCCGTCGATGCACGCGAAATCGCGGTTGCAGCCCGATTGGTCGATCTGCCGCTTGCGCCCCAGTTCGGTCTCGAGCGGCAGGATCGCGACGCAATTGGACTGCACGCCGCAATCGCCGCAGCCCTCGCAGATCTCGGGGTCGATCCAGACCCGTTTGCTCTCGACCGGAAAGGTGCCGACCCGCCGCCGGCGCCGCTTCTCGGCGGCACAGGTCTGCACATAGACGATGGCCGTAACCCCCCCGATCGCGCTCAGCTTTCGCTGCACCTGCGGCAGCGCGTCGCGCTCGGCGATGTCGATCCCGGCGGGAAAGGCCGCCAGATCCAGCCCCTCCTTCGGGTCATGCACCATCGCCACCCGCGCCGCGCCCATCGCCAGCAGTTCGCGGCAGATCCGGTCCGCCGTCAGGCCGCCGTCGTTGCCCTGCCCGCCGGTCAGCGCCACCGCGTCGTTGAACAGGATCTTGTAGGTCATCGTCACGCCCGACGCGATGGCGGCCCGGATCGCCATGTTGCCCGAGTGGTTGTAGGTGCCGTCACCCATGTTTTGCAGGACATGGCGCGTCGTCGAGAACGGCGCCTCGCCGATCCAGTTCGCCCCCTCGGCGCCCATGTGGGTATAGCCCTCGGTGTTGCGGTCCATCCACAGCACCATCGTGTGACAGCCGATACCCGCGCCCGCGCGCATCCCGTCCGGCACCTTGGTCGAGGTGTTGTGCGGGCAACCGGCGCAGAAATAGGGCAATCGCGCCGCCAGTTCGGGGGCGTTTTCGGCGCGCGCGCCCTCCTCGAGGTCGGCACGTAGGGCCGCGATCGCCTCGGTTCCGCGGCCCCTCTCCGACAGGACACGCCCCAGAACCCGCGCCACGTCGACCGGCCCGACCGAACCTGCGACCGGGAACAGCACCCTGCCCGCGCCGTCCTGCGCACCCCAGACCTGCGGCGCCTCTGCGCGACCATAGAGCAGTTCCTTCACCTGGCCCTCGATCAGCTTGCGCTTTTCCTCGACGACGACGATCAACTCCAGGCCCTCGGCCCAGTCACGCAGGCCGTCGGGCTCGACCGGCCAGGTTTGCCCCAGCTTGTAGGTCGTAAGGCCAACCTGCCCGGCGACCGGCCCGTCGATCCCCAGAAGTGCAAGCGCGTGGACCACGTCGAGCCAGTTCTTGCCCGCCGCGATCACTCCGATGCGCGCACCGGGCCGTCCGTGCACGCGCCGGTCGATGCCGTTCGCCCGCGCGAACGCCAGCGCCGCCGGGATCTTCGCCTCCCACAGCCGCGCCTCCTGCGGCACCCAACTGTCGCCCGGGCGGATGTTCACGCCGCCCGGCGGCATCTCGAACGCGGGGATCACCAGCGGCATACGGCCCGCATCCGCCTCGATCACCGCCGTCACCTCGACCGTGTCCTTCATCAGCTTCAGCCCCGCCCAGAGGCCGGAAAACCGCGACATCCCATAGGCGTAGAGGCCGAAATCCACGATCTCCTGCACCCCTGCCGGAGAGAGGAGCGGGATCGCCGCGTCGACGCAGGCGAGATCCGACTGATGACAGGTCGTCGAGCTTTCGCCGGTGTGATCGTCGCCAAGGGCCGCGATCACGCCCCCCAGCGCCGCCGTCCCCGCCAGATTGGCGTGGCGCAGCGCGTCGCCGGACCGGTCGACGCCCGGCCCCTTGCCGTACCAGAGGCCGAAGACGCCGTCGGTCCGGCCCGTGCCGCGTATCCCCGCACCCTGCGTCCCCCAGAGGGCCGTCGCCGCCAGATCCTCGTTCAGCCCCGGCTGGAACAGCACGTCCGCCGTCGCCAGCGCGTCCTTCGCCCGCTCCATCTGCATGTCGACCGCGCCGAGCGGCGAGCCGCGGTAGCCGGTCACATAGCCCGCCGTCCGGTGCCCCGCCGCCCGGTCGCGCGCCGCCTGCATGAGCATGAGCCGCACCAGAGCCTGCGTCCCGTTCAAAAGCACGGGAGACACGCCGAGGTCGTATCGGTCGCCCAATGTCACCGCATGTTTCGCCATGGCGCAGCCCCATCGATTTTCCCCGGTCCGGGCGATCCCCGGCCAGTCTAGGACGGCGGGGCGGGCTACCGCCATACATCAAAACGTCATGAACATTTGCCAAGAGGCGCCCATGAAGCATATGCACCGTCCACGGCCCGAACGTGATGGCACCCGGATCGGGGCCGAAAGGGACAGGATGGACTGGGACAAGCTGCGCATCTTTCATGCCGTCGCGGATGCGGGGTCGCTGACGCACGCCGGCGACAGCCTGCACCTGAGCCAGTCCGCCGTGAGCCGCCAGATCCGCAGCCTCGAGGAATCGCTGAACACGACGCTGTTCCACCGTCACGCGCGCGGCCTGATCCTGACCGAACAGGGCGAGTTGCTGTTCGACGCCACCCGCTCGATGAACCGCAGGCTCGAGGCGGCGGCGGCGCGGATCCGCGACAGCGAGGAAGAGGTCTTCGGCGAGTTGAGGGTGACGACCTCGACCGGGTTCGGCACCCTCTGGCTGGCGCCGCGCCTGCCGAAACTCTACGAAAAATACCCCGAACTGAAGATCGACCTGATGCTCGAGGAGCGTGTCCTCGACCTGCCGATGCGCGAGGCGGACGTGGCGATCCGCATGAAGGAGCCGAGCCAGGCGGACCTCATCCGCAAGCGGCTGATGACGATCCGCATGGAGCTCTATGCCTCGCGGCAATACATCGAGAAGAACGGCACGATGACCGATTTCCCCGAAATCGCGAAACACCGCCTGATCTGTCAGTCGCCGAGTTCGCCGCAGGTGACGGCGGGCCTCGGCCTCGTGCAGCAACTGATGACCTACGACATTCCGTCGCTGCTGACGGTGAACAACTACTTCGGCGTGCTTCAGGGCGTGATCAACAACCTCGGGATCGGGGTGCTGCCCGATTATCTGACCGAGGATTTCCCCGATCTGGTGCGTGTCATGCCCGACGTCGCCTCTGCCGAGGTGCCGGTGTTCCTCGCCTACCCCGAGGAATTGCGCCAGTCCAAGCGGATCGCCGCGTTCCGCGACTTCGTGCAGGAAGAGATCATCGCCCACCGCAAGCGGGTGCGCGACGGCGGCACGGAAACCTGAAGCGCCGAAGCCATGCATCCAAAGCATGGCGGCCTTGTCGAAAGGTCAGGTATCCCCGCCTTGCCGGTTCGTATGCCGCCGCTTATTTCATCAAACGAAGGCGGCGATGCCCAAGCGCTCGTCTCCTTCAACCTCCCTGTTGGACTTGCCGGGCCCCGTGCCCGGCATTTTTTTGCGCAGCGCCCTCACCGGACGCGGCAGCCCTCAGGCATACATCGCCGTTTCGGTCGCATCGCCGAGGTAGATGCCGTTGCGGTCATAGAGGCCGCCATCGTCGTCCTCGATATGCGCCCCCAAGGCATCGGCAATCTCCCACAACTTGCAGATCGTCGCGTCGTCCGGATTGCGGACGCACAGCGCGCCGCTTTCCCACGTCAGACAGGCACCGGGCGTCTGGTCGTCACCCTGCCAGACCACTGGTGCCACGGTGCCCGGGCCATCGGTCTCGATCAGACTGGGATCCTGCATCACCCGTTGCCACCACTCCGCAGCGCCGATGCCGCCCCCCGCCAATGCGGGATCGGGCCGTCTCGTCACATAGATATGCCAGGTCATCACATCCTCCCGTTGTGTGCGTGCGTCAATCATAGGGACGGAGTTTAACAAATCGCTAACACGGACGATTCCGACCCTCGGGCGCGACGCAAACCTGCCGAAACCGGGGACGCACCCGGCGAGAATCCGCTTTTGCTCCTGCGCGCCCCCCCCTAAAAGGCGCACAGAGGCGACAAGGGGGCCAGAGATGACCGAGCCGGAGATCACCGACGCCCTCGTCGCCGCGCACGGCATGACGGCGGACGAATACGCCCGCCTCCTCGAGATCATCGGCCGCACGCCCACCTTCACCGAACTCGGTATCTTTTCGGCGATGTGGAACGAGCATTGTTCCTACAAATCGTCGAAGAAATGGCTGCGCACCCTGCCCACCACCGGCCCGCAGGTGATCTGCGGGCCGGGCGAGAATGCCGGCGTCGTCGATATCGGCGACGGTCCCGACGGCAAGAAGATGGCGCTGGTCTTCAAGATGGAGAGCCACAACCACCCCAGCTACATCGAGCCCTATCAGGGCGCCGCCACCGGCATGGGCGGTATCCTGCGCGACGTCTTCACCATGGGCGCCCGGCCCATCGCGGCGATGAACGCGCTGTCCTTCGGTGTGCCGTCGCATCCCAAGACCCGCAACCTCGTCGCGGGCGTGGTCGCCGGCATCGGCGGCTACGGCAATTGCTTCGGCGTGCCGACGGTCGGCGGCGAGGTGCGCTTTCACGCCGCCTACAACGGCAATTGCCTCGTCAACGCCTTTGCCGCGGGCCTCGCCGATGCCGACGCGATCTTCTATTCTGCGGCCTCCGGCGTCGGCATGCCGGTCGTCTACCTCGGCGCCAAGACCGGGCGCGACGGCGTCGGCGGCGCCACGATGGCGAGTGCCGAGTTCGACGACACCATCGAGGAAAAACGCCCCACCGTGCAGGTCGGCGACCCGTTCACCGAGAAACGCCTGATGGAGGCCTGCCTCGAGCTGATGGCGACGGGCGCGGTCGTTTCCATTCAGGACATGGGTGCGGCAGGCCTCACCTGCTCGGCCGTCGAGATGGGCGACAAGGGCGGCCTCGGCATCCGCCTCGACCTCGACCGCGTGCCGGTGCGCGAAGAGCACATGACCGCCTACGAGATGATGCTGAGCGAGAGCCAGGAGCGGATGCTGATGGTCCTGCGCCCCGAGAAGGAGGCCGTCGCCCGCGCCGTCTTCGACAAATGGGATCTCGATTTCGCCATCGTCGGCGAGACGATCCCCGAGGACCGGTTCCTGATCGTGCTGAACGGCGAGACCAAGGCCGACCTGCCGCTCTCGACGCTCGCGTCGTCCGCGCCCGAATACGACCGTCCGTGGGAGGCGACGCCGCCGCCCGGTCCTCTCGCGGCCGTGCCCGGAGATCGACCCGATCGCGGGGCTGCGCTCCCTGCTGGCCTCGCCCAACCATGCCGCAAAGCACTGGGTCTGGGAGCAATACGACAGTCAGGTCATGGCCGACACGCTGCGCACGCCCGGTCAGGGGGCCGGCATCGTCCGGGTGCACGGGACGCGCAAGGCGCTGGCCTTCACCTCGGACGTGACCCCGCGCTATGTGCAGGCGAACCCGGTGCGCGGCGGCATGCAGGCGGTCGCCGAGGCGTTCCGCAACCTCTGCGCGGTCGGCGCGCGGCCGCTGGCCACCACCGACAACCTCAACTTCGGCAACCCGCAAAAGCCCCGGATCATGGGGCAACTGGTCGGCGCGCTCGAGGGGATCGGCGCGGCCTGCGCTGCGCTCGACATGCCGATCGTGTCGGGCAACGTCTCGCTCTACAACGAGACCGACGGGGTGGCGATCCTGCCGACGCCGACCATCGGCGCGGTAGGGCTCATCGACGATCTGGACGACATCATCGGCGGCCCGGCGCGGGACGGCGATGTCCTGCTCCTGCTCGGCGACACCCACGGCCACCTCGGCCAGTCGGCCCTGCTGGCGGAACATTTCGGCCGCGAGGACGGCGACGCGCCCCCCGTCGACCTCGACGCGGAACGCGCGCACGGCACCTTCGTGCGCACCCATGGCGCCCGGATCCGCGCCTGCACCGATCTTGGCGACGGCGGTATCGCGCTCGCCGCGTTCGAGATGGCCGAGGCGGCGGCATGCGGTCTGTCCGTCGACATCGCACCGTCCGCCCTCTTGTTCGCCGAGGATCAGGCGCGCTATCTTCTCGCCTGCGCCCCGGAGGACGCAGAGCCGCTGCTGCGGGCAGCGGGGGATCAGGGCCTGCCGCTCGCCCGGATCGGCACCTTCGGCGGGACGAGCCTCGGTTTCGGGACCGCCTCGGCGCCGATGTCCGACCTCGTGCCCCTCTACCGCGGTGCCTTCGCCGCCTGCCTGTCCTGAGACCAACGCCCCGGGAGGGACCGCCATGCTCGTCATTCTCATAGGCTTTCTCTTCTTCGGCGTCCCCGGAGCCTCCGACGACTTTCTCGGTGGCGACGGCATCGAATATGCGTCCGACACCGCCGTGGAACTGTTCGAGGCCGAGATCGGGGCGTCGCTGCCGGAGGGTGTCGTCGTGCTGAACTACTACGAAGGCGGCTTTCAGGACCGGTTCGTCCAGATCAAGCTGGCCGCGACCGACGCGGGCCTCGCTTCCCTCATCGCGACACTCCCGCTGGGCCCGCCGACCGTCTATGTCCCCTACGCTTTCGGGATTTCCGAGTTTACGTGGTGGGACGCGGGCAACCATGCCGAGGGCACCCTCTACGTCGGCCGCTACGGCAGTTTCCCACAGGCGAGCCTGCTCGCCGTCGCCGATCCCGCGCGCCCCGGTGCCTTCCTCGTCTACCTCATGGCCTTCGAGACCTGATACCCACCTTGAATCCCCGCCCCGCGGCGCCTAGGTTCGCCCCGTCATCAGGAGCGCGGAATGTCCATCGACGCCACCCAGATCGAAGCCCTCCTGCGCGAGAGCTTTCCCGACGCGACGATCCGCGTCGAAGGCAACGACGGCGCGCATTTCTCGGCCCATGTCGTCGACGAGAGCTTTCGCGGCCAGAACCGCGTGCAGCAGCAACGTGCCGTCTATGCGGCCCTCAAGGGCAAGATGGACGGGACGAGCGGCGAATTGCACGCGCTGGCCCTTACCACACGGGCGCCGGAATGAGTGTCCCGGCAGCGACGATCCTCGTGGCAGTCATTCTCGTCGCCTGGGGCACGGCGACCCTGGCGCGGTTCGAGCGGGCGAAACGAACCGCCCCGACGCAGCGCCGGGGGACCGACCCCGGACAAGGCCTCTCGGTCTTTGCATCCGGTCTGCCGTCCCATGGCAGAGGCACGGACCGCCAGACGATCCTGTCCCACACCAAAGACCCCCTAACACCTGCCCGCGCGATGATGCCCGGGCGAGAGACCGAGGCAGACAGATGACCGACACGACCACCGCCGCCGAAACCCGCATCCGGCAGACCGTCGACGCCCACGACGTCGTCCTCTTCATGAAGGGCACCAAGGCGATGCCGCAATGCGGCTTTTCCAGCCGCGTGGCGGGGGTGCTGAACTTCATCGGCATCGACTACGCCGACGTCAACGTCCTCGAAGACGCCGAAATCCGTCAGGGGATCAAGGAGTTCTCGGACTGGCCAACGATCCCGCAACTCTACGTGAAGGGCGAATTCGTCGGCGGTTGCGACATCGTTACCGAAATGACGTTGTCGGGCGAACTCGACGCGCTGCTCGAGAGCAAGGGCCTCGCGTTCGACAAGGCGGCGGCGGACAAGATCCGCGACGCCAACGTCTGATCGCGCACCGGTGCCGCAGGGTGCCCCACGGGACACACCTGCGGTGTTGATTTGGCCGACCGGGCGCCCTCGGGTTTGCCTTCGCACCGCGGCATGGTTGAGTGGCGCGACAGTGCACGCCCGACGGAGCCGCCTTGCCCCACTGGATCCGTGCCCGCAGCCGCGATCCGGGGGGATGGTGCGGCGGGGCCAATAGCGCAACATTCCCTCGAATCCGTCGATCCGGACGCGCGCGGCGCCGCGCTGTCGGGCAATCCGGCGTCCCCCCGGCAGGCATCGTCCGATGACCTTGGTCGGGGGCCTCCTCGCCGTCGGGACGCTGGCGGTCGCGGCCTATGGCATGGTGCTGTGGATGCGGCTGTACGAGGTCCGGCGGCACGCGGCCTTCGAGGCGCTGGCCGCACGGCGCGGCTGGTCCCTGTCGCTGTCGGGCCGGACGCTGGGCCGTCCCGCGACACTGCGCCTGACGGCGCGCAGCGGCCCCGGCTGGCAGGCCGAGGCGCGGCTGTCCTCGGCGACGGGTGACAGCGGCCCGCAGCGGCGCATCACGGAATGGAGTTGCGACGAGCCCCGCTGGACTGAAGGCACCCTCATCATCGGTCCCGCCATCCCCGAGGGCGCCACGGCCATCGCGGCACAGGTGCTGACCCATCTCGACGGACCGCAGGGGCGGCGGATGCTGCAACGTCTTACCGGCGGCAGGCTGGGGTTCGAGGCGGCGGGACTGCGGCCGATCGACGGTCCGGAGGCACTGACCGTCTTCGCGACCGCCGATCCGCGCCGGCGCGTCGATCTGGCCGATGTCGCCAAACTCTTCGACGCATGGCAACCATCTCGACCCGGTGACGACGGCCAGCCGATCCTGATCCTGTCGCCCGGCGGCCTGCGCCTGCGCCTGCGTCACGATACCCGCACCGCCGACAGGATGGAGGCCTTCATCGACCTCGCCCTCGCCTCGGCGCGGACGCTGGGCTAGGCCCTCAGGCCGACCGCGCCTCGAGCGCGTCGGCCAGAACCTCCGACTGCACCGCGATCCCTTCGAGCAGGTCGGCCAGGTCGCTCGGCAGGATCGGCACCTCGACGGGATCGGGCATGCCGCGCGCCTCCATCCGGGCGATGCTGTGCGACATCTCGGAATTCAGCTTTTCGGCCTCGCGCAGACGATCCTCGAGGGCCGCCGTCTTGTCGGCCAGCAACAGGCCCGCCATCAGCAGCATCCGCGATTCGGGCATCCGGCCGATCTGCGTCGACAGGGTCTGCGCCTCGGCGTCGAGCATGCCCGCCGCCGAACGCAGGAACGTCTCTTCGCCGACCTGGCAGGCGACCTCGAAATTGCGGCCCCCGATGGAAATTTCGACTTGCGGCATGGCTCAGGCCTCTTCGAGGGTTGCGGAAAGTTCGCCGAGGATCGCGTCGACCTCGGCGCGATCGGCCGATTGCGCCGCCCGCAACGCCTCGAGTTCGGCCAGCATCGCGCGGTTCACCAGCCCGGGATCGGCGGTCTCGTCGATGAGAGCGGTGCGCATCTCGGCGGCGACGTCGCGCAGTTCGGCGTTGGCCGCCTGCACCTTTTGCAATTCGGCATCCAGGTCGGCGATCTGCGCCTTCTGCGCCGTGACCCGTTCCTCGAGGGTGGTCAGCTTCTGGTCCTGACGGTCCTTGAGGGCGCGGACGCGTTCCTCGAGTTGCGCATTGACGGTCCGTTCCTCTTCGAGACGCGCCCGCAGGGCTGCCGGGCCGTCGCCGTCGTCGCCGTCGTCGGAGGTCTGGTCCTGTGCGCCGCCGGACAAAGCCTCGATCCCGCTTTGCAGGCGCACGAACGCCGCCACAATTCTCGACTCCAGCGCATTGATATCGCTCATTTCTGCCCATCTCCTCAGGTCCGGCGGCCCGCCCGTGAGGGCGCGCCTGGGACGGCATCTCTTCTCGCCGGATCGCGCCGCACCGATCCCTGCAAGCCACCTCGGGAACGCCGGTCCAGCGCGGCGAATCGCGCCGTTTCCTGCCTACCCTATGCGACGCAGACAGGCTTTGGCAAATCGTCGTTTTCCATTCCGGGTCATGGGATTAGGCCGCTGGCTTCATCCATTGGAAGAGGCCCGGATGCGACGTTGCGTCCACCCGCCTTCCCGCGCTCTGCTACCAAGTCCTTGATCTCGGGGCCGTCCCTGATATGACCGATCCGCAATGAACCGGCCCCGGCGGCCGCCCCTTCGTGAAGGACCAGACCTTTGGATATCGCCACCCTCCGCGCCGCCCACCCCGACCACTGGACCCTTGCCGCGGCGATCCGCACGCTGACGCTCGACGCCGTCGCCGCCGCCAATTCGGGACATTCGGGCATGCCGATGGGCATGGCCGACGTCGCGACGGTCCTCTACCGGCGACACCTGCGATTCGACGCCGGGGCGCCGCACTGGCCCGACCGCGACCGCTTCATCCTGTCGGCGGGCCACGGCTCGATGCTGCTCTATTCGCTGCTGCACCTGACCGGCTATGCCGACATGACGCTCGACCAGATCAAGAACTTCCGCCAGTGGGGCAGCAAGACCGCGGGCCATCCCGAATACGGCCACGCGGACGGGATCGAGACGACGACCGGCCCGCTGGGTCAGGGCCTCGCCAATTCGGTCGGCTTCGCCATCGCCGAAGAGCGTCTGCGCGCGCAGTTCGGCAAGGGCCTGATCGACCATCATACCTATGTCATCGCCGGTGACGGCTGTCTGATGGAGGGCGTCAGCCAGGAGGCCGTCGCCCTTGCCGGCCGGCAGGAACTGTCGCGCCTCGTCGTGTTCTTCGACCACAACGGCATCACCATCGACGGCCCCGTCTCGCTCTCGGACCGCACCGATCAGGGCGCGCGCTTCGCCGCCTCGGGCTGGCACGTGCAGGACATCGACGGCCACGACCCCGAGGCCATCGACGCCGCGATCACCGCCGCCAAGGCCGATCCGCGCCCCTCGATGATCGCCTGCCGGACGCATATCGCGCTGGGCTCCTCGGCGCAGGACACGTCCAAGGGGCACGGCGCCCTGACCGACGCCAAGCTTATCGCCGACACCAAGGAGGCCTATGGCTGGCCCTACGGCCCGTTCGAGATCCCCGCGGACGTGAAGGACAAGTGGGAGGCGATGGGCACCCGCGGTGCCGCCGCCCGTACCGAATGGCAGGGTCGCCACGACGCCCTGCCCGCCGCCCGGCAGGCCCTCTTCGCGCGCGTCTTTGCGGGTGAGGCGCCAAAGGCGCTGGCGGGCCGTATCCGCGCCCTGAAGAAGCAGGCGAGCGAGAACGACAAGCCGATGGCGACGCGCAAGGCGTCCGAAAACGTCCTCGAGGTGGTCAACCCGGTGATGCCCGAGACCTTCGGCGGCTCGGCCGATCTCACCGGTTCGAACAACACCAAGACGCCAGACCTCGGCGTCTTTTCGCCCGAGGACCGCAAGGGCCGCTATCTCTATTACGGCATCCGCGAACACGGCATGGCCGCCGCGATGAACGGCCTGGCGCTGCATGGCGGTATCCGGCCCTATGGCGGCACGTTCATGTGTTTCACCGACTATGCGCGGGGCGCGATCCGCCTGTCCGCGCTCATGGGCGCGCCCGTCACCTACGTCATGACGCACGACAGCATCGGTCTGGGCGAGGATGGCCCGACCCATCAGCCGGTCGAACATCTGGCGATGCTGCGTGCCACGCCGAACCTCACCGTGCTGCGCCCCGCCGACATGGTCGAGACGGCCGAGGCCTGGGAACTGGCGCTCACCAGCGAACGGACGCCGTTCGTGCTGGCGCTCTCGCGGCAGAACCTGCCGCTGGTCCGGCGCGCGCACAAGGGGCGCAACCTGACGGCGCAGGGCGCCTATGTGCTCGCCGAGGCGGGGACCAAACGGCAGGCGATCCTGATGGCCTCCGGCTCCGAGGTTTCCGTGGCGTTGGACGCCCGCGACCTCCTCGAGGCCAAGGGGATCGGCACCCGCGTCGTCTCGGTCCCGTCGATGGAACTCTTCGCCGCGCAGGATGCCGCCTACCGCAAACGGGTGCTGCCCGCCGGTCCGGTCCGCGTCGCCATCGAGGCCGGCGTCCGGCAGGGCTGGGACGCGCTCCTGCTGGGCGAGCGGGGCCGCGAGGCCAAGGCCGCCTTCGTCGGCATGGAGGGGTTCGGCGCCTCGGCCCCGGCCGAGGTGCTCTACGAGAAATTCGGCATCACCGCCGCCGCCGTCGCCGCCCGCGTCACCGACCTCCTCGGCTGATCCCACCCGGGAGCGGTCTCCGCACCCCCCCGTATTCCGGAGACCCCATGCGCCAGACCGCCCTCGCCGTCGCCCTGCTCGCCACCCTCGGCGCCTGCGCCGCCCCTGCCCCCGTCACCATCTCGGACACGGCGGGCGTCGTGCACCCGGGCGACCGCCAGATCGGCGGGCCCGCCGCGGCCTCTCCGGGCGCGCGCGGCACCGGCGCGATCAGTCTGGCGAGCGCGTCGCCCGGCGGCTTCGTCGACCGGCCGCGCGTCGAGGGGCCGCCCGCCGCACAGGCCGACGCCTTCGCGCGAAACTTCCTGAACTCGATCCAGTCGCGGTCCTTTGCGGGCAACACGGAATTCTGCGGCTACTTCTACCTTACGTCCTCTGGCCAGATCGCCGCGACCCCGCCGATCCCGGGCCTGCTCGCGTCCTGCACGCAGCCCGCACCCGGCCCCTCGGTCTTTGCCAGCTACCACACCCACGGCGCCTACGATCCCGCCTACGACAACGAGGTGCCCTCGATCGGCGACCTCGAGGGGGATTTCAGTTTCGGGATCGACGGCTATATCTCGACGCCCGGCGGGCGCGTCTGGCGGGTGGAATACGACACCCGCAACGCGATCCAGGTCTGCGGTCTGGGCTGCGTCGCCGTCGATCCGGGCTTCGTGCCGCGGGACGAAGGGCGCGTGTTCCAGACCTATACCGTGGCGCAACTCGCGCGGCGCTAGCGCGCGGGGTATATGGCGGAGCCTCCGGCGGGAGTTGTTGCGGCAACGTGAATGGATGCGGCGCGCTACCTGCCACCAAACGCGAAACGGCCCGGACCCGCGACCGCAAGGGCGAGGCAGCCGCCCGCGATCGCCCAGTTCTTGACGAAGATCGACATCTGCCAGGGGTCTTCGGGGATGAAGTGAAAGAGGCTCGTCACGCCGCTGTAGGCGGCCAGCGACAGCGCGACGGGACGCACCGCGACGCCCGCGACGAGCGCAAGGCCCGCCGCCGCATTGAAGGCCAGCGCCGGCCAGACCAGCACCTCGGGCAGGCCGCGACCGGCGAGGAGGGCCATCGCGTCGCCAGGACTGAGCGTCTTTTGCACCGCCCCCCCGAGAAAGAGCGCGGCAAGCAGCAGACGGCCCGCCAGAAGCAGCACATCGTCGCCGCGTCGTGTCACTGAGTTGCACCCGCCGCGCCGGAGAATACCGCGATGAGCGGCCCGATCAGGCGGGTCGCCAGAGGGATCAGCGCCAGGCCCACCGCCAGCCCGACAACCCCGTCGAGCGCCGCCGTCACCGCCCATTCCACGAACCCCTCGGCCTGCGGCACGGCATGGGCGGCGGCCACGGCGATCGCCTCGATCGTCGCGGAGGGCCAGGCCCAGCCCAGCACCTCGGTGCCGTGCACGAGGATGGAGCCGCCGACCCAGATCATCGCGGCGGTGCCGACGACACTCAGCACCCTCATGAAGTGCGGCATCCCTTTGACGAGCCCCCGCCCGAACGCCCGCGTCGCGGCAAGACGCCCGATCTGCACGAGCTTCAGGCCGATGTCGTCCATCTTCACGATCAGCCCGACCGCGCCATAGACCACCACGGTAATCATGATCCCCGCCAGCCCGAGGACCGCCGCCTCGACCCAGAGCGTGCTGTCCTCGATCCCCGACAGCAGGATGGTCATGATCTCGGCCGAGAGGATGAAGTCGGTCTTGATCGCCCCCGCGACCCGCTCCTCCTCGAGCCTGGCGGGATCGCGGATCGTCAAATCCTCGACGACCTTTGCGTCGCCGTGCGGAAACAGCCAGTGGAACACCTTCTCGGCACCCTCGAAGCACAGGTAGAGCCCGCCCAGCATCAGCAGCGGCGTGATGAGCCAGGGCGCGAGGTTCGACAGCAGCATCGCAATGGGCAGCAGGATCACCACCTTGTTGAAGACCGAGCGGCGCGCGATGCGCCAGATGATCGGCAGCTCGCGACTGGCGTCGAGGCCCGCGACATAGTTCGGCGTCACCGCCGCGTCGTCGATCACCACCCCCGCCGCCTTGGCGCTCGCCTTTGCCGCCTGCCCCGCGATGTCGTCGACCGAGGCGGCCGCCACCTTGGCGATGCCGGCCACGTCGTCGAGCAATGCCAAAAGTCCAGCCACAGGCGTCTCCCCTTGCATCGCAACCTAGCAGTCACGGCGGGGGGAACAAGGCCGGGGCTGGACCGCGCCATCACGCGCGGCATAGACAGGGCCATGTCGACGCGCATCGCCCTGACCATCGCCCTCCTCGTCGCGGCCCTCGCGGCACTCGACGCGTGGATGGGCTGGGGCGGCGGCCTGGTCGTCGCACGCGGCGGCGTCGACCTGATCCACCGCCTCGCGTTCTGGCGCTAGGGCCGTCCGGGCGGTTGACCTTTGGCACGGAATGGCGATGTTGGCGGCCAACAACGCCCCGCATCGGGGCCGGGCACGCGAAAGGACGCAGTCATGACAGTCAAGGTTGCCATCAACGGCTTCGGCCGGATCGGGCGCAACGTCCTGCGGGCGATCATCGAGAGCGGACGGACCGATATCGAGGTCGTGGCGATCAACGACCTCGGCCCGGTCGAGACCAACGCGCACCTGCTGCGCTATGACAGCGTGCACGGCAAGTTTCCGCATGGCGTGACCACCACCGAGGACAGCATCGACGTCGGCCGCGGCGCGATGAGGGTCACGGCGATGCGCAATCCCGCCGAGTTGCCCTGGGGCGACGTCGACATCGCGCTCGAATGCACCGGCATCTTCACCGACCGCGAGAAGGCGAAGGTGCACCTCGAGAACGGCGCCTCGCGCGTCCTCGTCTCGGCCCCGTCGAGCGGCGCCGACAATACCATCGTCTGGAAGGTCAACGACACGACGCTGAAGAGCGACCAGCTCGTCGTTTCCTGCGGCTCGTGCACCACGAACTGCCTGGCGCCGGTGGCCAAGGTGCTGGACGAGGCGTTCGGCATCGTCACCGGCTTCATGACCACGATCCACAGCTATACCGGCGATCAGCCGACGCTCGACACGATGCACAAGGACCTCTACCGCGCCCGCGCCGCCGCCCTCTCGATGATCCCGACCTCGACCGGCGCCGCCAAGGCGCTGGGACTGGTTCTGCCGGGCCTCAAGGGCAAGCTCGACGGCAGTTCCATCCGGGTGCCGACGCCGAACGTGTCCTGCGTCGACCTCACCTTCGTCGCGGACCGCGCCGTGACCGTCGAGGCCATCAACGCCGCCATCGTCGCCGCCGCCGACGGCCCGATGAAGGGGGTGCTGGCCTATACCGACGAGCCGCTGGTCTCGACCGACTTCAATCACAACCCGGCGTCCTCGACCTTCGCGCTCGACCAGACCAAGGTGCTGCCGGGCAACTTCGTCCGGGTGCTGAGCTGGTATGACAACGAATGGGGCTTTTCCAACCGGATGGGCGACGTCGCCGTGGCGATGGGCAAGCTGATGTAGATCCGTCGGCGCCATCGCAAGCCGATCCGTGGGCCGCTCCGAACAAGGGGCGGCCCGATGCGTTTGCCATGCACTGAACGCAGGTCGGCTTCGCGTCTTCAGGGCGTTGCGGGTGCCGGTCGACAGCTTAGGTAAGCGTCAACCGCAACGGCGAGAGCCAAAGAGGAGCCTGCCATGACCCTGAACACCCTCCGCATGCGCCTGCAAAAGTATGCGCAATACACCCGCACCAAGCGCGAACTGCGCGCCATGCCGCTCGAGACCGCCATCGACCTCGGCATGTTCCGCGAGGATGCCGGGCGCACCGCCGCTCAGGCCGTCTACGGCTGACCCACGCCGTCAGCGCAGACGCGCCACGAGCGCGTCGCGCACGGCGGGCGGCACGAACTTGGACACGTCCCCGCCCAGACGGGCGATCTCCTTGACCAGTTTCGACGCGATCGCCTGGTATTTGACGTCCGCCATCAGGAACACCGTCTCGATCGACGCATCGAGCGCGCGGTTCATGCCGACCATCTGATATTCGTATTCGAAATCCGCGACTGCCCGCAGCCCTCGGATGATGACCCCGGCGCCGACGTCGCGCGCGCAATCGATGAGCAGGTTCTCGAACGGATGCACCTCGATCGTCGTCTGCGTCGCCGCGGCGATGACGGCACATTCCGCCTCGAGCATCGCGACCCGCTCCTCCAGCGTGAACAGCGGCCCCTTGCCACCGTTGATCGCCACGCCCACCACCAGTCTGTCGACCAGTCGGCAGGCGCGGCGGATGATGTCGGTATGGCCGTTGGTAATTGGATCGAACGTCCCGGGATAGAGGCCGGCGCGCATGGTGATGTCCCCTTTCGCGGCGACGGTTGGGTGCACCAACGCACGAGGCGCCCCCCGGATGCAAGGGCGAGACGCTGCGCCGGGTGCGTCAGAACCCCTTGATCATCCCCTCGAGGGCATCCTTTTCCATCGCGAGTTCCGACAGCCGCGCCTTGACCACGTCGCCGATCGAGATAAGGCCGATCATCGCGCCGTCCCGCACGACCGGCAGATGGCGGAACCGCCCTTCGGTCATCGTTGCCAGAACCTCGTCGGCACTGTCGCCGACACCGCAGGTGATCGGCCTTGGCGTCATCATCCCCGAGACCGCCTCGTCGAGGCAGGACGGACCGCGCTTGCCCAACTCACGCACGATGTCGCGCTCGGACAGGATCCCGTCGGGTGCCGCGCCGTCGGCAGAGACGACCACCGTGCCGATCCGTTTGTCCGACAGGATCTTTACCGCATCGGAGACCAGGCTGTCGGGCCTTACCGTCAGCACATCGGTATTCGCCTTGCCGGCCAGAATTTGTTGGACGAGCATCGGTGCCATCTCCTGTTGCAGGGTTTCCCTGCCAGCCTCGCGTCTCGCGGGCCGCGCTGTCAACCGTTGCGCGGCACAACGGCGGCGAATGCGGGTTTTGCCCGGCCCTTGGGCACACTATGATCGCCCGGACGGAACGCGCGGCCCCGAACGGGGACGCTCAGGCAAGGACCAGACCGCATGACCACCGCCCCCGACCTCACCCATTATATCGACGGCACCCACGTCAAGGGCACCTCGGGCCGCTTTGCCGACGTGTTCAACCCCGCCACCGGCGAGGTGCAGGCCCGCGTGCCGCTGGCCGGCCCGGAAGAGATGGCGCGCGCGGTCGACGTCGCCGCCGCCGCCCAACCCGCCTGGGCGGCGGTCAACCCGCAGCGCCGCGCGCGGGTGATGATGAAATTCGTCGGACTGCTCAATCGCGACATGGACAGGCTCGCCGAGGCGCTGAGCCGCGAGCATGGCAAGACCCTGCCCGATGCAGCAGGCGACGTGCAGCGCGGCCTCGAGGTAGTCGAATACTGCATCGGCGCGCCGGAACTCCTCAAGGGCGATTTCACCGACAGCGCCGGGCCGGGTATCGACATGTATTCGATGCGCCAGCCGCTTGGCGTCTGCGCCGGCATCACCCCGTTCAACTTTCCCGCGATGATCCCGATGTGGATGTTCGCCCCCGCCATCGCCTGCGGCAACGCCTTCATCCTCAAGCCGTCCGAGCGCGACCCCTCGGTGCCGCTCATGCTCGCCGAACTGATGGAGGAGGCGGGCCTGCCGAAGGGCATCCTTCAGGTCGTCAACGGCGACAAGGCGGCGGTCGATGCGATCATCGACCACCCGGTGATCCAGTCGATCGGCTTCGTCGGCAGCACACCGATCGCCGAATACATCTACGGGCGCGGTTGTTCCAACGGCAAAAGGGTGCAGTGTTTCGGCGGCGCCAAGAACCACATGATCATCATGCCCGACGCCGACATGGATCAGGCCGCCGATGCGCTGATCGGCGCCGGATACGGGGCCGCGGGCGAGCGGTGCATGGCGATCTCGGTCGCCGTGCCGGTCGGCGACGAGACCGCCGACCGCCTGATCGAACGCCTCGTGCCCCGGATCGAAAAGCTGAAGGTCGGCCCGTATACGTCGGGCAAGGACGTGGATTACGGCCCCGTCGTAACCGCCGCCGCCAAGGCCAACATCGAGCGTCTCGTCGAGAGCGGCGTGGCCGAGGGTGCGGACCTCGTCGTCGACGGACGCGGGTTTTCCTTGCAGGGCTACGAGGACGGCTTCTTCGTCGGGCCGCACCTCTTCGACCGGGTGACGAAGGACATGGAAATCTACCGCAAGGAAATTTTCGGCCCCGTCCTGTCGGTGGTGCGCGCGCAAAGCTATGAGGAGGCCCTCGGCCTCGCCATGGACCACGAATACGGCAACGGCACCGCGATCTTTACCCGCGACGGCGATGCCGCGCGGGATTTTGCGGCCCGCGTGAACGTCGGCATGATCGGCATCAACGTGCCGATCCCGGTGCCGCTGGCCTACCACACGTTCGGCGGCTGGAAGAAATCGGTGTTCGGCGACCTGAACCAGCACGGGCCCGACGCCTTCCGGTTCTATACAAGGACCAAGACGATCACCTCGCGCTGGCCATCCGGCATCAAGGAGGGATCGGCCTTCAACTTCAAGGCGATGGAATAAGTCGCCCTGAATTAACCTCTTGTTAACGAAGGAAAACCTTCCCCGCGGGGAAGGTTTTTCCGTTTCACCCCCGGCCGATCCGCCCCAGATGCGTGTCGGCGAACCCCGTCGGCTCCTTCAGGCCATAACCCAGCATCCGGTCGAACCCGGCGTGTCCGATCCACAACATCCCGAGGGCACCGGCCACCTCGGACTCGAGGGCAAGGCCAAGGATCGCGACCGCCGCGCCGAAGCCATAGATATGCACGATGTTGTAGAGGAGGGCACCGGCGCGCGGCCCGGCAAGGTAGCCCGCGAACGCCAAATCCGGCGCAAAGAAGACGAGCAGCATAAGCCACCATGCGATACCGCCATCCGTCGCCAGCGAGATGCCGACCGACAGCGCCGCGGCAAATACGATGCCTGCTTCGACACGCTGCCAACGAACCGTGCTCACTCCGCCGCCACCTTCTTCTTTTGCGCTTTCAGCATCGGCCCCAGATACCGACCCGTATGGCTGCCCTCGACCTCGGCCACCTCTTCCGGGGTGCCGGTGGCCACCACCTGCCCGCCGCCGTCGCCGCCCTCGGGGCCGATATCGATGATCCAGTCGGCGGTCTTGATGACGTCGAGGTTGTGCTCGATCACGATCATCGAATTGCCCTGCTCGACGAGCTGGTGCAGCACCTCGAGCAGCTTGCGCACATCCTCGAAATGCAGGCCCGTCGTCGGCTCGTCGAGGATATAGAGCGTCCGCCCCGTCGACCGCTTCGCCAGCTCCTTGGACAGTTTCACCCGCTGCGCCTCGCCGCCCGAGAGCGTCGTCGCCTGCTGGCCGACCTTGATATAGCCGAGGCCGACCTGCACGAGCGCGTCCATCTTCTCGCGGATCGAGGGCACCGCCTTGAAGAACTCCTGCGCATCCTCGACCGTCATATCGAGGACATCGGCGATGCTCTTGCCCTTGAACTTCACCTCCAGCGTCTCGCGGTTATAGCGCGCGCCCTTGCACGTCTCGCAGGTGACGTAGACATCCGGCAGGAAATGCATCTCGATCTTGATGACGCCGTCGCCCTGACAGGCCTCGCAGCGCCCGCCCTTGACGTTGAAGCTGAAGCGCCCGGGCTTGTAGCCGCGCGCCTTGCTCTCGGGCAGGCCGGCGAACCAGTCGCGGATCGGGGTAAAGGCGCCGGTATAGGTCGCGGGGTTCGACCGCGGCGTGCGCCCGATGGCGCGCTGGTCGATGTCGATCACCTTGTCGAGGTGTTCGAGGCCCCGGATCGTCTCGCAGGGGGCCGGGGTCTGGCGCGCCCCGTTGAGCGCCATCGACGCCGTCTTGAACAGCGTCTCGATGGTCAGCGTCGACTTGCCGCCGCCCGAGACGCCGGTGACGCAGACGAACTTCCCCAAGGGGAAGTCGACCGTGACGTCCCGCAGGTTGTTGCCGGTCGCCTTGCTTACCGTCAGCTTCTTGCCGTTGCCGCGGCGCCGCTGGCTGGGCACGTCGATCGAGCGTGTCCCGGCAAGGTATTGCCCCGTCAGGCTCTTCGGATTGGCGACGATTTCGGCAGGCGTTCCCTTGGCCACGACCTCGCCGCCGCGGATGCCCGCACCGGGGCCGATGTCGAACACATAATCCGCCTCGCGGATCGCCTCTTCGTCATGTTCGACCACGATGACGGTATTGCCCTGATCGCGCAGGTTCTTGAGCGTGGTCAGCAGCCGGTCGTTGTCGCGCTGATGCAGGCCGATGCTCGGCTCGTCGAGGACGTAGAGCACGCCGGTCAGGCCGGAGCCGATCTGGCTGGCGAGCCGGATCCGTTGGCTCTCGCCGCCCGAGAGCGTGCCGGAATTGCGCGACAGCGTCAGGTATTCCAGCCCGACGTTGTTGAGGAACCCGAGCCGTTCGCGGATCTCCTTGAGGATGGCGCGCGCGATCTCGTTCTTCTGCTTGCTCAGATGGTCGGGCACCGTGACGCACCAGTCGTGCGCCTCGCGGATCGACATCTGCACCACCTGCCCGGCATGCTTGAGGTCGCCCTTGCTGCCGATCTTGACCGCCAGTGCCTCGGGTCGCAGCCGGTAGCCCTCACATGAGCCGCAGGGTCTATTGTTCTGATATTGCTCGAACTCTTCGCGAATCCATGCCGAATCCGTCTCGCGATAGCGCCGTTCCATGTTCGGGATCACGCCCTCGAACACCCGCTTGACCTGATAGATCCGGCCGCCCTCGTCGTAGCGAAACTGGATCTCGGTGTCGCCAGACCCGCGCAGGAACACCTCCTGCACCGCCGGTTCCAGATCCTTCCAGCGTGCATTCCTGGCAAAGCCATAGTGCTTGGCGATGGCCTCGATGGTTTGCAGGAAATAGGGCGACTTGCCCTTGCGCCAGGGTGCCAGCGCCCCGTCCGCGATCTTCAGCGTCATGTCGGGCACCACCAGCCGCTCATCGAAAAACAACTCGACGCCAAGACCGTCGCAGACCGGACAGGCGCCGAAAGGCGCGTTGAACGAGAACAGCCGCGGCTCGATTTCGGGGATGGTGAAGCCACTGACGGGGCAGGCGAATTTCTCCGAGAAGGTGATCCGCTCGGGCGCCTCTTCGGCCCCCTCCTCCTGCGCGATCTCCAACACGCAGATGCCGTCGGCGAGGTCCAGAGCGGTGCGGAACGAATCCGCCAGCCGCGTCTCGAGACCCTCGCGCACGACGATCCGGTCGACCACGACGTCGATGTCGTGGCGGAATTTCTTGTCCAGCACCGGCGGCTCGTCCAGCTCGTGGAACGTCCCGTCCACCTTCACCCGCTGGAACCCGGACTTGCGCAGCTCGAGCATTTCCTTGCGATACTCGCCCTTGCGGTCCCGCACGATGGGGGCGAGCAGATAGCCGCGCGTCCCCTCTGGCATCGCCATGACGCGGTCGACCATGTCCTGCACCTGCTGCGCCTCGATCGGCTTGCCGGTGGCGGGCGAATAGGGCGTGCCGGCGCGGGCGAACAGGAGACGCAGGTAGTCGTAGATTTCGGTGACGGTGCCCACCGTCGAGCGGGGGTTCTTCGACGTCGTCTTCTGCTCGATGCTGATGGCAGGCGACAGGCCCGAAATATGGTCGACGTCGGGCTTTTCCATCATGTCGAGGAACTGGCGCGCATAGGCCGACAGCGATTCGACGTAGCGGCGCTGCCCCTCGGCATAGATCGTGTCGAAGGCGAGCGAGGATTTCCCCGACCCCGACAGCCCGGTGATGACCACCAACTGGTCGCGCGGAATGTCCACGTCGATGTTCTTGAGGTTGTGCTCGCGCGCGCCGCGCACCTCGATATGTTTCAGCTCGGCCATTCAGAACCCCCATAGAACCGCCACCAAGCGGGTGCCGGGCAGATGCAGGCCGCGACCGGCCAGAGATAGACCATTTCGGCGACCGCACCACCCCTCGGAGAAGAACAATAACAGAACATGAACGGAAATAAAGCGCGGGATCCTGCCATTCGGGATCGGGCACTGTCGAAGTTCCGGATTACCCCACCGTTCCCGTCATTGCGTTTGACAGTGCACCACGTCCGTCGCACCATTGGCCCAGATTTTTCAGTCATGGTTGGTCCGATGCCCCCCCTATTCCGTTTCGTCCTTTCTTGTTCGCTGTCTTTCCTCGTCCCCCTCGCCGCCACGGCACAAGAGCGGCCCAACACCATCCTCGTGCTCGACGGTTCCGGCTCGATGTGGGGACAGATCGACGGGATCAACAAGATCGTCATCGCCCGCGAGGTCGTGGCCGACATCCTTGCCGATTTTCCGGCCGATCAGAACCTCGGTCTTACGGTCTATGGCCACCGCACGCGCGGCGATTGCGCCGACATCGAGACGGTGGTCGCGCCGGGCACAGACAACCGGTCCGCGATCCTCGACGCGGTGAACGCGATCAACCCGCGCGGCATGACCCCGATGACCGACAGCGTCATCGCCGCCGCCGAGGCGCTGCGTTATACGGAACAGGCCGCGACCGTGATCCTCGTCTCGGACGGGATCGAGACCTGCAATCCCAACGTCTGCGAGGCCGCCCGTGTCCTCGAAGAGGCGGGCATCGACTTTACCGCGCATGTCGTCGGCTTCGACGTTACCGAGGCGGACGCGCTGGCGCAGATGCAGTGCATCGCCGACGAGACCGGCGGACAGTTCCTGACGGCCTCGAACGCCGACGAGCTTGCCGCCGCCCTCACCCGGATCGCGACCGCGCCCGAACCCGAGGCGATCCTCGGCGCGGTCAGTTTTCAGGCACGGCGCGGCACCGAGGAGGGGCCGATGATCGAGACGCCGCTGAACTGGACGCTGTCGCGCGACGGCGTGGCGATCCTCGACGACGGCGAGGGCAATCCCCTCGGTCTCGACCTCGAGGCGGCGTCCTATGAGGTCACGGTCTATGACGCGGTCACGGAATCGTCGCAGGACGCCTCCTTCTCGATTTCGACCCCGGACATCCAGACCCTCACCTTCGTCTTTCCGGACGTGGACCTGACGCCCGTGGCCACTCTGACAGCGGCGGACACAGGCCCCGCCGGATCGCAACTCACGGTCGGCTGGACCGGCCCCGGCAATGCGCGCGACTATATCGCCGTGGCTGCGGTCGGCGATGAAAGCTATGTCAACTATTCATATATCGAGGCGGGAAATCCCCTCGACCTGCTCATGCCGACCACGCCCGGCGCCTATGAACTGCGCTATCACACGGCGTCTGACGGCGAGGTCATCGCCACAAGGCCGATCACCGTCACCGAAGTGTCCGCCACCCTAACCGCGCCCGACACGGCCATTGCAGGAGAACCGCTCAGCGTCGGGTGGACCGGGCCGGATTATGACCGCGACTACATCTCGGTCGGACGGCCGGGCGAGAGCGGTTACGTCAACTATGTCCGCGTCAGCGAGGGCAACCCCGTCACCCTGCCGATGCCGACCGAGCCGGGGCAGTACGAACTGCGCTATCAGCTCGAACAGGACGGAGAGATCATCGCCACCCGGCCGATCACCGTCACCGATGTTCAGGCCAGTCTGACGGCGCCCGACACGGCTGTGATCGGCGAACCGCTCAGCGTGGGGTGGACCGGGCCGGATTATGACCGCGACTACATCTCGGTCGGACGGCCGGGCGAAAGCGGTTACGTCAACTATGTCCGCGTCAGCGAGGGCAACCCCGTCACCCTGCCGATGCCGACCGTGCCGGGCCAGTACGAACTGCGCTATCAGCTCGAACAGGACGGAGAGATCATCGCCACCCGGCCGATCACCGTCACCGATGTTCAGGCCAGTCTGACGGCGCCCGACACGGCCGTGATCGGCGAACCGCTCAGCGTCGGGTGGACCGGGCCGGATTATGACCGCGACTACATCTCGGTCGGACGGCCGGGCGAAAGCGGTTACGTCAACTATGTCCGTGTCAGCGAGGGCAACCCCGTCACCCTGCCGATGCCGACCGAGCCGGGGCAGTACGAACTGCGCTATCAGCTCGAACAGGACGGAGAGATCATCGCCACCCGGCCGATCACCGTCACCGACCTGAAGGTTACGATCATGGTCCCGGCAGAGGCCCCCGTCGGGTCCATCGTGATGGTCGCCCATGACGGGCCAGACTATCCCCGCGACTATGTGTCGGTCGGCGTTACCGGCGAGAGCGGGTACATCAACTACACCCGCACCGATACCGGCAATCCGACCGCTTTGGTCCTGCCGACCGAACCGGGGACCTATTCCATCCGCTATCAGCTCGAACAGGATGGAGCGATCATCGGCGTCTCCACGATCGTCGTGACACCCGTCACCGTTCGGCTCGTCGTGCAGCCGAACGTTGCGCTGTCGGCAGAAACGGTCACGGTGGGCTGGGACGGACCCGATTACCCGCGCGACTACATCTCGATCGGCGAGGTCGGCGCGGAAGGCTATATCGCATACGTCCGGACGAGCGAGGGCAATCCGGCAACTCTGCGCCTGCCCGCAGAACCGGGCGACTACGAGGTGCGATACCAGCTCGAACAGGACGGGCATGTCATGGTGCGCGTACCGATCACCGTAACTGCCGACTGAGCCCGAAGCGCCGCAAGAACGCAAAACGGCGGCGGGTTCCTCCCGCCGCCGTTTCTCATCGTCGCGGCACCCGTTCAGAAGTGGATGGCGCGCCCGTAGGCGTCGAGGACGCTTTCGTGCATCATCTCCGACAGGGTCGGATGCGGAAAGACGGTTCGCATCAGGTCTTCCTCGGTCGTCTCGAGCTGTCGGCCGACGATGTAGCCCTGGATGAGTTCTGTCACTTCCGCGCCGATCATGTGCGCGCCGAGGAGTTCCCCGGTCTTGGCATCGAAGATCGTCTTGATCATCCCCTCGGCCTCGCCGAGCGCGATTGCCTTGCCGTTGCCGATGAACGGAAAGCGGCCCACCTTGATGTCGAAACCGGCCTCCTTGGCCTTCGCCTCGGTCATGCCGACGCTCGCGATCTGCGGCTGGCAATAGGTGCACCCCGCGATGGAGCCGGGCTTGATCGGGTGGGCGTGCTTGCCCGCGATGAGTTCGGCGACCATGGTGCCCTCGTGGCTCGCCTTGTGCGCCAGCCAGGGCGCGCCCGCGATGTCGCCGATGGCGTAGAGGCCGGGGACGCCGGTGCGGCAGAATTCATCGGTCACGACATGGGTGCGGTCGATCTTCACACCCGCTTCTTCCAGCCCCAGATCTTCGGTGTTGCCGACGATACCGACGGCGGAAATAACCGTGTCGAAGACCTTGGTCTCCGTCTTGCCGCCCACCTCGATATGCGCTGTCACCTTGTCCGATGCGCGGTCGAGCTTCTTCACCGTCGCCTTTTCGAGGATCGTCATGCCCTGCTTCACGAAGGCTTTCCTGGCGAAGGCGCTGATCTCATCGTCCTCGACCGGCAAAACCCGGTCCATCACCTCGACCACCGTCGTCTTGGCGCCGAGTGTGTTGTAGAAGCTGGCGAATTCGATGCCGATGGCGCCGGAGCCGACGACGAGCAACTCCTTGGGCATATGCGGCGGCACGAGGGCGTGCTTGTAGTTCCAGACCCGTTCGCCGTCCGCCTCGAGGCCGGGCAGGTTGCGCGCCCGCGCGCCGGTCGCGACGACGATCGCCTTTGCCGTCAGCTCCTCGGTGCCCTTGTCGGTCGTGACCGTCACCTTGCCCTCGCCCGCCAGCTTCGCGGTGCCCATGATCGTCGTCACCTTGTTCTTCTTGAACAGATGCCCGATCCCGCCCGACAGTTGCTTGGCCACGCCGCGCGAGCGTTTCACCACCGCGTCGAGGTCGTAGGAAATTCCCTCGGCCTTGAGGCCGAACTCCTTTGCCCGGTGCATCAGGTGGAACACCTCGGAGGAGCGCAGCATCGCCTTGGTCGGGATGCAGCCCCAGTTGAGGCAGATGCCGCCCAGATGCTCTCGCTCGACGCAGGCGACCTTGAGGCCCAGTTGCGCGCCGCGGATCGCCGCGACATAGCCGCCGGGGCCCGCGCCGATCACCACCATATCGAAGTCCTGCGCCGCCATCACGTGATCCTCCCCGGAACTGAAACTGGTTCAGGTCTAAACCAATCCAGCCGGGCGAACCAGTGACCGCGCCGCATTGCCGCGTTGGCCCACGCGCATGGCCCCGCGCATGACCCCGCGTATCGCCATGGCCTATTCCGCCAGCCGCACGCAGTCCCTCCCGTCGTCCTTGGCGCGATAGAGCGCCGCGTCGGCCCGCCGCAGGAGCAGGCGCGGCTCGTCCCCGTGGTCGGGGAACGCCGCGACGCCGAGCGAGATCGAGATCCGTGGCAGGGTGCCGTCGAGATAGCGCACCGCGACCTTGCCCACCGCGACGCGCAGCGCCTCGGCCAGTGCCGCCGTGCCGTCGATCCCCTGCCCGGGCACGATGACCGCGAACTCTTCGCCGCCCACCCGCGCGGCCACCGCGCCGCCCGTCACCGCATCGGCCAGTGTCCGCCCGATGGCGCGCAGCACCAGATCGCCCGCCTCGTGGCCGTGGGCATCGTTGAACGACTTGAACCGGTCGGCGTCGAACGAGATCAGACCGACCTGACCCTTGCCCCGCGCCGCCAGAGCCATCTCGCGCTGGATCGCGGACATGAAGTAGCGGCGGTTGTAGAGGCCGGTAAGGGCGTCGCGCGTCGACTGGTCGTGCAGTTCGTCGCGCAGCTTCACGTTGGCGATGGCCATCGAGATATGCTCGCCGCATTGAACGGCGAATTCGACCGGGTCGGACAGATGCGCCCGCGCGGTCCCGGTCAAACGGATGTGCAGCAGGCCCACGGTGTCGCCATGCGCCATGATCGGCACGCAGATATAGCGCAGGGCGTCATCGCCGGCGTCGGGCGCGACGACATGGTCGCACAGGAACGACACCTCTTCGGGCGCGTGGAGATAGGCCCTGCCCCGCCGCAGCGCCCAGCAGGCATCGGCGGCGATATGGCTGTGGATCCGGGTCGTGTTCCACTGGCACATCCCCTCGAGGGCGTCGCGGCTGTTGGAATAGACGTAGAGCTCGCCCTCGCTCCCCGGCAACAGCCGCTCCATGAACCGGCGCACGATGAGGAACAGCTCGTCGAGCGACTTGCACGATTGCAGCCATTCATCGAGGCTGGTCAGCAATTTCGCCTCCGCGCGTCGTGCACGCTCTCCCTCGAGCACCTCGACCGCCTGCGCGCGCGCCGCCTCGGTCTGTTGCTGGGCGGCGAGCAGCGCGCTTTCGGCGGCGCGGGCCTCGGTCACGTCGGTAAAGGTCACGACATAGCCGCCGCCCCGCATCGGGCGGCCGTTGGTGAGGACGGTGCGGCCCGAGGGCAGGTGCCGGTCGAAGGAATAGGGCTGGTGTGCCGCGATCTGGCTTTGGGTGTGGGCGTCGACGGCGGCCGACATCTCGCCCCGTGCCAGCGCCCGCTGGCGGAACGCCGACCGCTGGGTGCCGATGCAGATATCGGTCGCCTCGAGTTCGAGCAGGCCGAAGACGCGGGTATTGTGGATCTCGCAATAGCCCTCGGCGGACCAGACCATGATCCCCTGTTCCATGATGTTCATGATGTCGGTGGCGAGGTCGGCGCGGCGCGGGACGCGGTCTGCGTCCGGAAGCTCCCACGAGCGGCGCGGATTGGGCACCTCTGGCACGGGGGTTGCGTCCCCGGGGGGCCGCTTTTCGGGTCGGTGGTGGGTCACGCGCGCTCCGGTCAGGGGGCGCCCGGTGCGCAACGCAGCACGGGCATCACCCGCAAGCCTAGCGACCTCGCGTTAAGGCCGGGCTAATGCGGCCCTGCGTCGTCCGTCTTTTCCGCCTGAATCCGCCGCACCTCGGCGCCATAGCCGCCAGCCGCAAGCCAGTCGATCTCGGCGGGCGTCGACGTCCGCCCCAGCGCCTCGTTGCGGTGCGGGAACCGGCCGAACCGCCGGATCACCGCACGGTGGGCGCAGGCGTGCTGCATCAGCGACGTGGCCCCCGGCATCCGGCTCGCGAAGAGGCGCACGGCGCGGTCCTGATCGAAGATCGCCTCGGCATGTTCGAGCGGCAGGTAGAAGAATTGCCGGGCGGGTTCCGCGATGGCCAGATCCCAGTCGCGCCCGATGGCGATCCGCGTCGCCGCGCGCGCGATCTTGTCGCTGGCAAAGGCCTGCGCGGTGCCGCGGAACATGTTGCGCGGAAACTGGTCGGTCAGGATGATATAGGCCAGCGCGCCGGCCGGATAGGTGAGCCAGAGGCCGAAGGAGCCGTCGACCGCCGCCGTCCAGGCCTGCCCGAACCGCGCGCGGATGTCCGCGTCCAGCGCCTCCGATCCGTTATACCACCCGGCCTCGCCGGTATCGTCGAGCCAGTATTCCAGGATTTCCTCGGGCTGCGTCACGTCAGGTCCGCCAGATCGCATTGCGGCGCCGCGCCGCACCCCGACCGTCCCAGAACCGGCCCCGAATGACAACCCATCAGGCGCCGCCTTTCGGCCCGGCGTCGCCGCCGTCGGGCGGGCCGCCGGAGGCCTCGATCTCGGCCTCGATATAGACGCCCTGCGCCGCCTCGGCCATGACCGCCGAGGCGGTGGGGCCGACCGGCGCATAGCGCACCAGATCCCCGACCGGCGTCCGCGACCGGCGCCGCGACATCCGCCACAGGCCGTAGACCCCGAGGGCCACGAGGGTGAGCGCGATGAACCCCCAGAAACCCTCGACGCCGATCCCGTCCATCGCCCAGCCGACGATGAACGGCCCCATGATCGCGCCGAGGCCGTTGATGAAGAGGAGCCCGCCCGAGGCCGCGGCCATGTCCTCGCGCGCGAGGTAGTCGTTGGCATAGGCGATGAGCAGCGCATAGAGCGGGTTCGACGTGCCGCCGACGATCCCCGCACTGATCAGGACGAAGAGGTAGAGCGTCGCCGGCGTACCGGTGAACTGCGGCATCACGAACGACAGGAGCGCACCGGCACCGCCGGCGAAGGCGAGGGCGATGATGAGGATGCGCCGGTCCATCCGGTCCGACATCCAGCCGACCGGATATTGCAGCAGCAGCGCCGTCACATAGGTCGCCGATATCATCCCCGAGATCTGCGCCACGCTGAACCCCGCGCGGCTGCCATAGACCGCCGACATGCCGAACTGCGCCGAGAACACGCCGCCCAGCATGAACATGCCGACGCAGGCGAGCGGCGAGGCGCGGACCAGACGCTTGATCGACAGCGGCTTGGTGGATTCGAACGTCGGCGCGGTGCCGACGGTGAGCAGGATCGGCGCGAAGGCCAGGCTCACGAGGACGGAGGGCACGATGAACAGGATGAAGCCGCGCACGTCGCCGAGCACGAGGATGTATTGCGCCGCCACGATCCCCGCCATCTGCACGATCATGTAGAGCGACAGCGACTTGCCCCGCGTCTCGTTGGTCGAGGCGTCGTTCAGCCAGCTTTCGGCAGTGATGTAGACGCCGCAGAAGCAGAACCCGATGGCGACGCGGCCGATCGCCCAGGCCCAGGGCTCGGTCAGCGCGGGATAGAGGATGAGGACGGCGGAAATGGTCGAGCCGAGGGCCGCGAAGACGCGCACGTGGCCGACCCGGCGCAGCATGTCGGGCACCATCCGCGAGGCGAAGAGGAACCCCGCGAAATAGGCCGACATCACCACCGACATCTCGAGCGTCGAGAATCCCTCTATCTCGCCGCGCAGGCCCAGCAGCGTGCCCTGAAGGCCGTTGCCGATCATCAGCATGAACATGCCGAGAAACAGCGCCCAGGAGTTCTTCAGGACCACAAACATGCCGACAGCCTTTCAGGGCGGCGCAAAACGCGCGCATCGCCCCCTCTCACAGGTCGCCGGAGGCGGCAATCCCCCTTTCGAGAAGGGCCCCGTTCAGGCCCCGCCGTCACCGGTGGGGGGCATCAGGAGCGAGGCATCGCCGTAGGAAAAGAACCGGTAGCGCCCGGCGACCGCATGGGCATAGAGCGCACGTATCCGGTCCGTTCCCATGAGCGCCGAGACCAGCATCATCAGCGTGCTTTTCGGCAGATGGAAATTCGTCATCAGCGCGTCGGTGACGGCAAAGCGGTGCCCGGGGCGGATGAAGATGTCGGTGTCGCCGCGCCAGGGGGCGATGGTGCCGCCTGCCGCCGCGCTCTCGATCAGGCGCAGGGCGGTGGTGCCGACCGGCACGATCCGCCCGCCCGCCGCCTTGGTCGCGGCGATCTCGGCGGCGGCACCGGCACTCACCTCGCCCCATTCGGCGTGCATCCGGTGCCGGCTCACGTCGTCGACCTTGACCGGCAGGAAGGTGCCGGCACCGACATGCAGCGTCACATGGGTGGTCGCGATGCCGCGCGCAGACAGGGCCGCCATCAAATCCGCATCGAAATGCAGCGAGGCGGTGGGGGCGGCGACGGCACCGGGACGGGCGGCCCAGATCGTCTGGTAATCCTCGCGGTCGGCGGCATCCGCCGGGCGGCGCGCGGCGATATAGGGCGGCAAGGGCATCTGGCCTGCCTCTGCGAGGGCCGCGTCGAAATCGGCCCCGGTCAGATTGAACCGCACCACCGCCCGCTCGTCGTCGCGCCCCTCGAGCGTCGCGGCAAGGTCGGGCGAGAAGCGCACGACCTCTCCCGCGCGCCACTTGCGCAGCGGTTTGGCCAGTGCCGCCCAGGTGCCGTCGGCCCGGGGGTCGAGCAGCGTCACCTCGATGGCGCTCTCTGCCCCGTCGCGGGCGCGCACGCCGAACAGGCGCGCCGGGATCACGCGGGTGTCGTTCAGGATCAGCCGGTCGCCGGGGCGCAGGAAATCGGGCAGGTCGGTGACGTGCCGGTCCAGCGTCTCGTCGCCGCGCGCCACCAGAAGTCGCGCCGAAGAGCGTGGCCGGGCCGGCCGCACGGCGATCAGCTCCTCGGGCAGGTCGAAATCGAAATCGCTCAGGCGCATCGCCCCCCCTAGTCCAGCACCGGCACCGGGCGCCGGAAGATCTCGCGGAACATGCCGGGCGTCAGCACCGACAGCGGATTGACCGAGACGGCCGCATCGCTGACCGGGCCGCGCACGGTGAAGTTGAAACCGAACAGCCCCTCGCCCGGACGGGTCAGGATCGAGCCGATGCCGTTCAGCAGATAGACCGGCGAGACCACCCCCTGAAAGTCGAGGCGGCGCGACGCCATCTCGTAGAACCCGTCCGCCGAAATGCCAAGGCCGGGGCCGACGGCACTCGCCCGCGTCACGGTGATCCGGTCGGGCGCGAGGCGGAAGTCGACGTCGACGTTGGTGAACGCGAGGCCCTGCCCGGCCAGTTGCTGCAGGAGGCCCACGACCGAGATCGCGTCGAGCAGCCGCGCCAGGGCCGGTGCCTCGACGACCCGCAGGTCGGTGATCGCGACGGTGCCGTCATAGCTGCCCGCCTCGCCCGCGGGGAGGAGCGTGAGGTCGAGCGTGCCGCCCGCCGCCGTCTGGAGGAGGCCCGCGGCGGCCAGCACGGCGCCCGCGTCGCCGCCCAGGACGCGCACGCCGAGGCGGTCGCCGACGGGGGCCACGACCCCCTCGATCGGCGCGGCACCGTTCAGCAGCCCCCGAAACCGCCCGTCGAAACCGCCCGTCCCGTCGAAGGTGCCGCCGAACGCGGTGAGCGAAATGCCGTTCGCCACGTCGAGCCGGTCGAGGGCGATCGTCATCGGCCCGACCTCGCCGCCGCCGCCACCCTGCCCCAGCCGCGCCTGCCGCAGGTCGATCGTGCCGCCGGTCACGCGCACCTCGACCGCCCGCCCCGGCCCGCGCCCGATGACGTCGGCGGCGACCGAGAGCCAGCCGCCGACCCGCAGACGGTCGAGGTGCAGACGGTCGAGGCCGCCGCCATCCGCGAGGCGGATGTCGCCCGCCGCCTCGAACCCGGGGGCGGTCAGGGCGATCCGGTCGATGACCGGCACCGGCCCCAGACTGCCCGCGACCTCGAAGGTGCCGGACGTGCCCGCCGGTTTCGACCAGCCAAGGGCGGGCAAGGCGAGGGTGAGGCCGCGCAGATCGGAGGTCAGGCGAAAGGCGGGCGGCGCGCCCCGGCGCAGATCGAGGGCGAGGGTGCCGGTCCCCGCACCGCCCACCAGCCCGGGCGGCAGCGCGATGTCGAAGGTCCGAAAGAACGCATCGTCGAGACGCACCTCCGCCTCGATCCGGCTGGCCCCGCCGGAACCCGGCCCGATCGCCTGCCGCCAGACCGCCTCGGCCATCACCCCGTCGAGGTGCACAGGCCCGGAAAGGCGCACCTCGTCCTCGCTCACGCTTACCTGCATGAGCTCCGAGGCGAGGACGCGTCCCGGCACCAGCACCTCCGAGCGCACCCCCTCGATCTCGGCCTGAAAGCCGAAGTCCAACGCCGCACGCGGCACCGATCCGGCCAGCGGCAGCGCGATCTCGCCCGTCAGCCGGACCCGGCCCTCGCCGAGGTCGACCGGCAGCCCGGCTGCCGTCAGAAAGCCGAATGGCGGCTGATCGAGGAGCGCGAGTGCTGCGCCGAGGCTGCTGTCGGTCGCGAGCGCGATCGTCGCGGGCGGCGACGCCACGGCGATATCGGGGATCCGGAACGTCGATCCCGCCAGCGCGATGTCGCCGCCCTCTGGGATCGTCATCGTCCCCTCGGCGAGCGACAGGACCATGCCGCCGTCCTGCAATACCAACGTTCCCGCTGCACCGGTGATCGGCGGCAGGCGCCGCATCGGGCGCACACTCACATCGGCAAAGGCCTCGCTCAGCGCCCAGGCGACGGGCGTGTCCGGCGCGAGACGCAGGCCGAGGCTCAGGTTCTCGTGCCAGCCCCGGGTAAAGTTCTCGGCGAACCAGGCCCGGGTGCCGGGCCGCAGGCCCTCGGGCCAGAGGGCAAGGACGCGCGCCTCTTCGATCCGGTCGATCCGCATATCGAGCGCCACGCGCCAGCCGTCGGCACCCGCCGCCACGGCGCCGGACCCGGTCAGTCGCGGCGCATCCTCTGCGCCGCCGTCGCGCAACGCGACCTGCCCGAACTCGACCGAAAACGGTGCGAGATGCAGCCGGAAATCGGCATAGCCGCGCGTCAGGTCGAGCGGCACCGGCAGGACCGTGCCCGCATCGAGGGTCAGTTCCGGCACCTCGAATTGCCCGATGAGCGTCCGCGGCAGACCGCCGCGCAGATCGCGCAGATCGGCATGGCCGCGCACCATCGCCCGCCCGAACTCGCCCGCCACCTCGAGGCGGGCAAAGTCGATCCGGTCGGTGTCGGGTGCGAAGGTCAGGTCCGCGATCATCCCGTCGAAGGACATCGGCGCCGCGCCGCGCGACGGCTGCACCGCCCCTGCCCCGATCTCGAGCGTCGCGGTCAGCGGGGCCAGCGTGCCGTCCGCCAGAGTGCCCCCCGTCAGCCGCGCCGTCAGGCGCGCGTCCAGCAGGCCGAGCCAGGCGAGAGCTGCACTCTGCGTGGCGACGTCCGCCGCCGCGACATCGACGACCGACAGATCGAGCCGCGCCTCGGGGCTGCCGTGCGGACTTTCGTAGATCAGTCGCAGCGCCGTCACGTAATTGCGCCCCGACAGCACCGCGAGGTCGGCCCGCAGTTGCGTGGCGTCACCCCGCAGATCGAGCGACAGGCGGCCGCCGTCGACCAGCCATCCGCGCCCGGCGCGCGCATCCTGAAAGTTGAGCGCGAGGTTGGCGACCTCGACCGTCTCGAGGGCCGCGAGCGCGGGCCGGTCGAAGAGCGCGTCGAACCCGTCGACGAGCGCGCCGAGGCCGGCCGCCTCGATCCCCGCGCCCGCACCGTCGAACGACAGCGCAACGCGACCGTCGGCATCGCGCCGCAGCGCGATCTCGGCGGCGACCAGACGCAACTTCTGCACGAGGAGTTCGCGGCGCAGCAAGAGGCCGCGCGGCGACACCTGACCCTCGACCTGCGGCACGCGGGCAAGCAGTCGGCCGTCCGCATCGCGCAGCACCGCATCGCGCAGGCGGATCAGCGGATGCAGGTCGCGCCCGACCTCGACGGTGATCGCGCCGAAGGTGAGGGTGCCGCCGCCCAGCACGCGCGCCGCCTGCGCCTCGACCCGCGCCTTGATCCAGCTTGGCGCCGTGATCTCCTGGCCGATCATCAGCACCGGCAAGAGGGCGGCAAAGACCAGCGCGCCAAGGAGCGACAGCGCCAGGCCGCGAAGCCCGACCCGCGCCGCCCGGCGGGGAAGCCGGCGTCCGGCGCCGGCGGTCGTGTCAGGTGTGGGGTCGGTCGATGCCTCGTCCGGATCTGCGATCGGCGCGCCCTCTTCGGGGGCGGGGTCAGGGGCTGGCGCCCTCAGATCCGAGGTCAGGACGAGGGGTGCGGCGTTGCGCGGCGATAGGTCGGTGTCCACGGACGCGTCGCCCGTCGCAAGGGTCGTCCCGTTGTCCGGCACCGCATCGTCGCCTGCGCGCTGGTCGGCCGAACGCCACGACCGAAAGACCACCTCTTGCGGTGAACGATCGCCCTCCGGCGCGGCGTCCTCTTCCGCGGCGCGGTCCTCTGGTCCCGACATCCTCTGCTCCCGCCCGGATCCGGGCCTTTCCGGCCCGTTACTTTGTGCTAGAACCTAGCGCCGGAACACCGGACACGCAAAGCCTGCCTGAAAAGGACCACCGAGATGACCGATACCGGACCGCGACCGGGCGATACCGCCCCCGAGTTCAGCCTGCCGCGCGACGGCGGCGCCACGCTCTCGCTGTCGGATATGGCAGGGGGGCCGGTGGTCCTCTATTTCTATCCGCGCGACAACACGCCGGGCTGCACGACCGAAGCGATCGACTTTACCGCGCGCGCCGCCGATTTTGCCGCCGCCGGGGCAACGGTGGTGGGCGTGTCCAGGGATACGGTCGCCAAGCACGACACGTTCCGCGACAAGCATGGCCTCGGCATCGCCCTCCTTTCGGATGCTTCCGGCGACCTGTGCGAGCGCTATGGCGTCTGGGTCGAGAAGAGCATGTACGGCAAGACGTCGATGGGCATCGAGCGGGCGACCTTCCTGATCGGCGCCGACGGCAAGGTGGCGCAGGTCTGGCGCAAGGTGAAGGTGCCGGGTCACGCGGATGCGGTGCTCGACGCGGTCAGGACGCTCTAGCCTCTGCGTTGGCTTGGTCCCGAAATTCTCTTCGCCGAGGGCGCGGGATCGCCGCGTCGTGCCGCCGGCAGTCGGCCAATCGACCCGGCCCGGCCCCCGGCCTTCGGCAGGATCCCGCCCAAATCGCCGGGCGTTCGTGCAGGTTCGGCGCACCTCGGTTGCAGTCGTGGCCGCCCCCGACTAAGCCCGGCAGGCAGCCTTCGGTCGACGAACCGTGCTGCATTCCGTATCGGGCACAAGGTCCGAGCGGCGCCGCAACGACGGCACTTGCAGAACGACTTTCGGGACGGGACACCACAACGTGCGAACACGCCTTGGCCATGCCATTCACCGCGCCCTCGAACGGCGCTTTCCCGAAAAACGCCTCTTTTTGCGGTCCGACACCGAGACGCGGTTCATCCGGCTGAAGCCCGAGACCCAGCTTCTTGCCTGGGCGGGAAGCACCATCATCGTCGGCTGGACGATCGTGGCCACCGCGATCCTGCTGATGGACTCGATCGGGGCGGGCAATTTCCGCGCCCAGGCGCAGCGCGACAAACTCATCTACGAAGAACGCCTGAACGCGCTCAGCGAAGAGCGGGACATGCGTGCCGCCGAGGCCGTCGCGGCGCAATCGCGGTTCGCCACGGCCCTCGACCAGATCTCGATCATGCAGACCGAACTTCTGGCCTCGGAGGACCGGCGCACCGAACTCGAGACCGGGCTCGAGGTCGTGCAGGCGACATTGCGTCGCACCATGCAGGACCGCGACGCCGCCCGGGATCAGGTCGACAGCGTTCTGGCCGCCTCTGACGCGGGCACCGCGATCCCGGGCCTGGGGTCGGCCGACGAACTTTCCGGCACCGTCGACATCCTGTCCGCCGCATTGGCGGACACCGCCGCCGAACGCGATACGATCGCCGCGAATGCGGAATATGCGCTGACCCGCGCCACCGACCTCGAACTCGAAATCCGGCTGCGCGACGAGCGCAACGATGAAATCTTCCGGCAGCTCGAAGAGGCGATGATGGTCTCGGTCGAGCCGCTGGACGATATGTTCCGCGCGGCGGGCCTGAACACGAATTCGCTGCTCGCGTCGGTGCGGCGCGGGTATTCGGGGATCGGCGGGCCGCTGACGCCGATCCAGTTCTCGACCCGGGGCAGCGCGGTCCCCGATGCCGATACGGTGCGCGCCAACGGCATCCTCGGCAGCCTCGACAACATCAACCTCTACCGCATCGCCGCCGAGCGCGTGCCGTTCACGATGCCGCTGCGCGACAGCTTCCGCTTCACCTCGCCGTTCGGCCAGCGCTGGGGCCGCCTGCACGCGGGCGTCGACATGGCGGCGCCGATCGGCACGCCGATCTATGCCACCGCCGATGGCGTCGTCACCTATGCGGGCTGGTCGTCGGGCTATGGCCGCCTCGTCAAGATCCAGCACGAATTCGGCATCGAGACGCTCTATGCCCACCAGAACCTCATCCGTGTCGAAGTGGGCCAAAGGGTCTCGCGCGGCGAGCGGATCGGTGATATGGGGAATTCTGGAATATCGAGCGGCTCGCATGTTCACTACGAAGTGCGCGTGAACGGTGATCCTGTGAACCCGATGACCTACATAAGAGCTGGAGAAGATGTTTTCTAAGAGCAAAATCAACGAGCCCGGCCCGAAGCCGGGCGATAGCGCCGCCCCCTCCTCCAGCGCGCCGGCACCGATGGCGCCGTCGTCCGCCCCCATGGGGACCGGTCTCGACGTGCGGCCCTCGGCGCCCAAGCCCAAGGCGCCGCCGTCGACACTCTCGGCGGACCTGCACATCAAGGGAAACCTGAAGACGACCGGCGACATCATCATCGAGGGTCAGGTCGAGGGCGACATCCGCGCCCATCTTCTGACCGTCGGCGAGGGTGCGACGGTCAAGGGCGAACTGGTCGCCGACGACGTCGTCATCAACGGCCGGATCGTCGGCCGGGTCCGCGGCCTCAAGGTGCGGCTGACCTCCTCGGCCCGGGTCGAGGGCGACATCATCCACAAGACGATCGCGATCGAGAGCGGCGCGCATTTCGAAGGGTCGGTCCAGCGTCAGGAAGATCCGCTGAGCACCGCAGGACGCGCCCTGCCCAAGCCCTCGGCGGCGGAGACGACCCCGTCGGGAAGCTGATTGATTCGATCTTCGTCAGGATCACAGGGCGCCCGTCGGGCGCCCTTTTTCAGTGAAACAGTGCCCCAGAGATCTTCGGGGTAACAGGCCGGTTGTTACCGCGGTGCTTGGGCCTTGATGCGGGCGACGAGGTTATTGTCATCAACAAAGTCGTCGAGGAACGCGTGCCAGGTTTCGGTGGTGATGCGGGCAGCCCTGAGCACGTCTTTTAGTTCGTCGATGCCATCGTCGGTCAGAGCCGTGACGGTCTCGTCCTGGCCGGTATAGATGCTGATGATTGCCCCGTAGGCCAGAGGCTATCGTCGTTGTAGACGATGGCTTCGAGAAGCTCGGGACTTCGTCCAGCATCTTGGCGAGGTAGTCGATGGTGCAGACGTGAGTGACGGTTGCCATCATGCGGCCTCAGATAAAGACGTGGTCAGTGGCGTCCAATTCCACGGCAGGAGATCGTCGAGCCGATTGATCTTGTGATCGTTGATGCGGGTCAGGATGTCGGCAAGATAAGCCTGAGGGTCGAGGCCGTTCATCTTGGCGGTCTCGATGACGGTCATGGCGCAGGCCAGCGTTTCGGCTCCGGTGTCGGCACCGGCGAAGAGCCAGTTGCGGCGCCCGACGCCGATCGGGCGCAGGGCACATTCGGCCGGATTATTGTCGATCGCCACCCGACCGTCGTCGAGGAAGAGGCTGAAGGCGCCCCGGCGGCTGAGCCCGTAACGGAAGGCCTTGGCCAGATCGCCCTTGCCAGGGATCAGCAAGAGTTGGCTCCCGGACCATGCGAAGAAGGCCTCGACCTTCGGGGCGCTGTGCTTCTGGCGCGCGACAAGGCGGATATCGGCGGCGCGGCCGTTGATCTCCCGCTCGATATCATAGAGCGCGCCGATGCGGTCGAGCGCCTCGCGGGCAATCGTGGATTTCGTCTTGCTCCATTCATCATGGAAGTCACGCCGCAGATGCGCCCAGCAGGCGGCCTCCCGCAGGCGGGGCGTTCCATCAGGCTCCGGGTCATACAGCTTGGCATAGCCCTTGTATCCGTCCGCCTGCAGAGTGCCGCGGGTCTGGGCCAGATGGCGATGGACATGCTTTTCTTTCCAATCCGGCGCGAAGGCATAGACCGCGCCGGGTGGCTCACTGCCCGCCCAAGGTCGCTGATCGCGGACATAGGCCCAGATCCGGCCCTTCTTCACGCCCTTGCCCAGCCCCTTGTCGCGCAGCGACCGATCCAGCACCCGGATCGGCGTATCATCGGCATGCAGCAGATCACTGGCCATGACATCCGCCTCGATCCTCTCGATCAACGGTTGCAGCACCTTCATGGCGCGGCCGCACCAGTCGACCAGCGTGCTGTCCGGGATGTCGGCACCCATGCGCGCAAAGATTTCTTGCTGGCGATAGAGGGGAAGGTGATCGTCAAATTTGGAGACGAGAACATAGGCCAAGATCCCCGGCCCCGCCATGCTGCCGGGGATCGGACGGCTGGGCGCCGGCACCTGCACCATCCTCTCGCAGCGGCGGCAGGATTTCTTCAGCCGGGCGATCTGGACGACCTTCAGCTGGGCCGCGATCAGGTCGAGCATCTCGCTGACGTCATCGCCCACCAGGCGCAAATCGCCGCTGCAATCCGGGCAGCAGGTGCCGGGGTCGAGGACTTGCCGCTCGCGCGGGGTGGCGTCCGACACCCGCGGCCGGCGGCGCGTCGGGCGATCAGCCATATCGTCGGTGGCGGCCGCCGGCGCGTCCTCGGTCTGCCCCTGATCCACGGGACCGGTATCGCTCTCGGCCGCCGCAATCAGCAGATCCTCCAGCGCCAGTTCCAGCTGCTCGATCTCGCGCTCGATCTTCTCCGAGGACTTACCGAACACCTGCTTCTTCAGCTTGGCGATGCGCAGCCGCAGGGTCTGGATCAACTGGTCATGGGCGCGCAGCGTCGCCGAGATCTTCGCATTTTCCGCCTGCAGGGTGACGATCAGCGCCTTCAGAAGGGCGGGATCATCGGGAAGATTTTTGGGCGCGCCCGACATGCGCCCGACTACCACAGGTCAGGCGGAAACGCCATAAAAACAAGGCGTTTCAGAGGGATAAATCACCCAACGCGCGCGGGCGGCGCGCCCCAGTCCGGCCGGCGCCAGTCGATGCCCTCCCAGAGCATCGCCAATTGCCCCGAGGTCAATCGCGTTGCGCCATCGCCGCTGCTCGGCCAGGGAAACCGGCCCCGCTCCAGCACCTTGTAGTAAAGGCAGAAGCCTTGCCCATCCCAATACAAGAGCTTCAGCCGGTCGCCACGCCTCCCCCGGAAGGCAAAAACCGCACCGCCCGTCGGCTTCTGGCGCAGCACATCCTGTGTAAGGGTCGCCAGCCCCGATATCCCCTTGCGCATCTCCGTAGCGCCACAGGCGAGAGAGACCCGAACGCCGGTCCCCGGGCCGATCATGCGGCCTCCACCGCCCGGATCAGACGTTTCAGCGTGGTCGTGTCCACTGTCGCGTCGAACCGCAGGCAGCGGCCATTCGCCAGCCGCAACTCGATCGGGACCGGCGCAGCGGGCGCAGCGGCGGCGGGCTCCGAAGCGGCAACCATCTCCTGTCGCTCGGGCATCTCGACCGGCAGAAATATCGCCTCTGCCGCCGGCGACAACAGCCCCTTCTTCTTCAGCTCATGCCGCCAGGCATAGACTTGCTGCCGCGTGACCTCATGGCGCTGCGCAACCTGCGTCACCGTCGCCCCGACGCCCCCCACCGACAGCACGATCGCGAACTTCTGCCCATCGCCCCACCGCCGCCGCCGTTCCAGCCCAAGAATATCGCCACGCATCGCCAGCCTCGCATAAGACACGTCGCTAACGACGTCGCTATGCACGTGCCCTAAACGATCAGGCGGAAATCAGGCAGGCGGCGGCGACCGGGTGGTTACTCTTCGGGTTACAGACTTGCCGATGCGCCGGGGGCGACTGAGGCGTCGATCCTAGTCCTCGCCGCCCGCCTCCGCCCGGCTCTTGCCAGAGACCTGCATCGCCAGCGTCGCCGCCATGAACCCGTCGAGATCGCCGTCCAGCACCCCCTGCGTGTCCGAGGTCTCGTGACGCGTGCGCAAGTCCTTCACCATCTGATAGGGTTGCAGGACATAGGACCGGATCTGGTTACCCCAGCCGGCATCCCCCTTGGCCTCGTGGGCGGCGTTGATATCGGCGTTGCGACGGTCGAGTTCGAGCTGGTAGAGGCGGCTCTTCAGCGCCTTCATCGCGATGTCCCGGTTCTGGTGCTGCGACTTCTCGGAACTCGTCACCACGATGTTGGTCGGGATATGCGTAATCCGCACCGCCGAATCCGTCGTGTTCACGTGCTGGCCCCCCGCGCCCGAGGAGCGGTAGGTGTCGATGCGGATGTCGTTCGGCGCCACCTCGATCTCGATGTTGTCGTCGACCACCGGATAGACCCAGACCGACGAGAACGACGTGTGCCGTTTGGCTGCACTGTCGAAAGGCGATATCCGCACGAGGCGGTGCACGCCGCTCTCGCTCTTCAGCCAGCCGTAGGCGTTCGGCCCGCTGATCTTGTAGGCCGCCGACTTGATCCCCGCCTCTTCGCCCGGCGTCTCGGACTGCAATTCGACCTCGTAGCCCTTCTTTTCCGCCCATCTGACGTACATCCGCGCCAGCATGTTGGCCCAGTCACAGGACTCGGTGCCGCCCGCACCCGAGTTTATCTCGAGGAACGTGTCGTTCCCGTCCGCCTCGCCGTCCAGCAGCGCCTCGAGTTCCTTGGCAGCCGCGCGTGCCTGCAATGCCCTGAGCGCGCCCTCGGCCTCGCCCACGATCTCGGCGTCCTCTTCGGCCTCGCCCATTCCGATCAGGTCGACGTTGTCGGACAGATCGCGCCCGATGCTCTCGTAGGTCTCGATCGCATCGACGAGCATCTGACGCTCGCGCATCAGTTTTTGCGCGGCCTCGGGGTCGTCCCACAGCGTCGGATCCTCGACCCGCGCATCGAACTCCTCGAGGCGGTGACGCGCCGTGTCCCAGTTCAGCCGCTGCCCGAGAAGGCGGTGCGACTTCTCGATCTCGGCGACGATGGTCTGGATTTCGGCGCGCATGGGACGGGCTCTCTTTCGGGTCGGGCACTCTCAGATCGCGGTCATACCGTCCGCCGCAATGCGAGACAAGGCGGCGGTCCGCCGACCGTCGCCCGGCCGTGAAACCTTACGGGCCGAGAGCCGTTGGAGAGGCATGAGATCGGCACGGGAGACGACATGACCAGGGTATCCCTCACCGCCTTCGCGGCGACCGCCATCGGCATCGCCGCCGGCGCCGCCTTCGGGGCCGTCATGGACAACATCGCGTTCGGCATCGCCATCGGCGTTGCGTTCGGGATCGCCGGATACGGCTTGGTGCGCGACCTGTCGGGCGGCAAGGACCGGCGCGATCCCGACGAGGATCAGTAGAGACCGCCCGTCGACAGCGTGTTGAACGTCGCGCGCGGGCCGACGACGGCGGTGCCGCCGGTCGAGTTCTCGATCTGCTGCACCGGACGCAGTTCCTCGACCAGCGGCAGGTCGGCGGCGATGGCGAAGCCGCCGTCGAAGGTGATGCCGAACACCGGCTCTTCGCCGTCCCGGAAACATTCGCCGATCACATTGCCGCCCGAGGCGCCGTCCGGCAGGCGCGCGCCCGTCAGACGGTCGATGTTGATGAACCGGCACCCGTCGGGGATGCGGAACGGCGTACCGCCGTATTCCTGGATCGCGGCGGTCATGAAGGCCTGGAACACCGGCGCGCAGACGCCCCCGCCCGAGGCCCCGTTCATCGAGCGTGGCGTGTCATAGCCGATATAGCACCCCGCCGCGATGTTGGACGAGAAGCCGACGAACCAGACATCCTTTGCGTCGTTCGTCGTGCCGGTCTTGCCGGCGATCGGCACCGGCAGGTTGATGGCGTTGCGCGCCGTGCCCCGCTGGACGACGCCTTCCATCATCGAGGTGATCTGATAGGCCGTCACCGCGTTCATGATCCGGTCACGGTTGGTCTGGATGCGCGGGATCGCTCCGACGGGCAGGTCGGCAAAGGTGCAATCCTCGCAAGTGCTCTGGTCATGGCGATAGACGGTCTGGCCGAACCTGTCCTGCACCCGGTCGATCAACGTCGGCTGCACCCGCTCGCCGCCGTTGGCGAACATCGAATACGCGGCGACGAGGTCGTAGAGCGTTGTCTCCTGTGCCCCCAGCGCATTGGCGAGGACCGGCTGCATGTCGTCGTAGACGCCGAACCGCTCGGCATAGGTGGCGACGGTCTCGATCCCGATTTCCTGGGCCAGACGGATGGTCATCAGGTTGCGCGACTGTTCGATGCCGATGCGCAGCGGCGCCGGACCGTAGAAGGTGTTGGAATAGTTCTGCGGACGCCAGACGCCCTGCGGCGTGTTGATCTCGATCGGGCTGTCGACGACGATCGTCGCGGGCGTATAGCCGCTGTCGAGGGCGGCGGCATAGACGAACGGCTTGAACGCCGACCCCGGCTGACGCTCGGCCAGGGTCGCGCGGTTGAAGTTGGAGTAATCGTAGTCGAACCCGCCCTGCATCGCCAGAACGCGGCCGGTATTGACATCCATCGCCATGAACGCGCCCTGCACCTCGGGGATCTGGCGCAGGGTCCAGCGGATGAAACTGCCGTCGCCGTCCGCCGTCATCCGGCGGATGTAGACGACGTCGCCGCGGGTGAAATTCTCGGCGAAACTGCCCCGCATCCAGCTTATGTCGTCGCGCGGCACCACGAAGGGCTCCGCCTCGGTCTCGGTCACGGCCTCGATCCCGACACGCATCTGGCCTTCGCCAACCTCGAGGACGACGGCGGGATACCACGGGTTTTCCAGTGTGATGTTCCGGCTCAGCGTCAGATCGGCAAGCGCGCCGCGCCACGCCTCCTCGGAACCGAGCGTCTCTTCGGGCAGGGTCTGGCCGGTGCCGCGCCAGAGCCCGAGCCCGCGGTCGAACTGTTCGAGTGCGCGTTGCAGCGCATGGGCCGCCTCGATCTGAAGGTCGGGGTCGATGGTGGCGCGCACCTGATAGCCGCCCCCTTCGATCTCGTCCTCGCCGAATTCGATCTCGAGCTGGCGGCGGATCTCGGCGGAGAAGTAGTCGAGGTCGGGCACCGACGACCGATAGCTCTCGAAGGCGCCCGATTGCACCGTCTCGAGGGGGGCCTCCTGTTCGGCGACCATCGTCGCCTCGTCGATATATCCGTTCTGGAACATCTCGCGCAGCACGTAATTGCGGCGGTTCACGCTCGCCTCGTATTGCGTGACGGGATGCAGGTTGCCGGGGCGCTGCGCGAGGGCGGCCAGATAGGCGGCCTCACCGGCGCTCAGTTCGTTCAGTGTCTTGTTGAAATAGGTCTGTGCGGCTGCCGCCACACCGTAAGAGCCGCGCCCGAGGAAGATCTCGTTGAGATACATCTCGAGGATCTTTTCCTTGTCGACCATCTGCTCGACGCGCACGGCAAGGATGAGTTCCTGCACCTTGCGCTCTGCCGTGATCGAGCCGTCGAGAAACAGGATCTTCATCAACTGCTGGGTGATCGTCGAGGCGCCGCGCAGGTCGGAGCCGCGCGATGCCACCGCGTCGACGAAGGCGGCGGCGATGCCGCGGATGTCGAATCCGGGGTGGGTATAGAAGTTCTGGTCCTCGGCGCTGACGAAGGCGAATTTCACCACGTCGGGGATCTCGGCGGCGGTGACATAGATCCGCCGCTGGCCCGCGAATTCGTCGATGATCCGCCCCTCGCCCGAATAGACGCGGGACACGGTCTGCGGCGCATATTGCCGGATCCAGCTATAGTCCGGCAGCGTGCGCCCGTAGACGAAGAAGATCGCCCCGAGGCTGAGCGCGCCCATGATGGCGCCCATCGTCAGCATCGTGAACAGACCGCCGAGGGTGGAAAAGACAAAGCGCAGCACGGAAATCAACCTCATGGTCGCGCAGGGTGCCGACGGGCCGCTTATAGATCGGGTGTGCGGTCGCGTCAAAAGGCGATGGCGCCCGATCGGCGCGATCGTGCCGCCGTTCCGGCCCCGCCGATCACCTCTGCGTGAAGCGGTCCTATTGCCGGACGAGAGGCGCGCGGGCCTCCTCTGCCGCGCGCCAGCGTTGCAGCCCCTGCACGATCCCGGCCACCAGCGGTGCGCGGCCCTCGAACGTGTCGAGGCGGTCGCGGTCCGCCGCACTCGACAGGAACCCGACCTCGATCAGCACCGACGAGAAATCCGCCGCGGTAAGCACGGCCAGCGGTCCCTCGCGCCGCGGCCGCGAGTTCAGCACCGCGCCCGCATCGCGCAGCGAGGTGACGAGCGCATCGGCGAGGCGGTCCGAGGCGGGGCCTGTCTCGAGGCGGGCCAGGTCCATCAGGATCGTGGCGACCGTGTCGTCGTGCCCCGAAAGATCCAGTCCCGCCAGCAAGGTCGCCCTGCTCGTGGCGCTGCGCCATCCGCGCGGACGCGCCGTCCTCGGCCTCGTCCGAGAGGGTATAGACGCTCGCCCCCAGCGCCGCGTCCTCCTCGAGGGCATCGGCGTGCAACGAGATCAACACGTCCGCCCCCGAGGCGCGGGCAATGGAGGTGCGTGCGTCGAGGGGCACGAAGAGGTCGGTGGCGCGGGTCAGCACGGCGGTCATGTCGCCCGACCGGTCGATCCCCTCGGCGAGTTCGAGCGCCAGACGCAGCATCAGGTCCGCCTCGACGCGGCCGTCGCGCAGGGCGCCGGGATCGATGCCGCCGTGGCCGGGGTCGATGACGACGACGAACCGGTCCGGTTCGGACGGGCCGGGTGCCGGCGTGACGTCGAGGCCCTCGAGCATGTCCCAGCCCGGATCGGGCGGCGCGCCGCTGGCCGCGGCGAATGCCTCGGGCGTCGCGGGCGAGAGGCGCACCAGAACCTGCGCCGTGCCGTCGATCTCGCGCACCCGCATGCCCGCCTCGTCGATCGTCATCGGTGCGGCCAGATCGACGACCATCCGGCTCCACCCCGGACGCAGCGCGCCGAACCGCAGGCCGGTTGCGGCGTCGGCATTCAACATCGTCTCGGGCGAGGCGCCGCGGAAATCGACCTCGCGAAAGTCGAGGACGAGGCGCGCCGGCTCAATGAGGGTGAAGACGCGGTAGGGCACCGCCTGTGAGAGAAAGAGTTGCACTTCAAGGACATCCGCGTCGTTCCTCACGCTGCTCTGCGCCGCGTCGAGCCGCGCGAGGCCGCTGAACCCCTGCGCCGCGGCACCTGACGCAAGGCAGGCAAAGACGGCCAGCACCGCCGCGACTGCCCTCATGGCCGATGCTCCGATTGCGCCATGAATCCCTCGATCCGCGCCGCCCCTTCGGCGATCTCCGCCGCGGATCCCGCATAGGAGAACCGGACCCATCCGTGCCCCTCCTCGGGGTCGAAGTCGATGCCCGGCGTTGCCGCGACCCCGGCCTCGCGCAGCAGCCGCGCGGTCCAGTCGCGGGCGTCCGGCGTCTGCGCGCTCACGTCGGCGTAGACATAGAATGCCCCGTCCGGCGGCGCCATCACGCCGAGGCCGGCGCGGTCGAGGGCGGCGCAGAGCACCGCGCGGTTGGCCGCATAGACCGCCACATTCGCCTCCAGCTCCTCACGACAGTCGAACGCATGCAGCGCCAGCCGCTGCGAGGCGTGCGGCGCGCAGATGAACAGGTTCTGCGCCAGCCGCTCGATGGTCCGCACGTGATCCGGCGGCACCACCATCCAGCCGACACGCCAGCCGGTCATCGAGAAATACTTGGAGAACGAGTTCACCACATAGACGTCCTCGGTCACTTCGAGGGCCGAGGTGGCGCGGGGACCGTAACTCAGCCCGTGATAGATCTCGTCCGAGATGAATGCCGCCCCCGCCGCCTCGCAGGCCTCGGCCAGCATGGCGAGCGCGCGGGCGTCGAGCATCGAGCCGGTCGGATTGGCGGGCGAGGCGACGATCAGGCCGTCGAGACCGCCGACGTCGCGCGGCCCCGGCTGGAACCGCGTCGCGGCATCGGTGCGGATGCCGACCGGCACGAGGCTCAACGCTTTGAGGATCTGGCGATAGGAGGGATAGCACGGCAGGCCGAGACCGACGCGGGCACCCGCATCGAAGAGAGCTGTGAACGCGAGGATGAAGCCGCCCGAGGCGCCCGATGTCACCACCACGCGGGCGGGGTCGAGGTCGACGCCATAGCACTCGCCGTAGTGGCGCGCGATGCGCGCCCGCAGTTCGGGCAGGCCGAGCCCGACGGTATACCCCAGCGGCCCCTGTCCCAGATCGGCGGCGAGCCGCGCCAGTGCCCCTTTCGGCGCGCCGGTGCCGGGCTGGCCGACCTCCATGTGAACGATGCGGCGCCCTGCGGCCTCTTCGGCACGCGCCGCTTCCATCACGTCCATCACGATAAAGGGATCGACCTCGCTTCGTCTTGATCGCTGCACGGTCCCGTCCCTATCGTTGCGCATCTTCATGCCTGTCACCACCGTCCGAGGCAATGCCGCCTTGGCAACCTACGGGCAGCATGGTCTAAGCCGCGTGCGAATTTCCGTCCGGAGACCCTCATGTCGTTCCTCAGAACCGCCGCAGCCGCCGCATTTGCCTTCGCCACCCTTGCGCCCATGGCGCAGGCCCAAGAGATGACCGATGCCGAGCGCGAGGCGTTCCGGGCCGAGGTGCGGGCTTATCTGCTCGACAACCCCGAGGTGCTGATGGAGGCGATCGGCGTCCTCGAGGGCCGCGACCGGGCGGCGCAGGCGAACGCCGACGTGGCGCTGGCGCAGGCGAACCTGGCGGCGTTGCAGGATGACGGCGTGTCCTGGGCCGGGGGAAACCTCGAGGGCGATGTCGTGATCGTCGAATTCATGGACTATCGGTGCAGCTATTGCCGCCGCGCCTTTGCCGAGGTCGAGGAGCTGATCGGGACCGACGGAAACATCCGCTTCGTCGTCAAGGAATTCCCGATCCTCGGACCGCAATCCGAGCTTGGAGCGCAGTTCGCCATCGCCACCAAGATCGTCGCGGGCGACGACGCCTACAAGTCCGTCCACGACGCGCTGATGACGCTCGAAGGCGACATTACCGAACCGACGCTGTTGCGTCTGGCGGAGGGCCTCGGCCTCGACGGCCGCGCCATCCTCGACGAATCGCAGAGCGATGCGGTGGCGCAGGTGATTGCCGATACCGCGGCCCTCGCGCAGGCCCTGGCGATCACCGGCACGCCGACCTTCGTGATGGGCGACCAGATGCTGCGCGGCTACGTGCCGCTGCAACAGATGGAATACATCGTCGAGGGGCTGCGCGCCGAGGGCTGAACCTCAGACGGTTTCGGTTTCGACCGAAGCCGCCTCGATCTCTGCCGCCTTCCTCTCCACCTGTTCGACGATATGCTCGATCATCGCCTCGTTGCCGAGCTTGTGGCTCTGCTTGCCCGCGAGATAGACCATGCCGCTGCCCGCGCCGCCGCCGGTGAACCCGACGTCGGTCATCAGCGCCTCGCCGGGGCCGTTCACGACGCAGCCGATGATCGACAGCGACATCGGCGTCTTGATGTGTTCCAGCCGCTTTTCGAGGGCCTCCACCGTCCTGATGACGTCGAACCCCTGCCGCGCGCAGGAGGGGCACGAGATGATGTTGACGCCGCGATGCCTCAGGCCGAGGGACTTGAGGATCTCGAACCCCATCTTCACCTCCTCGACCGGATCGGCACTCAGGCTGACGCGGATCGTGTCGCCGATGCCCATCCAAAGCAGGTTGCCCATGCCGATGGCCGATTTCACGGTGCCCGAAATGAGGCCCCCCGCCTCGGTGATCCCGAGGTGGATCGGCGCGTCGGTCGCCTCGGCGAGCATCTGATAGGCCGCCGCCGCCATGAACACGTCCGACGCCTTGCACGAGATCTTGAATTCGTGGAAATCGTTGTCCTGAAGGATGCGGATATGCTCCAGACCGCTCTCGACCATCGCGTCGGGCGTCGGTTCGCCGTATTTCTCGAGGAGGTGCCGCTCCAGCGACCCGGCGTTGACGCCGATCCGCATCGAACAGCCGTGGTCGCGGGCGGCGGCGATCACCTCGCGGACGCGGCGCGCGTCGCCGATGTTGCCCGGATTGATCCGCAGGCAGGCGGCGCCCGCCTCGGCGGCCTCGATCCCGCGTCTGTAGTGGAAATGGATGTCGGCGACGATCGGCACGCGCACCTCGCGCACGATCTCGCGCAGCGCCTTGGCCGAGGCCTCGTCGGGGACCGAGACGCGGACGATGTCGGCGCCCGCCTCGGTCGCGGCGTCGATCTGCGCGACCGTCGCCTTCACGTCCGTGGTCAGCGTGTTGGTCATCGTCTGCACGGTGATCGGCGCGTCGCCGCCCACGGGGACGTTGCCCACCATGATCTGACGGCTCTTGCGACGTTCGATGTTGCGCCAGGGGCGGATCGGGTTGTGCGACATGGAAAGCCTCGCTCTGGTCCTGCCCGGAACCTAAGGCGCCCGGCCACCTGCCACAAGGCGCGGGACCGTCGCAGGCCCGCAAACGCAAGAGGCCGCTCCGATGGACGGCCCCGGCGGGTGGTCGCGCGGATTACTCGACGGCGGGCAGCACCGCAGGTACGACGGCGGCGTCGAAGTCGGCGGGCGTCAGTTCGGCGACATTGACGATTTGCGCAAGTGCCGCGTCGGTGGCGAGATCGGCCACGACATAGGCCTGAGTCAGGGACGCGGTGTCGAGGGCGACGGTCGAGACCGTACCCCTCTCGCCGGCGGGGCCATACGGCGTGCCGTTCACCGCAAAATAGATCGCCCCGCTCTCGCCGACGCGCAGGGACGCCGCCTCTTCGAGGGGCGGGACGACATAGCTCTCGCCGGGCTGCATCGTCGCCTCGTAGAGGGTCGTACCATCGGCGGCGCGGACCCGCACCCAGGCCTCGCGGACGGCGACGATGGCCAGCTCCGGCATCGGTCCCTCGGTGACGCGGACGACAGGGCCGCCGGGCCCGACAGGGCCGTAGGTCTCTGCGGTCAGGGCGGCAGCGACGGCTTCGTCGACGCCCGCAGCGTCCGGTCCGGAGATCGGGCCCTGCGCGGCAAGCACCGGATCGACAGTGCCCAGCACCCCCGCACCGCTGCGGTCGAGCGTCACGATCGGACCGTCGCGCGCGACCAGCACCGGCACCTCGAGGGCCTGCGGGCGGTAGAGACGGTCGAGCGCCTCGGCGGACGGCAGGACGACGGCGGAGGCCTGGCCTTGCGTCACGGTATCGGGCTGGGTCGATCCGGCGAGCGGGTCGATGTTGGAAATGACGGTCGGCGCCTGCTCGACGGGGGCGAGCTGAACGCGCTGCACCTCCTGAAGGACCGAATAGCCGCCGTAGCCGAGGCCGCCGATCAGCGCGACGAGCACGAGGATGGAACCGATCGCGCGCGGCTCTACGCCCGAGAAAATCCGCTCTCCGGCCGGCACGAAGGGCGTGGCCGACCCCGAAAAGATATCGCGCCCGAGGGTGTTGCGGTTCTCGCGCTCTTCGCGCGCGGCCTTGACCGTCGAGGCGGCGGCGGACATGCCGTGTGCCGTGGCAAAGCCGCTTTCGGCGCAGAACGTCTCGAACGCCCAGTCGGCGTCCATGTTGAGATAGCGCGCATAGGACCGGACATAGCCCGCGATGAACCCCGGCGTGTCGAAGGCGGAGGGGTCCGCATTCTCGATGGCGGCGATATAGGCGGCCTTGATCTTCAGCTCGCGCTGCACGTCCAGCAGGCTCTTGCCCAGGGTCGCCCGCTCGCCGCGCATGACATCTCCGAGGCGCAGCTCGAAGGCATCGAAGCCCATCGGCTCTGCCTCTGGCGCCTGCGCCGTCTTGGCACGTCTAAAGCTGCGTCCAATCATGGAGTTGTCCCGTTTGCCCGTCCCGCCGGACCCTGTGTGCGATTCGATGACACCAGAATCTCTGTATTTCGGCTAACATAACACAAGAACTTGTGCACGGGCAGAAAAAACTCATCCGGCGAGATCAGCGCGATTCAGCGCACAATGCGACCAGAGCGCGTCCAATGCAGCGACCAGAGCATCCATTTCGCGCGGTCCGTGCACGGGAGAGGGGGTAAAGCGCAACCGTTCGGTCCCCTTGGGGACGGTCGGATAATTGATCGGCTGGACGTAGATTCCATGCTCGGTCAAAAGCATGTCCGACAACTTCTTGGTATGTTTGGGATCGCCCACGATCAGCGGCACGATATGGCTGCCATGGTCGATGATCGGCAGGCCGAGGCCCTTGAGCCGCAGCTTGAGGATCGCCGCCTGTGTCTGGTGGCGGGCGCGGAGGGTGCCGTCCGCCTTCAGGTGCGCGACGCTGGCGGCGGCACCCGCGGCGACGGCGGGCGGCAGCGAGGTGGTGAAGATGAACCCCGGCGCATAGGAGCGCACGGCGTCGGCCATCTTTGCAGAGGTCGCGATATAGCCGCCCATCACGCCGAACGCCTTGCCCAGCGTGCCGTTGACGATGTCGATGCGGTGCCCGAGGCGGTCGCGTTCGGCCACACCGCCGCCGCGCGGGCCGTACATGCCCACCGCATGCACCTCGTCGAGGTAGGTCAGCGCGCCGAATTCCTCGGCCAGATCGCAGAACGCTCCGATCGGGCCGAAATCGCCGTCCATCGAATAGACGCTCTCGAAGGCGATGAGCTTGGGTGCTGCGGGATCGTCGGCTTCCAGCAACTCCCGCAGGTGGCCGACGTCGTTGTGCCGGAATATCCGCTTGGCCCCGCCGTTGCGGCGCACGCCCTCGATCATGCTGGCGTGGTTGAGGCTGTCGGAATAGATGATGAGGCCGGGAAACAGTTTCGGCAGCGTGCTCAGCGTGGCGTCGTTGGCGATATAGGCGCTGGTGAACAGGAGCGCGGCCTCCTTGCCGTGCAGGTCTGCGAGTTCCGCCTCGAGCCGCTTGTGATAGATGGTCGTGCCCGAGATGTTGCGGGTGCCGCCGGACCCTGCGCCGACCGCGTCGAGCGCGTCGTGCATCGCCGACAGGACGACCGGATGCTGGCCCATCCCGAGGTAATCGTTGCCGCACCAGACCGTTACCGGTGTTTCGGTTCCATCTGGGCGGGACCAGGTGGCATGCGGGAAATGCCCCTTGCGGCGGGCGATGTCGATGAAGGTCCGGTAGCGGCCTTCGGCGTGCAGGGTGTTCAGGGCGCCATCGAGCGCTGAGTCATAGTCCACTGGGCCGGTCCTCGTCGTCTGTTCGTCCGGATCGCGCATCGTGGGTGTCGGCAACCTTTGAGGGGCATATAGTCCACCGGCGTGCCCGACAAGTGGCACAAAACGACGCGGGCGGCCGGCGCAGGCGATGGCCGCACCGCGCATGACACCGCCTCGACGTTCGGACACCACGCGCCTACGCTGATCGCCGAACGCAATTCCGACCCGGAGACCCCCATGTCCGACCGCCTCGACCCCGTCCTCGCCCGCATCGACACCGACCTTCCCGCCGCCCTCGACCGACTGATGGGCCTCTTGCGCATCCCGTCGATCTCGACGGACCCGGATTACAGCGCCGACTGCGACCGCGCCGCCGACTGGCTGGTGGAGGATCTCGCCTCCATCGGCTTCGACGCGGACAAGCGGGCGACGCCGGGGCATCCGATGGTCGTGGGCCATGCCGACGGCCCCGGCCCGCATCTCCTCTTTTATGGCCACTACGACGTGCAACCCGTCGACCCCCTCGACCTGTGGGACCGCGACCCGTTCGATCCGCAGGTGCAGGACACGCCAAAGGGCCGCGTCATCCGCGGGCGCGGCACCTCGGACGACAAGGGGCAGCTCATGACGTTTGTCGAGGCATGCCGCGCGTGGAAGGCGGTGCACGGCGCCCTGCCCGCGCACCTGACGATCTTCTTCGAGGGCGAGGAAGAGAGCGGCTCACCCTCGCTGATCCCGTTCCTGCAAGAGAATGCCGACGAATTGCGCGCCGACATGGCGCTGATCTGCGACACCGGCCTCTTCGACGAAGAGACGCCCGCGATCACCACCATGCTGCGCGGTCTGCTGGGCGAGGAACTGACCATCCAGGGCCCCGACATGGACCTGCATTCGGGCATGTATGGCGGGGCCGCGATCAACCCGGTGCGGGTGCTGGCGCGGATCATCGCGGCGCTGCACGACGCGGACGGGCGCGTGACGGTTCCCGGTTTCTACGACGGCGTGCCCGAACTCTCGAACGAGATGCGCGCCCAATGGGAGGATCTGGGCTTCGACGCCGGGGCCTTCCTCGGTGACGTCGGCCTGTCGGTGCCGGCGGGCGAGGCGGGACGCTCGGTCCTCGAGATGATCTGGTCGCGCCCGACCTGCGAGGTGAACGGGATCACCGGCGGTTATACCGGCAAGGGGTTCAAGACGGTGCTGCCCGCCAGGGCCAGCGCCAAGATCTCGTTCCGCCTCGTCGGCACGCAGGATCCGCACAAGCATCCGCGAGAACTTCCGCGCCATGGTCGAGGGCATGCTGCCCGCCGACTGCACCGCGACGTTCCACGGCCACGGCGCCGGACCCGCGTCGGTGATGTCGACCGACAACCCGATGTTCGAGCAGGCGCGCGCCGCCCTCTCGGACGAATGGCCCCGCCCCGCCGCCTTCATCGGATCGGGCGGGTCGATCCCGATCGCGGGCTATTTCAAGGACTACGTCGGCATGGACGCGATGCTCATCGGCTTTGGCCGCGACGACGACCTGATCCATAGCCCCAACGAGAAATACGCGCTGGAATCGTTCCACAAGGGTATCCGAAGCTGGGCGCGGGTGCTCGACAGGCTGTCGCGGACATGACGGAGCCGCCCCCGGGGGGGCGTCTTCTGTCGAAGGGAGGGAAAAGTGGCGCGGTTGACGGGGCTCGAACCCGCGACCCCCGGCGTGACAGGCCGGTACTCTAACCAACTGAGCTACAACCGCGCGTGAGGGGCGTCTTAGGGTCGCGCGCGGGGGTGGTCAAGCGCGAAAGGCGGCGGTGGCGCGGAAATTTGCAAGCCGCGCGTCTGCGGCGACGGGGGGGGCCGGGCGCGAAACCGGGTGAGAGGGACAGGAGACATCCGGGCGGCGGTCTTGCGATGGGCTGGTGGGTCGTGACGGGCTCGAACCGCCGACATTCTCGGTGTAAACGAGACGCTCTACCAACTGAGCTAACGACCCCGGCACCCGGAGGTGCAGGCGGGCCATACCGCGCCGACGATGCCCTGACAAGCCAAAGGCCGGGCCTCAGAACTCGCCGGGGGGCTCGATCCGTTCGCACCGGCCCTGCGTCAGCCGAAAGATGACGCCCTGCCCGCCCTCTGCCTCGGCGAGCCGATCGAGGGACAGTCCCAACGCTCGGGTGCGCAGGAACCGCGAGGTGATGCCATGCGTCACCAGGATCGTCGGCCCCGAGATCGCGGCCAGAACGCGCCCTGCCCGCTCCCAGAGGCCATCGAAACTCTCGCCGCCCGGCACGGTGGCATAGAGGTCGAGCATCCCGGCTCCCTCGGCGAGTGCACCACGCGCCACGAGGTCGGCCCGCGTCGCCCCCGACCAGTCGCCCATCCCGATCTCACGCAGATCGTCCAGCGTCGTCCACGCCGCCTGCGCGAACGCGAGGCGCGCGGTCGCCTGCGCGCGGCCTGCCGGACTGACGCGGATCGCGTGGGTCGCGGCACCGATGCCGAGGTGCGCCAGATGCGCGCCCATCCGGCGTGCCTGATCCTCGCCGCGCGCTGTCAGCGGCGAGTCGAGCCAGCCCTGATAGCGGCCCTCGCGGTTCCACTCGGTCTCGCCATGGCGCAGGATGAAGAGGTCAGGCAGCGCCATCGCCCTGACGCCAAAGCGCCGACCGGTGCCGGAATCGAAGCGGCCCCGCCGGTGATGCCGACGGGGCCGCACGCCCCGCCATCCGGCCGGGCGAAACTGGTGGGTGATAAGAGATTTGAACTCCTGACATCTTCGATGTGAACGAAGCGCTCTACCGCTGAGCTAATCACCCGATCGCGCGTCGTCTAACGCGGCGCGTCGGTCGGTGCAAGACCCCCGGGGTGGCCCGGATCGCCCGCCCGGTTCAGTCCTGGTCGGAGCCGATGACGACCGCCTTCGGCTGGCGCACCTTGACCGTCAGGATGCGCGCCTTGTCGTTGTCGTCGTCGCGCTTGACCATCACTTTGCCCAGCGGCGGCAGGTTCAGATCCTCGCCATCCGCGAGTGCGGCCCCCAACACGGCCAGTGTCGCTTCCGCGATCAACTTCACGTCATTCTTGCGCGCGCCCGTCCGCTCGACCACCCGCTCGACCAGTTCGCGCAGCTTGAGCTGGACGCGGGCGCCCTCGGCGGATGCGGGCGTGGCGACAGTCGTGTCGGCATCGACGTCGTCGATCGCGACCATGTCGGCCGACTTCGGGGAACGGGTGGCCATAATGCATCCTTTCAGAATGGGCGTTTCCTCTGTTTAGCGCGACAGTCGGCGACTATCCAGCGGATTGGCGGCAACCATGCGACAATCCCCGGCACCGACACCCCGTCCGACCGTGGGGGTCAGGCACTTGACAGGACGCGGGAGCGACGAGAGGCTCTGGACAAGCAGATAGACCGGAGATTGCCTGTGACCCTCTTGTCCCCCGTGTCTGGACGTCGTGGCCCGGGGCGCGGCTTTTCGTCTGCCATCGGCCTCGCGGGCATCGTCCTTTGCGCCCTGACGTCGCCTGCGCGCGCCGGCGGGTTCGAGGTCCGCATCGTCGATGCGCCCGACATCGTCCTGCCCTCCGACGTGGTTGCCCAACTTGCCGGGCCTCTGCTGCCCGCGACGATCATGCTGGTCCTGCTGGCCGTGTCGTCGGACAGCACGACGGCCGGCGATACACGCTGAGAGGCGTCGGGCGACCTCCGCGATACCATACTTGACAGATTTCCGTCCGTTGCCGCAGATTGGGGCACATTTTTATTTTTGAAAGGTCGATTTGTCATGAAATTCGTCACATCCGCTGCCGCTCTCTGCCTCGCGGCGTCGCAATCCTTCGCCGGCGGTTTTGCCGCAGAGGTCATCGAACCCGAACAGATCATCGTCGTGCCGACCGAGACGGCCGGATCCTTGCCGGGCTGGGTCGTGCCGGCGGCAATCGCCATCGCGCTCATCGCGGTCGCGACGCAGGGTGGGTCGGACGGCGAAGACGGGGGCGATGGCGGTGGCGCCACCCTCTCCGATTCGCGTCTGAAGACAGATATCGTCCAGATCGGCACCGCCGCGAACGGCCTGCCCTTGTACCGGTTCAGATATATCGGACAGACGCAGGTCTGGCAGGGCGTGATGGCGCAGGACGTGCTCGCCGTGCAGCCGCAGGCGGTAGTGGTTGGTCCTCTGGGGTACTATCAGGTCGACTACGGCATGCTCGGCCTCGAGATGCGCGCCGTCGACTGAAACTGCGGCCCGTGGTCCCTGAAAAAAAGGGGCGCCCGCATGGGGCGCCCCTTCCGTGTGATCGGCACGATACGGCACAAGGCTAATGCGCCGTCGCCCCTTCGCTGCCGGTCGCCTTGGCGGCAAGGGCGGCCTCTTCGGCGGCCTCGTCCCATTCGACCGGCTCGGGCGCGCGGGTCAGGGCCAGTCGCAACACCTCGCCGACATGGGTGACGGGGATGATCGTCAGGCCCTGCTTCACGTTGTCGGGGATTTCGGCCAGATCCTTTTCGTTCTCCTCCGGGATCAGCACCGTGGTGATGCCGCCGCGCAGCGCGGCGAGCAGCTTTTCCTTGAGCCCCCCGATCGGCATCGCATTGCCGCGCAGGCTCACCTCGCCGGTCATGGCGATGTCGCGCCGCACGGGGATCTGCGTCAGCACCGAGACGATGGACGTCACCATGGCGAGGCCCGCCGACGGCCCGTCCTTCGGCGTCGCCCCGTCCGGCACGTGCACGTGGATGTCGATCTTGTCGAACACCGGCGGTTTCACCCCGATGCTGGGCGAGATCGAGCGGACATAGCTCGACGCCGCGTCGATGCTCTCCTTCATAACGTCGCCGAGTTTCCCCGTCGTCTTCATCCGGCCCTTGCCCGGCAGCTTGAGCGCCTCGATCGACAGCAACTCGCCGCCCACGCTCGTCCAGGCGAGGCCCGTCACCACGCCGATCTGGTCGTCTTTCTCGGCAAGGCCATAGCGATGCTTGCGCACCCCGAGGTAGTCGCCGAGGTTGGCCGGCGTGATCTCCAGGCTCTCGTATTCCTTGCGGACCAGTTTCGTGACCGCCTTGCGGGCGATCTTAGCCAGTTCCCGCTCGAAATTCCGGACCCCGGCCTCGCGGGTGTAATACCGCGCGATATCGGTGAGGGCCGCGTCGTCGACGCTGAACTCCTTGGGTTTCAGCCCGTGGTTCTTCATCACCTTGGGCAGCAGGTGCGCACGCGCGATCTCGCGCTTTTCGTCCTCGGTATAGCCCGCAAGCGGGATGATCTCCATCCGGTCGAGCAGCGGGCCCGGCATGTTGTAGCTGTTGGCCGTGGTCAGGAACATGACGTTCGACAGGTCGTATTCCACCTCGAGGTAATGGTCGACGAAGGTCGAGTTCTGTTCGGGATCGAGCACCTCGAGCATGGCGGACGCCGGGTCGCCGCGGAAATCCTGTCCCATCTTGTCGATTTCATCCAGAAGGATCAGCGGATTGGTCGTCTTGGCCTTCTTCAGCGCCTGGATGATCTTGCCCGGCATCGAGCCGATATAGGTGCGCCGGTGGCCGCGGATCTCGCTCTCGTCGCGCACACCGCCGAGCGAGATGCGGATGAATTCGCGCCCCGTGGCCTTGGCGACCGATTTGCCAAGCGACGTCTTGCCGACGCCCGGCGGACCGACGAGGCACATGATCGGCCCCTTCAGCTTGGCCGAGCGCTGCTGCACCGCCAGATATTCGACGATCCGCTCCTTGACCTTTTCCAGACCGTGGTGGTCGTCGTCCAGCACCTTCTGCGCCAGCACCAAATCCTTCTTGGTGCGCGACTTCACGCCCCATGGCACCGCCAGCATCCAGTCGAGGTAGTTGCGCACCACCGTCGCCTCCGCCGACATCGGCGACATCGACTTGAGCTTCTTCAGCTCGGCATCCGCCTTTTCGCGGGCCTCCTTCGAAAGCTTGGTCTCGCCGATGCGCCGCTCGAGGTCCATCACCTCGTTCTGGCCGTCCTCGCCATCGCCGAGTTCCTTCTGGATCGCCTTCATCTGTTCGTTGAGGTAATATTCGCGCTGCGTCCGCTCCATCTGGGACTTCACGCGGGTCTTGATCTTCTTTTCCACCTGCAACACGGACATTTCGCCCTGCATGTGGCCATAGACCTTCTCCAGCCGCTCGGCGACGATCAGCGTCTCGAGGAGCTCCTGCTTGAGCTTCACGTCCACGCCGAGGTGCCCCGCGACGAGATCGGCGAGTTTCGCGGGTTCGGTCGCCTCGGTCACGGCGCCCAATGCCTCTTCGGGGATGTTCTTGCGGATCTTGGAATAGCGCTCGAATTCCTGCGCGACGGTGCCGACCAGCGCGTCGACGACCTGGCTGTCGCCCGGCATCTCGGTCAGATATTCGGCCCGCGCCTCGAAGAAGCGCTCGTTCTCGATGTATTCGCAGATCCGCACGCGGGCCTTGCCCTCGACCAGCACCTTCACCGTGCCATCGGGAAGTTTCAGGAGTTGCAGGACGTTGGCCAGCACGCCGGCCTTGTAGATACCCTTTGCGTCGGGATCGTCCACGGTCGGGTCGATCTGGCTCGACAAAAGGATCTGCTTGTCGTCCGACATCACCTCTTCGAGGGCGCGGACCGATTTCTCGCGGCCGACGAACAGCGGCACGATCATGTGCGGAAACACGACGATGTCGCGCAGCGGCAGGACAGGGTAGCTCGCGGCGAGGGGGGGAAGCATGCAGGGTATCCTTGTTGTTGCGGCAGCGTGACCCGGCCCCGCATCGCGGCAACCATGGGGCACGCTCCTTGGCGTCGGCCTAACTTGGGATGCGGCCTCGAAAAGTTCAAGCGACAAGGGCACGGTCCCGCCGCACCCCTCCCTTGCCGAAGCTCAGTCGTCCGCCGGGGCGATCCGCTCGAGCAAATAGACGCTGTCGACGACGAAGGCGTGTGTCTCGAGGTCGATGATCTGACGCTCGAAGGCGGCCATCGAGTCCTGATCCATGGGCAGGACCAGCACCTCGACACTTTCGCCGATGCCGTCGCCGTCGATGTCGTCGGTATGGGTCAGCACCCGCCCCTGACCCGGGTTGCAGCCGACCAGAACCTCGGCCTCCTCGATCTTTCCGTCGTAGGTAAAGGGTACCTCGCTCAGGATGTCGAAGGCGAACCCCTGTCTGTGTCCACTGTCGAAGGTCCGCACGGGCAGGACGTCCACATTCTCCAGCGACCCGCGCCAGAGACCGGCGATTTGCGAAGAGGAGGGTACGGTCGACCATTCGATCGCGTCGACGGGACGGTAGATATCTACGTAGTCGACCGTCACCCTCCCGAAGGCATAGCGGTAGCCGGTGACGTCGGTCAGCGTCCGGCTGAACCTGCCGGAGATGGCGCGGCCGGCCTGATAGCGCTCGAGCGCGTCGATCCAGGCGCCACAGTCACCGTCGGCCTGGAGTATCCGCTCGCCTTCTTCGGGCCCGTAGGGGGCATCGGGGTCCCGATCGGACGGGGCGATATCCTGGGTCTCCCGCTCCTCGCCCTCGTCGAACTCAAGGGCGCCGGTGTCCGATTCCGTGAAGTCGAGCGCACCGCTCTCTTCCTCGGGAAAGGTCAGGGGGGCGTCGGGATCGGATGGTCGGTCCTGTGCGGCGAGGGGTGTCACCGCGACCGCGAGGACAGCGGCGAGGACAGCGGCGAGGGTCAGTTGCGGGATCGTCGGGTAAACACTCTTCATGATGAAATCTCCGGATACAATCCGTCGATCATCGGTCAGGGTCGTCCGAGGCTCAAGCAGGAATTCCCCGGCACGACGGGAGCCTAGAGCGGGGCGATGTCGCCCTGCGCGCGCCGGGCGTGGAAATCCGCCTCCCAGGCGGCGAACCGCCCGCCCGCGATGGCGTCGCGCATCCCCTGCATCAGATCCTGATAATACTGCAAATTGTGCCAGGTCAGAAGCATCCCCGAAATCATCTCGCCCGCCCGAAAGACGTGGTGCAGGTAGGCGCGGGAGTAGTTGCGGCAGGTGGGACAGGTGCAGGACTCGTCGAGGGGGCGCGGGTCGTCGGCGTGGCGCGCGTTCTTGAGGTTTACCTGCCCGCGCCGCGTCCACGCCTGCCCCGTGCGACCCGACCGCGAGGGCAGGACGCAGTCCATCATGTCGACGCCGCGTTTGACCGCGCCCACGATATCGTCAGGCTTGCCGACGCCCATGAGGTAGCGCGGCTTGTCCCCGGGCAGTTGCCCCGGCGCATAGTCGAGGACGCCGAACATCGCCGCCTGCCCCTCGCCCACCGCCAGCCCGCCGATGGCATAGCCGTCAAAGCCGATCTGCCGCAACTTTTCGGCACTTTCCCCCCGCAGCGCCTCGTTCACCCCGCCCTGCTGGATGCCGAAGAGCGCGTGGCCCGGCCGGTCGCCGAAGGCGTCCCGGCTGCGCTGCGCCCAGCGCATCGAGAGGCGCATGGACGCGGCCACGGCGTCGTCGGTGGCAGGCAAGGCGGGGCATTCGTCGAAGCACATGACGATGTCGGAGCCGAGAAGCCGCTGGATCTCCATCGAGCGTTCGGGCGTAAGGACGTGTTTGCTGCCGTCGATATGGCTCGAGAACGTGACGCCCTCCACGGTCAGCTTGCGCAGGCTCGCGAGCGACATGACCTGGAACCCGCCCGAATCGGTGAGGATCGGGCGGTCCCAGTTCATGAAGCGGTGCAGACCGCCGAGGCGGTCGATCCGTTCCGCGGTGGGGCGCAGCATCAGGTGGTAGGTGTTGCCGAGCAGGATGTCGGCGCCGGTCTCCGCCACGCTCTCGGGCATCATCGCCTTGACCGTCGCGGCCGTGCCCACGGGCATGAAGGCGGGCGTGCGGATGGTGCCGCGCGGGGTGGTGATCGCCCCGGTCCGGGCGGCGCCGTCGCGGGCGGCAAGAGTGAAGGAGAAGTGTGTCATCGGGCCTCCGGCATCGACAGCGTTCTGACGAATTGGGGACCGGAAGGGAAGGCAGGCAAGCAAGAAGGGGGCCTTCTGCCCCCTCGCGCTGCGCGCTCACCCCCGAGAGTTGGTATGGCAACGTGAATCCGGGACGGCGGCGCGTCGTCGCAAATCTGTTACGCAGTCGTTGCAGTTGAGGGCAAAACGGGGGAGTTCGAGATGACCGACGATCGGGGCCGCAAGATCGTGGCCGAGGCACTTGGCACGGCGCTGCTGGTGGCCACCGTGGTGGGGTCGGGCATCATGGCCGAGACGCTGACCGAGGACGTGGCGCTGGCGCTGCTGGGCAATACGATCGCCACGGGCGCGATCCTGGTGGTCCTCATCACCGTCTTCGCCCCGCTCTCGGGCGCGCAGTTCAATCCGGCGGTCAGCCTGTCGTTCTGGGCGACCGGCGCGCTGCCCGGCACGCTGGCCCTCGCCTATGTCGCGGCACAGGTCGCGGGCGGTGCTGTCGGCACGCTCGTCGCTCACGGCATGTTCGCGCAGGAACTTTTGCAGATGTCGGGCAAGGTGCGGACCGGGCCGTCGCAGTGGTTTTCCGAAGGGGTCGCGACCTTCGGCCTCCTCCTGACGATATGGGGCGGGCTGCGGGCGCGCCCCGAGGCGTTGCCGGTCCTCGTCGGCCTTTACATCACCGCCGCCTACTGGTTCACAGCGTCCACATCCTTTGCCAACCCGGCCGTCGCCATCGCGCGCAGCCTGAGCGACACGTTTTCGGGCATCCGTCCCGCGGACCTGCCGGGGTTCGTCGCCGCCCAGCTCGTCGGCGCGGCGCTGGCAACGATCCTCGCGCGCTGGCTGTTCGCGTCACACAAGGAGACCCCATGACCGATACCGAGTCCGAGACCGCCCCCTTTACCGTCGTCATCCACCACAACCCCGATTGCGGCACCTCGCGCGCCGTGCTCGCCCGGATCGAGGCGGCGGGGCACGTGCCGGTCTTGATCGACTATCAGGCCGCCGGCTGGACGCTGGCGCAGTTGCAGGGACTGTTCGCCGGCGCCGCCCTGACGCCGCAGATGGCGCTGCGGCGCACCCACGATCTGGCCGAGGCGATGGACCTCCTGCGCGACGACATCGGGGACGGCGACCTCCTCGCCGCGATGCTGGAACACCCGATCCTCGTGAACCGGCCCCTCGTCGTCTCGCCGAGGGGCATCCGCCTGTGCCGCCCGCCCGAGACCGTCGATGCCCTCCTCTGACGCGCCCTTTACGCCCCGTGACGCAATCCCTATATCTTCACTCAGGATTTGCCGACCGAACCGCGAAGGGCCCGACGACATGAGCAACGACATGGCGACCCCGCCGTCAGACGCCCCCCTCGAGGGGACACCGCTGATCGCGCCGTCCTCGACCGAGCATCCGCTCTACGAGGCCGTCGTCGAGGCGTGCAAGTCGGTCTACGATCCCGAAATCCCCGTCAATATCTATGACCTCGGCCTCGTCTACACGATCGCCATCGACGCCGAGAACGCGGTGGCGATCAAGATGTCGCTGACCGCGCCCGGCTGTCCCGTCGCGGGCGAAATGCCCGGCTGGGTCGCCAGTGCCGTCGAGCCGCTGGCGGGCGTCAAGCAGGTCGACGTCGATCTGGTCTGGGAGCCGCAGTGGGGCATGGACATGATGTCCGACGAGGCGCGCCTCGAACTCGGGTTCATGTAGCGCGCCCCGGCGGCCGGTTTCCGCCGCCCGTCGCGCGGTAACGCCAAACAGACACACACCCTTTATCAAAGACGTGCTAATTTTGCGCGCGACTCTTCCTTGTCCGGCCCTCCGATGCTGACCCGTCGCGCCTTTACCGCCTCTGCCCTCGCAACACTTCTGGCGACGCGCCTGCGGGCGCAGGCCGTGCCGGGGTCGTCCGATTCCGCCGACCTCTGGCTGAACCGCCTGACCTTCGGCGCGACGCCTGCGGCCCGCGCCGCCTTTGACGACCTCGGACCCGAGGGCTGGCTCGAGGCGCAACTGGCCCTGCCCGCCTTCGATGAGCGTTTCGAGGACCAGATTTCCAAACTGATGCTGCGCATCCAGTATCCAGACGACAGCGACGACGTGGGCTCGTGGACCGCTCTTGACGAGATGCGCCCCCTAGCGACGCTGCATGCCGATCCCGCCACACTCCTGCCGCTCGTCGACTGGACCCGCGCGCAGGCCTGGGAGGAGCGCGTCCGCCCCGCCAACGAGGTCATCGCCGCCTCGCTGCCGCGTGCGGTCCATGCCCCCGCACAACTGCGCGAGGTGATGACGCAGTTCTGGCACGACCACTTCAACGTCCATTCGATGAAGAACGAATACACCGCGATCTTCTTTCCCAGCTACGACGCGACCCTGCGCGCCCATGCGCTCGGCAACGCGCGCGAGATGCTCGGCGCCGTCGCCCGCTCGCCCGCGATGCTGGTCTATCTCAACAACGACGAGAGCCGCGCCTCGCCCGCCAACGAAAATTACGGGCGCGAACTGCTGGAACTGCACACGCTGGGCGCGGGCAACTACGTCAATCACCTCTATGACCGCTGGGCGCAGGTGCCGACCGAGGGCGGCCTCGCGACCGGCTATATCGACGAGGACGTCTACGAGGTCGCGCGCGCCTTTACCGGCTGGACGTTGGGCGATGGCCGCTGGCTCGCCGAGGGGCGGGAGGCGCCGATGTCGGGGGCCTTCCACTACGAGGAAAGCTGGCACGACCCCTATCAGAAGCGCATCCTCGGGCGCGAGATGGCGCCGAACCGCGCGCCGATGGCGGATGGCGACGAGGTGCTGGCGATGCTCGCGGCGCACCCCGGCACCGCGCGGCACATCTGCACCAAGATCGCACGGCGCCTGCTGAGCGATGCGCCTTCGGACACGCTGGTCGAGGCGATGACGCAGACCTGGGCCGCCCACATCGACAGCCCCGACCAGATCGCGCAGATCCTGCGCACGCTGACCGCCCACCCCGATTTCGCGGCACCGCCGACAAAACTGCGCCGCCCCTTCGAGTTCCTCGCCGCCCTCTACCGCGCGACCGGCGCCAAGGTCGCATCGCCCGAGAACGGCTTTCACTGGCAACTGGCGCGCGCCGGCTGGGAGCAGCACACGTTTCCGCCCCCGAACGGGCATCCCGATACGGCCGCGGCCTGGACCTCGGGCACCTATCTGCTGCGGCTGACCGAAATCGCACTCTATGCCCACGACGACTGGTTCGGCGCCACGACGTCGCGGCTCGCCGCCCCCGGCGCCCCGACCGTGGGCGACCTCACCCGCTATTGGTCGGCCCGCCTGAGCGGCGCCGACGATGTGCTGCCCGAACTTCTCGGCGCCCTCGATGTGTCCGAGGGCACCGCCCTCGATGGCGGCGAAGGCGAACAGCACGACCTGTCGGCCCTCGCCGTGGCCTTTGCGGCCCTGACGCCGGAGTTCATGTCGCGATGACCCGCTCCTCATCTCCGAAAGCCCTGCGCCATGGCTGATCCCGCCCTCGTCGTCATCTTCCTGCGCGGCGGTGCCGACGCCCTCAACCTCGTCAGTCCCACCGGCGATCCGGCCTATATTGCCGCCCGCCCCGCCGCGCTGCGCGTGACCCGCAAGGAGGACGGACAGGGCCTGCCGCTGCGCGCCGACGCGCTGGCCGACGTCGATTTCCGCCTGCCGCGCGAGGCGCAGGATCTGGCCACGTTGTTTCACGCAGGCGATCTGTCCGTCGTCCACGCCACCGGCCTGATGGAGGCCACCCGCTCGCATTTCGACGCCGAGGCGCGGATCGAGCAGGCGTCGGCACAGGCGGACGGCGGCGGCTGGCTGTCGCGGACGCTGGCGCAACTGGGTGCCACGGGGCCGCTGCCGGCACTCGCCACCGGCACCGCCATGCCGGGCAGCCTGCGGGGCAGCCGTGCGGCCGTGGCGCCCGACCTGTCCGAGCTGATCCTCGCCGCCGGCAACGACCTCGCCCCCGCGCTGCGCGCCCGCCTCGCGGGCGGCTTTGGCAACCACGCGACGCTGGGGGCGACGGTGCAGGACATGCTCGCCCTGTCGGAGATGTTGCAGAGCCTGCCCACCGGCGTCGGCGCGGGCGACTATCGCCCCGATGTGCCCTACCCCGAGGATACCTATCTGTCGCAATCACTGATGACCGTGGCGCAGGCCCTGAAGTCCGGTCTCGGCCTGCGGATCGCGACCGTGGACTACGGCGGCTGGGATACCCACGCCAATCAGCAGGGCGATTTCGCGGGCCTCGTCTGGGGCCTGTCGCGCGCGCTGATGGCGTTCTGGCGCGACCTCGGGCCGCTGCAACAGGACGTATCGGTGGTGGTGCAGTCCGAATTCGGGCGCCGCCTGCGGTCGAACACATCGGGCGGCACCGACCACGGACGCGGCAGCGCAATGCTGATCCTCGGGCCTCAGGCGCGCGGCGGGCAGTTGCTGGGCGACTGGCCGGGCCTTGCCAACGACGTGCTCGAGGAGGGCGCCGACCTCGCCGTGACGACCGATTACCGCCACGTCCTCGCCGATATCCTCGTCGGCCACATGGGGCTGACCGATACCACCGGCATCTTTCCAGGCCATCACCGCGAACCGACCGGCCTCTTCCTCTGATCCCCGCCTCTTGAGAGAGGCTGCGCGACCGCCTATGTTTGCAGGGAACGAGACGAGGAAAACGCCCATGTTCGGCATCCCCGGCAAGCAGGCCGTGACCATGACACCCGCCGCCGCCCGCCAGATCGCCCGCCTGATGGCGCGCGACGCGCATCAGGGCCTGCGGATCGGCGTCAAGAAGGGCGGCTGCGCGGGCATGGAATACACCATGGACTATGTGACCGAGGTGAACCCGCACGACGAGATCGTCGAGCAGGAGGGCGCCCGCGTGATGATCGCGCCGATGGCGCAGATGTTCCTTTTCGGCACCGAGATCGACTACGAGACGACGCTGCTGCACTCGGAATTCAGGTTCCGCAACCCCAACGTCACCGAGGCCTGCGGCTGCGGCGAATCGATCAAGTTCGACGATGCGCTGTCGATGCCTGCGCCGGATGCGGTCCCGAGCCTGAAGTGAGCGTCTCGGAGGCCGAGATCGCCTTCGCGCGCGAACTCTTCGAGGATCTCGGCCCGCTGACCCAGCGCAAGATGATGGGCGGCCTCTGCCTCTACCGCGACGGCACCATCTTTGCCCTGCTCTACAGCGATGGCACCCTGTTCCTGAAGGGCGCGGGCGCCATGGCCGACCGGATGACCGCCGAGGGCTGGACCCGCTGGACCTATACCCGCGAGAACGGCAAGACCGCGTCGATGCCCTATTGGCGCCTGCCCGACGCTGCCCTCGACGATCCCGACGCGGCCTGCGCCCTCGCCCGCGACGCGCTCGCCTGCCTCTGACCCCATGGCCATGCCCCCGCGCGGTTGCTACACCCCGGGGCAAGCAAAAGGAGACGAAGATGCGCCGCAAGCTTGCCGCGGGTAACTGGAAGATGAACGGCGTCGCCGCAACGCTGAGCGAACTCGACGGCCTTGCCCATGCCGCCATCGACGTGCTGGTCTGCCCGCCCGCGACGCTGCTTGCACAGGCGCGCTATGCGGCGCGCGGCACCGGCCTGCTGCTCGGCGCTCAGGACTGCCATACCGCCGCCTCGGGGGCCCATACCGGCGACCTCTCGGCGGTGATGCTGGCGGACGCGGGTGCGGCCTACGTCATCCTCGGCCACTCCGAACGCCGCGCCGACCATGGCGAGACCTCGGACCTCGTGCGCGCCAAGGCAGAGGCCGCCCTGACCGCGGGCCTGATCCCGGTGATCTGCGTCGGCGAAACCCTTGGCCACCGCGACGCGGGCCGGACCCTCGACGTGCTGTCGGAGCAGATGGCCGCCTCGGTCCCCGACGCCGCCACCGGCGCCTCCACCGTCGTGGCCTACGAACCCGTCTGGGCGATCGGCACCGGCCGAACCGCCGCGCCCGGGCAGATCGGCGAGGCCCACGCCCACCTCCGCGCCGTCCTCACCGCGCGGTTCGGCGCGGACGGCGACGCCTTCCGCCTGCTCTACGGCGGGTCGGTCAAGGCCGCCAACGCCGCCGACATCTTTGCCGTGGCAGAGGTGGACGGCGCCCTCGTCGGCGGCGCGTCGCTCACCCGTGCCGATTTCCGCCCCATCATCGAGGCGCTGGCGGCGGCGTAGCCCGGCGCCATGCCGACAGAACGGACGCGAGGGCCCAATTTTACGCGCGCGTCCGATCCCGCGTGGATCCGCGCCACTCAGACCCTCGGCCCGGCCCCGGCGCCGTCACTCACCTGCCCCCCTCGCGTCCCTTGACCACGCGGTAGTGCGCAAACAGCGCCCGCGCAGCGACCGACCGCCACGGACTCCAGCGAACGGCGATCGCGGCCAGTGCCCGCGCCGCCGGGCGCGTCTCCATCCCCAACAAATCCCGCACCGCCTCCTGCAAGGCCAGATCGCCCGGCGCAAACACATCCGCCCGCCCGAGCGAGAACATCGCATAGATCTCTGCCGTCCACGGCCCGATGCCCGGCACCGCAACGAGCAGGGCGATCACCTCAGCATCTGGCAGCGCCTCCAATGCGGCAAAATCGACCCCCGCCGCCGCCAGCGCGTGGGCATAGCGCACCTTGGGGCGCGACAGGCCGAGCGCCCGCAACTCCGCTTCCGACGCCGCCGCCACCGCCTGCGCCGTCACCATCCCCGCGTCCGAAACCCGCCCCCAGATCGCCGCCGCCGAGGCGGTCGAGACCTGCTGGCTGACGATCGCCGAGAGGAGTTCGGCAAACCCCCGCGGTTTCGACCGCAGCGGAAGCGGCAGCAGCCCCGGCAGGATCCGCGCCATATCCGGGTCGGTCGCGGCCAGCCACGCCGCCCCTTCGGCGACACAGGCATCCGACGTCACGATCCGCCCGACGTCATCCATCATCGCGCCCGATCCGCGCCATCACCCAGTCGACCGCCTCCGCCACCGTCGTCACCGTCTCGCCCGCCGCGGACGCCGGCCGCCGCAGCATCAGCACCGGCAGCCCCAGCGTCCGCGCCGCCGCCAGTTTCGGCGCGGCCAGCGCCCCGCCCGCATTCTTGACCACGAGCATGTCCACAGTCTCCGTGCGAAAGAGGGCCACCTCGCTCTCGACCGAAAACGGCGGCCGCCCGATCACATAGCCCCCCCGCGCAAACGGAAATGGCTCCTCCGGCGGATCGACCACCCGCAACAGCACGCGGCAGTCGCCCAGTCCCGCGAATTCCGCCGCTCCCCGCCGCCCGGTCGCCAGAAACACGGTGCTCCCCGGCACCGCATGCGCCGCCGCCTCTGCCGCGTCCCCGATCTCGGTCCACCGATCCCCCGCCCCGGCGACCCACGCCGGCCGCTCGAGCCGCAGACACGGCACCGCGTCCGCCGCCGCGATCGCCCGCGTCCGCCCCGTGATCGCCGCCGCGAACGGATGCGTCGCATCCACGATGAGCCGCACCCCCTCCGCCGCCAGCACCGCGCGAAACCCCGCCGCGCCGCCAAAGCCGCCGACCCGGACGCGACCCGGCGGCAGCATCGGCGCCCGCACCGCGCCCGCCAGCGACGAGAGCACATCGACCCCGCATGCGACCAGCGCCCCCGCCAGTGCACGCCCGTCGCCGGTCCCCGCCAGCACCAGCACCGTCACGTCCGCGCCTCCGGCACGTCGCTGACGCCCCATATTCTTCGGGCCGAAAATATCCCCGCCGGAGGCTCCTCCCTCTCACCCATCGCCGTCGCCTGCCCGGGCGACGATCCGCCCGCCCCGGTCGATCACCACCACGTCCACGACCACCGGCGCCCCCTTCAGCGCCTCCCCGATCCGCTCCAAAGCCGTCGTGGCGACCGCCGACGCCATCGCCGTCCCGCCGAACTCCAGCGCCTCGAGCGCCGTGGCCGCCGCCGCCAGCCGCGGGTCGCCGCACATCTCGGCCAACCGTTCGAAATCCACCTGACTGCGCCCTGAATGCAGGTCCACCGCCCCCTGTGCCAGCTTCACCATCTTGCCGATGCCGCCGCCGATCGTCAGCCGAGGCACCGGGTGGCGCGCCAGATATTTCACCAGTCCGCCGAAGAAATCGCCCATGTCGAGCATCGCGTGATCGGGCAGGCCATGGAGGGCCTGCACGATCCGTTCGCTCGTCGCCCCGGTGCACCCCGCCACATGTGCAACCCCAGAGGCGCGCGCCACGTCGATGCCGCGATGGATCGAGGCTATCCAGGCGGCGCAGGAAAACGGCCGCACCACGCCGGTGGTCCCGAGGATCGAGAGCCCACCGACGATCCCGAGACGCGGGTTCCACGTCCGTTCGGCGATCGCCGCGCCGCCCGGCACGCTGACCGTGACGTCGAGGTCGGGCACCCGCCCGAACTCGGCGGCCATCGCGGCCGCCACCTCGTCCATCATCGCGCGCGGCACCGGGTTGATCGCAGGCTCTCCCACCGCGACCGGCAGGCCGGGCCGCGTCACCGTGCCCACGCCCTCGCCGGCCCGGAACCGCAGCCCCGGCCCCGGTCCCGGCGTCACGTGCACCCGGATCGTCGCGCCATGCGTCACGTCCGGATCGTCGCCCGCATCCTTGACGATCCCCGCCTCCGCCCAGTCCGACCCCGCACCCACCGCGATCACCGCGAACGCCGGCACCTCGCCGCGCGGCAGCACCAGCGTGACCGTCGCCGGAAACGCCCCGCCCCACAGCCGCATCAGCGCCGCCTTCAGCGCGCCGGCCGCACAGGCCCCCGTCGTCCACCCTCGTCGCAGTTCGGTCACGCGTCCCCCTGTCCTCGCGCGATCATAGGCGGTCGCGCGCAACGCCACCAGCGCCCGGCGATGCCGCGAAACCACCCGGTCCGGTCGTTACCGCCCCTTTCGCCGCGTCGCATCCCACGCCATAACGACGGAATGGACATGCTACCCGCCCACGACTGGCCGACCTTCCAACCCGGATGGGTCTGGCTTTGCGGCGCCGGGCCGGGCGATCCGGGGCTGCTGACGCTGCACGCGCTGAACGCGCTGCGTCAGGCCGACGTCGTCGTGCACGACGCGCTGGTGAGCGAGGATTGCCTCGCCTGGGCGCCGCAGGCCGAGCACATCTACGCCGGCAAGCGCGGCGGCAAACCCTCGCCCTTGCAGCGCGACATCTCGCTGCGGCTGGTGTCCCTCGCCCGCGAGGGCCGCCGCGTCCTGCGCCTGAAGGGCGGCGATCCCTTCGTCTTCGGGCGCGGCGGAGAGGAGGCGCAGACGCTGGTGCAGCACGACGTCCCGATCCGGATCATCCCGGGCATCTCGGCAGGCATCGGCGGCCTCGCCTATGCGGGCATCCCCGTCACCCATCGCGACGTGAACCAGTCCGTCACCTTCGTCACCGGCCACGACCAGTCCGGCAACACGCCGTCGTCACTCGACTGGGCCGCAATCTCGCGCGGCTCTCGGGTCATCGTCATCTACATGGGGATGAAGCACGTGGCCCAGATCGCCGGCGCCCTCCTTGCCGCCGGTCGCGCGCCCTCCGAACCCGTCGCCGTCGTCACCGACGCCACCACGCCGCGCCAGCAGGTGCTCGAGACGACCCTCGGAACCCTCGAGGCCGATCTCGCCGCGAGCACCCTCGCGCCGCCCGCGATCATCTGCGTCGGGCGTGCGGTCATGATGCGGCAGGTGCTCGACTGGCAGTCGATGGCCGCCGGGGCCGCTCCCCGCGCCCTCGATCCGCTCGGCCGCGACGCTGCCGCCGCCAGTGCGTGAGGGATGCGTGATCCAATGTTACTTTAGTCTGAAAATACTCATCTCTCTTCCTTCGTGCCGTCCTCCTGCATGCCGGGCCTGATCCTCGCCGCCGCCGCCTCGGGCAGCGGCAAGACGACCGTGACGCTGGGCCTGCTGCGCGCGCTGCGCGACCGGGGCGTGACCACGCGGCCCGCGAAGTCCGGCCCCGATTATATCGACCCGAGGTTCCACGAGGCCGCATCCGGAGCGCCGTGCGTCAACCTCGACGCCTGGGCGATGACGCCGGACCGGCTCGTCTCGCTGGCGTCGGGCCCCGGTCTGCTCGTCGTCGAGGGGGCGATGGGTCTCTTCGACGGCGCGCCGCCCGATGGCCGGGGGGCGACGGCGGATCTGGCCCGGCAGCTCTCGTTGCCTGTCGTCCTGATCGTCGATGCCGCGCGGATGGCGCACTCCGTGGCGCCGCTGGTCGCGGGGTTCGCGGGGCACGACCGCCGTGTCCGCATCGCCGGTGCAATCCTCAACAAGGTCGGCTCGGACCGGCACGCGGCGATGCTGCGGCGGGCCCTGGAACCATCGGGCATGCCGGTGCTGGGCGCCTTGCCCCGCGCACCCGATCTCGCGCATCCCTCGCGCCACCTCGGCCTCGTGCAGGCGGACGAACGGCCCGATCTCGACGCCTTTCTCGACCGCGCCGCAGCCCTCTGTGACGCACACCTCGACATCGACGCCCTTCTCGAGCTGGCCGCGCGGGCGGATCTGCCCCGGGCCGGGCGCCATCCGCGCACCGCGCCCCCGGCGCAACGCATCGCCATCGCACGGGACGCCGCCTTCGCCTTCGCCTATCCGCACCTGCTCGCCGACTGGCGCGCGGCAGGGGCCGAAGTGCTGCCGTTCTCCCCGCTGGCCGATGAACCTGCGCCGCAGGCCGACCTCATCTATCTGCCGGGCGGCTACCCGGAACTCCACGCCGAGACATTGGCGCGGTCGACCAGCTTCATGCAAAGCCTTAAAAATGCATCCCGACGATACTAATATATATGGAGAATGTGGAGGCTACATGGTTCTCGGCGATCACCTGACCACCGCCACCGGCGCACGGGTTCCGATGGCGGGCCTCCTGCCGCTGGAGACCTCGTTCGCAGCGCGGCGCCTGCACCTCGGCTACCGCATCCTGACGGCCGGTCACGGCCCTTTCGCGGGCCGATGGAACGGGCACGAATTCCACTATTGCAGCACCTTGCGCGCCACGGGCGAGCCCCTCTTCGTGGCAACGGACGCCGAGGGCACGGCGCTGACGCCGATGGGCCTGAGATGCGGGCGCGTCTCGGGATCGTTCGCGCATCTGATCGACCGGGCCTGAACGCCGCCGGACCGCCGACCGCATCCGACCCATTGCAACCGATCCGGCACGGGTCTACCGCTTGCGAATGACCGGCACGGCCCGCCCTCTACCAGATGACGCCCCGGACGACGCCCGCGCGCGGCGCAACGTCGCGGTGCTCGTCGGCGCGCAGGCGATCCTCGGGGCGCAGATGCCGATCCTCTTCGTCATCGGCGGCCTCGTCGGCAACACCCTCGCCCCCAATCCCTGCCTTGCGACGCTGCCGATCTCGCTCATCGTGTTCGGCTCGATGACCACGGCGCCGTGGCTGTCGCCCTTCATGCAGACGCACGGGCGCCGCGCGGGCTTCGTCATCGGCGCATTCTGCGGCGCGCTCGGTGCCGCCATCGCCGCCCTCGGCTTGCTCTGGGGCTCGTTCGGACTCCTGCTCGCGGGCTCGTATCTCTCGGGCGTCTACATGTCGGCGCAGGGGTTCTACCGCTTTGCCGCGACCGACACCGCGACCGAGGCGTTCCGGCCCAAGGCGATCTCCTACGTCATGGCCGGCGGCCTGCTGTCGGCGGTCATGGGGCCGCAACTGAACAAGCTGGTGCAGGACTGGAGCGTGATCCCCTTCCTCGGCTCCTACGTCGCGATCGTGGCGCTGAACCTTGCGGGCTCGCTCCTCTTCGTCGGTCTCGACCTGCCGCGCGGCACCCGCGGCGTCGCCCTGACCGGGGTGCTGCCGGTGCGCAGCCGTGCGGAACTCCTGCGCGATCCGGTCGTCCTCGTCGCCATCGTCTGCGCGATGGTGAGCTATGCCTTGATGAACCTGGTGATGACCTCGACGCCGCTTGCGGTCATGGGCAGCGGGTTCACCAAGAACGACGCCAACGACATCGTCTCGGCGCATGTGGTGGCGATGTTCGCGCCGTCGTTCTTTACCGGACACCTCATCAACCGCTTCGGCGTGACGCGGATCATGGGCGTGGGCCTCGCGATCCTCGCGGCGGCGGGGGTCGTGGCCCTGTCGGGCATGACCCTGACCAACTTCTTCGGGGCGCTGATCCTGCTCGGGATCGGCTGGAACTTCGGCTTCATCGGTGCCACGACGCTGCTCGCCTCGGCGCATGCACCGCACGAGCGGGGCCGGGTACAGGGCCTGAACGACATGATGGTCTTCGGCTGCGTCACCTTTGCCTCGCTCGCCTCGGGCGGGCTGATGAATTGTTCCGGCGGAACGGCGGTCGAGGGCTGGCACGCGGTGAACTATGCGATGGTGCCGTTCCTCGCGCTGGCCGGGGCGGCGCTGATCTGGCTCGCACGCGGCAGGCGCGACCGGCTGGCCTGACCGCTACCACGTCCCCCGGATCGTGCGCCACATCAGGCCGGTGCGCCGGGCGATCTCGGCCCCGCCGAGGGTGCCTGCCGCGACGCGCCCCGGATCCGCCGCCGCGCGCCGCAGGATCCCGTCCGCGCGCCAGGCCGTGCGCAGCACCGGAACCGCGGGGCCGAAATCGACGCGCCGTGCGGCCCTCAGACGCCGCCGCGCCTGACGCGCCAAATCCGCCACCGCCCCGGGCCGCCCGTCAACGAGCGGTCTGCGGCCCCGCGCCTCGAGGTCCGGGATCGCCAGAAGCCAGTTCGCGACGCCGGAGGCATGGGCCACCTCGCGCACCGACCGCTCGAGCGTATCGGGCGCCCCCGCAATCCGTGCGGCAGCCCACATCAGATGGCCCGAGACGGCACCGATATGGGCCTCGAAGCGCACCGCATCCGCGAACCCCTCGTCGTAGATGTCCCAGCGCCGTGCCGCGATCATCGCATCGAGCAGGCCGGGGGGCAGGCCCGCGCCGCGCACCACTACGGCCAGCGGCGCCACCACCTCATGCGCCCGCACCGGTCCGGTCGCGCCGATCCCGGCCACTGCATCGCGCCACCATTGCAGGCGGATCTCGGCGATGCCCGTCTCCTGCGTGACCCAAGGCGCGCGCGCTACCTCGACGTTGAGGGCATAGAGGGGAAAGAGCCGGACCCGCAGGCCGAGGGGTGCTGCCATCAGGGCGGCAAAGCGGTCCGGGTCGCCCCGCTCGACGATGCGGGCGCAGTCGGTCCAGCCGGGGGGAGGGGCGATGTCGCGGTCCATCGCCTCCCCCTGACGTGCCGGGCCGACGTTGGCAAGCGTCCGTCACGGACCGCGCCGATTGCCGGTTCCATCGGGCGCCCGGCGCAGCGCTCAGTCGAACATCACGCCGAGCATGGTGTCCGCGGTCCCGAGGATCCGCTCATAGGCCATCGTGGCGCGGGTCGGTCCGACCGCATGATCGTCGTAGCAGAGGGTGGTAACACCAAAGATCGTCCCGTTTGCGGCGGCATCATCCAGAGAGCCGATGCTGGCCTGCCCTCCCGGCACGACGAAGGCGTATCTGACCGAGGAATTGCGCGACATACCGCACCCCTCGGTGCCATTGTCCTCGAGCAGGCCCACGTCGTTCTCGGCGACGACCGCCGCGCGCAGGCGCTCGAAGGTGCCGTCCTGCACCCGCCAGTAGCCTTCGTCCGGGAGGCGGCGGGGCTCGGTGAAGCTGTGCATGCTCAGGCTGTCGCTGTAGGCAAAGTCGCCGGCATAGACCCGCGTTTCAAAGCGCGAATCAAGGCCCTCTCCGCCAAAGGCGACGTAGGGCGTCGTCTCCGGTATCGACCTGACGTCCGGTTCGCGTGAAGGCGGGAAGGCCGTGACGGGCACGAGGAAATCGGGGTTCGGTACGGGTTCGACACAGGCCGCCAGCGTCAGACCGGCGGCGAGAGCGGCGACGAAGCGCCGGGCAGAGGACGGGAGGAACGAGCACCGGATCATGGCAAATACCTTTCGCGAGGGCCCGCACTCCCGAGCCGCGAGAGTGACAGTCGGCAAAGGGCCGTCACCGGGCAAGTCAGCAAAACCGGACTGGCGGGGAAACGCCTGACCAGACGCTTTGCGGACGCGACCTCGAACCCGCCCGAAGGATCAGGTCGCTCTGGCCCCGTCGCGCACCAGTTTCCACGCGATCGCGTCCTGTGGCGCGCGAGCCGGGGGGGAGGGGCGATATCACGGTTCATCGCCCCCCTGACGTGCCGGGCCGACGGTGGCAAGCGTCCGTCACGGACCGCGCCGATTGCTGCTTCCATCGGGCGTCCGGCGCAGCGCTCAGTCGAACATCACGCCGAGCATGGTGTCCGCAGTCCCGAGGATCCGCTCATAGGCCATCGCGGCGCGGGTCGGTCGGGACGCACCCTCGTCGCGGCAGATGGTGGTGACGCCAAACACCGTCCCGTTCGCGGCGGCATCGTCGAGATATCCGACGCTGGCCTGCCCTTCCGGCGCGACGAAGGCGAAATTGAACGAGGAATGGACTGCGCCGCCGCACCCCTCGGTGCCATTGTCCTCGAGCAGGCCCACGTCGTTCTCGGCGGCGACCGCCGCACGCAGGCGCTCGAAGGTGCCGTCCTGCACCCGCCAATAGCCTTGGTCCGGGAGGCGGCGGGGTCCCGCCAAGCTAATCGGATTCTCGCTTTCGCTATAGGCGACGTCGCCTGCGTAAACCCGCGTTTCGAGGCGCGGACCAAAGGCCTCGCCGCCAAATGCCACGTAGGGCGTGCCTTCCGTTATTGTCCGGACGTCCGGCGCACGCGCGGGCGGGAAGGTCGGGACCGGTATCAGGAAGTCGGGGTTCGGCCCGAGTTCGGCACAGGCCGAAAGCATCAAAAGGGTGGCGAACGCCACGATGCGACGCCGCATGGGGGGCGGGAGGGGCAAGCTCTGGGTCATTGCGAATACCTTTCACATGGTCCCGTAATCCCGGGAGACCTGAGAAACCGTCGGCATATTGTCCTCATGGTGGAAGTCAGCGAATCCCTACCGGCGGGAACACGCCCGGCAGTTCGGTTCGCTGTCGCCCGGCCCCGGCCCCGCCCGAAGGATCAGGCCGCAATGGCCCCGTCGCGCACCAGTTTCCACACGATCGCGTCCTGTAGCGCGTCGAACGAGGCGTCGACGATATTGGCCGACACGCCGACCGTCGACCACTGCCGCCCCTGCCCGTCCTCGCTGTCGATGATGACGCGGGTGACGGCCTCGGTGCCGCCGTCGGTGATCCGCACCTTGAAATCGACGAGCCGCAGGTCGTCGATGATCGCCTGATAGGGCCCGAGATCCTTGGCCAGTGCCCGGCTCAACGCGTTGACCGGTCCCTGATCGGCCCCGTCCTCGCCCATGCTCTCGCTGACCGACAGGACACGCTCCTCGCCAATCTTCACCACCACCACCGCCTCGGACAGCGACACCATCTCGCCGCGCTTGTTGCGGCGCCGCTCGACCGTGACGCGGTAGCGTTTGACCTCGAAGAACGCCGGCAACAGCCCGAGTTCGCGCCGCGCCAGCAGCTCGAAGCTCGCCTGCGCGGTGTCGTAGGAATAGCCCAGCGCCTCGCGCGCCTTGATCCGGTCGAGGATGCGCGGCAGCGCGGGATCGTCGCGGGCGACGTCGAGGCCCATGCCGACCAGCCGCTCGCGCAGGTTGGCCTGTCCCGCCTGATTGGACATCGGCACGATGCGGGCGTTGCCGACCATCGAGGGGTCCACATGCTCGTAGGTGCTCGGATCCTTGGCGATGGCGCTCGCGTGCAGACCGGCCTTGTGGGCAAAGGCACTCGCCCCGACATAGGGCGCCTGTTTCGCAGGCAGGCGGTTGAGGATGTCGTCCAGCATCCGGCTGATCTTGCGCAGGCCCTTCAGGCTGTCGCGCGTGACGCCGGTCTCGAACCGGCTGGCGAACGGTTCCTTGAGGAGCAGCGTCGGGATCAGCGTCGTCAGGTTGGCATTGCCGCAGCGCTCGCCAAGGCCGTTGAGCGTGCCCTGCACCTGCCGCGCGCCCGACAGAACCGCCGCAAGCGTATTGGCGACGGCGTTGCCGGTGTCGTCATGGGTGTGGATGCCGAGGCGGTCGCCCGGCACGCCCGCCGCGATCACCTCGCCCACGATCCGCCCGACCTCTTCGGGCAAGGTGCCGCCGTTGGTGTCGCACAGCACCGCCCAGCGCGCGCCCGCGTCGAGGGCGGCATGCAGCGCGGAAAGGGCGTAGTCCGGATTGGCCTTGTAGCCGTCGAAGAAATGCTCGGCATCGAACAATGCCTCGCGCCCCTGTGCCACGACATGCGCGAACGAGGCCGCGATGTTGTCGAGGTTCTCGTCGAGCGAAATCCCCAGCGCCTTGGTCACGTGATACTCATGGCTCTTGCCCACGAGGCAGACCGCGGGCGTCCCCGCATTGAGGACCGCCGCCAGCACATCGTCGTTCCCGGCCGACCGCCCCGACCGCTTTGTCATCCCGAACGCCGTCATCGTCGCCCGCGTCTGCGGCACCGTCTCGAAGAACGCGCTGTCAGTCGGGTTCGCGCCCGGCCAGCCGCCCTCGATCTGGTCGATCCCCAGCATGTCGAGGGCCCCCGCGATCCGCACCTTCTCCACGGTCGAGAACTGCACGCCCTGCGTCTGCTGGCCGTCGCGCAGCGTCGTGTCATAGAGGGTGAGGCGTTCTTTCATGCCGGTTCTCCGAATTCCGCCAGCGTCGCCGCCACCCGGTCCGCGTCCGTGGCGCCCGGATCGAGCGACCACGTCGCCTCGCGGCCCACGTCGCTGACCTTGACGCCCGCTGTGGCCAGCAGGTCGCGGATCCGGTCGGCCTCGGCCCAGTCCCTGCCCGCGCGCGCCATGGCCCGCGCCGCCAGCGCACGGTCCACCAGATCGCGCAGCGCCGCGTCGGGCAACGCCTCGCCCCGCGACAGCACCGCCGTCCAGTCGTCGGCCAGCCCCAGCATCTCCATCGCCGCCGCGAGCGGGATCAGCGCCTTCGCGTCGCGTCCGCGCGCCAGCATGTGCATCCGGGCGATCGCACCCGGCGTGTTGATATCGTTGGCGAGCGTGTCGAGGAACTCCCCGTCCGGCGTCCAGTCGCCCGCCGCCTTCAGCCGCGCGATCAGATCGGCGGTCATCCCGTGATCCGCCAGCACCTTGCGCCAGCCGTCGAGCGTCGTCTGCGCCTCGGCGCGCCGCGCCTCGGTCCAGTCCATCGGCTTGCCATAGTAGGTGCCAAGCATGACGAAACGGATCACGTTGCCCGGCACACCCCGATCCAGCAGATCGCGGACGGTAAAGAAGTTGCCGAGGCTCTTCGACATCTTGCGCCCGTCGACGAGCAGCATCTCGTTGTGCAGCCAGACGTTGGCGAAACCGCCGTGCGCGTTGGCGCAGGCCGATTGCGCCAGTTCGTTCTCGTGGTGCGGAAACATCAGGTCGTTGCCGCCGCCATGGATGTCGAACTCCTCGCCGAGCAGGCCCTTGGCCATCGCCGAGCACTCGATATGCCAGCCCGGTCGACCCCGCCCCCAAGGGCTGTCCCAGCCCGGCGTCGCCGCATCCGACGGCTTCCACATCACGAAATCCATCGGATCGCGCTTGTAGGGCGCCACCTCGACCCGTGCGCCCGCGATCATGTCGTCGAGGCTGCGGCCCGAGAGCGCGCCATAGTCATCGTAGCTGTCGACCGCGAAAAGGACATGCCCCTCGGCCTCATAGGCATGCCCGCCCGCGATCAGCGCCTCGATCATCGCCACCATCTGCGCGATCCACTCGGTCGCGCGCGGCTCGTGGTCGGGCGGCAGATTGCCCAAGGCGGCCATGTCCGCGTGATACCAGCCGAGCGTCTCGTCGGTGATGTCGCGGATGGAGCGTCCCGTCTCGGCGGCGCGGGCGTTGATCTTGTCGTCGACGTCGGTGACGTTTCGCACGTAGGTCACGGCGTCGGCGCCGTATTCATGGCGCAGCAGCCGCACCAGCACGTCGAACAGGATCACGTTGCGCGCGTTCCCGAGGTGGGCGCGATCATAGACCGTCGGGCCGCAGAGATAGAGGCCGACGCGGCCCGGCACCCGCGGCTCGAACGCCTCCTTGCGGCGGGTGCGGGTGTTGTAGAGGCGGAGGTCGGTCATTGCAGGTCTCGATCCGATTGGCAAAGCTGTCCCGCGCGGGCGCTGGCTGATCTCACCGGATGGAAGGGGGTGTGAAGAGACGGCCCGCGACGGAGGTCAGCAGGGGCAAATGCAGCAAATGCGGGTGCACGCGTTCTTCATCGTTTTCCCATAGCAGAGGTCCGCTTCGCAGTCCAGACGGTCCACAAGCGCCCGGATGGTATTGAGGTTGCGCGAGGTCCACTGCGTGCCGCGGATCACCCGCCCGAGGCCATTGGCCAGCGCGGACCGCCCGACACCCTCCGGCGCATGAAGCCAGACCGTCCGACCCCGCACGACGATCGTCTCGGACGGCAGGCGCAGACTGGCGTAGGCGTCCGCGTCGATCCGGGGCGCCGACCAACAGAAGATACCGTGCAGATGGTTGCCCGGTGCATCCGGCACCGGACAGGACGCCAGCGCCGCCGCCAGATCCGCGCCGGACAGCACGAGGACCGGGACGCTGTCCGTCCACGCGGCCGCCATCGCCGCCTCGAGGTCGGCGGCCAGTCGCTCGGGCGCGCCTTCGGCCGCGAACATGAGGTTGCCGGTCGCGATATAGGTCGTCCCCCCGCGCCACCCCAGTCGGTCGGCCAGCGACCGCAGGTCCGCCATGGCCAGCCGGACCCCGCCGACGTTGACCCCGCGCAAGAGCGCCACCCGATCCGCCATGCTTGCCCTCCGCGCCGCCGCCGTGGCAACCTGAGCGCATGAGCCGCGCCGACGTCAACCGGATCTGCGCCACCTTCCCCGGCGCCGTGGTCTCCGATCCCTGGGGCGGCGGCCACGACGCTTGGAAAGTCGGCGGCAAGTTGTTCGCCTGCATCGGTGCGGTCCAGACCGGCGTCTCGGTCAAGACCGACGGCGTCGAGACGGCGCAGATGTTGATCGACGCGGGCGTGGGGGAAAAGGCACCCTATTTCCATCGTTCCTGGGTCTATCTGCCGGACGGCACCCCCGGGGACGAACTTGCCCACCGGCTGCGGGCCTCTTACGCCATCGTCCGTTCCGGCCTCGCAAAGAAGGCGCAGGCGGCTCTCGATCCGATGCCGGACTAGGCGCGCCGCCCGCTTTCACGTTGCCGCAACAACTCCCGCCGGAGGCTCCGGCGCCGCCGCGTGCACCGACGTCACCGATAGCTCACCACCTCGAACTCCACCCCGTCGCCATCGCGGAAGTAGAACCGCCGCCCCGGCTCATAGTCGGCGTGGCCGTGCGGCGCGAACCCTCGGGCCGCGACCCGTGCCTCCACCGCTTCCAGATCGTCGACCACGACGCCGACGTGGTTCAACCCCGCCAGCCGCGTATAGCTCGTGTCCGCGCCCGCCTGCGGATCGTTTCCGGGGCCGGTGTAGAGCGCCAGGTAATCGTCGTCGGTGCCCACGTGCACCGTGCGCCCGCCGTGGATCGCCGTGCCGGACCAGCGGACGCGCCAGCCGAAGAGGTCGCCCAGCATCGCCGCCGTGGCGTCCGGATCCTTCACGGTGAAATTCACGTGCTCGAGTCGTGCCATGTCGTTTCTCCCGTCGTCGCCGCAGGCCAGTCCCGCGGCGCTCTTGACCGCATCCTTCTAATTTCTCAAGTTCACTTGAGATCAAGGTCTTTCTGAAAGGAGCAGGCCGATGCCGTCCAGACCTCCGCAGGGCCTCACCATCGGCGACCTCGCCGCGCGCACCGGTCTCGCCGTCTCGGCGGTCAGGTTCTACGAGACGCATGGCATCGTGCGCCCCTTGCGCAATGCGGGCGGGCACCGGCGCTACGGGCGGTCCGACATCCGGCGTCTGTCGTTCGCAATGATCGCGCGGCGGCTGGGGTTCTCGCTGACCGAGATCGGTGGGCATCTCGCCAGTCTCGCCGACCACGAGGCGCCGGACCGCGCCACCTGGGCGCGGATGGCGCGCGGCTTCGCGCGTGACATCGACGCCCGCATCGCGGCCCTCACCGACCTGCGCGACCGGCTCGACGGCTGCATCGGCTGCGGCTGCCTCAGCCTCGACAAATGCACTCTCTACAACCCTGCCGACCGGGCCGCGGCGCGCGGCACAGGGCCGCGCTACCTGATGGGCGACAGCGCCGTCTGACACCGGCTTGACTTCCCCCACGGCCCGCGTTCTGGCTGGCGCCATGACCGCACATGCCCCCCTCTCGACGCGCATCACCTCGATCAACGGCACCGGCTCGGACGGCTGGGACCTCTATCGCCGCGCCCGCGCGATGAAGGAGGCGGGCGTGCCGATCGTCGAATTGACCATCGGCGAACACGACATCCGCACGGCACCGCCGATCCTGCGCGCGATGCACGACGCGGCCCTGGGCGGGCACACCGGCTATCCGGCGATCCCAGGGACCGGGAAACTGCGCGCCACCATCGCCGCACGCATCGCCGAACGCACCGGCGTGCCGACGACGCCCGCCAACATCCTCGTGACGCCCGGCGGCCAGTCGGCCCTGTTCACCACGCATCACGCCGCCTGCAATCAGGGCGACCGCGCGCTGCACATCGACCCCTATTATGCCACCTATCCGGGCACGATCCGCGCCGTCGGCGCCGTGCCCGTCGCGATCCACGCCGACCCTGCCCGGAACTTTCAACCTGACGAGGCCGATCTGGCCGCCGCCGCCGCCGCGCATGCGCCGCGCAGCCTGCTGGTGAATTCGCCCAACAATCCCGCCGGCGTCGTCTATACCCGCGACACGCTCGAGGGGATCGCCCGGGTCGTTACCGATCACGACATGTGGCTGATCTCGGACGAGGTCTACGATACGCAGGTCTGGCACGGCACCCACCTGAGTCCCCGCGCCCTTCCGGGCATGGCGGCGCGGACGCTGGTGATCGGCTCGATGTCGAAGAGCCACGCGATGACCGGCAGCCGGATCGGCTGGTGCTGCGGCCCCGAAGCGGTGATCGGCCACATGCTCGATCTGGCGACGAATACGACCTACGGCGTGCCGGGGTTCGTGCAGGATGCCGCCCATTACGCCCTCGGGCTGGGCGCGGCGTTCGAGGACGAGATCGCGGCCCCGTTCCGGCGGCGCCGTGACATCGTGGCGGACCTGCTCTCGCGTCAGAACGTGGTGCGCGCGGCACCGATGGAGGGGGCGATGTATGCGCTCCTCGACATCCGCGCGACCGGCATGACCGGCGACGCCTTTGCCGGGGCCCTGCTCGACGAGACGCTGATCGCCGTGATGCCGGGCGAGAGTTTCGGTGCCGCCGCCGCGGGCCATGTCCGCGTCGCGATGACCATCGACGACGCGCGCTTTGCGGATGCCATGGGCCGGCTCCTTGCCTTCGCCGCGGCCCGCGCCTGAGCGGGGCTGCGCCGGGACGCTTTCAATCCTTGCCGGGATGGGTATGATTTGGCGATTGAGCGTCGTCATTCATCCGGGATCATTGCCATGCCAGCCGCCTTTCGCACCCTCCTCGCCGTGCTGTTCCTCCTGCCACAGCTCGCCTTTGCCCAGACCTACCCGTCACGGTCCGAGACCCCCGTGACCGACGACGCGGAACTGATCGGCCCGGTCGCCGAGGCGGAACTGGCCCAACGGCTGACCACGCTGTCGCAGGACAATGGCGCCGAGGTCGCGGTCGTCACCCTGCCCACGACCGCGCTCTATACCGGCGGCGATGACCTCGACGTCTATGCCCGCGGGTTGATGGCCGACTGGGCGCTTGGCGACACGGTCGGCGGGCGTGGCATCCTGCTTCTCGTCTTTGCCGAGGACCGCGAACTGCGGATCGAGGTCGGCCCCGGCTTTGGCGCCGAGGCGCAGACTGCCGCTGCCGCCATCGTGCAGGACACGCTCGTGCCGGCCTTCCGCGACGACGACTTCGCCGGCGGGATCCGCGACGGCGTCGAGGCGATCGGCGCGCGGATGCTGAATGTTGCCGGGACCGAAACACCCGCCGAGGCGGCCCCCGCGCCCGAAGCGGCACCCGCCGAGGCGGCCCCCGCGCCCGAAGCGGCACCGGTCGCGGCGGCCCCCGAAGAGGTGCCCGCAGGCAGCAACCGCCTGCTCTACTGGATCGGCGCCGGGGCGGCGGCGGTCGTGGCACTGATCATCGGCGCCAACCGGCGCGCGGCGGCGAAACTGGCGGCCACGCCCTGCCCCTCCTGCGGCAAGACCGGCCTGACGCGCGCGCGCGTGACACTCGAACCGGCGACCGAAAAGCACGAGGGGCACGGCGAGGTCCGCACCACATGTCCGCACTGCGGCCACGTCGACGCCGTGCCGTTCACGGTGCCGCGCCGCGATCCGGCAAAGACCGACAAGGACGGCAAGGCCGTCGCGTCCCCCCCTGCCACCGGCGGCAAGACCAAGGGCGGCGGCGGTGCCACGGGCGAGTGGTGAGGGCGGCGGCCTGAAAGCGACCTTGCGTCGCTTTCGACCAAGCAAAGCGGCGATCCCGCGTTAACCTGACGCACAGGAGGGCCGCGATGTCGCCGGACCGTTGGCAGATCACGCTCGTGCTGCGCACCATCGGGGCGCGGCGGGGCCGTGCAGCGCGGGGCAGGCCCGGGCGGGACTGATCCGTTCCGGCCCCTCCCTCATCCGAAAGCCTCCGCCATGACCGATACGACCGCCGACCTCGACCCCTCGGGCGATCCCGCCTGCGCGCCGCGCCGTGCCGCCTCTGCCGCGCGCAGCGGCGGCCGCGCCGCGCGCCACGCCGCCCGCACGGCCCCCTTGACCGAGGCGATGCGCCCGGTCCGCGCGGGCCTCTCCGGCGGCACCTATCGCCCGCTGAGCGACGCCGACGTTCTGCGCATCCACGAGACGGCGTTGCGCGCCCTCGAAGAGATCGGGCTGGCCGACGCACCACCCTCGGGCGTCGCGGTGATGACAGGTGCGGGCGCCATTCTCGGCGACGACGGACGCCTGCGGTTTCCCCGCGCGCTGGTCGAGGACATGCTGGCCAAGGCCGCGCGCGGCATCGTGCTGCATGGCCGCGCGCCCGGGCACGACCTCACGCTCTCGGGCACGCGGGTGCATTTCGGCACCGCCGGGGCCGCGGTGCACGTCGTCGACGTCGACGGGCGCCGGTATCGCGAATCGACCGTGCAGGATCTGCACGACGCCGCCCGCATCGTCGAGCGGATGGACAACATCCATTTCCTGCAACGGCCAATGGTCTGCCGCGACATCCCCGACAACCGCGAGATGGACCTCAACACGATCTACGCCTGCTGTGCCGGCACCTTCAAGCACGTCGGAACCTCGTTTACCGAGCCTGCCTTCGTGCCCGACGCCTTCGACCTCCTGCACCTCATCGCGGGCGGTGAGGCCGCGTGGCGCGCGCGGCCCTTCGTCAGCAATTCCAACTGCTTCGTCGTGCCGCCGATGAAATTCGCGACAGACGCCTGCCTCGTGATGGAGCGGTGCATCGAGGGCGGCATGCCGGTCCTGCTGCTGTCGGCGGGACAGGCGGGTGCCACGGCGCCGGCCCCGATTGCGGGCGCCATCGTGCAGGCGGTCGCCGAGTGCCTTGCGGGCGTCGTCTATGTGAACGCGATCTCGCCGGGGTATCCCGCGATCTTCGGGACGTGGCCGTTCGTGTCGGACCTGCGCACCGGCGCGATGTCGGGCGGGTCGGGCGAACAGGCGCTGCTGACGGCGGGCTGCGCGCAAATGCACCAGTTCTACGGCCTGCCGGGCGGCGCCGCAGCGGGCATCGCGGATGCGAAATTGCCGGACATGCAGGCCGGCTGGGAGCAGATGTGTTCCAATGTGATGGCGGGCCTGTCGGGCCTGAACATGGTCTACGAGGCGGCAGGGATGCACGCCTCGCTCCTCGGGTTCTGCCTCGAATCGCTGATCCTCGGCGACGACCTTATCGGGCAGGCGCTGCGCTGCGTGCGCGGCATCGACGTGAACGACGATACCCTCGGCCTCGAGACGATGCGCGCCACCTGCCTCGGCGGCCCCGGCCACTACCTCGGGTCCGACCAGACGCTGCGGCTGATGCAGACGGAATACATCTATCCCGCGACGGCGGACCGGACCTCGCCCAAGGAGTGGGAAGAGAAGAACCGCCCCGACCTCATCGCGCAGGCGGTAGCGCGCAAGGAGGCGATCCTCGGGCAGCGGGCCGAGGCGCGGTTCGCGCCGGATGTGGACGCGGCGATCCGGGCCCGATTCAACATTCACCTCGCCCCATAGGGCATTGATCTAGAACCGATAGTCATAGGCGAGCGACAGGAATTCCCCGGAACGATCCACGCTGCTGTCGACGAAATCGTCGTTGAAATGCCGCACGACCTCGACCGAGAGGATGTCGCGGTCGGTCAGGGCATAGCTCGTCCCCAGCCCCGCCAGCAGGCCCCTGTCCGACCGGCGCGGCGCCGATCCCCGGAACGTGAGGCTGGCAAATCCGCCGATCGCATAGGGCTGCCAGCGCCCGAGATCGTAACCTGCGGTCAGGTGCAGCGCGGTGTAGTGGTTCTCGTCGTCGGCCAGTTCCGGCACCTCGAGCCGGTCATAGACGATGCGCCCGCCCAGCACGAAATCACCGAAGTCGCGCGCATAGCCGGCACGCAACGAATAGATCTGCGCGGTGTCCGGTCCGCCCGGCCGATCCACCTGCCCTGCGCCGATCCCGGCGCCGAAGGTGAACCCGGTCCACGCCGCCTCCTGCGCCGCCGCGCCGACGGTCGAGGCCAGAAAGAGTAGGACGGCAAATCGCAACATCACGGTTCCTCCAAAAAGGGCGCCCCAAGGGGCGCCCTGTCAGACCGACGAGTCCGGAAGCCTCAGAACTGATAGGCCACGCGGATTTGCGCCAGATCGGCCTGATAATCAAAGCCCTGACCGTCGAAGTCCTCGAATTCGTGGCGCAGGTATTGGGCGCCGACCACGATACTGTCGGTCACGCGATAGTCCACGCCAGCACCGTAGTAGTAGCCTGTATCGTCCGACCCTGTCCCGTTGTCGATCGACAGCATCGCGAAACCTGCCGAGACATAAGGCAGGAACGCGCCCGCATCGTACCCGGCACGTGCACCGATGCGGGCCACATAGACGTCCTCATCCGGCGCCTGGTCGATGTCGATCATGTCATAGGACGCCTCGCCGCCGAGGACGTAGGCGCCGAAGTCGTAGTTGTAGCCGGCGTAGATACCATACGAGGTCAGATCGTCGGACTCGGCGAAAACATCGCCGCTGTCGGTATCGGTGATGTCGCCGCTGCCTGTGCCTACCGCCCCACCGGCGTAAAAGCCGGACCAGTCGCTGGGAACGATGGTCGCGACGGGAACGATGGCGGCTGGGACGACGGCCGGTTCGACGACGGTCGCGTTGAGGCCACCTGCGATGGCGGTGGTGCCGGCCAGCGCGAGCGTGGCGGCGGAAAGTGCGAGAAGGGAGATTTTCATGTGAGTCGTTTCCGTTCTGGTTTTGCCAACGAATGATCAACTAGTAACGGCGGCGGTTGGTTTCTATGCCCGGCCCCACAGATCGATATACGTTGGCGGGGAATTGCACAAATGCAACGGTCCTGCGGCACCATGTGGCCGACCATCGTTACAGGGCCGTAACGGATCTCACGCCGCAGGACCGCTCGTCGGGCATGCTCGACGTGCCGCCGCCGACCGCAGCGGCGACCCCGGTGGTGCCCGGGCACGAGGTCGGCAGGCCGCGCGCGACGCGGGCGGCCAGAAACGCGAAGGCCTGCGCCTCGAGCATGTCGCCGTCCAGACCCACGCTCTCGACCGGCGCCACTTCTGCCGCGACCCGCGCGCCGAGCATCGCCATCAGCGACCCGTTGTGCCGCCCCCCGCCCGTCACCAGCAGGCGCGCGGGCGGGGCCGGGCAATGCTCCATCCCCCGCGCGACGGCGGCGGCGGCACATCCGAGCAGCGTCGCGGCGGCATCGGCATCCGCCAGAGGCGCCACGGCGGCGGCGAGGCCGCCAAAGGCATCGCGGTCGAGCGATTTGGGCGGCATCTTGTAGAAATAGGCATGCTCCAGAAACGCCGCGACGATGCCCTCGTCGACCGCACCGGCGGCCGCCAAGGCGCCGCCCTCGTCCTGCGCCACACCCCGCCGCGTCTGCATCAGGTCGTTCAGCGGTGCGTTCGCGGGGCCCGTGTCGAAGGCGAGGAGCGCGCCGGGCGTCTCGGGCGCGGGGGCCGACGGATCGACCCAGGTAAGGTTGCCGACGCCACCCATGTTCAGGAACGCCAGCGGCGCCTCCGCGCGGATGTGCCGCGCCAGCGCGAAGTGATAGAACGGCGCCAGCGGCGCCCCCTCTCCTCCCATCCGCACGTCCGCCGAGCGAAAATCCCAGACCACCGGCCGGCCCAGAACCTCGGCCATCAGCGCGCCGTCCAGAACCTGCAAGGTGCCGCGCCCGCGCGGCTCGTGCGCGAGCGTTTGCCCATGGATACCGACGAGATCGACGTCACCGAACTCCGACAGCAATTCCGCATGCGCCGTCTCGACGACCTCGGCGGCGGCGGCGACGGCAGGCCCCTCCCACTGGCCGAGGGCGGCGCGGATGGTGGCACGTTCCGCGTCCGAATAGGGCCGATAGGCACTCTCGCCGAAGGCGCCGATGCACTCGCCATCGGTCTCGATCACGGCGGCGTCGACCCCGTCGAGCGAGGTGCCCGACATTGCCCCCAAGACCCGCCGCATCTGGCCTGTCCGCCACTCTCTGGGCATTTGCGTCCCTCTCTGCGCGCCCCTATAGAGCGTCGGTGATCGCGCCACCGTGGCCCGGTCGCCCCGGCAAGGCAAGACAGGACGCACCCATGGCCTATCATCCGAAATCCGAGTTCATGGCGACGATCATGGCGCGCGGCTTCCTCGCCGATTGCACCGACTATCAGGGCCTCGACGAGGCGATGTCGGGCGGCACCGTAACGGGCTATATCGGCTTCGACCTGACCGCGTCGTCGCTGCATATCGGCAACCTCGTGCAGATCATGCTGTTGCGCTGGATGCAGAAGACCGGGCACCGGCCGATCACCCTCATGGGGGGCGGGACGACCAAGGTGGGCGATCCGTCCGGCAAGGACGAGATGCGCAAGATGCTCTCCGTCGACCAGATCGACGCCAATGCGGCGACGATCCGGCAGGTCTTTTCGCGCTATATTTCCTATGGCGACGGGCCGACGGATTCGCCACTGGTGAACAACGCCGAATGGCTCGACCGGCTCGGCTATATCGAATTCCTGCGCGACATCGGCCCGCATTTCACGGTGAACCGCCTGCTCGCCTTCGAGAGCGTCAAGAGCCGCCTCGACCGCGAACAATCGCTGAGCTTCATCGAATTCAACTACATGCTGCTTCAGGCCTACGACTACCTCGAGTTGAACCGCCGCTATGGCTGCGTGTTGCAGATGGGCGGGTCGGATCAGTGGGGCAACATCGTTTCGGGCACGGATCTCATCCGCCGGGTCGAACAGCGCGAGGCGTTCGGGCTGACGACACCTCTGGTGACGCGGGCGGACGGCAAGAAGATGGGCAAATCGGTCGACGGCGCGGTCTGGCTGAACGCCGACCGGATGTCGCCCTATGCGTTCTGGCAGTGGTGGCGCAACGTCGACGACGCCGATGTGGCCAAATTCGCCAAGCTCTTCACCGAGATCGAGACGGACGAATGTGATCGCCTCGGCGCCCTCGGCGGGTCCGAGATCAACGCGGCCAAGATCGTGCTGGCAAATGCCGTGACCACGATCCTGCACGGGCCCGAGGCGGCGGCCGAGGCCGAGGCGACGGCGCGCGAGGTCTTCGAGCAGGGCGGCACGGGTGAGGCGCTGCCGACGCTGATGCTGAGCGCCGCCGAGGTGGCGGGCGGCATTTCGGTGGTGCAACTCATCGTCCGCACCGGCCTCGCCGCCTCGGGCAAGGAGGCCAAGCGGCTGATCGAGGGGGGTGGTGCGCGGCTGAACGATGCGGCCCTCGAGGATGCGGGGCTGATGCTCGACGCGGCAGCGCTCGCCGAACCGGTAAAGCTCAGCGCCGGACGCAAGCGCCATGCGATGGTGCACGTCGCGCCGTAGGATGGGGTTGCACCCCATCTTCGAGCAGGCCCGACGCACCTGCAGGCCGGGCGTCACCCCGGCGCCTGCACGTCAGAAAACCATCGCCAACACCACCCGGATCACCCCACCGACCGGCAGCGCCACCGCCGCCGCGATCGGGGCAGCCGCCAAACGGTGTGAGCCGCAGGGTGGGCGCGTGCGTGCCCGCAACCGATGATCCCTCACGGCCTGCCCGGCCCGTCCGTCTTGCGTGCTGGCATCCCGGCACGCCTGACGCTACCAAGACCGGACCTGCCCGATGCGCACCGCGAGCCGCCCATGACGACGACCATCCTGCAACGCTGCGAAGCGCACGGCCTGCGCCTGACGGATCAGCGCCGGACCATCGCCACCGTCCTCGAGGCGGCGGGCGACCATCCGGACGTCGAGGAACTGCACCGCCGGGCCGCCGCCGTCGATCCGCGCATCTCGATCGCCACGGTCTACCGCACCGTCAAGCTCTTCGAGGAAAGCGGCATCCTCGAGAAACACGAATTCGGCGACGGTCGCGCCCGGTACGAGACGGCAGGGGGCGAGCATCACGACCACCTCATCGACATGAATTCGGGCGAAGTGTTCGAGTTCGTCGACCCCGAGATCGAGGCCTTGCAGGAGCGGATCGCCGCGCGCCTCGGCTATCGCCTGATGGGGCACCGGCTCGAACTCTATGGCGTGCCGGTGAAACGCTGAATGGTCACGACCTCCGATGATCCTGCGCCGACGATGTCGCTGAACCTGCGCGGCAGCCTCTACATGGTGCTCGCCATGGCCCTCTTTGCGGTCGAGGATCTTCTCATCAAACAATTGAGCGTCACCGTGCCCACCGGTCAGATCATCTGGATGCTGGGCCTCGGCGGCGGGATCGGCTTCGTCGGCCTCGCCTGCGTGCGGGGCGACCGCCTGCTCGGACCCGAACTGCGCCACCCCGCGGTCCTCGCGCGCACCGCCTGCGAGGCGTTCGGCTCGATCGGCTTCATCACCGCACTGGCGCTGACGCCGCTGTCGTCGGCAACGTCGATCCTTCAGGCGGTCCCCCTTGTCGTGACGCTGGGCGCGGCGCTTTTTCTCGGCGAGACGGTGGGCTGGCGCCGCTGGACGGCCATCGCGGTCGGCCTCGCCGGTGTGCTGGTGATCCTGCGCCCCGGTATGGAAGGGTTCAGCCCCGCCTCGCTCTTTGCGGTGCAGGGCGTCGTCGGCCTTGCCGCACGCGATGTCCTGACCCGGTTCGTGCCGCGCAGCGCCACCTCGGTGCAGCTTTCGGTCTCGGCCTTCTTCGCGATGGTGCCGGTCGGCCTCGTCCTGACGGCGCTGCGCGCCACCCCGAACGTCGGTCTCGACGATGGCGAGGCCCTCTGGCTCGGGTTCTGCATCGGCATGGGCATCATCGCCTATCTCGCCGTGATCGCGGCCACGCGCACCGGCGACGTCGCCGCCGTCGCCCCGTTCCGCTACAGCCGGATCGTGTTTGCCCTGATCCTCGCCAGCGCAGTCCTCGGCGAACGGCCCGACAGCCTCACGCTTGTCGGCTGCGCCATCGTCGTGGGCTCGGGCCTCTACACCCTGTTGCGCGAAACGCGCCTGCGCCGGACGCTGGCCCGCGCTTCCCTCCCCGGCAAGCAGGGGCTATAGCGGGGCCGAGCCATTCCAGCCAAAGGACCGTTCCCATGAGCACGATCATCGACATCCACGCCCGCGAAATCCTCGACAGCCGGGGCAACCCGACGGTCGAGGTCGACGTGACGCTCGAGGACGGGACCATGGGCCGCGCGGCGGTGCCTTCGGGGGCCTCGACCGGCGTCCACGAGGCGGTGGAAAAGCGCGACGGCGACACGGCGCGCTACAAGGGCAAGGGCGTCCTCGAGGCGGTGGCGGCGGTGAACGGCGAGCTGGCCGAGGCGCTGTTGGGGATGGAGGCAACCGATCAGGTCGACATCGACCACGCGATGATCGAACTCGACGGCACCGCCAACAAGGGGCGGCTGGGCGCCAACGCGATCCTCGGCGTGAGCCTCGCCGTGGCCAAGGCGGCGGCGGATTATACGGCGCAACCGCTCTACCGCTATGTCGGGGGCACGTCGGCGCGCGTCCTGCCGGTGCCGATGATGAACATCATCAACGGCGGCGAACATGCCGACAACCCGATCGACATTCAGGAATTCATGATCATGCCGGTCAGTGCGGCCACGATTGCCGAGGCCGTGCGCATGGGCTCGGAGGTGTTTCACACCCTGAAATCCGAACTCTCCGCGGCCGGCCTCTCGACCGGCATCGGCGACGAGGGAGGGTTCGCGCCAGACATCTCGTCGGCGCGCGCGGCCCTCGATTTCATCCTGAAATCGGTGGAAAAGGCGGGCTACACGCCGGGCAAGGACATCTACCTCGCGATGGATTGCGCCGCGACGGAATATTACAAGGGTGGCAAATACGAGATGAAGGGCGAGGGAAAATCCTTCACCTCGGACGAGAACGTCGCCTATCTCGCCGCACTCGTTGCCGACTATCCAATCCTGTCGATCGAGGACGGCATGTCCGAGGACGACTGGGACGGCTGGAAGGCGCTGACGCAGGCGCTGGGCGACAAGGTGCAACTCGTGGGCGACGACCTCTTCGTGACCAACCCCGCGCGACTCAAGATGGGCATCGACAGCGGCACCGCGAATTCGCTGCTGGTCAAGGTCAACCAGATCGGCACCCTGACCGAGACGCTGGCCGCCGTCGATATGGCGCACCGCGCGCGCTATACCTGCGTGATGTCGCACCGGTCCGGCGAGACCGAGGACGCGACCATCGCCGACCTCGCCGTGGCCACCAACTGCGGCCAGATCAAGACGGGCTCGCTCGCACGGTCCGACCGGCTCGCGAAATACAACCAGTTGATCCGGATCGAGGAAATGCTGGGTGAGGCGGCGGTCTATGCGGGGCGCAGCATCCTGCGCGCATGACCGCCGACGAGATCATCGCCCACCTGAACCTCGCCCCTCACCCCGAGGGGGGCTGGTATCGGCAGAGCTGGGTGGCGGAGAACGAAGGCCGCCCGATCGGCACCTGCATCCATTTCCTGCTGAAAGCCGGCGAGGCGTCGCACTGGCACCGGGTCGATGCGACCGAAATCTGGTTCTGGCACGCAGGCGCACCGCTGATCCTGTCGCGGGCCGCGACGGACGCGGGGCCTGCGACCGATGCGGTGCTCGGCCCCGACCTCGCAGTCGGGCAAGCGCCGCAGATGATCGTGGAAACCGGTCATTGGCAGGCCGCCCACTCGACCGGCGACTGGACGCTGGTCAGTTGCACCGTCTCGCCCGGGTTCCGGTTCGAGGGGTTCGAGCTGGCACCCCCCGGTTTCGACATTCCGCGCGGATGAGCGGCAAGGTCCGCCGCATCGACGCGCGGGGCCTTTTGTGCCCATTGCCCGTGTTGCGGGCGCGCAAAGCGCTGCTGGCGATGGCGCCGGGCGATGTGCTGGAAATTGCCGCCGACGATCCGATGGCCGCGGTCGACATGCCGCACTTCTGCGCCGAGGCGGGTCACGACCTCGTCGCGGTGCGGGAGGGTCCGATCTACGTCATCCGGCGCGGCTGAAGGGGTGAAACGGCAAAGGGCCGCATCGCCTGCGGCCCTTTGCGTTTCTTGTGACGTCCGGGCCTAGGACCGGCCGAGCGACCACCAGCCTCGGCGCTTCGGGGCATCGGTCTGGGGCGGCTCTTCAGCTGCGACTTCTTCGGCGTTTGCGGGTTCGACAGGCATCGCCTTGGTCTCGGGCGCGCGCGCGGGTGCGGTTTCGGGGACGGGCGCGGCCTCCTCGGGGGCTGCTGCCTCTACGGCTTCCGGCGCGGTTACGGGCATGGTTTCCACAGCAGGCTTCTTCGCCCGGCTGCGGCGCTTGGGCTTGGGAGCGGCCTCTTCGGTGCCCTCTTCGGCGGGCGCAGTAGTCGCCCCGGCCTCTTGCGGTTCGGCCGCGGTCTCGGCGGCGGGCTTGCGTGCCCGGCTTCGGCGACGGGGCTTCGGTGCGGCCTCTGCCTCGGTTTCGGCCTCGGTCGTCTCGACCGTCGCCTCTGCCGCAGCCACCGGCGTGTCCTCTACGTCCGCGGCGGGCTTGCGGCTGCGCGAGCGGGTGCGCCGGGGCTTCGCGTCGACATCGACGACCTGCGCCTCGGCACCTTCGGCAGGCTCGTCGCTCTCGTCGTCGGTGCCGTTGTCGTTGTCGTCATCGTTCTGACCCTCGGCACCGTTCTCGCCGCCTGCCCCCCTGCGCCGACGACGCCTGCGCCGCTTCTTCTTGGGTCGGTCCTCGCCGCCCTCTCCGCCCTCGTCGGCAGGTGCCGCCTCGCGCGGGGCGGGGGCCGCGACCGCCGCCTCGGGGACATCGTCCTCGTCCATCTCCTCGACGATCTCGTCGTCCTCGTCCTCGACATCCGCCATCAACGCCGCATTGGCCGAGACGAAAGCCGCCGCATCGGGCACCACGCGCGTCGCCGTCTTGAACTTCTCGATGGCGAAATCGGGCGAGACCAGCGTGGGATCCCCCTCGATCCGGACCGCCATGCCATAGCGCATCTCGATCTGGGCGATCATCTCGCGCTTCTGGTTGACGAGGAAGTTCATGATGCCGAACGGCACCCGCAAGAGCACTTCCTTCGAGCGCGCGCGCACGCCCTCTTCCTCGAGCTGGCGCAGGATGCCGAGCGAGACGTTGTCGTCCGAGCGCAAGAGACCCGTGCCGTGGCAATGGACGCAGGGCTGCGTCGTCGCCTCGAGCATGCCGGGGCGCAGGCGCTGGCGCGACATCTCGAGCAGTCCGAAGCCGGAAATCCGGCCAACCTGAATGCGCGCCCGGTCGTCCTTGAGCGCGTCCTTGAACCGCTTTTCGACGGCGGCGTTGTTCTTGCGCTCGTCCATGTCGATGTAGTCGATGACGATCAGACCCGCGAGGTCGCGCAGGCGCAACTGGCGCGCCACCTCGTCGCTGGCCTCGAGGTTGGTCTTCAGCGCGGTCTGCTCGATCGAGCCCTCTTTCGTCGCGCGGCCCGAGTTCACGTCGATGGCGACCAGCGCCTCGGTGATGCCGATCACGATATAGCCGCCCGACGGCAGTTGCACCGTCGGGTTGAACATCGCGGCGAGGTAGCCCTCGACCTGATGGCGCGCGAACAGCGGCAGACCCTCGGTGTGCAGTTTCACGTTCTTGGCGTGGGACGGCATGATCATCTTCATGAAGTCCTTGGCCACCTTGTAGCCTTCGGCGCCCTCGACCAGAACCTCGTCGATGTCCTTGGAATAGAGATCACGGATCGACCGCTTGATGAGGTCGCCCTCCTCGTAGATCTTCGCGGGGGCGATGCTCTTGAGCGTCAGTTCGCGGATCTGCTCCCACAGGCGTTGCAGGTATTCGTAGTCGCGCTTGATCTCGGCGCGGGTGCGCTGCGATCCGGCGGTCCGGATGATGAGGCCCGCGCCGCGCGGCACCTCGATCTCGTTGGCGATTTCCTTGAGCTTCTTGCGGTCGACGAGGTTGGTGATCTTGCGGCTGATGCCGCCGCCGCGCGCGGTATTGGGCATCAGGACGCAATAGCGACCGGCGAGCGAGAGATAGGTGGTGAGTGCGGCCCCCTTGTTGCCACGCTCTTCCTTGACGACCTGCACCAGCATGATCTGGCGGACCTTCACGACCTCCTGGATCTTGTAGCGCCGCGCCCGGGGTTTGCGGACCGGGCGGACGTCGTCGGTGTCGTCCTCGTTGGCGACCGTCTCGATGGTGGTGTCCTTGTCGACGATCTCGAGGTCGTCGCTCTCCTTGTCGCCATCGTTTTCGGCGGGGGCGTCGGTCTCGGCGGGTTTGCGGCCACGGCTGCGGGTACGGCGGCGGGGCGCCGGCTTCTCTTCGGCGGCGGTATCGGGCGCCTCGTCCTTCGCCTCGACGGCGGCGGCGGTGCCACCGTCCATCGCGACCAGATCGTCCCGGTCGGCGTCGTCGTCCTCGCCGAGGTCGATCACGTCGAGGCCGGACGTCTCCTGCCTTGCCACGGGATCGGACGTCCTGCGCGCTGCCTGCGACCGGCTGCGAGAGCGCGAACGCCCGCCCCGGCTGCTGCCGCCGTTGCCGCCGCTGCGCCGCTCGTCGCGGTCGATCTCGTCGTCGCCCTCGGCCTGTGCGTCGGCCATTTCCTCGGCGAGCAGCGCCTCGCGGTCGGCGACGGGGATCTGATAGTAGTCGGGATGAATCTCGGCGAAGGCGAGGAACCCGTGCCGGTTGCCGCCATAGTCTATGAACGCCGCCTGAAGCGACGGCTCGACCCGCGTTACCTTGGCGAGATAGATGTTGCCGGCGAGTTGCCGCCGGGCTGCGGATTCAAAGTCGAATTCCTCGACCTTGTTTCCGTCCACCACCACGACGCGAGTTTCCTCTGCGTGGGTGGCATCGATAAGCATTTTCTTGGCCATGTTGTCCATATGCACGCGGCCTGACGCGCACCCCGGGGGGTGCGGCATCGAGGCAGGCGTGTCCGATTGAGGCGATGGGCGCGCGGCGCGACGCCGGGCCCCTCGGGGCCTCCGCATCGTTGCCTGTCGATCGCGCGCCTTGCATCGCGGTTCTGCTCCGACGACCGGTCGTCCGGCCATCCGTTCAAGACCCGGGCGCGAGGTCGCCGTTCGGCGACAGCCCGGAGCTATGTCATCGACCCTCGCGGGTCAAAAAAGTCTGCACCTGCAAGCCGATACGAAGCGTTCGGCGGATTGCGGGAGGCAGAAATCCCAACGCGGGGCGCGCGGCACCATCGGGCGCGCTTGCCCCGTCTTTCTACATAAGGGACGTTGCCGAGACGTTACAATGGCAAAGTTCGCCGGACCGGTTACGCACCGTCACCCGGTCCGCGCATCACAGACCGCCGCTCAGGACCGCGAGAACCACGAAAGCCAGAAAACACAGGCCCAGCAGCACGAGAACGACCGAGCCCCACGATTGCCCGGATCGCCGCAACACTCTCGCGATCACGACAAGGGCCACGATGAAGCCCAAGACGACCGCGAGTGCCGCCGCGATGAAGCCGCCGAAATTGTAGCCGCCCGTGGCCTCGGCCCGCGCGATCCCGGGCCACAGACCGGCGAACGTCGCCAGTTTGGCCGACGCAATGCCGCGTCTCATCCCAGATAGTCCGATCTTTGCAGATTATACTTCGCCATCTTCTCGTTCAGGGTGCGGCGTGGCAATTGCAATTCGTCCATCACCGACACGATGCTGCCCTTGTGGCGGCGCATCGTGTTGTCGATCAGCATCCGCTCGAAGGCCTCGACGAACTCCTTGAGCGGCTTGCCTTCCGTCGTCATCGCCACCTGCGTCTCGTCGGTATCGGCCATCAGCAGGGACGCGATGGTGCCGGTGCCGCGCCGGTTCTGAAGGACCGCGCGCTCGGCCACGTTGATGAGTTGGCGCACGTTGCCGGGCCAGGGCGCCTGCAACAATTGCGCCGCCTCCTGCGCGCTGACCTCGGGCGCGTCGCAGCCGTATTCGGCGGCGAATTGTTCGGACAGGCGCGAGAACAGCACGAGGATATCCTCGCCCCGCTGACGCAGCGGCGGCACCACGATCTTGAGGGCGGCGAGGCGGTAGAACAGATCGGGCCGCAGCACGCTCTCGCAGGTCTTGCCCTCGTCCTGAAGGTTGCAGATCGCCACGATCCGGGTTTCGGCAGGTGTCCCCTGCTCGTTGATGACGGTCAGCAGCCGCGACTGCATCGCGTGGCTCAGCGCCTCGATATCCTCGAGCACCAGCGTGCCGCCGCGCGCCTCCTCGATCGCGGGCAGCGTATCGTCCTCGCCCGCGGGGCCGAACAGGCGCCGCGCCAGCGTCTCTTCGTCATAGGCCGAACAACTCAGCATCACGAATTTCTTCGCGCCGCGCGCGCCCACCGCATGCAGCGCATGGGCCACCAGCGTCTTGCCGGTCCCCGTCTCGCCCTCGATAAGAACATGGCCGTCGGCCTGCCCCAGATCGAGGATGTCCTCCTTCAGCCGCTCCATCACCGGGGACGAGCCGATCAGCTTCTTCATCAGCGCCGAGCCGTCCGACAGCTCGCGCCGCAGCGCCCGGTTGTCGAGGGTCAGGCGCCGCGCGTTCGTGGCCTTTTTGGCCAGTTCCGTCATCCGGTCGGGGTTGAACGGCTTTTCCAGGAAATCGAACGCCCCGATCCGCATCGCCTCGACCGCCATCGGCACGTCGCCGTGCCCGGTAATCATGATGACCGGCAGGGTGCTGTCGACACTGCGCAGCCGCCGCAAGAGCTGCATGCCGTCCATGCCCGGCATCCGGATATCGCTCACCACGATGCCCGCATAATCGGGATGCAGGCCCTTCAGCGCGTCCTCGGCGCTGGCGAAGGTCTCGGTGTCGAACCCCGACAGCGCCAGCCACTGGCTGATCGACTGGCGCATGTCCTTTTCGTCGTCGACGATCGCCACTTTCATGGTCTTGCTCATCGGCTCTCCTTTGCGGGCCGGAACCGGCCCCATTGTTACTCTGCCGCCTGCGCCGTGCCGGACGTCGGATTGCGCAGCCGCGGCAATTGCACCTCGAAGACGGCGCCGCCCACCTTGGCGTTGCGCGCCACGAGGCGACCGCCCAGATCGGTGACGATCCCCGACGAGATCGCCAGACCGAGGCCGACGCCGTCGCCCGGTTGCTTGGTGGTGTAGAACGGCTCGAACAGTTGATCCAGATCGTCGATGCCGCCGCCGTTGTCGCGCACCGTCAGAACCACCTGATCGCCTGCCGCCAGAACGATCGAAATCGCGGGCTGTGCCGCGGCCTTGGTCGCGTCGAGGGCATTGCGCAACAGGTTGATGATGACCTGCTCGAGGCGGAGGCGGTCGCCGAGGATCATCACCGGATCGCGCGGCAGGGTGCGGGTGATCTCGACGGCCCGGGTCTTGAGCTGCGGCTCCATCATCGCGAGCGCCGCCGACACGCAGGACCGCGCATCTACCGGCTCGAAGGCGTCCGCACCCTTGCGGGCATAGCTTTTCAACTGCCGGGTGATCGCGCCCATCCGGTCGATCAGGTCGTCGATCCGCTGGAAACTCGACAGCGCCTCGTCCGGACGGCGCCGCGTCAGCAGCAGACGCGCGCCCGCCAGATAGGTCTTCATCGCGGCGAGCGGCTGGTTCAGCTCATGGCTGACCGCCGCCGACATCTCGCCCAGGACCGCCAGTTTCGAGGATTGCTGCAACGTCTGTTCCGCCACCTCGAGGTTCTTCTCGACCTTTTCGCGCTCCGAAATTTCCTGCTGGAGGCGGGCGTTGAGCGCGCGGAGTTCCGCCGATTCGCGCTGAAAGAACACCAGCCGCGAGGCTGTCTTGCGCGAGGTGAGCCAGAACATCGCCGCCAGAAGGATCGCGAATCCCATGATCTCGAGGGCGAGGACGCCGTTCACCCGCTCGCGGACGGAGGCATAGGGCGTGAAACTGACGATCCGCCAGCCCTGGAACGGCACACTCATCTCGCGCCGGAACACCGCCTCGCCGCGCAGATAGGCATCGACCGGCAGCGCCGCCCAGTCCGAGGTCGCGCGGAACGCCCGCTCCATCGCCGAGGGTGCCGATTGCACCGCCAGAGCGCCCGCCTCGTCCAGCCCCCTCCAAAGCGGCTCGGAGGCGAGGATGATCGTGCCTTCGGCGTTCACCACCAGCACCGCGTCGGCGGATCCGGCCCAGCTCCGCTCGAACTTCTGCAAATCGACCTCGACCGAGATCACCCCGACCGGCACCCCGCCGTTGTCGATCCGGCGCGAGTAGAAGAAGGCCGTTCCCGCCGTCTCGCGCGGGATCGAGGTGAACACGGTGCCGGTCTCGGCCATCGCCTGCCGGAAATAGATCGCCGCACCATGGCTCTCGCCGAGGCGGTTGCGGTCGGTCGCGGCCACGACCCGACCGTCGGCGTCATAGAGGAGCAGGGACGCCGCGCCGATCTCGTCGACGAACGACAACAGGCGCGCCGTCGACCGGGTGTAGTCGCGGGTATTCAGCGCGCCGATCAGTTCGGGGTCGCGCGACAGGAGTTGCGGGACGATGGACGCGCGCTGCACCTCGGAGATGAGGTTGCCGACATAGAGCGTGAGGCGCACCTCGGCGCGGTTGCGCGTGGTTTCGGTAAAGCGCGTTGTCAGCAACTGGTTGGTGAAATAGACGATCGTCAGCGCGACGACGCTGAACAGCGCGAGCCAGACCCGCGTGCGCCCGAATCGCCGCCCCATCCGGCCATCCCGGTCCGCGTCCCCGGAGGGCGGTTGGATGTTTTCGTTCATCCGCGCAAGATACGCCTGCGGCGGTTTCGCGGCAAGCAAGGCCGATTCCGTGCAGGCGGCGCTCCGCTCAAGATGGCGCCGCGTTCAGGCCGCGGCGAGGGCGCCGACGAGCCCCTGGAAGAGGGCCGCACCATCGGTGCCGCCATGCGCCGCCTCCACCGCACGCTCGGGGTGCGGCATCATCCCCATCACGCGACGGTTCGCCGACAGCACGGCGGCGATGTCGCCGCGGCTGCCATTGGGGTTGTCGGCATAGCGGAACGCGATGCGGTCCTCGTCAGCCAGACGCGCAAGGGTCGCGTCGTCGGCGAAATAGTTGCCGTCGTGATGCGCGATCGGCAGGTGCAGCGTGGCCCCCGAACCATAGCCGCGGGTAAAGTCGGACGCGCCCGTGCCGACCGTCAACGGCACCGTCCGGCACACGAACCGCAGACCCGCATTGCGCAGCAGGGCGCCGGGCAGCAGGCCGGTCTCGGTCAGCACCTGAAAGCCGTTGCACACGCCCAGCACGTACCCGCCCCGTTCCGCGTGCGCGACGACCGCCTGGCAAACCGGCGATTGCGCCGCGATGGCGCCACAGCGCAGGTAGTCGCCGAACGAAAAACCGCCCGGCACCGCCACGAGGTCGATCCCCGCCGGCAGGCCCGCGTCCTTGTGCCAGACCATCGCGACGTCGGCCCCCGCCGCGCGCAGGGCCACGGCCATGTCGCGGTCGCAGTTCGACCCCGGAAAGACGATCACCGCTGCCTTCATCTGTCCCCACCCCGGGTGCGGCGGCCCTCATCCGAGCGCGCGCCCCCATTCACGTTGCCGTAACAACTCCCGCCGGAGGCGCACATCCGCCCCGAACGATCCCGCCCGCCGCTTACGCGATGTCGATCCGGTAACTCTCGATCACCGTGTTCGCCAGCAGCCTGTCGCACATCCGCGCAACTTCCACCTTCGCTGCATCGGGGTCGGTGGCGGCCAGATCGAGTTCGATCACCTTGCCCTGCCGCACCCCCCGCACGCCCGCGAACCCAAGCCCGCCGAGGGCAGCGCGCACCGCCTCGCCCTGCGGGTCGAGCACGCCGGACTTCAGCATCACATGCACTACAGCCTTCATCGACAGCCTCTCTCGGTGCCCCTAGTTGATGAGCGTCGGCCGCGGCCGGGGATGCGTCACGTTCGAGGGCAGCACGCCAAGCCGCCGCGCGACCTCGGTATAGGCCTCGGCGAGATCGCCGAGATCGCGGCGGAACACGTCCTTGTCGAGCTTGTTGCCGGTCTCGATGTCCCACAGGCGACACGAATCCGGGCTGATCTCGTCGGCGACGACGAGGCGGGGGAAATCGTTGTCCCAGATCCGCCCGCATTCGATCTTGAAATCCACCAGCTTGATCCCGACGCCATACATGACGCCCGACATGAAATCGTTGACCCGCAGCGCCAGCGCCACGATGTCGTCCATGTCCTGCTGGGACGCCCAGCCGAAGGCGATGATGTATTCCTCGGGCACCAGCGGATCGCCGAGCTTGTCGTCCTTGAGGCTGAACTCGACGATCGGGCGCGGCAGTTCGGCGCCCTCCTCCATGCCCAGGCGCTTGGCCATGGACCCGGCGGCATAGTTGCGCACGATCACCTCGAGGGGGATGATCTCGACCTGCCGGATCAACTGCTCGCGCATGTTGAGGCGGCGGATGAAATGCGTCGGCACGCCGATGTTGCCGAGGCCGACCATGAAGAACTCCGACAGGCGGTTGTTCAGCACGCCCTTGCCGTCGATCACGTCCTTCTTGGCGCCGTTGCCCGCGGTGGCGTCGTCCTTGAAATACTGGACCAGTGTGCCCGGCTCCGGCCCTTCGTAGAGGATCTTCGCCTTGCCTTCGTAGACCTTCTTGCGCCGTGCCATCCGCTCTCCTTCGGGGGCGGCAGCCCGCCGGGGCCCCTGCCCGGCACGACTGCGCGCGTCCCCTGTCGCCCGCGTCATACGCCAAGCCCCCCTTGCGGGCAAGCGGTGCGGGCGGCATATCGGGGGGAGCCTGCGCCGCGGCCACCGGCCCGCAGCGCGCCCCCTCGATGCGACCTTTACGGGAGAGAGCCATGTCCACCTTCGACGACCGCGAGAACGCCTTCGAGAACAAGTTCGCGCATGACGCGGAAATGCAGTTCAAGGCCGAGGCACGGCGCAACAAGCTGCTGGGTCTCTGGGCCGCCGACCTGATGGGAAAGTCCGGCGACGACGCCGCTGCCTACGCCCTCGAGGTCATCCAGGCCGATTTCGAGGAGGCGGGCGACGAGGATGTCTATCGCAAGGTGTCTGGCGATCTGGGCGACAAGGCGACCGAAGCCGTGATCCGCGCAAAGATGGTCGAGCTGATGACGCTGGCCAAGGCCCAGTTGATGACCGAGATCTGACCGGGAGTTGGCGCCCGTCGCTGGCGGCGGAGCCTCCGGCGGGAGTTGTTACGGCATCGTGAACGGGGGCGGCGCGATTTTTCGGTGCGGCGTTCCCGGTTTACGCCGAAAGGCGTAGCGGAATGCCAGACAAGACGTGAATGGAGACGACATGACCCAGACCGACGCCCTTACCCGCCTGCTCGAGACCCGGGACTGGCTGCTCGCGGATGGCGCCACGGGCACGAACCTGTTCAACATGGGGCTGATGTCGGGCGACGCGCCCGAGATGTGGAACCTCGAACATCCCGACCGGATCCGCGCGCTCTATGAGGGGGCGGTCAATGCGGGCTCGGACATCTTTCTGACCAACAGCTTCGGCGGCAACGCGAGCCGCCTGAAACTGCACGGCGCCGAAGGTCAGGTGCGCGAGCTGAACCGGGTCGCCGCGGCGCTGGGGCGCGAGGTGGCCGACGCGCAGGGGCGCCCGGTGATCGTCGCGGGTTCGGTCGGCCCGACGGGCGAGATCATGGGCGAGATCGGCACGTTGACCCATGAACATGCCGTCGAGATGTTCCACGAGCAGGCCGAGGGCCTGAAGGAGGGCGGCGCCGATGTCCTCTGGGTCGAGACGATCAGCGCGCCCGAGGAATACCGTGCCGCCGCCGAGGCGTTCGGGCTGGCGGGGATGCCCTGGTGCGGCACGATGAGTTTCGACACCGCCGGGCGGACGATGATGGGCCTCACCTCGGTCGACATGGTGAAGATGGTCGGCAGGCTGGCGCATCAGCCGCTGGCATTCGGCGCCAATTGCGGCACCGGCGCCTCGGATATCCTGCGCACGGTGCTGGGGTTCGCCGAGGCCGGCCCGGCGTTGCCGATGATCGCCAAGGGCAACGCCGGTATCCCGAAATATCACGACGGCCACATCCACTACGACGGCACCCCAGAGCTGATGGCCGATTACGCGGTCCTCGCGCGCGACTGCGGCGCGCGGATCATCGGCGGGTGCTGCGGCACCGAACCCCAGCACCTCGTGCGGATGCGCAAGGCGTTGGAGACGCGCCCCAAGGGCGAGCCGCCGTCGCTCGACGTCATCGTCGCGGCGCTCGGGGCGTTCTCCTCCGCCTCGGACGGGACCGACGGAAACGCGCCGGTCGCCAGTCCCCGCCGGGGACGGCGGCGCCCGGCCTAACCGAAGAGGTCCGGCTGCCGCGCGCGGCCCGGCACGGCGAAGAGGTCGGTGCGCAGCGGCGGCAACCTTTCGGCGAGGCCGAGACGGCGGATCGCGCCAAGGTAGCGTTGCCGCAGCAGCCGCGCCCATTCGCCCTGCCCCGTCATCCGCGTGCCGAACGCGGGGTCGTAGTCGCGGCCGCCGTGCAGTTCGCGCACCCGGCCCATGATCCGGGCGGCGCGGTCGGGGAACGCCTCTTCGACCCAGTCGCGGAACAGCCCCGCCACCTCGCGCGGCAGGCGCAGGACGATGGACGAGGCGGCGATGGCGCCTGCGTCGCGACCCGCAGCGAGAATGTTTTCCAGCTCGTGGTCGGTGAGCGCCGGGATGATCGGCGAGGCCATGATGCGGACCGGGATGCCCGCCTCGGCGAGCCTGCGGATCGTCGCAAGGCGGCGGGCGGGCGACGGCACGCGCGGCTCCATCGCGCGGGCCACATGCCGGTCGAGCGTGGTGACGGAAATGCCGACGCGCGCGAGGCCCCGCGCGGCCATGGGGGCGAGGATGTCGATGTCGCGTTCGATCAGCGTGCCTTTGGTCACGATGGCGACGGGATGGCCGTGGTCGGACAGCACCTCGAGGATCTGCCGCATGATCCGCCGGTCCCCTTCGATCGGTTGATAGGCGTCGGTATTGGTGCCGATGGCGATGACTTTCGGGACATAGGCGGCGCGCGCCAGTTCGCGGCGCAGCACCGCCGCAGCGCGGGGGCGCGCGATCAGTCGCGTCTCGAAGTCGAGACCGGGCGAGAGCCCGAGATACGCGTGGCTCGGCCGGGCGAAGCAATAGATGCAGCCGTGCTCGCAGCCGCGGTAGGGATTGATCGAGCGGTCGAAGGAGAGATCCGGCGAGGTGTTGCGCGCGATGACGCTGCGCGGCACCTCGTCGGTCACTTCCGTACGCACCGGCGGCAGCGCCTCGTCGCGGTCCCAGCCGTCGAACGCGGCCTCGTGCACGAACCGCTCGAACCGGTTGTCGCGGTTCGTCGCGGCGGCGCGGCCCGGGCGTCGGTCCCTGGGGATGGCAATCAGCGGATCCATGGCACAGGGATAGAACAAGAAGGGAACAAATGAAAGTGCCTCACGCTCCTCCAGCGCATCTTTCATTTGACTCCGCGTCGGTGGCGCGCGAGGCAATGTCGCAATCATTCCAGACCCCGCCGCGGCGCCGGTGCAGAGGTAAAGCGCAGATCTCCCCCGAAGAGGCAGTCCCATGGCCGACGACGACATCATCCTTGCCGACCTGTCCGACGACGACCTCGTCGCGCAGATGTTCGACGACCTCTACGACGGCCTGAAGGAAGAGATCGAGGACGGCGTCAACATCCTGCTGGAGCGCGGCTGGACACCCTATGACATCCTCACCAAGGCGCTCGTCGGCGGCATGACCATCGTCGGCCACGATTTCCGCGACGGCATCCTCTTCGTCCCCGAGGTGCTGCTGGCCGCCAATGCGATGAAGGGCGGCATGTTCATCCTCAAGCCGCTGCTGGCCGAGACCGGCGCGCCGCGCGTCGGCAAGATGGTGGTCGGCACCGTCAAGGGCGACATCCACGACATCGGCAAGAACCTCGTCGGCATGATGATGGAGGGGGCGGGCTTCGAGGTCGTGGACCTCGGGATCAACAATTCGGTCGAGAAATACCTCGACGCACTGGCCGTCGAGGATGCCGACATCCTCGGCATGTCGGCGCTGCTGACCACGACGATGCCCTACATGAAGGTCGTGATCGACACCCTGAAGGAAAAGGGCATCCGCGACGACTATATCATCCTCGTCGGCGGCGCGCCGCTGAACGAGGAATTCGGCAAGGCGATCGGCGCGGACGCCTATTGCCGCGACGCCGCCGTGGCTGTGGAAACCGCCAAGACCTTCATGGCGCGCAAGCACAATCAGGGCGCCACTGCCTGATCGGTTGCGGGGCGGCGCCCGCCGCCCCATATCGTCGGGATGAAAGGGAGGCGTGTGGATGCCATTATCCCGACTGATCCTGATCCTCGTCCTCGTGATCGTCGCCGCCGGGCTGACGGTCTTCGTCGCCGAACTGGTCGGCGCGCTGGCGTTCATGCTGCTGGGCGCGCTGCTGGTGTCGCTGTGGCTGCGGCGCAGATGACGCAGGCGCCCGCCCCCGATCGTGCCGCGCCGGACCGCATCCTGCTCATCGCCTGCGGTGCGCTGGCGCGCGAGGTGCTCGCCCTGACCCGCGGCAACGGCTGGGGCCATCTGGACCTCAGGTGTCTGCCCGCCAACCTGCACCACCACCCCAAGAAGATCACCGATGCCGTCGCCGCCCTCGTCGAGAAACACCGCGCCGGCTATGCCGACATCTTCGTCGTCTATGCCGATTGCGGCACCGGCGGCCTGCTTGCGGCGAAATGCGCCGATCTGGGGGTGCGGATGATCGACGGGCCGCATTGCTATTCGTTCTTCGAGGGCAACGACGCCTTTGCCGCGATGGACGAGATGACCGCCTTCTACCTCACCGACTTTTCGGTGCGCCAGTTCGACGCCTTCATCTGGAAACCGCTCGGGATGGACCGGCACCCTGCCCTGCGCGACATGTATTTCGGCAATTACACCAAGGTCGTCTATCAGGCACAGACCGACGATCCCGTCCTGACCGCCAAGGCGCGGCACTTGCGCCGAGCGTCTGGGACTGCCGTTCGAACGGCGGTTGACGGGGTATGGCGATCTGGAAACGGCGCTTGCGGATGCCGCAGGGGCCCGAAGTCTTTGAAAGACTTCGACGTCGATTTCTTTGAAAGAAATCGTCTTCAGCCCGCCGTCGCGCGAATGCGCTCGACCATAGCGCGCAACCCGTTCGAACGTTGCGCAGAGAGGTGGTCGTTGAGGCCCAGCCGCCCGAGTTCGGCGCGCGCGTCGACCGCTTCGACCTCCTCCATCGGCAAACCGTTATAGAGGGCGGCCAGCACCGCGATCAGCCCCTTGACGATCATCGCGTCGCTGTCGCCGCGAAACCGGAACGTTCCCGCTTCTGGTTCCGGCACCAGCCAGACCTGACTGGCGCAGCCGTCGACCCGCGTCGCAGGCACCCTGTAGACCTCCTCGAGCGGCGGCATCGACCGGCCGAGGTCGATCACATGGCGATAGCGGTCCTCCCAGTCATCGAGGAACTCGAAGGTCTCGGCAATCTCCTCGAAGGCTTCGGTCGCCATGGATGTCTCCCTCGTCGTGTCCCCCGGGATCTATGGCGCAGGAGCCACAACGTCCAGTGGCGCAGGGTGCGGCCTTTTCAGGCAGCGATCCATCCGCTACCCCTTGCACGACAGACATTGCCCGGAGCGTGCGCCGATGAGAACCGCCCTGCCCCTCCTGCTTGCCGCCGGCCTCGCGCTCGGGGGCTGCGCGCGAATTCGCAGGCTCTTCGCTGAACCCGCTGAACTGGTTCGGTTCTTCCACCTCCGTCGCTGCCGCAAGCCCCGCCGATCCGGTCCGGCCGCTGGTCGTCGGGGGCACGACCGTGGTCGACGCCCGTCCGCTGGTGGCGTCGGTCACGACCCTGCGGGTCGACCGCACCCCCTCGGGCGCTATCGTCACGGCACAGGGCGAGGTGCCGGGACAGGGGTATTTCAATGCCGAACTCGTGCGGACCGGACTTCAGAACGGTGTCCTGAGCTTTGCGTTCCGCGCCGAGGCGCCGCCGGGGGGCGGGACCGGCGGCGTGGCACGCACCCGCACCATCACCGCCGCGACCGATCTCGACGGTGGCGACCTTGTCGGTGTGACGACGATCCGCGTCGAGGGTCAGGGCAACGCGCGCACCGCCTCGCGGTAGCGCCGGCTAGAGAGCGACGGTCACGACAGCACTGCCCTTGACCGCCAGCGCCACCTTGCCCGCGCACAATAGCAACGCCTCCTCGCCGAAAACCTCGCGCCGCCAGCCGGTCAGGGCCGCGACATCGCGCTCGCCCGCGGCGATCGCATCGAGGTCGGCGGCGGTCGCCACAAGTTTCGGAGCGACCCCTTCGGCATCGGTCCGCGCCTTGAGGAGGACGCGCAAGAGGTCGGCCAGCGCCGGGTTCACGTTCAGTTGCTCGCGGTCGCGCGGCACCTTGGGCATCTGCTCGGGCCGCAGCGCCTGCGCGCGCGCCACGGCGGCGAGGATGCCCTCGGCGATGTCACCGCGCCGCGCCTCGCGCAGCAGCAGGCGCGAACGCCCCAGATCGGCCTCGCTGGCCGGTTTGGACGAGGCCAGTTCGACCAGCGCATCGTCCTTGTAGACCCGGGTGCGCGGCACGTCGCGCTCCTGCGCATAGGCCTCTCTGAACCGGGCCAGTTCGCGCACGAGGGCGAGAAATTTCGGCGCCGTGGTCCGGGTCTTGACCCGCTTCCACGCGTCGTCCGGATCGACCCGGTAGGTGCCCGGATCGTTCAGCACCGCCATCTCTTCGGCCACCCAGCGGGTGCGGCCGCTCTCCTCCAGCCGGGCGGCCAGATATTCGTAGACGCCGCGCAGATGCGTCACGTCGGCCAGCGCATAGGTCAGTTGCGCCTCCGAGAGAGGACGCCGCGACCAGTCGGTGAACCGCGAGGATTTGTCCACCTCGCCCTTGACGATCCGCCGCACCAGCGTCTCGTAGCCCGCCTGTTCGCCGAAACCGCAGACCATCGCCGCGACCTGCGTGTCGAAGAGCGGCGCCGGAATGACGCCCTGATCGACGAAGAAGATTTCCAGATCCTGACGCGCGGCGTGGAACACCTTGACCACGCCCGGATCGCGAAACAGGTCATAGAGCGGCGCGAGGTCGATCCCCTCGGCCAGCGGATCGACGATCGCGCCCGTCTCGTCGGTGTCGCCGGGCATGGCCAGTTGCACCAGACACAGCTTGGAATAATAGGTCCGCTCGCGCAGGAATTCGGTGTCGACGGTGACATAGGCGTGGCGGGCCGCCTCGGCGCAGAAGGCGGCGAGGTCGGCGGTCGTGGTGATGATCTGCATTCGGGCCTGACTTTTTCCGAAGGGCGCAGCGGCGCCAGCTTGGGCAGAAGATTGCACACGGGCGTGGCGAAGAAAACCCGCGCCCGCTCCCCGCACGGGCGCGCACGTTGCCGAAACCGCGAAAGAGGCGTATCGTCGGTGCAACGACGCCGAAAACGGGCGCGGCAGGCAGGCTGGACGACATGGCACAGGTAGAGGTCTTTGCCACGGGCAATCAGATCGCGATCTATCAATCGCTGTCGATGAGTGGCAACAGCAACGGTGTGAAACTGACGTTGCGCGGCGTGCAGACGCTGGGCACCTCGGACGATATATTTCGCATCGTCATCCGTCAGGTGAACCCCGGGCAGACCGATTTCACCAATGGCCAGTTCGTCGACATCTATGCCTGGCCCGATACGTCGCCGCCCTCGCCGCCGATATTCTCGAGCCTCAATCCGCAGCACGACCAGTTCCAGGGCCGCGCCTCGTCGTCCGAGCACCAGATCTTCACCAATCCGCAAAAGGTGTTGTTCGATGTGAACGGCATCACCAACGGCACCGTGCAATATGGGCCGGGCCTGCGTCCGCTGCGGTCCGAACAGCTCCCCTTCGACAAGTTTCCGTCGCAGCCACCGATCGTGCCCTGCTTTACCGCCGGGACGACGATCGACACCGCGCGCGGGCCGGTCGCGGTCGAGGCGTTGCGGCCCGGCGACCTCGTCGTGACGCTCGACCACGGGCTGCAAGCCCTGCGCTGGACCGGGCGGCGGACGGTCCCTGCGGCGGGGGATCTGGCGCCCGTGACCTTCGCGCCGCTGTTTCCCGGTGGCCCGCGCCTGCGCGTCTCTCCGCTGCACCGGATGCTGGTCTCGTGCTGGCAGGCCGAGGTGTTGTTCGGCGCGCCCGAGGTTCTGGTCGCCGCCGAGCATCTCGTCGGCGAAGCGGGGGTCGCACGCGCACCGGGTGACAGCGTCACCTATGTCCATCTGCTGTTCGACCGTCACGAAATCGTCTTTGCCGGTGGCCTTGCCAGCGAGAGCTTTCATCCCGGCACCGTCGGGCTCTCGGCACTCGACCGTGTCGCGCGCGCCGAGGTGCTGGGCCTCTTTCCGATATTGCGCACCGCACCGGCTGCCCGTGATACGGCCCGCCGCTGCCTGCGCCGCTGGGAGGCCTATGTGCTGCGCGCGGCCTGCACGGCGGACGGCATGTCGATCCTGTCGGCGATGCCGCCCGCGAACCGGCGCAGCACCGCCGCATAGAGCGCGTGTTCGAGGGGCAGAAGGCGCGCGGCCATGCCCTCGGGCGTGTCGTCCGGGGCGAGGGTCAGGCGGGTCTGCCCGAGGATCGGACCGGCATCGAGGTCGGGCGTCACCAGATGCACCGTGGCGCCATGCTCGGTGTCGCCTGCGGCGAGGGCGCGGGCATGGGTGTGAAGGCCGGGATATTTCGGCAGCAGCGACGGATGGATGTTCAGCATCCGGCCCTGCCATCGTGTCACGAAAGCCGGCGTCAGGATCCGCATGAAGCCGGCAAGACACAGGATGTCGGGCCGCGCGGGGCCGAGGGCGCGCAGCAGACCCGCCTCGAACGCGGGCCGGTCGGCGGCGGCACGGTGATCGACCGCAAAGGTCGGCACCCCCAGCGCGCGGGCCCGCGCAAGGCCCCCGGCACCGGGATCGCTCGACAGCACCAGCACCGGCCGCGCCGGATGGTCGCCGGTCATCGAGCGGACCAGCGCCTCCATATTCGACCCAGACCCCGAAATCAGGATTGCGACGCGCTTGTGGGGCGTTCGACCGCCCGCCATGTCAGAGAAGCGCGCCCGAATAGTGCACGCCCGGCCCGTCCGTCACATGCCCGAGCGCGAAGACGGTTTCCCCCTCCTCTTCAAGGATCTGCGCCACGATATTCGCGTGATCGGCGGCCACGACCAGCACCATGCCGACGCCCGCGTTGAATGTCTTGAGGAGGTCGGCCTGCGCCATGCCCCCGGTCTGCGCCAGCCAGCGGAACACCGGCGGCAGCGTCCAGGCGCCAAGGTCGATCTCGCAACCGAGGCCCTCGGGAAAGACCCGCGGCACGTTCTCGGTCAGCCCGCCGCCGGTGATGTGGGCAAGGCCGTGCACCCCGCCGGCGCGAATTGCCGCAAGGGCGGGACGCACGTAGAGGCGCGTCGGCGCCAGCAACGCCTCACCCAGCGAACCCTCCGAGAACGGCGAGGGGTCGGACCAGGCGAGGCCCGCCAGATCGACGATCCGGCGCACCAGCGAATAGCCGTTGGAATGCACCCCGTCCGAGGCGAGACCGAGCAGGACGTCGCCCGGCGCCACGTTGGCGGGCAGTGCCGCGCCCCGCTCCATCGCGCCGACCGCGAACCCCGCGAGGTCGAAATCGCCGCCGTGATACATCCCCGGCATCTCGGCGGTCTCGCCCCCGACGAGGGCGCACCCCGAGGCCGCACAGCCATCCGCGATCCCCTCGACGATGCGCGCCGCCTGCTCCACATCGAGCTTGCCGGTGGCGAAATAGTCGAGGAAGAACAACGGCTCCGCCCCCTGGCACACCAGATCGTTGACGCACATCGCCACGAGGTCGATGCCCAATGTGTCCACCAGCCCCGTGTCGATCCCGATCCGCAGCTTGGTGCCGACGCCATCCGTCGCGGCCACGAGGATCGGGTCGACATAGCCCGCCGCCTTCAGGTCGAACAACGCTCCGAACCCCCCGAGCCCCGCCATCGTGCCCGGCCGCGAGGTGCGGCGGGCGGCAGGCTTGATCCGCTCGACGAGGCTGTTGCCCGCGTCGATGTCGACGCCCGCGTCGCCATAGGTCAGCCCGTTGCCCATCCCGCGTCCTCTCGTCGTTGTCCCGTCGGCGCATAGACCAGATGCGCGCGGGGTTCCAGCATCACGCCAAGACTTGACCTCTCGCCCCGGTTTGCTAGGCACGGTGCACCGACTGGGGGCCTGTAGCTCAATTGGTTAGAGCAGGGCGCTCATAACGCCTTGGTTGCGGGTTCAAGTCCTGCCGGGCCTACCACTTTCAAATCACGCAGGTGATTTGAAAGTGTGCGCAAGGTCATGTTGCGCAGCAACGTGACGGCGCACTCGGTCGCAAGCCAGGAACCCTCCGACCGTTTGTTCCACGCTCCCCTACCGCGCCAGCACCAGATCCGCGCGCAGCCCGCCCATCGCCACACTCTCGCCCAGCCGCAAGGTGCCGCCGTGCGCCCGCGCGATGTCGGCGACGATGGCGAGGCCGAGGCCGACGCCCGAACCGCGGTCCTGATTGCGCGACGGGTCGAGGCGGGTGAACGGGCGGATCGCCTCGTCGCGCGCGGCGACGGGAATCCCCGGCCCGTCGTCCTCGACGCTGAACCGCAACGACCGCTCGCCCACGACGAGCGAGACCTGCGCCATCGTGCCGTAGCGCAGCGCATTGCCGATGAGGTTGTCGAGCGCGCGCCGGATCGCCGCCGCCTTGAGCGGCACCGGGCCGTTCAGCAGGTCCGCGCCCCGCACCTCGCCAAGCCGCACCGACAGGCCCGCGCGCTGCGCATCGGCCAGCGCCGCGTGGACCAGCGCCACCGGATCCTCGGGCGCCAGATCGTCCTCGGCGTCGCCCCGGGCAAAATCGAGGAACCCGTCGATCAGCCCCTGCATCTCGTCCACGTCGCGCAGCAGCGGTCCCGCCTCGGCATCGTCGAGCATGCTCAGGCCCAGTTTCAGACGCGTCAGCGGGGTGCGCAGGTCGTGGCTGACCCCCGACAGCATCATCGTGCGCGCACTCGTCTGTCGCTCGATCCGGTTGCGCATGGCGACAAAGGCAGTGCCCGCCGCCCGCACCTCCTGCGCGCCGCCCGGCTCGAACGGGACGCGGCGCCCCTTGCCGAAGGCGGCGGCAGCGGCGGCGAGACGCGCGATGGGGCGCAACTGGTTGCGCATGAAGACATAGGCGATCACCGTCATCAGCGCGCCGAACACGATCATCACCACGAGGAACTGGTGCGGATTGATCGCCGATACCCGCGCGCGGTCGAACGCCACCCGCATCCGCCCCTGCGGCAGGTCGAGCCAGAGGCGCACCGCGTCGTTGCGCACCAGTTCGATCGCGGCGAGTTCCGGCAGCCCCTGCCGCAGGGTGCGCACCACCGTCACGCCCGACAGGTCATAGAACGCCCTGCCATCGCCCGCCGGCGGTGGCCCGTCCGGCCAGTCGACGGTCAGGGCCAGCGGCGCCCCGATCTCGGCGGCACGGATCCGCGCGTCGGGCCCGGCGCCCCCGGTCTCGCGGATCAGATACCGCAGTTCGAGCAGGACCGAGCTGGTCATCTGCCGCGTCACCCCTTCGAAGTGGCGTTGCAGGAAGCTCACCGATATGACGAGCTGGAGCGTCAGCACCGGCAACAGCAGGATCAGCAGCGCGCGGGCATAGAGGCTGCGGGGCATCCAGGGTTTGAGCCAGCGGAACATGCCGCAAGGCTATCCCGCCGCGGACATGAACGAAAGGCGGGGCAGCGATGGCAGGCGAGACCGACAGGGAGGCGATGCCCGCCACAGGCGTGGCCGTCGCCATGGCGCCGGGCGTCCACCGACTCCTCGCCCCAAACCCCTCGCCGATGACCCATTGGGGCACGAACACCTATCTGGTCGGCACCGACCGGCTGGTCGTCATCGACCCCGGACCAGACATGCCCGCGCATTTCGAGGCCCTGCGCGCGGCCATTGCCGGGCGCCCCGTCGATCACATCGTCGTCACCCATGCGCACGTCGACCATTCCGCCCTTGCCGGGCGCCTGCACGATGCGACCGGCGCGCCGGTCGCGGCCTTCGGCACCGCGCATTCGGGGCGCAGCGCGATCATGACCCGCCTCGCCGAGGACGGTCTGACGGGCGGCGGCGAAGGCATGGACACCGGCTTTGCGCCCGACCTGCGCCTTGCCGACGGCGCCCGCCTCGCATCGGACGCCGGCTCCCTGAAGGTGCTGCATACGCCCGGCCATCTGGGCGGCCACCTGTGCCTTGCGCTGGACGACGTCGTGTTTACCGGCGATCACGTCATGGGTTGGGCCCCGTCGCTCGTCTCACCGCCCGATGGCGATCTGACGGACTTCATGGCCTCCTGCGCCCGCCTGCGGTCCGACCTGCCGGGCGGCGCCTCCGCCCTGCCCGGCCACGGCGCCCCGGTCGTCGATCTCGTGGGCCGACTTGACGCCCTGATCGCGCATCGTCGCCACCGGGAAGCCCAGATCCTCGCCGCCCTCACGGTCGCTTCCGGCACGCCCGCCGACCTCGCCGGCCGGATCTACACCGACGTCCCCCCGGCCCTGCTACCCGCCGCGACGCGCAACGTCCTGGCGCATCTGATCGATCTCGTGGAACGCAACCGCGCCCGTTCCCTCGGCCGGGTCCATGCCGGCGCGACGTTCACGGTGGCCTGATCTTGCCCCGTTGCACCGGACGCTCAGGCGGTTGCGGTTTGAGCTGCGATGAACTCGCGCGGTGGGCGCATCTTCAGCCCCGAGTGCGGGTGGTTGTCGTTGTAGTCTTCGAACCACCCGGCGATCAATCCGAGGACAGTGACGGCGTCTCGCAGCGGCGTCACGTTCACTGACCTGAGCCCCGTTTCCTCCTCCAAATTTTGGTAGGATCCGGTCCGAACAAGATGGGATATCCGGCCGGCGTCGTGCGGTATGGACCTGTTGCGATCCACGCATGACGCTTCTCGGAGGCAATTGGGCCAGAATCGAGGAGATTGATATGCTCTATGCAGGTTTGGATGTTTCTTCAGCGCGCACGGCGGTATGTGTGCTGGACGCCGCGGGAACAGTCGTGCGGCAAAGTTCGGTCGAAAGCGTGCCGGGATCCATAGCGGATGTTCTCGCGCCCTATGCCGCCGAGATCGATCGGATCGGTCTGGAGGCCGGCCCGACATCGGCGTGGTTGGCACGCGGACTGCGCGAGCTGAACCTGCCGGCCGTGGTCATAGATGCGACACACGCCGCGGCTGCATTGCGGACTGGCTTTCGCAACAAGACCGACAAGAACGACGCGCACGGCATCGCTGATCTGATGCGGGTCGATAAATTCCGCGCCGTCTGGGTCAAATCGGTTGGCGCGCAACGGATCCGGGCCATTCTGACGGTCCGCGAGCAGCTTCGGCGTCAGTCGCTCGATCTCCGCAACGGGATCTGGTCGATCCTGCAGGCCGAGGGCCTGCGGCCACCGAAGCTCGCCAGATCGGAGTTCCGGATCGCCGTCGACACCGCTCTCGAGGACACGGCGTTGCGACCGATCCTGCAACCCCTCGTGGATATCGTAGAGCATCTGGCACGCGAGATTACCGCGCTCGACAGACAGATCGCGATGCGTGCGAAGACCAGCGAGCCCTGCCGCCGCCTGATGACGGTGCCGGGCGTCGGACCGCTGGTGGCATTGACCTACGTTGCGGCCGTCGACGACCCATCGCGGTTCCCGAAATCGCGCAATGTCGGAGCCCATTTCGGCCTTACCCCAAGGCGATGGCAGTCCGGCGAAATGGACTGGTCGGGTGGCATCAGTCGCGCCGGAGACGCCGGGGTGCGATGTGCGCTTTACCAGGCAGCGAATGTCCTCATCCATCACAGTCGCGGATGGTGCGCTCTAAAATCCTGGGCCGTTCGCCTCGCCGGGCGCCGCGGGCTCGGAAAGGCGAAAGTCGCGTTGGCGCGCAAGTTGGCGGTCGTTCTCCACCGGATGTGGACCAGCGGCGAGACATACCACTTCGGCGCCGCCGCCTGACGGCTACGCCAACGAAACCGACTGCGTCCTGATCGATACATCGAGGCGCTGTCGGCACGACGTCCCGTCCGGGGACGGGGTCGAGGCAAGTGCGTTCCACTTCTTTGGCGCCCCGCATGCACTGCGCGGGACCAGACGCCGCGAATAAGGAAGCACTCTCGGCTCCTGCCCATACCCCATCCTGAGCCGGACATCGTCCTGAGCTCGTAGAGAAGGCTGCCCCCGGGGGGATCCGACGTGCCGCAATGCGATCAAAGGAGGCTGAAATGAGTGATTGACCGTGATGGCCGGGATAGAGAAGGAGACGGAGAATGAAGCGATCAAGCTTCAGTGAAGTGCAGATCATCGTGATGCTGAAGGAGCAGGAGGCCGGGATGCCGACGGTCGATGTCTGCCGGAAGCATGGGGTGAGCACTGGGCGTTGTTGCAGAACTCAGGCTGCGAAGGATTCACAACTTGAATCCATGCGGTTAGATGGGGCGGATGAGCAAGCCATGACCCACCCGCTACCGCACCACGAACTGGTCCGACTACAACGCTGCGCTGAAGCGGCGCGGCTCATTGCTTGTCTTGCTGGACAAGGAGATGGCCTGGTTGGCGCAGCATGAGGGTAAGCCGGGTCGTCCGCCGGTTTTCTCCGATGCTGCCATTCAGTTTTGTCTCTCGATCAAGGTGCTGTTCAAGTTTCCTTTGCGGCAGACCATCGGCATGGTGGCCAGCCTGCTCCGGTTGGCAGGGTTGGAATGGTCCGTCCCTGACTATTCGACCTTGTGCCGCAGGCAGAAGACCCTGGCCGTCCAGATCCCCTACCGCCGTGCCAACGGGCCGCTCAACCTGCTCGTGGACAGCACCGGGATCAAGTTCCTCGGCGATGGTGAGTGGCAGGTTCGCAAGCACCGCGTGCAGGGACGTCGCCAGTGGCGTAAGGTCCATCTGGCCATGGATACAGCCACGTCCGACATCCGCGCAGTCGAATTCACTCCCAGCCGCGACGGCGACAGCCCCGTGTTGCCCGACTTGCTCGGCCAGATCCCCGAGGACGAGCAGATCGGCACCGTGACCGCCCCCTCTCGGTAGATTGCTTCGCAATCGCCTGCCGGGCAATGGACGGGGCCTACGATACGGGCCGCTGTTACACCGCCGTCATCGAGCGCGACGCCGTCCCGATCATTCCGATCCGCAAGAACGGGCGACCGTGGAAGGAAGACTGTCCAACGGCACGCGTTCGAAACAAAACACTGCGGGCGATCCGGCACTATGGCAGGGCGTTCTGGAAGCGCTGGACGGGATACCACGCCCGCAGCCGGATCGAGGCGAAGATGCGCTGCCCCAAAGCATTTGGCGAACGCATCGCCGCAAGAGACCCCGACCGGCAAACCGCCGAAATCCACATCCGCATCGCGCTCATGAACCGCTTCAACGCCCTCGGCACCGCCGAGATCGTTCGCGAACCATGACATCAGTGGGGAAAGGGGAAGTCACGCTTCAAGCGTGAGTTCTGCAACAATGCCGATCCGCGACACAATGTTCGTTGCCGCCGGCAAATATTTTGAAACTCCTCCGTTGCCCGCTACGTATCAAAGTGCACAGGCACTAGAGGAGATTTGCCATGCCTATCTTGCACCGCTGGATCAGGTCTGCCGTTCTCGGCAACGTCGCCGCAATCCTGCTGTCGAGCGCGGCGACGGCACAGGACGCCGAGATACAGGAGACCATCGGCGGTCAGCTTCAGGCCTTTGCCGATCGGGATGTGGACGAGGCCTTCGGGTTCGCCAGCCCGATGATCCAGGGGATGTTCGGCACACCCGAGAATTTCGGCACGATGGTGCAGAACGGCTATCCCATGGTCTGGAGCCACGACGAGGTGCGGTTCCTCGAACTGCGCGAGATCGCGGGGGTGCTCTATCAGAAGGTGATGATCCGCGACGCGAACGGCCGGTTGCACGTCCTCGATTACAAGATGATCGAGACCGACAGGGGCTGGCTCATCGACGGGGTTTCGTTCCTGCCTGCGCCCGATGTGGGGGCCTGACCGGCCGGGCCGTTTCAGGTTCTGAACTCGAAATCGTCGGGGTCGAGGAGGGTCCGGACCAGCGCCTCTACCGACCCCTGCCGAGCCGGTCCGACGCTTCGGTCGAGGCGTCGCAATGCCTCGGTCAGGCCGTCGACCAGCATCGGCTCGATGATCGGTCGCAGGACGGGCGCCAGCATCCGTTGCATCGTTTCGGGTGTGAACGCCGCAGCGAACGCCGCGTGAAGGCGGTCCGGCGACAGGGCGGCGGCGATCCGGCCCTCGCCCTCGGCGCTTACCCGGTCGAGAACGGCGACGAGCCGGTCGCGGAACGTCTCGGGGGTCAGCGCATCCTTGTCGAAGAGGTCGTCGCAGCCCTGTTCCATCGCCTCGCGCACGAGGCCGGGGTTGCCGTTGCCCGTTATCATCACCGTCGCGGCACCGGCATTGCGGCGGCTGGCCTTGACCGCCGCCGCCGCCTGCAATCCGTCGCCCTCGTCCAGCAGATAGTCGATCAGAATTACGTCGAAGTCGGTCTTGCCGAGTTCGGCCTTCATCGCAGCGATCGTCGGCACGGCGACGATGTCGATGGGCAGACCGCTGCGCGCGCCGATCCGGCACATCCGCTGCCTGTCGAAATCGCTGTCGTCGAGCATCAGCGCCGCGATCCGTCGCCCCGTGGGCGCGGCACGCCAACCGCTCGGTGCATCGTCCCGCACTTCGATCATCCGGCGCCCTCCGCCCGGGCGGATCGCCCATCCGCGTCGATCCCGCGTGGCAGCCGGACGCGGACCGAGACGCCGCGCGATCCCGATGCAACCGGGTCGCGGATCTCGACCGAGCCGCCATGCACCGCCGCGATCTTGCGGACCAGCGCGAGACCCATACCGCTGCCCTCGACCTGATCGCGGGGCCGCAGGGTGCGCATGATCTCGAACACCGTATCGCGGTGGGCCGGATCGATCCCCGGCCCGTCGTCGGTCACGTCAAGGAAGACGTCGCCCGCCTCGGCCGATAGGGCGACCGTTATGGTGCCCGCCTCCGCGTCGTGATGCTTCACGCAATTGGACAGCAGCGCCTGGAGGAGCGTCAGCGCGTCCCGCTCCCCGATCCGCAGCCGGTCGATGGCGATCTGCCGGTGTAACGTCCAGCCGTCCGGCAGGGGCGTCTCGTCGAGGACCTGATCGAGGATCGCACCGACCTCAACCTCGGTTTCCGACTGCATGCGCCCGATCCGCGAATAGGCGAGAAGATCATGGAGCATCCGGTCCAGGCGGCTCGTGTGCCGCTCCAGCATGGACATATGCTCGCGCACGCCCTCTGGCACGTGCATGCCTGACGCCTCCATGTCCTCGCGGATCCAGACCGGCACCTCGAGGAGCGCGCGCATCGAGGCGCGCAGGTCGTGACTGATGAGATAGATGAAGTCGTCGAGGGCGGCGCCGTCGGCGACGGCCGCCGGACCGGGCATGGCCGTGTCCGGCACCGCCGTCAGCCGCGCTGCCGGAATGCCCCCGCGCCCGGGCGCCCTGTCCGTCCCGCCGAAAATCCTGAGATTGAGCATGCTGCACGCGCTTCCTGCCTGTATCGGCATATCGATACCGGCGATCCGCTAACGGGTGCTTAAGCATCCGCAGTCATCTCAAATGCTGTGAGAAATCATCCGGTGTCGGGCGATGGGCCTGCGCCAGTCGGTGCGTGAGGCAACCCGAACCGCGAGGTCGTGCCGGTGCCCGGGGGCGCCGACGCGATCCATAGCGCTGCCGAAACCGGACGGAGGCGGATCCGCCGCTGGACAGCCTTTCGCCATGACCCGTGCGACCACGGTTCGGGGGGAAGGTCTTTCGGCATTGCGGGCGGCCGAACCGACCTGTGATCCGCTCGCCATGGATGCGACGCAATGTCGCAGCCGTCGCGCGCTTGCGCCGCTGCATCGGGCGCGGTCAACGTGCGGCATGTTTCAGGCAACCCAATCCCCGACCGAGGACGCCTTCGTCCAGAATCCCTATGCGTTCTACGCGGCGATGCGCGGCCACGGCGAGGTCATCGACTGGCCCGCCCTCGGGATGCCCTGCGCCCTGTCGCATCGGCTCGTCTCGTCGATCCTGCGCGACCGCCGCATGGGCCGCGCGGCTCTCCCCGATCGCGCGCCGCCGGCCCTGCCGCACCTGCGCGCCTTCGACGGCCTCGAGGCGCATTCGCTCCTGATGATCGAACCGCCCGCCCATACCCGCCTGCGTGGCCTCGTCCTGCGCGCCTTCACCTCGCGCCGCATCGCGGCCCTGGCACCCGAGATCGAGGCGATCTGCCACGACCTGATCGACCGCTTTCCCGCCGGTCCCGTCGACCTGCTCGCGCACTATGCCACGCGTCTGCCGGTCATCGTCATCTGCCGCCTGCTCGGCGTGCCCGAACGTCATGCCGACGACCTGCTCGCCTGGTCGAACGCCATGGTCGTCCTCTACACCCCGCGCCGCGACCGCGCCGCCGAGGACCGGGCCGAATGGGCATCGGCGGCCTTCGGCGCCCTTCTGCGGGACATCATCGCCGAAAAGCGCAGGCACCGGGCCGACGACCTTCTGTCCGAACTCATCGCCGCCGAAGAGGACGGCGACCGCCTGAACGAGGCGGAACTCATCTCGACCTGCGTCCTGCTCCTCAACGCGGGCCACGAGGCGACGGTGCACACGATGGGCAACGGCATCGCCACCCTGTTGCGCAGCGGCCACCGCGACATCGACGCGGTTTGCGTCGAGGAACTGATCCGCCACGATCCGCCGCTGCACTTCTTCGACCGCCACATCTACGAGGATATGGAGATCGGCGGCCATCCGTTCCGCCGCGGCGACCGGATCGGCTGCCTGCTCGGCGCCGCCAACCGCGATCCGGAGGTCTACACCGACCCTGCGCGGTTCGATCCGGCCCGACGGGGGGCGGCGAACACCTCGTTCGGCGCCGGTATCCACTTTTGCGTCGGCGCCCCGCTGGCCCGGCTCGAACTGCTGCACGGCCTGCGGATCCTGTTCCAGCGGTGCCCCCGCCTGCGCCTCGAGGCTGCACCCCGCTTTGCCAACCTGTTCCATTTCCACGGCTACGAGCGGCTGATGGTTTCGACCTAGAGCGGCAGGGCCATGGTCGACTTGATCTCCTCCATCGACAGCAGGGCGGTGACGTTGAACACGCGCACCTCGGAAATCAGCGCCTGATAGAACGTGTCGTAGGCGCGCGCGTTCTGCACCCGGACCTTGAGGATATAGTCGATATCGCCCGCCAGGCGGTGCGCCTCCTGCACCTCGGGGCGGTCGCGCAGCGCCTTGAGGAACGTTGCCTGCCACACCGCCTCGTGCTCGGAGGTGCGGATGAGGACGAAGAACGTCGCCTCGAACCCCAGTGCCTCGGCGTCCAGCACCACGGTCTGCTGGCCGATCACCCCTGCCTCGCGCAGCTTGCGGATCCGGTTCCACACCGGCGTCTTCGAACTGCCCACGACGCGGGCGATCTCGTCCAGCGGGCGGGCCGCATCCTCTTGCAGGGCGCGCAAAATCTTCCTGTCCATGTCGTCGATCCGGAATGCCATCCGCAACCTCTCCTGTTTTCGGAACGCGCGTCAGCCATTTGGCCATGGCCGGAACATACGTTCTTAATCGTGCTGCGCAATGGTCAAAAACCGGGACGATGTTCTATATTGAGCGACAGGAACCGAGGATCGCCCGATGCAGCACTTTCCCATCTTCGTCGCCGTCGCCGGCCGCCGCATCGTCGTCTCGGGCGGCGGCGAGTGCGCGCTGGCAAAATTGCGCCTGCTGATGAAGACCGAGGCGCACCTGAGCGTCTTCGCCGCCGACCCCGAGGCAGCCGTCCGCCGCCTCGCCGCCGAGGGCCGCATCGCCCTGATCGAACGCCCGCTGGCCCCCGGCGACGCGCTCTGCGCCGTGCTCTTCTATGCCGCCAACGACGACGCCGCCGAGGATGCCCGCGTCGCGGCGCTGGCACGCGCCGACGGCGCCATGGTCAATATCGTCGACAACCTCGCCGACAGCGCCTTCATCACGCCCGCCATCGTCGACCGTGACCCCGTGACCATCGCCATCGGCACCGAGGGCGCCGCCCCGGTCCTCGCCCGCGCGATCAAGGCGGACCTCGAAGAGCGCCTGCCGGTCTCGCTCGGCGTTCTCGCGCGGATCGGCAAGGCGTTCCGTCATGCCGCCGACGCCCTGCCGATGGGGGGCAAGCGGCGCGCATTCTGGTCGGACTACTACTTCAAGGACGGCCCGCAGGCCATTGAGAGGGAGGGAGAAGAGGGCGTTCGCGCCGCACTCGACGCATTGCTCGCCCGCCACCTCGGGGCGCCGGACGAGGCAGGCCACGTCGACTTCGTCGGCGCCGGTCCGGGCGATCCCGAGCTTCTGACGCTCAAGGCGCGCAGCGCCCTCGACAAGGCCGACGTGGTGATCTTCGACCGCCTCGTCGCGCCCGAAATTCTCGAACTTGCGCGCCGCGAGGCGGTGCTGATCGACGCCGGCAAGGAGGGGTTCGGCCCATCGACCGCGCAGGCCGACATCGACGCCCTGATCGTGCAACACGCCGGCAACGGCCACCACGTCGTCCGGCTGAAATCGGGCGACCCCACCGTCTTCGGCCGTCTGGACGAGGAGATCGCCGCCGTCGCAGCCGCCGGCATCGCCTTTCGTATCGTGCCGGGCATCACCGCCGCCTCCGCCGCCGCCGCGACCCTCGGCCAGAGCCTGACCAGACGCGGCCGCAATTCCGCCGTGCGGTTCATGACCGGCCACGATACGCGCGGCTTCGCCGATCACGACTGGCGTGCCCTCGCCCGCCCCGGCGAGGTAGCCGCGATCTACATGGGCAAGCGGGCAGCACGTTTCCTGCAAGGCCGCCTGCTGATGCACGGCGCAGACCCCGCGACGCCGGTGACGGTGATCGAGAACGTGAGCCGCACCGATCAACGCATCCTCGCCACCACCCTCGCCCGCCTCGAGCCGACGCTGACCGAGGCGACCCTCACCGGCCCCGCCCTCATGTTCCTTGGCCTCGCGCCCCGCGCCGCGCTGGCCGCCGTCGATACCCTGCCGCAGGAGGTGGCCCTATGAGCCGCACTTTCACCCCCAAGGTCGTGACCGCCAACCGCCTCCTCGAGGGCGACGCCGTCTGGCTGACCGAGGACGACCGCTGGTCGCCTGACATCGCCGACGCCGAACTCATCGACGACGAGGCGCATGCCGACATCCGCCTGCTCGATGCGATGGCGCAGTCGGACGTGGTCGTCGGCGCCTATCTGGCCGAGGCGATTCACACAAAGAACGGCCCGCAACCCGTTCACTTCCGTGAGGTTTTCCGGACCCGTGGCCCCTCGAACCATGCCCACGGCAAACAGGCCGACGCCGCAGGAGCCGCAGATGTACGTCTATAACGACTTCGACGCCGCCTTCGTCGCGGAACGCAACCGCCAGTTCCGCGCGCAGGTCGAGCGCCGGATCGACGGATCGCTGACCGAGGAGGAGTTCCGGCCGCTGCGCCTGATGAACGGCCTCTACCTGCAACTGCATGCCTACATGCTGCGCGTGGCGATCCCCTACGGCACGCTGAACGGCGCGCAGATGCGGCAGTTGGCCCATCTCGCCGCGCGGTTCGACAAGGGCTATGGCCACTTCACCACCCGCCAGAACATCCAGTACAACTGGCCCGCGCTGCGCGACGTGCCCGACATGCTCGACGCGCTGGCCGAGGTGGGGATGCACGCCATCCAGACCAGCGGCAACACGATCCGCAACGTGACCGCGGACCACTTCGCCGGCGCCGCCGCCGACGAGATCGAGGATCCGCGCCCCATCGCCGAACTGCTGCGGCAATGGTCCACCGACCACCCCGAGTTCCAGTTCCTGCCGCGCAAGTTCAAGATCGCCGTGACCGGCAGCAGCACCGATCGTGCGGTCACGAAGGCGCACGACATCGGCCTGCGCATGGTCCGCGATGACGCGGGCGAGCCCGGTTTCGAGGTTATCGTCGGCGGCGGCCTCGGGCGCACCCCGATGATCGGCAAGGTAATCCGCGCCTTTCTGCCAAAGGCGGATCTGCTGCCCTATTGCGAGGCGATCGTCAGCGTCTACAACCTGCTCGGGCGCCGTGACAACAAGTACAAGGCGCGGATCAAGATCACCGTCCACGAGAACGGCATCGAGGACATCCGCGCCCGCGTCGAGGCGGCATTCGCCGTCAAACGCGCCGCCTTCACCGGGCACGATCAGAACCTGCTGACGCAGATCGAGGCCGCCTTTGCGCCCCCCGCCTTCCGCGTGGCCCCGACCGACGGCTACGAGGCCGCGCGTCTGGCGAATCCCGCCTTCCGGTCGTGGACCGACACCAACCTCGCCCCCCACAGGGCGCCGGGCTACGCCATCGTCTCGGTCAGCCTGAAAAAGCACGGCGCCACGCCCGGTGACGCGACCGCCGACCAGATGCGTGCCCTCGCCGACATCGCCGAACGCCATGGCCATGACGAGTTGCGCATCAGCCACGAGCAGAACGTGATCCTGCCGCATGTCCACAAGGCCGACCTGCCCGCCGTCTACGCCGCCCTGCGCGCCGCGGACCTCGCGACCGCCAACATCGGCCTGATCTCGGACATCATCGCCTGCCCCGGCATGGACTATTGCGCGCTCGCCACCGCCCGCTCGATCCCCGTGGCGCAGGACATCGCGACGCGCTTCGACGCGCTCAAGCTCGAGCATGACATCGGCCCGCTGAAGATCAAGATCTCGGGCTGCATCAACGCCTGCGGGCACCACCACGTCGGCCACATCGGCATCCTCGGCCTCGACCGCGCGGGGATCGAGAACTACCAGATCACGCTCGGCGGTTCGGGGATGGAGGACGCCACCATCGGCGAGCGGGCCGGTCCCGGGTTCGCCTACGACGAGATCGTGCCCGCCATCGAGCGGATCGTGCGCGCCTATCTCGACCTGCGCGACGACCCCGACGAGACCTTCCTCGACGCCTATCGCCGCGTCGGGATCGACCCCTTCAAATCCGCCCTGTATCCCGCCAATGAGGAAAAAGCCGATGCCGCTTGAGCCCCTCGCGACCGCGCTGAACCAGCGCTACCGCCACCATTCCGCCACCGACGTCCTCGCCCGCGCCGTGAGTGATCCCGCGCTGGGACAGACCGCGCTGGTAAGTTCGTTCGGCGCCGAATCGGTGGTGCTGCTGCACATGCTCTCGGTCACGGCGCGCGATACGCCCGTCATCTTCATCGACACCGAGATGCTCTTCGCCGAGACCCTGACCTATCAGATGGAGGTCGCCGAGCGCCTGCGCCTGACCGACGTCCGCATCGTCCGCGCCGATCGCGCCCGCCTGTTCGACGCCGACAACGAGAACCTGCTGCACCTGCACGACCCCGACGCCTGCTGCGCCCTGCGCAAGACCGAACCGCTGGAGAGGGCGCTCGCCCCCTTCGGAAGCTGGATTTCAGGCCGCAAACGCTATCAGGGCACGACGCGGGCCGCCCTCGACTTCTTCGAAGCCGAGCAGAAGGACGGTGCAAGGACCGGCCGGATCAAGGTCAATCCGCTCGCCTACTGGAGCACCGCCGACCTCCAGGAATATATCGCGCAGAACAACCTGCCGCGCCATCCGCTGGTCGCCAAGGGCTATCCGTCGATCGGCTGCGCCCCCTGCACGACGCGGGTGAACGACGGCGAAGACCCCCGCGCGGGCCGCTGGCGCGACCTCGACAAGGTCGAATGCGGCATCCACTTCGTCGATGGCAAGTCCGTGCGCGCGCCTGCGACGCTGGGCGGTGCGCGATGAGCGTCCTCGTCACCGACGCAGGGTTCGTCCCTGACGACTTCACCGGCGCCTTCGTACCCCTGTCGCAGATCGCCGCCAACGGCACGGCTCCCGCTGCGATGCAACTTGCCTCGTCGGACGATCCGGGCGCCCTGGCACCGCACGTCGGCTCCGTCGCGGCGATCCGCATCGACTTTCCCGGTTTCGCCGATGGCCGGGGGTTCACCATCGCGCGGTCGCTGCGGGAGTTGGGGTTCACGGGCCGCCTGCGCGCCCACGGGCACGTCATCGCCGACCAATACGCCATGGCCCGCCGGGCCGGGTTCGACGAGGTCGAGATCCCCGACGCCCTCGCCGCGCGCCAGCCCGAGGACCAATGGCAGGCCCGGGCCGACTGGCGCGCGCACGACTATCAGGCGCGGCTGCGCGGCTGAGACTTCCTTCACCCCGATCCAGACGTTAAGAGGAGGGCGGTCCTACGGGATCGCCATGACACATGACAAAAGCAACACCTGTGAGCCACGCCGCCGCGACCAAGATCACCCTGCCCGACGCCCAGACCGTCACCTCGGTGACGCATTACACCGACCGCCTGTTCGCGTTCCGCGTCACGCGGCCCGCGTCGCTTCGGTTCCGGTCGGGCGAGTTCGTCATGATCGGCCTGATGGGCGACACCGGCAAGCCGCTGTTGCGCGCCTATTCCATTGCGTCCCCGGCGTGGGACGACGAACTGGAGTTCTATTCGATCAAGGTGCCGGACGGACCCCTGACATCGCGTCTGCAACATATCGCCGTCGGCGACGAGGTCATCCTGCGGCCCAAGCCCGTCGGCACGCTGGTGCATGACGCCCTCCTTCCGGGCAAGCGGCTCTATATGTTCGCCACCGGCACCGGTTTCGCACCCTTCGCCTCGCTCCTGCGCGAGCCCGAGACCTACGAGAAATTCGACGAGATCGTCGTGACCCACACCTGCCGTGACCTCGACGAGCTTACCTATGGCGCGACGCTGATCGAGACGCTGAAAGCGGACGCGACGATGCGCGAGCTTCTGGGAGAGGATGCGCTGGCCAAGATCCGGTATTATCCGACGACGACCCGCGAAAAGAGCGCCAGGATGGGCCGGATCACGACGCTGATCGAGGACGGCGCGCTCTTTGCCGAACTCGGCGTGCCGCCGCTCGACCCGGCGACCGACCGGGCCATGGTCTGCGGCAGCCTTGCGTTCAACCTCGACATCAAGGCGCTGATGGAGGGGGCGGGCCTGACGGAGGGCTCGAACGCCGAGCCGGGTCAGTTCGTCATCGAAAAGGCCTTCGTCGGCTAGGCCGGGCCGACCGCGGACGACGAAACGCCGCGCAGGGGTCTGCGCGGCGTCTTTCGTTCGGAACCCAGTCGCTACTGGCCGAGTGCGGTGCCGATCTGTTGCAGCACGAGAGGCAGCAGGCCGGGCCGGTCCTGTGCGGCGACGAGTGCCGTGCTCAGCGTCTCCTTGGTCCGGTCATCGAGCGTGGACCCGGCGATCGCCGCGGTGATCGCGTCGACGTCGAGGTTCTCCGGATCGAGCAGTTCCTCGAGCGGAACCGCAACGGTCTCGGTCGCTTCGGGGGCGGCCTCCTCGGCCGCGGCCTCTTCGGCGGCAGGCTCTTCCGTTACGGCCTCTTCCGTTACGGTCTCTTCCGGGACGGCGGCCTCTTCGGCGGCGGCGGCTTCTTCGGCGGCGGCGGCTTCTTCGGCGGCGGCGGCTTCGGCGGCAGCGGCCTCTTCAGCGGCGGCTTCGGCCGCAGCGGCTTCCTCGGCGGCGGCAGCTTCGGCAGCGGCAGCTTCGGCAGCAGCGGCCTTCAGCAGCAGCGGCCTCTTCAGCGGCAGCAGCCTCTTCAGCGGCAGCGGCAGCGGCAGCTTGCTCGGCAGCAGCCGCTTCCTCGGCGGCGGCAGCTTCGGCAGCAGCCTCTTCCGCAGCGGCGGCCTCTTCGGCGGCGGCGGCCTCTTCGGCGGCGGCAGCTTCGGCAGCGGCAGCGGCTTCTGCGGCAGCAGCTTCTTCGGCGGCGGCGGCTTCGGCAGCAGCGGCCTCTTCGGCGGCCGCTTCGGCCTCGGCGGCAGCGGCAGCTTCTTCTGCGGCGGTTGCGGCTGCGGCGGCCTCGGCGGCTTCGGTGGCCTGACGCTGGGTGTCTGCGTAATACCAATAGCCCGCCAGGGCCACGGCGAGCAGCACGACGATCGTGGCAATGCGTTTCATGGGAATTTCCTCCAGGTGCGGTTCGTGCGTCTTCCGACGGGCTTTGCCCGATGTGCCATCAAGGATATGTCACAACGGCGTGACCGGTGAAAGGGTCATCCGCACCCGCGCCCTCCCCCCATTCGCCGCTTGAACCCGACCGCGCCAACGCTTACCTTCGCGCCAGTTTTCACAACCCCAAAGGACCGACACCATAGCCCGCAGACCTCACAACGCGCCGCCCACGCGCGACACCGGCCCCCGCATAAACGAACGCATCCGCGGCAGCGACATCCGCCTCATCGGCGCCGAAGGCGAGAACGTCGGCGTCGTCTCGCCCGAACGGGCGATGATGCTGGCCGAAGAGGCCGGCCTCGACCTCGTCGAGATCTCGCCCAACGCCACGCCGCCGGTCTGCAAGATCATGGATTTCGGCAAGTTCAAATACGAGACCCAGAAGAAAGAGGCCGAGGCCCGCAAGAACCAGAAGATCATCGAGATCAAGGAAGTGAAGTTCCGGCCCAACACCGATACCCACGACTACGACGTCAAGATGCGCTCGGTGTTCAAGTTCCTCGAGAACGGCGACAAGGTGAAGGTGACGCTGCGGTTCCGCGGCCGTGAGATGGCGCACCAGGATCTGGGCCGCCAGTTGCTCGAGCGGGTCGCCGACGACACCACCGAGGTCGGCAAGGTCGAGAGCTTTCCCCGCCTCGAGGGGCGCCAGATGGTGATGATGATCGGGCCGACGCAGAAATAGCGGCGGGTCGGCGCACCTCACCGCCAAGGCCCCGCCCGTGCGGGGCCTTTTGCGTTTCAGGCAGCCGCCGTCACCGCGCGGCGCGTCATGACACCCACGAGATGCGCGCGGTAGTCCGGCGTGCCGTGCAGGTCGCCGATCATCCCCTCCGCCGGGAGCGAGAGGCCGTCGAGCGCCGCGGCGGTGAAATCCGACGACAGCGCCGTCTCGGCCTCGGACCAGCGGAACACGCCGCCCTCCGATGCGCCCGTCACCGCGACCCGCACCCCGTCCGCGAACTTCGCCACGAAGACCGCGACCAGCGGAAAGTGCGACGCGGGTTGCCGGAACTTGCTGTAATGCGATACCTCCGGCACCGGAAAGCGGACTTCGGTGACGATCTCGCCCTCGTCCAGGGCGGTGCTGAACATCCCCTGGAAATAGTCGTCCGCCGCGATTTCGCGCCGGTCGGTGAGGATGATCGCGCCGGTCGCCAGCACCGCGGCGGGATAACAGGCGGAAGGATCGTTGTTGGCGAGGCTGCCGCCGATGGTGCCGCGGTTGCGCACCGCCGGATCACCGATCCGCGCGGCGAGATCCGCCAGCCCGGGGAAATGCGCCGCCGCCTCCTGCGCCACCCTGATATGCGGCGTCGCCCCGCCGATACACACGCGGCCCGCATCGTCGACGCAGACCCCCTGCATCTCGGGGATCGCGGTCAGGCTCACCAGTTTCGACGGCGCCGCGAGCCGCTGTTTCAGCGTCGGGATCAGCGTCTGCCCGCCGCCGAGGGCCTGCACCTCCTCGCCCTTGAGGGCTGCCGCCGCGTCGGCGATCGTGGTCGGGCGTTCGATTTCGAATGCATACATCGCCTGTCTCCTAGTTCTGCGCCGCGCCGCCAAAGCTGCGGTCGGCCATGCTGCCCCTGTCACCCGGCGTGCCGGCACCCTGCATCGCCGCCCAGACCCGCGCCGGCGTCAGCGGCATGTCGATATGCGCGATATCGTGCCCCCCCGCATTCAGCGCGTCGAGCACAGCGTTCACGATCGTCGGCGGCGCGCCGATGGCCCCGGCCTCGCCGCAGCCCTTCACGCCCAGCGGATTGTGGGTGCACTTCGTCAGGCAGGTATGGTCGACCGAATACATCGGCAGGTCGGCGGCGCGCGGCATGGTATAATCCATATAGCTCGCCGAGGTGAGCTGCCCGGTCGCGTCGTAGACGGTGTTCTCGAGCAGCGCCTGCCCGATCCCCTGACCGAGACCGCCGTGCACCTGACCGGTCACGATCAGCGGGTTGATGACGACGCCGAAATCGTCGACGGCGGTAAACCGCTCGACCGTCACCTGGCCCGTCTCGGGATCGACCTCGACCTCGGCGGCATAGGCGCCAGAGGGATAGGTGAAGTTGACCGGATCGTAGAACGCCGTTTCCTCCAGCCCCGGTTCCAGCACGTCGTGCGGAAAATCGTGCGGCACATAGGCCTTGAACGCCACTTCGCCAAAGCTGACCGATTTGTTCGTGCCCCTGACGCTGAAGATGCCGTCGCCGAAGTCGATCTCGGCCACCTCCGTGTCGAGCATGTGCGCCGCGATCCGGCGGGCCTTGACGATGATCTTTTCGGTGGCGCGCACGATCGCCGAGCCGCAGACGGCGAGGCTGCGCGAGCCATAGGTGCCCATGCCGAACGGTATCTTCGAGGTATCGCCGTGCACGATGTCGATGCCCGCCGGGTCGATCCCCAGCATCTCGCCGACGATCTGGGGAAACGCCGTCTCGTGCCCCTGCCCGTGGCTGTGGGCGCCGACCATCACCGACAGCGACCCGGTCGCATTCACCCGCACCGTCGCCGCGTCGTAGAGGCCGACGCGCGAGCCGAGCGCACCGGCGAGGTTGCTTGGCGCCAGTCCGCAGGCCTCGATATAGGAATTGACGCCAAGGCCGCGCAACATGCCGCGCGCGGCACTCTCTTCCCGCCGGGCGGCAAAACCGTCGAGGTCGGCGCGCGTCTGCAACCGGTCCACCAGCGCGTGGAAATTGCCGCTGTCGTATTCGAGGCCACCTGCCGTGGTGAAGGGAAACTGCTCGGGTTTGATGAAGTTCCGGCGCCGGATCTCGAACGGGTCGATCCCGAGTTCGCGGGCGGCCATGTCGATCACCCGTTCGACGGAATAGGTGGCCTCGGGACGGCCGGCACCGCGATAGGCGTCGACCGGGGCGGTGTTGGTGAACACCGTCCTGACGTTGACGTAAAGATGCGGCCAGGCATAGGGCCCGGCGAGGATCGGCCCGTGCAGGATCGAGGGCGTCACCGTCGCGAAATTCGACAGATAGGCGCCGACATTGGCCATCGTCTCGGTCCGGATGGCGATGAAGGTACCGTCCTTTTCGCAGGCCAGTTCGATGCGCGTCCGGTGGTCGCGGCCATGCGCGTCCGTCAGGAACGCCTCGGTCCGCGTCGCGGTCCAGCGCACCGGACGGCCGATCCGCTTGGCGGCGGCAAGGACCAGCGCCTCCTCGCCATAGTGATAGATCTTCGAGCCGAACCCGCCGCCGACATCGGGCGCGATCACGGTCAGCTTGTTCTCGGGGATCCCCAGCACGAAGGCGCAGATCAGCAGGCGCGAGACATGCGGGTTCTGGCTCGTGGTATAGAGTTTGTAGTCGCCGGTTCCCGCATCGTAGAGGCCGGTCGAGGCGCGCGGCTCCATCGCGTTCGGCACGAGGCGGTTGTTCACGAGGTCGAGCACCGTCACATGCGGCGCGGCCTTGATCGCGGCGTCCGTCGCGGCGCGGTTGTCCTCGATCCAGCCCCAGTCGTAGCACTGGTTGGTGCCGATCTCGTCGTGCACGAAGGGCCCGCCGGCAAGGGCCGCGGCCATGTCGACGACCGCCGGCAGTTCCCTGATCTCTGCCTCGATCCGCTCGACCGCGTCCTGCGCCTGCGCCGCCGTCTCGGCGATCACCGCGGCATAGGCATCGCCCACGTGCCGCACCTTGCCATGCGCGAGGACCGGGCGTTTCGGCTCCTTCATCGGCTCGCCGTCGCGGCTGTTGATGAGCCAGCCTGCCGGATTGCCGCCGACCTCGGTGAAATCGGCGCCGGTGAACACCGCCAGCACACCGGGCATCGCCTCGGCGGCGCGGGTGTCGATCGACACGATCTCGCCATGCGCGACCTGGCTGCGGGCAAAGGCCGCGTGGCAGGCGCCCCAGATGGCGATGTCGTCGGTATACTGGCCCTTGCCGGTCAGAAACCGGACGTCCTCCCGCCGCACGGTGGCGGCCCCTATTCCAGTGTCCTTGGGCATCGTCTCGTTTCCTCCCGGGGGGTCAGGCCATGGTGCCCCCGCCCGCGCCCTCCCCGGCGCCGACGGGGGCAAGCATCAGAAATTGCGCAGGATTTCGTCGGCGATCAGGGTGCGGTCCTGCTCGCTCCCCTCGCCATAGACGACGAGAAAGCCGTTGACGACACCGCCGGCCACGATCGGGCACATCAGCGTGAGATCGTTGGCGCCCGGGCCCATGTCCCAGCCGTAGATGATCCATTCGGTCACATCGACCTGCCCGCCGCCATTCTTGGCGATGCCCTGAAGGGCGCGTTCGCCCCGGCGCAGGCACTCGTCGCGGTCGGTGGTTTCCAGAAGGTCGCGCACCGAAAAACCTTCGGCGGCGGCAAGGGTGGTGCCCAGCGGCACCGCAAGGGTGGCGGCAAGGGCAAGAGGGATCAATCGCATTGTCGGTTTCCTATGGTTTATCAAGTCTTTCGAAAGGAACGCCAACCGGACAAATGGCCGGTGACGCGGCGGTAACGCGGCTATTCTGCCGCGATCGGTGCATCCTGACCGCTTGCGGCGAGGATCGCTTTGACGATGTTGTGATATCCCGTGCAGCGGCACAGGTTGCCTTCGAGGTAGTCGCGCACCTCGGCCTCGCTCGGGCGCGGATTGTCGGCCAGCAGGGCCGCCGCCGACATCACCATGCCCGGCGTGCAGAATCCGCATTGCAGCCCGTGGTGGTCCTGGAACGCCTGCTGGATCACCCCGAGCGAGCCGTCCGCGTTGGCCATGCCTTCGATGGTGCGGACCACGCGGCCCTCGGCCTCGAGGGCGAACATCGTGCAGGCCTTGACCGCCGCACCGTCCACGTGAACCACACAGGCGCCGCACTGGCTCGTGTCGCACCCCACGTGGGTGCCGGTCAGGCGCAGCGTGCCGCGCAGGAAATCCACCAGGAGCGTGCGCCCCTCGACCTCGCCGGCAACGGCCTTGCCGTTCACCTCCATCGAAACCTGCGCCATCTGGTCCTCCCCGAAATCAACCCGTTAGCGGTGCTGTCGGCGAGAGTTAAGCACGCGCACGGCGCCCTGAAAACAGTCTTTCGTCGCTGCATCCGCGAGGGCATCGCCGCAACGGTCCATGTTTGGGCGCCGTCGCCGCATCGCCCGCGACAGAACGTCTCAGTCTTCCTGCCGCAGGCGTCCGCGCGCCGCCACCTCCTTCAGGAGGCCGCCGACCCCCATTCCGGCAATGTCCGCCGCCGTCACGGCGATGCCGCAGATCATTCTTTCGAGCACCCAGTCCGCGCCGTTCAGGGCAGGCGACCGTGCGCAGCCCGGCAGGCCGATCACCGGGCGCCCGCCAAGGGCGCCGAGAAACAGGAGGTTTCCGGGATCGACCGGCATCCCGAAGCGGTCGATCCGCCCCCCCGCCGCGATCACCGCCGCCGGTCCCACATCCGCCGGGTCCGAGGTCGCCGAGGCGGTGAGGATCAGGATCAGGTCGTCGCGCGCCATGGCTGCCGCCGCAGAGATCGCCGCCGCCACCTCTGCCGTCCGGTGCGCGACCACGACACGCGGCGCGAGCGCCACGCCAAGCCGCCGCAGCCGCGCCTGCGTCGCCGCACGGCCCTTGGGCGACGGCACCCTGCCGTCCACCGTCGTCTCGATCAGGATCGCGCGGCGCAGCACCGGCGACCACAGGCGCAGCGCGCCCGGCGCCGCCGCCTCGGCCCCCATGACCGACGTTTCCGCCACGCCATAGGCGATGATCTTCACCGTCGCCACCATCTCGCCCGCGGAGACCCGGCGCCACCGGGGCACCGTCGCCAGCGTCACCATCGGATCGACCGCGTTCAGGGCCGAGACCGCTGCTGGATCGACCTCCATCACGCCCGGCATTTCCGCAAAGAGGTTGACCCGACCCGTCGCCGCCGCTGCCGCCCGCAATCCCGGCCCGCGAAGCGCCGTCGCGATCCTTGTCGCCGCGGCGTCTTCGCCGACATCATCTCGTTCAAGGCGCGCCACGATCACGTCGGTCTGACCCGCGTCCGAGAGCGCCCTGACGTGATCGTCGCCGAGGACCAGCCCCTTGCGCAGCCGCCCGCCCGCCGGGAGCGCCTGCGAATGGGCAAGGATCGCGCCCGCCGCCTCGCCCACGGGCACCGGACCGAACCGCATCGCCGCCTCAGCCCTGCCGCAGCGTGGCGATGATCTGCGCCAGCACGCTCACCGCGATCTCGGCCGGGTGCCGCCCGCCGATGTCGAGGCCGACCGGCGCGTGGATCCGGGCGATGGCATCGGCGTCGAACCCCGCCTCTTCGAGACGCACCACCCGCTTGGCATGGGTGCGTTTCGAGCCGAGACAGCCCAGATAGAAGACCTCCGACCGCAGCGCCGCGACGATGGCCGGATCGTCGAGCTTGGCGTCGTGGGTCAGCGTCACCACCGCCGTGCGCGCGTCGAGGCCCGCCGCCGCCAGCGCCGCATCGGGCCAGTCGTCGAGGATCGTCACGCCGGGAAACCGCGCCGCCGATCCGAACGCGGGGCGCGGATCGACGACCACCGGATCGAACCCGGCGAGGCGTGCCATCGTCACCAGCGGCTGCGCGATGTGCACGGCCCCGACCACGATCAGCCGCAGGGGCGGGTTGTGCACCGCCACGAAGGTCTCGCCGTCCGCCTCGATGCCCGACCGGTCGAGGCGGAACCGCTCGGCATAAGTGCCGGGGGCCGCCATCGCGGGCACTCCGCCGCCAAGCCTCCGCACGACCGCCACGGGTTGCCGCGCCGCGTCCGCTGCGACGATCCCGGCCAGCAGCGCCTCGGGCACGACCGCGCCGACCGGCTCGACCAGCACCCGGATCCGCCCGCCACAGGCGAGGCCAACGGCAAAGGCGTCATCGTCGCTCACCCCGTAGTCGAGCAGCCGGGCGGTGCCCGCCTCCAGCGCCTCCTGCGCCTCGAGGATCACCGCCCCCTCGACGCAACCGCCCGACACCGACCCCTCCATGGCGCCGCCTGCATCGATCACCAGTTGCGCGCCCGCCTGCCGGGGCGCGGAGCCCCAGGTCTCGACGACGGTGGCGAGCGCGACCCCGCGACCCGCCCGGTGCCAGTCGAGGGCCAGCCGCGCAAGGTCGGCGGCGGTGGCGGGTGTCGCGGCGTCGGTCATGTCTCCTCCGGGTGGCCTGCGGGCAGCATAGCCGATCCGCATCGCCTCGCCAGAGGTCCGCGCCGATCGCAGCGCTTTTTCGGCCACCGGGGGGGGGCCAGCAGCGAGGAAGCCGGACGCAGGCCGCATCCGGCATGTCCGGCGGCGGACGGCCCGCCCCCCAAATCGGGCGGCAGGCCGGTCACGGCCGGGTCAGTAGTTGAATTCGGTGATGATGAGGCGCGCCGGGTTGCGGCGCGAGCCGTCGTAGGAACCGATCCAGATGTCGTAGAGGCCCTGCTGCGGGTTGAAGAAGGTGATCGCCGGGTTGCTGCCGCGGTAATCGTCGGAATAATGCCACGACCCGTCCGGCGCATTGACCAGCAGGACCGCGTCGGCCCGCGCCTCGACGGCAATGGTGATCTGTTGCGAATTGCCGTTCCAGTAAAGGTCGAAATCGGGGCGCGTCGTCACGAACCCGGAAAAGCCACCCGAGAAGCAGCGCTGCATGTTGATCGTGCCGCCTGCGGTGACGTTGCGCACGTAGGGGTCGGGGGTGAACCCGGCGTTGAGCTGGATTTGCCCGAAATGCGGTGCGCCCTGCCAGTCGGGGCAGGCCCAGGCGGCGGGGGCGGTGGCGAGCGTCGTGATCGCGGCAAGGGCCACGGCCATCGCGCGAAGTGTCTTCGTCAGCATATGCTTTCCTTTCGAAATGAACGGCGGGCAGAGCGCCGGATGCCGCGAATTTCCGCATCCGGGTCGTGATAGTCAATTAACATATGCCGTTATCCGATGACAGCGCCGGGCGCGGCGTCCCGGCAGCGATTTCCGTCAAAGGCATCTCTGAAAAACCTCGGTTTTCCTGCTTGATTTGATAGGGTCGGATGAAACATACAGAAGCTCGCCGATGCCCAGGCAGATGACGTTTTCCTCCCTAGCGGTGGTTCGGTTTGTCTGAACTGGTTCCGGGCGTTTTCTAGGTGGATTTCCGCCTCGGTTACGCCGCCGCCGCTTTGGACATCGGCTGGTTGAAGTAGGCCTGATCGGGCGTTTTGCCGTCAAGCGATGAATGAGGTCGGCGGCTGTTGTAGAAGCCGAGATAACGGCCGATCCCCGCTCGGGCTTGAGAGACGCTGGCGTAGGCCCGCAGGTAGACCTCCTCGTATTTGATGGTCCGCCAGAGCCGTTCGATGAAGACGTTGTCCCGCCAGGCGCCCTTGCCATCCATGCTGATCTTGATCTCGCGCGCGGCCAGCACCTTGATAAAGTCGGTCGAGGTGAACTGGCTGCCCTGATCCGTGTTGAAGATCTCGGGCGTGCCGTGCCGAGCCAGCGCCTCCTCCACAGCTTCTATGCAAAAATCGGCTTCCAGCGTGATCGACACCCGCCATGCCAGGACGCGCCGGGTGAACCAGTCCAGAACGGCGGCGAGATAGATGAACCCGCGCGCCATCCATTGCCCGGCAGGCGATTGCGCAGCAATCTGCCGAGAGGGGGAATGTAGGTGATGTCCATCGCCCAGACCTGGTTGGGCCGGGTGATGGGAAGCTTCCGGAGCAGATATGGGTAGATCTTGTGCCCCGGCGCCGGTTCCGATGTGTTCGGCTTTCGATACAGTGCCTCGATGCCCATGCGCTTCATCAGCGTGGCAACGTGCAGCCGCCCGACCTTGAACCCTTCCTGGACCAACAAGCCCTGTAACATCCGGCTGCCCGCGAAGGGAAATTCCATGTGCAGTTTGTCGATCCGGTGCATCAGCTTCAGATCGGCGTCCGACACCGGGCGCGGCTTGTAGTAGACGCTACCCCGGCTGATCCCCAGCACCTTGGCCTGACGACCGACACTGAGCTTCGCTGTGCGATCGATCATCTTTTTGCGCTCGGCAACAGCCCCGCCTTTCCGAGCGCGCCGGACAAAAAATCGTTCTCCAGCGTCAGCTCTCCGATCTTCGCATGCAGGGTCTTCACGTCGATCACGGGTTCCGGCTCGGCCTTCGGCCCAACACCGAACACCCCGGTCGCACCCTCAAGAAGTTGATCACGCCACTGCTTGATCTGGTCGGGATGGAGGTCGAAATCCTGCGCCAGCTCGATCAGCGTCTTCTCGCCCTTGATCGCGGCCACCGCCACTTTCGCCTTGAATGCCGGGCTGTGGTTCCGGCGTGGTCGTCTTGCCATGGTCTTCTCCTCGCTCGCAGCAACATGCTGCCGTTGCGCGGAAAATCCACCGATCCCGGCCGTTCAGATTGCCGGAAC
>CAWBKU010000002.1:0-80662 GCA_963789535.1 uncultured Alphaproteobacteria bacterium | reverse complement strand
TCGGAGGGCAGCGCTCTATCCAGCTGAGCTAACGGTCCGATGGCTGCGTCATAGGCCAAGGGGGGCCGCCTCGCAATCGCAATCTCAGCCGAAGAGATCGTGGCAAAGCTCTAGGGCGCTGACCAGCGTGTCGACCTCGTCGCGCGTATTGTAGAGGCCGAAGGACGCGCGGCAGGTGGCGCCGACGCCCAGGTGTTCCATCAGCGGCATCGCGCAATGGGTGCCGGCGCGCACCGCGACGCCGCGCTTGTCGAGAACGGTCGAGATGTCGTGGGCATGTGCCGCGCCGTCGAGCGTGAACGAGAATATCGCCGCCTTCGTCGCCGAATTGCCTTGCACGTTCAGCCAGTTGAGCCCGCTCAGGCGGGCGCGCGCATAGTCCCGCAGGTCACGCTCGTGGGCGGCGATCTCGTCCATGCCGAGGGCCATCATGTAGTCGAGCGCCACGCCCATGCCGATGGTCTGCACGATACCGGGCGTGCCCGCCTCGAACTTCATCGGCGGATCGTTCCACGTCACGGTGTCGCGCGTCACCTCGCGGATCATGTCGCCGCCGCCCATGAAGGGGCGCATCTCGGCCATCCGTTCGGGCCGGATGTGGATGGCGCCGGACCCGGAGGGGCCATAGAGCTTGTGGCCGGTAATGGCATAGAAATCGGCGCCGATATCGGCCACGTCGACGGCCATGTGCACCGCCGCCTGAGAGCCGTCGACGAGGACCGGAACACCCTGGTCCCGGGCGCCACGGACCACGGACTTTACATCGACGACGGTCCCCAACACGTTGGAAAGGTGGGTGATCGCGACCAGTTTCGTGCGCGGCCCGATGGCGTCGATCACCGCCTGCGGATCGAGGTCGCCATTCGCGTCGATGTCGACCCATTTCAGGACGACGCCTTGCCGCTCGCGCAGGAAATGCCAGGGCACGATGTTGGCATGATGCTCCATGATCGACAGGACGATCTCGTCCCCCGCCTCCATGCGCGGCATCGCCCAGGCGTAGGCCACCAGATTGATCGCCTCGGTCGTGCCCGTGGTGAACACGATCTCGCGCTCGGACGGGGCACCGAGGAACCGCGCGACGATGCCGCGCACGGCCTCGTAACGGTCGGTCACGAGGTTCGAAAGGTAATGCAAGCCCCTGTGAACGTTTGCATATTCGTGGCTGTAGGTCCGCGTCACCGCGTCGATCACCACCTGCGGCTTTTGCGCCGAAGCGCCGTTGTCGAGGTAGACCAGCGGCTTGCCGTTCACCTCGCGCGCGAGGATGGGAAAGTCGGCGCGGACGGATGCGATGTCGAACATGGTGCCTCCTCAGGTCTGTATCAGGGCGCCGCCGCCGATCAGGATGATGAACAGCGCCGCACCGACGGCGACGCCGAGGACACCGAGAATGACGGTCGCCAACGCCTTGAGGACGCTGTCGAACCCTTCCGCGACCGAGATCATGTTCAGGAGTGCCACGATCATCAGCGCCCCCGCCGCGATCTGCACGAAGGGAAGCAGACCCGGCACCGTGAACAGCACGACGATCTGTGCGGCGTAGAGCGTGACCGACAGCACGTCGATGATCGCGAACGCGAGAAGCATGTCGCCCAAGTTCCCCTTGCCCCCCAGCACGCGGGCGACCTGATGCAGGACGAAGACGCTCAGCGCCGTGCCCGAGAACAGGATCATCCCGAAGGTCATCGGCGCGACCGTGACGTCGCGCTCGGCGAACGACATGGTGATCGCGGTGCCGCCGACCAGAACCTCGCCGAAGACCCGAAGGATCGTGGTCAGGACGATCAGGCCCCAGAGGTCCGCATGGGTCGGGCCGACGGCGCGTGCCTCGGCGAATGCCCCGCGCGGGTCGGTAAAGCTGCGGGCGAGGAAGGCCCCGAACCTGTGTGCCTGTGCCATTCCCCCGACCTCAGGCGCCGGGCGCATCGGCGGCGGCGGTCCGCCCGCCTTCGGCCAGACCGATCGCAGTAAAGAGGACGAAGGCGCCGAAGGCGAGACCGCCGGCGATGTTGGATGGCAAGGACGGTCCCAGAAAGCCGAGCGCAAGACCGAAGAGCAGTGTCGCAGGGGTCGTTGCGAGCAACGCCCAGAACACCGCCACCCGGGCCGTATAGGGCGTCCCCTGCCCGCCCGCCAGTTTGCGCACAACATGAAGAAGGAGCGCCAGACCGTAGAGACACAACGGAAAAACAGCGATCCAGAAAAGGAACCCATAGGCGATGAGCCGGTCCACCTCATCCCCCGCCTCAAAGGCCGTCCGGCTGAGCCATGGCCATTGCGCGACGAACGTCAGCAGCGCCCCCATCATGAGATAGGCCGCGGCACGGTCCTCGCGTTTGCCCCCCCCGACGACGCGGGACAGGACGCTGCGCGGCGCGCGCCAGGTGCGCAGGATCTCGGTCGCGACCGACATCAGTCGAACCGTCCGAGCCAGTCGGCGAGCCGCTCGCGCAGGTCGCCCGCGAGGTCCGCGTCCGCGATCTCCTCCAGTGCCTCGGCGAGGAACGCGAGCGTCAGAAGGCGCACGGCGTCGGTCTGCGCCACACCGCGCGAGCGCAGGTAGAACAGCGCCGTTTCGTCGATCGCCCCGGTCGTCGAGCCGTGCGAACAGGCGACGTCGTCGGCATAGATCTCGAGTTCCGGCTTGGCGAGGAACTGGCTGTCGCCGTCCAGCAGCAGCGCCTGAGAGATCTGATAGCCGTCGGTCTTCTGCGCGCCCTGTTTCACCAGGATCTTGCCCTGGAACACGCCGGTTGCCCCGTTGCGCAACACCTTCTTGAACACCTGCCGGCTTTCGCCGCGCAGGGCGCCGTGGGTGACGAAGACGGTGTCGTCGTGGTGCACGTCGTCGCCGCTGCCGATGCAGGCGCCCGCGATATGGGCGGTGCAATCGTCGCCGCGGATGTCGACGACGACCTCGTTGCGCGTGAGGCGCCCGTCGAGCGCGAGCGTGAACGATTTCAGCGCCGCACCCTCGGCCAGCCGGGCAAAGAGGTGGCTCGCCACGATCCGCCCGCGCGCGCGGCCCTGCGGCCGGATGTGATGCAGGGTCGCGCCCGGTGCGACACAGGCCTCCATCACCACGTTGCTGCGTGCGCCCGGCGTTCCGGTTTCGAGCAGGGTGAGGGCGGCCCCCGCCTCGACCCGCACGACGTGGTGCAGCAGGACATCGAGCGTTTCGGACGACTGGCGATAGGAAATATGCAGCGGCCGCGGGGCCTTGCCGGTCACGCGGATCAGCAGACCCTCGGTGGCGGCGGCGGTGTTGAGCGCGGCGAGCGGGCGCGGCACGGGGGACTGGCCCGCAGCCTCAAGGTGGCCATAAAGGCTGCGCGCCCAATGGATTTCCGTCGTCTCGGCGTCTGACAACAGGGTGATCTCGACACCGTCGAGGACGCCACCGTCCGACGCTTCGGCATCGAATACGCCATCCACGAAGACCAGCCGGAGCCTGTCGCGCCCCTCGAAGATCGGCCGCTCGACGCGCAGGGCCTCGGACGGACGGGCCTCTGGCGCCGTCAGGCCGGCGGGATCGGTAAAGCGCCAGTATTCGTCGCGCCGCGCGGGCAGCCCCATCGCGTGCAACCGCGCGAGGGCCTCGCCGCGCGCCGGTGCCGTCATGCCGCCGGCAGGCAGGTCATGCGCCGAGAGCCAGGCCTCCGTCGCGTCCGTCCTGAGTTTCGGCAGCGCCATCAGGCCACCTCGCCGAGGATGTCGCCATATCCGTTCGTCTCGACCTCGAGCGCAAGCTCCGGCCCGCCGGTCCTGACGATGCGGCCGTCCGCCATGATATGCACGACATCGGGCGTGATATGATCCAGAAGGCGTTGATAATGCGTGATGACGAGGAACGACCGCCCCGCCGAGCGGAGCGCGTTCACGCCGTCGGCCACCAGCTTCATCGCGTCGACGTCGAGGCCGGAGTCCGTCTCGTCGAGGATGCACATCTTCGGTTCGAGCATCGCCATTTGCAGGATTTCGTTGCGCTTCTTCTCGCCGCCCGAAAATCCGACGTTGACGGGTCGCTTGAGCATCTCGGCGTCGATCTTCAGCTCCTTGGCGCGCGCGCGCACCACCTTGAGGAAATCGCCTGCCGACAGTTCCTCCTCGCCCCGCGCCTTGCGCTGCGCGTTCACCGCGGTGCGCAGGAACGTCATGTTGCCGACGCCCGGGATCTCTACAGGGTATTGGAACGCAAGGAAAAGTCCCGCGGCCGCCCGCTCTTCGGGATCGAGCGACAGAAGGTCCACCCCCTCCAGCGTCGCGGTGCCCTGCGTCACGGCATAGCCACCGCGTCCGGCCAGAACATAGCTCAGCGTCGACTTGCCCGACCCGTTCGGCCCCATGATCGCGTGCACCTGCCCGGCGCCGACGTCGAGGTCGACGCCTTTGAGGATTTGCTTGTCCTCTTCTTCGAGTTGCACGTGCAGGTTCTTGATATTCAACATTTTTCGGTCCCGGAGTTCAGTCCTGCGGCGCAAGGAAGTTGCGCGGCAACTTGGTGATGTAGGTGTCGATCACGTCCTCGGCGATCGCGCCCCGCGCGACCAGCAGGTCGAGGCAGCGCAGCACGAGGTCCATCGAGGTGAACACGGCATCGGCAAAGAGGGCGAGGCGCGACAGTTGCGCGTCGCTCATCTCGGTGTGCCGCGCGATGTCGCGGATATAGATCGCATCGGCATCGACCATCTGGTTGCGCGTCATCGCGGGGCGCAATCTGGCGATCCGGCTCGACGTCAGGCGGACGACGGCGCCGGGCAGAAACTTGTGCAGCATGAAGCCCATGTCGCGCAGGCACTGGTCGACCCGGCCCAGCATCGGCTCATCCTGATAGAGGCGATAGAACCGCACCTCGGGCATGACGACGACCGCCCCGGAGAGGACATTCCGCCCGCCCTCGAGGATTTCGAGTTCGGCGCCCTGCGTGTCCATCTTCAGCATGTCGGGCCGCGGCAGGTCGGCGATACCGTCGAGGGAAACGGTGGTCAGCGGAATTTCCGCCTGTATCTTCATCGAGTTGTGCCAGTGCCCCAAGGCCGCCACCTGCCCCAGATCGGGCCGGTAGAGCGACGAGAACGAGCCGTTCTCGAGCGCATAGAACGTCGCATCGCCGCCCTTGCCCACGGCATGCGGATGATAGACCTCATGCGGCCCCTTGGTCTCTTCGAGGCGCAGGAACGCCTCTTCCCCCGGCTCGAATCCATGCACCTCGGCGGCACCGGCATCGACCAGATCGGCATAGGCAGGCCGGTTGGCCGGATTGGCACCGACGTCCATCACGCGCATGCGACGACCCAGCGGCAGCGCCTCGACCAGCCAGCCGGTATGGGCGGGCAGCGTTGACGCCGGGGTGGAACCGTCGGCGCTCACCCCACCGATCCTTCGAGAGAGATCGCCACCAGCGCCTGTGCCTCCATCGCGAATTCCATCGGCAGGGCCTGCAACACCTCCTTGCAGAAGCCGTTCACCACGAGGGCAACCGCCTCTTCCTCGTCCATGCCGCGGCTGCGGCAATAGAAGAGCTGGTCGTCGTCGACTTTCGAGGTCGTGGCCTCGTGCTCGACGCGGGAGGAATTGTTGCGCACCTCGATGTAGGGCACGGTATGGGCGCCGCAGTTGCCGCCGATCAGCAGGCTGTCGCATTGGGTGTAGTTGCGCGATTCCTTTGCGCGCGGGTGCATCGACACGAGGCCCCGGTAGGTATTCTGCGCCCGGCCCGCCGAAATCCCCTTGGACACGATCCGGCTCTTGGTGCGTTTGCCCAGATGCACCATCTTGGTGCCGGTATCGGCCTGCTGCATGTTGTTGGCGATGGCGATGGAATAGAATTCGCCCTGGCTGTCGTCGCCGCGCAGGATGCAGCTTGGGTATTTCCACGTCACCGCGGACCCGGTCTCGACCTGCGTCCACATCACCCGCGCCCGGTCGCCCCGGCAGTCGGCGCGCTTGGTGACGAAGTTGTAGATGCCCCCCTTGCCGTTCTCGTCGCCCGGATACCAGTTCTGGACGGTGGAGTATTTCACCTCCGCGTCCTCTTCGATGATGATTTCCACCACCGCGGCATGCAGTTGCGCGATGTCCCGCTTGGGCGCGGTGCACCCCTCGAGGTAGCTCACGAAACTCCCCTTGTCGGCGATGATGAGGGTGCGCTCGAACTGGCCGGTGTTCTCGGCGTTGATGCGGAAATAGGTCGACAGCTCCATCGGGCAGCGCACGCCGGGCGGGATGTAGACGAAGGAGCCGTCGGAGAAGACCGCGGAATTCAGCGTGGCATAGTAATTGTCCGATACCGGAACGACCGAGCCGAGGTATTTCCTGACCAGCTCTGGATGCTCGCGGATCGCCTCGGAGATCGAGCAGAAGATGACGCCTGCCCTCTTCAGTTCCGCCTGGAACGTGGTGCCGAGCGAGACGCTGTCGAACACCGCGTCGACGGCCACCTTGCGGTCCGCAGGGTCCGGTTCGACACCCGCCAACAGCGCCTGCTCCTTCAGCGGAATCCCCAGCTTCTTGTAGGTTTCCAGCAACTTGGGATCGACATCGTCGAGCGATTTGGGCTTCTCGGCCATGCTCTTGGGCCGGGCGTAGTAATACTGGTCCTGAAAATCGATCTCGGGATAGTTCACCATCGCCCACTTCGGCTCGCGCATCTTTTCCCAGCGGGCAAAGGCACCGAGGCGCCATTCGGTCATCCAGTCGGGCTCGCCGTTCTTGTCCGAGATCAGGCGCACGATGTCGGGCGACACGCCCTTGGGCGCATAGTCCATCTCGATATCGGTCGACCAGCCGTGCTTGTAGGTGCCCGACAGCGCCGCCACCGCGTCGACCGTCTGCTGGTCCACGCCGTCCTTGACCTGTTGGCCCGGGGCTTCCACCACCTTGTCGATCACCGTCATGTCGTTTCCTCTCGTGGCGTCGGTCAGGCCGCGCGGCTGCGCAGTCTGGAACGTTTTTCGGACCAGATGCGGGCGAACCCCAGCACCTCGGCCTCGGTCGTGGTCAGGCCGAGCGATACCCGGATGGCGCAGGCCGCCTCTGTCGCGTCATATCCCATCGCGCGCAAGACCCGGCTTTCCCGGACCTTGCCGCTCGAACAGGCGGAACCCGCCGAAACCGCATAGCCGGCAAGGTCCATCGCCATTACCTGTGTCTCGCCCTTCCAGCCCGGCGTCAGGACGCAGGAGGTGTTGGGCAGGCGGGACGCCGTATTTCCGACGAAAATAGTATCCTTTGCTGCATCCGCAAGGACGGCCTCGAGCAAATCGCGCAGGCGCGTCGCTTCGTCCCAGCGGCCCGCGGCAAGATCGTCCATGGCAGCGGCTGCGGCAGCGCCGAACCCGGCGATACCCGCCACATTCTCGGTTCCCGAACGCCGCCCCATCTCCTGCCCCCCGCCGGGGGTCAAGGCGGAAATGTCCGTGCCGTCCCGGACGATCAGGGCGCCGACACCCTTCGGCCCGCCGATCTTGTGCGCCGAAACGACGGCGAAATCCGCGCCCGACCAGGCGAACGAGAACGGCACCCGTCCCAGCGCCTGCGTCGCGTCGAGCAGCAGCAGGTCCGCGTCGCCCGGCCAGCGACCGGCGGTCCGTTGCGGCACCGGGGCCACCACCCCGGTCTCGCCGTTCGCGATGCCGGTGGCGAGGATGCGCCGCGCCGCCCCCGTCTCGCGCCGATGCGCCCAGAGCGCGTCGTGCGCGGTGGCCTCGACCGTCACGTCATGTTCGGCCATCGCCAGCACAGACGCGGCCTCGGTCGCGCCCGAGGTGAACACCACCTCGCCCGGCGCGCAGCCGACGGCCTCGGCCACCTGCGCCCGCGCCCGTTCGACGATGGCCTTGGCCGCGCGCCCCTCGGCATGGACCGACGACGGATTGCCGCCCGCCTCCAGCGCCGCGATCATCGCCGCGCGGGCCTCGGCGCGCAGCGGCACGCTTGCATTGTGATCGAGGTAGACCCGGCCGCTCATCCGTCCACCACCTCGAACAGACCCGGCACGGCGGGGCACGGCGCCAGCGTATTGCCGACGATGTCCGAGAGCCGCGTCTGGTGCAGGAAAACATAGACCTGCGCGCTCAGCCCCTCCCACAGGCGGTTGGTCAGCGACTGAGCCCGGCTGCCCGACACCGCCCCGGACGCACCGGCGCCGGTGTGCATCGCACTTACCGTCTCGTCGACGGCGGCGAGGATGTCGGACACGCGGATTTCGCTCGCGCGCCGGGCAAGGCGATACCCGCCGCCCGGGCCGCGCACCGAGTCGACCAGACCGTCGCGCCGCAGTTTCACGAACAACTGCTCGAGGTAGGCCAGCGAAATGTCCTGCCGCCGCGAAATCTCGCCCAGGCTGACGAGCGCCCCCTCCGGTTGCAGCGCGAGGTCGGCCAGCGCCACCATCGCATAGCGTCCCTTGGTCGACAGCTTCATCGCGACACCTTCATTGTGGGGCCCGGGATTCCGGTCCCCCGACCGTTGCGCCGCAGGGGCGCAAAGACATTGACCTGACAGCCCGGGTTCACTACCTCGGGCCGGAGCGTGGCACGGGGAAGCCCCGGTCCGCAGATTAGAATGGTTCTAAGATAGCCGAGCGTTTCTGTCAACGAAACCGGCCGAAGAAATCGAGGGCCGCAAGTCCCCGCGGGGCCGCCGATCCACCGCAGGGTCCGGCCCCGGCCTTTATGGAGCGTTCATGCCCGAAGTCATCTTTCCCGGCCCCGACGGCCGCATCGAAGGCCGATACCACCCGCAAAAGGAGCGCGACGCGCCGATCGCGATCATCCTGCATCCGCACCCGCAGTTCGGCGGCACGATGAACAATCGCGTCGTCTACAACCTGCACTATGCCTTCAAGAACATGGGCTTCACCGTCCTGCGGTTCAATTTCCGCGGGGTCGGGCGCAGTCAGGGCGAATACGATCAGGGTATCGGCGAACTCTCGGACGCGGCGAGCGCGCTCGACTACCTGCAATCGATGAACAACAATTCCAAGCATTGCTGGGTGGCCGGATTCTCGTTCGGCGCCTGGATCGGGATGCAGCTCCTGATGCGCCGCCCCGAGATCACCGGCTTCATCTCGGTCGCCCCGCCCGCCAACATGTACGACTTCTCGTTTCTCGCGCCCTGCCCGTCCTCGGGCCTCGTGATCAACGGCTCTGCCGACCGCGTGGCCCCGCCCGCCGATACGGTCACTTTGGTGAACAAGCTGCACGAGCAGAAGGGGATCACCATCACCCACGAGGTCGTCGAGGGGGCGGGCCACTTCTTCGAGGACGATTACATGGATCACCTCAACGCGAGTGTCACCGGCTATGTCCGCCGCCGCATGACCGAGACGTCTCGCTAGAGGATGGGATATGGGCGCATGGGAATGGCGCGGTTGGTCGCAGCCGCGGCGCTTGTCCTGGGGCTGGTCGGCGGGCCGGTCGCGGCGGGCCCCGACGACCTCGACTTTCCCGAGCCGGTCGCCATCACCGCCGAGGACATCGCCTGGTTTCGCGGCACGACCGTCGCCTGGACCTTCGCCGAGGCCGGCGCGCCGATGCTGCTGCCGCCCGGCGAGACGGTCGGAAGTTTTGCCGACTTCCTCGGGACCGGCGCCCGCGCGTCCCGGTTCGAGAGGGTTCTGCTGGCGATGATGCTGCACGGCAGCCTCGAGAACGCGACCTATCCGGTCGACCCCGACCGCCTGAGCGGATCGTTCCCGGTCGTGGCCCCCGCGGAAATCGCCGTCCTGCCGGAGCATCGCCGCCTCCTCGCGCGGGCCTGGTGGCGTCAAGGATACATCGACTTCAAATATCCTTTCGGAAACTATCACTACACGGAGGCCGACATCGCGCTGGCTCTGGGCGAGGAAGTGCCGCTGGACGCGACGGGCACCTTCGACCTGCCGCCCGCGCGCGAGGCGGGCTACATGGCCCTTTACCACGAGTTGCCCTTCGTGCTTGCCGTCTGGATCGAACGGGTCGATCTCGCCCCCGGCACCTACCGGCTGCCCTTCGATGGCTGGGAAGGGTATCGTGGCCTGCGCGAGACGCCGGTGACGGAGGCCGAGATGCAGGCCTATGTCGGTGCACGCGACCTTTTGGTGTTGCGCCGGTGGCTCGGCGCGGGCGGTCCCATCGACCCGGTCATCGACTGGATGCGGATCAACGAAGCGCTGGCCGGGTTTCCGCCCCGCCCCTGATGTTCACGACAAGGAGACCCCGATGAGCGACATCGTCGAAAAGCTGGCCGACGATCTGGCGCAGGCCACCATCGCCGCCGCCGAGGAACTGGGCGAGCCGGAACTGATCGAACAGATCGCCAAGATGATCGGCTCGACCTCGCAGACCAGTCAGGAAATCTTCATGACCGCGGTCCGGGTCCGCCTCGCGATCCGGCGCGGCCACGTCGCCCTCGAGCAGAAGCTCGAGGCGGCGCGGGCCAGCGGACAGAAACGCCAGAAGATGGATCTCTCGACGCGCAAGATCATGAACGTCGAGGAAGACGGCAGCGCGGGCGGTCACTGATGGCGCGACCCTCTGGATCGACGGGCGACGCGGACCAGCGGAGGTGACGCCCCGCGTCCATCCCGGGCGTGTCGGCCCCGATCATCCGTCGGCGACGCGGGGCGGATCGCCATGGACCGGCTGACTGCCCAGTTCGCCTTTCTGAACGAGGCGGACAGGCTCAAGTCGGTGCTGCGCGGGACCACGCTGAACGATGCCTCGCGGCGCGAGAATTCGGCCGAGCATTCCTGGCACATCATGCTCTATGCCCTGACGATGGCAGAGCACGCGGTCCGGCCCGTGCGGATCGACCGGGTGTTGCGGATGCTGTTGCTGCACGATCTGGTCGAGATCGACGCGGGCGACAACCCGATCCACGGCGACCACGATCCGGTAGAGATGGCGCGCATCGAGGCCGCCGCCGCCGACCGTCTGTTCGGCCTGCTGCCCGCCGATCAGGGGGCCGCCTACCGCGCCCTCTGGGACGAATTCGAGGCTGCCGAGAGCGACGACGCGATCTTCGCCAAGTCCATCGACCGGGTGCAGCCGGTGATGTCCAACCTCGAGAGTGGCGGCGGCACATGGTCCGAATACGGGGTGACGCCGCAGATGCTCGAGGCGCGCGTGGGATCGAAGGTGCGGCGCGGCGCGCCCGCGCTGTGGGCACACATGAAGGATCGCATCGACGCATGGTTCGGGGGCCGCTGAGGCACGGCCCGGCCCCGCCTTCGGCGGACAGGCGGCCCATCGATCCGCCGCACCGCCGTCGAGACGCGACGACCCGGTCGACCGGACCGGGCCCCGGGTGTGACCGAAGGGCAGCTAGGGGCGACGGCATGACGCGCGGCGGTCCCGATCGCCGCGGCGGCGGCGGATCCGGAATATCGGCGGCGCGGTGAAACTCTTCGGCGGGTCTGAACGTGGTTGCCCCCATCAGCGCCGATGAACGGCGCGACATCCAGGAGGAATACGATGATCCGCACCTTTACCCTTGCTGCCGCCGCCGCGACCCTCGGCACGGTCGCCCTTGCCGCCGCCCACGAGATGTCGATGGTCGATGCCGCGGACCAATCCGTCGCCAACGGCGTCGTCAGCGCCGGGATGGTGATGGCGCCCGCCAACGGCTGGATGGTGGTGCACCGCACCGATGCCGACATGGCCCCCGGCCCCGTCGTCGGCTATGCGCCGCTGCGGATGGGCGACAATACAGACGTCGCCGCCATCCTTCAGGAGGACGTGGCACCCGGCGACATGCTGATGCTCATGGTCCACGGCGAAGAGGGCGGCATGGCGACCGGCGTGTTCGAATACACGCTGGGTGCGACCGAGGACGGCCCGTTCCGGATGGACGGCAACCTCGTGATGGCCGTCATCACCGCCGAGTAGACCCCGGCCCCGCCGGTCGCGGGCCGGCGCCCCCTCCAGAGACCGGCCTGCCCTGGCGCGTCCCCCCCCGGGGGCGCGCCATTCGCATGGTCCCGGACGGTCCGGATCGCGGCTTTCCGCGCGGGCGCATCTGCGCTAAGAGACGCGCGACCCTGAATGCCAGCACCGAGGACCCTATGTCGAAGATCAAGGTAGCCAACGCGATCGTCGAACTCGACGGCGACGAAATGACCCGCATCATCTGGGATTTCATCAAGCAGAAACTGATCCTGCCCTACCTCGACATCGACCTGAAATACTACGACCTCGGCATCGAGGAGCGCGACCGCACCGACGACCAGATCACCGTCGACGCCGCCGAGGCGATCAAGCGACACGGCGTCGGCGTGAAATGCGCCACGATCACCCCCGACGAGGACCGGGTAGAGGAATTCGGCCTCAAGAAGATGTGGCGCAGCCCGAACGGCACGATCCGCAACATCCTCGGCGGCGTGATATTTCGCGAGCCGATCATCTGCCGCAACGTTCCGCGCCTCGTTCCCGGCTGGACCAAGCCCATCGTCGTCGGGCGCCACGCCTATGGCGACCAGTACCGCGCGACCGACTTCCGCTTTCCCGGACCCGGCAAACTGACGATCAAGTTCGTCGGCGAGGACGGCGAGACGATCGAGCGCGAGGTCTTCGACGCGCCCGGCGCCGGCGTGACGATGGCGATGTACAACCTCGACCAGTCGATCCTCGACTTTGCCCGCGCCTCGATGAACTACGGCCTCGTCAAGGGCTGGCCGGTGTATCTGTCGACCAAGAACACGATCCTGAAGGCCTATGACGGCCGGTTCAAGGACCTGTTCCAGCAGGTGTTCGACGAGGAATTCGCCGACAGGTTCAGGAAGGCGGGGATCACCTACGAGCACCGCCTGATCGACGACATGGTCGCCAGCGCGATGAAATGGTCGGGCGGTTACGTCTGGGCGTGCAAGAACTATGACGGCGACGTGCAGTCAGATACCGTGGCGCAGGGCTTCGGCTCGCTCGGCCTGATGACGTCCGTTCTGATGACGCCCGACGGCCAGACCGTCGAGGCAGAGGCCGCGCACGGCACCGTCACCCGCCACTACCGCCAGCACCAGCAGGGCAAGGCCACCTCGACCAATTCGATCGCGTCGATCTATGCGTGGTCGGGCGGTCTCAAGCACCGCGCCAAGCTCGACGACAATGCCGAGCTGGCGAAATTCGCCGAGACGCTGGAGCGCGTGACCGTGCAGGCGGTCGAGGACGGCCACATGACCAAGGATCTGGCGCTGCTGGTCGGGCCGGACCAGAAATGGCTGACCACCATCGGCTATCTCGAGAAGGTCGACGAATATCTGGCAAAGGCGCTGTAGTCGCGCGCGCGTCGGGGAACGGGGCCGGTCGCGGACCGGTCCTGTCCCCGCCACTCTGGACAGGTCAGCCAAAGTGACCTAGCTGCCGCCCATGCCGGATACCCCATCTGCGAAACACACGCCCCTCGATGACGCACAGGGCATCGTCATGGGCGCCTTCATGGCCGGGATCGGCCTGCACATCCTGACCACCGCCGGTCTCGTCACCGGCCAGACCGCCGGGATTGCGGTCATCGTCTCCTATCTGACCGACTGGTCCTTCGGAGCGGCGTTCTTCGTCATCAACCTGCCGTTCTACGTCCTCGCCTACTTTCGGCTCGGGTCCGTCTTCACCCTCAAATCCATCCTCTGCGTCACGGTCCTGTCGGTCGTCAGCGCGATCCTGCCGGGCCGGTTCGAGTTTGCGGCCCTCTCGCCCTGGCTCGCCGCCCTCGCCTTCGGGAGCGTGTCGGGCGCGGGCCTTCTGGCGCTGTTCCGCCATGGCGGTTCGCTCGGCGGTCTCGGCGTGGTCGCGCTCATCGTTCAGGACCGCACGGGATTTCGCGCGGGCTATGTTCAGCTCATCGCAGACGCCGCGATCTTCGCCGTCGCCGCGTTCCTGTTCCCCGTCCCGGTGGTCCTGTGGTCGCTCCTCGGCGCACTCGTCCTCAACCTCGTGATCGCCGTCAACCACCGCCGCGACCGCTACGTCGCCACCTGACCTCAGGACTTGGGCTGCGCGGTGAACAGATGGTCGTTCGGCGACAGCGCCTCGGAGATATAGCCGAAGGGCGCCAGAAACTCTTTCATCAGCGCCAGGGCACCGCTGCGCGGCACCGTGCCGACCCAGATCGCCGGGCGGTAGCGGCCCAAGAGTTCGGTCGCCCCCCAGAGCACATCCTTTTCCATCCCCTCCACGTCGATCTTCAACAGCGACAGCCGCGCCTGCTCTTCCGCCGACAGCGCCTCGTCGAGGCAGACCATCGGCACCTCGCCATTGGGGTCGGATTTGTAGCTCGTCGCGCCGAGGTTCGACGGGTTGAACGAGATCAGCCGCCCGTGTCCCGCCACCGGCCCGACCATCGCATTGACGGCGCGGCCCGTGTCGATGCCATTGAGCGCCATGTTCTGCCGCAGCGCCTTGAACGAATAGTCCTGCGGCTCGAACGCGATGACCCGGCCCGCGCGCAGGATGGCACCGAAGTAGACCGTATGGTTGCCGAAATTGGCACCGACGTCGCAGACCGTCGTACCCGGCGTCACGATCCCCTTGTCGTAGAGCAGGCCAAGTTGCCGCGTCTCGTAGAACGTCCGGTGGTTCAGGACCGTGCGCTGGAGATAGTCGCGCTGCGCATCGGGCAGCGTCAGGGCGACCTCGCGCCCGTGGTGCCCGAACCGGCAGATATTGCCCGCCTCCAGTTCCGCGATCCGCTGGAGCGTCACGTTCTCGCCCATGAGTTTCATGAGCTGGTCGATCTTGCGCTCGAGCGCCTGGGCGCCCTCGAAAGACGCCCCGATCACCGGGGGGATGCTGCCGTCCATACCTGCCTCTGCCTTTGGTCCCGCCTCGTGATCGGGCGGGTGTGCCGTCACTGTCGCGCCAAACCGCCGCGCGATCAAGCGCCCGGGACGATCGGCAAGGGTTCTGTTGCATCCCGGCCCGGCGCTGCCGCAGCGCAGCTTTGGCACTGGCCTTCCGCGGTGCTGCGGGGTAAGGGCGCAGCGAAACCATCGAGGCCCGCCATGGATATCCGCAACATCGCCATCATCGCCCACGTCGACCACGGCAAGACCACGCTCGTCGACGAGATGCTCAAGCAATCTGGCACCTACCGCGAGAACCAGGCCACGACCGAACGGGCAATGGACAGCAACGACATCGAGCGCGAACGCGGGATCACGATCCTCGCGAAATGCACGAGTGTCGAATGGCACGGCGTGCGCGTCAACATCGTCGACACGCCGGGCCACGCCGATTTCGGCGGCGAGGTCGAGCGGATCCTGTCGATGGTCGACGGCGTGGTCCTGCTGGTGGACGCCGCCGAAGGGCCGATGCCGCAGACCAAGTTCGTGACCTCGAAGGCCCTCGCTCTGGGCCTGAAACCGATCGTGGTGCTGAACAAGGTCGACAAGCACGACGCCGAGCCCGACCGCGCCCTCGACGAATGTTTCGACCTCTTCGCCAATCTCGGCGCGACCGACGCGCAACTCGACTTTCCGCATCTCTATGCCTCGGGCCGCAATGGCTGGGCCGATACCGAACTCGACGGGCCGCGCCAGAACCTCGACGCGCTGTTCGAACTGGTCGTGCGCCATGTCGAGGCGCCGAAGCAGCAGGCCGACAAGGACGAGAAGTTCCGCATGCTGGCGACGACGCTGGGGGCCGACGCCTTCATCGGCCGCCTGCTCACGGGGCGTGTCGAAAGCGGCACCCTGCGCGCGGGCGACACCATCAAGGCGCTGAGCCGGACCGGCGAAAAGCTCGAGCAGTTCCGCGTCTCGAAGGTTCTGGCCTACCGCGGCCTCGAGCAGACCGCCATCGACGAGGCCGTGGCGGGCGACATCGTCAGCATCGCGGGTATGAGCAAGGCGACGGTCGCGGACACGCTCTGCGACCTCTCGCTCGATATCCCCCTGCCCGCGCAACCCATCGACCCGCCGACGATCACCGTCACCTTCGGCATCAACGACAGCCCCCTCGCCGGCCGAGACGGCAAGAAGGTGCAGTCCCGCGTCATCCGCGACCGCCTGATGAAAGAGGCCGAAACCAACGTCGCGATCAAGATCGCCGACACGCCGGGCGGCGATGCCTTCGAGGTGTCGGGGCGCGGCGAATTGCAGATGGGCGTCCTCATCGAGAACATGCGCCGCGAAGGGTTCGAGCTGAGCATTTCCCGCCCGCAGGTGATCTTTACCGAAGAGAACGGCCAGCGCATGGAGCCGGTCGAGGAAGTCACCATCGACGTCGACGACGAATATTCCGGCGCCGTGATCGAAAAGCTGACCGGCGAGCGCAAGGGCGATCTGGTCGAGATGAAGCCTGCCGGCGTCGGCAAGACGCGGATCATCGCGCATGTGCCGTCGCGTGGCCTGATCGGCTATCACGGCGAGTTCCTCACCGATACGCGCGGCACCGGCGTGCTGAACCGCATCTTTCACGGGGTAACGCCCCACAAGGGCCCGATCCAGGGCCGGCGTCAGGGCGTGCTCGTGTCGATGGGCAACGGCACCGCCGTCGCCTATTCGCTGTGGAAGCTCGAGGATCGCGGCCGGATGTTCGTCATCCCGCAAGAGCCGGTCTACGAAGGCATGATCATCGGCGAGCACAGCCGCGAGAACGACCTCGACGTGAACCCCCTGAAGGGCAAGCAACTGACCAACGTGCGGGCGAGCGGCACCGACGAGGCGGTCCGCCTGACGACGCCGATCATCATGAGCCTCGAACAGGCGATCGCCTATATCGACGACGATGAGCTGGTCGAGGTGACGCCGAACGCGATCCGTCTGCGCAAGCGGTTCCTCGATCCGCACGAACGCAAGCGGCAGGCGAAGGCGAGCTGATGAAGACGAAATCTATCATAGATTTCGACGTCGATTTCTTTGAAAGAAATCGACCCTAGCCGCGCACGACCGCATCCCCCACGGCGATCTCGCCCTCCTCCAGCACCTCGGCGCACCAGCCGCCGTGGCCGCGCATCGCGTTGTAGCCGCCGGTTCCGAGGGCGGCCTCCATCCGGCTGCACGGCGCGCAGATCGTGGTGAACCGCAGCAGTGCCGTGCCGATCCGCACCGGATGATTGTGCAGCGCCGTCAGGTTGATGCCCGAGACGACGATATTGCGCCGGAGGGTTTCGGGGACGATGGCGCCGACATGCGCCAGCGCCGCGATCACCGGCAGATGTTCGGCCTGGATGAGCGTCACCGCCCGCTTGCCCCTGCGCCCCCGGTCCCCGACGAGGCCGGTGAGACGCAGGTCGGCCCTTTCGACCACTTGCATCGGCCCGAGGCGGGCGGGCCGCAGCCCGATCCAGTCGATCCGCCCCGGCCCGGCATGCGTCGCCAGAAGGCGGGCGATCTCGCTCATGGCACCTCTTCGACGAGGACCAGTTCCCGGTCGGCGGCGCCCTTGGCAAAAGACAGCGCCTCCTGATAGGCCGCCGAAAAATAGCACTCATGCGCCGCGGCAAGGCTCGGGAACCGCGCCACGACGTTGCGCGGACGGTCAGGCCCCTCGAGCTGTTCATAGGTGCCGCCGCGCGCCAGAAACACGCCACCATGTGCCGCGATGGCATCCGTCGCGCGACGCGCGTATTCGGCATATCGGTCGGCGTCGGTCACGGCGACATGGGCGATCCAGAGGGCGGTCATTGCGTGCCCTCCATCACGGCGATGGCCGCCGCGATGGCGTCGTCCGCCTTCTCGGCCGAGGCAGCACCACCCTGCGCCAGTTCCGGCCTGCCACCGCCGCCCTTGCCGCCAAGGGCCGTGACAGCCGCGCGCAGCAGATCGACCGCGGAAAGTCGCGCGGCAAGATCCGCGGTGACGCCTGCCGCCACCGCCGCCTTGCCGTCGGCATCCGCGATGAGCAGCACCGCGCCCGACCCGATCTCTGCCTTGAAGGCGTCGACCATCCCGGGCAAATCCTTGCCCGTTACGCCCGATAGAACCTGGGCCTTGAACTTCATCCCATTGATATCGCGTGTTTCCTCTGCCGCGCCCGGTCCCGCGACGGCCAGCCTGCGCTTCAACTCGGCGACCTCTGCCGTCAGGGCCCTGCGCTCGGCCACGAGGCCCCGGACCCGGGTGGCCGCCTCTGCCGCCGGCGCCTTCAACGCCAGCGCAACCTCCGCCAGACGGTGATCCTGCGCCCGCAGATAGTCGAGTGCTGCCTGCCCGGTCAGCGCCTCGATCCGGCGCACGCCAGCACTCGATGCGCTGTCGCCCAGCAGCACGAAGGCGCCGATGTCGCCGGTCCGGACCACATGCGTGCCGCCGCAGAGTTCCAGACTGTACGTCACGCCGTCCGTACCCTTGCCCGAGCCGTCGCGGCGGCCCATCGACACCACCCGCACCTCGTCGCCGTACTTCTCGCCGAACAGCGCCTGTGCGCCGATGGCGCGGGCGTCGTCCGGCGTCATGATGCGCGTGCTGACCGGCGTGTTCTGACGGATGAGGGCGTTCACCTCTGCTTCGATACGCGCAATCTCCTCGAGCGTCAGGGCCGCACCATGACTGAAGTCGAAGCGCAACCGGTCCGGCGCGTTGAGCGAGCCGCGCTGTGCGACGTGATCGCCAAGGGCACACCGCAGCGCCTCGTGCAGCAGGTGGGTGCCCGAATGGGTCGCCCGGATCATCGAACGCCGCGCATGATCCACTTCAAGGACGGCGCCTTGTCCCCTGGCAACACTTCCTTTTTTGATTTTTCCAATGTGAACGAACAGACCCGCGATCTTGCGGGTGTCGGTGATCTCGACGGTGCCCGTCTCGGTCGTCAGCGTCCCGGTGTCACCGACCTGACCACCCGCCTCGGCATAGAACGGCGTCTGGTTCAGGACCACCTGCACCGTGTCGCCCTCACCCGTCACCGACAGGATCTGACCCTCGGCGCGTTCCGTCTCGTAGCCGAGGAACTCGGTCGCGCCATGCCGGTCCGCCAGATCGAGCCACAGCGCATCGTCCGCCGCCGCCCCCGTCCCGGACCATGCCGCGCGTGCCTGCGCCTTTTGCGCGGCCATCGCCGCATCGAACCCGGCCGTATCCACGCCGCGCCCCCTATCGCGCAGGGCGTCCTGCGTGAGGTCGAGGGGGAAGCCGTAGGTATCGTAGAGCTTGAAGGCCGTCTCGCCCGGCAGGTCTGCATCCTCGGCGATCCCGCCGATCGCCTCGTCGAGGAGTTTCAGCCCACGATCGAGCGTCGTCCTGAACCGGGTCTCCTCGGCGCGCAGCGTCTCTTCGATCACTGCCTGACCCTGCCGCAACTCCGGGTATGCGTCGCCCATCTGCCGCACCAGCGCAGGCACCAGGCGGTGCATCACCGGATCCGCGGCACCCAGCAGATGCGCATGCCGCATCGCGCGGCGCATGATCCGGCGCAGGACATAGCCGCGCCCCTCGTTCGACGGCAGGACGCCCTCGGCGATGAGGAACGACGTCGAGCGCAGATGGTCGGCAATGACGCGGTGGTGGACGATATGGTCGGGGCCCACGTCGGTCGAGGTCGCATGTGCCGAGGCCTCGACGAGGGCGCGCATCAGGTCGGTCTCGAAGACGTTGTTGGTGCCCTGAAGGATCGACGCGAACCGCTCGAGGCCCATGCCGGTGTCGATCGACTGCATCTCGAGGGGGCGCATCGTGCCGTCCTCGAACTGCTCGTTCTGCATGAAGACGTTGTTCCAGATCTCGATGAACCGGTCGCCGTTCTCGTCCGCGCTGCCCGGGGGGCCGCCGGGGATATGATCGCCGTGATCGAAGAAGATCTCGGTGCTGGGACCGCAGGGCCCGGTCGGGCCCATGCGCCAGAAGTTGTCGTCGCTGGCGATGCGGATGATCCGCTGATCGGGCAGGCCCGCGATCCGCCGCCACAGGTCCGCCGCCGCGTCGTCGGTGTGATAGACCGTGACCGTCAGGCGGCCGGGGTCGATGTCGAAATCGCGGGTCAGCAGTTCCCAGGCAAAGGCGATCGCCTGTTCCTTGAAATAGTCGCCGAACGAGAAGTTGCCGAGCATCTCGAAGAACGTCAGATGCCGCGCCGTCATGCCGACGTTGTCGAGGTCGTTGTGCTTGCCGCCCGCGCGCACGCACTTCTGGCTGGTCGTCGCACGCACGTAGTCGCGGTGTTCGGCGCCGGTGAACAGGTTCTTGAACTGCACCATGCCCGAATTGGTGAACATCAGCGTCGGATCGTTGCGCGGCACCAGCGGCGAGGAGTCCACGCGCGCGTGGCCATGACGCTCGAAGAACCCGAGGAAGGTGGAACGGATATCGGCGAGGCTGGTCATGGCAAATTCCGGGGTCAGAGGCGGGTCCGCAGGGTGTAGCCGCCGCAGCGGGGCCTTGTCCATTGCCGCAGATGCAAACGGGGCGCCGGTTGCCCGACGCCCCTTATAAACGTGACCGCGAGGGGTCTCAGCCGTCGATCATCTCGGCGGTGTCGTCCTCGTCCCGCTCACCCGGTGCGATGTCGAACTCGAGGCCGTTGGCGGCCCTGATCTTGTCCTCGATCTCCCACGAGATGCCGGGGTTCTCCTTGAGGAACGTCTTGGCATTCTCGCGCCCCTGACCGATCCGCTGGTCGCCATAGCTGAACCACGAGCCCGACTTCTCGACGATCCCGGCCTTGACGCCGAGGTCGATGATCTCGCCCGTCTTCGAGATACCCTCGCCGTACATGATGTCGAACTCGACCTGCTTGAACGGCGGCGCCACCTTGTTCTTGACGACCTTCACGCGCGTGGTGTTGCCCACGACCTCCTCGCGGTCCTTGACGGCACCGATGCGGCGGATGTCGAGGCGGACGGAGGCGTAGAATTTCAGGGCATTGCCGCCCGTCGTCGTCTCGGGAGAACCGAACATCACGCCGATCTTCATCCTGATCTGGTTGATGAAGATGACCATGCAGTTGGACTTGCTGATCGAACCGGTAAGCTTGCGCATCGCCTGGCTCATCAGGCGGGCGTGCACGCCGACCGAGCTGTCGCCCATGTCGCCCTCGAGCTCGCTCTTGGGCGTCAGCGCCGCGACCGAATCGACCACGATCATGCTGACAGCACCCGAACGCACGAGCGTATCGACGATCTCGAGACCCTGCTCACCCGTATCGGGCTGCGAGATCAGTAATTCGTCGAGGTTCACCCCGAGCTTCTTGGCATAGCCCGGATCGAAGGCGTGTTCGGCGTCGACGAAGGCGCAGACCCCGCCCTTCTTCTGTTCCTCGGCGATGGCATGCAGCGTCAGCGTCGTCTTGCCCGAGCTTTCGGGGCCGTAGATCTCGACGATCCGCCCCTTGGGCAGCCCGCCGATGCCGAGGGCGATGTCGAGGCCGAGAGAGCCGGTCGAGGTCGCCTCGATATCGGGCAGCTTGTTCTCGCCCCCGAGCCGCATGATCGAGCCCTTGCCGAACTGCCGCTCGATCTGCGCCAGCGCGCTGTCCAGGGCCTTTTGCTTGTCTGCCGACTTGCGGTCATTCATCATCAGTATTTCTGCTGCTGCCATTGTCCGGTCCTCTTATTCCACAACCCCTGCGGGTCGGCAATCCGCGGCTGCGCGGCCGCCCGCTGATGTTCCTGCCTTGTTCTTCTTTCCGATATGAGATCAAAGAGAGAACAAATCAAGGTAAATCGTAACGGGATCAGCTTTCGCCGGGATTGGTTAAGGAAGTCTTAGCGCGGTCGGAAAGAACGGCACGCCGGACCCGAAACCTCCGCATTCTTGCGCAGGAGGCCGACCGTCCGTCGTGTCATGGGACTGGCGGAGCGACAGGGATTCGAACCCTGGAGACGGTCTCCCGCCTACACACTTTCCAGGCGTGCGCCTTCGACCACTCGGCCACCGCTCCGTCCGGCGCACTTACCGCGCAGGTATTGGGTTGGCAAGTGGGCCGGCGGGCGGGTCGGGCGGAGGAGCGACGGCCATTGTCAGCGTGCCCGGCGCATCGCATAGTCGGGGGCGGTCCGGCGCAGGAGGTTTCCGCGCCGTCGCCCGGACCGCAGCGACGTCGGAGACGCCGTCCCGACTGACGACGGTGCGAACCGCAGAAGGAAGAATGGCCCGATGTCAGGCCCCACGTCTCACGGCCCCGGAAGGCCGCCGCCGACACCCGCACAGATGCCCGGTGTCAGTCGCGCGCCGGGCGGCGGGGCGCATCGTCGCGGCCTTGTGCGTCCGCCGATGCAGGATCCGGGCCGTATCCAGGCGATCTCGCTCATCATCATCTCGTTCGCGGTGGTGCTGTTCCTGCTGGTGCAGGCACGGTTCCTGCTGATCTCGCTGGCCACCGCGATCGTGCTCTTCTCGCTCACCTCGGACGCGATCAGCTTTCTCGCGCGGCTGCGGATCGGGCGCATCGGCATCCCGAACTGGCTCGCGACCCTCGTCGCGGTGGCGTGGATCTCGCTGGCGCTGCTGGCGCTCACCTCGATCGTGCTGGCGCAGATCAATACCGTGCTCGTCACCACGCTGAGCTATTCCGAGCGGGTGCCGGCGGCGGTGGGCGAACTCTTCGGGTTCCTGGGCGACGACGCCGAACGGGCGGTGTTCAACTCGCTCTCGACGATCGACATCTCGGGCTATGTCCGGGCGGTCGCGGGCCAGGCGGGCAACCTGTTGCAGGCGACCGTCCTCGTCATCCTCTTCGTCGGATTCCTCTTTGCCGAACGGGTCTGGTTCTCGACCAAGCTCGAGAGTTTCGTGGGCGACGCGGCACAGGCCGACCGCGTGGGCAAGATCGTGGCCTCGATCATCCGCCGGGTGAACCGCTATCTGGCAGTCAAGACGCTGGTGAGCCTCGCGACGGGGGTGATGGTCTGGGCGGTGGCGCTGGCGTTCGGCCTCGAGCTGGCGGTGGCGCTGGGGGTCATCACCTTCATCCTGAACTACATCCCCAACATCGGCTCGATCGTGGTGACGTTCCTCGTGGCCCTCGTCACCCACGTGCAACTGGGCGATCCTGGCGCGACGTTCGGCATCTTTGCCGCCGTCGGCGCGATCCAGTTCCTTAACGGCAACGTCATCGACCCGTGGCTCATGGGCCGGGCACTGCGGCTGTCGTCGTTCGGGATCATCATCAGCCTGGCGTTCTGGGGCGCGGTCTGGGGGATTCCGGGGATGTTCCTGTCGGTGCCGATCATGGTCGCGGGCATGATCGTCTGCTCCGAGATCCCGGCCCTGCGCCCCGTCGCGATCCTGCTGTCGCGCGAGGGCCTGCCCGAACCGGAGACGCCGGTGAATGAAGCGACCGACTACCGCGACGCCGCCGAATAGCGCGCGCGCCCGCCGCCTTGACCTAGGGCTGGGCCTCGGCGGCGTTTATCGCGAACATCACGTCTTCGGAGAAATACTGATAGCTGTCGGCGTTGACCAGAACCTGTGCCGGGTCGCTGATCGCCATGTCCTGACAGACCGGCCGGGAGTAGCAGTTGTCGTCGGTGTTTGCCACGATCTCGAAATGGCTGATCTCGTGGATCAGCGTGCCTTCCATCGTGCCATCCTCGTAGACCGCGTCGATGGGCGAACCGCCGGGCAGCATCGGCATCGAAAAGAAACTCGGGCAGAGGGTGATGGCATAGGGTTCGGTCGAATAGACGTAGGCGTAGGTGTTGTCCTTGCAGGTCGGCTCGTTCGGACTGCCGCAATAGAACCGCAGGTCGCCGGTCGCCAGCACCTTGTGCACCGCCTTGAGGTTGGCGCGCACGATGTCGGCCTTGGCTCTGGAATAGACCCCGAACCAGACCGCGAAGTTGGCGTCGTCGGCGACGGCGGCGGCGGCGCGGTTGGCAAGGTCGACCGCGCGCGGCAGGATTTGCTGCACGGTGGCCGACTGATATCCGGCACAGCGGGCAAAGCTCTGCGCCGCGGCGCCTTTCGCCGAGAGCATGAGCGAGGACAGGAAGAGGGCGGTTGCAATCAGGAAAGGTCGCATGTCGGGGTTCCCGGTCTGGGGTGAATACCGAACGCTAGCAGTCGACATGCGACCAGATCAACGGGGGGAAACCCTAATCCGCCCTGCCCGGGCCCGGATGAACGTCATTGTCATCCGCCGCGGGCATCGGCACGCCCCGATCGGACCCCTGCGGCCGCAGTGCCTCGGGGTTGCGCAACCAGATGTCACGCTGCGCGAACGGGATCTCGATTCCCTCTTCGGCGAACCGGGCGGCGATGGCGTGGTTCATCTCGGAGGTCACGACCATCTGGAAATTGATGTCGCGCAGGATCGCCCGGATCTCGAAATCCATGGAATCCGCGCCGAACCCCAGAAAGAAGACGTTGGGTGGCGGATGCAGCAGGACCATCGGATTGGCCTCGGCCACCTCGCGCAGGATGGCGTCGACGCGGGCGGTGTCGGTGCCATAGGCGACGCCGACCGGCACCTTGACCCGGCCCACCGAATTGTTGCGCGTCCAGTTCGTCACCGTTCCCGAAATGAGGTCGGCGTTCGGCACGATCACATCGGTGCGGTCGAAGGTCTCGATCAGGGTCGAGCGGACCGAGATCGCGCGCACGTATCCCATCTGCCCGCCGACCTCGATCCAGTCGCCTTCGGAAATCGGCCGCTCGATCAGCAGGATGATCCCAGAGATGAAGTTCGACACGATGTTCTGGAGGCCGAAGCCGATGCCGACCGACAGCGCCCCCGCGACGATGGCGAATGCCGACAGGTCGATGCCCGCACTGGTGATCGCGGCCAATGCCGCGGCAAAGATGCCGACATAGCCGAGGCCCGCGACCAGCGCCGTCCGCGCGCCGACGTCGAGGCGGGTACGCGGCAGGATCGAGGACCGCAGCGTGCTCTGCACCAGCCGGGTGACGGCATAGCCCACGGCGAAGACGAGTGCGAAGGTGATGAAATCGGTCGGACGGATCCGGCTCTCGCCGAGCGAATACCCCTCGCGGAACCGCTGCCAGATCTCGGTCAGCTCCTCGACGCGCACGCCCCAGATGAGCGCCAGCACCGGCACCGCCACGACGATGAGCACAAAGCCGATCAGCACCGGCGCCAGCGCATCCTCGCCCCGCCCGGTGCCACCCCAGAACAGCGTATAGATGTCGAAGACGAGCCGTTGCAGCACGATCACCACGCCCATCAGCGCCAGCGTCATCACCGCCGGTTCGATCAGCGCGTCGGCGGCGCGGCTGTAGCCGAGGGCGGCGAGCGCCGGGCCGAGGATGGCGATGATCACCAGAAGCCGTCCAAAGAGCGGCAGAACCGCGCCGCGCCGCCCCGGCGCGTCGTCCGTACCCTTGGCGCGCATGCGCATGAACTGAAGGCCGAGCCGGAAGAGGACATAGGCCAGCGCCAGTTCCAGCGGCAGATAGGCCACGACCGTTGCCGCCTGCGGCAGGTCGCCGCCACCGATCGCCGCGTCGAGAAGGATCGAGGTCGCCAGCAGCCACCCCAGCCAGCCGAGCAGGCGCCGGATCCCGGACCGCCGTTCGGGTGTGATGTCGAGCGAGGACCGCTCGGCGCGCTCGGGCGCAAAGAACTGGGCGGCGAGCCAGTGGGCGACGATCACCGTGGTGCCCGCAGATGGCAGGACGTCGATCAGGCGCGTCACCCGGAACCCGAAGAGCCCCGACTGATCGAGCGCACCCCAGACCGCGAGGAGGGCAAAGAGCGGGACCGCCACCTGACAGAGCGCCCCAAAGATGCGCGCGCCCACCGTGCCGCGTGCCGAATCCTGCGCGAACAGACCCGCAAGCGCCGCCGTGCCCCGCTGGCCCCAGAGCGCCAGCACCGTGGCCAGCAGACCGAGGAACGCGAAGGTCGGCAGGTTGCGGGCGAAGGTCTCGCGCCGCGCGGCACTGCCGAACGTCGTGCGGACCTCGACCATCAGCATCGTCGCACGCGTGGTGAGGGCCGACAGCGCCTCGGACCAGATGCCGGGATCGAGCGGCGAGACGCCGCGCACCGCCAGCGTCGCCTGCCGTGCCGCGCGGAGTGCCGCGTCGAGTTCGCCCACCAGACCGTCGGCATGGGCAAACCCCTCCTGCGCAAGGCGGACGGGCGCGCGCAACTTGCGCAGTTGCGCATCGAGTTCGGCGCGGCGGGCGGCGATGCGCGGCTCTTCTTCCGCGTCCCCCTCGGGCGGCGGGCCGAGGGCCGCGATCTGCGACGTCACCGTGGCGATCCGCGCGGCGTTGACGCCCTCCTCGGTCAGGAACCTGTCACGCCACTCGGCCACCGCGACCCGCAGCCGCAGCAGCGCGAATTCGGAGGCGACCCCCTGCATCAGCGCATCCTCGACCCGCGTGGCCAGCGACGCCCAGGCGTCCAGACCCGCCGCCTCGGGATCGAGGTCGCCGGGGCCGGGCACGGGCGGACCGATCAGGTCGGTCGGGGCTGGTTCGGTGGCGGCGGTATCGGGCGACTGCGCGGCGGCAGGTGCGACCCAGCCACCGGACACGAGCGCGAAGACGGCGAACGCCGCCCAGAGGCCTGCCCGGCCCAAGACCCGCATCAGGCGTCCTCGAACACACCCGGAATGGCGCCGGGGCCGCGGTCGAGCCAGCCGGGCACCGGCAGCCCCTTGTCGCGCAGGAACGCAGGGTTCCACATCTTGGCCTGATAGCGGGTGCCATAGTCGCACAGGATCGTCACGATCGTACGGCCGGGGCCGAGATCGCGCGCCAGACGGATCGCGCCCGCGACGTTGATGCCGGTCGACAGACCCATGCAGAGACCCTCGTGTGCCAGCAGGTCGAAACAGATCGGCAGACCCTCGGCATCCGGAATGTTGTAGGCGAAATCGGGCGTCAGCCCCTCGAGGTTGGCGGTGATCCGGCCCTGCCCGATCCCTTCGGAGATCGAATCGCCGTGCGACGCCAGTTCCCCCTTCGTATAGTAATCGTAGAGCGCCGCGCCGTCCGGGTCGGCGATGCCGATCTTGACCCCCCTCGTCTGCAACGCCGCCGCCACCCCGGCGAGCGTGCCGCCCGAGCCCACCGCACAGATGAACCCGTCGACCTTGCCGCCGGTCTGTTCCCAGATCTCGGGGCCCGTCGTCTCGATATGGGCCTGCCGGTTGGCGGTGTTGTCGAACTGGTTCGCCCAGACGACGCCGTTTTCAGCGGTTTCGGCCAGCTTCTCGGCCAGCCGCCCCGAATAGCGCACGTAGTTGTTGGGGTTGCGATAGGGCGCGGCGGGCACCTGGATCAGGTCGGCCCCGGCGAGGCGGAGCATGTCCTTCTTCTCTTGCGATTGCGTTTCGGGGATCACGATCACCGTCCGGAACCCGAGCGAGGCGCCAACCAGCGCCAGACCGATGCCGGTATTGCCCGCCGTGCCCTCGACGATGGTGCCGCCCGGTTTCAACGCACCGCGCGCGATCGCGTCGCGGATGATGTAGAGGGCGGCGCGGTCCTTGACCGACTGGCCGGGGTTCATGAATTCGGCCTTGCCGAGGATCTCGCAGCCCGTCGCCTCTGACGCCGCGCGCAGGCGGATCAGCGGCGTGTTGCCGACGGCGGCGGCGAGGTCGGGATGGATCGGCATAATGTGTCCTTTCGCGGCCGCGACGGGGCGGCGCATGGTCCTCCGGCGTGTCGCCTTGTCTAGGCGGCGCGCGCCGCGAACTCAAGCAGGCCACGCCTCAGGCGCGCAACCGGTCGCGGTGCGCGGCAAGCCAGTAGAGCATCCCCAGAAGCGGCAACGCGGTGATCTCCCCGCTCTTCGCCAGGACCATCGCATCGGCGAAGGCGAGGCGGTGCAGCGCGATGTCCTCGCCCTCGGACGCGAGGCCGCCGCGCCCGGCCGTGTCGTCCGGCAGATCGGTCAGGCCGAGAAAGCAGTGGAAGAAATCGGTCGAGGATCCGGGCGACGGATAGGCCGCAAACATCCGCTCCAGATGGAAGAACGCGAGTCCGGCCTCTTCCATTCCCTCGCGACCGGCGGCCTGTTCGGGCGTCTCGCCGCCGTCGACGATGCCCGCGACCGGTTCGAGGGTCCAGGGGTTCGGGTCGCCACGCCATGCAGGGCCGGCACGGATCTGTTCGACCATCAGGACACGGTCGCGCGCCGGATCATAGGGCAGGACCAGGGCCGCATCGACGCCCACCAAGACCTCGCGCCGCAGGAGGGTGGCACGGCTGCCGTCGAACCGTTCGTGGTCGAGGTCCATGCGCGCCAGCTTGAAGAAATCGCCCGACAGCGGTCCTGCCCGCCGCACGCCGAAGTCGCCCTCGTGCGTCGCGCGGCGCACCGTCGCCGGGCGGTCGCTCTGAGATGTGCGCCTCACCGCCTCGGCGCGCGCGCGCATCATCGGCCACTGGCGCACCAATTCGTCCCCGCTCAGTTCCGGGTCGTGACCCGCCAGTTCGCGCACCACCTGATAGGCGACCGGAAAATGCGCGGTCACCCAGCGATCGAGCGACCACGGAATATCCGTGATGGCGGCATCGCGTGGCGGAAAATAGGCGTCCGCCGCGACCGGACCCTCCGCGGTCGCGACGGTGACGGGGCGACGGGCATAGCCAAAGGGTATCTCGTAGCGGTCGAGCCGCGCGGTGCTCGCCCCGTCGAGACCCCGCCAGAGGTGGCCGGGCGCCACCTCGCCCGGCATCGCGACGAGCATCGGCAGGCCGTCCGGCGCCTCGAAGACCCCGTGGCCGGACAGCGCCGCATCGACCCTGCTGCCTGGCGCCCCTTCCGAAAAACGGCGCGCGACGGACGCGAAGATCGGGTCATGGCGCAACGTGCCGTACAGGAAAATCGGTCTTTGTGTCATATGATACCGGGCGAAACGATGGCGCGACCCGCCCTAGCGAAAATTGCGGCCGGTGATCTCGACGAGAAGTCCCGCGATGATGCCGCCGCCGACCAGCACGCCGATGATCGTCGGCTCGATCATCAACTGCCCGAACTCGACCATCATCTCGAACACGTCGGTGACGGCGCTGATCGGGCCGTCGTAGCGGTCCTTGAGCGACTGGCGGATCATCTCGCCGAACGACTGGAGGAACAGGCAGGTCACGACCATCGCCACCGTCGTGGTCAGACCGTAGCTGAGCGATGCCGCCCAGCCGTCACCCGCGCGGCTGCCCGCGATCTTCCAGGCGACCGGCATCGCGATCAGGGCGTTCACCTCGGCAAAGCGGCCGGGGGCGAACCCTTCGGGAAAACGCGGAATGATGAGTTGCGAGGCGTACCACGCCAAGCCCGCGAACAGCACCGCCGCCACCAGCCGTCCCATCGTCAGCATATGCCCTGCCCTCCCTGCCCGCCGGTATCCCCGGCGTGTCGGTGCGGCGTCAGGCGCGACGGCTCACCGTGATCTGCGTCACGTCGCAGTTTCCGCTATGAAATGTCGCGGCGCAAGAGGTCAGGTAGAAGTTCCACATCCGCCGGAACCGCGCGTCGAAGCCAAGCGCCGCCACCTGGTCCCATTTCGCGTTGAAGGTGTCGTGCCAGCGGCGCAGCGTCTGGCTGTAGCTCTCGCCGAATTCGACCGAGCGCGCCACCGACAGGCCGGCCCGTTCGACCTCTGCGCGCAGGGCCAGAGGCGAGGGCAGCATGCCGCCCGGAAAGATGAATTTCTGGATGAAATCCATGCCCCGCTTGTAGACCTCCCACCGCCGGTCGGCGACGGTGATGATCTGCAAGGTCGCGTTCTTGCCCGGCTTCAGCCGTTCGCGCACGGCATTGAAGTAGGCGGGCCAGTATTTCTCGCCGACCGCCTCGAACATCTCGATGCTGGCGATGCCGTCATAGGTGCCGCGCTCGTCGCGATAGTCCTGCAACTTGAACGTCACGAGATCGGAAAGACCAGCCTTTTCAATGCGCTCGACGGCGTAGTTGAACTGCTCGCGACTGATCGTCAGGCCCGTCACCCGCAGCCCCCGCTCGCGCGCGGCATATTCGGCGAACCCGCCCCAGCCGCAACCGATCTCGAGGACATGGTCGCCCGGTTCGGTGCCCATCTGGTCGACCATGGACGCATATTTCAGGGTCTGCGCCCGCTCCATGCTCTCCTGTCCGGATGCGAAGATGGCGGAGGAATAGGTCATCGTCTCGTCGAGCCAGAGGCCGTAGAAATCGTTGCCGAGATCGTAGTGGTGCGAGATGTTCCTGCGGGCCTGACGCTTCGAGTTGGACTGGAGCCAGAACCGCAGCCGCTCCCACGTCCGTACGAGGCCCTGACCGGGGAAACCGTCGTATACGGCATCGTTGCCGTCGTGCATCAGATCCATGAACGCCTGAAGGTCCGGCGTCGACCACCAGCCGTCCATATAGGCCTCGGAGAAGCCCAGATCGCCCTCGCGGATGAGGCGCGCGAACAGGTCGGGGTTCTCGACCGTGATTTCGGCGACATGGCCCGGTTCGGCGCCGTCGATGCGGAACCGGCGCCCGTCGGGCAGCACGATGTCGACGCGCCCCCGCGGCAGGCTGCGCAGCCGCTCGAATACCGGACCGAAATAGCGGGGCAGACCCTGCTGCCCCTGCGTCGTCGTCAGGATCATCGCGTTCCCATCCATGCCTGCGCCGGGCATCCCGTGCGCGTCCCCAGCAGGAAAGATATCGCCGCTGTCGGGAATGTCACGCGACATGGCGCAGAAAAGTTTCGCGCCGTCCCGTCAAGCCCGTGCGAAGGTTCAGAATTTCCGCGCCTCATAGGCGTCGAGCGCCGCCTTGCGACCCGCTTCGTGGGTGACGATCGGGTCCGGATAGGCGTCGTCCGGTGCCATGGTCCAGCGGCGCGGTATCGCGTCGAAGTAGGACAGCGCCGTCGCCGCCGGTCGCGCCCGCCCTTCGGCGATCCACGCGTCGAGATAGGCGTGGTCGGGGTCGAACTTCTCGACCTGGGAAACCGGGTTGAAGACGCGGAAATAGGGCGCGGCATCGGGGCCGGACCCCGCAACCCATTGCCAGCCGAGGGCGTTCGACGCCGGATCCCAGTCGGTCAGGCAGTCCTCGAACCATGCCTGCCCGATCCGCCAGTCGCACATCAGATGCTTCGTGAGGTAGGAGGCCACGATCATCCGGGCGCGGTTGTGCATGGTGCCGGTCACATACATCTGCCGCATCGCCGCATCGACGAAGGGGATGCCGGTGCGGCCCTGTTTCCACGCCTTAACTTCCGCCCGGCGTTCGTCGTCGTTCCAGGGAAAGGCGTCCCATTCCTCGCGCCAGTTGCGGGTCGTGATGTGCGGCGTGTGGTGGACGAGGTGATAGGCGAACTCGCGCCAGACCAGCTCCTTGAGGAAATGCTCGGCGCCGCGTTTGCCGTCGTGGACGGCGCGCCAGCCGGCGTGCCAGGCGCGGGCCGGGCTGATCTCGCCCCAGGCGAGGTTTTCGGACAGGCCGCTGGCGACGCCTTCGGCCGGGAAATCGCGCCGGTCCTTGTAGTGGTCGATGTGATTGGCGACGAAGGCCGCGAGCCGCGACGAGGCGGCGGCCTCGCCCACCACCTGATGCGGGGCGACGATCGCGGCACCCCGGTCCATCGCGGCGTCGAGATGCCAGTCATCGAGGTCGTCGGTCCCGGGCCATGTGTCCGGCGCCGGGAACGCGCCCGGCGTCGGCAGGGACGCGGGCACGTCGCGGTCGCGCACCGCCTTCCAGAACGGGGTATAGACGCGGTAGAGGCCGCCGGTCTGGGTCTCGACGGTCCACGGCTCGAACATGACGTGACCGGCAAAGCTCTTCGCCTCGACCCCGTCGCCCTTCAGCGCCGCCTTCACCGCCTCGTCGCGCTTGCGGCTGTCCGGATCGTAGAGGCGGGACCAGTAGACCGCCGTGGCGCCGGTTTCGGCGATGAGCGCGCGCAGCGTCGCCAGCGCATCGCCCCGGCGCAGGATCAGTCGGCTGCCCTTGCCCGCCAGATCGTCGCCGAGCGCCGCCAGCGACAGACCAAGGCGCAGTTTCGGGGCGGCACCGAAGCGCTCTGACACCTCGTCGAGCACGAACACCGGGACGACGGGTCGGCCCGAACCGACCGCCTCGCTCAGCGCGGCATGGTCGCCCAGCCGCAGGTCGCGGCGGAACCACATCAGGATCGGGGAAGTGTCGGTCATCGGTGCCCTGCCCTTGCCGGGCGCGCCCGCCCCTCAGAGCACGTGATCTAGCGCCCGGATCAGTCGGTCAACCTCGGACCTATCGGTATAGTGCACGAAACTGAGCCGCAGGACGCCCTTGTCGGGATCGATACCCATCGCCGCCAGCGGGCGCTGCGCATAGAAACTGCCGCCGCCCGCGATGATGCCATGTTCGGCGAGCAGGTCGGCCACCGGTTCCGCCGGGCCGGCCAGTTCCACGGCGATCGTCGGCGCGCGGCCTTCGGGGGCCAGCGGCCCGAGGATGCGGACGCTGTTGCGTGCGGCGAGATACTCGAGAAGCGGCGTCATCAGCGCGATTTCGGCGGCGCGCATCCGGTCGTGGGCAAAGCGCGCGGCCCCGCCACCGCTGCCCGGTCCGCCATGGTGCGCCGACAGCGCCTCGAGATAGTCGGCGATCCCGGCGCAGGCGGCGATCTGGGCGTGGTCGGGACCGGCGGGGGTGAACCGCTTGTAGAGCGTCCCACCGTTGAAATGATGCCCCTGGTTGGGCAACGCGGCGCCGAAATCGCGCCGGATCGTCATAATGCCCTGATGCGGGCCATAGGTCTTGTAGGCCGAAAAGAGATAGACGTCGGCCCCCATCGCGCCCACGTCGGGCAGGCCATGGGGCGCATAGCTTACCCCGTCGACGATTGTGCGCACCCCCGCCGACCGCGCCAGTGCGCAGATGCCGCCGACGTCGTTGATCTCTCCCACCACGTTCGAGCAGTGCGGAAACGCCAGCAGCCGGGCGCCGTCGAGCAGCGGGATCAGGCCCGCGACCTCGAGGCGACCGGTGCCCGGGTCGAGCTTCCACTCGCGGACCTCGATACCGCGCTCGGAGAGCCTGCGCCAGAAGCCGGTATTCGCCTCGTGGTCCTGATCGGTGACGATGATCGCGGGTTTTGCCGCGGTGGCCTCGCCCGCCGCCAGCCACCCCGCGACGGCCTGCGCCAGAACGTAGGTATTGGCCGAGGTCGAGGGGCCGAACGACAGCTCGTCGGTATCGACGCCCAGCATCGCGGCCAGACGCGCGCGGGCCTCGTCCATCTCCTCGCCCCCCAGCCGCGACGGATCGGCGGCGCCATAGGGCTGCATCTTGCGGTCGGTATAGAACCGGGTCAGCCGGTTGATCACCTGCCGGCAGACATAGCTGCCGCCCGCATTCTCGAAGAAGGCGAGGCCCGACAGGGCGGGCGTGTCGAAGGCGGGGAACTGGGTGCGCACCCAGGCGGTGTCGAGTGTCATGGGGCAAGCGTGACGCCATGAGTGTCGCGCCGTCAAGGGGCAGCGCACGACGGTGCGGAACGAAAGAGGCCCCGGGAACGTCCCGGGGCCCCTGCATTTCGAAGTCGAGCCCTATTGGCCGGGCTGGTATGCCGCGCCGACCTCGCCAAAGGTTTCGACACCCTGGCTCATCCGGCGCCCGTCGTTGTAGATCGCCTTGATGAGGGCAATCCCCATCAGCACCATGACGAAGCTGAACGGCAGCGCGCCGATCACCATGGCGGTCTGGATCGCGCTTATCCCGCCGATCAGCAGCAACGCCGCGACCACGGCCCCCAGTGCCACACCCCAGAAGATGATGTGCGGCCGCGCCTTCGGCCCCTCGTCACCGGCGGCGTTGATCGTGTTCACGATCAGCACCGCAGAGTCCGCCGAGGTCACGAGGTAGGTCATCAGCAGGATCACGATGATGACAGCCATCAGCCAGCCGAGGGTGCCGTCGCCGAGGATGATGTCGGTCATCGCAAAGATCTTGCCGCCGTCTGTGGCCTGACCGATCGTCGTCTCGCCGAAGGTTGCCGCAGCACCCGAGGCGACCTCCTGCATCGACAGGTCGATGGCGGTGCCGCCGGCCCAGGCGAACCAGACGAAGCACATGACCGAGGGGACGATCACCGCGCCCAGAACGAACTCGCGGATGGTGCGGCCCCGGCTGATCCGCGCGAGGAACAGACCGACGAAGGGCGCGAACGCGACCCACCAGGCCCAGTAGAACACCGTCCAGCCGCCCTGCCACGTGGCCAGCGCCTGTTCGGTCTCGGTCGAGCCGCCGTAGACCGTGACCATCATCGAGGGCAGCGCGAGGACGTATTCCCACATGCCCACGAAGAGCGCCCAGAGGCCGAACCATGTCGATCCGAAGATCAGAAGGAACGCCAGAAGGAAGATCGACAGGGCCATGTTGATGTTCGACAGCCACTTGATCCCCTTGCCGACGCCCGAGAGCGCCGAGAGCGTGGAGGCGGCCATGATGATCGTGATCGCGAACAGGATGCCCAGCGTCGAGGGCACGTTCGTGCCGGCCGCGTCGGCCACCATGAGCCAGTCGCCCACGCCGATCCGCGACATGCCGTCGATGAACTGGTTCACGCCGAACCCGAGGGTCTGTGCCACGCCGAGGATGGTCGCCACGACCGCGACGATGTCGATCACGTGCCCGAGCGGACCCGACAGCGACTTGCCGAAGAGCGGCGAGAGCGCGGAGCGGATCGTCAGCGGCAGGCCGCGGCGATAGGCGAAATACGCGAGCGCCATGCCGGTGATCGCATAGGACGACCAGGCGGTGAAACCCCAGTGCAGGTAGGACCACTTGTAGGCGTTCAGCAGGTTGTCATCGCCGGCACCGGTGGCGAACCCCTGGATGACGTCGGGGTTGTTGCCGAAGTGATAGATCGGCTCGGCGACAGACCAGGTCAGCATGCCGACGCCGATTCCGGCGCCGAACATCATCGAGAACCACGAAAAGTTCGAGAACTCCGGCACTTCGCCCGGCTGTCCGAGGCGCAGTCGGCCCGCCGCGGGCCAGACCGCCAGCAGGATGCACACCAGCACGAAGGCCGCCATCACCCAGACGTACCAGGTGGCGAAATTGGTGAGGATGAAGCCGTTCAGGCTGCCCAGCACGTCGCCGGCCTGTGCCGGAAAGGCGACCGCCCAGATGACCAGCAGGCCGATGATGATCTTCGAGGTGATCGTCACGTCGACCGAGAAGCCACGGTAGAATCCGCTGGTGGCCGTCTTGATCGGAAGTTCCGTGAGAGGTGGTTCTAGCGCCATGATGTGTCCCTGTCCGTTGTGTGCCATTTTTTTGAGCGTGGCCAAACCTACGGGACCAGGGACCGGAAGTCATGCGCCAAAAGCGACGTCATGTCGCAGAGAGTCGTCCTGACACCGTTGCCCGGACCGTGGTGCGGGGCGAATCAGGCGATTTCGTCGATGAAATAGAGGTCGGTGTCGCCCGGACGCTGACCCGCCGCGGTCAGCATCGCATGGACCTGCCCGCGATGATGGGTCTGGTGGTTGAAGAAATGCGCCACCATCTGGTCTTTCGGCTTGACGACCTCGCGGCCCCCGATCTTCCAGCGGAACCGAAGCGTTCCGGTCAGGTCGAGCGCCCGCAGCCGTTCCGCCCAGAGGGTGATCCGACCGTCGGTGCGGAACCTTTCGGCCTGCCAGACGCCGATCGTCGGGGTCAGCGTCCCGCTGGCCCGCATGCCGACCTCGGGTGCCGTCCCGCCGTCGAAGCGCGACATCCACAGCACGTCGGCCCACAAAAGGTGATTGAGCGTCGCGCGGATCGAGCCGAACCAGGCGCCGCGGTCGGCGTCGAGGTCCGCCACCGGCATTGCCTGCACGATCCTGCGCAGCCCCGTATTCTGCCAGGCGTTGTAGCGCGCCATCATGCGGCAATAGTCGGGCGTTATCATCATCGTGCCTGCCCCCCGCGCGCCGGACGGCCGGCCGGTGCCCGGCAAAGCGGCGATCCTCGTCAACCCTGCCAAAGACGGGGGCACCGGGCAAGGGGCCGCCGTCGGCCCACCCGCGAAACACGGCTTTACTTGAAAGCCGCGGACCGGGTGCCTAGTCTGCCCTGCAACGGTCGCGAACCACTCACCACCGGCCGGTCCGACACATACCTTGGGAGATGTCCATGAAACTCATTCACCTCTTCGGTGCCGCCTCGCTCGCGGCGCTGGCCACTGCCGCCGCCGCACAGGATGCGGACCTGACCGTGCTCGACTATCCGGGGTTCGAGAATCCCGATTTTCACGCGGCCTACGTCGAGGCCAACGGCGACAGCCCGACGTTCTCGTTCTTCGGCGACGAGGAAGAGGCGTTCCAGAAGGTGCGCGCCGGGTTTGCCGCCGACGTGACCCATATCTGCGCCGGTTCCGTGACCAAATGGGCCGAAAGCGGCATCATCGAGCCCTGGGACATCAGCCGCATCCCCAATTACGACAGCATCGACCGCAACCTGACCGGCACCCGGATCGGCGGCGGCGATGACGTCTACTGGATCCCCACCGATTTCGGCGCCACCGCCATCGCCTATAACCCCGATCTCGTGACCGAGGATCAGGTGGCCTCGCTCCAGGTGTTCCAGAACCCCGAATTCATGGGCCGCATGACGATCCCCGACAACGTCGACGACGCCTATGCGCTGGCCTACCTCGCCACCGGCCTGACCTCCTGGGCGGATGTCACGGACGAGCAATTCGCCGCCGCCTCGGACTGGCTGCGCCTCGTGCATCCGAACCTGCGTACCTACTGGACCGATCCCGCCGAACTCTCGCAACTCCTCGCCTCGGGCGAGGTGCTGGTAAGCTGGGCGTGGAACGAGACCTATCCGACGATGGTCGAGGAAGGCCGCTCCATCGCCTATCAGCGCGAGACGGCGGAGGGATCCTCGGTCTGGCTCTGCGGCTACGTCAACATGACCGACGGCGCCGGGTCCGAGGACAAGGCCTATGATTTCATCAACGCCATGCTCGACCCTTCCGCCGCCCGGCCCCTGCTCGAGAACGGCTTCGGCACCGCCAATGCCGCGGCCCTGTCCGACCAGATTTCCGAGGAAGACCTCGTCGCCTCGGGGATCGGCAGCGTCGCGGTGCCGGTTCTGGCGCAACTCCCGATGTCGAACGAACAGCGCGAGCGTCAGGCCGAGGAGTTCGAACTGATCAAGGCCGGTTTCTGACCTGCCGATTTCCGGCAAACGAGGGCGGCCCCGAAAGGGGTCGCCCTTCTGCGTGTCCGGCCTATCTTGACGAGATCACCGGACCGGAGACCGCACATGGACATCCTCAACATCCTTCTGGCCCTCGCCAGCATCGGCCTCGGCGCGATCGGCTGGTTCGCGCCGCGCTATGCGATGAAGGTTCTCGACCTGCACGCGGGGCAGAGCAGCATGGGATATTCCGAGGTGCGGGCCGCCTCCGGCGCGCTCTTCGTCGGGATGGGGCTGGGGGCCCTGCTGATCGGCACGCCCGCCGCCTATGCGATGCTCGGCTTTTGCTGGGGCGGTGCCGCCGTCGGACGCGCCACTTCCCTCGCCCTCGACGGGGCGCTTTCGAAGAAATGGCTCTACTTCGCGATCGAGACGGCGGTCGCTCTCGCCGGTCTCGCCAACCTCTGGCGCTAGGCCGCCCGGCGGTTCGGTGAACCCCTTGCCGGATGTCGCCTCAGCGCCTATGTTGATCCTGTCCTTCGGGACTATGGACATAAACGCGCTCGTAATACGCGGATCGGACCCGGGGGCGGTACCCGGCGACTCCACCAAACACCCTTATTGGGGGCCGATGGGGTCGAAACAGGATCGACGAACGTCTAAAGGGGATGTCTTTGTCTCGGTGAGGTACCACCGTTATCGGTCCGAATTGTACAGTTGCCAATAACAACCGTGCTCCGGCTATGGCTCTGGCTGCGTAAGCAGTCCGAGTTGCCGAAACCTAAGTCCTTGCGCCTAGCAGCGTAAGGCGGGGTTCGCAGGCACCTGGCAACAGAAGCCTGCACTTTCCCTCTTCGCAATGCGCCAAAGGCCCCCCGGACTGCCGGGAGGCCTTTTCGAGTGTCATGGATCGGTGGATCAGAGGCCGGCGGCCTCGCACGGTTCCTGCGCTCCGCGGATCGTGACCATGCCGATGCTTTCGCCGTCAGCGGAGAACCAGTTGAAGACATAGGTCGCGCCGTTTGCCAGCAGGGCCCGGTTCGTGTCGTCGCTGCACAGCCTGTTCAGACCCTGTGCCTCACGGCTCTCGAGATAGCCCTCGCTCACGTCGGCCATGTCGGTGATCGTTTCGCCGCGGATGGTGATCTGCCGCTCGACCACGACCGCGTTCACCAGGTTCGAAAAGTCGTCGAACCGCAGGTTATCGTCGTCGTTGATGTCGTCGGCATAGACGGTCAGGCCCGCCGTCACATCCTCGGGCGTCATCGCCGCCGGGCCACCGATGACCCCGGCGGCCGTGAGGCCGAAATAGGCGCCCACAGCAATGAGGGCCGCGATGGCCAATCCGATAATCGCGCGCATCTTAGTTCCTTTCTGTAAATTCCGTTAAACAATATCGTCGGCAGTGGCAGGCAAGGTCCAGACGCACCACCGATAAGCCCTCTCATACAGAGGGAAAACACGAATGCAAGCGACTGACGATCCGCCCCGTCGCGGTTCTTGGATACCAATTTGCGGTTGCGTCGCGGGTGGGGCGCTCTGCATGATGGCACATGAACGCCTTTCTGGTCCTGCACCCTTTCGTCGCCGCACGTATCGCCATGCTGTCGGCGGCCGTTTGGTGCGGAGCGGCCCTGCCTGCAAGGGCTGCCTGTGAAACCGCGCTCATGCTGACGATCGACGTGTCGAACTCGGTCGATCCGGGCGAGTTCCGGTTGCAGACCGACGGCCTCGCCGATGCGCTCGGGGATCCCGAGATCATCGAGGCGCTGGTGCAGGGCGAGGTCGCGCTGGCCGTCATGCAATGGTCGGGGGAAGAACGGCAGGCGATCTCGATCCCGTGGACGCGGATGCGCACCGCCGAGGACGTGGCGCGCTTTGCCCTTGCCGCGCGATTGACCGAACGCGCATTCGTGCTGTCGGATACGGCACCGGCCGAGGCGATCTATTTCGCCTTGCGGCAGTTCGCCCAGGTCGAGGATTGCGCGCGCCACATCATCGACGTCTCCGGCGACGGCACGCCGAACGCCGGTTCGGATGTCGCCGGCGCCCGCCTCGCCGCCGAGCGGGCCGGGGTGACGATCAACGGTGTCGCCATCGAATCGATGGGTATCGCGATCACCGGGTTCTATCAGCGCGCCCTGGTCACGCGGGACGGCTTCGTCATCACGGCGCGCGGTCACCGCGACTATCCCCGCGCGATCCGCGACAAGATCATCCGCGAACTGAGCCGCGTTCTGGGCTAGGCGCGAGGCCAAGAGGGCCGATCGCGTCGAAGAGGTGGCGGGTCCGGCACGACACGATCGTGCGGGAAAGTTTCCGTGTGGCAGGCTCGGCATTGTCGAGACAGGGAGACGCCTTGTGGCGGACAATCGAACCCTCCGGGGATCCAAAGGCCGCGGGATCGGACGTCGGATCGCGGCTCGACGCAGACCTGATCCTCTCTCCGCGCGTTCGCGGCAACCGACGCGCGCGCGCCTCAGTGCAACTGGCGCTGCACCGTCGAGGTCAGATCGTTGAGCGAGAATGGCTTGGGCAGGAACACCGAATTCGGGATCAGCGCCTTGTGCTCGGAAAAGGCGTCCTCGGCATAGCCGGAAACGAAGACGACCTTGGTATCGGGCCGGTCGCGCAGCGCCTCGCGCACCCACGTGGGTCCGTCCTTGCCCGGCATGATGACGTCGGTGACGAAGATGTCGACCTTGACCCCGGGGTCGGCCAGAAGTTCGAGGGCCGCCTCGGCGCTGTCGGCCTCGAGCACCGAATAGCCCTTGAGGCGCAACGCGCGGCTCGCGAAGGCACGCACCGGCGCCTCGTCCTCGACCAGCAGCACCACGCCATCGGCTGTCTCGGACAGGATCTCGCTCGACATGCGCGGCGCCTCTGCGGTGACAGTCGCGGGCTGATCGTGGGCCGGAAAATACAACGAGAACGTGCTTCCGACATCGACCGTGCTGTCGGCAAAGATGAAGCCGCCGGTCTGCTTGACGATGCCGTAGGCGGTCGACAGGCCAAGGCCGGTGCCCTCGCCGGGGCGTTTGGTGGTATAGAACGGCTCGAAGATCTTCGGCAGCTTCTCGGGGGGGATGCCGGTGCCCTCGTCGACGACACGCAGCACGATATAGTCGCCCGCGGGCACCTTCACCCGGTCCCGCTCGAGCGGTTCGCGCAGCGTGACGTTCTCGGTCTCGACCTTGATCTCGCCTCCCTTCGGCATCGCGTCGCGCGCATTCACCACGAGGTTCATCAGCACCTGTTCCAACTGCCGCTTGTCGGCACGGATGTTCAGGAGGAGCGGGTCGTGGTTCAGCGAAAGCCGCACCTTTTCGCCGACCAGCCGGTTCAGCAGATGCGTCAGTTCCGACAGCGTGTCGCGCAGGTCGATCACCTCGGGCATCAGGTTCTGCTTGCGCGAGAAGGCGAGCAACTGACCGACCAGGCTGGCCGCGCGGTTCGCGTTCTGATGCACCTGGATGAGGTCGCCATAGTCCGGATCGCCCTGATCATGGCGCAACAGCAAGAGGTCGCAGTGACCCGAAATTGCGGTCAGCAGGTTGTTGAAGTCATGCGCCACGCCCCCCGCAAGTTGTCCGATGGCCTGCATCTTCTGGCTTTGCACGAACTTCGCCTCGAGCGATTTCAGCTCGGTCGCGTCCTGCAACACGGCGATGAGCGAGCGCGCGCCGGCACCGACGCCGCTGAGCGAGACCTGAACGAACGTGTCCTGATGCGCGCCCGTGCCGCGCAGGAACTCGGATTTTCCCGCACCACGCCCGGCGGCGGCATCGCCCAACCAGTCGATGACCGGCCGTCCCAGTCCCTCCAACAGGTCCGACAGGCGCGTGCCCGACGTCACCTCCATCGGCAGAAGAGCCCGCGCCGAGGCGTTCGCCGACAACACGATTCCGTCGTGCGAGAGCTTCAGGAGTGGCACGGGAAGCGATTCGATTTCGTCCCAGGTCGCCGGCGTCGTCCGGATCAGGGCCGACGCATCCGTGCGCACGCTGGAAAAGGCGCCGGTGGCCTCGGCGACGCGGACGGCATCGATGCTCGACGGCGGCAGCAGATAGATTTCGCTGCGCCCGCCCGAACAGGGCACCTGCGCCACCAGTGTCCGCACGAGGCCGTCGACGCCCTCGACGGCGTGGACGTTGCCCGAGACGAGCGGCAGGTCCGGGAACACGGCCTGCAAGGTCCGTTCGCGGGCACCGACGAGGCGCCGGAACGCCTCGTTCATGTAGAGGATCGTGCCGGACGGGCCGGCGGTCAGCATCGGCAGGCTGATCGCACCCGATCGGGCCTGACCGGCCCGTCCCGCCACATCCTCGATCCGCCAGACGACGGCCGTGTCGAGCCAGTTGACCGTCACGCGCTGATGCGACCGGCGGCTGACGACATCCTCGGAAGCGGTGCCGAACGACCGGGCGCGGCCTTGTAGATCGGCGATGAGCTTGCGCGGGTTGGCGCAGAGATCGGCCAGCGCATCGTGCAAATTTATCGGTGGCCGGCCGGTCATCCGCGCGGTCGCGGCGGCGTTGCGAAACACGATCTGCCCCTGCGCATCGGTCATGTAGACAGGCCTCTCGTCCGCACTCGCGATCAGGCGCGCGGCGCCGTCGATCGCCTCGGCCCGGTCGCGGCTGCGCATCGCCACGACACTGAGACCCGCTGCGGCGACCGCCATCAAGACGGCGGCGACCGAAAGAACCACCTGCACCGCGAGGCCGTCCGACAGGATCGCGAAACCGACCGCGATGACGGCGCCCACGAAGGCGGCGAGCGGCGCCACCCCGAGGAAACGCCCGATACCGCGCACGTCGACGACGGGGACCGGGGCTGCTTGCTCTGCTGTGAGGGTCAATTTTCGGTCCCTATCGTGTCCCATCCTTGTCCCGGCGAAACCCTAAGAACCGGTTAAGTTCACCCCCCTCCTACGGCAAATATTCGACCCCTGCACGTAAAAGTTGTGCGCTAGGGCGCGCGCCGCAAGACCGCGAGCGAAAAGCCGTCGCCTGCCGGACCGGGTCGCCATGCCTGCCGGGACTCGAGCGTCCAGCCGGGATGGCGATGCAGAAAGGCCGAGACCTGACCCGTCGTTTCGATCCCGAGGACCGAGCAGGTCGCATAGGCGAGCACGCCGCCGGGCGCGACGTGGAGGCAGGCTGCATCGAGAATGTCGGACTGTAGCGCCACGAGGGCGTCGAGGCGTCCGTCGGTCAGCCGCCATTTGCCGTCCGGATCGCGCCGCCATGTGCCGCTGCCCGAACAGGGCGCGTCGACGAGGACGACGTCGAACGGGGGCAGGCCGGCGAGGGCGTCGCCGTCGACGATATGGATACGAACCCCGGCGCGCGCGGCGCGCGGGGCGAGGTCGGCGAGACGCGCGGGGATCGCATCGTGCGCCCACAGGTCGAACGGAGCACCCGGCGGTGCCAGGGCGGCGACGGCCAGCGCCTTGCCGCCGCCGCCTGCGCAATAGTCGAGCAAGCGGGCGCCGGGGGTCAGCGGGAGGGCGAGGACGGCGGCCTGCGAGGACGCGTCCTGAAGCTCGACAACACCGTCTGCATATGCCGTCGATTGTGCGATACGTCTTGGGTTTTCCGTCACTTCGAGGGCGGTCCTCACGTGATCGTGCGGCCGGGCGACGATCTCGTCCGTGGCCAGGCCCTCGATCGCCTGGTCGCGTGTCGTCCGCGCGAGGTTGACGCGCAGGAACACCGGCGCGCGGTGACGCAGGGCCTCGGCGACGTCGGCAGCGTCGGTCCCCAGATCGGTCCGAAAGAGCGGCCACAGCCAGTCGGGCAGGTCCAGCGCCTCGGCACCTTCTGGCGTGCGCCCCCCCTCCTGCGGCCCCGGCGGGGCCGGCGCGTGGCCTGCGCCGGTCATGAGCGTCTCGGGCACGGTCCCTGCGGCACGCAGACCGCCGAGGACGATGCCGCGTCCGGTCCCGGCGCCGCCGAGGGCCGCGTGGCTGCGACGGCAGCGCCAGCCCTGATAGACCAGATCGCGCACCGCCGCGCGGTCCTTGGCGCCAGCGAACCGGCTTGCCCGGGCCCAACCGGTCAGCGCCCTTTCCAGCGGCGCGCCGGCCAGTGCCGCGTCCAGCACCTCCATCGCCGCGGCAAGGCGCGCGCCCGGCGTCATGCCTCAGCCGACGCGGTAGTTCGGGCTCTCGCGGGTGATCTGCACGTCATGCACATGGCTTTCCTTCAGGCCTGCGCCGGTGATCTTCACGAAAGCGCACCTGGTGCGCATCTCCTCGACGGTGGCGCAGCCGGTATAGCCCATCGCGGCGCGCAGCCCGCCGACGAGCTGATGGACCACCGCACCGGCACTGCCCTTGTAGGGCACCTGCCCCTCGATGCCCTCGGGCACCAGCTTGTCGGAGGCCGCGTCCTTCTGGAAATAGCGGTCGGCAGAGCCGCGCGCCATCGCGCCGAGGCTGCCCATGCCGCGGTAAGACTTGAAGCTACGCCCCTGATAGAGAATGATTTCTCCCGGGCTCTCGTCGGTGCCGGCGATCATGCTGCCGACCATGGCGCAGGACGCACCCGCCGCGATGGCCTTGGCGAAATCGCCCGAGAACTTGATACCGCCGTCGGCGATCACCGGCACATCGCCCGCCGCGGCCGCGCAATCCATGATCGCGGTCAGTTGCGGCACGCCGACGCCCGCGACCATCCGTGTCGTGCAGATGCTGCCCGGCCCGATCCCGACCTTGACCGCATCGGCTCCCGCGTCGATCAGGGCGCGGGTCGCCTCGCCGGTCGCCACGTTGCCCGCGATCACCTGAACTTCGTTCGACAACCCCTTGAGACGGCTTACGGCTTTTGCCACGCCCTCGGAATGGCCATGCGCCGTGTCGATGACCACGATGTCGACGCCCGCCTCGACCAGAGCCTGGCTCCGCTCGAACCCCGCGTCCCCCACCGTCGTCGCCGCCGCGACCCGCAGGCGGCCCAGATGGTCCATGCAGGCATCGGGGTTCAGCACCGCCTGCTCGCTGTCCTTGAGCGTCAGGAGCCCCGTCAGATTGCCAGCGCCATCCGTCACCAGAAGCTTTTCGATCCGCCGTGCCTTCATCAGGCTGCGCGCCTCGTCGAGATCCGCCGGTTCCTGAAGGATCGCGAGGTTGTCCGACGTCATCATCACGGAAACCGGCGTGGCATCGTCGGTCGCGAACCGCATATCGCGGTTGGTCACGATCCCGAGGACGCGCCCCCCCGCGCCGACCACCGGAAATCCGGTCACGCGGTAGCGCTGCATCAGCAGCTTGGCATCCGCAAGCGTCTGATCGGGGGTGAGGGTGATCGGCTTGTAGACGATGCCGGAGACGAAGCGTTTGACCTGCCGCACCTCCTCGGCCTGCTGCGCGATATCGAGGTTGCGGTGCACGACGCCGATGCCGCCCGCCTGCGCCATGGCGATGGCCATGCGCGCCTCGGTCACGGTGTCCATCGCCGACGACAGCAGCGGAATGTTCATCGCGATAGTGCGCGTTACCCGGGTGCGGGTGTCGGCGGTCGAGGGCAGGACCGACGAGGCGGCGGGGACCAGCAGCACATCGTCGAAGGTAAGGGCCTCGCGAATCTCCATGTCCACACTCCTCGGGCTGGCATCTCGGTTGGCCCCGCCCTATCGCACAGAGTGCGGGGCGGCGAAAGGCCCCGTGTGTCATGGCTTTACGCCGCGCGCGATGCCGCATATCGGACGGGGAATGACGCAAGGAGACGGGGCGCCCGCGCTCCCTGCCCTCTAGGCTGGCGCAAAGACAGGCGGATTGGCATTCATGGCGACGAACCCCCTCGTGATCTTCACCCCATCGGGCAAGCGCGGCCATTTTCCGCCGGGCACGCCCGTGCTGACGGCGGCGCGGCAACTGGGCGTCGATCTCGACTCTGTCTGCGGCGGGCGCGGGATCTGCTCGAAATGCCAGATCACCCCGTCCTATGGCGCATTCCCGAAGCATGGCGTGACGGTGGCCGAAGGCGCCCTGTCGGACTGGAACGCCGTCGAGGACCGCTATCACCGGGTGCGCGGCCTCAAGGAGGGGCGGCGTCTGGGCTGTCAGGCCACGGTGCAGGGCGATGTCGTGATCGACGTGCCGCCCGAAAGCCAGGTGCACCGCCAGGTCGTCCGCAAGGAGGCCGATACCCGCGCGCTGGTCATGGACCCGGCGACCAAGCTTTATTTCGTCGAGGTGCTGGAACCCGACATGCACGAGCCCTCGGGCGATTTCGAGCGTCTGGGCGACGCGCTCCGGGCGCAATGGGGGATCGCGCGGATATCGGCGCCGCTGAGCGTGCTGCGCAAGCTGCAACCCGCCCTCCGAAAGGGAAAATGGGAGGTGACTGTCGCCCTGCACAAGGGGCACCGCGACGACCATCACAGCGTTCTGGACATCTTCCCGGGCTTTCACGAGGGGCGGCTCTACGGCCTCGCCATCGACCTCGGCTCGACCACCATCGCAGCGCATCTGACCGACCTGCGCAACGGCACCGTCGCCGCCAGTGCGGGGGCGATGAACCCGCAGATCCGCTTTGGCGAGGATCTGATGAGCCGGGTGAGCTATGTGATGATGAACCCTGGCGGCGATATCGAGATGACGAGCGCCGTGCGCGAGGCGATCGACGGTCTGGCCCGTGACCTCGCGCAGCAGGCCGGGATCGACACCGCGCAGATCCTCGAGGCGGTGTTCGTCTGCAACCCGGTCATGCACCACCTCCTGCTGGGGATCGACCCGGTGGAACTCGGTCAGGCGCCGTTTGCGCTGGCGACATCCAATTCCGTTTCGCTGAATGCGAATGAACTCGACCTCGCGTCGGTAAACCCGGCTGCGCGCATCTTCATCCTGCCGTGTATCGCGGGCCACGTCGGCGCCGACGCGGCGGCCGTGGCACTTGCCGAGCAGCCGGGGCAATCGGACGACCTGGTGCTCATCGTGGACGTCGGCACCAATGCCGAACTGCTGCTGGGCAACCGCACCCGCGTGCTGGCCTGTTCGTCGCCCACGGGCCCCGCGTTCGAGGGCGCGCAGATCAGCAGCGGCCAGCGCGCCGCCCCCGGCGCCATCGAACATATCGAGATCGACCCGGACACGAAGGCGCCACGCTTTCGCGTCATCGGCTGCGACCTCTGGTCCGATGCGCCGGGGTTCGCCGGGGCCATCGCCGACACCGGCGTCACCGGCATCTGCGGGTCCGGCATCATCGAGGCGGTGGCCGAATTGCGCGTGGCGGGCCTGATGGACGCGCGCGGCCTGATGGGCAGCGCCGAACAGACCGGCAGCGACCGGATGCTGGCCGAGGGGCGCACCCACTCCTATCTTGTGCACGACGGCAGTGCCGCCGGTGGACCGGTCATTACCGTCACGCAGACCGACATCCGCGCCATTCAGCTCGCGAAATCGGCCCTCTATGCCGGCGCGCGGCTGCTGATGGACACGATGGGCGTGGACACGGTCGACCGCGTCGTGCTGGCCGGGGCCTTCGGTGCCCATATCTCGCCCAAACACGCCATGATCCTCGGGATGATCCCCGATGCGCCCCTCGACAAGGTCACGTCGGCGGGCAATGCGGCAGGCACCGGCGCGCGGATCGCGCTCTGCTCCGTTGCCGCGCGCACCGCCATCGAGGCCACGGTGCGCGAGATCACCAAGGTCGAGACCGCCATCGAGCCCAAGTTCCAGGAACACTTCGTCGCCGCCAATGCCGTGCCGCATGCGACCGATCCGTTCCCGAACCTCGCGGCCATCGTCACCCTGCCGGATGTGAACTTCAACCAGGGGTCGGGCGGCGACGGTGGCGGCAGGCGGCGGCGCGCGCGGGTGTGACGATGGACCGGCAACCGATCCTCGGCGGCGCCACCTTCACCCTCCGGCCGGTTACGCAAGGCGACCGCGCGGGACTGTTCACGGCAGCCGCCGACCCCGAAACATGGGCCGGCCACCCGGCGCACGACCGCTGGCAAAAGCCCGTGTTCGACCGCTATTTCGACATGTTGCTCGCATCGGGCGAGACCCTCGTGGTCGAACGCGACGACGAGATCATCGGATGCTCGCGATTCTACACCCCGCCCGAGGATGCAGCCGGTATCGCCATCGGATTTACCTTCCTGCGCCGCGATTGCTGGGGCGGTCCGACGAACCGCGACATGAAGCGGGCGATGCTCACCCATGCGGTCGGCGACCACGATACGGTCTGGTTTCATATCTCGCCGGACAACATCCGCTCGCAGAAGGCGATTGCAAAGCTCGGTGCGGCATTCGTCGAGGAGACGCGCAAGACGGTCGGCGGTATGCCGGGGACGTGGCGGTGCTATCGCCTCGATCGAAACGTCTGGGAAGGATGAACCCCATTGACGATGGCGGCAGCTCTGCGTATCCGTCCCCGGGCGCGGGTATGGTGAAAAGGTATCACGGCAGCTTCCCAAGCTTTAGTTACGGGTTCAATTCCCGTTACCCGCTCCAGACTCCCCCGTCATCGGATGCCGGGCGCGAAGTTTTTCCAAAACTTCGGCGTCAAACTCTTTGAAAGAGTTTGGTTCCGGCGTCGGCGCAGCGCCCGGTCAGACCCCGTGCGCCCGCAGGAACCCGACGAGGCCCGCCGTCGAGGCATCCTTGCCGTCCGGACTCTCGGACCCTTCGACCACCGGTTGCAGCGCGGTCGCAAGCTCCTTGCCCAGTTCCACCCCCCACTGGTCGTAGGAGTTGATCCCCAGCACGATCCCCTCGACGAACACGCGATGTTCATAGAGCGCCACGATCTGTCCCAGCCGGAACGGGTCGAGCAGCGGATAGGCGAGCGTCACGGAGGGCCGGTTGCCCGGAAAGACACGGTGCGCGGCCTGCCGGTCGAGTTCGGCCCCCGTCAGGCCCTTTGCGGCCATGATTTCCCGCGCCGCGTCGAGGCTGCGCCCTTTCATCAGCGCCTCGCTCTGCGCCAGGCAATTGGCGACGAGCAACTGGTGCTGATGGTGCAGCGCCTCTTCGTGGCCGCGGGCGGCGACGAGGAATTCGCAGGGCACGACGCGGGTGCCCTGATGGATCAACTGGTAGAACGCATGCTGCCCGTTGGTGCCCGGCTCACCCCAGACGACGGGGCCGCTGTCGACGCTCAGGGCGGCGCCGTCCATCGACACGCCCTTGCCGTTGCTCTCCATCTCGAGTTGCTGGAGATAGGCGGGCAGCCGTCCCAGCAGCTCGTCATAGGGCAGCACCGCGCGCGTGGCGTAGCCGCAGACCTGATTGTGCCAGATGCCGGTCAGGGCCAGCAGGGCGGGCATGTTCTCGCGCCAGGGGGCGGCGCGGAAATGCACGTCCATCGCCTGCGCGCCGCGCAGAAAGGCGCGGAACGCCGGGCCACCGATGGCGATCATGAGCGAGAGGCCGATCGGCCCCCACATCGAATAGCGCCCGCCGACCCAATCCTCGAATCCGAAGACGCGGGACGCATCGATGCCGAAATCGGCGGTCTTCTCCGCCGCCGTCGACAGCGCCGCGAACTGCGCGCCGGGGTCAGCCACCGCCTCGCCCATCCAGGCGCGGGCCGTGCGGGCGTTGGTCATCGTCTCGATGGTGGTAAAGGTCTTTGACGCCACGATCACCAGCGTCGTCGCCGGATCGCAGGTGCGCAGCACCGCCGCGATGTCGGCCGGGTCGACGTTCGACACGAAATGACAGCGCGGACCATCGTGATAGGGCGCCAGCGCCCGCACCGCCATCGCGGGACCGAGGTCCGAGCCGCCGATGCCGATGTTCACAACGTCGGTGATCGCCCCGCCCTGCCCGGCAAAGCCGCCCCCCCGCACCGCCTCGGCAAAGACCTCCATCGCATCCAGCGTGGCGCGCACACCGGGGATTACGTCGATGCCGTCGACGATCACCGGATCGCCGTCGAGGTTGCGCAGGGCCGTGTGCAGGACGGCGCGCCCCTCGGTTTCGTTGATCGCCTCGCCGCGGAACATCGCCTCGCGCCGCTCGGCCACGTCCGTCTCGTCCAGCAGGCCGATCAACAAGCCCCAGGGCCGTCTCGTCGATGTTGGTCTTGGCATAGTCGAGGCGCATGTCGCCCACGTCGAGCACGAAACCGGGCCGCGTCTCGATCAGCGCCTCGATCCGGCGGTCGGCGAACCGCGCCGCATGGGCGCGCAGGTCGTCCCACATGTCGCTCATTCCTTTGCCCAGTGCACGGTCGCGCCCTTGAGGATCGCCGCTACCGGTGCCTCCTCGGTCGGCAGACCCCGCGCGCGTTCGAGCGCTGCTCGCTTGGCCTCGCCGACGATGAGGATGTGGCGGCTCATCGCATCGTTCAGCACCGGCGCCGAGAGCGTGATCCGCGCCTCGGGTGCGCCCGGCGCGCGCATCGCGACGAGGGTGTCCTCGCCATGCAGCGCCGCGTCGAGGTTATCGGCGCCCGGAAAGATCGACGCCGTGTGCATGTCCGTCCCCATCCCGAGCAGGCAGAGCGACAGCGGCAATTCCGCCGCCAGCGCCTCGCGCAGGGCGGGCAGCGCCTCTTCGGGCGTGCCGGCCGCATAGAACGGCACCAGCCTCGCGGCCGCCGCCCGGTCGACCAGCAGGCGTTCGCGCAGCAGGCGGGTGTTGGAACGCGGATCGTCTTCGGGCACCCAGCGCTCGTCCGTCAGCAGGATGTGAACACGGGACCAGTCGAGGTCGGCGGCGCACAGGCTGTCGAACGCCGGCCCCGGCGTGGTGCCGCCGGGCACCGCGAAACTGACGGTGTCGTGGTTCGTCAGCGCCTGGCGCAACGCGCCCGCCAGCTTGGTGGCGAGTTGCATCATCATCATCTCGGCGTCGGGATATTCGATAAGTTCCATAGTCATCCTCGCGCGCCGCGGCGCATGTTCCCGGGGCATCGGGTCACGCGCGACTCCACGCCACCCGACCCACGCTGTCAACCTGCGCCGGCGAAGTGCCCCGCCCTAGTTCTTGATCTCGCGCCATTTGCGCCCGTCGCGGTGCATCAGCGCCAGCGCATCCTCGGGACCGCTCGAGCCCGCGTCGTAGACCTTGGGCACGTCGTGCCGCGCCTCCCAGCCGGCGATGAGCGGATCGGTCCAGGCCCAGGCCGCCTCGACCTCGTCGCCGCGCATGAACAGCGTCTGGTTGCCGCGGATCACGTCCATGATAAGACGCTCGTAGGCGTCCGTCACGTCCCCGGCCTCGTCCCCCAGCGCGTCCGCAAAGGTCATGTCGAGCGGCACATCGACGAGCCGCATCCCCCCCGGTCCCGGCTCCTTGATCGTGACCTGAAGGTCCATACCCTCGTTCGGCTGCAACCGGATGGCGAGGATGTTGCGGTGACGCGCCTCGTCGCCCTCGAAGATCGTGTGGCCCAGATCCTTGAACACCACCGCGATTTCGCTCGACCGCCCCTTCAGCTTCTTGCCGGTGCGCAGATAGAACGGCACGCCTGCCCACCGCCAGTTGGCGATCTCGCACCGCAGGGCGATGAAGCTCTCGGTGAAACTCTTCGGGTTCTCGGCGTCGTCGCGATAGCCCTTGTTCTTGCCCTCGGCGCCATATTGACCGCGCACGATGTGGTGCGGCGCCACCGGCTGCAAGGCGCGGATCACCTTGAGTTTCTCGTCGCGTACCGCATTGGCCTCGAACTGCCCCGGCGGCTCCATCGCGATCAGGCAGAGGAGCTGCATGAGGTGGTTCTGCACCATGTCGCGCATCGCGCCGGACTTGTCATAGTAGCTGCCGCGCCCGCCGACGCCGACGGTCTCGGCGACGGTGATCTGGATGTGGTCGACATAGTGATTGTTCCACAGCGGCTCGAACAGGACGTTGCCGAAGCGGACGGCCATCAGGTTCTGCACCGTTTCCTTGCCCAGATAATGGTCGATCCGGTAGATCTGGCTCTCGCGGAAATGCCTGGCCAATGTGGTGTTCAGCTCCTGTGCCGATCCGAGGTCGCGGCCGAACGGCTTTTCCACCACGATCCGCGCCTTGCGGTCGGCGATCTTGTGCTTGTACAGACGCTCGGCCAGCGCACCGAACAGCGACGGGGCGACCGAGAAATAGAACGCCTTGACGACGTCGTCACGCACCAGCGCGGCAAGCTCTTTCCACCCCGCGTCGCCGGTGGCGTCGATCGCGATATAGTGGAGCCGCTCGAGGAAGGCCTCGATCCCCTTCTTGTCCTTGGCCTCCTCTGCCCCGAACTCGGCGATGGCCGCGCGGATCATCTTGCGATAGCCGGCATCGTCGAGGTCGGACCGGGCGGCGCCGACGATGCGCGCCTCGGCGGGCATCTGGCCCGTGCGGAACCGGCGAAAGAGGCCGGGCAGGATCTTGCGGCGGGCCAGATCGCCGGTGCCGCCGAAGATCACCAGATCGAACGGGTCGACGGGAATGACGCGGGAGACCATCGGGCCCTCCTGGAGGTTTGGACGTTAGCGCTAACGTGACACTTCTCGGGCCGGGTTAGCGATCCGGGGGCGCGCTGTCCAGCCGAAGGCGAACGAAGCACGTCCGGCGAAACGAAATCCGCGACAGATTTCGACGTCGAATTCCCCGAGGCAATTCGTGGCGCTGGGTCCGGCGGCGGACGCATGGTTTTCAAGGCAGGGGATGCGCCTGTTTCAGGAGCGCGCCGCATCGGCCGGCAGATGCGGGCACCCTGTCACGGCGGGTCGGGAACCGGCCCGATGCCGCGCTGTGCGGTTCGGCGCCGGACGGCCCGAAACCGACGGCAGGATTGTCGTCGGACCAAGACGGGTAAAAGGGATGGATGCGGGAAACACGGCGCGTCCGGCGGCGATGCCCATCGGGCAAGGCCGCGCCTCGGACGGACGGCCCGTCGGACGCCCGTGCAAAGCCACCCCCCGGCACCGGCGCCGCTCCGGGAGAGACGGGTCAGGTCTTCGCAAGAACTGCCGACGGGTGAGGATCATGGCGTCGAGCATCCGCGATGGACCTCGCCCCGGAGGATCAGCCCGCAAACCACATCCCGAGCATCCAGACCCCCATTCCCGCCATGATCAGGTTCTCCGACAGCGAGATCGCCCCCAGCGGCACGTTCGACCCGCCGCCGACACAGGCGCATTTCAGGTCGCGCTTTTCGATATAGACCGCCTTGATCACGCTGACCGCGCCGATGGTGCCGATGAGGATGCCGACCGGAGCAACCAGCCAGATAAGCGCGGAGACGGTGCCGATCAACGCCATCATGCCCACGCCGGCGTAGAGTTCGAGGAACGGATAGGCATAGCCGTAGGGCACATAGCGCCGTGCCAGCAGGTCGTAGCCGAGGAACCCGTTCACGAAGCCCCCGACGTCCTGCAACTTCTGGATCGCGAGGACGACCATGGACATGGCAAAGAACCACATCAGGAAGGCGACAGCCGACAGACCGTCGTAGAGGTTGAGCGTAAGGGCGAGAGCCATCAGGGCGGTCGAGCCGAAGATCGCGACGATCGGCCTGTAGGTCGTGTCGTCCTCTCCCAGAACACGATAGCCGAAGTGTTTCTTGAGGTCGGTGTAGCCGCCGATCTTGGTGCCGTCGATGAACGCGATGGGGGTCGTCTTCACCTCATGGGCGGCCTTGAAGGCATCGACCTCTTCGCGCGTGGTCAACAGGTTGTCGTTCACCTCGTAGCCCTTGCGTTCCAGAAGCGACTTGGACTTCAATCCGAACGGGCACAGGTGCCCCGGCATCGCCATGCGGTAGAGAGAGGCGACCTTCGCGGTGCCCTGGCTCTTGGCGCGGGCGGCGTCCGGGCCGTCGATGATGTCGGTTGCGGTCATGGTATGGTCTCCCTTCGTCGGTATCTTTCGGTGCGGGGGGTGCCCGCCGGGACGTCGCCGTCCACTTCGCTGCCGATGACTAGGTCATCATCCCGGCGATCGCGGCCTCCCGTGCGGCCCCGTGCGGCGATGATCGCATCGGCCAGCATCCGCACGCGCAGATCGGAAATACTGTCCGGTTCACGGGTCGGGATCGCGATCGGATCGTGCGGAACATTGCCGTCATTCCCGCGACGTCGCCGATCGTGACCGCTGAACGGCCAAGTCCGGCTCGCCCTGCGACCGCGACGCCGTGCCGGAGACGACCACCCTGTCCACCTTCCGGTTCGTATACATGCCCTGAATGAGCGCCAGCGTGATGATCGCCATGGCCCCGCCGGTATAGAGCGCAATGCCCGTCTGCGAGAAGGGGAGGTGATCCGGCGCGTATATATCCAAGTACACCGGCCCGAATATCATGACCGTCGAGGCGATGATCATCGCCCCGAACGGGCCGTATCCCATTCCGCCGCCTGCGTGGTCTCGTTCGTTCTCTGCCATGGCACATGATCCTTTTCTGGGACGCATCCCCCTACTTGGTGTAGGCAGGATGAACCCCCCTCACCGCGATCTGGTTCCAAAAAGGCGCCATCGAACGGGACGATCAGCGCGCCCGAGGGCATCCGGGCCGCCCCGACACTCAGGTCCGCGGCATCGCCAAAACCGTCGACGATGACCGCGGCGGCGGCGACATCCCCGCGCGGCGGGCCGCCGTCGGTTCCGCCAAGGCGGCCACCGCACACCTCATCCTTGCTGAACCATGCGACCAATGCGTATTGCAATCCGTCGACGGCGGCGATCCCGGCGCGCCACGTCCGACGGGTCGATCGTGGTGACCCAATGGCATGGAGCGGCCATGACCGGACCATGCGGGATGAGAACGCAGGGGCCCGTTCCCGGAACGGGGTCGACGCCGGGGCGGGATATCCCTTCGGGGTCCGGAGCGGGATCGGCCGGCATCTTCCGCGCCGAACCCTGCCCGGTAGCCGCCGCCAAGGTAACGCTGGTCAGCCGGTTCGGCCTCCCGCGCCGCGCCGTCGTTGGCCGTTGCTTCTGCGGACCGGATATTCGGCCCGCTGCCGGTCTCGTCGGCGGCAATTCGAGCTTTCGCGCTGCCCGCACCGACTGGCATTGCGGCGGGATATCCGATGGTCGCGTGCCGCCGGACCGGAGTGTCGATCCGCTCGACGGAGGCGAACACATCCGCGCGGGCCTCGCCGGGCGTGCAGTCGGTCTTTGGACAAAAAGACGCTCCCCATCGCCGCGTTGTCCCTGACGTTCCCGGATCGGCTCATCCAATACGGTATACCGGGATCGGCCAACGGGTCAAAACCGCGGTGATCCAGCGCCTCTTCAGAAACGGTCCCGGAAATTGCCTGTCTGCAAAGCCTTTCGATCATCCGGATTCCGAGGAGGCCGCTGTAGAGTAACTGTCCGGGCTCGCTGCTCTGACGGCGGCGTCTGCCCGTCGATAGTGTCCACTAAGGGATAGTGGACATTATCGGGGTCGTAGGGTGTCGAAGCGGCGCAAGCGCAGGATCTGGAGCGACGACGAGAAGCGGGCGATCTGCGAGCAGACGCGGGTGGCGGGCGTGTCGGTCAGCCAGGTCGCGCGGCGCTACGACGTCAATGCGAACTTGGTTTTCACGTGGCTGCGCGATGCACGATTTGCCGCTGTCGGCACTGTAGCCGACGAGCCCGCGGTCGAGCCGCATGGCTTCCTGCCGGTTCAGATCGTCAATCAGCCACAAAGCGAAGATCTGGCGTCAGTGTCCGATCCGACGCCTGCGCCTGGCACGATCGAGATCGACGTCGCGGGCGGCCATCGGCTGCGGATCGTCGGGACTTACGACCCCGAGGCGCTGGCCCGGCTGATCCGGGGTCTGTCGGGATGATCCCCGTTCCGTCGAACACGCGGGTCTGGCTGGCGGCGGGGGTGACCGACATGCGGCGCGGGTTCACGACGCTGGCCGCGCAGGCGGAGGAGACGCTGAAGCTGGATCCGTTCGTGGGCCACATGTTCGTCTTCCGGGGGCGGCGCGGCGATCTGGTCAAGATCATCTGGTGGGACGGCCAGGGCGCATGCCTGTTCTCCAAGCGCCTGGAGACGGGCCGGTTCGTCTGGCCGTCGGCGAAGGAGGGCAAGATCTCTCTGACGGCGGCGCAGTTGGCGATGCTCCTGGAGGGCATCGACTGGCGACAGCCGCAGCGCAGCTGGAAGCCGCTCAGAGCGGGATAATCTGGCAAGGCGCGCGCATCGAGGATTCCCGTCAGGCTCATAATTTGCTATGTTCTGGCATGCTCTACACCGCCCGATCCCTGCCGGAAGATCCCGACGAACTACGTCACTTCACGGCCCTGCTTCTGGCCGAGGTTAAGTCGCAGGCGATGCTGATCATGAAGCTCCAGCATCAGCTTGCCGGTCACCGCAACTCCCGGTTCGGCACCTCGTCGGAGACCATCGAGCAGCTTCAGCTGGCGCTCGAGGCGACCGAGATCTCGATCGCGAAGATGACGGCGAAGCTGCGGCTTCCCGACGAGGAGCCCAAGGACAAGCCGAAGCGCCGCCCGATCCCGGATCACATTCCGCGGATGGAAGTCGAACTCACCACCGGCGACGATGACTGCGCCCAGTGCGGCGGCGTGCTGCGTCGCTTGGGCGAGGACGTGACCGAGGAACTCGAGTATGTGCCCGGGCGGTTCATCGTGAACCGCATCGTGCGACCGCGCTTCGCGTGTTCCGGCTGCGAAGCTTTCACCCAGGCGTCCCTGCCATCCCGCCCCATTGAGCGTGGACGCCCCGGTCCTGGCCTGCTCGCCCACGTTCTGGTCAACAAATACGCCGATCATCTGCCGCTCTACCGCCAGAGCCAGATCTTCGAGCGTGATGGGCTCGACATCGACCGTTCGACGCTGGCGGACTGGGTGGGGAAGAGCACCGCGCTACTCGAGCCGCTGGCGGACGCCATCGGCCGGCACGTCTTGGCCGGACAGGCGATCTTCGCGGACGACACGCCCGTCCGGATGCTGGCACCCGGCACCGGCAAGACGGCCACGGCACGGCTCTGGGCCTATGCGCGAGATGAGCGACCCTGGGGCGGTGCCGCACCGCCCGCCAGCTGGTATCGGTTCTCGCCGGATCGGAAGGGTCAGCATCCGAAGGACCATCTCGCCGACTACCGCGGCTGGATGCATGCCGACGGTTACGCCGGGTTCGAGGACATCTACCGGTCCGGCGACATCCGCGAGGTCGCCTGCATGGCCCATGTCAGGCGCAAGTTCGTCGACGTTCATCGGGTCCAGGGCTCGGCCATCGCCGAGGAGGCCATCGCGCGCATCGCCCAACTCTACGGCGTCGAGAAGGAGGTGAGAGCCTCGCCCCCGGATAGGCGCGTCGAGATCCGGCAGGCCAAGGCGGTGTCGATCTTCGACGACCTCGAGGCCTGGCTGCACCTCCAGCTGCCATCCATCTCCGGCAAGTCGCCGCTGGCCGTGGCGATCCGCTACGCCCTGACCCGCATGAAGCGGCTCCGGCCCTATCTCGATTGTGGGGTCCTGGAGCTGGACAACAACACGGCCGAACGTGCGATGCGCTCCGTCGCGATCGGTCGGAAGAACTACCTCTTCGTCGGCTCGCTCACCGGCGGCCGCGCCGCTGCCATCGCCTATACCCTCATCGAGACCGCCAAGCTCAACGGTGTCGATCCGCAGGCTTGGCTCGCCGATACCCTCGCCCGCATCCCCGACTACAAGATCACCCGCGTGGACGACCTGCTGCCGTGGAACCGGCCGAAGTAGAGCAGTCAGCCCGGACGGTTACGCTGTAAAGAGGCAATGTGGCCCATCACCGTCGGAGCCCGTCATTTTTCAGCGGACAGGCTGCAACGATCCACTTCACTTCCTGTCCTCCGGGACGGGCACGAGGGACGACGCAGTCGGCTCCGCGCGCATCTCCGACACGTCCCGATCTCGACGCGGTAAATGTTGCCCAGGGGCGGAATACATTAAGCCTTTGATTCCTGTGGCTTAGCGAAAAGTGGGACAATCGTTCTTCCCATAGTTTCATTAGGTTTTTCGGGAATTTTTGTCCCACCGAAACAGACCCTTATCCCCCGAAAAACAGAAACCCCGGCAGGTGAGCGAGCCTGCCGGGGGTCTGGAAGATTGAACCGGCCCCAAAGCCAATCCCTGAAAACGACATGCGAAAGGACAACACTATGTCGCGGTATCTGAATACCCCCAATCCGGCCCCCGATCAAGACCCTCTGGACGCCCCCATGACGGTCACGCTCTTCCCCGACCAATATGCCAAGACCAAGGCTGAGAAGACGCTGAGCCTGCGCCGCCTCGCCGCTGGGATCGAAAAGCGCATCGCCCCGTCCAAGGACCTGCTGCCCTTCTTGAAGGGCGCGACGTTCGGCGACGTGCCGTCCGATAAGAACTGCCTGCGCTATGACTCCAATGTCTTGAGCATCACGGGCGTTGAGGTCGATTATGACGCAGGGGACGTGGCCCCCGTGGAGGCCGTGGGGCTTGTCGAGAAGGCCGGTATCACCGCCCTGATCTACACGACACCTAGCGACGGTAAGCCCGGGAAGGGGCGGCGCTGGCGCGTCTTCTGCCCTTTGAGCAAAGCCCACTCCCCCGAACAACGGACTGCCCTTCTGGCGCGCCTCAACGGGGCGCTGGGGGGCATGCCAAAAAAATCCGCTAGCGTGATCCGAAGCGCATGGCTAGACGGACACTAACAATTTCAGAAGGTGCGGGTTGTATGAGCGTCAAGAAATTCCAAGTATTTGTCTCTTCAACCTTCACAGACCTTAAAGACGAGCGCGCTGATGCGATTCGTAGCATCCTAGATCTTAACCACATTCCTGCCGGAATGGAGTTATTTCCCGCATCGGATACAGAGCAATTCTCATATATTAAAAAGGTCATTGATGAGTGCGACTATTACGTGCTTATCATCGGGGGTCGATACGGCTCAGTGGACTCAGAGGGTATAAGCTTCACAGAAAAGGAATATGAATACGCAATAGAGACAAATAAAATTGTCTTAGCATTTGTGCACTCTAACCCTGAGGAAATCTCTATTGGTAAGAGTGAGGTCGAGACCAAGGCGGCAAATGCTCTCGATGAATTTAGAAGAAAAGTAGTGACGGGCCGTCTAGTAAAGACATGGAAGACGCGGCAGGACCTTGAAAGCACTCTTCTCAAATCATTGATGCATGCTTTGAACGACCATCCGCAAGTGGGTTGGATTCGTGCCAATACTGCCGCTAGCGAAGAGGCAGTAAATCGCTTGAATGACGAAATGACAAAGAACAAAGAACTTAGGGAACTTCTCAGTTCAGCAGAGCAAAAACTAGCGCGCGCTGAAGCGGCGATGGCGCCTAAATTTGATAATATTGCTGGCCTTGAGGACATTTTTTCAATTGAGTATAAATTTAAACAGACAAACCAAGGAAGGACTTCTGAATACGAGCGTTCCGTCGATTTGAGTTGGAAGCAAATATTTTTTGCAGTTGCATCCCAGCTTGATCTGGCTCGCCCACCATCCTACTGTATCTTGTATGGCCTGCGTGCTCTTGCAGCTGATACTGGGTCATTTAAAGAACCTTCGAAAATTTCGGACTTTTTTATTATTCGCATCAAGAACCAACTTATCGCCTTAGGGCTGGTGTCGAGCCATGTTTCCAAGACAACTGCTGGCAGCTACTCTGAATTTCTGAGCTTGACTGCTTTGGGAAGTAAATTGGTGCTGGAGATGTCAATTACCCGGAAGGTTTGATTTAAGCTGTCCAACTAGCGACTATTTCCCGTTGAGGCGCGTCAGACTTCTGAGCGTTGCCGCGCAGCTTCGATTGTTGCTGGTAGACTATTAGTCAGCAGTCGGTTTAGCGGACTCTTTGCATCCCGAACGCCCGCGACCGGTCCGCAATGTCGGCGTCCTTCATGTCGCCGCCCGTCACCCATGCCAGATAGTCGTCGGGCGCGGAGACGTTGCACATCTTGCATATAAGCTGCACGTCGTTCCGCCACGATTGCAGACTGCACCCCTCTATCGAATTGACGTGCATCGCCACTCGGGCAAGCCCGAGGGCCTTGTCGTGTCCTTTGGTAAACTGTCGCATGGGCTTGGTCCTTTCGAGTTCAGGGGAAAGAAAGCGGCGGGGGACATGGACAAACCCCCGCCGCCAGTTCCGGGCCAACCAAACCCGGACAGGAGCCAACCGACGATCACTACAACGAGCGGCCAACAACGACTCACTACACCGGGTGGCCCGCCTTGGTCAAGTCTCATGGCATTGCTAACCTACGGTTTACAATTGGTTTTCGACTCGACATATGCGGGCAATCCGGCATATGAGTCGCCCTATCCTGACAATGGAGAGGTGCGACAAATGGCGAAGATTTATGGCGGGGCGATGATCCCCAAGCAGGTCCGAAAGAACCCGGGCGACCTTCTGACTATCGGCGACCTCGCCGATGCTGTCGCCTATCCCGGCGAAGACAAGAAGGCGGTCACTGACCGGCTGCGCTGGTATATGCGGCAAGGCCAACTGACCCCCATCGCCCAAGAGACTGAGGGCAAGCGGGCTTTTCTCTTTCTGCCCGGTGAAATTCTGGTGGCAGAAGTTCTGGTGCGGCTGAATCAATTCGGCATTTCAGGCAACGGCGCTGCCCAAGCCGTCGCGATGGCGTTCAACTTCTGGCGCGACGGGGATGCCCCCGACAACAAATACCCCGCAATCACGCCGGGGCAGCACGTCATCCGCGAATATGAGGGCGGATCGCGCGATTGGGTGTTTGACCTTTGGCTCTTTGCCACCCCCACCGGCGAGAAACTGTTTCAAGGCCGCTTCATGTCGCGTCCGACGGCAGAGGGCACAAATGTCACGCACCCCGGCCCTCAGTATGAGGCGCGGGCTGTCCTGTCTGTCCCGATGACCGACATTCTGGACCGCGTTCACCCGAGCCGCCGTGCCGCTCGCAACGCCGCAAACTAACTATGGCCTTCCCGTTCCCCAAATTCTTTCGCCGCGCCGACCCGGCCCCGCACGTTCGCTCTATTGACGCAGCGGGCAGGCAGCGGCGTGGCAAAGGTCAAGGGACGTTCGGGCCGGTCAATTCTGAAATTGCGGCGGCTGGGCCGATTGTGCGCAGCCGTTCCCGCAGCCTCTATGTGAATAACGGGCTGATCCGAAATGCCCTAGATAATCTCGTCACGTCCATGACCGGCACGGGCATCCGCCCGAACGTCGCCGACGAAGAGGTCATGCGGCGTTTCGAGTCGTGGACCACCGCCGCCGACTATGACGGTCGCACCGACTTCTACGGTCTGCAACGCATCCTCGCCCTGCACATGGTCCGCGACGGCGAGGGACTGGCAATCCTGCACGTCGGCGACGACGGCGAATTGTGGATTCAGGTTCTGCCGCCCGAGCATCTGGACGAGTCCAAGACCGCCTTCATCGCCTCCCACCATGAAATCGTGAACGGCGTGGAGTTCATCGGTGGCAAGATTGTCGCCTACTGGATTCTTCCCCAGCGCCCGACTGCCGAGTTCACCGAATATGCGCCCTCTGTCCGGTTTGACGCCGCCGACGTGATCCACGTCTTTGAGGCGCAATCGGCGGGTCAGGTGCGCGGGCTGTCGCGCGTGGCCCCGGCTGTCATCGCCGCGAACGAACTCGACCAGCTTACCGACGCGCACCTTGTAGGGGCGACCCGCCGCAGCACGACCCCGATCATCCGCAGCCACACCCCGGCGAACGATGACCCCGCTGTCATCCGTGACCGCATGGCCGACGCCCTGCACGTCCGCATGGCGGGCGGCACCCCGGCCCCCGAGGTTCGGCAGTTCATGTCCATGTCGCTCATGGACGTGGCGAAGGACTCGCTGGGCCGCGCCGGTATCTCGACACGCGGCATGAGCAATGACGAAGTGCTGACCCGTGCAGGCGAGCATACCACCAGCGACTTCGCCCTCGTCGTGTCCAACGCCGCGAACAAGACCGCGATGGCCTCTTATCAAGCCGCTCAGTCGCCCCTGAAGCAACTTGGCCGTCAACGGTCGCTGAGCAACTTCAAGACCAGCACGGCAATCCGTCTGGGCGAGATGGGCCGTCTGGAAGAACTCGCCGAGTCTGGCGAAATCACCCACACCAGCCGCGCGGAAAACGGCGAGTCGCTGGTCCTGAAGACCTACGCCCGGGCCATCACCGTGTCGCGCAACCTCATCATCAACGATGACCTCAACCTGCTGGGCGACATGACGGCGGCGTTTGGTGAGGCGGCTGCCGACACTGAGCGGGATATCATGACGGACCTCATCACCGGCAACCCGAACCTGTCCGACGGCAACCCCGTCTTTAGCACGGCACGGGGCAACACCATCGCGTCCGGCGTGTCGCTGGGCAGCACAGGCGACACCGCCGCACTGGACGACGCCCGCAAGGCCATGCGGGGCTTCAAAGGACTCGACGGCAAGACCCTCATCAACGTGACCCCCCGCTATCTGCTGGTCGGTCCCGCTGGCGAGGCGGCGGCTGAGAGGTTCCTCGCCTCGATATACCCGGCCACCAGTGCCGACGCTCAGTCGGGGATGGCGAAGCTGACCCTTCTGGTGGAACCCCGGATCGAAGACGAAAGCTGGTATATCTTCGCCGACCCGGCCCGTGTCGCGGCGCTGCAATACGGCTACCTGTCCAGTGCCCAAGGCGTCCAGATTCAGCGGGCAGAGGCGTGGGACACGCTGGGCCTGAAGTTCCGCGCGTGGCTCGACTTCGGCGCGGGCTGGCTCGACTGGCGCGCTGCCTACCTGAACCCGGGGGACTGATATGGCCCTCACCCTCGCCGCTCTGGTCGCTGCCCGCGATGCTCTGGTCCTCAACAGGGCCAGTGGTGTCCTCACCTTCAGGGACCAGAGCGGCGAACTCGTAACCTACCGCACCGACGGCGAGATGGCCCGCGCCATTGGCTTTCTAGAGGCCGAAATCGCCAAGGCCAGCCGTCAGCCGGTCCACACCATCTACCTCAACACATCGAAGGGAATCTGAGATGAAAAACTACGTGCAGCCGGGTGAACGCATCACCCTCACCGCCGCCGCAATCGCCGCCTCTGGCGACGTGGTGAAAGTCGGCAACCTGATCGGCGTGGCCTTCGGGGACGCCGCTATCGGCGAGCCTCTGGTCCTGTCCACGGTCGGCGTGTTCGATCTGCCCAAGGTCGAAACCGACGCCTTCGCCGTGGGGGCCATCGCCTACCACCGGGCATCCGACGGACTGGTCACGACCACCGCCAGCGGCAACACCCGCGTTGGCCTCGCCGTCACTGTGGCAGGCAACCCGTCCGCCAGCGTCAACGTCCGGCTGGACGGCTGAGCCGATGACCGATGCCCGTCCGATTCGGCACGATGCAGTCCCCCCGCCAACGCGGCGCGGGCTGAATCGTGTCGAGTCGGCGGAATACATCGGCGTCAGCCCGACGAAATTCGATGCCATGACGGGTGACGGGCGGATGCCTAGACCCAAGAAAATAGACGGTCGCAGGGTCTGGGACGTGCGGGCACTGGACCGTTCTTTTGACCTGTTGCCGGGGGGCGACGAGTCAGACCACAATCCCTACGATGACTGATCGTGTGGGGGACGCCATGCAGATGCGCCTGAAGTATGTGGTGGAGGACGTGGACCGGCACGGCAACGTGCGGCTCTACTACCGGCACGACGGTCGCAAGGTCCGACTGAGGGGGCCGACTGGTTCGCCCGAGTTCCTGACCGACTACCGCGCCGCCGCGAACCCCAAGACCCCGCGCAAGGCGTCTGTCGCAAAGGCAGGGCGTGTGGTGCCCCACAGCCTGAAATGGCTTTGCGTCGAATACTACAAGTCGGCCATGTTCAGGGAGATGGACCCCCGCACCCAGACCGTGCGCAGGGCAATCCTAGAGCGGGTCTGCCAGAACAAGGGCGACGGCGACAAACCGTTTGCCATGCTCCTGCCCCGGCATATCCGTGCGCGGCGCGACGACATGATGGACCGGCCCGAGGCGGCGAACGGTATGGTCAAGGCGCTGCGCCAGCTATTCAAGTTCGCCCTGCGCTATGACCTGCATGACGTGAACCCGGCTGTCAGCGTCGAGTATCTGAAGGGCAATCCCGAGGGCTTCCATAGCTGGTCCCTTGCCGAGATTGACCAATTCGAGAACGCGCATCCTGTCGGCACTACCGCGCGACTGGCCCTCGCCCTCGCCCTCTATACGGGGCAACGCCGCGCCGATCTGGTTCAGTTCGGTCGCCAGCATGTGCGCGACGGATGGCTGGCTTTCACACAGACCAAGGGCCGCAACACCAAGCCCGTCCGGCTCGAAATTCCGGTCATCCCCGAAATGCAACGGATCATCGACGCGACACCGACGGGCGACCTCGCCTTCCTGAAAACCGAGTTCGGTCGCCCCTTCACGTCGAACGGTTTCGGCAACAGGTTCCGCAAGTGGTGCGACGACGCGAAGCTGCCCGGATGCACCGTTCACGGTCTGCGCAAGGCAGCGGCGGCGCGGCTCGCCGAACTGGGCTGCACCGAACATGAGATCATGTCGATTACGGGCCACCGGACCTCGAAAGAGGTCACGCGATACACCCGTGCGGCACGTCAGAGAACCGGCGCGGAGTCCGCTCTGGCGCGCATGTCTGCGGGACAAATCGTGGACAAAAGTGTCCCACTTTCGGGTGACGTGGCAGACGGTGGGACAATTTCGACCCCTACCGCGTTGAAACGCAACGATAAAAAATAGGAGTGGTGCCCAGGGGCGGAATCGAACCACCGACACGAGGATTTTCAATCCACTGCTCTACCCCTGAGCTACCCGGGCACCGGTGACGCGGGCCTGAAATCATCAGGGCCGTCGTCGGGTGGCTGCTGTCTAGGCGAGGCGGTTTCGGGTGTCCATAGGCTTTCGTCGGGGTGCCGCCGTCGCGGTCGATCCCGTCGCCGGGGTTCGGTTTTCGGGGTCTTGTGCGGTGTCGCGAGACGGGGCAGCCTTCGGCGACATGACCGTCCCCGGGGATCGCCGCCGATGCAGACCTATTTCAGCGAGGACCACCGCCGCCACTACCCCCAGGGCGAGATTTCCGGCGGTCAGTTCGTCACCCCGTTCGAGCGTCCTGCCCGCGTCGAATACGTCCGCCAGCGGTTGCTCGACCGCGGCTTTGCCGCCCCCGTCGATCCCGGGCCTGCCGACCTCGCGCCGGCCCGCGCGCTGCTCGATCCGGGCTATCTCGATTTTCTCGCGACCGCCTGGGACCGCTGGAAGGCGGCGGGCAACGCGGGCGAGATCATCGCCACCAACGTGCCCGCGCGCCGGATGGAGGGAGCGCGGCGGCCGAGCCATATCGAGGGCCTCGTCGGCTGGCACAGCCACGCCTGCGAGACGGCGATGACGGGCGGTACCTGGGCCGCGGCCTGCGCCTCGCTGGCCAGCGCACAGGCGGCGCAGCGGGCCATCGCGGGGGGTGCGCCCGCCGCCTTCGCGCTCTGCCGTCCGCCCGGGCATCACGCGACCGTGGACCAGTTCGGCGGATATTGCTTTCTCAACAACGCCGCCGTCACGGCGCAGATGTTCCGCGACGGCGGCGCCGCGCGCGTCGCGGTGCTCGACATCGACTTTCACCACGGCAACGGCACGCAGGACATCTTCTACGACCGGGCCGACGTGTTCTTCGCCTCGCTGCACGGCGCGCCCGAGGAAGCATATCCTTGGTTCACGGGCTATGCCGACGAGACCGGGCGCGGCGCCGGCGAGGGGTTCACCCTGAACCTGCCGATGCCGCCCGGAACCGGCTACGGCACATGGGCCGAGGCCCTCGACCATGCCATCGCGCGCACCCGCAGCTTTGCACCCGACGCCCTCGTCGTTTCTCTCGGCGTCGACGCCTACAAGGACGACCCGATCAGCTTCTTCTCCCTCGACAGCCCCGATTTCACGGACGCCGGCCGCCGCATCGCCAGCCTCGGCCTGCCGACGCTGTTCGTGATGGAGGGCGGATATGCCATCGAACAGGTCGGCATCAACACGGTCAACGTCCTCGAAGGGTTTGCCGGCGCGTGAAGATGTTGCTGGACAAACGCCTTGAACGATGTTCAATGCGCGCATGACCCAGTCCCGCCTCCCCTATCTCGTCACTGCCGCCATCGTTGCGGTCGCCGCGTTCTACCTGCTGTCGATCGGTCGCGCGCCGATCTGCACCTGTGGCTATGTCAAGCTCTGGCACGGCGACATCATCAGTGCGCAGAACTCGCAGCACCTGCTGGACTGGTATTCGCCGAGCCATCTGCTGCACGGGCCGATCTTCTACGGGGCCCTTTGGCTCGTTGCATGGCGGTTGCCGTTCGGTTGGCGCCTCGCCATCGCGACGGTGGTCGAGAGCGCCTGGGAAATCACCGAAAATTCGGACGCGATCATCAACCGCTACCGCGAGACGACCGTGGCGCTGGATTACTTCGGCAACTCGGTCATCAATTCGGTGAGCGACATCGCGATGATGATGCTGGGGTTCTGGCTCGCCTCGCGGTTGCCGGTCTGGGCCTCTGTCGCGATGGTGATCTTCTTCGAGGCGCTGACGATCTGGTTGATCCGCGATGGCCTTGCGCTCAACGTCATCATGCTGACCTGGCCGCAGGACGCGATCCTCCTGTGGCAACAGGAACTCTGGGCGACCTTCGCCGCCACGCAGGGCTAGTTCGGGCGCCCGTCACCCTCGGGGTCTTCCGGAAAGGCCGTGTCGTCGTCCTCGTCGACCGCCTCGACCGGGATCGCATAGGCGCCGGTCAGCCATTTCGCGAGATCCACGTCGGCGCAGCGTTTCGAGCAGAACGGGCGGAATTTCGCCTCCGTCTCGCGCGCGCAGATCGGACAGGCCATCAGCGCCCCCCGAGGAGCGGCGCCGTCGGCGCGCGCTCGCGTTTGCGCTGCAATTCATAAAGGCCCATCGGCGTCCAGCCGACGAGGCTCGTCTCGATGGGATCGTTGCGGAACGAATTGCGCAGGGATTGCTCGAGCTGCTTGCGCTGCCCTTTTGGCATCGGCGCGAAATCGACCGTCACCTGACCGCCGAGGCCGCGCAGCCGCAGCGCACGCGGCAGGGCGCGGGCGGCGGCGAGGTTCACCTTGAGGGCAGCGGCGGGCGAGGTATCGCCGCCGGTGTTCACGTCCACGGCAACCAGCGCACGGGTCGGCTCGACATACATCGCGCCCTCGTCGAGCGGCACGAGTGGGGATGCGAGCGCGTCGATCAGGTCGAGCACGCCGTTCTCCGCAAAACAACCCTCCGCCGTCAGGACATCGTCCGCGTCCCATTCGCGCCAGGCGAGCGCGTGGGGGCCGTAGCCTTCGGTCAGGGTCTCGGGGCCGGTGCCGGTCTCGGCCAGGACCGCGGCGGCCAGATCCGCCATGGCGACGATATCCTCGGCGATCTCGTCGGCCGCGGCTCCCTGAGCCTGAGAGCGCAGGATGAGGCCTACCTCTGCCTCGAGGGCCACGTCGGCGATGCCCATCAGGCGCATCCGCTCGTCCTCGTCGGTGATCCGGCGGCTGACGTTGATGCCGGGGGCGGCGGGGGTGACGATTGCATAGCGGCTCTTGAACAAGAGGCGGTCGGTCACGGGGACCGCCTTGCCCGCCTCGGCCGTGCCCGTGACCTGCACCAGCACCGCCTCGCCCGCCTTCAGGCCCTTGGCGGTCCGCAACCAGGCCGATCCGCCGGGCACACGCAGCATCATGCCGCCCTGCCCCTTCAGCGCCCGGTCGCAGATCCCGCGATAGATCGTGCCGATGCGCGGCGCGTCGTCGTCGATCAGCAGATCGTCGAGCCGCCCGTCGACCACCAGCGCCGCCGCCTCGCGCGGGCCGAGGTGGTCGAGAAATATGGTGCGGCCCTTCATTGCGCTCCTCCGGTGAGACCCTTCATTGCGCTCCTCCGGCGCGGCCCTTCATGCCGGGCGCCCGTAGACCGGATAGCCCGCCGCCGTCAGCAGTCCGACGGCAACACTCAGCGGCAGTCCCACGACCCCGGTAAACGACCCGTTGATCGAGGGGATGAACGCCCCGGCGGTCCCCTGGATGCCATAGCCGCCCGCCTTGCCCTGCCAGTCGCCGGTCGCGAGGTAGGCGTCGATCTCGGCGCCACTCAGGCGCTTCATCTCGACTACGGTCATCTGGTCCTTCAACCACACCCGTTCGCCGCGCTTCACCGCCACGGCAGTGATGACGCGGTGCCTGCGCCCTGACAGCAGCGTCAGAAACGCGCGCGCCTCGGCCGCATCGGCCGGTTTACCCATGATCCGCCGCCCCAGCGCCACGGTCGTATCGGCGCAGAGCGCGACTTCGTCCTCGGCCAGCGCCACCGCCGCCGCCTTCGCGCCCGCGATCCGCTTGACGTAGTCGCGCGGCAGTTCGGCGCGCCCCGGCGTTTCGTCGATGTCGGGCGGGCGCACCGCGTCCGGCACGATCCCGATCTGCGCCAGCAGGTCGAGACGGCGCTGCGATGCGGACCCGAGCACGAGGCGCAGCCGGAGGTCGGGGGTCAGCGTCACGGTCGGCCCGGCCGCCGTATCACCGGAAGCGATAGTTGATGCGGCCCTTGGTCAGGTCATAGGGCGTCATTTCGACCTGCACCTTGTCACCCGCGAGGACGCGGATCCGGTTCTTGCGCAATTTTCCTGCCGTGTGTGCGATGATCTCGTGGCCGTTTTCCAGCTCGACCCTGAACGTCGCATTCGGCAAGAGTTCCTTAACGACGCCGGGGAATTCGAGCAGTTCTTCCTTGGCCATGAGGTCTCCTGTACAGAAATCGCCGCAGGCTGCGGCAACCGGCGCCTAGATGCGCCCGTTGCAGGCATATTTCAAGAGACAAAGCGCCGGGACGCCCGCACCCTCCGGCCGTTCCCCCTTAGGTGTCGAGCGCGGGTCCGAACCGCGCGAGCAGGCGCCCCGCGATCATGTCGCGGGTCTGGCGATAGGCGGTGAGTTTCGCCTCGCGCGCCTCTCCGATGCCGGTCGGATCGAGGATCGGCCAGTATTCAACGTCGATGTGATAGAGCCGCGTGAATTCCTGTGCCAGCCGCTGCGAGGCGGGCGACAGCGCCACGATGAGGTCGAACCCGGTCAGGTCGTCGCCCCATTCCTGCATCTCCTCGAAGCTGCGCGACCGGTGCCGCGCCAGTTCGACCCCGAGTTCGGCGCAGACCGCGATGGCGAAACCGTCGATCGCCAGATCGTTGTGCACCCCCGCCGACTGGATATAGCAGCGCGTGCCATAGAATTTCTTCATGATGCCCTCGGCCATGGGCGAGCGCACCGCATTGTGATCGCAGCAGAAAAGCACCGATTGCGGAAGCGCCGCGATGGGGGGGGGCGCCTCCAACCGCTCAGCCCCCGAAATGCAGGACGCAAATGAGGGTGAACAGGCGCCGCGCGGTATCGGTGTCGACCTCGGCCTTGCCCGCCAGCCGTTCCTGCAACACCCGCGCACCTTCGTCGTGGATGCCGCGTCGGGCCATGTCGATGGTCTCGATCTGGCTCGGCGGCATCGTCTTGACGGCGGCGAAATAGCTCTCGCAGATCTGGAAATAGTCCTTCACCACCTGCCGGAACGGCCCGAGCGAGAGGTGAAACTCGGCGGCGGGCTCGCCCGCTTCGGAGGTGAGCGCGAAGACCAGCCGCCGCTCGCGGATCGCGAGCGCAAGGCGATACGGCCCCTCGGCCTCTCGCGTGGGCAGGGCAAAGTGGTTCTGCTCCAGCAGATCGAAGATCGCGACCCGGCGCTCCTGCTCGATCTCGGGCGTCGGCGGCGGCAGGCCGCTGTCGTCGAGGTCGATATGGCTGATCCGGCTCATCGCGGCCCCCTGTCTTGCGCGGTCGTGACTACGACAGGTGCCGTCCGGTCACAATATGCGGCTCACCCCCGGGGCGTTTCGTTCAGGCGCACGAGCCGCGCGGTCACGCTCTGCCCATGCGCATCCAGCCCCTCCGACGCCGCCAGCCGTTCGGCGGCGGGGCCGATGGCGGCGAGCGCGGCGGGCGTCATCCGCGCCAGCGTCGTCCGCTTGAGGAAATCGAGCACCGACAGCCCCGAGGAGAACCGCGCCGAACGGGCGGTGGGCAGCACGTGGTTCGGGCCGCCGACGTAATCGCCGATCGCCTCTGGCGTCCAGGCGCCGAGAAAGATTGCGCCGGCGTGGCGGATTTTCAGGGCCAGCGCGTCGGGGTCGGCGACGCAGAGCTCCAGATGTTCGGGCGCGAACCGGTCCGACAGGCGCGCGGCCTCGTCCAGATCGCGCACCACGATCACCACGCCGTTGTCGCGCCAGCTCGCCGCCGCGATGGCGCGGCGCGGCAGCGTCTCGAGGAGGCGCGCCACCGCCGCCTCCACCCTGTCGGCCAGCCCGGCGTCGTCGGTGATCAGGATCGACTGCGCCGAGACATCGTGCTCGGCCTGGCTGAGAAGATCGAGCGCGATCCAGTCGGGCTCATTGTCCGCATCCGCGATGACGAGGATTTCGGACGGCCCCGCGATCATGTCGATGCCGACGCGCCCGAACACCCGCCGCTTGGCCGCCGCGACCCAGGCGTTGCCCGGCCCGGTGATCTTGTCCACAGGCGCGATGCTCTCGGTCCCATAGGCAAGCGCCGCAATCGCCTGCGCCCCGCCGATGCGATAGATTTCGGTGACACCCGCGATCTGTGCCGCCAGCATGACCAGCGGGTTCACCACCCCGTCCGGCGTCGGCACGACCATGGCGATGCGCGCCACCCCCGCCACCCGCGCCGGGATCGCGTTCATCAGGACCGAGGACGGATAGGAGGCCGTGCCGCCCGGCACATAGATCCCCGCCGCCGCCACCGGCGTCCAGCGCCAGCCGAGTTCCGCGCCCACCTCGTCGGTCCAGCGTTCGTCCTGCGGCATCTGGCGCGCGTGATAGGCCCCGATCCGTGCGGCGGCCAGCTCGAGGGCCGCGCGGTCCGCCGCGTCCACCTGCGCCGCATACCCGGCGATTTCCTCCGCCGTGAACCGCAGACCCCCGGGCGTCACCACCATCCGGTCGAACCGCCCGGTCAAGGCGCAGAGGGCGGCGTCGCCCCTTGCCCTGACCTCCGCGATGATCGCCGCCGCCGCGTCGTCGACATCGACGCTCTCCTCGCGCTTGGCCCCCAGAAGGGCCGCGAACCGCGCCTCGAAATCGGGCGCCGCGGTGCTCAGTCGCTGCGCCATCGCGCTCTCCTCTTGCGGTCTCAGGCGGGATGCGACGGCGCGGTGCCCGAGGGCGCGGCATAGGGGCGTGTCACGTCGCGCAGCACCACCTCGAGGGCCTCGACCGCTCACCGCAATGGCGCCGTCGCCCGCCAGCGTCAGGATCACCCTGCCTTCCGGGCCGTCGCCGTCCTGCTCGAACGCGACGTTCAGCACCGAGAGCACCACCTCGTCGCCGGGCTGAACGCCCTGGCTCTGCACCGACAGCACCTCTTCGATCGCAAGGACCGACTGCACCCTCTCGGGCCGGGCGCCATCGTCCTCCCACCGGAACCGGTTGAGCAGGACCGCGAACCGACGCTCGCGGCGCGACCAGCGCATTTCGGTCGCCGGAAATACCCCGTCCTGCGCCGCCGCCGACAGGACCGCCAGATCCTCGGCATCGAAGGCGCGCAGGCGCAGAGGGCGCTCTGCCCCGTCCTCGAACCGTGCATCCCTCACATCATCGCTCACCGGCCCGGCACCCGTTCGATGCGGGCGCCCACGGCACTCAGCTTGTCCTCGACATGCTCGTATCCCCGGTCGAGATGATAGACCCGGTTCACCTGCGTCTGCCCCTCGGCGGCAAGGCCCGCGAGGATCAGCGACACGCTCGCGCGCAGATCCGTCGCCATCACCGGCGCCCCCTTGAGCCGCTCGACGCCCGTAACCGTCGCGTGGCCGCCCGACACCTCGATCCGCGCGCCCATCCGCATCAGTTCGGGCGCATGCATGAACCGGTTCTCGAAGATGCGCTCCTCGAGGACGCTCGTGCCCTCTGCGAGGCACAGCATCGCCATCATCTGCGCCTGCAAATCGGTGGGAAAGCCGGGGAACGGTTCCGTCACCACGTCGACGGCCCGCGGCCGGTCGCCCTTCAGCGTGACCTTGAGGCCCTTGTCGGTCTCGCTCACCGAGATCCCCGCCGCATCGAGCCGTTCGCAAAACGCCGCCAGCAGGTCGATCCGCCCGCCAAGGCACTCGACCTCGCCGCCGGTAAAGACCGGCGCCAGCATATAGGTGCCAAGTTCGATCCGGTCGGTCACGACCGGATGGGTGGCTCCGCCCAGACGGTCGACGCCCTGCACCTCGATCCGGCTGGTGCCCTCGCCCTCGATCTGCGCGCCCATCCGGCGCAGGCAGGTCGCGAGGTCGACGATCTCGGGCTCGCGCGCCGCGTTCTCGATCACCGTCGTCCCCTTGGCCAGCGTCGCGGCCATGAGGACGTTCTCGGTCGCCCCGACGCTGGCGAACCGCAGCGGCACCACCGCACCCCTGAGGCCGCCTTGCGTCGTCGCATGCAGATAGCCGTCGCGCAGCTCGATCTCGGCGCCCATGCAGGTCAGCGCGTCGATGTGGATGTCCATCGGCCGCGCACCGATCGCGCAGCCGCCGGGCAACGAGACCTCGGCATGGTGATGCCGCGCCAGTAGCGGGCCGAGCACCAGGTTCGACGCCCGCATCTTGCGCACGATATCATAATCGGCCCGCGTCTCGGCGGCGCCATGGCTCGACATGACCAGCACCTTGCCCTGGCTCATCACCGAAACCTCGGACCCCAGCGACTGCAACAAGGTGGTCATCGTCGCGATGTCCGACAGCCGCGGCGCATTGGTAAGGGTCAGCGGCTCCTCGCTCAGCAAGCGTCGCGGGCATCAGCGCCAGACAGGCGTTCTTGGCCCCCGCGATGGGTATCTGCCCCGAGAGGGTCGCGCCCCCCGTCACCAGAATGGAATCCATGCAGATCTGCCCCTCTACTTTCTGGACGGTCGCCGGTTGTATGTCCCGGCGTTCGGTTCAGCTCTCGTCGGCCCCGTCCCGAACGGCGTCGCGGTCCGCGTCGCCGACCGCACCGGCGCCCCTGTCCGCCTCCTGCCGCACCGCCGCCGCCTGCTTGCGCCGCGCGATATTGGCCTGCAACGCCGCTTTGAGGCGCACACTGCGTTCCTGGGTGCTCGGCGGAACCTGACGGGGCATCTTCATGCCGCTTCCTACCGCGGCCCGCCCCAGAGGTCTATAGGCCCGGACGCCCGCCCCGACACCGGCGACAGCGGCCGGCGATCCCCGACGGGCCCCGGCGGGCCCCGATTTTCTCTCTTGCGCTCATGACCGCGCGGGGTAAAAGGCCGCGACATGCTGTGGTAGCTCAGTGGTAGAGCACTCCCTTGGTAAGGGAGAGGTCGAGAGTTCAATCCTCTCTCACAGCACCATTTCGCTTTTTGATCCCGAAATTCCCGCTAAGTACTTAAACGGAAACGCTAATTCTGGTGTTCGATACGCCCCGTTCGGGGCATACCTCAGAGGTTCTGAAAATGCCAATCTGAGGATAGTCTGACGCATGACGTGATCGCCTTTCTCGTATAGAAACCAAGGCTTTGACAGGAATTGCAATGAGAGTTCGATACAGTCCTCCAGCCGTCCCTTTTTAGGAACGGATTTCTCAAGCCGTTCGTTGAGAACAGTTTTCTTTTGCTCAAGCTTTTCAATTCTTGATTCATACGCGCTAACGATTGAGGCGCTGTTCGCATCCACTATACGGTCAAGCAGCCCTTCCATTTGGCGTTCAGTTTCACGCAGCTGTGCGTGAATGGCTTCTTTGTCACCATGAGCCGCAGCCAATCGCACGTCCCACGCATCTCGCAACATCGCCTTTGCCAAATCAAACAAACCCTTGGCAGGTTGAAGGCCCTTAATGATCTCCGCAAGGCCTTCTTCAATCTTTGCGCGAGGGACTGATTTACTCTTGGCTTCACAACCGCGCGTCATACAGAAATAGTAAGGATAATGACGATACTTCCCTTTTGACCATGCAGCCGTCATTGCATTGCTGCAACAGTCGCACAGCACAAAGCCTCGCAAAGGGAAATCCTCGTTATAATCTGCCCGAGCAGCAGGGCGACGCTTGCGCCCCTCAAGATGCTCCAAAATTAACTGATGCGTTTCAAAGCTGATAAGACCGTCGTGCTGACCCTTACGAAGCTTGATGCCCCATTTTGGCGCTTCAACATACCCTGCATAGACAACCTTCCTTAAAAGACGACTGATAGTCATGGGTCGAATTGATCCATCCTTCCTGTCTTTAGGAAATTGAGGATTATGCTCAAGGAAGCGCAGCACTTCAGCCTGAGATGCAAAGCGACCGATGGCGAAGCCTTCAAGTGCATCGCGCACAATGGGCGCAAGCACTTCGTCAGGAACAAGCACTTTCCCACCGCTTGATGAAGAATTCTTATAACGATAGCCTACAGGTGCGCGGAAAACCCAAAAACCGTTTTCAACGCGCGCCTTCATCTTTTGGACAACTTGGCGGCGGTTTTGCTCCCGCTCAAGTTCCCCTTGTGCCGCAATAATTGTTTCGATGAATTTGCCTTCAGGCGTATCCTCAATTCGAAATTTGAGGCAATCAATCACTGCGCCGCGCGTCACAAACTCGCGGCGAAGCTTCAAATGAAATTCAGTATCGCGCGCAAACCGTTTGAGGTCATCAAAGATGACCACATACGGTTTGCTCTTCTGCGCATCAATGTAGCTGAGCAGCGCCACCATGCCAGGCGGCTTTATGAAGTCGCTGCCGCCGCTGACATCATCAGGGAAAACCGCTTCGACTTCGTAGCCCTTCTCTTCAGCATAGGCGCGGCAGCGTTGCTCTTGGCTTTCAAGACCGCTGCCCTCAACGCGCTGTTTTGTCGAAGAAACACGGCAATAGATCAGCGCCCGCAGTATCCCAGCACTCTTTTTATATTCGTCTTTCATATTACCTCCAGCCAAGCCTTACGGGCTGATATCGTTAGGTTTTTTGTCATTTTCTTGATCGTCGGAGCTTACCACATCAAATTCAGATTTGGCAGTCTTACTGTCACAATCGGCATCTTCTCCACATACCGCTTGCAGCGGGTGGATGCCGAAGCCGAGATCGACAAAGGACACGATGATGGACCAGAGGGCTTGCAGGAATTCTTCCTTCTGCGCCTCGGTCATATCAGCGCCATCAAGGAACGCCTGATATTTTTCGACATCGACAGTTTAAGTTGGTTTGGGGGGTGCGCTGACGGCTGCAAAAGCATCGCCGCGCTCAGTTGTGTTAAAATCATCTTTCATTTTTTTGCTCCACTTTGGAGATGAATACTTCTTAATACCCATCAGGGCAGCCAGTTCACCTCGACCGACTTTATCAAGGTGGTAAGCGAGGCCCACGCCCCATTGCCTTCTGATCTCGTCGCGGCCTCGGTTCCCGGCCTATTCCTGCGGCATGGAGCGGGAGCCGGGGTGTGCGATGTCGGATGGGTTTGCGGGGCGCTACGAGGTTCTGGAGGATCGCGGGAGCGGGCGGCGGACTTGGTCGCCCGAATCGAAGCTGCGGATCGTGGCCGAGAGCCACGCACCCGGGGCGATGGTCGGTGATGTCGCGCGGCGGCATCGGCTGATGCCGTCACAGGTGACGACCTGGCGGCGTCTGCACCGTGAGGGGAAGTTGGTCCCGATCACGGCCTCGCCAATGTTCGTGCCGCTGATGCTGGAAGATCCTGAGACTGGGTTTTCCCAAGGTGCGCCTGAACCAGCTGCCGACCCGGAACCGGGGCTTTCGGAACGGATCGAGATCGAGGTCGGCGGTGGGGTGGTGATGCGGCTCCCATCCTCCATGCCCACGGCGCGGATCGCCGAGATCGCGATAGCGCTGCGCGCGGCTCGTCCATGATTTTGCCGGGTCAGCGGCTGCCGATCGTGATCGCCATGCGGCCAGTCGACTTCCGTCGCGGGCACGATGGACTCGCCGCCACCGTCCAGAACGAGTTGCGGCTCGACCCTCATTCCGGGCTGACGGTGGTGTTCCGCTCGAAGCGGGGGGACCGGATCAAGATTCTGGTCTGGGACGGGACCGGACTCGTCCTGATCTACAAGCGGTTGGAGGCCGGCAGCTTCACCTGGCCAAAGGTTCAGGATGGGATGATGCGACTGTCGCGGGCGCAGTTCGAGGCGCTCTTCGAAGGGCTGGACTGGCGGCGGGTAATGGCCCGGCGGGTGCAGGCTCCGGCCTTGGCAGGGTGAGGATACCCCATGTTTTACTGGGAACTCCAGTCGGGGTGAGGTATGATTTGCCATGTCGCCGCCCCTTGATCCAAGCCTCCTCGAGGCCCTTCCGGCCGCGCTGCGGACGGTTGTCGAGGCGCAGTTCGAGGCGCTCGCCACGGAGCGAGCAGCCCGCCTACACTTGGATGCGGAGAACGCCGATCTGAGGGCTCGCAATGCCGAGCTGGCGGCGCTGAACGCGCGGCTCGAGCACCTGGCCAAGGAGATGAGGCGCGCCCGGTTCGGACCTCGCTCGGAAAAGCTCGACCCCGACCAGCTCGAACTGGCCTTCGAAGACATCGAGACCGCGATGGCCGAAGCGCAGGAGAAACATGACACGGCGACAGCGGCCCCCGGTCAGGCGCGGCCTGTCCCTCAGTCTCGCGGCTCCCGGGCTCTGCCGAAGGACCTCCCGCGCGAGGAGCGGGTAATCGAACCGGAGAGCCTGACCTGTCCTTGCGGATGCGGGGACATGGTCCGGATCGGCGAAGACCGCTCGGAACGCCTCGATATCACCCCGGCACAGTTCCGCGTCCTCGTCACCATCCGCCCCCGCTACGCCTGCCCAAAGGGCCGGGCCGGTGTGGTGCAGCAGAAGGCCCCGTCGGCGCTGATCGAGGGTGGTCTGCCGACCGAGGCCACCATCGCCCACGTCCTCGTCTCGAAGTATTCTGAGCATCTTCCCCTGTATCGCCAGGCGCAGGTCATGGCGCGGCACGGGCTGTCCATCGATCGCTCCACGCTGGCCGACTGGGTCGGCCGCGCCGCTTTCCACCTCGCCCCGGTGGTGGAGCGGATGGCCGAGTTGCTGAAACACTCCAGCAAGCTGTTCATGGATGAAACGACGGCCCCGGTGCTCGATCCGGGCCGGGGCAGAACCAAGACCGGTTACCTCTGGACGATGCTGCGGGACGACCGACCGTGGGGTGGGGGCGACCCGCCCGGCGTAGTCTTTACCTACGCACCGGGCCGCGGCGGTGCCCATGCGGAACGAATGCTGGAAGGGTTCGAGGGTGTGCTCCAGGTCGACGGCTACGGCGGCTACAACCGATTGGCCGATGATCGGCGCGAGCGTGGAGCGCCGCTCAGGCTCGCCTATTGCTGGGCCCATGCCCGCGTGCCACCCTCCAATCCATCGCCGCGGGGCATCCCCACGCCGACCTAGACGACCTCCTGCCGTGTGCCTTCCACAAGACCGCAGTCAAAGCCGCAGCTTAAACCGCAAACGACTGGGCAAGATCGGCAGCGACTATGGGGATGAACCGTCGCTTACTCAAGGTGCTGGCCGCGCGCGAGATCAAGATCAGCATGGATGGCAAGGGCGCTTGGCGGGACAACGTCTTCATCGAACGGCTCTGGCGGACCATCAAATACGAGGAGGTCTACCTGCGGGCCTACGCCAGCGTCTCTGAAGCCCGAGCGGGGATCGGCCGTTATCTCGGCTTCTACAACAGCCGCCGACCTCATTCATCGCTTGACGGCAAAACGCCCGATCAGGCCTACTTCAACCAGCCGATGTCCAAAGCGGCGGCGGCATAACTGAGGCGGAAATCCACCTAGAAAACGCCCGGAACCAGTTCAGACAAACCGAACCACCTCTTTCAAAGTATTTTACGAGAGGATAAACCCATGCACCATTTAGACACAAACGACATGATCGACCTATGCGCCGACCTTCACGCCATCCGCCAAAAATTCGGGCCGCAATATTACCGCGAACCGCAGGCCACCATTGAAGCCGCCGAACTTTGGGGCGCGCAGTGCAACAGGCACGGCGTCATGAACCAGATTGCAGAAAGAATCAGGATCGAGCACAAGGGTTAATCCGCCACGCTCAGACTCTACGAGTTCAGACAAGGGCTATTGGCATGTCAGCCGCGATTTCACCGCGCCCGACTCAGGCTCAGGCAGCCCCGCCAGCGTTTGGGACGGGATCGCATTCACAAATGCCTTGGCTGCCCGCCGCTACGGGATCGCGCGATTGCTGGAGCGGTGCGATACGCAGGAACGCTACAACGACACGCCCGATCTGGCCGCCTTCAGGCGCAAGCTTGAAGCCGAGCTGACCCCGCAGCTCACTTTGTTTTAGGAAGAAAAATTGCGGCTGGCCTTAGGGCCAGCCGCTGATCGCCCATCCGATGGGGGGCGAGAATAAGAAAGAGAAAGAAAATTTGCGCCCACTGTGGCGGGCACAGTTTTCATTTATTTAGATTATTTCAGAACAGGTCCTGATACACCGCTTCGAGTTTTGCGACTTCATCGTCAGAAAGCGGCGCAAATTCTTTTTCTCTGGCACGCTTGGACAAGCGGCCATCATTTTGCTTTAGAAAGTTGAACAGCAGATCAACTGTTAAAGCAGGCATTTCAACCAAAGCCTCAGCGCGGCTCTTGAATTGATCATAGCGCTGCAAGAACGCGGCCTCCTCGGGCAGATCGTTCTCGATTGTCTTTTGCACGCATTCGAACAGAAATTCCGCGTGAGGCGTAGCGTCAAAATATTTGTAGAAATCATCGGTGTCATTGATGACGCGGACATTCATCCGCTCTGTCGGCTCCCACTCCACGACTGGCAAAAGACGTTGCGAGTAGCTTTCAAGAACGCGGCGATAGTCGTCTATGCGTTCCAGAATGGCCGATGAAACCGGAAAGACAATTCCAGTTGGATTGAATTTCCGCGCCGTTAGAACATGGTGGATGAGATAGCGGTGAATCCGCCCGTTACCGTCCTCAAACGGATGGATATAGACAAAGCCAAACGCCAGAACGGACGCAGCAATAACAGGGTCAATTTCTCCAGCATAGTTGCGATCAAATTCAACTATCCCGTCAACCAGCTCTGGCAAAGCTTCATGGCGCGCACTGATATGATCAGGAAGCGGGATGCGCGTGTCTTGCTCATGCTCGCCGACAAAGCCACCTTCATCGCGAAGACCAAGACGGATGAACCGCTCTTCACCGATCACGATGCGCTGCAAACGCAAGAGTTCATCCTTGTCGAGCGGTTGCTTGCCAGCTTCACCGATGGCTTTGCCCCAGCGCTGTATTCGGCTGTGCGGCGGCGCTTCGCCTTCGATGGCGTAGCTGGATTTTGAATCCTTCAAAAGCAGGAAAGCGGCAGTGCGGGCCAAAATGCCCGCTGAAATCTTGCCGATAGCGGCGCGGGCCTGCTCAGCCAGGTCAGCATCTACAAACTGAGCAAGCTTTTCCGTGCGCCGCACAAGCGGGCAAAAGGCTTGCGTTCCTGGCAGATTGTTTCGCACGCGATGGCGTGTTGATGTTTCCCCTTTGACAGCCCACTGAAGTTTAGGATCAACAATATCGGCATAGGTGCCTGTTTTGGCATCTGTCAGGTCAAGAGGGCGATCCAGCAACCATTCATACAAAAACCAAAGGCGGCGCATGTAGGCACTTGTAGGCTTGGCAGCGATGATCGTTGCAAGCGCCGCATCATCCAACGCGAGAAACAGCCGTTTCAGGATCGCAAGATCAAGCCCCTCATACTTCAGGGCAAATACAAGATGACCTTCAAGGGAAGCTTGCGGCTCATGGCGCGGGGTATAGATGCGCCAGCCGCTTTCATCATATATTTTGTGACGTTTGCCAATCGCGCTAAGTGTCAGCGGCTGCGGCACTATGAGATTGTAAGCGTCGATAAGCGCGGCATACCCGACAGGCAAAGCACGCTCTGGAAGCCTGCTTTCCTGAAAGACGGTGATTGGCCCTGAAAAACGCTTACTTTCCATGTTTTTTCTGACTTTCGCTGACTTGGCTTGAATTTCATACCAAAAACTTAATTATATCATGAAAAACGGTTACTTTCAATGAAGAATGATATGAAAACCCTTTCTTTTGTGAAAAACGGTTACAAAAGCCGTAAGCTGGCAAGGAAACACAGTGCGGCTGGCCTGATGGCCAGCCGCTATGGTTCAGCGGAGAGCTGGCCCGCGATAGGCCAGCTCGTTTTCGATGTTTCGCATCGATGCAAGCGCGTTGCGCTGATCTTGCGAGTCACGAGGCGCAGCCGTGAAGGCGAGAAAGGCCTCTTTACGCAGACCATAGAGCTGCACAGTGCTGAGGGTTGTTGCCGCTTTAAATTGTGTGACAAGTTTCATGTCATCCTCCTTTTGCTTCAGGAGGCCCCGAACCATTCAGGGCCTTACGGCCCTCACACACATCATTGGCCATAGAAGGCCTGATGGTTCGGCGGTTTACGTCAAAGCAACAAAAAGGGCGCTCACTTAGAGGTGGTTCGGTTTGTCTGAACTGGTTCCGGGCGTTTTCTAGGTGGATTTCCGCCTCGGTTACGCCGCCGCCGCTTTGGACATCGGCTGGTTGAAGTAGGCCTGATCGGGCGTTTTGCCGTCAAGCGATGAATGAGGTCGGCGGCTGTTGTAGAAGCCGAGATAACGGCCGATCCCCGCTCGGGCTTCAGAGACGCTGGCGTAGGCCCGCAGGTAGACCTCCTCGTATTTGATGGTCCGCCAGAGCCGTTCGATGAAGACGTTGTCCCGCCAGGCGCCCTTGCCATCCATGCTGATCTTGATCTCGCGCGCGGCCAGCACCTTGATAAAGTCGGTCGAGGTGAACTGGCTGCCCTGATCCGTGTTGAAGATCTCGGGCGTGCCGTGCCGAGCCAGCGCCTCCTCCACAGCTTCTATGCAAAAATCGGCTTCCAGCGTGATCGACACCCGCCATGCCAGGACGCGCCGGGTGAACCAGTCCAGAACGGCGGCGAGATAGATGAACCCGCGCGCCATCCATTGCCCGGCAGGCGATTGCGCAGCAATCTGCCGAGAGGGGGAATGTAGGTGATGTCCATCGCCCAGACCTGGTTGGGCCGGGTGATGGGAAGCTTCCGGAGCAGATATGGGTAGATCTTGTGCCCCGGCGCCGGTTCCGATGTGTTCGGCTTTCGATACAGTGCCTCGATGCCCATGCGCTTCATCAGCGTGGCAACGTGCAGCCGCCCGACCTTGAACCCTTCCTGGACCAACAAGCCCTGTAACATCCGGCTGCCCGCGAAGGGAAATTCCATGTGCAGTTTGTCGATCCGGTGCATCAGCTTCAGATCGGCGTCCGACACCGGGCGCGGCTTGTAGTAGACGCTACCCCGGCTGATCCCCAGCACCTTGGCCTGACGACCGACACTGAGCTTCGCTGTGCGATCGATCATCTTTTTGCGCTCGGCAACAGCCCCGCCTTTCCGAGCGCGCCGGACAAAAAATCGTTCTCCAGCGTCAGCTCTCCGATCTTCGCATGCAGGGTCTTCACGTCGATCACGGGTTCCGGCTCGGCCTTCGGCCCGTCACCGAACACCCCGGTCGCACCCTCAAGAAGCTGATCACGCCACTGCTTGATCTGGTCGGGATGGAGGTCGAAATCCTGCGCCAGTTCGATCAGCGTCTTCTCGCCCTTGATCGCGGCCACCGCCACTTTCGCCTTGAATGCCGGGCTGTGGTTCCGGCGTGGTCGTCTTGCCATGGTCTTCTCCTCGCTCGCAGCATCATGCTGCCGTTGCGCGGAAAATCCACCGATCCCGGCCGTTCAGATTGCCGGAACCACC
>CAWBKU010000001.1:0-174027 GCA_963789535.1 uncultured Alphaproteobacteria bacterium | reverse complement strand
CTACCCTGATCGAGACCGCAAAGCTGAACAGCGTCGACCCGCAGGAATGGCTGGCCGACACCCTGGCCCGTATCCCAGACTACAAGATCACCCGCGTCGACGATCTCCTGCCGTGGAACAAAACCAAGTAGAGCGGTCAGACCGGACGCTTGCGGTTCTTCTGGCTTTGACGATCAATGAGTTCTGGAGCCTAGGCCTCGAGTTCGGCGTCCCAGTAGAGGAAATCGACCCAACTGTCGTGCAGGTGGCCGGGTGGAAACTTGCGGCCGATGTTGCGCAACTCTTCCGTGCCCGGCTGGCGCACCGGTTTGCGCAGGTTCATGCCCGATTGGCGCAGGCTCCGCGCGCCCTTGCGCAGGTTGCAGGTCGAACAGGCGGCGACCACGTTCTCCCAACTGGTGATGCCGCCGCGGGCGCGCGGGACGACGTGATCGAAGGTGAGGTCGCCGCGCGCGCCGCAATACTGACAGCAGAACTCGTCGCGCAGGAACAGGTTGAACCGGGTGAACGCGACGCGCTTTTGCGGTTTCACGTAATCCTTCAGGACCACGACCGAGGGGATGCGGATCGTCGTCGACGGGCTGCGCACCACGTCGTCGTATTCGGCCACGATCTCGACCCGGTCGAGCCAGACCGCCTTCACCGCCTCCTGCCAGGGCCAGAGCGACAGCGGATAATAGGACAGCGGGCGATAATCGGCGTTCAGCACCAGTGCCGGATGCTGGCGCGTGCCCGCAGCCTCGCGCACGAAATGGGTTCTGAAGTCGACTTGCATCGGGTGGATGTCCCCTCGTCTCGGGCGCACTATATCTGGCGACTTGCGCCGCACAAGCCCCTGATCTTGCGTTCGGGTCGAGGTTTGACGCCGCCGTGTATCAGCGGCGTGACGGCGCGGTCCGGCCTAGCCCAGCCCCAGCTTGTCGGTCATGAACGCGAGCGCCACCGACAGGCCGTCGGGTGCGATGCCGTGGCCGGTGCCTTTCATGACGTGGGCGTAGACCTCGGTCCATCCGGCCTGTTGCAGGCCCTCGGCCGCAGCGGGCAGCGAGGACGGCGGCACCACCTCGTCCTGGTCGCCGTGCAGCAGCAGGACCGGCGGGCGGGTCAGCGCCTCGTCGCCCAGCAAATCCGGCAGCATCAGCCGTCCGGAGAAGGCGACGATCCCGGCCAGCGCCTCGTCACGGCGCGGGCCGACATGCAGTGCCATCATCGTCCCTTGCGAAAAGCCGACGAGGACGACCTGCTCGGCCAGCAGATCCTCGTCCACCATCACGCCGGTCAGGAAGGCATCGAGATCCTTGGCCGCATTGGTCAGACCGTGAAACTGCTCTTCCTCGCTCGACCCGTCGATCCAGGGGATCGGGAACCACTGAAACCCCATCGGGGCACCCGCACAGGCCTCTGGCGCGTCAGGCGCGAGGAACAGGGTGTCGGGCATGTGCTCGGCCAGCGGATCGGCGAGGCCCAGCAGATCGGCGCCATTGGCGCCGTAGCCGTGCAGAAAGACGACCGCCGAGCGGGTCTCGCCGCTCAGCGGCTCCTTGCGGCGGGCTTGCAGGGCGCGGGTCATGACGGGGCTCCGGTTGGGACGGCGACACTCGGCCCCAGGGCGGCGCCAAGGTCAACCCCGCCGCCTCAGTTGATGATGATCTCCGGCCCCATGACCGAATTCGGAAGGACCGTCGAAATCCACGGCACATAGGTCACAATGATGAGAAACACGAAGAGCACGGCAAGGAACGGCAGCGCGGCGCGCACGACACCCATGACCGACATGCCCGCGACGCCGCTGGTGACGAAGAGGTTGAGGCCGACGGGCGGCGTGATCATCCCGATCTCCATGTTCACCACCATGATGATCCCGAGGTGGATCGGGTCGATACCGAGCTGGATCGCGATCGGAAAGACGATCGGGGCGACGATGACGATGAGGCCCGACGGTTCCATGAACTGACCGCCGATGAGCAGGATGACGTTGACGATGATCAGGAACATGACCGGCCCGAGGCCCTGCCCCAGCATCCAGCCCGCGATCTCCTGCGGGATCTGCTGTTCGGTCAGCACCTGCTTGAGGATCAGCGCATTGGCGATGATGAACATCAGGGTCACGGTCAGCTTGGCCGCCTCGAACAGGGCGTGCCTTGTGTCGCGGTGCCACAGGAACGCCGAGGCGAAGGCGACCGGGTCGAACGCGCTGGCGCGGCGCCCGTCCGCGTTCTCGGCATAGGGGCCCATGTCGCGATAGACGAAAATGGAGACGAGAAAGGCATAGACGGCGGCGACGGCGGCGGCCTCTGTCGGGGTGAACGCGCCGGGACGCCAATAGACCAGCGGGCCGCCCGAAAAGCTGATCCAGGGATGGCCGTAGATGCCGCCCATGATGATCGCGATCAGCATCAGGCCCCAGAACGCATCGCGGAACGACGCGAAAATCTCGCCCCAGCCCTTCCAGTCGCCCTTCGGCATCCCCTTGACGACCGCCATGACATAGATCGTCGCCATCAGCATGAAGCCCGCCAGCAGCCCCGGGATCACGCCCGCGAGGAACATCCGCCCGACCGAGACGTCCGTGGCGCTCGCGTAGACGACCATCACGATGGACGGCGGAATGAGGATGCCGAGGGTTCCCGCATTGCAGATCACGCCCGCCGCGAACTCGCGGGTATAGCCCGCCTGCCGCATCGCGCCGATCACGATCGAACCGATGGCGACGACCGTGGCAGGCGACGAGCCGGAGAGGGCCGCGAAGATCATGCAGGCCAGCACGCCCGCAATGGCCAGACCGCCGCGCAGGTGGCCGACGCAGGCGATCGCGAACCGGATGATCCGCCGCGCGACGCCGCCCGTCGACATGAACGTCGAGGCCAGGATGAAGAACGGGATCGCCAGCAGCGTCGCGTGCCCGGCCATCGCCTGAAAGAGCGATTGCGCGATCGAGGCGAGCGAGGTGTCCGAATAGTTCAGCAGAAAGACGATCGACGAAAAGCCGAGCGATACGGCGATCGGAACGCCGAGGAACAGCAGGCCGATGATCATGCCGAAGAGGATCGCGACGTCCATAGCCTCAGCCCCGCTTGTCGAGGGTGATGCCGCCGGTTTCGGCATTCAGACGCGCGGCGGCCTCCTCCACGGCCTCTTCGGCCTCGTGGCTGACGATCAGGCTCTCGGCCCCGCCGCGCACGATCCGCACCGTCGCCTGCACGGTGCGCAGCACCATCAGGGCGGCGGCCACCGGAACGATGAGATAGGGCACCAGCACCGGCATCTTGCGATAGACCTCGACGACCGTCTCGCCGCCTTCCTCATAGCTGTTGAAGGTCGCCGAGAGCCAGGCGCGCAGCCACTCGAACGGGATCGGGACGTCGCTGGTGATCGTATAGCCGAAGCGGCGCGCGTCCCAGTCGAGGCCGGTAGGCAGAACCCGACCCGCGAATTTGGGCAGGTCGGCGAAGGGCGCCCAGTAGTCCCAGCCGCCTTTCAGCACGAGGAGCGCGTAGGCGATGCAGACGAGGCCCGACAGGAACCCCAGCACCCGCCGGAACGTTGTCGGAAAAAGCGACGTGACCGCATCGACCCCCAGATGCGCCGTCACCTTGAACGCATAGGCGATGCCGAACAGAACCAGCCAGGCGAACAGGATCAGCACCACCTCGAGCGACCAGATGATCGAGGCGTTGAACAGATACCGCAGCACCACGTTGGTGAACGTCAGCACCGTCATTGCGGCGAGCAGGACCGCGAGCGTCGTCTCCTCGAAGTGGTGGACGAAGCGACCGATGGCCCCTTTGGGCGTGTAAGTCACATGGGCCATGACGTCCGTTCCTCCCACGGGGCGACGGCGCGGCCTCTCGGCCCCCGCGGGGCCGCGCCGCGCAGATCGTCTGCGCTTTGACGATGCACGGACGGCAGCGATCGTCCCGCCACCGTCCGTCGATGTGATCGAAGGCCCCGACCCGACGGCCCCATCTCGGCAGGGCCGTCTCTGAAGGGCCGTCGCGACCGGATCAGCCCTCGTTCGCGGCCTGTGCGGCGGCGATCATGTCGGCGCCGACCTCGTCCTCGAACTGCGCCCAGACCGGCAGCATCACGTCGACCCATGCCTGACGCTGTTCCGGCGTAAGCGTGCGGATCTCGCCGCCCGCGTCGAGGATCGCCTGACGCGCCTCGAGGTCGACCTGACCCACCGCGTCGTTCCGCTCGACCGTCACCTCGTTCAGGATCGTCAGGAACTGATCGCGCACCTCGGGCTCGAGGCTGTCGAGGAAATCGGTCGAGGAGACGACGAGATAGTCGATGATCCCGTGGTTGGTCTCGGTGATGCCGTCCTGCACCTCGAAGAACTTCTGCCCGTAGATGTTGGACCAGGTGTTCTCCTGTCCGTCGACGACACCGGTCTGGAGCGCGCCATAGACCTCGGCGAAGGCCATCGGCTGCGGGCTGGCGCCCAGTGCCTCCATCTGCGCCACCAGCACGTCGCTGGGCTGCACCCGGAATTTCAGACCATCGGCATCCTCGGGCGAGATCAGCGGCACATTGGCCGAAAACTGCTTCATCCCGTTGTGCCAGTAGGCCAGCCCCTGAAGGCCGCGCCGCTGCATCGCGTCGAGCATCATCTGCCCCTCCTCCGACTGCTGGAACCGGTCGACGGCGGCAGTATCGGTGAACAGGAACGGCAGGTCGAACAGCCGGTAGGCAAGGGTGATCGACTCGAAGAGCGAGAACGACGGTGCGGCAAGCTGCACGTCGCCGCGCAGCAGCGCCTCGATCACCTGCTCGTCGGTATAGAGGGTCGAGTTCGGGAACACCTCCATGCACATCGTCCCCTCCATCTCGGCATTCACCCGCTCCATCAGGAGTTGCGCGGCAATCCCCTTGGGATGGCGGTCGGTGTTGGTGACATGGCTGAACTTGACGACGATCTCGCCGTCGTCACAGCCCATCGGGTCTGCGCTGGCGGCGGATGCGGCAAAGGCGGCGGCAACGGCGGTCGCGGCAAAGCTGGTGAATTTCATCGGGTCTCCTCCCTGAGACGTCGTGGCACTGGTTCGCACCCACTCCTCCGGCGGGCATGGAGGCGAGTTGACGGCGCGGCAGGCACCGGTGCAAGCGGATTGATGCCGATGTCGCGCGGCCCCATAAACAGGCCTCAGATCAAAGGCTTGAGGTGCCGGTCGCCGCCGACCACCAAAGCGACTGTGTGGATTTCCGCGGACCATCGAAGAGAGTTGTGCGGAAATCCGCACAATCTTTCAGGCGTCGCCGCGATAGTCCTCGGGCCGCAGCGCGTGTCGGGCCAGTTTGTCGTAGAACGTCTTGCGCGGCAGCTTCAGGGCCCGCGCGGCGTCGCTCGCCTGTCCGCGGGTCCGTCGCAGCGCCTCGACCAGAAACCGGCGCTCGACCTCGGCCATACGCTCGACCAGACCGGGACCGCTGCCGTCCGGCCCGTCCGATCCTGCGTGCCCTTCCGCCACGCCGAGCGCAAAGCGCATCGCCGCACTCATCAATGCGCGCGCATTGCCGGGCCAGTCCTGCGCCATGAGCGTGACCTCGACCGATGCCGAAATCGGCGGCACCGGCAGGTTCGCCTGCTCGCAGGCCTGCGCGACATAATGACGAAAAAGGACCGGAATGTCGCCCGTCCGCTCGCGCAGACTGGGGATTCGGACCGCCATCACGTTCAGCCGCCAGTAGAGATCGGGACCGAACCGGCCCGCGGCCACCTCGGCGGCAAGATCGCGCGTCGTACCCGCCACCACCCGCGCCTCCTGCCCCCGGTCGAGCAGGTCGAGCAGCGCGAATTGCGCCGCCCCCGCCATTGCGCCGACCTCGTCGATATAGAGCGTGCCCCCCTGCGCCTCGGCCAGCGCCCCGGCCAGACCCTCGGGCGTCAGGGTGGCGCCGGTGCGTTTGACGAAAGGGGCGGCGGCGGCGGGCGAGAGGAGGTGCAGCACCTCGGCGACCTTCGGCGTGCCGGTGCCGGTATCGCCCGCGATCAGCACCTCGCCCCGCGCCCGCGCCACCGCCCTGACCTGATCGCGCAGTGCCTTTGCCAGGTCCGAGGTGCCGAACAGCATCCGCGCCGCGGCATCCCCGGCCTCGGCCGCCTGCTTGCGTCGCCGCTCCTCGATCGTGACGCGGCGCGCCGCGAGGGCCGCATGAACTTCGTCGACGAAGTCCTTTGGCTCAAATGGTTTCTCAAGGAATGCGCGCGCCCCCGCCGCAATCCCGCGCACCGCCATCGGCACATCGGCATGGCCGGTCAGCAGGATCACCGGCAGGTCGGGGTCGACCTTGCGGACGTGCTCCAACAGATGGAACCCGTCGCGCCCCGGCATCCGGATGTCCGACACCACGATCCCGTCGAAGGCGCGCGCGATATGGTCCTTGGCCTCGACGAACGAGGCCGCGACGACGGGCAGCAGGCCGGCGAGGTCGAGGGTCTGTGCCAGCGCGTCGCGCACCTCGCGGTCGTCGTCGACGAGCAGCACCCGGCGCGTCACGCCGCCACCGCCACCGCCGCGCCCGCATCCAGTTCGACGGTAAACGCCGCCCCCCCTTCTGGCAGGTTGCGGCCCCGGATCTGGCCGCCGAAACTCTGCACCAGCCCGTAGGAGATCGACAGGCCAAGGCCCATGCCGTCACCCGCCGTCCCCTCGGGGCGAACGAGTTTGGTGGTATAGAACGGGTTGAACATCTTCTCGGGCTCGGCGATGCCCGGCCCGGTGTCGCGCACCTCGAGGTGGACGCGCGCGCCCTCCGGCACGATCCGCACGGTGATCTCGCGCCGCACCGAGGCCTCCATGGCGTCGGCCGCATTGCCGAGCAGGTTCAGCACCACCTGCTGCAACCGCACATCGCCGCCGCGCACCATCACCGGCCCCGCAGGCCGCAGCCAGTGCAGCACGACACCCGCACCGTGCAGACGCGCCGCCGACATCTCGACCGCGGCATCAATCGCCGCACAGAGGTCGACATCGCCCGCCGCCGTCGTCTCCTGCCGCGCAAAGGCACGCAGGTTGCCGATGATCCGCCCCATGCGGCGCGCGAGGTCCGAGATGCGCAACAGGTTCCGGCCCGCCGCCGCCGCCTCCCCCCTGGCGAGGAACGCCTCGGCATTCTCGGCGAACGAGCGGATCGCCATCAGCGGCTGGTTCAACTCGTGACTGATGCCCGCCGACATCTGCCCCAGCGCCGAGAGCTTGCCCGCCTGCACCAGATCGGCCTGCGCCTGCTGCAACCGGGCCTCCGCCGCGCGCCTCTCGCCTACCTCGCGGGTCAGGTCGGCATTCACCGCCACCAGTTCGGCGGTGCGGCGGGCCACCCGCGCCTCGAGGTCGGCGGCGATCCGCGCGAGCGTCCGCCGCCGTTCGAGCGCCCAGAGCAGCACCGTGCCGAGCGCCAGCAGCACCGCCCCCACCGCCGCCGCCTGTGCGGTGGCGATGGCGCGCGCCGGGGCGACGTCGATCAGCGTCTCGCCGGTCAGGCCGATCACCGGCACCTCCTGGCTCAGGTGCAGCGCGCGGGCGGGCAGATAGCGGCCGCCGTCGATGCGCCACAGGTCGTGGTCGGGAAAGGGCCCGCCCTCCTGCACGAACCGTGGAAAGGCCTGGCTGGCATCGCCCGGCGCAAAGCGCTGCCGCAGCAGGAGTTCGGAGCGGTTGCTGACGAAGACGATGCCCGCCGCATCGGTGAAGAACATCGCCGGGCGCCCGCCGCGCCACTCCGCCTCGACCGCCTCGACGTCGACGACGACGATCAGCGCGCCGATGACCGGACCGTCCTCGTCAAAGACCGGCGCCGCGAAGGCGAAGATGCGGTGGCCATAGGCCGCACTCACCCGGTTCTCGAGGCCCATGGCGCCGTCCATCGCCCGCTCGAAATGCGGCGTCCCGAGAACACTCGCCGCAGACTGCGGCCGCGCCGCGGCACGCACGCGCCCTTCTGCATCCGCCACGACGATATCGAGCGACCCGCTCATGTCGGCGATCCGCGACAGCAGCCGCTCGGCGGCGTCGCGATCCAGTGCGCCCGACAGCACCGCCGCCACCTCGGGCCGCGCCGCCGTCAGGGCGGCATTGGCGCGAAACCGCTGCAACTCGCCGGTCAGACGTCCGGCGGCCAGGGCGAGATCGGCACGGCCCGTCCGGTCGAGCTGCGCCAGCGCCTCGCCGTAGGATTGCCGCCAGATCACGGTCGTCACCACCGCCAAGACCGCCAGAAAGCAGACGGTCAGGGCAAGGCGGCGGAAGAGGCGGCGCAGCGGCATGGCGCGATGCTAGAAGGCGCGCAGAAAAATGGCCAGCCACGGGAACGCCCGGGCCGGCCATCGGGGTCGGGGACGATGGCTTCAGCCAACGAGTTCGAGACCCGAAAAGAAGAAGGCGATCTCTTCGGCAGCGGTTTCCGGCGCGTCCGAGCCGTGCACCGAATTCTCGCCGATCGAGAGCGCGAATTCCTTGCGGATGGTGCCCTCGGCGGCATCGGCGGGGTTCGTCGCGCCCATCACCTGACGGTTCTTGCTCACCGCATCCTCGCCCTCGAGGACCTGCACGACGATCGGCTCGGAAATCATGAACTCGGTCAGTTCGCCAAAGAACGGCCGGTCCTTGTGGACGCCGTAGAACTGCTGCGCCTGCGCCAGCGTCAACTGGATCCGCTTGGAGGCGATGACCCGCAGGCCCGCGTCCTCGAACTTGGCGGTGATCTTGCCGGTCAGGTTGCGCTTGGTGGCGTCGGGCTTGATGATCGAGAAGGTGCGCTGGATGGCCATGGGTGCCTCTTGGAACAGGGGTGTTTCGGTTGGCGGCCTGCTAGCATCCCTTGGCGCGGCGCGAAAGGGGCAGCCGCCCGGCGCGCACCGATGGCAGAGCCTCCGGCGGGAGTTGTTACGGCAACGTGAACCGGGAGTGGCAGCGCGTCCCGGACACGATTGACCAATCCGCGCGGTTGCGGCATGGGAACGGCCATGCTGCGTATCTCCGACATCTCCTATTCAATCGAAGGCCGCCTGTTGATCGACGGCGCCTCGGCGACGATCCCCACCGGCCACAAGGTCGGCCTCGTGGGACGCAACGGCACCGGAAAGACCACGCTTTTCAGGATGATCCGCGGCGAACTTCACCTCGACGGCGGCACGATCGACCTGCCGCGCGGGTGGAAGATCGGTGGCGTCAGTCAGGAGGTGCCGGGCAACGAGGTCAGCCTCATCGACACGGTGCTGCGCGCCGACATCGAGCGGCACGACCTGATGGCCGAGGCCGAAACGGCGACGGACGGCACCCGGATCGCCGAGATCCAGACCCGGCTGGCCGATATCGACGCATGGTCTGCCGAGGCGCGGGCGTCGATCATCCTCCGCGGCCTCGGATTTACCGACGCCGAACAGCGGATGCCCTGCTCGGCCTTTTCCGGCGGCTGGCGGATGCGGGTGGCCCTCGCGGCGGTTCTGTTCTCCGAACCGGACCTGCTGCTTCTGGACGAGCCGACCAACTACCTCGACCTCGAGGGCGCGCTCTGGCTCGAATCCTACCTCGTCAAATATCCCCATACCGTCGTCATCGTCAGCCACGACCGCGAGTTGCTGAACCGCTCGGTCGGCGGCATCCTGCACCTCGAGGACAAGAAACTTACCTACTACACCGGCACTTACGATAGCTTTGCCCGGCAACGCGCTGAAAAACGGGCGCTTCTGGCGTCGGCGGCAAAGAAGCAGGATGTGCGGCGCGCGCACCTGCAATCCTTCGTCGACCGCTTCAAGGCCAAGGCGAGCAAGGCCAAGCAGGCGCAGAGCCGGGTCAAGATGCTTGAGAAGATGGAAACGATCCGCGCGCCCGAAGATGCGGCGCGCACCGTGTTCACCTTTCCGCAGCCCGAGGAACTGTCGCCGCCGATCATCGCCACCGAAGGGGCGGCGGTCGGCTATGGCAACCATATCGTGCTGCACGACCTCACGCTGCGCATCGATCAGGACGACCGGATCGCCCTGCTGGGCCGCAATGGCGAGGGAAAATCGACTCTTTCCAAGATGTTGTCCGGCAGACTTGAAGTATCTCGCGGCACCATGCAGGCGTCGTCCAAACTGCGCATCGGGTTCTTCGCACAACATCAGGTCGACGAACTGCGCGTCGAGGAGACGCCCTTGCAGCACCTGCTGCGCGAACGCCCCGAGGAGGGTCAGGCGCGGCTCCGCGCGCGGCTGGCGTCCTTTGGCCTGATGGCGGCGCAGGCCGAGACCGAGGTCGGGCGGCTGTCGGGCGGGCAGAAGGCGCGGCTGTCTCTGTTGCTCGCCACCCTGCCCGCGCCGCATCTGCTCATCCTCGACGAGCCGACCAACCACCTCGATATCGAGAGCCGCGAGGCCCTCGTCGAGGCGCTGACCGCCTATACCGGCGCCGTCATCCTCGTGAGCCACGACATGCACCTGCTGAGCATGGTCGCCGACCGCCTGTGGCTGGTGAAGGACGGGCGTGTGGCGCCGTTCGACGACGACCTCGATGCCTATCGCGCGATGTTGTTGAGCGCCGACAAGACCGGTGACAAGACGGGCGACAAGTTTGGCAGGACGGGGCCGAAGGTCGCCGAAAAATCCCTCGCCCTGACCCGCGAACAGCGTCTCGCGCTGCGCGCCGATGCCCGCAAGGCCGAAGAGCGGGTGAACAAGATCAACGACATGCGCGACAAACTTGCCGCGAAACTGGCCGAGCCCGCACTCTACGAGGATGCGCGCAAGGGCGAGCTGGACACCTGGAACCGGAAATATGCCGAAGTGATGGAGGCGCTGGCCCGGGCCGAGGCGATCTGGATGGCGGCCCTCGAAAAGCTCGAGAAGGCGAAGGCGGCGTGAGCGGTCCGGAGGCACGGGGACGATGAACGATCTGGCCTTCTACATCACGGCGTTCACTACGCTGTTCATCATCATCGACCCGCCGGGCCTCGTGCCGCTGTTCCTCGCCCTGACGACGGACACGACCCCGGCGCGCCGGCGGGCCATCGGTTTGCGCGCCTGCCTGGTGGCGGGCGCCCTGATGCTGGTGTTCCTCCTGATGGGCGAGGCGGTGCTCGGGTTCATCGGCATCTCGATCCCCGCCTTCCGGATCGCGGGCGGCATGTTGCTGTTCCTCACCGCGCTCGACATGCTGTTCGAGCGGCGCCAGCACCGGCGGCAGGACAACGCCGACGAGGGGGCCGCGATCGACGACCACGATCCGTCGGTGTTTCCGCTGGCCCTGCCGCTGATCGTCGGGCCGGGGGCGATTACCACGATCATCCTGCTGGCGAGCCAAGCGCAGACCACCGCGTCGCTGGCGGGGATCGCGGGCGTGATCGTGGCGAACCTGATGCTGGTGTTCGTCGCGTTCCTCGCCGCGCCGCGTATCGGCGACCTTCTGGGCAAGACCGGCATCAACATCGTCACGCGCGTCCTCGGCATGCTGCTCGCCGCGCTGGCCGTGCAGTTCGTGGTCGACGGCATCCGTGGCACCGGCCTGACGGCAGGTCTCGCGGCGACCGTGGGTGCCTGAGATGACCGGCGACGACATCGCGCGGCTCGCCTATCTGGGTCTGCTGGCCGTCGCCATCGCGGGGTATTATTTTGCCCAGAACCGCCAGAACCTTGGCCAGACGGCGCAATATGCGGCGATCTGGGGCCTGATCTTCGTCGGCGTCGTCGCTGCCGTCGGCATGTGGACCGACATCAGCCGCACCGCATCCCCCGGACAGTTCAGCGACGAGACCGGCCGGATCGAGGTGCCGCGCGGGCGCGACGGGCATTTTCAACTGACGCTCGAGGTGAACGGCACCGCGGTCGCCTTCATCGTCGACACCGGCGCCAGCCAGATCGTCCTGAGCCAGCGCGATGCCGCGCGCGTCGGCCTCGATCCGCAGGGCCTCGCCTATCTCGGCATGGCGCAGACCGCCAACGGGATGGTGCGCACGGCGTCGGTGAGACTCGACAGCGTGACGCTCGAGGGGATGACGGAACGCGACGTTCGGGCGGTCGTGAACGAGGGTGAGATCGACGGATCGCTGCTCGGGATGGAATATCTCGACCGGTTCGCACGGATCGTGATCGAGGGCGACCGGATGATCCTGACCCGCTAGCCATCAGGCGGCGGCGTGTTCGGCCTTCTTCACCCATCGGCCGTCTTCCTGCGCCCAGTATTGCGCCCCCGCCCCGGCACTGGTCAGCGCCTTCCAATGCGCGCGCGCGGCGGTGAGGGCGGCGGCGTCGTGACCGTCGAAGAGGATGCAGGTTCGCGCGAGATCGGCCACCTCGGCGGCCGCCACCGACGCACCGCCGACCGCCATGAGGCACGACGCGGCGTTCGCCGCCGGCCCGCCGCCATCGACGCGGATCAGCACCGGTTGCAGCGCGTCATGGGCGCCGCCCGCAAGCCCGTGCGGCAGGAACCGGTCGTCCGGTCCGCGCCAGAGCGCCGCGTCCAGCATCTCGCCGGTCGGCGCATCCGGCACCCGCACCTCGACCCGCCAGCCTGCGGCGCGCGCCCGCTCGACGAGGGCGGGCAGCGCCGCCTCGATCGGGCTTTCGGTCAGATGATAGAAATAGGCCTCGCCCATGGCACCCCCCGCAGTTCGCACTTTCTAGCGCAGGCGCGCCGTCCGGACCAGCGACGAGCCACGGGCCCCGGTTTCTCTGACCGGAATCGACGTCGGAAACCTGCAGAGTTTCCGTCCCGGGACGGGTGCCACCGCGTCGTTTAGCGGTTGGGCTTGCCCCGGCCATGCGATATATCGTGCATCAGGGCCGCGGCACAACAAGCGGCAGAAGCGGGAGGGGCGGCATGGCACGGCTGGACCGATATCTGCTGGCGCAGCTTACCATGCTCTTCGGCTTCTTCGCGCTGGTGCTGATCCTCGTCTATTGGGTCAATTCCGCGGTCTCTCTGTTCGAGCGGCTGCTCGCCGACGGCCAGTCGCTGGGCACCTTCGCGCTGTTCAGCCTGCTGTCCCTGCCCGGCCTGATCCGCATCGTCCTGCCGATCGCGGCCTTTGCCGCCGCCCTCTACGTCACCAACCGCATGGCGTCCGAGAGTGAACTCGTCGTCGCCCAGGCGACCGGCGCCTCGGCGTTCCGCCTTGCGCGCCCCGTCTTCGTCTTCGGCCTCGCGGTCACGGCGCTCATGGCGCTGCTGACGAACGTGCTGGTGCCGCTGGCCACCACCGAACTGAACCTGCGCACAGCCGAGATCGCGCAGAACGCCACCGCGCGGCTGCTGCGCGACGGTCAGTTCCTGACCCCTGCCCCCAACATCACCTTCTATATCCGCGACATAACCCCGGATGGCGAGTTGCTCGACATCTTTCTGTCGGACAGTCGCGCCACGCGCGAGACCGTCACCTACACCGCGTCGAGCGCCTATATCGTGCGCACCGGGGCGGGGCCGCAACTCGTCATGGTCGACGGTCTGGCGCAGACGCTGAACACGGAGACGCGGCGCCTGCTGACCACCTCGTTCGACGATCTGGCCTACAACCTCGGCGCGCTGGTGTCGCTGCCGCAGGCGGGCACGCGCGGGCTGTCGGAACTCATGACCTGGGAGTTGCTGCGTCCGACGCCCGAACTCGAGGCCGAAACCGGGGTCGCGGCGGCCGACATGATCGTCGAGGGGCACGACCGCTTCGCGCTGGCGGTGCAGGCGCTGGTCTCGGCGCTGCTGGGGTTCGCCACGCTGCTGATCGGCGGGTTCAACCGCTTTGGCGTGTGGAAGCAGATCGTCGGCGCGATCTTCCTGCTCATCGGCGTCAAGGTCGTCGAGAGCCTCGTGTCGGGCGTCATCGGCGCCGACCCGCGCCTCTGGCCGCTGATCTATCTGCCGGGCACGCTCGGCCTTGCCATTGCCGCCCTCCTGCTGATCCTCGCGGACCGGCCCTGGCTCTTGCGGCGCAGGCCGCGCGGGGTTGCGGCATGATCCTGCACCGCTATTTCGCCCGCCGTTTTCTGTGGCTCCTCCTCGCGATCCTGATGCTCTTCTTCGCGATGCTGGCGCTCATCGACCTGATCGACCAGGCGCGCCGCCATGGCGAGGCGGTAGACGGCTTTGGCCAACTCCTCGCGCTCACCCTGCTGGCGGTGCCGCAGGCGCTCTACCGGATCCTGCCGCTCGTCGTCATCATCGCGACGCTGGCGCTGTTTCTGGGCCTCGCGCGATCCTCCGAACTGGTGGTGACACGCGCCGCCGGCCGCTCGGCGCTGCGCGCCCTGTGGGCGCCGGTGGGCGTGGCGCTGGCCTTCGGCCTCGTCGCCGTGGCCCTGTTCAACCCGCTGGTCGCCGCGACATCGACGGCCTACGAGGCGCGTCTCGCCGATCTGAACGGTGGTGGCCGCGTGCTCGCGCTGTCCGAGGACGGCATCTGGCTGCGGCAGGGCAACGGGCGCGAGCAGACGGTGATCCACGCCACCCGCGCCAGCCTCGACGGGACCGAACTTGCGGGGGTCACGTTCCTCACCTTCGACACCGAGGGCCGCCCCCTCGAGCGCATCGAGGCCGAAACAGCGCGCCTGACCCCCGGCGCCTGGGCGCTGACGCGGACCAAACGCTGGCCGCTTTCGGGGACCGGCAACGCCGAGGCCGGCTCGAGCACCGCCGCGACGCTCGAGGTGCCCTCGACCCTGACGCCGGACGAAATCCGCGACAGTTTCGGCACCCCCGCCTCGATCCCGATCTGGGAATTGCCGCAGTTCATCGAACGGCTGCGCGCCGCCGGGTTCACCGCGCGGCGCCACGAGGTCTGGTTGCAGATGGAACTGGCGCTGCCCGCGTTCCTCGTGGCGATGGTGCTGATCGGTGCCGGTTTCACCATGCGTCATCAGCGGGGCGGGCGCACCGGCATCATGGTGCTGGCCGCGATCCTGCTCAGTTTCGGCGTCTATTTCCTGCGCAACTTCGCGCAGATCCTCGGCGAGACGGGGCAGATCCCGGCGGTCCTCGCCGCCTGGGCACCGCCGCTCGCCGCCATCGCGCTGTCGCTCAGCCTCATCCTCCACCTCGAGGACGGCTGATGCGCTGGTTCCTTGCACTGATCCTGTTGGTGCTCGCGCCGACCGCGGACGCGCAGGGCGCTGCGACCCTCGTGGCCGACAGTGTCACCGTCTCGCCCGGCCCCCGCCTCGCCGCGGCGGGCAACGTCGAGGTCTATTACGACGGCACCACCCTGTCGGCGGCCGCGATCGTCTATGACCAGACCACCGACCGCCTCTCGATCACCGGGCCGATCCTGATCCGCGCGCCGGACGGCACGATCATCGCCGCCGACCGCGCCGAGATCGATCCGACGTTGCAGAACGGCATCCTGCGCGGCGCCCGCCTCGTCCTGAACCAGCAATTGCAGCTTGCCGCCAATTCGATCGACCGGATCGACGGGCGCTATTCGGCGCTGACCCGCGCCGCCGCAACCTCCTGCGCCGTCTGCGGCACGGCTGCGCCGCTGTGGGAAATCCGCGCCGACCGGGTCATCCACGACGAGGTCGAACGCCAGATCTATTTCGAGAACGCCAGTTTCCTGATCCGTGGAACGCCCGTCGCGTGGATCCCGCGGATGCGTCTGCCCGACCCGACGCTGGAACGCGCCACCGGCCTGCTCATCCCGTCCCTGCGCACCACCAGCGAACTCGGCATCGGTCTGAAACTGCCGTATTTCATCGCCCTCGGCGACAGCCGCGACCTGACGCTCACCCCGTATCTGTCGCCCGACACCCGCACCCTCGAGGCGCGCTACCGGCAGGCGTTCCTGAACGGCACCCTCGAGGTCAACGCCGCGGTGAGCCTCGACGACATCGTGACGGACGACACCCGCGGCTATGTCTTTGCCGCCGCCGCCGTCAACCTGCCGCGCGGCTTCCGGCTCGACCTCGATATCGAGGCGGTGAGTGACCAGGCCTATCTGCTCGACTACGGCTATTCCGACAAGGACCGGCTGGACAGCGCGATCACCCTGACGAGGGTGCGCACCTTCGATCTCCTGCACGCCGACCTCACGTTCTACGAGAGCCTGCGCGACGACGAGCCTGACGCCGAACTCCCCCCCCTCGTCGGCGAACTCACCTACGAGCGGCGCGTCGCCGCCCCGGTCGTCGGCGGCACGCTGACCTATGGCGCCACGCTCGATGCGTTCGAGCGGACGTCGGACAACCTCGGCGACACCGGCCGCGACGTGATCCGCCTCGGCGCGACCGCCGGCTGGCAACGCGAGGTGGTGCTGCCGCAGGGCCTCGTCCTCGACGCGCGGACCACGCTTGCCGTCGACTACTACGAGATCGGCAACGATCCCGGCGCCGAGAGCGGCGGTCGGGCGGTCTCGGCGGGGGCCGTCACCCTGCGCTGGCCGCTGGTACGCCGCGACGTGGCCGCCACCCACCTCCTCGAGCCGGTGGTGTCGCTGGGATGGTCCGCATCGACCGGCATCACCCCCCCGAACGAGGACTCGCGTCTGGCCGAATTCGACGAGGGCAACCTTTTCGCCTTCACCCGCTTTCCCGGCGAGGACGCGAGCGAGACCGGCTGGCGCTCTGCCGCGGGCCTGTCCTACACCCGCCTCGCGGCGGACGGCACCTCGGCGTCCGTCCTGGCCGGACGCCTGTTCCAGAGCACGCCGCAGACCGGCTTCTCGCCCGCCTCGGGCCTTGCCACGCCCAATTCCGACTGGCTCGTCGCCGGCCACGTCGATCTGGCGGGCGGCTTCGGCCTCGACGCGCGGGCACTGTTCGACGGGGCGTTCCGCTTTTCCAAGACCGAGGCGCGGGTCGACTGGTCGAATGCCCTGCTCGACGTCTCGGCGGCCTACCACTTCCTGCCCGCCGACCCCTCGCGCGAGCGTCTGGACCGCGCCGAGGAATGGACCGTGGACGCCGCATGGCAGGTGAACGACACATGGCGCCTGAGCCTCGGCGGGCGTTTTGACGTCGTGCGCGACGCCCCCGCCGAGGCCGACATCGGCATCCGCTGGCGCAACGAATGCGTGACGGTGGACCTTTCTCTGTCGCGCCGCTACACCTTCAACGAAGCGGTGGCACCCTCCACGGATCTCGGCTTTGCGATAAGTCTCGATGGCTTTTCCGCAGGGTCGGCCCCCCGGGTCGCCGCCGCCGCGTGCCGGGAGTGAACCCGGCCGACCACCATCCGAGCGCGGCCCGCCGCGCCCGAGCAGCGAGGGCCCGCCCGATGGCGCAACCAGACCTTTCCCACCGCCTGCGCGGCCTGTTGTGCGCCGCACTCATGGCACTCATCCCGCTCGCCGCCCCGGCGCAGGGCCTGTTCTCGCCGGTCATCACCGTGAACGAGGACGCGATCACCGGGTTCGAGATCGACCAGCGCCGCCGCATGCTCGAGGTGTTCCGCACGCCCGGCGATCTCGACGCGCTCGCGCGCGAGCAACTGGTCGAGGACCGCCTGAAGCTCGCCGAACTCGCGCGCGTCGGCCTCCAGATCACCGACGAGAGCCTGCGCGCCGCGATGACCGATTTCGCCGAGCGCGCCAACCTCGGTCTCGACGAGTTCATCGTGCTGCTGGGCCAGAACGGCGTCGAGGAGGAGACGCTCCGCGACTTCGTCCTCGTCGGCACCACCTGGCGCGACTATGTCCGCCAGCGGTTCGGCCCCCGCGCCCAGATCAGCGCCGCCGAAATCGACGCGGCCCTCGGTGCCGCGGCAGGCGGCGGTTCGGTGATCGAGGTCCTGCTGTCCGAGATCATCATCGCCGCCCCCCCGCCGGAGGCCGCTCAGGCCCTTGCCACGGCGCAGAACATCTCGCGCCTCACCTCGCAGCCGGCATTCGAGGCCGAGGCGCGGCGCGTCTCGGCGCTGCCGAGCCGGGAACAGGGCGGCAGGCTCGACTGGCTGCCGCTCGACAATTATCCGCCGCAGTTGCGCACGCTGCTCCTGTCGCTGTCGCCCGGCGAGGTGACGGCGCCGATCCCGATCACCAATGGTGTCGCCCTGTTCCAGATGCGCGGCGTGCGCGAGGTCTCGGCATCGCCCGCCGAGGCCAGCGCCATCGACTATGCCGTCTATTACGCGGCCGACGCGACCGAGGCCGCCGCCGTCGCCGCCCGCGTCGATACCTGCGACGACCTCTATGCCATCGCGCAGGGCCTGCCTGCCGACCGTCTCCTGCGCCAGACGCAAGGCCTGGGCGAGATCCCGCAGGACATCGCGCTGCAACTGGCCCGGCTCGACACGAACGAGTTCTCCGCGGCGCTGACGACGGCGTCCGGGTCGGTCGCTTTCGTCATGCTCTGCGGGCGCACCTATGCAACCCCCGAGGGCGTCGACCGCGAAACGATCGAGGCGCAACTACGCTCGCAGCGGCTTGCGGGCTATGCCGACGGGCTCCTCGCTGACCTGCGCGCGGCGGCGGTGATCGTGGGTGACTAGGCGCACGGACGCGACGGCGTGACGATCGTCATCAGTTGCGGCGAACCGGCGGGCATCGGCCCCGAGGTCGCGGCACGAGCGTGGTCGACGCTCTGCCACGACGGCCCGCTGCTGTGGATCGGCGATCCGTCACATCTGCCGCCCGGCACGCCCTGGCAACCCGCCGAGGGGCCCGAGGATGCCGCCGCGATCACGCCCCACGCCCTGCCCGTCCTCCTGCGCGATTTCGGCGCCGCCGCTGTGCCCGGCCAACCCGTCGCCTCCCACGCCGCCCACGTGATCGCCGCCATCGCCGAGGCCGTGTCGCTGGTGCAGGCAGGCCGGGCGACCGCGCTCTGCACCGCGCCGATCCACAAGGCGGCCCTGATGGCAGGCGCCGATTTCGCCTGGCCGGGGCATACCGAATATCTCGGCGCCCTCGCGGGCGATGTGCCGGTCGTGATGATGCTCGCCTGCCCCGACCTGCGGGTGGTGCCCGCGACGATCCACATCCCCCTGTCTGAGGTGCCGCGCGCCCTGACCGCGCAAGTGCTGGCGCAGACCGTGCGGATCACGGCGCGCGCGTTGACGACCGATTTCGGCATCGTCGGGCCCCGGATCGCTGTCGCGGGTCTGAACCCGCACGCGGGCGAGGACGGACGGATGGGACGCGACGAGATCGAGATGATTGCGCCATGTCTCGCCGCCCTGCGCGACGAGGGCCTCGACGTGGCCGGCCCCCTGCCCGCCGACACGATGTTTCACCCCGCCGCCCGGGCCCGCTATGACGCGGCGGTCTGCATGTATCACGATCAGGCGCTGATCCCGATCAAGACCCTCGATTTCGCGGGCGGCGTGAACGTCACGCTCGGCCTGCCGTTCATCCGCACCTCGCCCGACCACGGCACCGCCTTCGACATCGCCGGACGCGGGCTCGCGGACCCTGCGTCGATGATCGCAGCCCTGCGGCTGGCGCGCGACATGGCGGCGGCGCGCGGGCGGTGATTGCAGGATGAGTATTTCTGGCAAGAAAAAACCCGAAGTGCGGCGCCCGGACCTCGGGCCGCGCGCGTGAGCGGGATCGACGACCTGCCGCCCCTGCGTGCCGTCATCGCGCGCCACGGGATCGCGGCGAAGAAGGCGCTGGGGCAGAATTTCCTGCTCGACCTGAACCTTACCGCCCGGATCGCGCGGGCGGCGGGGGACTTGCCGGGGTCCGACATCCTCGAGGTCGGGCCGGGGCCGGGCGGCCTGACCCGCGGTCTGCTCGCCGAGGGGGCGCGGAGGGTGCTGGCGATCGAAAAGGACGCGCGCTGTCTGCCGGCACTGGCCGAGATCGCGGCGGCCTATCCGGGGCGTCTGACGGTGATCGAGGGCGACGCGCTGGCCGTCGATGTGGCCGCCCATCTGACCGCGCCGATCCGGATCGCGGCCAACCTGCCCTACAACATCGGCACCGAACTTCTGGTGCGCTGGCTGACGCCGCCGGTCTGGCCGCCGTTCTGGGCAAGCGCGACCCTCATGTTCCAGCGCGAGGTGGCCGAGCGGATCGTGGCGGCGCCGGGATCGAAGGCCTACGGGCGGCTCGCGCTGCTGGCGCAGTGGCGCGCCGAGGTGCGGATCGTCATGGATCTGGCACCCGAGGTCTTCGTACCCGCGCCGAAGGTCTGGTCCTCGGTCGTGCACCTGACCGCCCTGCCCGCGCCGCGCTTTGCCGCCGATCCGGCGGTCCTGTCGCGCCTCGTCGCGACCGCGTTCAACCAGCGGCGCAAGATGCTGCGGTCCGCCCTGCGGGGGCTCGCGCCGGACATCGAGGCACATCTGACGGCGGTGGGCATCCCGCCGACCGAGAGGGCCGAACAGGTCTCGCTCGAGGCGTTCTGCGCCCTCGCCCGCAGCCTCGCGGCGGCGTAGCCGCGCGCTATTCGGCCGTTTCGGGGCCGTCGGGGGACGGCGCCGCTGCCTTGGGGGCGCGCGGTTTGCGGGTGCGGGGCGCGCGGGCGGGGGCGGCGCCGCTTTCGGGCGTGTCGACCAGGCCCGGGCCATCGTCGTCGCCCGATCCGAAATCGGGCTGATCGGCACTCGACGGATCGAGGAGCATCGAGGGCGTCGGTCCGTTGAACGCCTCTTCCTGAGCCCGCAGTCGCGCCGCACGCTCGCGGTCGCGGCTCGGGGCGCGGTCGGCCTCGGTCTCGGTCTCGCCCTGCGGCGCGGCACGGGGGCGGCGTTCCTGACGCTCGGGGCGCTCGCCCCTGTCGGCAGAAGGTCCGTTGCCGTTCTGGGCGCCGCCATTGTTATGGCCGCCGTTCTGGCTTCCGTTCTGGCCGCTATTCTGGCCGCTATTCTGGCCGCCATTGTTCTGGCCGCCGCCGCCCTGCCCCTGCCGTTCGCGATTGGCCTCGCGCTCGCGGTCGCGCTCCGCCTGACGGTCGCGGTCGGCCTGCATCTGGCGGTCGCGCTCGGCCTGCCGCTCGCGGTTTTCCTGTTCCATCTGCTCGCGCTGCTTGTCGACCTCGCGTGTCGCCTCGGCGAGCATCCGCAGATAGTGCTCGGCGTGCTGGGCAAAGTTCTCGGCGTTCACGCGGTCGTTCGACAGGAGCGAATCGCGGTGCAACTGGCTGTATTTCTCGATGATCTGCTGCGGTGTGCCGCGCACCTTGCCGTCCGGCCCCGAACTGTCGAAGACGCGGTTGATGATGTTGCCGCCGGTGGGGCGGCTGGTGTTGCGGTTCTTGTTGCCGCGCGAGCGGGACTTGGAAGATCTCATGGAGTGTCGGTCCGGCTTAGGGGGTGAGAGGCGGTGCCGCGGTGGCGATATGCCTGTAAACGAGGCTGGCGTGCCCGCGTTCGATGGGAAATGTGCCCGGCGATGAACTGGCAGGTTTCCGGTGCGGGCGCAGTCGCCCACCTCTGGATACAACATGGTCTACCCGCAGCGGCCGCCGGTCTGCAAGCCTATTCTGTAGAAACGGGCGATTTCTGGCGGTCCGGCGCGGATTTCAGGCGCGCCGCAGGTCGACGACGCGGTCGCGACCGTCGAGGTCGGAGTGGACGCCGGTGACGCGCCAGCCATGGCCCCCGGCGATGAGACGCACCGCCGACGCCTGCGTTGGCCCGATCTCGAGCAGCAGGCGCCCGCCGGTCTCCAGATGCGCCGCCGCCCCTGCGAGGATCGCGCGATAGGCGCCGAGGCCGTCGCCACCGTCGGTCAGGGCGATGTGCGGCTCGTGGTTGCGCACCTCGGGGGCCAGAACCGGCATTTCGGCGGCGGCGACATAGGGCGGGTTCGAGACGATGAGGTCGAAGCGGCCTTCGACGCGGTCGAACCAGTCCGACAGCACGAAGGCGACCTGATCGACGACGCCCAACGCCGCGGCGTTGCGCCGCGCTACGGCAAGGGCGGCCCCGGAGATATCGGTGCCGAGGCCGGTGGTCGCAGGCCGCCCGCCCGACGGCAGCGGGTCGGCAAGCAGCGACAGGACGATCGCACCCGATCCTGTCCCGAGGTCGAGGACGGTCCGGAACGGCGCCTCCAGCGCCAGGCGCACCAGCGTTTCGGTCTCGGGCCGCGGATCGAGGACGTCTGCGGTGACGTGGAACGTGTTGCGAAAGAAGTGTCGCGCGCCGGTGATATGGCTGATCGGTTCGCGCGCCGCGCGGCGGGCGATGAGCCGGGCGTAGGCCTCCTGCGTCTCGGACGAGAGCTGTGGCGGCGCATCGACGCCGAAGCGCTCGGGCGCCAGCCCGAGCAGCCAGGCGAGCAGCCGCCGGGCGTCGCCGACCGGCCCCTCCACCCCCGCCGCCCGAAGCCTGTCCGCCGCCGCCTTGACGGCGAGGGCCGTGATCACCCCTGACCCTCGAGGTCGGCCAGTGCCAGCGCCTGCGCCTCGGCGGTCAGCGCGTCGATGATCTCGTCGAGATCGCCCCCGAGGACCGCCTCGAGGCGATAGAGCGTGAGGTTGATGCGGTGGTCGGTCATCCGCCCTTGCGGGAAGTTGTAGGTGCGGATCCGTTCCGAGCGGTCGCCGGTCCCGACCTGCGCGCGCCGGGCGCCCGCGCGCGCATCGTCGAGCTTGCCCTGTTCGAGGTCGTAGAGCCGCGACTTGAGGACGTTCATCGCCAGTTCGCGGTTGCGGTGCTGGCTCTTCTGGCTCGAGGTGACGACGATACCGCTGGGGATATGGGTGATCCGCACGGCCGAATTGGTGGTGTTGACGTGCTGGCCCCCGGCGCCAGAGCTGCGCATGGTGTCGATCCGGATATCGGTGGCGGGGATGTCGATCTCGACGTCCTCGGCCTCGGGCAGGACGGCGACGGTGGCGGCAGAGGTGTGGATACGCCCGCCGCTCTCGGTCTCGGGCACACGCTGGACACGGTGAACGCCGCTTTCGTATTTCAGGCGGGCAAAGACGTTCTCGCCCTCGACGCGCACCACCGCCTCCTTGATCCCGCCAAGCTCGGTCGCCTGTTCCTCGATCACCTCGAACCGCCAGCCGCGCGCCTCGGCATAGCGCTGATACATCCGCATCAGGTCGGCGGCGAAGAGGGCCGCCTCGTCGCCGCCGGTGCCGGGACGGATCTCGATCATCGCGGGTTTGGCGTCGGCGGCGTCGCGTGGCAGAAGGGCCAGCTTGACCGCCGCCTCCGTCGCCTCGAGGCCCGCGCGCAGGCTGAACAGCTCCTCCTCGGCCATCGCCCGCATCTCGGGGTCGGCCAGCATTGCCTGCGCCTCGTCGATCTGGTCGAGGGCCGCGCGATAGCGCTCGATCGTCCCGGCGACGGGGCGCAGGTCGGAATATTCCTTGGTCAGCGCCGCGATCTCGTCGGGCGAGAGGGGACCGGCCAGCTTCGCCTCCAGAAACTGGAACCGCTGGGTGATCTGGTCGAGGGTGGCGCGCTGGATCATGGCGCGTGAGTGGGCGAAGCGTGCTGCGCGGTCAAGGGGTCGACGGTCAGGGGCTAGGCGGCGCCCAGACCAGCCCCGGCGGCTCGGTCAGGGCGCCGAGTTGCCGCAACCAGTCGCGCAGGCGCGCGCCGTTCACGCCCATGTCGGACTGCCCGATCACCTGCCGCGCCACGACGCAGAGGCGCGCGTCCGTGCCCTGCGCCACGACCTGTGCGGTGGTGACATCGGGGTATCCCATAAGCCGCGACCGCGTGACCCAGCTTATCCGCCCCTCCTCCACGCTGCCGGCCAACCGCACCGTGCGTGGCGTGGCGAGGGCGATGGCATCGAGACGGGCAAGGTCGTCCGGGCCGAACGAGACCCGCGCGTCGGCACCCGCGCAGAAGGCGGCGCCGTTGGCGTCCGGCGGCACGAACCCGGGGGCGGCGATATCCTCGTGCCAGAGGTCGGGGTCCACGGTCTTGATCCGGGCATAGATCGCCAGCGCGACGGTGCCGAGGACAGCGATACCGACAATGACGACGAGAACTGTGGCGAGGGTTTTCATTGGATCGGGCCTGTCTGATCTGATTTTCCGAAAGACATAGCGCGTCGAGGCCGCCGGTCCATCAGCGTCGCCGGTTCAGCGCCCAGCAATAGAGACACATCAGCTCGGTCGCGACATGCGCGCCGGCGATGGCGGTGGCCCCGGTCGTGTCATAGGGCGGCGAGACCTCGACGACGTCGCCCCCGACCATGTCGATGCCCGCCAGATCGCGCAAGGTCGCCGCCGCCTGCCATGACGCGAGGCCACCCCAGACGGGCGTGCCGGTGCCCGGTGCAAAGGCCGGATCGAGGGCGTCGATGTCGAAGGTCACGTAGGTCGGAGCATCGCCCACGATCTCGCGCGCGCGGGCCGCGACATGGGCCGTGCCCTTCTCGTGGACCGTGCGGGCATCGATGAACTCCATCCCGAGATAATCGTCGCAGTGCGTCCGGATGCCGATCTGCACCGAACGCGCCGGGTCGACGAGGCCGAGCTTCACCGCCTTGTACATCATCGTGCCGTGGTCGATCCGGTCCATGTCGTCGTCGACCCAGAGGTCGGAATGGGCGTCGAACTGGATCACCGAGAGGGGCCCGAACTTTGCGGCATAGGCGCGCAGGATCGGCAGGGTGATGAAATGGTCGCCCCCCAGCGTGATGGTGCCGGGCCCCGCGGCGAGGATGCCCGCGATATGGGCGCGCAGCGTCTCGGGGAAGGCCGCGACGTATCGCGTAATCGAACGCCAGATCGCCATAGTCGAGGATCGCGAAATCCGACAGCGGATCGAACCCGTCCCAGCCGTAGGGCGGATCGTAGGGCTGCAAGGTGCTCGCCTCGCGGATCGCGCGGGGGCCGAACCGCGCGCCGGTGCGGTGCGTCACCGCCTGATCGAAGGGCACGCCGGTGATCGCGAGATCCGCGCCCGCGAGATCCTTGGAATAGCGCCGGCGCAGGAACGAGGTGGCGCCGCCGAAGGCATTCTCGAACGAGAGGCCCTTGAGGTCATCCCTCGTGAACGCCTGATCGACCTGTGTTTTCGCATCTTCGAGGGCCATGGCCTGCCTTTCGGGTTCCCGAACTCTTTGAAAGAATTCGCCTACCGTTGCAAGGGCAGCGCGCGTTCGGCCAGCCGGGCAAAGAACGTCGCGCCAAAGGGCGAAACCGCATCGTCGAAGTCATAGGCCGGATGGTGAAGGCCTGCCGTGTTGCCATTGCCGACAAACAGATAGGCACCGGGGCGTGCGTCCAGCATGTAGCTGAAATCCTCGGCCCCCATCTCTCGGCCCGCCGCGGCGTCCACCGCACTCACCTCTGCCGCAACCTTCGCCGCGAACGCCGTCTTGTCCGCATCGTTGATCGTCGCCGGATAGCCGATGTCGTAGTCGAGCACCGCCGCCACGCCATAGCTCGCCGCCTGACCCGCCACGACCTCCTCGAGCCGCCGCATGACCATCGCCTGCACCCCGGGGACAAAGGTGCGGACGGTGCCGTTGATGTATGCGGTCTCGGGGATGATGTTGTCGGCGGTACCGGTGTGGATCTGCGTCACCGATACCACCAGATCCTCCAGCGCATGGTGATTGCGGCTGACGATGGTCTGGATCGCCGCGACGATGCCGCAGGCCGCGACGATGGGATCGCGCGTCTCGTGCGGCATCGCGCCGTGGCCGCCGTGGCCGGTGATCCGGATGGTGAACGAATCGACTGCGGCCATGATCGGCCCGGGCGTGGTATAGAATGCGCCGACCGCCGTGCCGGGCGCATTGTGCAGCGCATAGACCTCGGCGATGCCGAACCGGTCGAGGATACCTTCGGCCACCATTACCTGCGCGCCGCCGCCGTTCTCTTCGGCGGGCTGAAAGATCAGCGCGACGGTGCCCGCGAAATTGCGCGTCTCGGCCAGATAGCGCGCGGCCCCCAGCAGCATCGTCGTATGCCCGTCGTGCCCGCAGGCGTGCATCCGGCCTGGATGCCGCGAGGCATGGGCCGCCCCCGTCGCCTCCTCGATCGGCAGCGCGTCCATGTCGGCCCGCAGGCCGATCACCGGCCCCTCCGCCTGCCCCCGGATCAGCGCCACGATGCCGCTCGTGGCGATCCCCTCGTGCACCTCGTCGACGCCGAAGTCGCGCAGGCGGGCCGCGACGAACGCCGCCGTCTCGTGGCAGTCGAACGCCAGCTCGGGGTGCATGTGCAGGTGCTTGCGCCAGCCTTCCATGTCGGCGGCGTAGTCGGCGATGCGGTTCAGGACGGGCATGGGGCTCTCGCTGGCAAAGGGTCGCGGGGCGGATTACGCTGGCCTATGCCGCATGAGGAGCCGCCGCAATGCCGGGTGTTGCCGATCCGATCATCCACGACACGACCGACGACCCCTTGCGCCAGACCGAGCGCCTTCTGGCGATCATGGCCTGCCTGCGCGACCCCGACGCGGGCTGTCCCTGGGACATCGCTCAGGACTTCACCTCGATCGCGCCCTATACCATCGAAGAGGCCTACGAGGTCGCCGACGCCATCGCGCGCGCCGACTGGCCCGACCTCGAGGGGGAACTGGGCGATCTGCTCCTCCAGACCGTCTATCACGCGCAGATGGGCGCAGAGGCGGGGCATTTCACGTTCGCGAGTGTCGCGCGGGCGATCGGCGACAAGATGGTGGCGCGCCACCCGCACGTCTTCGGCGCCGAGAGCCGCGAGAAGTCGGCGGTTCAGCAGACCGCCGACTGGGAACGCCTGAAGGCCGCCGAACGGGCCGGACGCGCACAGGGCGGCGTGCTCGACGGGGTTGCGGTCGGCGTACCCGCGCTCATGCGGGCGGTGAAACTGCAAAAGCGGGCGGCACGGGTCGGTTTCGACTGGCCCGACATCGGCCCGGTGCTGGACAAGATCGGCGAAGAGGCGCGCGAACTGGTCGAGGCGCGCGCGCATCTGACGCAGGCCGAGGTCGCGGAGGAGATGGGCGATCTGATGTTCGTGATGGCCAACCTCGCACGGCACCTCGACATCGACCCCGAGGCGGCCCTGCGCGGCGCCAATGCAAAATTCGAGCGTCGGTTCAGGGTGATAGAGGACGTCCTTCGCGTGCGCGGCCGGACGCCCGCCGAGAGCAGCCTCGACGAGATGGACGCCATCTGGAACGACGTCCGGGCGTCGGACAAAGTCGGGCGATCGTAATCCGACTGAAAGATTCGGGATTGACCCGAGTATTTCACTCAGGTTTAAACGCCGCAACCGAAATGCTCTCGAAAGGCCGACCGATGTTCCTCCGCACGACCCTCCTCGCCACCGCCGCGACGCTGACCGCCCTGCCGGCACTGGCCGACGTCAACATCTACACCACCCGCCAGCCCGAACTGATCCAGCCGGTGATGGACGCCTTCACCGCCGAGACCGGCATCGCGGTGAACCTCGCCTTCGTCGAGGACGGCATCGTCGAGCGGCTGGTGGCCGAAGGCGACCGCTCGCCCGCCGACCTGGTGATGACGGTCGACATCGCCAACCTGCAACAGATCGTCGACGCGGGCGTGATCCAGCCGGTCGACAGCGACGTCCTCAACGCCGCGATCCCCGCCGAACTGCGCAGCCCCGACGACCTGTGGTTCGCCCTCACGGTCCGCGCCCGCATCGTCTATGCCAGCCGCGAGCGCGTCGCCGACGGCGAGGTCACGACCTACGAGGCGCTGACCGACCCCGAATGGCAGGGCCGCATCTGCACCCGCTCGGGCGTGCACAACTACAACCTCGCGCTCCTGTCGGCGGTGATCGCGCACGACGGCGAGGATGCGGCAACGGAATGGGCGGCAGGCGTTCGCGCCAACCTTGCCCGCAAGCCCGAGGGCAACGACCGCGCGCAGGCCCGTGCGATCTGGGCCGGCGAATGCGACATCGCGCTGGGCAACACCTACTACATGGGCCTGATGCTGGCCGACCCCGAACAGGCCGAGTGGGCGAACGCGGTCCGCGTCGTGTTCCCGACGTTTCAGGACGGCGGCACCCATGTCAACGTCTCGGGCATCGCGCTGACGCGGGCCGCACCGAACCGCGACGAGGCGGTGCAACTCATGGAATATCTCGTCTCGCCGGAGGCGCAGGCGATCTACGCCGAACTGAACTATGAATACCCGGTCCTCGACGGGGCGCCGGTGTCGGATGTCGTCGCGTCCTGGGGGACGTTCGACGCGGACACGATCGACCTGAGCGAGATCGCGGCAAACCGCCCGGCCGCGCTGCGGATCATGGAAGAGGTGAATTTCGACGGCTAGTGCGTGGGGTTTCCGGCGAGGGGGGCCGTCTGCCCCCCGCCTTCGGCCCCCCCGAGAGGTGTTGCGGCAACGTGAACGGGGGCGGCGGTTTTCCGGGTTGCCCGTTACGCGTCAGGCGTCGGCCCGTTCGGCGAGGGCGAGCCACTCCTCTTCTGCGGCGGCCCGCTGAAGCTGTCGCTCGGCCAGAGCCTCGGTGGCCTTGCGGAACTTTGCGGGCTGGGCGGTGAACAGGGCCGGATCGGCGAGCAGCGCCTCGAGCCGGGCGATTTCGGCGGACAGGCGGTCGATCTCAGCCGGCAGCGTCTCGAGGCGATGGGACTCGGTGAACGAAAGACCGGATTTCCGTTTCGTTTCCGCTGGTTTCGATACGACGTTCGCGTTCTTCGGGGCGGCGAGCCGTGTTTCTGCTTCTGGCGCCCGCTGCGCCCGGTAGTCGGACCAGCCGCCGGCATAGATCGTCGCGCGCCCGTCCCCCTCCATCGCCACGGTCGTCGTTGCTACCCGGTCGAGGAAGTCGCGGTCGTGGCTGACCAGCAGGACGGTGCCGTCATAATCGCCGAGCACGTCCTGCAACAGGTCGAGCGTCTCGATGTCGAGGTCGTTGGTCGGCTCGTCGAGGACCAGCAGGTTCGAGGTGCGCGCCATCAGGCGGGCGAGCAGCAGGCGCGCCTTCTCGCCGCCCGACAGCGCCGAGACGGGGGCGCGGGCCTGGGATTCGTCGAAAAGGAAGTCCTTGAGGTAGCCCACGACATGGCGCGGCACCCCGCGCACCATGATCTGGTCGGCCTGTCCCGAGACGCGCATGTGCTCGTCGCCGGTCAGGCTCTCCCAGAGGGATAGTGCCGGATCGAGGGCGGCGCGGGTCTGGTCGAAATAGGCGACCGTCAGGTTGGTGCCGAGCGTCACGGTGCCCGCATCGGGGGCGATCTGGCCGAGGAGCATCCGCACGAGCGTCGTCTTGCCCGCCCCGTTCGGGCCGACGAAGGCGATACGGTCGCCGCGCTGGATGGTCAGATCGAGGCCCTGCACGATCGGGGTACCGCCGAACGCCTTGGCGATGCCCTTGGCCTCGATCACCTTGCGGCCCGAAACCGGACCGGCCTCGGCAGCGAAGGCGGCGGTGCCCTGGCGCCGGATCTGGCCCGCGCGTTCCGCCCGCAGGTCGGCGAGCGCGCGCACCCGGCCCATGTTGCGCTTGCGCCGTGCCGAGATCCCCTCGACCGCCCACCGCGCCTCGGCCTTGATCTTGCGGTTGAGTTTGTGGCGGGCGAGATCCTCCTCTTCCCAGGTCTTGTCGCGCCACGCCTCGAAGCCGTCGAACCCCTGATCGCGCCGATGCGTCATTCCCCTGTCAATCCAGAGCGTTGCGCGCGTAAGTTCGCGCAGGAACGCGCGGTCGTGGCTGATCAGGACGACGGCACTCCGCGTCTCTTTCAGCGTCTCTTCGAGCCAGCCGATCGCCTCGATGTCGAGGTGGTTGGTCGGCTCGTCCATGAGCATGAGATCGGGGGCCTCGGCCATCAGGCGCGCCAGCGCCGCGCGGCGCCGCTCGCCACCCGAGGCCGTGGCGACGGGGCGCGCGGGGTCGAACTTCAGCCCCTCGGCGGCCATCTCGACGCGGTAGTGCTCGGCCGGGTCCAGCGTCGCCGTGGCGAAGTCGCCAAGCGTTTCATAGGCCGAGAGGTCCGGATCCTGCTCCATATAGCCGACGTGCATGCCCGGGGCCACGACGCGGGTGCCCCGGTCGGCCTCGACCAGCCCCGCCATCACCTTCATCAGCGTCGACTTGCCAGAGCCGTTGCGCCCGACGAGCGCGACGCGGTCGCCGGGCTGGACCGAGAGTGTGAGGCCGTCGAAGACCGGGTTGCCGCCGAAGGTGAGGGCGACATCGGAAAGCTGAAGGAGAGGTGCGCGTGCCATGGCGCGCGAGGTAGAGCGCTCAGGCGGTCAGCGCAAGGAGGCTGCGGACACGGGCCGCCGGCACGTCGGCGATGTCGAGGGCCGTGAACACGTGCAGCGTGTCCAGATCACGGTCGATCACCGCGGTATCGCCGACCCAGCCCCCGAGCGAGAGGTAGGAGCGCAGGAGCGGTGGCAATTGCCGCAACGTCTCGCGCGGCGTGCCGGGGGACAGGTCGGCGAGCGACACCGTCTCGGGCGCGTGCACGGCGGGGCGCCGGTCGGCGGGGCCGAGGTGACGGGCGTGCAGATGTGCGAGGGCTGCCGCATGGTCGGCCGCGCGCGCGCCGGGGAACGAGGCGCAGCCGAACAGCGTCTCGGCCCCCGTCTCGCGGACGAGGCCGGCGAGTGCGCCCCAGGCAGCCCGCAGCGTCTCGCCGTCCTGGGCGTCGGGACGGATGCAGAACCGGCCAAGTTCGGCGATGGGAGGACCAATCAATAATCCCGATATATCATAGAATTGTGCAGCATAGCTCAGGTCGATATCGGCGCCCGTGCGCAGCGGCAGGAACCGGAAGGTGGCTGCAAGGGTGCCCGCCGCATCCTCGATCAGCACGTGGCGGCAATGCGCGTCGAAGGCGTCCCGGTCGAGGCCGTCGGGACGCGCCCGTGCCGCGCCACGCATCAGGAAACACTGGTGCCGCAGGGCCTGCGCGCGCGCCAAATCCGCCGCACCATCGGCGAGGCGGGCGCCATAGCGGCCCTTGCGCAGCATCATCGTCACCCTGTCACCACTCCTGCCGCGGCCCTTGGCGCGACCCTTGGCGCGGACCGTCCCGCGCCCTAGATACTGACATCATATGTCGGCATCACCGGATTATGTGCCCTGTGCGCGAAAGGATACCACCCCCATGGAAAAAGTCACCAAATCGGATGCCGAATGGCGCGAAGAGCTGTCGGATCTCGCCTACAAGGTCGCGCGCAAGCACGGGACCGAGCGGGCCGGCACGCACGACGATTTCCCGAAAGACGACGGCACGTTCCTGTGCGCCGGATGCGGCCTGCCGGTGTTCGAGAGCCGGACGAAGTTCGAGAGCGGCACGGGTTGGCCCTCGTTCTACGCCCCGATAGACCCCGACGCCGTGGGCGAGAGCGAGGACCGCGGTTTCTTCATGCGCCGCACAGAGGTGCATTGCGCGCGCTGCGAGAGCCACCTCGGCCACGTCTTTCCGGACGGCCCGGCGCCGACGGGCCTGCGCTATTGCATCAACGGCGTGGTGCTGAAGTTCGCGCCGGACGCGGGCAACGCCTAGGGTTCGCCCGCGATCAGGGCGCCAGCGTCGAAGTTGCCGAGGCTGCCCAGAAGCTGCCGGATGAACGTCGTGTCGCGCACGTTGTCGTCGGTGACGCGGCGCGACAGGGCCACGACCCGGCCGTCCTGCAACCCGAATCGCTCGACGTTCTGCATCACGCCGCCGCCGTCGAAGGTGATGGCGAGGACTTCGCGCTCGATCTCTTGGGGTTCGAGAAAGCCCACGTGGCGGAACCGGCTCGCCACATAGTAATAGCCCGATCCGTCCAGAACCCCGCCCGATGTCGGCGTGCCGACAGCGGCGGCGACGGTTTCGCGCGTATCGACGCCGACCTGCAACAGGGCCAGTTCCTCGGGCAGCGGCATGTAGCCGTGGTTGCGGTAGATCGTGGTGCAGGCGGTCGCGAGCGCGAGGCCGCAGACCAGCGTGCCCCGGCGCAGCGCGCGCGCCAGTGCCGCTCTGCCGCGGGGGGGCGCATCGACGCCGTGCGGTGTGCTGACCATGTCCTGCCCTCTTCGTCGCGGCGTTTTCCGGACCACCGGTCCCTCGGGACCAAACGGCACGACCCTGCCCTTGCCTCGGGGCAGACCACCTTTTATGGGCCTTATATCAGGAGCACCCCCTACATCAAGAATGGATAGCGCCATGTCCGCCTCACCCGCTGCCCTGCCCCGCCATATCCTGCGCCTTGCCGACCTGCCGGGGCGGCACGAAACGGCGGTCGACTTCGCTCCGGATGCGGCGGGACGCGCCGCCATCGCCGCCGAACTGGGCCTGAGCGACCTGCGCAAGCTGCGCCTTGCCGGGCGGATGGTGCCGGTCGGGCGGACCGACTGGCGCCTCGAGGCGACGCTGGGGGCGACGGTGGTGCAGCCCTGCGTCGTGACGCTCGACCCGGTCGTCACACGGATCGAACGCCGAGGTGCGGCGCACCTGGACCGCCGACCTGACCGAACCGGAGGGGCCGGAAGTTGAGATGCCCGAGGACGACACCCTCGAACCGCTGGTGGCCACCATCGATCTGGCCGCGATCGCGCTCGAGGCGCTGGCGCTCGCCGTGCCCGACTATCCGCGCAGCGCGGGCGTCGCGGAGGTCGACCTGACGGTGACGGAACCGGGCGTCGTGCCGCTGACCGACGATGCCGCCCGCCCCTTTGCCGGACTGGCGGCACTCAAGTCGCGGATGGGCGACGGGGACGGCCCCGAAGAGTGACGCCGCATCACGCGCCGGGCGGGGCATTTCGCCCTTGCGCCGTGCGGCGGGGGGACTATGAAGGCGCCTCTCGCGGCGGCGGCACGGCGACCGCAGAGGTCTCGACAGGCGACACACTTGTCTGTAAGACGCCGCGAACCGCCCGTGCCGGACGGGAACCATGGCGCCCCTGCGCCGTCGACCGGCATCGCGCCGACATTTTCATTCCGGGCGCCGACACGGCGACCCGCCAGGACCAGATCAGAGGTTGCGCCATGGCCGTCCAACAGAACAAAGTCTCCAAAGCCCGCCGCGACAAGCGGCGTTCGCACGACAGCCTGTCGGCCGCGAACCCGAACGAATGCCCGTCCTGCGGCGAGCTGAAGCGGCCGCACCACATCTGCCCGTCCTGCGGCTCCTACGCCTCGCGCGAAGTGATCGCGCAAGGCGCGGACGTCGATCTGGACGACGACGCAGCCTGAGGCCGGAACCCGCACGGCTAGGTGTCGGGGAATGTGCCGGACACCGCGCAGGGAATGCCCGGGGGGCGGCGCATGACATCTGACGCCCGAGACCAGAGCGACGCGGCAGCGCCTCTCGGCACGGCCGGACGGTCGGTTCTGTCGATCGACGCGATGGGCGGTGACAATGGCCCCCAGGTCGTGGTCGCGGGCCTGACCCGGTTCCTGAAGAAGACGCCGGGGGCGACCGCCCTTCTGCACGGACCCTCCAACGTGCTGGCGCCCATGCTCGCCCGCGCGGGCGTCGGCGATGCCGTGACGCTCGTCGATGCGCCCGGCGTTGTGAGCATGTCCGACAAACCGAGCCACGTGATGCGGAACGGCAAGGACACCTCGATGTGGTCGTCCATCGAGGCGGTGCGCGACGGGCGCGCCGGCGCCTGCGTCAGTTGCGGCAATACCGGCGCGCTGATGGCCGTCGCCATGCTGCGCCTGCGCCGCGCCGAGGGGGTGAACCGCCCTGCCATCGCCTGCCTCTGGCCCTCGCACAATCCCAGCGGTTTCAACATGATGCTGGACGTCGGCGCCGACATCCGCGCGGACGAGCACGACCTTTTGACCTTTGCGATGATGGGCGCCTCCTATGCCCGCAACGGCCTCGGCCTCGCGCGGCCGCGCGTCGGCCTGCTGAACGTCGGCACCGAAGAGCACAAGGGCCGCGCCGAACTCAAGGCGGCGGGCGACCTGATCGAGGCGGCGGCCCCCTTGGGCGAGTTCGACTACGTCGGCTTCGTCGAGGGCGGCGACCTGCCGTCGAACCGGGTCGACGTGATCGTCACCGACGGCTTTACCGGCAACATCGCGATCAAGACCGGCGAGGGCACGGCCAACCTCATCTCGGGCCTGCTCCGCACCGGCCTCAAGAGTTCGCCGTTGTCGATGCTCGGCGCCCTTCTGGCGCGCGGCGCGCTCGACCGGCTGCGCAAGCGGGTCGATCCGCGGCGGGTGAACGGCGGCGTGTTCCTCGGCCTGAACGGCACGGTGGTGAAAAGCCACGGTTCCGCCGACGAGACGGGCGTAGCCGCAGCCCTGGCCCTGTCCTATCAACTGGCACAGAGCGGGTTCACCCAGCGCGTCGCCAGTCGCCTTGCCGCCATTTCCGCGCTTCCCGAGGCCGGGCCGCAGGCCGCCGCTGCGGGCGCCACCCCGGAATGAGGACGCCATGACCCTGCGCGCCGTCGTCCGCGGTGTCGGACATTACCTGCCCGAACGGATCGTCGAGAACGCCGAGTTCGAGACCTGGGTGGACACGAGCGACGAATGGATCCGCACGCGGTCCGGCATCGAACGGCGCCATTTCGCCGCCGAGGGAGAGCTGACCTCGCATCTGGCGACCAAAGCCGCGATTGCCGCCCTCGCCTCGGCGCAGATGACCGGCGACGACCTCGACGCGATCATCCTCGCCACTTCGACCGCCGACCTCACCTTTCCCTCCGCCGCGACGATGGTGCAGCATGCCATCGGCATGACGCACGGCTTCGCCTTCGACGTGCAGGCGGTCTGCGCGGGCTTCGTCTATGCGCTGGCCAATGCCAATGCGCTGATCCTGTCGGGACAGGCGCGCCGGGTGATGGTGGTCGGCGCCGAGACGTTCAGCCGCCTGTTGGACTGGCAGGACCGCGCCACGAGCGTCCTCTTTGGCGATGGCGCCGGCGCCCTCATCCTCGAGGCCGAGATCGGCACCGGAGACGCCACCGACCGCGGCATCCTCGCCACCGATCTGCATTCCGACGGCAGCTACCGCGACCTCCTTTACGTCGACGGCGGCGTCGGGACCGGCACCACCGGCGTGCTGAAGATGGAGGGCAAGGAGGTCTTTCGTCATGCGGTGGAAAAGCTGGCGGCGACGGCGCACGCAGCCCTCGGCAAGGTCGGCCTGACCGCCGATGACGTCGACTGGGTCGTGCCGCATCAGGCCAACATCCGCATCATCCAGGCGACGGCCAAGAAGCTCGGCGTGCCGATGGAGCGGGTGGTGGTGACGGTGCAGGACCACGGCAATACCTCCGCCGCGTCGATACCGCTGGCGCTCTCGGTCGGGGTCGACCGCGGCCTGATCGCGCAGGGCGACCTGCTGGTGACCGAGGCGATCGGCGGTGGCCTTGCCTGGGGCGCGGTCGTGCTGCGCTGGTAGCGGCGATTTCCGCATAAAGGGCGCCGTTCAAGCACCTGTTATTGACTCTGAAAATACCGCCCGGCTACGGTGCGCCATTATCTGGGGGTTATGATGGCTGAGAATACGTTGACGCGGATGGATCTGGCCGAGGCCGTCCATGCAGAGGTGGGCCTGTCCCGCAACGAGAGTGCCGGTCTGGTCGAGGCGGTCCTGACGCATATTTCCGATGCGCTCGTCTCGGGCGAGACGGTAAAGATTTCGTCGTTCGGCACCTTCGCCGTGCGCGAAAAGTCCGAACGGATCGGGCGCAACCCCAAGACCGGCGAAGAGGTGCCGATCCACCCCCGTCGCGTCCTCACGTTCCGCTCGTCGCATCTGATGAAGGACAAGGTCGCCGGTGGCAACGCCGCCTCCTGAGGCCCCCTACCGCAACCCCGGAGTACACGCAGACCATGGCCAAATCGCGCGACGCCTTCCGGACGATCAGCGAAGTGGCCGAGTGGCTCGACACGCCCGCCCACGTCCTGCGGTTCTGGGAGAGCAAGTTCACCCAGGTCAAGCCCGTCAAGCGGGCGGGCGGGCGCCGCTATTACCGACCCGAGGACATGATGCTGCTGTCGGGGATCAAGGTGCTGCTCCACGATCAGGGGATGACGATCAAGGGCGCGCAAAAGCTGTTGCGTGAACAGGGCGTCAAGCATGTCAGCGCACTCGGTTGCGATCCCGATGCCGAGGATGGCGAAGCGATCGAGGGAAGCGTCGCGGGTCAGGACACGACACCCGAAACCATGGCGCCCGAAACCAAGGCAGCCGTCAGCGCGGCCCCCGATCCGGACGATCCCTGGCCGCCCGCCCCCTGGCCCGAGGGCGAGAGCCCGACGGACCGATTTGCCCCCGTTTCGGGCACCGGAGCCTCGGCGTGGTCGAGCGGCCACGACGCGGATGCGCCCGCCGAAAAGCCTCTCTTGACCCTCGACCTGCCTCCTACCAAACGCAAGGCCGCGACCGCCCCAAAGCCAGCCGAACCGGCCGACATCCTGCTCGTCGCGCTGGTGAAGCTCCAGTCTGAGCGGCGCAAAGGGCGGATACCGGCCCTGCCGACCAATCCGGGCGCCTTTGCCCGGCCCGGGCCGCTCTCGGCGCTGGCAACGGCGAAACCGGGCCGGTACGCGGCCGAGGCGGATACACTTACCTCCCTTCTGGCGCGTCTGCGCGCGGCGCGGCGCGGGATATCGCGGGCCGACTAGGGCGCCGCGACCTAGCCCATTCCGCCGTCCCGACCCTCGGCAAACTTGCGCTTGCCCTTGGTCCTCGAATGGGTCAAAACGCGCGCAGTCGGGCTATAGCGCAGCCTGGTAGCGCGTCCGTCTGGGGGACGGAAGGTCGCAGGTTCGAGTCCTGCTAGCCCGACCAAACACCGCCCGCCCGGCCCCGCGCCCGGCGGGCGTTTTGGTCTTTGGGCCTGTGCAGACGACGAGGGGGAGGTGCCGATGAACACGATCCCCTCCGCCGCCCCAGGTGTCCTGTCGGACCGCCAGATCGGCGCGCTGATCGACGCAGGCGCCGTCACCGCCGCCCTGCCCATCGAACCGGGCCAAATTCAGCCCGCCTCCCTCGACCTGCGCCTCGGCCCCCGCGCGACCCGGGTCCGCGCCTCGTTCCTCGCCGGACGCAGCCGGACGGTCCCTGACCGCCTGGCCGATTTCGGCATGCACGAGATCGACCTGACCCGTGGCGCCGTCCTCGAAAAGGGCTGCGTCTACGTCGTCCCGCTGATCGAGTCCCTCGCCCTGCCTCCCGGCCTCACCGGCGCCGCCTCTGCCAAATCCTCGATCGGCCGCCTCGACCTGCTCACCCGCCTGCTGACCGACCACGGCCACGAGTTCGACCGCGTGCCTGCGGGCTACACGGGCCCCCTCTGGCTCGAAATCTGCCCGCGCTCGTTCTCGGTCGTGGCGCAACAGGGCCAGATGCTGAACCAGATCATCTTCCGGAACGGCGACACCGCGCTCAGCGACGCGGATCTCGCCGCGCTGCACACGACATCGCCCATCGTCGCGGGCCCCGAGGCGCCGGTCCTGAACGGCGGCCTCGGGTTCTCCGTCGATCTGCGCCCCGCCACCGGCAGCCTCGTCGGTTATCGCGCCAAGCCGCACACCGGCCTCATCGACCTCGCCCGCCTCGGCCACTACCCGCCCGCCGACTACTGGGAAGAGGTCCATTCGACCGACGGCCACATCGTCCTCGACCCCGGCGCGTTCTATATCCTCGTCAGCCGCGAGGCGATCGCGATCCCGCCGACCCATGCCGCCGAAATGGCGCCCTACCTGGCACTCGTGGGCGAATTTCGCGTCCATTACGCGGGCTTCTTCGATCCCGGCTTCGGCTGGGGCGCGCAAGGTTCCGGCAGCCGCGGCGTCCTCGAGGTGCGCTGCCACGAGGCGCCGTTCGTGCTCGAACACGGCCAGACCGTGGGCCGCCTCATCTACGAGCGCATGTCCGAGGTTCCCGCCCGACTCTACGGTCAGGAGATTGCCTCGAACTATCAGGGTCAGGGCCTCAAGCTTTCCAAGCACTTCCGCGCGCCCTGACGCGCCGCCGCAGGGTTACGCCGGTCCTCGGATACCCGAAAGGCCCTAGAACCGCGCGAACCGCCGCAGCAGGTTCAGCGACATCTTCACGTTGCGCCCCATCCGCGAGCGTCCGAAGATCACCCAGATCAGCAGCGAAATCGCAAGCCCCACGATCCGCCGCAGCACCATCCGCACCAGCATCAGCAAAAGGCGCATCAGCCGTCCTCTCCGAACAGCGGCGGCTGGGCCGTGTCCTCGTCGTCCGGATCGGGCGTGCCCGGCACGGGGCGGTTATCCAGCAGACCCGCGGAGCGCAATTCCTTCAACCCCGGCAGATCGCGCGCCGTCTCGAGGCCGAAGTGGTCGAGGAAATTCTGCGTCACGACGAAGGTGACGGGCCGCCCCGGCGTCATCTTGCGGCGGCCAAAGCGGATCCATTCCATCTCGATCAACTGATCCACCGTGCCGCGCGACACCGAGACGCCGCGGATCTCCTCGATCTCGGCGCGCGTGACGGGTTGGTGATAGGCGACGATCGCCAGCGTCTCGATCGCGGCGCGGCTGAGCTTGCGGGTCTCGACGGTCTCGCGCTGCATGAGGAACCCGAGGTCGGCGGCGGTGCGCATCGCCCAGGCCTCGCCGACGCGGACAACCTGCACGCCGCGCCCCGCATAGCGGTGGCGCAGGTGTTCGAGGGCATCGCCGGGCTCGCAGCCATGCGGCATCCGGCCCGCGAGGTCGGCAATCGTCACCGGCTCGGCACTGGCGAACAGGATCGCCTCGACCATCCGCTCCTGCTCGGCCATCGGCGGTGCCGCGAACAGGCCCGGCTCGCGCGCCCGCGCCGCCCGGCGGTCGTCAGCGTCGGTCATCGCGGTTCTTCCGGCGCAGTTCGACCGGCGCGAAGGCACCCGACTGGCGCAACTCGACCCGGCCCTCCTTGGCGAGCTCGAGAGAGGCGGCAAAGGTCGAGGCCGTCGCCGAGCGCCGCCGTTGGGGATCGCTGCCCCAGCCGTCCGGCAGCCAGGTCGAGATATCGGTCCAGTCGCCGGCAAAGCCGATCAGGCCGCGCATCCGCTCCAGCGCCTCTTCCATGGTAAAGACCGACACCCGGTCCATGACGAAGGGCCGGAAATCGTCTTTGGTGCGGATCCGCGCATAGGCCTGCATCAGATCGAGGAGCGAGGCGGAATAGCGCACCTCGCGGACCCGGGTGACGGTCTGCGTGGCCCCGCGCGCAAAGAAGTCGCGCCCCAACTGGTCGCGCGCCATCAGCCGCGCCGCCACGGCGCGCATCGCGGCCAGCCGCTCGAGCTGAAACGCCAGATGTGCGGCCAGATCCTCGCCCGACGGCCCCTCCGCGGTCGGATCGGGCGGCAGCAGCAGCCGCGATTTCAGGAACGCGAGCCAGGCGGCCATCACCAGATAATCGGCGGCCAGTTCGATCCGCAGGTCGCGGGCCTGCTCGATGAATTTCAGGTATTGCTGCGCCAGTTGCAGGATCGAGATCTGCCGCAAATCGACCTTCTGCGTGCGCCCCATCGCGAGGAGCAGGTCGAGCGGCCCTTCGTAGCCGTCGACATCGACGATCAATGCCTCGGCGGCAAGGCGCTCCGCGACGCCGAGGTCCGGTGCGGTGTCGAAATCATCGGTCGGGGCGCCGGACATGCCTAGGCCGCGTGCAGCAGGGCGGCGAGTTCGGCCTCGAGCGCGCGGGCGTCGATCGCCTCGGGCGCGCGGCGTTCGGCAAGGGCGGCCCCGGCGCGGTCGAGGGCCGTGTCGCTCATCTGGCCCGATACGGCGGCAACGGCCTGCATCTCCTCGAGTTTGCCGTTGGAATGCAGCACCAGATCGCAACCCGCCTCGATCGCCGCCGCAGCGCGTTCCGCGACGCTGCCCGACAGCGCCTCCATCGAGATGTCGTCTGTCAGCATCAGCCCCTGAAAGCCGATGTCCTCGCGGATCGCGTCCATCACCGGCGCGGAAACGGTGGCCGCATTGTCCGGGTCGATCGCCTCCATGACGATATGGGCCGTCATCCCCATCCGGATGTCGCGCAACGCGTGGAACGGCGCGAAATCATGCGCCTCGAGCGCCTCGCGGCTGACCCGCACGCGCGGCAGCGCCAGATGGCCGTCGACGCGGGCGCGGCCATAGCCGGGAATATGCTTCAGGACCGGCAACACGCCCCCCGCCAGAAACGCGTCGGCAGCCGCGCGCGCGGCCCCGATGACGGTGGCGACGTCGCTGCCGTAAAGGCGGTTGCGCAGCACCGGATGGCTCTCGTCCTCGACCAGATCGGCCAGCGGCGCGCAGTTCACGTCGATGCCGACACCGTAGAGGTCATCGGCGATCAGCCGGTTGCGGACCCATTGGGCGCGCATCGGATCGCGGGCCCGGGCCATCTGGTCGAGCGCGGGGAGGAACTCGCGCCAATGGGGCGCGCGCATCCGCTGCACACGCCCGCCCTCCTGGTCGATGAGGATCGGCGCCTGCCAGCCCGCGGTCTCGCGCAGGTCGGCGGTCAGGGTCCGCAACTGCCCGGGCGTGGCGACGTTGCGGGCAAAGAGGATGAATCCCCAGGGGGCCACGTCGCGGATAAAGGCGCGCTCGTCCGGCGTCAGGGCCGTGCCCGAGACGCCGAAGATCGCCGCGACATGCCCCATCAGCCGCCCGCCACCGGGATGCAGAGCGCGTTTTCGGCGACGAGGGCGGCGCAGAACCGCGACGCGTCGTCGAAATCGGCAAAGCCCATCGCCCGCAGCCGAAAGAACGGGCGCCCGCCGCTCGTCGCCTGCTGGATGACGCGATCCTTGCCGCCCATGAATTCGGCAAAGCGGCCCGAGAGGGTGGCCCATTCGGCGGCGGCGAGTTCGGCGGTCTCGAAGGCGCCGAGCTGCACCAGCGTGGCCCCTGCGGGAATGACGAGGGGTGCCGCCGGTGCCGCCGGCGCCGCCGGTGCGGCGACCGGCACGGCGGCCGCGGATGCCGACGCGACGACGAGGCCCGAGGGCCGCGACGGCGGGCGCAGCGCGCGGGCGACGCCCGGAACATCGGCGGCAACGACGGCGCCGCCGGCCGGCGCGGTGCTCGCCTCGGCCAGCGCCGCGGTGACCGCGTCGGCCCCCGCGAGGCTTACGACCGGGGGAACGTCGGTGCCCTGCGCAAGGTCGGTCAGCGGCGCAGCCCCCGCCGCGATCTGATCGGCAAGCGCCAGCACGTCGTCCGCCGTCATCGGCTGACCCGGCGCCGGCAGGGCCGGTTCGGAGAGCGCCGCTGGCGTCGCGGCGGCCAGCGCCTCCTCGCCCAGCGTCGTGACCGTCAGCACCTCGGCGTCGATGTTGCCCGGGGCGACCTCGTCGCGCTCGGCGGTCGGCTGGGACATGAGGTCCTCTTCGGTCAGGTCGGAATTGGCGGGGGCGAGCATCAGCCGGTCCTCGGGCGCGCCTGCCTGACCGAGTGCGGCCACGGCATTGACGGCAAGGCCGGTGTTGAGCGCGAGGTTGCCGCCCGGATCGGCAGGCGCCTCGCGCATCGCGGTCTGGGCGGCGCGGACCACGGGAATACCCGTCACGTCGCGCACCACGAGTCTATAGCCCCAGACACCCATCCCGAGGAGCAGCGCCACCGAAACGATCGCGCCCGTGTGCTGGGTGAGCCGGCCCAGCCGCACGGCCAGTGGCGGTGCCGCCGGGCGGGGCGGCGCCTCGGCATAGGGCTGCGGTTCGGGAACGTCGTAGGCGGGCGCGCGGCGCGGCGCGCCGTAGGCCGCATGTTCGTCGCGGCCGCGCGGTTCGGGAACGTCGTAGGCGGGCGCGCGGCGCGGCGCGGCGTAGGCCGCATAGTCGTCGCGGGCGCGCGGCGCCTCGTGCCCGGCGCGGGTGGGCGCGCGCAACTCGGCCCGCTGTCGCATGCCTGCTGATGCCCGCATCGGGCCGTTCGTCATGTCTGCCATCTGTCGCCTCATGCCCGGCACGCACCAAGGGCGGATACCGGCTTCCTGCTCTGCCTCATCGTCGGCCGCGGGCGTGCGCTTCAGCGCATCTGTTCCAGCGGCGTCACCCCAAGGATACCGAGTCCGGCCGAAATCACAACGCTGGCCGCCCGGATCAGCGCGATTTTCGCCGATGTTGCGCCCACGTCACCCTCGGTCAGGAACCGCAGGTCGTCGTTGTCGTTTCCAGCGTTCCACAGCGAGTGGAAATCGGACGCAAGATCATAGAGATAGAAGGCGATCCGGTGCGGCTCGTTGGTGCGCGCCGCGATCTCGACCAGACGCGGCCATTCGGCGATGCGCCGCGCAAGTTTCAGTTGCGCGTCATGCGTCAGACCGGACAGGTCGGTCGCCGCCAACGCCGTATCGCCCACGTCGAGCCCCGCCTCGGCCGCCTTGCGCAGCACCGAATGGACGCGGGCGTGGGCGTATTGCACGTAGAAGACCGGGTTGTCCTTGCTCTGCTCGGACACTTTGTCGAAGTCGAAATCGAGGGCCGCGTCGTTCTTGCGCGTCAGCATGTGGAACCGCGTCACGTCCGGGCCGACCTGTTCGACCAGATCGCGCAGCATCACGAAATTGCCCGCCCGCTTGCTCATCTTGAACGGCTCGCCGTTCTGCCAGAGCTTCACCAGTTGCGTCAGCTTGATATCGAGGGGCACCGTGCCGTCCGACAGCGCCGAGACGGCGGCCTTCATCCGCTTCACATAGCCGCCATGGTCGGCGCCGAACACGTCGATCAGGGCATCGAACCCGCGCGTGATCTTGTCGTGGTGATAGGCGATGTCGGGCGCGAAATAGGTCCACGAGCCGTCCGATTTCGCCACCGGCCGGTCCACGTCGTCGCCATGCGCGGTGGACCGGAACAGCACCTGCTCGCGCGGCTCCCAGTCCTCGGGGGTCTTGCCCTTCGGCGGCTCGAGGGTGCCGCGATAGATCAGACCCTTCGCGTCGAGGGTCTGGATCGCCTCTTCGATCCGGCCCGTGCCATAGAGCGACTTTTCCGAAAAGAAGCTGTCCATCTCGATGTTCAGGAGCGCCAGATCGGCGCGGATCAGCGTCATCATCGCCCCGGTGGCGAATTCCCGCACGTCCGCTAGCCAGTATTGCTCGCCCTTGTCGAGCAGGGTGTCGCCCCATTTCTCCTTCATCGCCGCGCCCACGGGGACGAGGTAATCGCCCGGATAGAGACCCTCGGACAGTTCCGCCGACTGGCCGCAGGCCTCGCGGTAGCGTTCGTAGGCGGACCGCGCCAGCACGTCGACCTGCGCGCCGCCGTCGTTGATGTAGTATTCCCGCGTCACCTCCCAGCCGGCATAGGCCAGAAGGCCCGCCAGCGCATCGCCGAAGACCGCGCCCCGGGTATGGCCGACGTGCAGCGGGCCGGTGGGGTTGGCCGAGACGTATTCGACCATCACCCGCCTGCCCTGCCCCAGCGTCGAGCGGCCATAGCCGGGATCGGTCAGCGCCCTTGTCACGACCCCCTGCCACGCCGCATCCGCCAGCCGCAGGTTGAGGAACCCCGGTCCCGCCACCTGCGCCTCGGTGATCCGCGGATCGGCGAGGAGCAGTTCGGCCAGAGCCTCTGCGATGGCGCGCGGCTGCATCGCGGCCGGCTTGGCCAGCACCATCGCCGCGTTCGTCGCCATGTCGCCATGCCCCGCATCGCGCGGCGGCTCGACGGTCACGGCGTCGCGCGCGAGGCCACCGGGCAGCTTGCCGCGCGCCTCGAGCGTGTCGAGGCTGTCCATGACGAGGGCGCGGATGTCGGCGAAGAGGTTCATCGGTCTGGTCCTGTGGTCGCGCCGCGGGCCGATATGTCCGGCAATGGTGGGCGGGCGTTGGAGAGAAGGGCGGTTTACCACGGACGCGCCGCGCGTCAATGTGCGCGGACAACGGCGCAGGGTGGCGCCGGGGACGGCGAGAGGCGGCGATGACGGGCGCATTGCGCGGAACGATCTTCGGGGTGGTGCTGGTCACGGGCCTCGGCGTGGCGGCGGCCTATGCCTGGCTCATCTGGTTCGCGGACCCGGGCACGTTCGACGCGTTGTCCGTGCGGCTAGATCGGGTAATCCCCAACGCCTACGTCGAGAGCGTCACATCCTTCGCGCATCTGTTGCCGATGGTGGCCCTCGGCCTGCTGACCGTCGCCCGCATGGCACGCCACGGGCGCAGCGGCTCGGCGGCGCGGCTGGCGGCGCTCTGGGTGGGGCTGGTCTGGCTCGTCCTCGCGGGGCTCGCCGCCTTCATCCTCGCGCTGGCCCTGGTTCCCGCCTTCGTCGACGCGCTCGGCTGGTGGGGGACGGCGCCCGGCGTGGCATTCGAAGCCTTCTTCATCCTCGACGACTTTTCCGTTGCGCCGCTCACGGTCCCGGTGATCTTCGCCCTGTGGCTCGGCGCTGCGGCGGTGATGACCGCCGAAGACATCGCCGGCCGCCGCGTGGCCCGGGCCGTCGCGGTGCTGGCCGTGCTGTCGGTGGTGCCCGACACGCCGCGGGCCGACTTCCTGCTCGGCCCCGACGCCGCGCGGTCGGCGCAGGGAGTGCTGCAATACCTGCGCCAGATCGACTATCTGCCCGCCGTCGTCGTTCTTCTGGCATGGCTCTGCTTTTCGCTCAGCGTCGCGTTCCGGCTGCGGACCTTCTACCTGCTGCTCGGCACCGTCGTCGCGACGTTGGCGCTCGTCACCTACAACGCGGCGGCTCTGGGCTATCCGCCCCGCGACGTGGCGATCTCGTTGCAGCATCTGCTCTGGGGCAGCGTCATCGCCTTCGGCCTGCTGGCTGCGGCGGCAGACGGGACGACGCGGCTGCCGGTTGCAGTCTTGGCCCTCCACGCCGTAGCCCTGGCGACACTGATGGTCCTCGTCGCGGGACTATGGTCCGCGTCCGACGTGGCGGTGGCTGCCTACGACGGCGGGGCCTCTGCTTTCAGGGGGATGGTCCTGCGCGTCAGCGGCATCGCCCTCGTCGTGGCGTTCGCCTTCGCCGGCGCCATTGCCCTGCGGCTGCGCCCCGCCCCGCTACCGCGACACCCCGTCGCCGGGATCGACGCCGCGCGCCGTGAGGGTGCCGCCGCATAGCCGTGCGTGGCTCTGGATCGCAAAGCGGTCGGTCATGCCGGCGATGTAATCGGCCACGATCCGCGCCAGTGCGGTCTCGTCCGCCGCCTCGGCCACGTCCTTGCGCCATTGTTTCGGCAATTCCCCGGGCTGGGCCATGAACAGCGGGAACAGATCCTCGATCATCGCCGTCACCTCGCGCCGCATCCGCACCACCTCGGGGGCGCGATACATCCGGGTAAAGAGGAACGCGCGGATTTCCTTCAGGTCCGACCAGAGCCCGTCCGAGAACCGGATCATCATCCGCCCCGCGTGGCGGACATCCTCCACCGACCGCGGTGCCGCCTGCGCCAGCGTCGCCCGTGCCAGCACGATCACATCCTCGACGAGGATGCCGAAGAACCGCCGCAGCGCCTCGTGACGGCGGCGGTAATAATTGAGGTCGGGCCAGGTCGCGTCGACCTCGGCGAAACACTCCCGCAGGACCGGCAGGGCGGCAAGCTCGTCGGTCGAGAACAGTTCCGCCCGCAGGCCATCGTGCAGGTCGTGGTGATTGTAGGCGATGTCGTCCGACAATGCGGCGACCTGCGCCTCCGCACTGGCGTGGGTGTGAAGTTCGAGGTCGTGGCGCGCGACATAATCGGCGAGCGCATAGGGCACCGGGGGCGTGACCGGCCCGTTGTGCTTGGCGATCCCCTCCAGCGTTTCCCACGTCAGGTTGAGCCCGTCCCATTCGGCATAGTGCCGCTCGAGCGAGGTGACGATGCGGATCGCCTGCGCGTTGTGGTCGAACCCGCCATAGGGCGCCATCAGCGCGTTCAGCGCCTCTTCCCCGGTGTGCCCGAACGGGGGGTGCCCAAGGTCATGCGCCAGCGCCACCGCCTCGGTCAGTTCCACATCGAGGCCGAGGGCCGCCGACACCGTGCGCGCCACCTGCGCCACCTCGATCGAATGGGTCAGGCGGGTTCGGAAATAATCGCCCTCGTGCTCGAGGAACACCTGCGTCTTGTGCTTGAGCCGCCGGAAGGCGCTCGCATGGATGATCCGGTCGCGGTCGCGCTGGAACGGCGAGCGAAAGGCGCTCTCCTCCTCGGCATAGAGCCTGCCCCGCGCCCGCGCGGGATCGGTCGCGTAGGGCGCCCGTGGAATTGCCTGCATGGCGTTGCCTCGCCTGTTGGCCGCTTGTCGATCGTCCTGCCTTTTCCTATATGTCAGGGGTGACGCCACCGACAGCGCCAATTCCCCCCAGCGAGGCCCCGATGCTGACCCTGCCCCCGAAAGTCACCCCCCGCGCCTTCGAGCGTCTGGCCGAGATCGGGGCTGCCTCCCAGGGCAAGGCGCTGCGCATCGCCGTCGCCGGCGGCGGCTGTTCGGGGTTTCAGTACGAAATCGACCTCGACGAGGCGGGTGCCGACGATCTGGTTCTGACCGGCGACGGCGCTCTCGCGTCCGAACGGGTGGTGATCGACGCCACCTCGCTGCCGTTCCTCGCCTCTGCGACCATCGACTTCGCCGAGGAACTCATCGGCGCGCGGTTCGTCATCCAGAACCCGAACGCGACGGCGTCCTGCGGCTGCGGCACCTCCTTTTCCATCTGAGCCGCCGATACCGCTCGCGGTTTCGTGAAACCTTTTCCACTATGTCATGGAACAACTCCTCCGGTGGCGTGTTGTGTCTGCAACGAAGCAATACTGGAGATTACAATGACCTACCGCACCACGTTCGCCGCCCTGACGCTTGGCACCGCACTCGCATTCGGTACCGCCGCGACGGCGCAGAACTACTTCGGCAACCAGATGGTCGCCGACATGAACTCGAAGACGATCACGCTGAACACCGTCCGGGCCGAGGCCGATGGTTTCGTTGTGATCTACGACTATACCGGCGACGAGATCGGCGACGAGCTTGGCTCGGCTCCGGTTCAGGCCGGCGCCAACTCTGCGGTGCTGGTCTCGCTGAGCCGCGACCCGGTGGGCAACGTGCTCGCCGTCCTGTTCCCGGGCGAAATGGCCGAGGGCATGGACGCGATGTCCGGTGTCGCGATGCTCGAGATCGACGTTCAGAACTGATCTCCGGATCATGCCACGGATTTGGGGTCGCCTTCGGGCGGCCCCTTTTTCGTGGCGCGACGACATTTGCATTGGCCGGGTTCCGGGCGTGCATGCTAGTTTGCGCGCAGGCACCGCAGGTCATACCGGAGGAGACGCCATGAAGATCGCCACCTTCAACATCAACGGCATCAAGGCCCGGATCGAGGCGCTCTCCGACTGGTTGCAGGAACGGCAGCCCGACGTGGCCCTGTTGCAGGAGATCAAGTCGGTCGACGACGGCTTTCCGCGTCAGCACTTCGAGGACATGGGCTACGCGGTCGAGACGCACGGGCAAAAGGGGTTCAACGGCGTGGCGATCCTGTCGCGCCTGCCGCTCGAGGATGTGTCGCGCGGCCTGCCGGGCGACGATGCCGACGACCAGGCGCGCTGGATCGAGGCCACGGTGATCGGCAGCCGCGCGGTGCGGCTCTGCTGCCTCTATCTGCCCAACGGCAACCCGGCGCCGGGGCCGAAATACGCCTACAAGCTGGCGTGGATGTCCCGCCTCGAGGCGCGGATGCGCGCCCTGCTGGCCGAGGAGATGCCGGTCGTCTTTGCCGGCGATTACAACGTGATACCGCAGGCCGACGACGTCAGACGGCCAGAGGCATGGCGCGAGGACGCGCTGTTCCGGCCCGACACCCGCGCGGCGTTCCGGCGACTGGTCAACCTCGGCCTGACCGAGGCGTTCCGGGCGCGGCATGCCGGGCCGGGCCATTATTCGTTCTGGGATTATCAGGCCGGGGCCTGGGACCGGAACGACGGCATCCGCATCGACCATCACCTGCTGACGCCGCAGGCCGCCGACCTTATGACCGACGTCTGGATCGAGGCCGGAGGTGCGCGGCCGCGAGAAGCCGTCGGACCATGTGCCGGTCTGGATCGAGTTGGCCGCATGAGGCTGGCACTCGCCCTCGTGCTCTGCGCCGGTGGCGCCCAGGCGCAATGCCGGATCCAGACCACCGGCTCGAATTGCGTCGCAGTACCGCAATCGCAGCGCAGCGTGCCGCTGGTCGCCCCCGGCGATATGCTCGAACGCGGCGAATACCGGATGCTGTTCGGCACCCTGCGCTATGGGCTGCCGCCCCCGGCCGACGGCTGGGTCTATTTCCGCATCGGCCGCGACATCGCCCGGGTGCAGCTCGACACCCTGGAAGTCCTCGAGATCGTGACGGATCAGGCGAACCGCGCATTTCGCTAGGGCGCCGCGGCGTCGTGCCCGTAAAGCCAGTCGAGTCGCCGCAGGAAGGCGCCCGGTGCGATCCGGCAGATCGCCGCCAGCGCCAGATGCGCGCCCCGGCGCCGCAGGCCCGTCAGGTGATAGTTGCGCGCATTGGCGTCGGCCGCAGCGATCGCGCGGCGCACGCGGGGCTTGCGCGCGGCCTCGAAGGCGGCCAGACCCGGCCCCGGCCCGTGCGCCTGCACCATCCGCGACAGCACCGCCGCATCCTCGAGCGCGAGGTTCGCGCCCTGCGCCAGGAACGGCAGCGTCGGATGCGCCGCGTCGCCGACGAGCACGACACGCCCGTCTTGCCAGAGGCGCGCGACATCGTGGCGAAACAGGCCCCAGAGATGGGTCTGCGTGACCCGGTCGAGCAGGGCGCACAGGGCGGGTGCGGCGTCGGCAAAGGCCGCCGCCAGATTTTCGGGCGCGTCGGCGTGGTGCCATCCCTCTTCGGCCCAGCCCTCGCGCTCCTGCACCGCCACGAGGTTCACGCGACCGCCCGGCAGGGGATAGCTCACCACATGGCGCCCCGGCATCATCCAGATCCGCGCCTCGGGCGGATGGTCGGCGACGATGGTCGCGCGCCACGCCACCTGACCGGTGAACGTCGGCCCGACCGGTCCGTTGAGGTGGGACCGCAGGGCGGAGCGAATCCCGTCCGCACCGACGATCATGTCCGCGTCCGGCAGCTCGCCCGCCCCGATCCGTCGCCCGGTCCGCACGCCCACGCCCCGTGCGACGCAGGCATCGTGCAGCATCCCGATGAGGGCGGCGCGGTGGAGGAAGCGGTAGGGCGGGCGTTGCGCGGTCAGGTCGAACCGCGCTATCCCGCGCCCCGTCACCCCGTCGACCGGCACCACCGCCCGCGCGACGATGCCCGCACGGTCCAGCGCATCGCCAAGGCCGAGAGACAGCAGCACGCGCGCGCCATTGGGCGTGACCTGAAGGCCCGCCCCCACTTCTGCAATCTCGGATGCCTGTTCGAAAACAGTAACTTCTGCGCCATTCTTCACGCAGGCCAGCGCAGTGGCGAACCCCGCGATCCCGCCGCCGACGACGGCCACGGTGCGCGGCATGGCGCGCCGATCAGTCGTCGCGGTGCACCTTTTCGCGGCGTTCGTGCCGCTCCTGTGCTTCGAGGCTGAGGGTGGCGATCGGCCGCGCGTCCAGCCGCTTGAGCGAGATCGGCTCGCCCGTCATCTCGCAATAGCCGTACTCTCCCTCGTCGATCCGCCGCAGCGCGGCATCGATCTTGCTCACCAGCTTGCGCTCGCGGTCGCGGGTGCGCAGTTCGAGGGCGCGGTCGGTCTCTTCGCTGGCACGGTCGGCGACGTCGGGGATATTTCGGGTCTGGTCCTTCATGCCGGTGATCGTATCGCGGCTGTCGGACATCAGATCGATCTTCCAGGCATGGAGCTTGCGTCTGAAATACTCGAGCTGGCGGTCGTTCATGAAAGGTTCGTCCTCGGCGGGGCGATAGTCGTCTTGCAGAAACGATTCGGCTTTCATGGTCACTCCGATCCCTCGGCCGACGTCGGGCTTTGCGCGGCCCTGTGTGTCGGCACCCCCGTTATTGCGCTCCCCATAGCGCCTCCTCCTTCGGGTGTCACTAGCGAAATCCGGTCCCCGCACCGACGTGATGGCGCCGACCGGGCGCGCCGTGCACAATCGGGCGCCGTGCCCGACGCTGTTGAAAGATCACGACGATCACCGGCCCCGGCGCACCGTTCCGGCGCGTGTCGCGCGGCAGCGACCGGCGGTCCCGGGCCGTCCCGTCGACGGTGACGGGGCGCTTGCCCGGCATGCCTCGCGATCGCCGGATCGACGGTCGCCTGTCCGGGCGCCCGGCGATCGGTATTCGATACCGACGCCGCCCCGCAACGGCGCGGTTTCTCGCCCGGACTCAACATCTTGCGATCCGTCCCCGGCACCCTACCAGCGTCCTGCGGCCTTGCGGTGACACTTGCACCCCGAGGCACCGCAAACCCCGATCTGCGCGTGATTTGCGCCCCGCCCTCTGCCCTAGTGCCCCAGTGCGGCACGGCGGCGACATCCTTTTGCCCAGATATCCGCTTAACCAAAAGGACAAGAACCCGGACGATCAACGATCCGGGCTGCCTGAGGAGACGAGCTTTGACCCTGGCCCCTGCCCCGGACCGGTCCGTCGTGCCGCGCGGTTTTTCCATGCCCGCGCATCGACGGTCGCGCCGCCGCCATGTCCTTGGCGTGATCGCGCTCGCCGTGCTTGCCGCCTGTGCGCCGTCATCGGATGCACCGGTCAGCCGCGCCCTTGTGGCCTATGACCTGCCCGACATGCGGATGTTCACCACCCCCGCCGACAATCCGTCGATCCGGTCCAACACCGAGATCGCGGGCGATTTCCTCGACCTTGCGTTCCGCATGGAATCGGGGCGCGCCATCGCACAGATGACCCGCTTCGAGGGACCGATTTCGGTGCGCATCACCGGCGCGCCCGGGCCCACCATCGCGCCCGACCTGCGCGCCCTGCTGGGCCGGTTGCAGACCGAGGCCGGGATCGACATCTTCCTGACCGGCGCGCCCGATGCCGCCATCACCATCGAGGCGATCCCGCAGGCCGAACTGAACGCCGCCGTGCCGCGTGCGGCCTGTTTCGTGGTGCCGCGCGTTTCGTCCTGGGCCGAGTTCAAGGTGGCGCGCCGCACGCCGCAGGTCGACTGGACGACGCTCACGCGGCGCGACCGGGCCGCGATCTTCGTGCCCTCGGACGCCGCGCCGCAGGAAATCCGCGACTGCCTCCACGAGGAACTGGCGCAGGCGATCGGGCCGCTGAACGACCTCTACCGGCTGCCCGATTCGGTGTTCAACGACGACAACATCAATGCCGTCCTCACCGGCTTCGACATGCTGATCCTGCGGGCCTATTACTCGCCAGAACTGCGCAACGGGATGCAGCGGGGCGAGGCGGCGGCGATCATGCCCGGCCTTCTCGCGCGCCTCAATCCGCGCGGCCAGGTCGCCCGCGCACGGCCCCGCAACGATACCTCGCGCGACTGGATCGTGGCGATGGAGACCGCTCTGGGCGGTCAGGAAAACGCCGCCACCCGGCGCCGCGCCGCCGAGGATGCGATCAACCTCGCGCGCGCCTTCAACTGGACCGGCACCCGCCCCGGGTTCGCCTATTACGCCTATGGCCGCCTCCAGGTGCAGAACGATCCCGCCGTCGCCCTCGGCGCCTTCCGCGAGGCGGACCGCCAGTTCCGGCTGTCGCCCGAAACCCGGCTGCACGAGGCGCATGTCGCCGTGCAACTTGCCGCCTTCGCGCTCAGTTCCGGCGACGTCCAGGGCACGCTGGCCCTCGTCGACGGCGCCATTCCGATCGCGGCGGGCTATCAGAACGCCGCCCTCCTCTCCACCCTCTTGATGTTCCGCGCCGAGGCGCTGAGCCTCGACGGCCGGACCGAAGAGGCGGCAGCGGTGCGTCTGGACAGCCTCGGCTGGGCGCGTTACGGGTTCGGCGACGGCGCCGCGATCCTCGCGCGCCAGGCGGAAATCGCAGCCCTCAATCCGGGGCGCCGGAGATGATTTAGATGATCTTTCCCCTCTTTGGCCTGCTGTCCGGCGCCCTGCTCGGGGCGGTGCAGGCAAGGCGGCGCGGCGGCGGGGCGAAGGACATGGCGCAATGGGGCGCCGTCTTCGGCCTTATCCTCGGGGTCGTCGGCCTCTTCGTGATGATCGTCCTTACCCGCAACGCCCTCTAGGTCTGCATCCGCCAGACAGTCCACCCTTCCCGGCATCGACATGAAGAACCCGGGGCAAGCCCCGGGTTCTTCAGTCTTCTTTATCCATCGTTGCCAAACGGTCGAGGGCACGCTGCAACGCATCCGGCAATTTGCCCGGTCCCGCGACCGCGGCAGGTGCATCGGGCGGCCCGTAGGCGCGTTTCAGTGCCGCCTTGACGGCGTCGAGGGGTTGTCGGTCGTACATTTGGGCTGGCTCCTCTGCTCGGGTCGACCTCCCAGTCGCTGGCCCAACGGCCCTCTTGCCGTATCGTTCCGGACGGATCGGGCCGTGACGCAGGTCTCACCGAGTTGTGACCCGGAAGGCACAGCGCCGCCCGGCCCTTGCCCGCGGGCGACCGTCGCCCCATATCCGAGACATGCTGAAATTCACCCCGATCCTGCTGGCGGTCCTCTACGGGTTCGTCCTCTATCGGTTCTCGGCGTGGCGCACGGCGCGCGATCTCGACGAGAAGTCCACCGAACTCGCCGATCCGCGCCTCAAGGCGCTGACCGACCGGATGGCCCGCGCCCTCGACCTGCCGCGCATCCGGGTGAACATCTACGAGATCGCGCCGGTCAACGGCCTCGCCGCCCCCGACGGCCGGATCTTCCTCACCCGCGGCTTCATGGACCGCTATGCCGCAGGCGAGGTGAGTGCCGAGGAACTGTCGAGCGTCATCGCCCACGAATTGGGCCACGTCGCGCTGGGTCATTCGCGGCGGCGGATGATCGACTTTTCGGGCCAGAACGCGCTGCGCACGGCGCTCGCCATGGTGCTCGGGCGGTTCGTGCCCGGCGTGGGTCCGTGGATCGCGAATGCGCTGATGACGCTGGTGGCCGCGCGCCTGTCGCGCAACGACGAATACGAGGCGGACGCCTATGCCACCGCCCTGCTGATGAAGGCGGGGATCGGCGCCGAACCGCAGATGTCGCTGTTTCGCAAGCTCGGCAAACTGACCGGCGCGCAGGGAGCCGCGACCCCAGCCTGGCTCCTCAGCCATCCGGCGAGCGACGCGCGCATCGCCGCCATCGGCCGCAATGCCGACGCCTGGACGGTCCGCTAGGCAGCCAGCGCCTTGCCCAGACGCGGTAATCCGGCCTTGCGCATCAGCTTGCGGACCGGCCAGTCGGCGCCCGACAGACGTTCCGCCTCGGCCACCACGCGGGCCGCGACGGTCGCCACGGCAGGCGAGGCGGCGTGGAACCCCAGCAACAGGCCGTCCGGATCGGCGCGGGTCAGCCCCTCTTCGGCAAGGACATCGCGCGGAAAGTCGCGCGCGTTCAGCGTCACGATCCCGTCGCACGAACCGGCGACGGCCGACGACAGCACGTGGATATCATTGGCGTCGGGGAGCCACAGCCGCGCTTCGAGGCCCGCATGAGGCGCCACCTCCGCCCCGGGCCACGTCCCGCGCAGACGCGCGATCTCGCCCCGCGCCAGCACCTCGTCGCCGCGCCGCGCCGCCGCGCGGGCCCATTCCTCGAGGATCCGCGCCGACCAGCGCGGCGCGAACAGCCCCTCGGCGGCGCAGCCCAGCAGCATCTCGCGCATCACGGTCGGATAGAGGACGCAGGCGTCGAGCGTCAGCCGCATGGCGCCTGCGTCACAACTGAAAGGCGAGGGTCTTGAGATAGCCGCCTTCGGCAAGCTGCGGCAGCACCGGATGGTCCGGCCCGGCGAACCCGGTATAGAGGATCGCCGCCCGGCGCCCCGCCTTGGCGATGCCCCGTGCCGAGGCGGTGCGGAACGCCGAGAGGTCGGCGGCATGGCTGCACGAACACAGGATCAGCACACCCCCCGGTGCCACCAGCGGTGCGGCCAGCCGCGCCACCCGTTCATAGGCCCGCAGTCCCGCATCACGCGCCTTGCGCGAGGGGGCAAAGGCGGGCGGATCGCAGATCACCAGATCGAAGACAGCGCCTTCGGTGCCCAGATCGGTCAGCACCGCGAATGCGTCGCCCTTGCGCGCCGAGACCCTGTCGCCAGCGCCCATCGCCGCCGCCCCCTCAAGGGCCAGCTCCAGTGCCCGCGCCGACCCGTCGACGAGCAGCGCCGAGGCGGCCCCGCCCGCAATCGCGGCAAGGCCGAAACCGCCGACATGGCAGAACACATCGAGGACACGCGCCCCATCGGCGATCCCGGCTGCGAAGGCATGGTTCGGGCGCTGGTCATAGAACAGCCCCGTCTTCTGGCCGCCGACCACATCGGCCATGTAGATCGCCCCGTTCATCGGCACCGGGACCGGCGCCTCGGGCGCAGTGCCGCGCACCACCGCGGTCTCTTCGGCCAGACCCTCGAGCTTGCGCGCCCTGCCCGTCCCGTTCTTGATGATCGTGCCGACGCCCGTCACCGCGACCAGCGCCGCGATCAGCGGTTCGATCAGCGCCTCGGACCAGGCGGCATTGGGCTGGATCACCGCCACGTCGCCGAACCGGTCGACGATCACGCCCGGCAGGCCGTCCGCCTCGGCATGGATCAGGCGGTAATAGGGTGCGGCAAAGAGGCGCGCCCGCACGGCGAGGGCGGCCGCGAACTTCGCCTCGAACCAGCCCTGATCGATGATCGCCGCGGGATCGGGGTCGAGCATCCGGGCGCCGATCTTGGACGCGGAATTGACCGTGACCACACCAAGTTCGGCGCCGTCGGTATCCTCGAGGACCGCAATCGACCCCGGCGTCAGCGCGAGCGTCGCGCGGTCCATCGCCAGTTCGCTGGTCCAGACCCAGGGAAACCCGTGCCGGATCGCCTGCGCCCCGGCCCTGGGGCCAAGGCGAACGCGGGGGTACGGAACGCAGACATCGGTGACGAGCATATCCATGCGGCCGAACCTAGCCGCATATTCACCATCCGTGAAGGGGTAATGCGCGCCAGGGTTGTGTCAGATATCGAGTGGCTCGGGTGCCCCCGGCGCCCGCGCCGGCCCGATTTCGCGGGTCAGCACGAAGGTGAGGAAGTCGAGGATGCGCACCCGCTCTGTCTGGCCCGATTGTTCGAGCCTCACCGCCGCCTCTCCGCCGGGGGCGGGCAGATTGGCGGTGATCATGCGGGGCGCCTCGATCACCTCACCGGTTTCGGCATCGACGATCGAAAGCTGGAACTCGACGTTGTAGACGCCGCCCACCGAATAGCGTGTGCGCTCGGTCACGCCATGGAACCGCGCCACCTGCACGAGGGCGACGACCGGCCGCGCGCCAACAAGGTCGGTCGCGGCGCGCGCGCCTGCGGTCTCGAACAGGGTCTCGATCTGGGCATATCGGTCGCCGATCGGATCGCCGCGCCAGACGATCTGGGCAAAGGGGTAATAGCCGTTGCGCTCGGACACGCGCAGGTCGCGGCTGGCCGTGGCCCGCACCTCGGTCAGGGTATAGTCGCGCGTCGCCACCTGGGCGCTTGCCCCGAGCAGGGGGGTGTCGAGGCTCACGTTGCGCGACGAGGTTTCGACCGGTGCACAGGCGCCAAGGCCAAGGGCCAGAACCGTGGTGGCCGCCAGAGATCGGGCCAGGTTCGGTCTGAGAGGTCGGATCGTCATGGTCGTTTCCCTTCGTGCGTCGCCTCTTTGCGGCACCGATCTGCGCACCTGCCCCTTCTCGTTGCCTGCAAAAAAGGGCAAAATTGTGATGAAATGAGGCGACCGCGCTGGCATTGTTGCCAAAACGGCACGAAATTGGCCGGCATCCTGCGGTTGTTAGCGCTAACACCACGTGATAATGCACCTGCACATATGCCGCGCTGCCGTCCCATCCGATCACGAGGTTCCCCGATGCCCCTGCACCCCGCTCTCGTCGCGATCACCGACCGCATCCGCACCCGCTCCGAGGGGCCGCGCCGCATCTACCTCGACCGGATGGCCGCTGCCGCCGCATCCGGTCCGCGCCGCGGCCATCTGGCCTGCGGCAATCAGGCCCACGCCTATGCGGCGATGGGCGCGGACAAGGACGCACTCGTCGCCGAACAGGCACCGAACCTCGGCATCATCACCGCCTACAACGACATGCTCTCGGCGCATCAGCCGTTCGAGACCTACCCCGATCTGATCCGCGCCACGGCCCGCAGCGTCGGCGCCACCGCACAGGTCGCGGGCGGCGTGCCGGCGATGTGCGACGGCGTCACGCAGGGCCAGACCGGCATGGAACTCTCGCTCTTCTCGCGCGACGTGATCGCCCTCGCCACCGCCGTGGGCCTGTCGCACAACACCTTCGATGCCGTGGCCTACCTCGGCGTCTGCGACAAGATCGTGCCGGGTCTGGTGATGGCCGCCGCCACCTTCGGCTACATCCCCGGCATCTTCATTCCGGCGGGGCCGATGACCAGCGGCCTGCCGAACGACGAAAAGGCCAAGGTGCGCATGGAGTTCGCGGCAGGCAAGATCGGCCGCGCCGACCTCATGGCCGCCGAAATGGCGAGCTACCACGGCTCGGGCACCTGCACCTTCTACGGCACCGCCAACTCCAACCAGATGCTGATGGAGTTCATGGGCCTGCACCTGCCCGGTTCCTCCTTCGTCAATCCCGGCACGCCCCTGCGCGACGCGCTGACCGCCGAGGCCGTGAAACGCGCGCTCTCGATCACCGCGCTCGGCAACGAGTTCACCCCCGTCTCCGACATCCTCGACGAACGCGCCTTCGTGAACGGCATCGTCGGCCTGATGGCGACGGGCGGGTCGACCAACCTCGTCCTGCACCTGCCCGCCATGGCGCGCGCGGCGGGCGTGATCCTCGACCTCGAGGATTTCGCCGCCCTGTCCGGGATCGTGCCGCAGATGGCGAAGGTCTATCCCAACGGTCTGGCGGACGTGAACCACTTCCACGCGGCGGGCGGCCTCGGCTACCTCATCGGTCAGCTCCTCGACGCGGGGCTGCTGCACGCGGACGTCAAGACCGTGGCGGGCGCCGGCCTCGACCACTACGCGCAGGAACCGTTCCTCGACGGCGGCACCTTCGCCTATCGCCCCGGCCCGACTGTCAGCCAGAACGACAAGATCGTGCGCCCCGTCTCGGACCCGTTCAACGCCCACGGCGGCCTCGTGCAGCTCTCGGGCAACCTCGGCCGCGCCGTCATCAAGACCTCGGCGGTCAAGGAAGAGAACCACATCGTCGAGGCGCCCATCCGCATCTTTCACGATCAGGCGGACGTGAAGGCGGCATTCAAGGCGGGTGAGTTCACCGAGGACACCATCGTCGTCGTCCGCTTCCAGGGCCCGCGCGCCAACGGCATGCCCGAACTGCACTCGCTCACGCCCACCCTCTCGGTCCTGCTCGACCGCGGCCTCAAGGTGGCACTCGTCACCGATGGCCGGATGTCGGGCGCGAGCGGTAAGGTGCCCGCCGCGATCCACCTCTGCCCCGAGGCCGCGGATGACGGCCCGCTGGCGCTCTTGCGCGACGGCGACATCCTGCGCCTCGATGCCACCACCGGCACGCTGACCTGCCTGACCGACCTCGCGGGCCGCACCGCCGCCACTCCCGATCTGGCGCACAACGGCAACGGCGTCGGCCGCGAACTCTTCGAGGTCTTCCGCCAAAATGTCGGCCTCGCCGCCACCGGCGCCGCCACGATCCTCTGACGCGCCACCCCCGTTCACGTTGCCGTAACAACTCCCGCCGGAGGCTCCCCCACCTGCCCCACACGCCCCAATAGGACATCGCCCATGACCCCCGAACACGCCTCTGACCTCTGCGCGCAGGTCTGTGCCCTCGCCCCCGTGATCCCGGTCCTCGTCGTCCACGACCCCGCCCGCGCCGAGGGCCTCGCCCGCGCGCTCGTCGCCGGCGGCCTGCCCGCCCTCGAGGTGACGCTGCGCACGCCTGCCGCTCTCGAAGTGATCGCCGAGATGGCAAAGGTCGCGGGCGGCGTCGTCGGCGCGGGCACGCTGCTCACCGAAAAGGACGTCGAGGCCGCCAAGGCCGCGGGCGCCTCCTTCGGCGTCTCGCCCGGTGCGACGCCCCGCCTGCTCGACGCCTGCGAGGCCAACGACCTGCCATTGCTTGCGGGCACCTCGACGCCGTCCGACGTCATGGCCCTGCTGGAACGCGGCTATACCGTGGGCAAGTTCTTTCCCGCCGAAGTCAACGGTGGCGTGCCCGCACTGAAGGGCATCGGCGCGCCGCTGCCGCAGATGCGGTTCTGCCCGACCGGCGGCATCTCGCTGAAGAATGCCCGCGACTACCTCGCCCTGCCGAACGTGCTCTGCGTCGGCGGCTCGTGGGTCGCGCCCGCCGAGATGGTCGCAGCCGGCGACTGGGAGGGGATCGAGACCCTTGCCAGAGAGGCCGCGGCCCTGCCACGATAGGTGCCGCAACAGCCGGAGGCGCCACCTGACCGCACCCGACATCGCCACCTGCCTGTAGTTCGCCGGAAACGGCCACGCCGCCGCCGCAGGCGCCTGACCCCGCGGCTTTTTCTTGCCCGAAATACCTCCGCCGGAGGCTCAGGCTCGCCAAGGGCGCCGGGCTCAGTCCTTCACGCGCCCCGCCCGGCCGCCGCGCCGGCGCGGCGCCTCCGCCGCCCCCAGGCCCTCGCGCAGGGTCAGCGTCATCGGATGGTCCGCCGCCTCACCGGCGTATTGCGCCAGCAGGTCCGCGATAAGCGCGCGGCTGTCCGCCCCCACCGGCACCGACAGCGCCCAGTCGAGCAGGATCGACCGGCACTCCGGCGCGGTGATGCCGTCGATGGCAAAGGCCTCACGGATCAGGGCCTTGGGGTCGGTCGCGTCGCCCTTCATCACGTGTCCTTCAACAGCCGGTCGATCACCTCCGCCGCGCGGGCCGTTCGCGTCGCCAGTTCCCGTTCGAGCGCCGCGCCGTCCGCCATGTCGCAATCGCGCAGCACGAGGGCGCAGCCCCCCGCGCCAAGCGTCGCCGGATCGACGCTCTCGCCACTCAGCAGCCGCGCAGCGGTCTGCAAGGCAGAACAAAGCGCGTGTGCGGCCCCGAGCGCCTCCCCGTCCGCGACGCCCACGAGGCCATCCGCGACACCCGCCGCGATCTGGCCCGGCACGTCGCGCACCGGCGTCCCGGCGCAGAGCGCCAGCATGGTCGCCGCCAGTTCCACGTCCTGAAGGTGCCCCGGTCCCGCCTTCGCCTCCCAGATGCCGCCCCCGGGGCGGGCGGCGTGGATCCGGGCCCGCATGTCGGCCACATCGGCGCGGATCGTCGTTCCCGCAGACTTCTCGCGCAGGATATCGGCACGCAACGCCTCGAGATCGGCGCGGATGCCCGCATCGCCGGCGACCGTGTGCGCGCGGGTCAGGGCCAGATGCTCCCAGGTCCAGGCCGCGGTCCGCTGATAGCTGGCAAAGGCCGCGATCGAGGTCGCGACCGGCCCCTGCCGCCCCGAGGGGCGCAGCCGCATGTCGACCTCGTAGAGCTTGCCTTCCGCCGTCGGTGCCGTCAGCGCCGTTATCAGAAACTGCGTGAGTTTCGCGTAATAGGGCGTTGGGGCGATTGGTCTTTTGCCCTCTGACGCATCGACGCCATCGGCATCGTAGATGACGATAAGATCGAGGTCCGACCCGGCATTGAGCCGCCCCGCGCCCAGCGATCCCATCGCCAGCACCGCCGCCCCGCGTCCCGGCGGCGGCCCGTGCCGGGCGCTGACCTGCGCCACGGCGACCGGCCACAGGCCCGCCACCACGGCCTCTGCCAGATCGGCGTAGTGCTGCCCCGCGGCGGCACCGTCGATCAGACCGCGCAGATGGTGCACGCCGATCCGGAAATGCCAGTCCTTCTGCCAGCGCCGCGCCGCGTCGAGCTGCGCCTCGGTATCGCCCGCCCGCGCCAGCACCGCGTCGAGATCGTCGCGCAATGCCGCCCTCCCGGGCCAATCGGCAAAGAACCCGCCGCCGATCACCGCGTCGAAGACGCCCGCATTGCGCGAGAGATAGGACGCGAGTGCCGGGGCCGTGGCCGCGATATCGACGATGAGTTGCGTCAGCGCCGGGTTCGCCTCGAACAGCGAAAAGAGCTGCACCCCGGCGGGCAGACCGGCGAGGAAGGCATCGAACGTCGCCAGCGCCTCTTCGGGTCGCGGTGCGGCGGCAAGCCTGCGCGCAAGGTCGGGGCGCAGGCGGCGAAAGATCGCCACGGCCCGCTCGGACCGCAGCGCGGGATAGCTGCGCCAGCGGGCCATGACCTCGGCGCCGAAGAGGTCGGCAGCGGGCGGGCCCGGCACATCGGCCGGGGCAAAGAAATCCTCGGTCAGGGCGTCCACCGCCTCGATCCGGCGGGTCAGGTCGCGCCGCAGCGACACCGCATCGGTGCCCATGAACGCCGCGAGGCGCGCGACCCCCTCGGGCGTCGCGGGCAACTCCTGGGTCTGTGCGTCATGGATCATCTGCAACCGGTGCTCGATCTCGCGGTGCGCGCGGTAGTGATCGGTCAGCCCCGCCGCCACCTCCGCCCCGATCCATCCCGCCTGCGCCAGCGCGCCCAGTCCCGCCACCGTGCCGCGCTGCCGCAGGCCGGGATCGCGGCCCCCCGCGATGAGCTGGCGGGTCTGGGTAAAGAACTCGATCTCGCGGATGCCGCCGCGTCCGAGTTTCAGGTTATGCCCCTCGAGCCGCAGCGCGCTGCCTTTCGACTGGACCAGCCCCTTGTGCGCGCGGATCCGCAGCCGCATGTCGTGCGCGTCCTCGATCGCCGCAAAGTCGAGGTGCCGCCGCCAGACGAAGGGCCGCAGCGCCGCCAGAAACCGCTCGCCCGCTGCAATGTCGCCCGCGCAGGCACGCGCCTTGATATAGGCGGCACGTTCCCAGGTCCGTCCGACGCTTTCGTAATAGCTCTCGGCGGCGGCCATCGACAGGCAGACCGGCGTGACGCTGGCGTCCGGGCGCAGCCGCAGATCGGTGCGAAAGACATAGCCGTCCGCCGTCACCTCCGACAGGAGGGCCGCCAGTCTTCCGCGTCACCCGGACAAAGGCCGCGCGCGCGTCGGCGATGTCGTCCGGCCCGAACCGGGTCTCGTCGAACAGGCAGATCAGGTCGATGTCCGAGGAATAATTCAGCTCGAACGCGCCCATCTTGCCCATGGCGAGGACCGCCATCCCGCCCGCCGCTCGCGGCGTCGGCGGGCACCAGACCGGGGAGCCTGCCACGCGCGATCTCGGCCGCAACGAGCGGCTCGAGCGCGGCGGAAATCGCGGTATCGGCAAGGCGGGTCAGAACCTCGGTCAGGGTCTCGAGCGGCCAGACACCCCCCAGATCGGCGAGGGCCGCGAGCAGCGCGATGCGCCGCTTGGCCTGCCGCAGGACGACACGGCAGATCGGCGAGCGGCGTGCCGGGAAGGGCCGCGAGACAGGCCTCGGTCGCGGCCTCCGGGTCGTCGACGGCGCCGCGCAGCCAGTCTGCCTCGCGACCGATCAGGCCCGCCAGATAGGGACTGCACCCGGCGGCCCCGGCGATCAGGTCGGCGAGGGAACCGGTGACGCCCAGCGTCGCCGCGGCCTCGGCCCCCTGATCGGCGGCGAAGGGGGTCGGCGCGCGGGTGAGGCGGGAGGCGAGCGACGTCGAAGGCGGGGTGACGGACATGCGCAGACCATGGGCGCGCGTGCGGGCGCGGTCAATCGACGCCAGGCAGGGTCGCACCCATTCGGTGCTCGCGGAACATGGGCCGAGACCATGCGACCGAAATGACGGCAATTCCTCTCGGCGCTTCCGGTCCGTCGGAACCGGCGCCTTCGCCCGATCGACGACGTCCGCTCCGAATTCCGCCAGAATCAACGACCTCGCACGCCTATGTGAAAAAGATTCACATAGGGACTTGATCCGTTCCCCGGCCATGACGATATTGGGGATGTGAACGGCATAAACATCACCCCACCGAAAGGACGACCCCAATGACCACCACCGATATCGACCCCCCGTCCGGCCCGATGCGCGGCCCCCGCGGCGGCCCGGACCGCTGGGACCGCAGCGCGCGGCACGACCATCACGAGGGCCGCGGCCCCGATTTCCGCGGCATGTTCGCCCGCGGCGAGGGCTGGCTCGACGACCGCGGCCGCGGCGCCTGGATCGTCGCGACGATCCTCGGCTTCGTCCTCTTCTGGCCCATCGGCCTCTTCCTTCTGTTCTATGCAATCTGGAGCAAGCGCATGTTTTCCTCGTCCTGCCGTTCCGCACGTCACCGCCATGGCCACGCGATGGCCGCGACCGCCCGCGCCGCGATGCGCCCCTCGGGCAACGGCGCCTTCGACGCCTACAAGGCAGCGACGCTGCGCCGCCTCGAGGAAGAGCAGGGCAGCTTCGAGGCCTTCCTCGAGCGGTTGCGCGAGGCCAAGGACAAGGCCGAGTTCGACCAGTTCATGGACGACCGCGCCCGCTCGGCGGGATCCGAAACCGAGAGCCGCAGCACCCCGGACGACGGCCCCGGGGACGACCGCGACAGCCGCGGCGGCTGGACGCCCGGACCGATGCGGCCCGCCGACTGACACCGCGACCGCTTTGACTGTGCCAACCCTGCGGGCGCCCCAAGAGGGGCGCCCGTTCTGCGTCGCCCCCCCCGAAACGGGGCTGCGGCAAGATGCGTCGAATTGAATCCGCACCCGGCACAACCGGGGGGTTGGCGGAGCGCATTTGGAACGCTAACCTTCGGCGCAGTGCTGGCGCCGGGGGGCACGCCAGGGCGCAGGTTTCGTTCCGCCCCGCCTCGCCCGCCCCGTCATATCCGGACCCCGATGCGCCATACCCTGCCCCTCGCACCGCAATTCTATGTGACGGCGCCACAGCCCTGCCCCTATCTCGAGGGGCGGATGGAGCGGAAGCTGTTCACCGCGTTGCAGGGCGAGCAGGCCGAGCGCTTGAACGACGCGCTGTCCAAGCAGGGATTCCGGCGCAGCCAGAACGTGCTCTACCGTCCGTCCTGCGCCGAATGTTCGGCCTGCATGTCCGCCCGTATCGACGTGCGCGCCTTTTCGCCGACGCGCAGCCAGAGCCGCGTCCTGAAACGCAACGCCCCCCTCACGCGCCGCGCGACCTCGCCCTGGGCCACGGAAGAGCAGTTCGCGCTGTTTCGCGACTATCTCGACAGCCGCCACGCGACGGGCGGGATGGCCGACATGGATCTGTTCGAGTTCGCGGCGATGGTCGAGGAGACGCCGATCCGGTCGCGCCTGATCGAATATCTGGCCCCGGACGATCCCGACGGGCCGCGCGGCGGCCTGCGGGCGGTGTGCCTGACCGACATCCTCGATGACGGCCTCAGCATGGTCTATTCGTTCTTCGAACCGGACGCGGACCGCCTGTCGCTCGGCACCTTCGTGATCCTCGACCACATCCGCATCGCCCGCGAGATGGGCCTGCCGTATGTCTACCTCGGCTATTGGGTGCCGGGCAGTCCGAAGATGGACTACAAGGCGAACTTCAAGGGCGTCGAGGTTTACCGCCGCCGCGAATGGGCACCGATCGGCGACCCCGGCAGCTATTCGGCGGAAATCCATCCGCTGTCGGTCGACCCGATCGCCGAGCAGGTGGCCCGGATATCCCTGCCCGACACGCGCCCGACGCGCCTTGCCACCGGCGACCCCGGTCCGGCCAAACCCTGATGCACCTGCATGCCGTCACCCTCGTGGTGCCCGATTATGACGCGGCCATCGCGTTCTATGTCGGTGTCCTCGGCTTCGATCTGGTCGCCGACGCGGATCAGGGCGGCGGCAAACGCTGGGTGATGGTGCGGCCTGCGGGCGGGCAGACGGCGCTGGTGCTGGCACAGGCCAGCGGCGCGCAACAGACGGCGGCAATCGGCAACCAGACCGGCGGCCGGGTCGGCTTCTTTCTCGCCAGCACGGATTTCGCCGCCGACCACGCGCGGATGCAGGCGGCGGGCGTCGACTTCCTCGAGGAACCCCGCCACGAGCCCTACGGCTCGGTCGCCGTCTGGCGCGATCCGTTCGGGAACCGCTGGGATCTGTTGCAACTCGCCTGAAGGGCGAACGATGGCGTGAGAGCCCACCCTGCGGAACCTGTCGCCATCCCGTAGGATGGAGTTTTTCCCCATCGGCCCGGCACTTGTCGCGCAGGTGGCGGCAGCGAACGATGACCACCCCGCAGGATGGGCACGTCTGCCCCGCTTCTCCCGGCCCTCTACCCGCCGAGCAAATTCGGCACGATCGTCACGATCCCCGGCACCAGCGCCAGGATCACAAGCCCGATCACCTGAATGACGACGAAGGGCACGACACCGCGATAGATATGGCCGGTCGTCACCTCTGCCGGCGCCACGCCGCGCAGATAGAACAGCGCGAACCCGAACGGCGGCGTCAGGAACGAGGTTTGCAGGTTCACCGCGATCATGATCGTCACCCACGCAGGGTCCAGCGTGCCGCCATAGATGACCGGGCCGACGATCGGCACGACGATATAGATGATCTCGAGGAAATCGAGCACGAAACCCAGCACGAAGAGGATCAGCATGACGAGCAGGAACACCGTCCACTCGTTGTCGAAACTCTTGAGGAAGTCCTGGATATAGTATTCCCCGCCAAAGGAGATGAGCACGAGATTGAGGAGTTGCGAACCGATCAGGATCGCAAAGACCATCGCCGTGACCTTCGCCGTCTCGCGCACCACGGGCCGCAGGACGCCGCCGAAGAACAGCACGATGCAGGCATAGAACAGGCCGAACATCGCAAAGAGGAAGGCGGCAAAGGCGGCGAGGAAGGCGATCCAGCTTTCGACGCTGACCACCTCCGCGCCGATCCGCAGGTCGAAGTTGACGCCGATCAGCAGCATCACCGCGATGGCGCCGGTCGACCACAGGATGATCGCCCCCGATCCGCCCTTCTCGCGCAGCTTGCGATAGGCGGCCAGCATGATGGCGCCACCGGCACCGAGTGCCGCGGCCGGTGTCGGGTTCGTGATCCCGCCGAGGATCGAGCCGAGCACCGCGACGATCAGCACCAGCGGCGGAAACACCACCCGCAGGAGTTCGCTGCGCCCCAAGAGCCCCGCGCCGTAGCGCGATCCCAGCAACACGAACGCCACCGGCACCGCGAGGATCAGCGTTGTCGCCCCCGCCGAGGTGACGGGCGAGATCAGGACCGCGTCCGCCAGCAGCGCCAGCGCGACACCAGCCGCCCCCACCGCCAGCAGGACCGGCGACGCCGTGGGCGACACGCCGCGCGCCGTCGTCAGGACCAGCGCGAAGAGCAGCAGGAAGATCGCGACCCCGGTCCCGATCGGCGGCGCGTCCGCGATCCGCTCCGCGCGCAGCACCGACCGCTCTTCTGCGGTCAGCAGCCGCGAGGCGGTGCCGCCGCCCGCGTCCGCGATGGCCTGCTGTTCGGCGATCGCCGCGTCCCAGGCCGTCTGGCCGTGCAGGTCGATCATCGCGGCCTGGCACTCGGCAGAGACGTTGGTGCGCAGCGACGCCCCCTCGCTGGCCTGGCTATAGCTGTCGACGGTCACGTCCTGCGAGCCGACGAGCCCCGTCTCCAGCGCCACGATCAGCCCGCCGATAAGCAGGATCGGTGCGGCAAGGAACCACGTCAGCTTCTCGTTGCGCGTCGTCGCCTCGCCCGTCCTGCCCGCCATCGCCACCGCAGGCGCCTTGTGCGGATAGAGCATCGCATAGCCGAACGCATAGGCGGCATAGAGGAACGCCAGAAAGATGCCGGGCAGCAGGGCCGCCTGAAACAGCGTGCCGACCGACACCACCGCAGGCTCGCCCAGATAGGTGAGCGCGTCCGAACAGCCGACAGACCGCGCCCGTTCCTCCTGCGCCGTCGAGAAGATGTCGCCCGCCAGCGTGCCGAGCAGCACGATGACGATCGAGGGCGGAATGATCTGCCCCAGAGTGCCCGACGCGGCGATCACGCCGGTGGCGAGTTCGGGCGAATAGTTGTTCTTGAGCATCGTCGGCAGCGCCAGCAGGCCCATGGTCACGACCGTGGCGCCGACGATGCCCGTCGAGGCCGCAAGGAACGCGCCCACGACGACGATCGACACGGCAAGACCGCCGGGCAGCGGCCCGAACACGCGGGCCATCGTCGTCAGCAGGTCGTCGGCGATGCGGCTCCGCTCCAACATGATGCCCATCATCACGAACATCAGGACCGCCAGCAGCGTCTCGATACTGGCCCCCGCCAGCACCCGCTCGTTGATGCGGTTGACGATGAACCCGAGGTTGCGGTCGAGCGCCTGCTCCCACCCCTCGGGGAACACCGGCACCTCGACGCGCGGCATCTCGGGATAGCGGAAGATCGTGATGTCGAGCGGTCGCACCCCCTGCGCCGTCAGCGCGTGGAACGCCTCGGACGAGGTGTCCATCGCCTGATGGATCAGCCAGCCGTTGCCGTCGAGAAGGGCGATGATCGTGAACGACACCACGGCCGCGCCCGCGATGGCGAAGGCCACCGGAAAGCCCGACAGGATCGCGCCGAAGAGGCACAGAAAGACGATGATCAGACCGACTTCGACGCCATCGAGACCGAAGAACATAAAGTAACCTTCCGGGCTAATGCGCTGCGGTGGCGATCTCTGCCACCTCGTCGTCGATCGGATCGCGGTCCAGATACTTGCCCTCGGACGCCGGCCCCTCGCGCCATTCGAGGTAGCTGCGCCAGAAGAACGCCAGTGCCTGAAGCATCATCATCGCCGTGAAGATCAGCAGCAGCACCTTGAACAGGAAGTAGGCGTTGAACCCGTTGGGCGAGAAGCCAATGGTCTCGACGTTCCAGCGCAGCGCGCGCGCCTTGTTCAGCAACTGCTCGAGGCGGTCGGACGCCGAAGGGTTCGGCACCACGAGGTTGCGCCACAGAAAGAACCACGCATAGAGCCAGATCAGCAGCCCGGCGGGGATCATGAAGAACAGCGCGCCCATCATGTCGATCACCCGTTTGGCGCCGAACGAGACCTTGGAATACACCAGATCGACGCGCACGTGGCCGCCCTGCACGAAGGTCCAGGCGATGCAGAGCGTCACCACGATGGCGTTGTAGAGCTTCAGTTCCTCGCTCCACCACGAAATCGGAAAGCTCGCCGTCATGCCGAACCCGAACGACAGTTCGGCGACGGCAAAGACGCGCTGCATGAAGATGATGACGATCTGCTGGATCACCATGATGAACCCGGCCCAGGCGGCGATCCGCCCGATGGTGTTGGCGACCCCCTCGAGGCCGCGCACCATGGACCACATCATGCCGTTCCAGACCATGCCCAAAGTCGTCAGGACGAGGGCGAGCAGCAGCAGGGCGAACATCAGTTCGACCGAGGCGCCGTAGTAGATGAAGCGCATCATCGCGACCGGATCGGACCAGTCGAGCCACATCCCCGGATGGGTGACGGCAAAGGCGATGTTGTAAAGCGATTCCAGAAGGTTGGAGAGGAACCATACGACCGGGTTCGCGCCCTCGGCGAGATGTGCGGCATAGGCGTCGCCGGCCGCCTGCGCGGCGCCGGCGGCGGCATCCACGTCCGCCTGCGGCACCATGTCGGCGATGGCCTGCAAATCCTCGATCCGCGCGTCGGCGGCAGTTGCCAGAAGCGCCTCGATATCCTCGGGCGTGGCACCCTCGGGGATTGCGGGCGACACGATGTAGGGCATCGCGTCCGCCGGTGGCACGGTTTCCCCGGCGAGCAGACGGGTCACGATGGCCTCTTCGCCCGCGCCGAGGTCGACGTCCGGCAGCGCGTCGATCAGACCTGCGGCGCTGTCGCGAAAGGCGGCGTCGGCATAGAGGTCCGGCGAGCGGTCGGCCTGCTGCCAGCCGAGCCAGCGGGTAAAGGCATTGTCATAGGCTGCCCAGAACCCCGGGCCAGCGTCATCTCCGTCCATGAGGCGATCCCTTCCGCAGAAGTTTCAGGTCAGAGGCATTGGGTGGATCGGAACGCCCGGACGCGGCCCCTGCCCTGTGGCGGGGACCGCGAAAAGGCGCACGCGCCGGATCAGCCGAGGATGCGGTCGCGCTGGTTGCGGTAGACACCTTCGGACCGCTGGATCCACCCCGAGGACGAACGCAGCGAGGCGTCATGGCTCTCGATGATGCGGTCATAGATCTCGTCGCCGCGATACTGGTCCATCGTCTCCTTGGCGGCGACGCCCATCGCGTCCCAGACCGTGTCCGGGAACTCGAGGACCGTCACGCCACCGGCCTGAAGCCGCTGGAGGGCGGCGCCGTTCTCGGACATGAACTGCGCCAGGTTGTCCTGGTGGCCATTGCCCGCCGCGATCTCGCAAATCTTCTGCTGCGTCGGGGTAAAGCTCTCGAAGACGTCGCGGTTGAAGGCGAGCGAGAGACCGGCACCCGGCTCGTGGAAACCGGCGGTGTAGTAGAACTTGGTGATTTCCTGGAAACCGGCCTTCTCGTCCGCCCACGGACCGATCCACTCGGTGCCGTCGATCGCCCCCGACGCCAGCGCCTGATAGACCTCGGCACCCGGCAGGTTCTGCACGGATGCCCCCATCCGACCCAGCGCCTCGCCACCCAGACCCGGCATACGGAATTTCAGGCCCTGGAAATCCTCGGGGCCGGTGATCTCGCGGGCGAACCAGCCGCCCGACTGCGCGCCGGTATTGCCGCCGAGGAAGGATTTCAGACCGAAGATCTGGCCCAGCTCGTCATGGAACTCGGAACCGCCACCGTAATAGTACCAGTTCGCCAGTTCCTGCGCCGTCATCCCGAACGGCACGGAGGTAAAGAAGGCGTACCCCGGGTGCTGGTTGATGAAGTAGTAATCCGCCCCGTGATACATGTCGGCCTGACCGGAGGTCACGGCGTCGAACACCTCGAACGCGCCGACGAGTTCGCCCGCGGCCTTGAGGTCGACGGTCAACTGGCCGTCGGTCATCTCGGTGATGATGTCGGCGCACCGCTGCGCACTGTCGTGCACACCGGCAAGGCCGCGGCCCCACGTGGTCACGAGCGTCAGCGTGCGGTTGCCCTGCGCATAGACGGGGGCGGCCAGCGTGCTGGCGGCGGCGGCGGTGCCGCCGATGGCGGACGTTTTCAGGAATGAACGACGGTCCATGTAAGGTATCCTCCCAAGGAAATCCCGGCCGCCCCTCTCCCGAGGCGGCTCGTTTCAGTGGACGCACTCTAGGCGCAGGACGGGCGCGGGGACATACCGACTACTACGTATTTTGCGCCAACTTTCGGCACGGCGACGCGGAATTGGGTCTTTCGCGGGCGACCTGCGCCGCATCGCTCCGGTCCGCCGCCGCGATTCGCGGCCGATGCCGCTGGCGGCGCGGCCCGATTCTGGCCTAGTGAGTTGTCCCATGCGCCGCCTGCCCTTCCTCTCCCCCAGCTACCGCCAGAAGGTGTTCCTGCTGGCGACGGTGCCCCTGATCCTTGCCGTGGCCCTCATCGCCTTCGTCGTCGAGAACCAGAGCCGCGCCCTTGCACAGCGTGAGATCGCGGCACTGGAGGCGCAACTGATCGAGGCCAAGCGCGCCGAGCTGCGCAACTACATCGCCATCGCCCGCACCGCCTTCGTCAACATCTATGGCCGCGCGGGGCCCGACGACGAACAGGCGAAACTCGAGGTGACGCGGATCCTCGCGGCGATGCTCTATGGGCAGGACGGCTATTTCTTCGTCTTCGACTACGACGGCACCAACCTCGTCGCGCCGCGCCAGACCGACCTCATCAACCGCAACTGGTCCGGCCTCACCGACCCGTCGGGCATCCCGATCACCGACGAACTGATCCGCATCGCGCGGTCCGGGTCGGGCTATCATTCGTTCGACTGGCCCAAGCCCACGACGGGCGAACTGGGGCGGATGATCGTCTATGTTTCGGGGTTGCAGGACTGGCGCTGGGCGGTCGGCACCGGCATCTTCATCGACGACGTGCTGGAAACCGTGGCGACAGCGCGCGCCGAGGTCGAGGCGCGGATCCGGCGCACGACCCTCTATATCCTGTCGATCGCGACGCTGGCGGTGGTGCTGGTGTTCCTCTCGGGCCTCGCGCTCAACCTGCGCGAACGGCGGCTGGCGGATGCCAAGCTCAAGGCGCTGACCCAGCGGGTGATCGACACCCAGGAGGAGGAACGGGGCCGCGTCGCGCGCGAACTGCACGACGGAATCAGTCAGATCCTCGTCGGCGCGCGCTATACCTTCGAACTCGCGCGGCGCCGGTTCGACAAGGGCGACGCCCGGATGGGCGAGAGCCTGAGCAAAGGCATCGCCAGCCTCGGCGGCGCCATCCAGGAGGTGCGGCGGATCAGCCGCGACCTGCGGCCGGGCGTCCTCGACGACCTCGGCCTCGGGCCTGCCTTGCAGGCGCTGACCGACGATTTCGCGGCGCGCACCGGGATCGCCGTCGATTTCAGGACCGTCGTGTTCCGCAACCGCCTCGATCCCGAGGCGCGGATCGCCCTCTACCGGATCGCGCAGGAGGCGCTGACCAACATCGAGCGGCATTCGGGCGCCGGCACGGTGACGATGACGCTGCGCGGGCACCGGTCGGGCGGCGTGCTGCGGATCGCCGACGACGGCAACGGCATGCACTGGCCCCCCCAGCGCGCCGACCGCGACGGGCGCGGCACCCTGCCCGGCGGTCTGGGCTTGCGCAACATGGCCGAACGGGTAGAGCAACTGGATGGTACGCTGACGGTCGTGTCGGTCCGGTCGGGCCCCGACCACGGCACGATCATCGAGGCGCAGGTGCCGCTGAGCCACCTGCTCAAACCCGAGAGTGCGTCGGGCGCGCGCACGGCGGCGGAATAGGAAAGAACGATGGCGGACGAACGGATCAGGGTGCTGGTGGTCGACGATCACCCGATGGTCGCCGAGGGGATCGAGGCGATCCTCGAGACCTATGACGACATCGAGGTGGTCGCGACCCTGACCAACGGACAGGAGGCGGTCGACCGGATCGAGGCGCTGCGGCCCGACGTGGTGCTGCTCGACCTGAACATGCCCGTCCTCGGCGGCCTGCCCGCGACCGAGATCATCCTCGAACGCGCGCCCGACACCCGCATCCTGATCCTGTCGATGCACGACAGTTCGGAATATATCGGCGCCGCGCTGGCGCACGGGGCGATGGGCTATGTCCTCAAGGACGTGCCGACCGAAGAAATCCGCACTGCCATCGACGCGGTGATGCGGGGCGAGCGGTATCTTTGCACCGGCGCCAAGGGATCGCTGACGCCGCGCACGCAGGACGGGCGCGAACCGCTGACCGGGCGCGAGCAGACGATCCTTCTGCAACTGGCGCGCGGCAAATCCAACAAGGACGTGGCGGCGGACCTGTCGATTTCCGTGCGCACCGTCGAGACGCACCGTCAGAACATCCGGCGCAAGCTCGGGATCTCGTCGACCGCGGGCCTCACCCGCTATGCGATGGAGCATGGGGTGTTGCAGGGAACCGGCGTGTAGGACCGGCGACAGGGCCCCGGCTACCGGGTTTCGCTCAGCGTCACCGCACCGTCCGTGACGCCAAAACCCGATCCGACACAAAACTCTTTTCCGACAACGTCCTGCGCCGCGATCTTCGCGTAGATACCGCCGATCCCGCCGCGCCGGAGCGAGACCGCGACCGCGTGCAGCACCTCGCGCCCGATGCCGCGGCGCCGGACCGTGTCGCGCACATAGACATCCTCGACCGTCGCGGTCCGCACCGCCCCCGTCCAATCCCAGCCGAACGTCACCGCGACATAGCCCAGCGGCGCCCGATCCGGCCCGATCAGCCAGATCGCCCCCTCCGGCCCGCCCTGCAACAGCGGTTCGGCCAGCGCCTCGCCCGTCACCGCGTCGGCCTCGCCGCCCGTCGCCTCGGCCCGGCGCCGCGCGACAAGCGCGCCGACCTGCGGCAGATGCGCCATGCCCGCCAGCGTGATGGCCGTCGTCACAGATGTCCCAGACGCTCGGTCAGGCGCGCAAAGAACGCCTCCGCGTCGATGCCGCGCAGGAACGTCGCATTCGCCGCCCGCCCGCTGACCCGCCACCAGTCCGCGACCATCATCCCCAGCGTGAGCGCCCCTTCGGTCTCGATCTCGACGTTGATCTCGCGCCCGGTAAATAGGTCGGGCCACAGCAGCCAGCCGATCACCGTCGGGTCGTGCAGCGGCGCCCCCTCCGAGCCGTATTTCTGAAGGTCGAACCGCTCGAAAAAGTTGGTCCAGCCCGAAATGGTGCGGCCCACCGGCGTTCCCAGAGCGTGAAAGGCCGCGTTGCGCGGTGCCGTGACCAGCACCTGATGCGTCAGATCCAGCGGGCAGATCACCAGCGGGCACCCGGCGCCAACGACGATCTTCGCCGCCTCGGGGTCGACGAAGATGTTGAATTCGGCCGTGGGGGTGATGTTGCCCACCTCGAAATAGGCGCCGCCCATCATGACGATCCGTGCCACGCGCGGGATGATGTCGGGCGCGCGCCGGAACGCGGTGGCGATATTGGTGAGCGGGGCGAGCGTGCAGAGCGTCACGGTGCCCGGCGGTTCGCGCCGCAGCGTCTCGACGATGAAATCGACGGCGTGACCGTCGCGCAATTCCATCGCGGGTTCGGGCAGGTCGGCACCGTCGAGGCCGGTCTTGCCATGGACATGCTCGCCGGTGCGCAGCGGCCGCGCCATGGGCCGGTCGCATCCCGCAAAGACCGCCACGTCCGGACGCCCCGCCAGTTCGCAGACCATCCGCGCATTGCGCGACGTGAGCGGCAGCGGCACGTTGCCCGCCACCGTCGTAATGCCCAGCACCTCGAGTTCGGGCGACGCGAATGCCAGCAGGATCGCCACGCCGTCGTCCTGTCCCGGGTCGGTGTCGATGATGATCTTGCGCGGCGTCGCCGCGTCGGTCTGCCCTGCCATCGTCCCCCCCCCCCCGGGTGTCCAAGCGCGCCGGGCATCGCCGCCGCGTGAGCGTTACAAAGACAGAGCCGGGCCGCGCCGTCCAGCCATGCCGTTCGGGCGGCGCCCTGCCGGTCGGAGGGCCGGACACCGGAGACTTGTCGCCGATCGGCGGGCGAGCGCCGGACCTGGGCGGTTTGGCGCACGCGGCGACGGCCCTATCCGGCAGTGTCCGGCCCAGATCGGCGCGGCGAACCGGCGCCCGTGGCAGCGCGGGGACGCCGCGGCAATGGTGCCCCGGAAGGCACCATTGCCTTCGTATCTCAGCAAGGAGACTGCAATGACTTCCCGTCCCACCACCCTGGCTTTTCCCCGCGTCCTGCCACTCGCGACCGTTCTGGGGTTCCTCGCGCTGCCGCTCGCGGCACAGGGCGTCGACGCGGCACTCGATGCCAACGGCGACGGCCTGTTGAGCTATGCCGAACTGATCGTGGGCTATCCCGACCTGACGTCGGAGGGGTTCACCGTGATGGATGCCTCGGGTGACGGCGTCCTCGATTCCGCAGAGGTGGCCGATGCCATTGCCGCCGGGCTGATCGCGCCCTCGGACGGCTAGGCCTCGTGTCCGGGGCGGCCGCTCCTCCCGCGCCGCCCCGGCGCAATCACAAGGACCGCCGCCCCGGCGCACTCAAACGGTCCGCCGCCCCGGCGCAATCACGGGGGCCGTCGCCCCGGCATCCCTACATCTTCGCTTCGCCGCGCCGCAGCGCCGCGACGCCGGTACGCGCCAGTTCGATCAGGCCGAGGGGCCGCATCAGATCGGCGAAGGCGTCGAGCTTCTCGCTGGTCCCGGTGATCTCGAACACGAAACTGGTGAGCGTCGAATCGACCACATTGGCGCGAAAGATATCCGCCAGCCGCAGCGCCTCTACCCGCTTCTCGCCCGTGCCCGCCACCTTGAACAGCCCCAGTTCCCGCTCGACGGCGGCCCCCTCCGCCGTCAGGTCGTGCACCTCGTAGACCGGCACGATCCGGCCAAGCTGCGCGATGATCTGGTCGATGATGTGCGGCGTGCCGGAGGTCACGATGTTGATCCGGCTGCGGTGCCCCTCGTGGTCGACTTCGGCGACCGTCAGGCTCTCGATATTATAGCCGCGCCCGGAAAACAGGCCGATGACCCGCGCCAGCACACCGGGCTCGTTCTCGACCAGAACGGCGAGGGTATGCCGCTCGATCCCCTCTTCGTTCGGGTCGCGCAGGTTGTAGGCGGAATGGGACGTCGCACCTTTGGTGATCTTCAGGGGGGGCATGGCGTTTCTTTCGATTCTCTCTTCGTTCTCTCGGCACGATAGGCGCATTGGCTGGATCCGGCGCGCTGCCGACGGCGCGGGAAACGAAGTTTTTCAAAAACTTCGTCGTCGAACTTTTTGTAAAAGTTCGCCCGCGCAGGCGGTCGAACGCCTCACACCATCACCGCCCCGCCGGCCTCGATCGCGCCCTTGGTGCTCGCGTCGCCCAGCAGCATCTCGTTGTGCGCCTTGCCCGAGGGGATCATCGGAAAGCAGTTCTCGTGCTTTTCCACGAGGCAGTCGAAGATCACCGGGCCGGGGTAGTCCAGCATTTCCATGATCGCATCGTCCAGACCGGCGGGATCCTTGCACTGGATCCCCTTGGCGCCGAACGCCTCGGCCAGTTTCACGAAATCGGGCAGCGCCTCGGACCAGCTTTGCGAATACCGCTCGCCATGCAACAGTTCCTGCCACTGACGCACCATCCCGAGGCGTTCGTTGTTGAGGATGAACTGCTTGACCGGCAGGCGGTATTGCATCGCCGTGCCCAGTTCCTGCATGTTCATCAGCCACGACGCCTCGCCCGCCACGTTGATGACGAGGGCATCCGGATGCGCCATCTGCACGCCGATCGACGCCGGAAACCCGTAGCCCATCGTCCCGAGCCCGCCGCTCGTCATCCAGCGGTTCGGATCCTCGAAGTTCAGGTATTGCGCCGCCCACATCTGGTGCTGGCCGACCTCGGTGCAGATATAGCGGTCGTGGTCCTTCGTCAGCGCCTCGAGCCGCTCGAGCGCGTATTGCGGCTTGATCACCGTCTTCGACCCCTTGTAGGTCAGGCACTTCACGCCGCGCCAGTCGTCGATCTTCTTCCACCACTTGCCGACACTCTCGCGGTCGACCTTGCGGCCGCGCGATTTCCAGACGTTCAGCAAATCCTCGAGGACGCTCGCCACGTCGCCGAGGATCGGGATATCGACGCGGATCACCTTGTTGATCGAACTCGCGTCGATGTCGATGTGCGCCTTCACCGACTTCGGGCTGAACGCATCCAGACGCCCGGTGATCCGGTCGTCGAAACGGGCGCCGACATTGATCATCAGGTCGCAGTCGTGCATTGCCATGTTCGCCTCGTAGAGGCCGTGCATCCCCAGCATCCCCAGCCACTTCTCGCCGCTCGCCGGATAGGCGCCGAGGCCCATCAGCGTCGAGGTGATCGGAAAGCCGGTCGCCTCCACCAGTTCGCGCAGCAGGAGCGACGCCGCAGGCCCCGAGTTGATGACGCCGCCGCCGGTATAGAACACCGGGCGTTTCGCCTTCTCGATCGCCTCGACGAGCGCCGTGATCGCCCCGATGTCGCCCTTGCGCTGCGGCTGATAGTGGCTCTTCACCGCCTTCTTCTCGGTATAGCCGCCGGTCGCGAACTGCACGTCCTTGGGGATGTCGACCAGCACCGGGCCGGGACGGCCCGACGTGGCGACGTGGAACGCCTCGTGGATCACGCCAGACAGGCGGTCGGTCTCTTTCACCAGCCAGTTGTGCTTGGTGCAGGGCCGGGTGATGCCGACGGTATCGGCCTCCTGAAAGGCATCCGAGCCGATCATGAACGTCGGCACCTGCCCGGTCAGCACGATGATCGGGATCGAGTCCATCAGCGCGTCGGTCAGTCCCGTCACCGCATTCGTGGCCCCCGGCCCCGACGTCACCAGCGCCACGCCCGGCCTGCCGGTCGAGCGCGCATAGCCCTCGGCCGCATGGACCGCACCCTGTTCGTGGCGCACCAGCACATGCCGGATGTCGTTTTGCTGGAAGATCTCGTCATAGATCGGCAGGACCGCGCCACCGGGATAGCCGAACACGACATCGACGCCCTGATCGCGCAACGCCTGCACGACCATCGCAGCGCCGGTCATCTGCCGGCCTGCGGGCTTGGCGGGGGCATGTCCGCTACGGCGGGCGGTGTCGGTCTGCGGGGTCATCTTGTGTTCCTGATCTGGCGCGGTCTGGGGTGGCGGGCATAAAAAAGCCCCCGATCTTCGGGGGCGCATGGGAACCTGTCTGGTCAACCTCTCAGAGGCCCATGCGCTGACTTTCGGCAATCCGTACGACGAGCGGCATGGGAGGCGGTCCTGTTCGAGTCGCGGGACTTTATGCCTGCCCGCGCGCCGACGTCAACCGCCTGCAGCGGAGAAAGTGACGCAGGCAGGGCATGGAACGCAACTTTCTTACGTTTTCAGACGTCGGTCAGGTCGCGACCCGCTCGTCGCCGGGGATCGGGTCGCGTGCCCGCAACCGCGCAAGCTCGTCCGAACCGGTCGCGTCGGGATCGGTGGTGGCGGGCGCGGGATCGAGCTTGCCCTGCGCCTCGATCTCGGCGTCGAACTCGGCCCCCAGCAGGACGATATAGGACGACAGCCACAGCCACATCAGCAGGACGATGACACCGCCCAGCGCCCCGAAGGTCTCGTTGTAGCTGCCGAAGTTCCGGACGTAGAACGCAAAGCCGATCGAGCCGACCAGCCAGAGCGCCGTCGCGATCACGGCGCCGGGCGTGATCCAGCGCCACCGTGCCGTCGGGCGCGACGGGCCATAGCGGTACAGGATCGCAAGACCGCCGATCACGATGAGGAACAGCAGGGGCCAGCGCAGCAGGGACAACAGACCCGACAGCGTCTCGCCCAGCGGCACGAACGCCAGCGCCACGGGAAAGATCGCGAGGAGAGCAACGACGAGCAGTGCGCCCCCGATCATCCCCAGCGTCAGCAGGAACTTCTGCCCCAGCAGGGCAAAGAACCCGCGTTTCTCCTCGACGTCATAGGCAAGGTTCAGCCCCTCGATCATCGCGGCCACCCCGGAACTGGCCGAATAGAATGCCGTCGCGATGCCGATGAGCGCCGCCAGCCCCAGACCACCGCTGCCCGCGCCCGCGACCGAGCGGGCCTGATCGAGGAGGATGGAGGCGGCCTCGGCCGGCAACAGGCTGGCAACGGACTCGAACTGTGCCACGACCGTTTCGGGGTCGATGACCAGACCGCCGACGGCCATCAGCGCCACGAGACCGGGAAAGATCGCCAACAGACCGTAGAACGCACATCCCGCCGCCACGAGGCCGACGTGGTCGGCCCCCACCTCCCTGAACACGCGACGCGTCAGGGCGAGCCAGCCGGTCGGGGAAATGTCCTTGGGATGGGCGGCGCGGTCGGGCATCTGGCGTTTCCTGCTGGGGCTGTCCTTCCTCAACCGCCCGCTGGCGCGAACGGTTCCGGTCGCACCCGCGCCGGTCGGTTGATCAGCACGAGACCCGCCGCCACCAGCGCCAGCGCCGCGATGAGCGTCACGCCCACCTCTTCGGACAGCAGCGCCCAGCCCAGCGCCACGCCGAACACCGGCGACAGGAAGCCGAACGACGCCACGCCCGAGGCGGGATAGATCGACAAGAGCCAGAGCCAGAAGATGAACCCGGCGCTCACCACGACGACGATCTGGAACAGCAGGCCCGCAATGTGCAGCGGCACGAGATCGCGCACGAAGGGGCCGAAGAAGAAGGCCGCGATCAGCAGGACCGGCCCCGAAACCGCCACCTGCCACAGCAATTGCACCTCGGGGCGCACCTCGCGCAGACGGGTGCCGCGCGCCATCAGCGCGATCCCGGCCCAGCAGACCGAGGCCGCCAGCGCCAGCGCATCGCCGAGCAGCGACGCCTCGCCGCCGCGTTTGCCCGACAGCGCCAGCACCACCCCGGCCATGGCGAGCGCGAGGCCCAGCGCCTTGCGCGCCGACAACCGGTCACCGGGCAGGACGAAATGCGCGCCGATGGCGAGCCAGACCGGCATCGAATTGAGCAGGATCGACGAGCGCGCCACCGTCGTCAGATCGAGGGCGATGAACAGCAGCAGGAACTCGAACCCGAAGAGCGCGCCGATCCCGAGACCGAGGCCCAGCATCGCGCGGTCCGGGCGCACCAGCGGCAGGCCGCGCCAGCGGATCCAGAGCCAGATGCACAGCGTCGCGCCGAGCGAGCGGAGTGCCGCGAAGAATACCGGCTGCAAACCGTCGTTCACCACCCGCACGATCACCTGATTGAACGCCAAAAGCAGCGCCATGCCGATAAGGCCGGTAATGCCGAAGGGGTCGAGGTGGGGCTTGCGGTCCATGCCGCCCGGATGACCGGGCGGCAGTCAGGTGTCAATCGACGTCATCGGCGGCGCGATCAGGGCGTGACGCGGACCTGCGCCATCACGTCCGGCGCGCCAGACACCTCGCCGTTCGCGCCTGCACCGCGCTTGATCGCGTCGAGGACGTCGAGGCCCGACGTGACCTGACCGACGACGGTATATTGCCCGTTCAGGAACTCGCCCGGCGCGAACATGATGAAGAACTGGCTGTTGGCCGAGTTCGGATCGGCCGAGCGCGCCATGCCGACGACGCCCCGGTCGAAGGAGATGTCCGAGAATTCGGCCGGCAGGTCCGGCAGGTCCGAGCCGCCGGTGCCCGCACGGCTGGTGTCGCCCGAGGCCAGCCCGAACTGCACGTCGCCGGTCTGCGCCATGAAGCCGTCGATGACGCGGTGGAACACGACGCCGTCGTAGGCGCCCTGCGCGGCAAGTGCCGTGATCTGCGCCACGTGCTGCGGGGCCACGTCCTCGAACAGGTCGATGGCGATCGTGCCGTTCGCCTCGCCGGTGACGTCGATCTCGAGGCCGGTGGCGAGGGCGGAGGTCGCCGCGCCGAACGTCAGGGCGGCGGAGAGGAGGAGGTTACGCATCTGCTGCTACCTTTACGGAGATCATGCGATCCGGGTTCATCGGCGGCTCGCCCCGGGTCAGGGCGTCCACATGCTCCATCCCCGACAGGACGCGGCCATAGACCGTGTACTGGTTGTTCAGGAAATGGTTGTCCTTGAAGTTCACGAAGAACTGGCTGTTGGCCGAGTTCGGGCTCGACGAGCGTGCCGCCCCGATCGTGCCGCGGTCATGCGGCAGCTTCGAGAACTCGGCAGGCAGATCGGGCTTGTCCGAACCGCCGGTGCCGGCCGCGCGGATGTTGAAGTCCTTTTCCATGTTGCCGTTGGCCACGTCGCCGGTCTGCGCCATGAACCCGTCGATGACGCGGTGGAAACAGACGTTGTCGTAGGCGCCCGCGCGGGCCAGTTCCTTCATCCGCTCGGTATGCTTGGGCGCGATGTCGGCCAGCAGCTCGATCACCACCTCGCCGCCCTTGAGGGTCATGATGATGGTGTTCTCGGGATCTTTTATTTCGGCCATCGGGGCCTCCTTGAGGGTCTGTCGGGGATCGGGCACGATAGCGGCGCGCCGGGCTTCGGCGCCTTCGTAATGTGGGCGCGGGCGAATGCCAAGCAAGTGCAGGGCGTCGCTATCGGATAACGCGACCCGGCCGCATTGGTTGCCGCACCCGGGTTGACGGCGGCGCGGCCCTGCGCCACGCCCGTCGCAGGGGCCGCAAAGAGGAGCATGGCATGGGCTGGAAGACGCTGGACGACATCGACCTCGCGGGCAAGCGGGTGCTGGTGCGGGTGGATCTGAACGTACCGGTCGAGGACGGCCATGTAACCGACGCGACCCGGATCGAGCGGATGGTGCCCACGGTGCGCGACGTGCTCGCGGCGGGCGGCACGCCGATCCTGCTGGCGCATTTCGGCAGGCCGAAGGGCAAGCCGGACCCGGCGATGAGCCTGCGGATCGTTCAGCCCGCACTGGAAAAGGCACTCGGGCGCACCGTCACCTTCGTCGAGCGGCCCGACCGCGCCTTCATCGACGCGCAACCCATGGACGCCGTGATCCTGGTCGAGAACACGCGGTTCAGCGAGATGGAGGAGGCCAACGATCCGAAGATGGCGCACTTCCTCGCCTCGCTCGGCGACGTCTATGTCAACGACGCCTTTTCGGCGGCGCACCGCGCCCATGCCTCGACCGAAGGTGTCGCGCATTTGCTGCCGAACTGCGCCGGGCGTCTGATGGCCGAGGAACTCGCGGCCCTCGAAAAGGCGCTGGGGACGCCGGAGCGGCCCGTGGTCGCGGTGGTCGGCGGGGCAAAGGTATCGACCAAGCTCGAACTCTTGCGCAACCTCATCGAAAAGGTCGACACGCTGGTGATCGGCGGCGGCATGGCCAACACCTTCCTCGCCGCGCAGGGCATCGACGTCGGCAAATCGCTCTGCGAGCATGACCTGACCGACACCGCGCGCGAGATCGCCGACAAGGCCGCCGCGCGCGGCGCGGTGATCCTGCTGCCGCGCGACGTGGTGATCGCCCGCGACTTCAAGGCGGGTGCAGACAGCGAGGTGGTCATGGCCGAGGACTGTCCCCCCGACGCGATGATCCTCGATGCCGGACCGGATTCGGTGGCCCATATCGTGCAGGTGCTCGAGGCGGCAAAGACGCTCGTTTGGAACGGCCCGCTCGGTGCCTTCGAGATCGCCCCTTTCGATGCCGCCACCGTCGCCGCGGCACAGGCGGCGGCACGGCTCACCAGGGCGGGCAAACTCGTTTCCGTCGCGGGCGGCGGCGATACCGTCGCAGCGCTCAACCAGGCGGGGGTGGCCGAGGATTTCACCTATGTCTCGAGTGCCGGCGGCGCCTTCCTCGAATGGATGGAGGGCAAGGAATTGCCCGGCGTCGCGGCCCTGACGACCTGACGCGCCTTGGTGGCGCTAACAGAATTGCGCCAGTGCCCTGCCCGGTCTAGCCCTTGGGCGCCAGTGACAGGAGCGACCGATGAAGACCACCAAAGCCGTGCAGAAGATCCTCGCCGATTATGAAGGCGAGACGCCGGGCGTGAAGGGGCAACTGGCGCGCATCCTGATGGAGGGCAGGCTCGGCGGCACCGGCAGGCTCATCATGCTGCCGGTCGATCAGGGGTTCGAGCATGGCCCGGCACGCTCCTTCGCCGCCAATCCCGCCGCCTACGACCCGCATTACCACTACCGCCTCGCCATCGACGCGGGGCTGTCGGCCTATGCCGCGCCGCTGGGCGCCCTCGAGGCGGGCGCGGACACCTTCGCCGGGCAGATCCCCACGATCCTCAAGGTCAATTCCGCCAATTCCCTCATGTCCGCCACCGCCGGCAAGAACCAGGCCGTCACCGCCTCGGTCGCCGACGCCCTGCGCCTCGGCTGCGCTGCGATCGGCTTTACCATCTATCCCGGGTCCGACAACGGCATCGACATGATGGAGGAAATCGTCGCGATGCGCCGCGAGGCGGCCGCCAGCGGTATCGCGACCGTCATCTGGTCCTATCCGCGCGGCGAGGCGATCACCAGGGACGGCGAGACCGCCATCGACGTCGCCGCCTACGCCGCCCACATGGCCGCGCTGCTCGGTGCGCATATCATCAAGATCAAGCTCGGCACGGATCACCTGATGCTGCCCGAGGCGAAGAAGGTCTACGAGGACAAGGGCATCGACATCGCCACCCAGGCGGCGCGGGTGCGCCACTGCGTCCAGTCCGCCTTCGACGGTCGCCGGATCATCGTGTTCTCGGGCGGCGCCGCCAAAGGGGCGGACGCGGTCTACGACGACGCCCGCGCGATCCGCGACGGCGGCGGCAACGGCTCTATCATCGGGCGCAACTCGTTCCAGCGCAGCCGTGAGGACGCGCTGGCGATGCTGGGCAGGCTGGTGGAGATCTACAAGGGCAAGGAGTAAAACGGGCACGGGCTCGCGGCGACCGGCACCGCCGGGGTAGGGATTGCCGGACTGTCCAGAGCGGCGCTGCGGGCACAGGCTGCAAGGATCAGGGGCGACCCGCCGGTCGCCCGACCCGGACCGGAGAACCGCCCATGTTCGCCATGCGCAAAATTTTCGTGACCGTCCTGCTGGCCGCCTGCTCGACCGCGATAGACATCGGCCCGGAGGGCTGCGCCTGCCTCGGAGAGATCGAGCCCAACGGCGAGATGTCCTTTTCCATCGACGGCGAACCCTACCGCGAGATCGGCGGGCTGGGACGTGACACATTCCTGCTTTTCGGCCAGATCCAGCGCGACGAACTGCGCGGCGAGCAAATCTACTATCTGCTGTTTCCCTCGGTCCGGGGTCCGCTGAGCTTCAGCGGCGTCTGGCCCGCTAACGGCCCCTTCGATCCTGGCGGGGTGGCGCGGCTCGATGATATGTTCTTTGCCGAGTGGCCCGACGCAACGGCGCAGTTCGGCCTCGACGCCAACGGCTTTCCGGTGACGCGCATCCAGCATTCGGACCTCGGGACGCTGCGCCTCGACCCGCCGGAAACGCTCGACGACGGCACCATCCGCGTCTCGGGCGAGGCCGAGGGCCGGGTCTGCGTCGACGGGGTGGACCCCGACTGCCTGACGGTGGTGGCAAGGTTCAGCTTCGTGACCGACAGGCTGCCCGCATTCGACGACCGCGTGCCGCTGAGTTTCGAGCAGGACGGCGGCATCAAGGAAGAGGACGGCTAGACGCGTCCGGGGCCGTCGCGAAGGCCTGTGGGGCGTCCCCGGCGCCAGCGGCCGGCAAATGACGCGGATCGGGGATTCACAAACCGGTTCATCTGTGCGACTCTCCCCCCTAACACCCCGCGACGAGGGTGACACCGGACAGCGCCCCGGAAGGGGCGACGAGAGGCAGCAGATGACCCCCCAGACCCGGCCGCAGGTGGCCCCCCTCCTCTATCTCATGGCGATGCTCCTCCTGGGCCTCTACTTCACCTTCGCCGCCATCCAGGGCGACTACGGCGTGTTCCGCCGCGCCGAGGTGCTGTCGGAGACGCGCCTCCTTGCGGCGGATCTGGCGACCCTCGATGCCGAGGTGGCGCAACTCGAGAACCTCACGCGCCGCCTGTCGGACGATTTCCTCGACCTCGACCTGCTCGACGAGCGCGCCCGCGACATGCTCGGGTTCATCCGCAGCGACGAGATCGTCATCCGCTGACCCCCCCAACCTCGGGCCCAACCTCGCGCCCAACCTCGCGCCCGGCCCTGCGTCCCGCGCAAGGCACCTCCCCCGGCGGCGCCATACCCTTGCGCGCCGATCGGGTGTATGGAATGGTTTAGCACTAAACTATCTGCACGGCCCTGCCACGCGCGCGCCGATCCCGGGAGGAACGACCCCATGGCCACCAGAAAAGCCGCCCCCAAGACGGCTGCCGCCGACGCGAAACCGGCCGCCAGGCCCAACGTGTCCGCCGACGAACTGCTGCACCACTACCGCGAGATGCTGCTGATCCGGCGGTTCGAGGAGAAGGCGGGCCAGCTCTACGGGATGGGCCTGATCGGCGGCTTCTGTCACCTCTACATCGGCCAGGAGGCCGTCGTCGTCGGCCTCGAGGCCGCGGCGGAGGAAGGCGACAAGCGCGTCACCTCCTACCGCGACCACGGCCACATGCTGGCCTGCGGCATGGACCCCAAGGGGGTGATGGCCGAACTGACCGGGCGCGAGGGGGGATACTCCAAGGGCAAGGGCGGCTCGATGCACATGTTCTCGAAAGAGAAACATTTCTACGGCGGCCACGGCATCGTCGCCGCACAGGTGCCGATCGGCGCGGGTCTCGCCTTCGCCGACAAATACCTCGGCAACGGCCGCGTCACCTTCACCTATTTCGGCGACGGGGCGGCCAATCAGGGTCAGGTCTACGAGGCCTACAACATGGCCGAACTCTGGGACTTGCCGGTGATCTTCGTGATCGAGAACAACCAGTATGCCATGGGCACCTCGACCAAGCGATCCACCAAATCGCCGTCCTACTGGGAACGCGGTGCCGCCTACGGCATCCCCGGCGAAGAGGTCGACGGCATGGACGTGCTCGCCGTGAAGGCGGCGGGGGAGAAGGCCGTCGCCCACTGCCGCGCCGGCAAGGGGCCCTATATCCTCGAGGTCAAGACCTATCGCTACCGCGGCCACTCGATGTCGGACCCGGCGAAATACCGGACCCGCGAAGAGGTGCAGGAGATGCGCGAGAAGCGTGATCCGATCGAGCAGGTCCGTCAGGTGCTGCTGACCGGCAAGCATGCGACCGAGGACGAATTGAAGGCGATCGACAAGGACATCAAGGACATCGTCAACGAAAGTGCCGAGTTCGCCAAGGAGAGCCCGGAGCCGGACCTGAAGGAACTCTGGACCGACATCTACGCCAAAGAAGCGCCGCAGGAGGTGGCGTGATGCTCCGGTATGCCTTGCCCCTGATGCTGGCCGCGACGCCGCTCGCGGCGCAGGTTGCCGACATGACGCTCGACGAGGCGGCGGCTGCGCTGACCTCGGCTGTGGCCTTCGAGGGGTCGACGATGATGGGCAACGAGGAAGTCACCGGTTTTGCCGCCGACGTGACCGATTGCCGCCTCACGATGACCGCCACCCTGATGGAGCAGGGGGTCGCGGTGACGGGGGAAATCGGCCTGCCTGCCGCCGACATCGACCTGTCCCGCCTGATCGTCGAGCGGGACGACCGGGGCGACCGGATCGATATGGAAATCCCGATAGAGGCGCTCGCCGACCGGCCCGACAGCGTCGTGCGCTATGTGACGCCCGCCGGAACGGATATCTACGCGGACGCGTTCGACGCCGCCGCCGACGGGGTGCCCGGTTTCACCTGCACGCCCGACGCCTGCACTGTCGAGATTACGCTCGACGGGCGCGCCCTGCCCTTGCTGACAACCCGGGCGCAGGCCGACGCCGAAGAGATCGCCGCCATGGTGGCGCGCATCGCTACCCTGTGTGCCGCCGGTTGACCGCCGGTCTTCCCGCTCAGAACAGATGACCCCGAGGATCGCCCATGCCCACTGAAATTCTCATGCCCGCCCTCTCCCCCACGATGGAGGAAGGCACGCTGGCCAAATGGCTCAAGAAAGAGGGCGACAAGGTGTCCTCGGGCGACATCATCGCCGAGATCGAGACCGACAAGGCGACGATGGAATTCGAGGCGGTCGACGAGGGCACGCTGGGCAGGATCCTGATCGCCGAGGGCACCGAGGGCGTGAAGGTGAACACGCCCATCGCGGTGATGCTCGATGACGGCGAGAGTGCGGACGACATCGAAGCCACACCAAAGAAGGCCAGCGCGCCCGTCCCCGCCGACAAGGAACAGAACTCCGAGGATCAGAAGGCCGAGAGCATGAGCCATCCTGCCCCGGCGCAGCCCAAATCCGACGCCGCCCCGAGTCGAGCCCCGAGTCGAGCCCCGACTGGCCCGAGGGCACGAAGATGAAGACGATGACCGTCCGCGAGGCCCTTCGCGAGGCGATGGCCGAGGAGATGCGCGGCGATGAAAACGTGTTCCTCATGGGCGAGGAGGTCGGCGAATATCAGGGCGCCTACAAGATTTCCCAAGGCTTGCTCGATGAATTCGGCCCGAAGCGGGTGATCGACACGCCGATCACCGAGCACGGGTTCACCGGCATCGCGGTCGGCGCGGCCTTTGGCGGGCTGCGGCCCATCGTCGAATTCATGACCTGGAACTTCGCGATGCAGGCGATCGACCAGATCATCAACTCGGCGGCCAAGACCCTGTATATGTCGGGCGGCCAGATGGGCGCGCCGATGGTGTTCCGCGGCGCCAACGGTGCCGCCGCCCGCGTCGGTGCCCAGCACAGCCAGTGCTACGCCGCCTGGTATATGCAGGTGCCCGGCCTGAAGGTCGCGATGCCCTACAGTGCCGCGGACGCCAAGGGCCTGCTCAAGACCGCGATCCGCGACGCCAACCCGGTGATCTTCCTCGAGAACGAGATCCTCTATGGCCGCTCGTTCGAGGTGCCGGACATGGACGATTTCACCGTGCCCTTCGGCAAGGCAAAGATCGAGCGGGCGGGCGATGACGTCACCATCGTCTCCTTCGGCATCGGCATGACCTATGCGCTCGCCGCCGCCGAGGAACTGGCGAAAGAGGGGATCGGGGCCGAGGTCATCAACCTGCGCACCCTGCGCCCGATGGACACCGAAACGATCCTGACCAGCGTGAAGAAGACCAACCGCTGCGTCACCGTCGAGGAGGGGTGGCCGCAGGGCAGCGTCGGCGGCTATATCTCGGGTGTCATCATGCAGGAGGCGTTCGACCATCTGGACGCGCCGGTGATCACCTGCACCGGCAAGGACGTGCCGATGCCCTATGCTGCCAACCTCGAGAAACACGCCCTGCTGACCGTCGACGAGGTCGTCGAGGCGGTGAAGAAAGTGACGTATCGCTGATGCAGGTCGACAGGATCACGAGCCGGGACGGCGGATTGGAACTGGTGGTTCACCTGAGCGGCCGGGACGGCGCGGTGCGCCTCGTCCTGTCGCGCGAGTTTCTCGATGACGAGGCGGGCGATACCGCCGACGAGGCCCGCCGCCGGTCCTGGGCCGATGACCATCTGTCCAGCATTATTGGCGCCTATCTGGCCCGGGTGAGCGGCGGTGTCGTTCAGGAGCCCTACGGTCGAATCACGGTGGAGGAACTCGACTGATGCCCACGGAAATCCTGATGCCCGCGCTGTCGCCCACGATGGAAGAGGGCACCCTCGCGAAATGGCTGGTCAAGGAGGGCGATACCGTGTCCTCCGGCGACCTTCTCGCCGAGATCGAGACCGACAAGGCGACGATGGAATTCGAGGCCGTCGACGAGGGCACCATCGGCAAGCTGCTGGTGGCCGAAGGCACCGAGGGGGTGAAGGTGAACACCGCCATCGCGGTGTTGCTCGAGGAGGGAGAGAGTGCGGCGGACATTGAGTCCGGTAACGCGAAGACGGCGCCGCAAGACTCTGGCAAGAAAGACCAAAAGGATGCCGAAACCTTCCCCGCGGGGAAGGAATCCCAAGCACCCGCCAAGGGCTATGGCCGTGGCGAGACCGAGGCCAGCGAAGAGCCGTCGACGGAGGCAAAACGCCCGGATGGCGCGCGGGTCTTCGCCTCTCCGCTCGCGCGGCGCATCGCGAAGGACAAGGGCCTCGACCTGTCCGCCATCGACGGCTCCGGTCCGCATGGCCGGATCGTGAAGGCCGATGTCGAGAACGCGAAACCCGGTGCCACAGCCGCCAAATCCGGCGAGACGGCAGGCGAGGCCGCCAAACCTTCGCCGCAGGCAAGTGCCGCGAAGCCCGCCCTCGCCTCCGGGCCGGATGCGGCGACCGTGATGAAGATGTACGAAGGCCGCGACTACGAGGAAATCGCCCTCAACGGGATGCGCAAGACCATCGCCGCGCGCCTGACCGAGGCGAAACAGTCGATCCCGCACTTCTACCTGCGCCGCGACATCCAGCTCGACGCGCTCATGGCGTTCCGCGGCAAGCTGAACAAGACGCTGGAGTCGCGCGGCGTAAAGCTCTCGGTGAACGATTTCATCATCAAGGCCTGCGCGCTGGCGCTGCAATCGGTGCCAGACGCCAATGCCGTCTGGGCGGGCGACCGGGTTCTGAAGCTCAGGCCCTCGGACGTGGCCGTCGCCGTCGCCATCGAGGGCGGGCTGTTCACGCCGGTCCTGAAGGACGCGGAGATGAAATCGCTGTCCACGCTCTCGGCCGAGATGAAGGATCTCGCGGCCCGCGCCAAGACCCGCAAGCTGGCACCGCAGGAGTATCAGGGCGGCTCGTTCGCGATCTCGAACCTCGGGATGATGGGCATCGACAATTTCGACGCCGTGATAAACCCGCCGCACGGGGCGATCCTCGCGGTCGGTGCCGGGGTAAAGAAGCCCGTCGTGCTCGACGATGGCACGGTCGGCGTGGCGACGGTGATGTCGGTGACGCTCTCGGTCGATCACCGGGTCATCGACGGCGCGCTGGGGGCGGCGCTGCTGACGGCGATCAAGGACAACCTCGAGAACCCGATGGCGATGCTGGCCTGAACCTTCCCCGCGGGGAAGGTCCGGGGCGCCCGCATCCGGGCGCCCTTTTGCATCATGGAGCTACTGGATGAGCGTCTGGTTCATCGACATGGACGGATGCGAGCAGCCCGCCTCGCCGACGATGCGCGCGGGCACGCCCGCGACCGTCTTGCAGGGGGGCACTTCCTCGAGGACCACGGATCCCGCCGCGATGCGGGAGCAGTTGCCGACGCGGATGTTGCCCAGAACCTTGGCCCCTGCCCCGATCAGCACGCCGTCGCCGATCTTGGGGTGGCGGTCGTCGTGTTCCTTGCCGGTGCCGCCGAGCGTCACCGAATGGAGCATCGAGACGTTGTCGCCGACCACCGCCGTCTCGCCGATGACGATGGAATGGGCGTGGTCGATCATGATGCCGCGCCCGATCCGGGCGGCGGGGTGGATGTCGACGCCGAAGACCTCGGAAATCCGCATCTGGAGAAAATACGCGAGGTCGCGGCGGCCCTGCGTGTAGAGCCAGTGGCCGAGGCGGTAGCTCTGCACCGCCTGATAGCCCTTGAAGAACAACAAGGGTTGCAGGAGGCGCTGGCAGGCGGGATCGCGTTCGAACACCGCCGACAGGTCGGCACGCGCGGCGGCGGCCAGATCCGGCGCGCTGGCATAGGCGGTGTTGGCGATGTCGCGCAGCGTCTGCTCGGACATCTCGCGCGAGGCGAGTTTCATCGAGATGCGATAGGCGAGTGCCGCCTCGAACGTCGGGTGGTGCAGGATGCCCTCGTGCAGGAGGCCGCCCATCAGCGGCTCGGCGGCGACGGCGGCCCGCGCCTCTTCGCTGATCCGGCCCCAGATAGGGTCGAGGGCCGCGATCTGCGGTGCGGGCTGGTGTTTCGGCTGTGCCATGGCGGGGCCTCTTGCAGGGGTCGTGTCGGAGACGATCCTAGCCAAGATAGGGGGCGGTCGAAAGGAAGAAAGGGTGGCGGCGGCTATCACGTTTCGGGATGGGTCGGCGTCAGGCGTGCGCGCCAGTCCTGTATGGCCTCGATGACGAGCGCCAGCGTGGTGCAATAGGCGCCGTCGCAGCGCGGCGGCGGTGGCGCGCGACCGATCGTCCAGGCGGCGGTCATGAGCGATCCGTCGCCCATGCCCGGCAACAGCCGTCCGGTGCGCTTGCGGAACCGGTCGGCAAGGTCGGCGCGGCGCAGGATCAGGGCCATGGCGTCCAACCGTTCCTGCGCGGGCCGCGCCATGAGGGTGCGGACGCAATGGTCGAGGTCGCTGGGGACGATGGCGCGCATCTGCCGCAATCTCAGGCCGCGACGTCGATGCTGCGCGCCGGGCCGGGACCGTAGATATCCGAGACCTGCGCCACCGAGACGTTGACGGCAAGCCCTGTGGTGGTGTCGGCACTTTGCTGGGCGGCGGTGTAGGTCCATGCCGGGGCAGCCACGGTTTCGCTGCGCACGATCAGGCCCTCGAGGCGCACCTCGACGGAATAGACTTCCATCGTCTCGCCCAGCGGCACCTCGGTCTGGTCCCAGGCGTCGCCGAGGATACGGGTCCGGCGGATCCATGTGACGGCGAGGTCGCCGCCGGTGCGCCGCGTGGTCAGATGGGCGACGCTGTAGGGCCGCAGGCCGACGCCCGAAAAGGTTTCGGTCCGGGTGCGGTAGGTGGGATCGGAGGGCGCGCGGCGGGCGGGCCCATAGCGGAACCAGCGCGGCTGGTTGCGCTGGGCCAGCGTCAGGGCGACCTGTTCGGGCGTGCCGTTCATCAGCGCGATCCGGGAGCCTGCGGGCCAGAGGTCGGGCATCACGCCGTCGGTCCCCGCCTGACCGCGCAGGCGCAGGGTCAGGTCGTAGGTGCGGGGCGCGACGAGGGTCGCGGTGGCGAATTGCAGCACCTCCCACGGGTCCGCCCCGCCGCTGCCGATGGCCATGACGTTGCCGCCCGCAAGGACGCGGGCCTGCGCCAGCGAGGCGAGCGATCCGCGCACAAGCTGCACCCGCAGCGCGGGGCCGCGGTCCCAGAGGCCCGGGCGCGCGGCCGCGAGCGGGGTCAGCGTCGTGCCGATGACCGAGGGGCGCGGCAGGAAACGGTCGAAGGCATAACCCTCGTCCGCATCCGAGGTGTAGAGCGCGACGGCGCCGGGCCACGGCTGCGCCGCCACGGCGACATGGGGCGCCTGTGGCACCTCGTCGCCGGTCAGGAGCGGCAGGTCGAGGAACAGGGCCTCGACCGGGACGGGCGGCACGAAGGAGCGGGGCAGCGGTGTCTCGTCCGAGGCGGTCGGGGGGAGGTAGACCTGTGGCTCGACGCGGACGGCGTCGACGGCACGGAACTCGGTCGACTCGTAATTGTCGATCCGCCAGAGGCCGCCGCGCGGCCCGTCGCCGAGGTCGATGACGTCGCCCGCCCCGAAGGTGGCCGAGGGCGGCAGCGCGAAACGCGCGGTCTCGCGCGCGAGGCGCGCCTCGGCGAGCCAGCGTTCGGCGACCCGTTGCCCCTCGGCGCCGGTCAGGGCGAGGGCGAGTTCGGACTGGGTGACGGTGGATTGCGCCTGATCGGGAAAGGCGGCCTCGGCGGCGCGGATTTCATAGTCGCCCTCGCCCTCGATGAAGGTGACGCGGACGCGGCCCGTGACCTCGGGGGCGGAGGCGCGGGTGATCTCTTGCGTGGCGTCGCGCCCGGGGTCGAGGACGAGGCGCTCGGGCAGCCATGTGCCGTCGGCGCGGCCGTCGCGGGTGCGGAACACGAGGGCGCCGTCGCGCTCGATCGCGTCGAAGCCATAGGCCAGCATCAGCGGTTGCAGGACCGCGCGGGCGGTGTCGGTGTCGTCGACGCGCATGCCGCGCAGGACGCCGTAGAGTTCGGAGGTGTCGATCCCGGTCACGCCCGCGCCCGCGCAGATGTCGGCCACGACCGACGACAGGGGCCGGTTGGCGGTGCGCCCGTTCAGCCAGTGGCCGCGGGCGTAGTTGTCGCCGTCGGTCCAGAGCGCGGTATTGCCGGGGAACGCCGGAAACGGCCGCGCGTCCCAGGTCCAGATATGGGTGCGCGCGAGGTCGATCATCCGGCCCGGGTAGAGGTCCGACAGCGGGTTCTCGTCGGGGTCGGCCCAGAAGCGGTGCAGGGCACGCAGGTATTGTATCTGGATATTGTCGTCGCGGCGCCCGGCGGAGAAATATGGCAACTGGCTTTCCGACGACTTGGGGTCGAGGAACTTGTTGGGCTGGTTGGTGCCGCGGTCGATGGCGGCACAGCCCGCTTCGGTGAACCAGACCGGCTTTTGCCGCGGTTCCCAGGCGGTGGGCGTGCTTTGGCGGATGCCGCCGATGCGGTCGTAGTGGGCGTTCTGCCACCAGTTGCGGATATCCTTGTAGCGGTAGACCCAAGGCTCGGCGTTCGCCCCGTCGGTGATCGGCGTGCGCAACTGCAGGGTGCGCTCTTCGTCGCTGGCATAGAACCAGTCATAGCCCTCGCCGCCCGCGACGTTGGCGGTGAGGTAGTCGAGGTCGTAGATCGAGGAGGCGACCTGCGCGTCGAGGTGGTCCTGCCCGTCGCGCCAGTCCGACAGGGGCATGTAGTTGTCGATGCCGATGAAGTCGATCACCGGATCGGCCCAGAGCGGGTCGAGGTGGAAGAACTTGTCGCCGGTGCCGGTCGGTTGATAGCCGTGGTATTCCGACCAGTCGGCGGCATAGCCGATCCTGGTTCCGGCGCCGAGGATGCCGCGCACGTCGGCGGCCAGCGCGCGCAGGGCGGCGACGGCGGGAAAGCTGTTGCCGGGGCCGCGGATCTGCGTCAGCGCCACCATTTCCGAGCCGATGCAGAACGCATCGACGCCGCCTGCCAGCGCACAGAGGTGCGCCTGATGCAGGATGAAGCGGCGGAACCCCCAGTCCTCGGGGCCGGTGTAGTCGATGGTCTGGCCGTTGGCGGTGAAATCGCTCCCCTGCGCCGTGCCGAAGAACGCCGCGACCTCGGCGGCGGCGGCGGCGGTGCCGTCGGTCGATCCCGAAAGCCCGGGCGCCAGCGCCGTCGTGATCCGCCCCCGCCACGGCAGCGGCGGCTGACCGGCGGTGCCGGTGTAGGGATCGGGCAAAGCGTTGCCCCCGGTCTGGTCCATCAGGATGAAGGGATAGAACATCACCTCCTGCCCCACCGCGCGCAGCGCGCCGATGGCCTGCACGACAGAGGCGTCGGCATGGGTGCCGCCATAGATCGGGCGCCCGTCGACGCGCGGCACCAGCGGCGCGGTAGCGCGGGTGAGGCCCGAGACGCGCCACGGCAACGCCTCGGCATCGACCTCGTCCTGCTCGATCTTGGGCCGGATGGTGCAGGCGCCCGCCCGCAGGTCGTCGCCGAACCACGACACCACGAGGCTGACCGAGCCGCACTCGGGCAACTCATCGGTCAGCGCATCGAGCGAGGTGAGGAAATCGGTCTTGCCCGAGGGCGTATTGAGGTTCACGGCCTCTTGCGCGCCATAGCTGCGCGACAGGAACACCGGGGTCGTCGCCAACGCGTATTCTCCCGACCCGGGGATCATCGCGACGGCCTGCACGATGCCCGCAATGTCCTCGCCGTCCGTGGGACCGCGTTTCGCCGAAGGGGCAAAGACCTCGAACGAGAACTGCGGCACGCGGTTGCCGAATTGGCCGAGCGGCAGATCCTCGAGCACGACATAGGCCAGCCCGCGATAGGCGGGGACGCGGCCCGTGCCCTCGACGGCCTCCATCGCGGGGTCGGGCTGCTGGTCGGTGCCGCCCTTGTAGACGATCATCCCGAGGCTGTCGGGCGACACCTCGACGCCGTCCGCCCAGACCCGCCCGACGCGGGTGATCGGGCCACGGCAGAGGGCGACCGCGAGGCTGATGGTATAGCTGTAGGTGGTGGTCTGCGGCTGCGACGGCGCGCCCTTGCCGCCGCCGCTCGTCTCGGAGCCCTCGAGGAACTTCGTCGCCCAGATCACCTGCCCCGCGATCCGCATCCGGCCGTAGACGCGGCTGATCGGCGCGCCCTCGCTGGCGCCGGTGAGGCGAAAACGGTCGACGCGGCCGGTCTCGACGGGGGCGGACCCCGCGCCGAGGAGGCGTTCGTCGATGCGGCGCCCGACGCTGGCACCGACGGCGCGGCCGATGGTGGCCGCCGAGAGGCCGAGCACGGAGCCGCCGATGGAACTGCCGAACGCCATGCCGGCGGCGGAGAGGACGATGGTGGCCATGGGGGGAACCTCTTGTCGGGGGGGTGTCAGGCGGACGGAAAGGCGAAACGGGCGACGATGCGGCGCCGCCAGGGGGCACTCAGCGGGCTTTCGATCACGCCGTGGCGGGCGTAGGCGTGGATGAAGGTGGGGGCGGCGCCGAGGGTTGCCGCGAGGCCGAGGTGCTTGGCGACGGCATCGTCGCGCATCCGGAAGAGGAGAACGTCGCCGGGCGCCTCGGCCTCGGGGGCCTTCGGCGCGAGGTGGCGCAGGGCGGCGGCCCAGAGGCGTTCCTCGCCCTGCATCTCGGACCAGTCGGGGGCATAGGCGGGCGGCGTTTCGGGTTCCGGGCCGACGCACTCGCGCCAGAGGCCGCGCAGCAGGCCGAGACAGTCGCATCCGGCGCCTTTCGTCGCCGCCTGATGCAGATAGGGCGTACCGATCCAGCGCCGCGCCGCGACGATGACGGGATGACGTTCGGGGGGCCTCACGGAAACAGGCTCCCGCCGTCGTTGTCCCCGGTCGTGCGGGGGACCGAGACCAGCCAGTCCTCACCCGGGATGAAGGGGAAACCCTGAAAATTGAGGATGTTGTCGAACTTCAGGCGGCACGTCGAGGCGCGCTTGTCGCAGCCCGGTTCGAGGCGGAGGCTGTCACCGGGCAGTATCGCCGCGCGGATCGGCTCCCAGAGTTGCAGCGTCCGGGCGCCGCCGGCCGCGCCTTCGTCGTTCTTGATGACGCCGGCGAGGCCCGCCGCCGCACCGGTCAGGACGCGCAAGGTTCCGCGCTCGAACCAGCGGGCGTCGCGGGGGCCGAGGGTGGCGAAGGTGAACCGCTGGTCGTCCGTCACCGCCTCGGCAGGCAGCGTCAGCGAGAACCCGGCGGCGTCGAGGTCGAACCGGCAGGCCGCGTCGCCCAGAACCGCGCCGCAACTGCGCTGATAGACCCGGCCCTGCGGCTGGTTCAGCATCTCGGTCAATCCGCGCAGTTCGGCGTGGAACGCCCCGGCCCCGCGCCTAATCTCGCCGATGGCGCCGCAGAACGTCAGGTCGCGCTGTGCGGGATCGGTCCAGTTCACCAGCCAGGCGCGGACCTCTGCGCCGTCGAAGCGGCCTTCGTCGATGTCGGCCTCGGAGATCGCGGCGTCCGACAGGATCCCCATCGCCTCGCCGTTGTCCACCGCCAGACCGGTGCCCTGCACCAGCGCGCCCGCGGTGAGGCCGGTATCGGCGCGGAACGCGATGCCCTCGAAGGCGAGCGGGCGGTCGTGGTCGGTGAAGCCATAAACCGTCCCGTCCGCCCGCGTGATCGCCCAGCACCGGCATACTGTCGTCGTGCCCGTCGCCAGATGCGGCGCCAGCACGCTCATGTCCGCACCTCGATGACCGGGACCGAGGGCACCTCGCCCGCCCGGAACGTCGAGACCGAGACGTTCAGCATCGCGGTGGCGAAGCGGACCGGCACGTCGAATTCATAGCCCGCCCGGATCTCGCCGCCCACGTCGGGCGGATTGTCGAAGGTGAGGATGCCGGTGTCGTCGTCGACCGCGTAGTCGGTGCCGCGCAAGAGCTCGACACCACCGACCGCCACGCGGACGCTGCCGGGGACGAGTTTGGCGATCGGGCGGCGATAGTCGTAGCCGCCCGAGGCGTAGGTCTTGACGATCTGGAACGTGTCGCGGACCTCGTCGCCGGTGCCGATGAGCTGGTCGAGGGCCGAGATCTCGCGGGTGGCCAAGCCCGAGCGATAGTCGGACCAGTCCTTCCACCGGAAACCGAACATCTCGCCCTGCCGCGCCTCGAAGAAGGCGATGACCACCTCGAGGTCGTCGAGGCTGCGCAGCGCGACGCCCGCGTCATAGCGGCGCCGGGCGTGGGCCCATGGGGTGTTGCGTTCCTCGTGGCCGTTGGCCAGTGTGACGATCTCGGTCCGGCGCTCGGGGCCGCCCGATGCGCCGAAACTGAGCGAGGCGGGAAAGCGGACATCGTGAAAGTTCATGGCGTTACCTCTCAGCGGTTGCGCTGGCCGCGACCGAGCAGCCGCTCCATCTGCGCCGCGATCTGGCCCTGGCTGCGGGCGAAACCGGCGACGTCGGGGGTGGTGATGTTCATCGTGACGCTGACGCTGCCGCCGCCCTGCGCGGCGACGCCGAGGCGGCCGTCGCTGCCGCGTGTGAGCGGCATGATCGCCTCCGGCCCGGCCTCGCCCATGAGGCCCGTGCCGCCGCGCATCGGGAAGGCGGTCGGCCCGGAGACGACGCCGCCGCGGGAGAACGGCATGACCCGGCCCTGCGCGAAGGAGCCGCCCTGGGCAAACGGGATCAGCCCCTCGTAGAGGCGGTTCACGCCGCCCGCCAGCAGGCCGCCGAGTTGGTCGGTGATCGGGCTGATCGCGGCGGAATAGGTGGTGTTGACCATCGAGCGGGCGACCGTCGAGAGAGTGTCCGACAGGCTCGCGCCATTGAGCACCAGCCCGTCGAAGGCGCGCCGCAAGCCGCCCGAGAAGCCGCGCTCGAGGCCCGCAAGATCGCGCGTCGTGTCGCCCAGCGTGCGGCGCACGTCGACCAGTTGCGCCGAGAAGGCGCGGACCATGCCCGAGGCATCGCCCAGCGTGTCGTTCAACCCGCCGATGTCGGTGTCGAAAGTGTCGATTTCCTGCATCTCAATCCTCCTGTCGTTCGGGGCGCGCATCAGGATAGGCGCGCGCCAGTTCCTCGAGGCGGGCCCGCGCCATCGTCGTGCCGCCCCCCTCGCGCCCGAGCATGAGCAGGAGTTCGAACGGGGTCAGCGCCCAGAAGTCGCGCGGGCACAGGCGCAACTCGCGCAGGCCTGCGCGCATCAGGCCCGCCCAGTCGAAGCGGGTGGCACTCACTGCGGACCCGAGAACGCACGGGCGAGCATCAGGGCCGCAGCGCGGGCGGCGCCCACCGGACCACCCTCGATCTCGGCCGACAGCAGATCCGCCGCGCCCCCGCGCCAGCCGCCGCCGCGCAGACCCGCGACGATCAGCGCCATCACGTCGCGGCTGGAGAACGCGCCCCGCTCGAACCGTTCGACCAGCTCCACGAGAGAGCCGGTGTCCAGCCCCGACTCGAGTTCGGCGAGCGCGCCGAGGGTGAGGCGGCACAGGTGCCGCTCGCCGTCGACCACCAGCACGACCTCGCCCGCGAAGGGGTTGCCCTGCGGCCGCGCGTTCATGGCGTGGTGAACGTGTCGAAGGTCAGCCGTCCGGCCGAGGCCATCGAAAGCTCATAGGTCGCCTCGCCGTTGTAGGTGCCGGCGTATTCGATCGAGGTGATCTGGAACGGGCCGGTCAGGGTGCCGAACTCGGGCACGACGATCTGGAAGTCCGGCGTCTCGCCGTCGAAGAACACCTGCCGCGCCCGCTCGTCGGTGGTCGCGTCCTTGAACACGCCCGACCCCGAAAGGGCCGCCGTGCGGATGCCTGCCCCGCCGAGGAGCTCGCGCCAGCCGCCGTCACTCTCGAGCGAGGTCACGTCGACCGTCTCGGCATTCAGGCTGATGCGGGTGGCGCGCAGGCCCGCCGCGGTCTCGAACAGGCCGTCGCCGGTCATGTCGATCTTGATGAGAAGGTCCTTGCCGTTCTGGGCTGCCATTGTGTTCACTCCTAAAGTGTTGAGTTCAGGCGGTTTCGCCGTCGTCGGTGCGGGCGCGGAAGGTGAGGTCCACCTGACGCCGCTCGGCGGTGCCGGTGCGGCTGGCCTTGGCCTGCCGGAACCAGAGCGCCACGAGAGTGCCGCGCGAAAGCGCCAGCGGCGCGTCGATCAGGGCGTCGCAGACCGCGGCGGCGACCTGTTTGGCCATCGCGAACCCGGTCGCGTCCGAGACGACCGAGACGACGAAGTCGTGCTCGGCGCCGCGGCCCGTCATGTCGGACCTGTCGCGGCTCTCCTCGGCGCCGAGTGCCACGTAGATCGCAGGGACGGAGCCCGAGGGCAGCGCATCGTAGATCGCGGCGCCGACGAGGGCGGTCAGCGGATCCCAGGACATCAGGCGGGTGTAGACGGCCGTCTGAAGGCCCGCACTTGCGGCGAAGGTCATGCCACCACCTCCTCGATCGCCTGACAGGTCAGGTAGTGGGGCGCATCGTCGGTGAGGCTCACCGACAGGATGCGCCAGATTCTGTTGCCCCTCGCGGAACCGCTGTTCCGGCTTGGGGCGGCTCGGCGCGCCGAAGGGGGCGGCGCGCACGGTGATGCGGGCGGCGACACGGCTGATGGGGCTCGCGACGTCGGCCGCCTCGCGCCCGGTGCCGGTGCGGATCTCGGCCCAGAGGACGCCGAGCGGCGCCCAGGTCCGCGCATAGCCGCCCGCCCCGTCCGGCATCCGGACCGGCGCCTCGAGGGTCAGCTTGCGGTTGAGGACCGGCGCGCTCATGTCCGCGGCCCCATGCCGATCCGCATGGTGCGGTGCCGCTCGATCAGGCTCGAGACGCCGAACGGCATGCAGCCGGCGGCCAGCCCGGTGTCGTGGCGGTATTCATAGTAATGCGCGGCCAGCATGAGCACCGCCTGCGCCAGATCCCCGGGCAGGTCGGACCATTCGGGGCCGTAGCCGGCGAGGAACACCACCTCGATCAAACCGCCGCGCGGGGCCGCCGGAAAAGACCCCGACAGGGACAGGAGGCACGGCGCACTGCCGTCGGGGATCAGCCGCCAGGCGGACTGCGGAACGTCGACAGCCACACCGTCCGCATCCACGACGCTGAGGCGCACCACCGCGCTGACCGGGGCCAGCGGCAGGGTCAGCGCCTCGCCGGTCACCCCGCGCGTGACCTTCCACAGGAACTCGCGCTCCATCAGCGCCTTGCCGGTCCGCGCCTCGATCGCGGCCAGCGCCGCCCGCAGGAACCCGGCGAGCACGCCGTCCTGCACCGCGTCGTCGGCAAACCCGGTGCCCAGCCGCAGATGGTCGCGGAACGCCGCCACGGGCAGGTCTTCGGGCGGGATCGTGCCTTGTTCTGTCAACATCATCTCGGGTGTCTCCGAAGGTCGGCCCGTCGTCCCGGCCCGGTGAAATCAAAAACCCTGGTGCGCCGCCCTTCCCCACGCCGTTCGGACGGAGGGAATGCTAGCGACGTGGGGCGCGTAAGCGGCGCGCCAGGGCATCGGGCGGGGGCGCGCATTGCCCCCGCCTGCCGCCAGCCAGCCCTAGCTGGTGGCGATGCGCAGCACCTTGATCGCGGCAAAGTCGCTGACCGCCCCGCCGACCCGCTTGGTCGCGTAGAACAGCACGTGCGGCTTGGCCGAGAACGGATCGCGCAGGACGCGCAGGTCCGGGCGCTCGGCGACGGTATAGCCCGCCTCGAAATTGCCGAAGGCGACGGGGAACGCGTTGGCCGCGATGTCGGGCATGTCCTCGGCGATGAGCACCGGATAGCCCATCAGGCGCGCAGGCTCTCCCGCGGCGAGGCTGTCGGTCCACAGATACCGGCCGTCCGCGTCCTTGAGCTTGCGGACGACGCCCGTGGTCTTGGAGTTCATTACGAACGAGGCCCCGGCGCGGTAGGTGGCGCCCAGCGCATAGACCAGATCGACAAGCGGATCGCCCGAGGTGAGGCCCGCGGCAACCCCCGACGGCACCCAGCCGAGGCCACCCCAGACCCAGGCGGTGTTGGCGACGTTGGTGTAGGTCAGGAACCCCCTGGGCTTGTCGACGCCATTGCCACTCACGAACGCCGTCGCCTCGGCCCGCGCGAACTTCTCGGCGATCCGCTGGGCCAACCAGCCCTCGATGTCGAAGGCGCTGTCGTCGAGCAGGCGCTGCGAGGCTTTCGGCATCGCCGACAGCTCGTAGAGGGGAATGTTCACCCGCTCGATCACCGGCGTCGTCGTCTCGGTCGTGGCGTCCACTTCCGTCGCCCAGCCGGCACCGATGTCGCCCCGGTCGACCAGCACGTCATAGGACGTGTTGTCGATGGTCACGACATTGGCGATGGCACGGATCGAGGCCGCGGAATAGAGGACCGAACGGATCGTCTCGGCGGCCTGCGGCGACACGAGATAGCCGCCGTCTGCGGCAACGGCCGTCGACAGTGCCTTGCCCTCGATCTCGAGGTGGCGCATCCCGTCGTCGTCGCCCGAGCGCAGATAGGCGTTGAACGCCTTGCTGTGCGGCGCGCCGTGGTCGGCATCGTTGCTCAGTGCAGGGCGGTGGCCTGCAAACATCGTCTTACGGTCCAGCTTGGTCATCCGGTCATCCTGCTGTTTGAGTTTGGTGGTCATTTCGGTCATGAAGCCCGCCAGCGCGGTCTTCAGCTCTGCGGCGGGGCCATCGGCAGAGTGATCTGCCCCGGCCCGCGGCGTTGCCTCGGGTGTGGTCATCGGGAAACTCCCTTTCTCGTTTGGTGGAAATCAGTGGCCGCGCAGCGTCGCGGTGGCCTCCTCGAAGGCATGCGCCATCTGGCGCAGCGTCCTGTCGTCGGCGGTCAGCATGTCGCCTTTCGCGGCAACCCGCGCCTCGGGCAGCATCGGGAACGTCACGACCGACACCTCCCAGAGGTCGAGTTCGGCGAGCCTCCGGCGGCCCGCCGCGTCCTTGACGCTGCGCACCGTGCGATAGCCGATCGACAGCCCGTCGATGGCGCCCGCGTCGATCAGTGCCACCGCCTCGCGGCCCCGCGCCACATCGCCGAGGATGCGGCCCTTGACCCAAAGGCCGCGCGCATCCTCGCGCACCTCGTCCCAGACGCCGATGGGTTCGGCCGGATCGTGCTGCCACAACATCTTGACGCGCCCACCCTTCGCGGCAAGCCGCGTCAGCGAGGTCGCGTAGGCCCCCGTCTCGACGACGTCGTTGCCCTGATCGACGCTGCCGAACAGCGAGGCATAGCCCTCGATCACCCGACCGTTGCGGCCGTCCGCACTTAGCTGCACATCGCCCAGCCGGGCGAACTTGTGTTCCAGATCCATCGTCGCTCTCCTCACAATCCGCTCTGCACCAGGCCGAGGATGAAATCCCCCAGCACCGCCGCCACCACGCCGTAGACCGTCAGCCACAGCCGTTTCTCGAGGCGGTCCATCAGCGCCTCGAGCTTGCCGATGGCCAGCGCCATCTGCGCGAACTGCATCGCCACCAGCCGCTCGTGCGCCTCGAGCTTGAGGCCGGGCGCGCAGGCGAACTGTTCCCGTTCGTAGCGCTCATCCATCCTCGCCGACCTCGAGGCTCGGCAGCCCCAGCAATGACCGCTTCTCCGCCGCCGTCAGGAACGTGGCATCGGCGACACGTCGCCACTGCATGTCGCGCTCTTCGGCCAGGGCCGGCACGGAATCGAGGTCGGGGCGCAGGTCGAAATCCTCGCCGGTGAAATCCTCGAGCCAGTCGCCGATGGCACCGGCGACGCGGCTGGCCAGCGGCAGGACGGTCTGGCGATAGAAGGCGCGGTTCGCCTCCTGATAATTGGCATAGGTCGCGTCGCCGGGGATCCCGAGGATCATCGGCGGCACCCCGAATGCCACCGCGATCTCGCGCGCCGCGGCCTCCTTGGTCTTCTGGAACTCCATGTCCGAGGGCGAAAACCCCATGGGTTTCCAGTCGAGCCCCCCTTCGAGCAACATCGGACGGCCCGCATTGCGCGCACCCTGATGCTGGCTCTCCATCTCGCCCACCAGCCGGTCATACTGGTCCTGCGTCAGGCTCCCCGCACCGTCCGCACCGCGGAACACGATCGCTCCAGACGGGCGCGCCGCGTTGTCGAGAAGGGCCTTGGACCAGCGCGAGGCGGCGTTGTGGACGTCGAGCGCGGTCGCCGCCGCCTGCATCGGAGAGAAGCCATAGTGGTCATCGGCAGGATGAAAACTCTTGATATGGCAGATCGGCGAGACGCCCGCGCCGACACCGAACCGGTGCGTCCGCCCCGCCACGGCATATTCATAGCCCACAGGCCAGCCGTCGGTGCCGGGGATCACGCTCATCCGGTCGGACCGCAGAACGTGCAGCTCTCCCGGCAGGCCGCCGTAGCCGACCGCCTCGACATAGCCGTTGCCGGTCAGCAGGATCTGTCCGAACAGCGCCTCGAAGAGTTCCGCCCGCCCCTGCGCCGCATTGGGGCGCGTGACGAGGTCGAGCACCGGATGGCTCTCGTAGCGCCGCTCGCGGTCCTGCAACAGCAGCGGCAGGGCCGCGGCGGCCTCGGCGATGAGCTTGACGGCGCGGAACCCCACGGGATTGGCGAGGAACCCCAGCCGCGTCAGCGTCACCGCATCGCGCGGCGCCCAGGCGACGCGGCCCGCCGCCCCGCCGGTCACGACAGCACCCACCGCAGAGGCCTTGACCTCGGGGACGGTGCTGCGGCCCGGCACGGCGTGCGCCGGTCCCGTCGCAGTCTGCCCGCCCCATTTCGGTATTCCGAACATCTCATCTCCTCCGGCGCTGCCATTCGTCGACTTCGGATGCACTTTGCCACGGGGGGTTTAAGGGGTGCTGACCCCGGCGCGCGGTGCTCCCCCGACCGCGCAACACCCCTTGAACGAAAGAGGGCCGCGCCCCTTCGGACACGGCCTCTCCGCGACGATATCGCGCCTCACACCAGCCGCAGCCGGGGATTGCTGCGCGCCAGCGCGGGTTTCAGGATCACCTCCGTCATCGCCCAGACCAACGCATCCACCCGGTCGGGAGAGCCCTTGCCCTGAAACCCCGTCACCGTCATCAGCGCCATCTGATCCTCGAGCGGGCCGAGGCCCGGCACGTGCCGCACCCGCCCCTGTTCATAGAGTGCTGCCACCGGCTCCGCCCGCACCCCCTTGGCCTTGGTCGCATGCACCTTGGTCACGCCGATCGTCTGGTCGACCTGCCGGATCATCGCCTCGACCATGGCGCCGCCCTGATTGACCTCGGCCACGATGCGGTCCGCGCCATGCCTGCGCGCGGCCTTCACCGCCGCCTCCGCCCAGCCCGCGGGAGAGGCGTTCAGGCTAGCGTCCTCGAGGACATATGCGCGCCAGTCCTCGACCTTCTCGGCATATGTCACGCCGACCACCACGATCCCGCATTCGTCCGACCGCTCGCCCGTCGAGGCAGAGGGGTCGACCGCCACGACGATCCGGTCGCACTCGGGTGCGGCGCGGACCAGTGCGGCGTCGAGCATCGCCCGCGTCCACAGCGCGCCTTCGGTATCGGCCAGCAGTTCGCCTTCGATTTCTTCGCGCCCCTGCCGCGATCCGGCATAGCGTTCCTCGATCTCTGCCAGAAACCCGTCGGCCAGATAGGCGCGGTTCGCCTGCGTCGGCGCATGGGTCGCCACCGTGCTGCCGCGCGACATGAGGGCATGAAGGAAAGGCGTGTTGCGCGGCGTCGTCGTCACACAGACCTTCGGATCGGTGCCTAGACGCATGCAGAATTGCAGCATGTCCCAGGCCTGTTCCGCCTTCGGCCACTTCGCGATCTCGTCGGCCCAGGCCAGATCGAACTGCGGCCCGCGCAGCGCCTCGAAGTCATTGGCCGAATAGACCCGCGCCTCGGCGCCGTTGGGCCAGAGCAGGAGGCGGCGGGTGGAAATCCACTCGGGCCGCCGGTCGGGGGGCGAGCAGGCGAGGATCCCGCTTTCGCCGTAGATCATCACCTCGCGCGCCTGATCGTAGGTCTCGCCCACCAGCGCCACGCGCCGGGCGCGCCCCGGATCGAGGGGCCGCGCGCCCTCGACGTGGGCGCGCACCCATTCGGATCCTGCCCGCGTCTTGCCGGCGCCGCGCCCGCCGAGGATCACCCAGGACCGCCAGTCGCCGCCGGGCGGCAACTGGTGCGGATGCGCCCAGAAATCGAAGAGATAGGGCAGCGCGCGCAACTCCTCGAGGCTCAGGTCATCGAGGAAGTCAGTCCTCTCGGCAGCACTCGCGCAAGCGAGCAAGGCGGCACCCGATCTGATGCCGTGCGGCGTCGAGGTCGAAGTCGTCCGGGCGGTGGCCCTTCTGACCGTCGCGTTTGGCTTTCCAGTCATGGTATTTCTGCTCCGTTTCGATGGCGCGCATCAGGGCCGTCTCCAGTTCCCGGTGCTTGGCGCTGATGTCGCGAATGTTGCCGCCCGTGCCGTCCGACAGATCGCGCACCATCTCGGCCAGCGTCTCTCGGACGCTGGTCAGGCTGGTTTCGCAATCGAGAAAGAGGGAGTGCAGGCGCCTGTCCGCGTCCCCGGACGCGGTGGTGGTGTCGTCTATTGTCATGTTTTCGGGCTGACCTCGTCTACCCGTCCACGAAAACCCTGTAAGGCCCCCCTGCCGACCGGCGGGCCAAAAAGTCCTAGCCCGGCGATACTACCGGAAAAAATACAAAAAGTCAAAGACTTGCGCAGCGCGCCGCAACGGCTGCCGGTCGTTCGCGCAACGTCCCGTTAATGTGGCGGGGGCGCCTAGTTCCCCGTGCCGCCCGGTGCGGTCCCTGCCGCCGCCGCCGCCGCCTCGGCCTCGAGGGCGCGATAGGCCGCCACGTTGCGGTTGTGCTCTTCCAGCGTCACCGCAAAATTGTGCCCGTCGCGCGGATCGAGGGTGCGGGCGACGAAGAATACGAAATCGGTCTCTTCGGGATTCATCACCGCCTCGAGGCTCGCGCGGCCGGGGTTGGCGATGGGGGTCGGCGGCAACCCATCGATGACATAGGTGTTCCACGGGGTTTCGGCGCGCAGCTCGCTCTGCCGCAGGCCGCGCCCCAGAATGCCCTGCCCGCCGGTGACGCCGTAGATCACCGTCGGGTCGGTCTGAAGGCGCATGCCCTGCCGCAGGCGGTTCTCGAAAACGCTCGCCACGGTGCGCACCTCTTCCGCGCCACCCGTCTCCTTCTCGACGATCGAGGCCAGGATGAGGGCTTCTTCGGGTGTCTCGATCGGCAGGCCGTCGACCCGCCCGGTCCAGGCATCGGCCAGCCGCTGCGCCTGCGCACTCGTCATCCGCAGCACCAGTTCGGCCACCTGTGCGCCGGGCACCACATCATAGCTGTCGGGCGCAATCATCCCCTCGGGCGGGAAATCCGTCACCTCTCCCTCGAGGATATCGAGGCTGTTGAGCGCCGTCATCACCTGCCACACCGTCGTCCCCTCGACGACCTGAATGGAATATTGCGTGTCGGGCTGCGCGCGCACGGTAACAAACTCGGGCGGTGCCTCTTCTACCTGGGGCTCGAACCGCACCACCTCTTCGAAGCGACTGGTCGCGGGGTCGAGTTCGCGGACCCGCGCGACGGTGCGCGCGACGCCGATGGTATAGACGATCTGCGTGCCGCAGGTGCTCGCGCCGCCGCGGGTCACGACATCGACGATCCCGGCCATCGACAGACCCGCCGGCACCAGAAAGCTACCGGCCTTCAGGTCCTCGGTCTTGCCCGAATAATCCGCGCCAAGACGAAAGATCGCAGGAGAGTGGATCGCTCCCTGCTCGGAGAGCGTCTCGCTCACCGTGCGCATGTTCGATCCCGCCTCGACCCGGACACAGATCGCCTGGTCGAGCGGGCCGGGCGCGTCATAGCGCGTCATGCCCCACGTCACCGCTCCGGCGGCCAGAAACAGCACCACGATGAGGAACGTCAGGCCGTTGGCCGCGATATGGCGCCACATCAGGCAGCCCCCGCACGGTCCGGCCGACCGAAGACGACGCTGGCATTGGTGCCGCCGAAACCGAAGGAATTGGACAGTGCCACGTCGATCTTCCGTTCCCGCTTGGCGTTCGGCGCCAGATCGACGGTCGTCTCGATCGCCGGATTGTCGAGGTTGATCGTCGGCGGCGCCACCTGATCGCGCAACGCCAGGATCGAAAAGATCGCCTCGATCGCGCCCGCGGCGCCGAGCAGGTGTCCGGTGGCCGATTTCGTCGACGACATCGTGACCCCCGCCACCGCATCGCCCATGAGCCGTTCGACGGCGCGCAGTTCGATCACGTCCGCCATCGTCGAGGTGCCGTGTGCGTTGATGTAATCCACATCTCCAGGCACGAGGCCGGCATCCTCGAGGGCCATGCGCATCGACCGTTCGGCGCCGTCGCCATCCTCGGCGGGTGCGGTGATGTGATAGGCGTCGCCCGACATGCCATAGCCCAGCACCTCGGCATAGATCTTGGCGCCGCGCGCCTTGGCGTGCTCGTATTCCTCCAGCACCACGATCCCCGCGCCCTCGCCCATCACGAACCCGTCGCGGTCCGCGTCATAGGGGCGGCTCGCCTTGGTCGGATCGTCGGGCCGCTTGGTCGACAGCGCCTTGCAGGCGTTGAACCCGGCGATCCCGATTTCGCAGATGGCAGCCTCGGCACCGCCCGCGACCATCACGTCCGCGTTGCCGTATTTGATCAGGCGTGCCGCGTCGCCGATGGCGTGGGCCCCGGTCGAGCAGGCGGTGACGACCGAATGGTTCGGCCCCTTGAAGCCGTACCGGATGCCGATCTGACCCGAAATCAGGTTGATGAGGGCGCCCGGAATGAAGAACGGCGACACCCGGCGCGGCCCCTTGTCCCGGATCAGAAGGGCGGTCTCGGCGATGGAATTGAGGCCACCGATGCCCGACCCGACCATCACGCCGGTACGCCGGCGGTCCTCTTCGGTCTGCGGCACCCAGCCCGAATCCTCGACCGCCTGCTGCGCAGCCGCGACGCCGAACAGGATGAAATCGTCGACCTTGCGCTGGTCCTTCGGCTCCATATAGCGGTCGGCGTCGAAGGTCGCGTCGGTGCCGTCGCCGCGCTTGACCTCGCAGGCATAGGTGGTGGCGAGGTGACTGGCGTCGAACCGCCGGATCGTCGCGGCACCCGAACGTCCGGCCAGCAGGCGACGCCAGCTTTCCTCGACACCGTCCGCAAGCGGCGTCACGAGCCCCAGTCCTGTCACAACAACCCGACGCATGTTGCCCCCGTTTCCACCCTTGTTCAGGGTTACTTTCCCGCCTGATACCCCGCAGGCCCGCCCGGGGGCAAGACCCGGGGGGCGCACGGGACCGCAGCGGATCGGCGGGGTCCGGCCATGCCCCCGACCCCAAACGACTTCGGCGTCCCCCGTGCCCGGGAGACGCCGAAGCGTGTCGGTCTCTTCAGAACGCCCGTGAGGCGCCTATTGCGCGCCGGAAATGAACTTCACCGCATCGCCGAAGGTCTGGATGGTCTCGGCGGCGTCGTCGGGGATCTCGATCCCGAACTCTTCCTCGAACGCCATCACCAGCTCGACCGTATCGAGGCTGTCGGCGCCCAGATCGTCGATGAACGAGGCGTTCTCGACGACTTTGTCCTCTTCGACACCCAGGTGCTCAACGACGATCTTGCGCACGCGATCAGCGACATCGCTCATATCCGGTCCTCACGTTCATTCGGGCGCCTGCGGCCCATTTTCGTGCCCCGAGGGGCGGCTCTTTTGTCGCCCGGTCTCAGGCGTTCGCCCGTCAGATGGCGCTTTTGCGGCACGAGGGCAAGCCCCCTGTCCTCCGTCTGTCCGGGCTATACCAGAGATCCCCGCGCGGGCAAACGCTTTCAGAACGGCCCGGGCCGCGGTCAGAGCATCGCCATGCCGCCGTTGACGTGCAGCGTGGCGCCGGTGACATAGCCCGCCTCCGGGCTCGCCAGATAGAGGGTGGCGGCGGCGATTTCCGCAGCCTCGCCCATCCGCCCGGCGGGGATCTGAGCCAGAATTCCATCCCTTTGCGCGTCGTTCAGCTTGTCGGTCATCGCCGTCGCGATGAACCCCGGCGCGACGCAGTTCACCGTGATCCCCCGGCTCGCGACCTCGTGGGCGAGGCTCTTGGACATCGCCACCATCCCTGCCTTGGCGGCGGCATAGTTCGCCTGCCCCGGATTGCCCGTGGCGCCGACGATGCTCGAGATGTTGACGATCCGCCCCCAGCGCGCCTTCATCATGCCGCGGATCACGCCCTTGCACAGCCGCATCGTCGCGGTCAGGTTGATGTCGAGGACGACCGACCACTCCTCGTCCGACATCCGCATGAACAGGTTGTCGCGCGTGATCCCGGCGTTGTTGACGAGTATATCTACGCTCCCCATCGCCTCGATGGCCTGCTTGGGCAGCGCCGTCACCGCCTCGGCATCGCCGAGGTCGCAGGGCAGGACGTGGACCCGGTCGCCCAACGCACCCGCCAGTTCCTCGAGCGGCGCCGTTCGCGTCCCCGAAATGCCCACCATGGCCCCTGCGCCATGCAGCGCCCGCGCGATTTCGCCGCCGATGCCGCCCGAGGCGCCTGTCACCAGCGCCGTTTTCCCTGTCAGATCAAACATCTCTCACTCCCTCTTCGTGCATCGCCCGAACATCACCCCGCAACTGCCTGAATATCCTCGGGCAACGCGAAGTTGCGCACCGCGATCTCCTTGTCGATGCGCCGGATCATCCCGGACAGCGCCTTGCCCGCGCCGATCTCCCAGATCTCGGTCACGCCCTGCGCCGCCATCCACAGCACGCTCTCGCGCCAGCGGACCGAGCCCGTGACCTGATCGACCAGTTGCGCGCGGATGTCGGCGGGCCGCTCGACGGCGCGGGCCGTCACGTTCGCCACCACCGGCACCTCCGGCCGCGCGATCGCCACATCGTCCAGCGCCTCCGCCATCACGCGCGCCGCCGGCGCCATCAGCGCCGAATGGAACGGCGCCGAGACCGGCAGCAGCAGCGCCCGCTTTGCGCCCCGCGCCTTTGCAATCTCCACCGCCCGCTCGACCGCCGCGCGGTGCCCCGAGACGACCACCTGCGCCGGATCGTTGTCGTTGGCCGCCTCGCAGACCTCGCCCTGCGCCGCCTCGGCCGCGACCCCGGCGACGGCAGCGAAATCGAGCCCGAGGATCGCGGCCATCGCGCCCACCCCCACCGGCACCGCCGCCTGCATCGCCTCGCCCCGCAGACGCAGGAGGCGCGCGGTATCGGCCAGCGTCAGCGACCCCGCGGCGCACAGCGCGGAATATTCGCCCAGCGAATGCCCGGCCACGAACGCGGCATCGGTGACGCGCACCCCCTCGGCCTCGAGCGCGCGCAACGCCGCGATCGACGTCGCCATCAGCGCCGGTTGCGCATTGCGCGTCAGGGTCAATGTCTCGATGTCTCCGTCCCGGATCAGTGCCGACAGCGCCTCGCCCAGCGCGTCGTCGACCTCGTCGAACACCGCCCGGGCAGCGGGATAGGCATCGGCCAGCGCCTGTCCCATGCCGACGGTCTGCGCGCCCTGCCCCGGAAAAACGAATGCCCGCATCGTGGCCCCTCCCACTGGTTCGCGACCGATCTAACCGCTCGTTCCGGGCATCACAACAACGACGCACCCTTGCGCGGACGGCAAAAGGCGCGGCAGGGGGGCTGCCGCGCCTTTGGAAAATGTCAGGACACCCTCGGGGTGTCGGGCCTCAGGCCCACATCAGTGCGCCACTGCCCTGCGACGCGCAGGGCGACAGCATGAGGTCGCGCCCGATGCGGTCGCGCAGGCCGCCGAGACGCACAGCGGCACCGCGCGCCACCGGCAGCTTCTGGTCGGTGTTGCGATAGCACAGGACCAGTTCGCCCTCGGTCTGGCGGATGTCGTGGCGCGCCGACCCGGTCTCGATCACCACCCGGCCGATCGCGTCGAACCCGTAGCGTCCGACCAGCGAGGGGCGACCGGCACGGTTGCGCACCACTTCGCGGATTTCTCCCAGCTTGGTGTCGATCTGGATTTCACTGTCGAGACCCCGGCTGGCAAACCACAGGCAGAACGCGGCGACCGCGGCCGTCATCACCGAGGCGCCCAGTTTCATGCCGAGGACCGCGCCGCTGAACACGCCCGACGGCATCAGCCACAGGCCCAGCGTGGCGAGGCAGAACGCGACGCCGACACCCCAGGCGACGAGTTGAAGCGCGGAGAGCACGACCGATGCCGGTTCCGTCGAGCGCACGATGTAACCCCAATAGGTCTCGTCGATGGCAAAGTGTGCCTCGTCCGCGCTGCCTCTGGCGGCGCTGGCGGGCTCGATTGCGTCGATGTCACTGGCGAACGTCATGGCGACCTCCATCTGTCGGGCTGCGTTAACCGTGACGTCGAAACCTGTCGCAATCGTGGCGAGCCCGCGCCGTTCCCGGGGCCTTTTCGCGCCGGGGGCCGCCACGCCGCCGCCTTGCCAGCCGGGGCGATCCCTGTATAAGGCCCCGACCTTCCGCTGCGATTCTCATCCGCGCAGCCTCTCGTGACAGGGAAGCGGAAGGTCCACGCCCTGTCTTTGAAGTGCGCCGCATAATGACTGGAGACCGCATGCCGCTCTATGAGCATGTCATGATCGCGCGTCAGGACTTGTCCAACACGCAGGCCGAAAGCCTCATCGAACATTTCGGAACAATCCTCGCCGACAACGGCGGCAAGCTCGAGATGTCCGAATACTGGGGCGTCAAGACGATGGCCTACAAGATCAACAAGAACCGCAAGGGCCATTATGCGTTCATGCGCACCGATGCCCCCGCCAGCGCCGTCCTCGAGATGGAGCGTCTGATGCGGCTGCACGACGACGTGATGCGCGTCCTGACCATCAAGGTCGACGCCCACGAAGAGGGCCCCTCGGTCCAGATGCAGAAACGCGACGAGCGTGATCGTGGCGACCGCGGCGACCGCGGCCCGCGCGAACGCCGCTGACCGGAAAGGACAGAGAAATGGCCACCAAACCCTTCTTCCGCCGCCGCAAGTCCGATCCGTTCGACGGCGACAATGCCCCCGCCATCGACTACAAGGACACCCGCACCCTGCAACGCTATGTCTCCGAGCGTGGCAAGATCGTGCCGTCCCGGATCACCGCCGTCGGTGCCAAGAACCAGCGCGCGCTGGCGCGTGCGATCAAGCGGGCCCGCTTTCTCGCGCTCCTGCCCTACGCCGTGAAATAGGAGAGCACCCCATGGACGTCATCCTGTTAGAGCGCGTGGCCAAACTCGGCCAGATGGGCGAGATCGTGAAGGTCAAGGACGGCTACGGCCGGAACTTCCTGCTGCCGCAAGGCAAGGCGCTGCGCGTGAACCCCGCCAACATGGCCCGATTCGAAGAGCAGAAAGCGACCCTCGAGGCGCGCAATGCCGAGACCCGGGCGCAATCGCAACGCGAAGCGGACAAGATCGACGGCGAAACCTTCGTCATCATCCGTTCCGCCTCGGACGCCGGCGCCCTCTATGGCTCGGTCACGCCGCGTGACGCGGCAGAGGCGGCAGAGGCGCAGGGCTTTGCCATCGACCGCAAGCAGATCGTGCTGTCGGCGCCGATCAAGGAGCTGGGCCTGCACGTCGTGACGCTGCAACTCCACCCCGAGGTCGAGGCCAGCATCACGCTGAACGTCGCGCGCTCGCGCGAAGAGGCCGAACTTCAGGCGGCAGGCAAGTCGATCCAGGAACTGGCCGCCGAGGAAGAGGCCGCCGCCGAGTTCGAGATCCAGGAGCTGTTCGACGATATGGGCAGTGCCGCGAACGACTTCGGCGACGACGCCCCCGCGCGCCCCGCGACCGAAGAAGCGTCGGACGACACGGACGACTGATCGGTCCGGACGCGAAGGGCAAGATGCCGCCCCGACCCGGGGCGGCATTGTCGTTTCGGCGACCCGCGACCCGGCGTCGCCGAAACGCCGCAACGCCGCCGATCCGGCCAGAACGCCTCTTTTCCTGCTGATCCCCCGGCGTGGCTGCGCTACGTTGCCGCCATGAAGATCGACTACGCCAAACCGCCCGAAGACTTCTTCTTCGTCCCCGGCACCGACCCCGGCCTCGGCCTCGTGAGTTGGCCCGATTGGCTCTGGCGGGCGCGTCCGGGCGGCAACGTCACCGGCCACGCGATCGGCTCCTATCCGGATCAGCGTGCAGAGGTCGAACGTCACATCTTCAACTTCGGCCGTTTTCGCCAGTTCGACGAAGTGGCCGAAGTGAACTGCATCCCCGCCGTCCTCGACGACGTGATCTTTACCCATTCCTTCGCGAGCGTGCGCGGCCGCTGGTTCCTGAACGGTGCCGCGGGCACCCGCCTGCGCAACCGCTATCACTGGAAGAACCCCGACAGCGAGGACGCCGTCATCTCCTGTTTCGAGCGGATCGCGGACACCAACCCGACCCTGCCGCCGCTGACGGGCGACGGATGGCAGGATCTGCCCGCCGTTCTCGAATGCCGCAATTTCTTCAACTACTACCACTTCACCACGGAGACGCTGTGCCAGCTCACCACGCTGGTCGATATCGGCCACCGCGGCCCGGTCCACATCCACGCCCCCGATGGCAAGGCCGCGGGATTTCCCATGGCGTTCATCCGGACTCTGTTCCCCGAACTGACCGGCCGCGTCCACATGGTCCAAGAGAACCGCCGCTACGCGCGCGCCCTCACCTCGTGGTCGCTGCGCCACTACCTGCACCACGCGCCGCCGCATCTTATGGACCCGCTCGACCCGATGGGACCGAAGAGCTGGCTCTGGCAGGGGCGCCGCGCGCATCGCGGCTCTCAGGCGATCCTCGCGATGAACGGCTACGACGCCGCCCTGCGTCGCCTGAACGCCCGCGCCCACCGGATCGTGGCGGACCACGACGCCGCCCACCTGCCCCGCCGGTTCTGGATCACCCGCGACGTTTCGGGCCGCCGCAAGCGCGCGATGAAGGGCGAGGAGCGGATGAAGAAGGCGCTACGCCGGTTCGACGTCAAGGCGATCAGTTTCGAGAGCCTCACGCCGCTCGATCAGATCGCGCTGGTCGCCAACGCCGAGATCATGATCGGCTACCATGGCGCCGGCTTTGCCAACATGCTTTACGCCGCGCCGACAACGCATGTGCTCGAGATGGGCACGCTCCAGACGGCGGTCCACCGCTGGGCCGATTTCATGCCCCATGCCCATGCGGCGGGCTGCCATTACACGAGCTTTTTTGCCGATTTCAACAAACACAAGCCCGAGGAAATGCCCGAGATCACCTCGGAGGGCCTGCTGCCGGTCGCCATTTCCGACGCCGGGATCGAGGCGGTCTGCGCCCACATCGAGAGCATCCTCGGCGGACCCGGCTTTACCGGCGCCGAGGCGCGCATCGCCGCCCGCGTCGCCGCCCTCGATCTGGCGCGCGACGACGCGCGGCTCGACGCCCTGCTCGACCGGCACGCCCACCTGATCCCGAAAAGCCCCGACATGCTCATTGCCGCGGCCAACCGCGCCGGTCACGTCGCCAACTATGCCCGCGCATTCGACCTGCTCTCGCAGGCGCACGCCCTCGCGCCCGGGCGCAGACAGGTCATGCAGCGCCTCGTGGCGCTGGCCGAGGCGACCGGCAGGCCCGACGAGGCCGCCCGCCTCAGGGCGCGGTACGAGGCGGCATTTCCCGATCCGGTCGTGGACGCTGTGTCGAAACCCTGAACGGCGCCGTCACCGGACCGCATTGTTCAAAACAATCCGGCGTCGACTTCTTCAAAAGAATTCGCGCCCTTAAATGAAAAGGGCCGCCCCACCCGGAACGGCCCCCTCCTCATCCTCCGGCGCCGGGGCGCCCGGCCTCACTCCTCTTCGAGGGCCTCGACCGCCTTTTGAAGGTCGTCCTTGCTCGCGTCCCTGTCCGTCACCTTCGCCAGCGCAAAGATGTGGTCGATCACCTTGTCCTCGAAGATCGGCGCCTGGATCTGCTGCCGCGCCTGCGCGTTCTGCTGCACGTATTCGAAGAACTGCCGCTCCTGCCCGCGATACTGCCGCGCCTGCGTCAGGATCGCCTGCGTCAACTCCTGATCCGTGACCTTCACCTCGGCCTTCTGCCCGATCTCGGCCAGAAGCAGCCCCAGCTTCACCCGCCGGTCGGCAAGCCTGCGGTGCTCGTCCGTCGTCTCGATCTCGGGGTGATCGTGCCCGTGCACGTCCGGATTGTCCTCGTGCCACAATTGATGCGCGATCTGGTCCGCCTCTGCGGTAACGAGGCTCGGTGGCAGGTCGAACGACACCATCTTGTCGAGCTGGTCGAGCAGCGCCCGCTTGGACACCGCCCGCGCCGCACCGGCATATTCCGCCTCCAGCCGCTCGGTGATCTGCGCCTTGAGTGCCGCGAGGTCGTCAGAGCCGAATTTCTTGGCCATCTCGTCGTCGATCTCGGCCTTCACCGGCTCCTTCACCGCCTTGATCGTGCAGGAGAATACCGCCGTCTTCCCCTTCAGCGCCTCGGCCTGATAATCCTCGGGGAACGTCACTTCGACATCCTTCTCGTCGCCCGCCTTGACGCCGACCAGACCCGCCTCGAAGCCGGGGATGAACGAGTTGGAGCCGAGCACCAGCGGATGATCCTCCGCCGCGCCGCCCTCGAACGCCTCGCCGTCGATCCTGCCGACGAAATCGAGCACCACCTGATCGCCGTCCTTGGCCTTGGCGCCCTTCTTGCGATCGTCAAAGTTCTGCGCCTGACCGGCGAGGTTCTCGAGCGCCTCGGTGACGCTGGCCTCGTCCGCCTTCACCACCAGCCGCTCGATCTTCACCTTGCCGAAATCGACCTCCGGCACCGGCGGCAGGGTCTCGTAGTCGACGGCGACCACGACGTCGTCGCCCTCTTTCCAGTCCTCGTTCGTCATCTTGATCGCGGGCTGCATCGCCGGCTTGTCGCCGCTGCTCGCCAGATGCTCGTTCAGCGCGCCGTCGATGCTCTCCTGCATCGCCTCGCCCATCACCTTCGGCCCGAACTGCTTCTTGAGCATCGCCAGCGGCACCTTGCCCTTGCGAAAGCCCTTCATCGCGACCTCCGGCTGAGCCTCGCGCAGCTTTTGCGTCACCTTGTCGTTCAGTTCGGCGGCCGTCAGGGTAATCGTATAGCCGCGCTTGAGGCCTTCGTTCAGGGTCTGAGTGACCTGCATGTCCGTTCCTTTGTCTGCTCGCCCGGGCTGTCGGACGGGTCCATCTTGGTGCGGGTGAAGGGACTCGAACCCCCACGCCTTGCGGCGCCAGAACCTAAATCTGGTGCGTCTACCAGTTCCGCCACACCCGCATGAAAACAGGGGCGGACGGGCGCCCTCCCCCGAGGTTGGGCGCTCTCTAGCAAAGCGTGCATGGGGATGCGAGCGGAAAATCGGCGCGCCGGCCCCGGCCCGGATCATCACAAGACTTCAAAAAAGGCCTGACAGTAACGCTTTCTTGCCATATTGTGCGCACAAGAGTTGAGGCAGACATCAGCAAGAGCGGGAACACGCCATGCGCCAGGAACCGAACCACCGCCGCGAGGCGGGAAACGTCGTCATGTCGGATACGCTCGACCGGGGCGCCGTGCGCACCGAAGAGGGGCTGTGCGGCGGCACGATCGTACTGACGCTCGATGGCGAAATGCCGGTCGAGCACCTGACCCCCGGCGACCGCATCATCACCCGCGACTGCGGCGTTGCCGTCTTGCGCGGCATCACCGCCGTCGCCCGCACACTCTCGGTTATCCGTATCAGGGCGGGATCGCTTGGTCACACGCGGCCCGACCGAGACATGGTGCTCCCCCCCGCCACCCGCGTCCACATCCGCGACTGGCGCGCCGAGGCGCTCTATGGCACCGCCACCGCGATGATCCCCGCCGAGCAACTCATCGATGGCGAGTTCATCGCCGAGGCGGCGCCGGAAAAGATCGTCATCCACCGCCTTACTTTCGAGGCACCCCACATCCTCTATGCGGACGGCCTCGAGGTCGCCATCGGCTGACCCGCGATCCACCGCACGGTCCGTTACCATAAGCGGCTTCAACGGCTTGCGCCGAAGTTGACAGCTGTCAACTTCACGCCCCCGACCCATGGGCCGGACATCACTCGGGCTAAACCCACGGCCTACGCTACCCCCAAATCCCGCAACACCCCCGGCACCTGCTCTGGCAAATCCTCGGCGATCAGCCCCGGACCGAACGCCCGCGCGCATTCCACATGCAGCCACGCCGCCGTCTCCGCCGCCTGCATCGGCGCAAATCCCCGCGCCAGCAATCCTGTGACGAACCCCGACAGCACATCCCCCGACCCCGCCGTCGCGAGCCACGGCGCCGCGCGGTCATAGTGCGCCGAGTTGACCGAGCAGCGCCCGTCCGGCGCCGCGATAACCGTGTCGGGCCCCTTGAACAGCACAACGCATCCCGCCCGCACCGCCGCCGCCCGCGCCGCATCCACCTTGGAATAGGCCGGACCCGCGGTTGCGGGCGCCGCGAGTTTCTCCGCCAGATCAGGAAACAGGCGCGCAAACTCGCCGCCATGCGGCGTCAGCACGCAACGGTCATGCAACATCCCGAATAGGTCCGCGTCCCGCGCCAGCAGGGTCAGCGCATCCCCGTCGAGCACCACGCAGCGCCGGGACGACGCCTCATCTTCCGCGCCACCTTTCGTAGGATGGGGTTCCACCCCAACGTCGCCGTCCGCCGACGCGCGCGTTCCTGTGCCTGTCGCCGCCAAAATCGCCCGCACCAATCCGGCCTCACGCGCCTCTGTTCCGAAGCCCGGCCCTACACAAATCGCCGATATCCGCGCATCCTCCTCCAGCCACTCTGCCAGTGCCGCTGCGTCCTTCACCGACCGCAGCATGATCGCGGTCACTTGCGCCGCAATCTCGATCAGCGCGGCAGGCGGACACCCAACCGTCACCAGCCCCGCCCCGATCCGCAACGCCCCCCGCGCCGCCAGCCGCGCCGCCCCACCGCGCCCGACGCCGCCGGAAAGGACGAGGGCCGAGCCGTGGTCGAACTTGTGGCCCTGATGCTTCTCCAGCATCCCCTTCAAAACGGCGCCCGACCTGAATGACTTTCCGTGATACCGACTTTCGATGAGCCGCACGACCTCTGTCCGTGCGTCGCACCCCGGCACCGCCTCGCCTGCGTCCCAACTCCACAGGCCAATATCGACGACGCGCAGATCACCGCAGACCGCGGGTCCGTCCCCCAGATAATGCCCGAGCTTGGGCGCATGAAACGTAACCGTGAGCCGCGCCATCGTGATCGCGCGCGCGCCGACATAGGGCGCCGTGGCGCCGGTCATAAACCGGTCCGCATCGCCGGTGCCCATGTCCAGACCACTTGGGCAATCCACCGCGACTACCCGCGCCCCCGGCCATCGTGCGCGCGCCTGCACCTTGACGACATCGGCAACCTCGCGCGGCAGCGGGCGGTTCAGGCCGTTCCCAAAGACCGCGTCGATTACCAGATCGGTCGCGCGGGGATGATTGCCTTGCGCCTGCGGCCATGGCGCCACCTCGGTCGCCTCCGACCATCGCTGGGCATTCGCTCGAGCGTCGGCTGGCAGGTTCTCGATGGTCCCGTACAGGTGAACCAAGACCTCCCATCCGGCCTCCTTCAAGAGCCGCGCCACGACGAAGCCGTCGCCGCCGTTGTTGCCCGGTCCGCACAGCACCACTGCCCGGTGTCCGCCCTTTGCCAGTTCTGGCCACTCGGCGAACACCGCGTCCACGACGCCGCGCCCGGCCCGTTCCATCAGTTCGAGGCCCGTCACGGCGCCCGAGGCGATGGCCGCCGCCTCCACTGCGCGCATCTGCGCCGCCGTCAGCAGTTCCGTCATTAGGCCCCTTTCCAACCCGCCCATATTTGAGGCACTCTGCCCAATCATCGGGCACGGCCTCTGGATTCCCTCCCGGCCCCGTGCCATCACATCCCACAGGAATTGTGATGACCGGGCGAAGATGGTCTCACCCAACCCAACACGAGTTCAAGGGAGCAGGCCATGAAGAAGATCGAGGCCATCATCAAGCCGTTCAAGCTCGACGAGGTGAAAGAGGCCCTACAGGAAGTCGGCGTGCAGGGCCTCAGCGTCATCGAGGTCAAGGGGTTCGGGCGCCAGAAGGGTCATACCGAACTCTACCGCGGCGCAGAATACGTGGTCGATTTCCTGCCCAAGGTAAAGATCGAGGTGGTGCTGGCCGACGACATGGTCGACGCCGCCATCGCCGCCATCATCGACGCCGCCAAGACCGACAAGATCGGTGACGGCAAGATCTTCGTCAGTTCCATCGAACGGGCGATCCGCATCCGCACCGGCGAGACCGGCGAAGACGCAATCTGACATCGACTCCGACACTCAAGATACGCACAGAAAAGGGAAATCCTCTCAGATGAGCAAAGACAAGGTTCTGAAAATGATCCGGGACGAGGACGTCCAGTATGTGGACATCCGCTTCACCGATCCCAAAGGCAAATTGCAGCACGTCACGGTAGTGGCCGATCTCGTCGACGAGGATTTCCTCGAGGAAGGGTTCATGTTCGACGGCTCGTCCATTGCCGGATGGAAGAGCATCGACCAGTCCGACATGAAGCTGATGCCCGACACGGAGACCGCCTACGAGGATCCGTTCTATGCCGAAAAGACGATCTGCCTGCATTGCAACGTGGTCGAGCCCGACACGATGGAGCCCTACGACCGCGACCCGCGCGGCACGGCCCTCAAGGCAGAGGCCTACCTGAAGTCGAGCGGCATCGGCGACACATTCTATTGCGGCCCCGAGGCAGAGTTCTTCATCTTCGACGACGTTCGCTATTCGGTCTCGATGAACAAGGTCAGCTTCGAGGTCGACGCCATCGACGCCGCCTGGAACTCCGACACGAAATACGAGATGGGCAACACCGGCCACCGGCCCGGCGTCAAGGGCGGCTACTTCCCGGTCAACCCGATCGACGACGCGCAGGACATGCGCGGCGAGATGCTCTCGACGATGAAGCGCATGGGGATGAAGGTCGACAAGCACCACCACGAGGTGGCGTCGTGCCAGCACGAACTCGGCCTGATCTTCGGCACGCTGACCCATCAGGCCGATGAGATCCAGAAATACAAATACGTGATCCACAACGTCGCACAGGCCTACGGCAAGTCGGCGACGTTCATGCCGAAACCGATCTCGGGTGACAACGGCACGGGCATGCACGTCAACATGTCGATCTTCAAGGATGGCAAGCCGCTGTTCTCGGGCGACAAATACGCGGATCTCAGCCAGGAGGCGCTGTATTTCATCGGCGGCATCCTGAAACACGCCAAGGCGCTGAACGCGATCACCAATCCCACGACCAACAGCTACAAGCGGCTGATTCCCGGCTTCGAGGCCCCCGTGCTGCGCGCCTATTCGGCCCGCAACCGCTCGGGCTGCGTGCGGATCCCATGGGCCGAATCGCCCAAGGCCAAGCGTGTCGAGGCGCGGTTCCCCGACCCGGCGGCGAACCCCTATCTGGCGTTCGCGGCCCTGCTGATGGCCGGTCTCGACGGGATCAAGAACAAGATCGACCCCGGCCCCTCGTCGGACAAGGATCTCTACGACCTGCCGCCCGAAGAGCTGGCGGCGATCCCGACGGTCTGCGGCAGCTTGCGCGAGGCTCTCGACGAACTCGAGAAGGATCATGAATTCCTGCTCGCGGGCGATGTGTTCACCAGAGGCCAGCTCGAGGGTTACATGGCGCTGCGCTGGGAAGAGGTCTATGCCTACGAGCACACGCCGCACCCGATCGAATACAAGATGTACTACAGCTGCTGACCCCGACCGGGGTCGGACCGCGATCGAAAGGGCGCCTTCGGGCGCCCTTTTTGCGTCGGCCATGACACCTGTCGCCCCACACCGACTGTGCAGTCCGGCAACAGTTCGTTTCCAGCGCACGACTTGTCCTCATTGCGGTCACAATCTCTGGGTCTAAATGCCGGCACACGACGCATCAGACGTCGCACTCGAGGCAGAAACCCGCAGCAACACCGTGGAGCGACCCATGGCCGACGGCACCAAGATCATCCCCCTCACCCATCCGACGGTCCACCGCCGGACGGTGGCGACTGCCGCACCGCGACGGCCCGACATGCAGTCGGTCCTCGACATGCTGCGGACGATCGACCCCGAACTGATCGCACGGTTCGCACCGCAGGCGGCGCCCGATCACGCCGCACTCCGGGGCGCCGAACCGGCCATGCCCAATTCCGCGCCGCGCGGCCTGTTGCAGCCGCCGTCGCCCGCCAACACGGTGCCGCACTTTCCCCGGCCCGATGTCGCTGCACGGACCAACACACTGAGTGCCCTCGTCTTTCCCGACGGATCGACGCGCATCCTGACCTGCACGCTGCCGCACCTCGCACTGACGCTCTGCCGACGCTGATCCGACCTCCTTTCACCGCGCTTCTGTGACCCTCTCATCCCGAGGGCACGACATGGCTGCACCCGATCCAGCGCGACCGATCGAACCGAACATCCGCGAGATGGCCCCGCCATCCCCTGACCGTTGGAGAATCCAATGACGAGCATCCTCGAAAACTCGATCTATGCAGATCCCCTGCCCGAACCGATCCTGATCCCGGTTCTCGGCGCCGCACCGCCGCCCAGCACTTTCCCCTCGCCGGGTGACGACGACATCACCGGCACCTCCTGGGACGACACGATCGGCTCCGGCACCGGCAACGACACCATCACCGGCCTTGCGGGCAACGACGTCCTCGCCGGCGGCGACGGCGACGACCTCCTCTCCGGGACCGGCGGCGACGACCATCTCGTCGGCGGCAACGGCAACGACACCCTCTATGGCGGCAACGGCAACGACACGCTCGGCGGTGGCAACGGCGACGATCTTCTGGTCGGCGGCTATGGCAACGATGTGCTGGCCGGCGGCTATGGCAACGACGTCCTTGGCGGCGGCTATGGCGACGACACGCTGGGCGGCGGCGAGGGCGAGGACCTCCTGCTCGGCGGTGCGGGTAACGACCTGCTTGGTGGCGGCAACGGCAACGACGACCTTCAGGGTGGCGACGGCGATGACACCGTCCTCGGCGGTGAAGGCGACGACCTGATGACCGGTGCGGCGGGCCGCGACCAGCTCGTCGGCGGCAACGGCAACGACCGCGCGCAGGGCGGCAATGGCGACGATGCCCTCTACGGCGGTAACGGCGACGATGCCCTCTCTGGCGGCTTCGGCAAGGACGAGGTCGTTGGCGGCAACGGCAACGACCTGCTTGACGGCGGCGCCGACGACGATGTCCTCTACGGCGGCTTCGGCAACGACGCGATGAGCGGGAGCTGGGGGAACGACCTCCTCGAGGGCGGATACGGCGCCGATACGATCGACGGCGGCCGCGGTGAGGACACGCTCTTTGGAGGGCGCGACGACGATGTGCTGACCGGCGGTGCCGAGGCGGACGTCTTCATCTTCAACGGGAACTTCGGCCGCGACACGATCACCGATTTCTCCGCCGCATCCGGCGACCGGGTCGTGTTCTCCGCCCTGCCGTGGGAGGCGCATTCGTATGCCGACTTCCTCGCCGGCGCGCAGCAGGTCGGCGCCGACATCGTCTATGATCGCGGCAACGACGGCGTGAACAGCATCACGTTCCAGTACCTCACCCTCGATGCCCTGACCGCCGACGCCTTCACCTTCGGCTGATCGCCCGGTCCGACGACACGCTTCCGGCCCGCGCCCGCACTGGCGCGGGCCGATTGCGTCATGGCCATGTCGCTATGGGAAATGCGGCCAGTTGCGCCGCGCGGATGCTGCGTCAAAGGGCGCGTCTCCCTGCCGCGCCCGCTCCGGAGGCGCCGATGAACGTCCATCACTCCGACAGCCGCAAGATCGACCCGACCCGGGGCGCCACCCTCGGCGACGGCACGCCAAACGACGGCAACCGGGTCGAGATCGGCCCGACCCGCCTCGCCTTTGCCGAATGGGACGCGGCGGGGCTGACGCATCCCAACCTCGAGGCGATGCGCGCCTTCCGCCTGTCGCGCCTCGTCCGGGCGGTCGTGACGCGCGACATGGGCGGCCTGCTGATGTTCGACCCGCTCAACATCCGCTATGCCACCGACAGCACCAACATGCAGATCTGGAACACCCACAACCCGTTCCGCGCCTGCCTCGTCTGTCCGGACGGCCACATGGTGCTGTGGGACTACAAGAACGCGATCTTTCTTAGCGAATACAATCCCCTGGTGCGCGAGGTCCGGTCGGGCGCCGACCTTTACTATTTCGCGCGCGGCGACCGGATCGGGCCGCAGGCATCGGTCTTTGCCGCAGAAGTGAAGGACATCCTGCGCGCCCATTCGGGCGGCAACGGTCGGCTCGCCGTCGACAAGATCATGCGTGACGGATTGCGCGCCCTCGAGGGCGCCGGCCTCGAGGTCCATGACGGTGAAGAACTCACCGAAAAGGCGCGTGCGATCAAATGCGCCGACGAAATCCGCGCCATGCGCTGCGCCAGCCACGCCTGCGAGAGTGCCATCGCCGAGATGGAGCGGTTCACGCGGGCCAACGTGCCGCTCGGCCAGACGAGCGAGAACGACATCTGGGCGGTGCTTCACGCCGAGAACATCCGCCGCGGCGGCGAGTGGATCGAGACGCGCCTGCTCGCCTCGGGCGCCCGCACCAATCCGTGGTTTCAGGAATGTGGCCCCCGGATCGTGCAGAACAACGAGATCGTCGCCTTCGACACCGATCTCGTCGGCGCCTACGGCATCTGCACCGATATCAGCCGGACGTGGTGGGTCGGCGACCGCGCGCCGCGCCCCGACATGATCGAGGCGATGCAGATCGGCCGTCACCACATCGCGCACAACATGGCCCTTCTCAAACCCGGTCTGATGATCCCCGACCTCATCGCTGCCTGCCATGTCCTGCCCGACCGCTATCAGAAACAGAAATACGGCTGCGTCATGCACGGCGTCGGCCTGTGTGACGAGTGGCCGCTGATCGTCTATCCCGACCAGTATACGCCCGGCGCCTTCGACTATCCGCTCGAGGTGGGCATGTGCCTCTGCGTCGAGGCGCTGGTCTCGCCGGAGGGCGGCGATTTCTCGATCAAGCTCGAGGATCAGGTCGTCATCACCGAAACGGGCTGCGAGAACCTGATCGCCTACCCCTTCGATCCGGTGCTGTCGGGCGAGGTCTGACGCCAGCCGCCGCTTCACCTCACCGTGACGCTCCTGTCACAGGTCTTGCCGCGCGCTGCGCCAGCCCGCAGGTTCACGACACCAGTCAGGAGCCGCAATGTCCACCGAACGTTTCACCTTCCCCGGGCACGGTGGCCACGCCCTCGCCGCGCGCCTCGACCTGCCGACGGGTCCGCATCTGGCGACGGCGATCTTCGCGCACTGCTTTACCTGCGGCAAGGACATCCGCGGCGCGCGGCGCATCGCCACGCGGCTGGCGGCGATGGGTATCGCGGTGCTGCGCTTCGACTTCACCGGCCTCGGCCATTCCGAAGGCGAGTTCGCCAATACGTCGTTCACCTCCAACGTCGCCGACATCGCCGCCGCCGCTGCCGCCCTCGCGCGCCGCGACATGGCCCCGTCGTTGCTCATCGGCCATTCGCTGGGGGGCGCCGCAGTTCTCAGGGCCGCGAGCGAGATGCCGGGCATCAAGGCGGTCGCCACCATCGGCGCGCCCTTCGATCCGGGCCATGTCACGCATCAGTTCGGCGATGCGGTCGGCCGTATCCAGCGCGATGGCCGGGCCGAGGTCGACCTCGGCGGCCGACCGTTCACGATCGGCAAGCAATTCCTCGACGACGTGGCCGGAGGCTCCCTCGCCACCGCCATCGGCGACCTGCACGCCGCGCTCCTCGTCCTGCACGCGCCGCGCGACGAGACCGTCGCGATCGACAACGCCAGCCGGATCTTTCTGGCGGCCAGACATCCCAAGAGTTTCGTGACGCTGGACGATGCCGACCACCTGCTGAGCCGGGACGAGGACGCCGAATATGCCGCCGAGGTGATCGCCGCCTGGGTCCGCCGGTATATTCCGCTGAAACCGCCCGCGCCACCGCCCGGCGTGCCCGAGGGGATCGTGCGGGTGTCCGAGGCCGATCCGGCCGGCTTTCTTCAGGATATCCAGTCCGGCCCCCGGCACCACGCGCTTGCCGACGAGCCGCGCGCCTATGGCGGCACCGATCAGGGGATGTCGCCCTACGGCTTCCTCGCCGCGGGCCTCGGCGCCTGCACGGCGATGACGATCCGCATGTATGCCCGGCGCAAGGGCTGGCCGCTCGTCCATGTCGCGGTCGACGTCAGCCATGACAAGGTGCATGCGCAGGATGCGGGACCGGGCGACGGAGAGACGCGGATCGACAGCTTTCACCGGCTGATCCGGCTGACCGGCGACCTCGACGCGGATCAGCGCGCCCGCCTGCTCGGGATCGCGGACAAGTGCCCGGTGCACCGGACGCTTGAACATGCGAGCCAGATCACGACGGCGCTGGCCGAAGACGCCTGACACCGGCGCGCCGCCCCGTATTCACGTTGCCGTAACAACTCCCGCCGGAGGCTCCCCGCACGCCGATCGCGCGCCGAAAGGCGAAGAGCGCAACAATCGCCACGCCCCACCCGTTCCGTTCCGGACTCCGCAGGTCTTACCGACGGGCAGACCCGATCAGCTTCCACAGCCCCGGCACCAGCATCGCCGCCAGCGCCAGCTTCATCGCGTCGCCGATCAGGAACGGCGTGACGCCCCACGCCATCGTCTGCGCCCAGACGCTCGAATGGAGGGCCGGGTCGAAGGCGCCGGCGGCCACGACGTAGTAGAGCCACGCGACGCCCGGCAGATAGATGAGGACGCTGCCGACCAGCATCGCCACGGCCATCCGCCCGACCGACCGGTCCCAGCCCGCACGCGCGAAGGCCCCGAGTGCCAGCACAGCCAAGAGCCAGCCCGCGATATAGCCGCCAGAACCGCCTGTCATGTAGGCCCAGCCGTAGGTCGTGGCCGAACTCGACGCGAAGACGTCGAAACCCGCCAGTCCGATGAGCAGATACCCGAGCATCGTCACCAGCCCCAGACGGGGCCCATAGGCCGCGCCGATGGTCAGCACCGCGAAACTCGACATCGTTATCGGCACCGGCGACGGCCAGAGCGGCACCTTCAGCTTCGCCGCGAGGACCAGCGCCGCGATCCCGAGGATCACCAGCACCGCCCGTTTCGCCACCACCGCCTGCCCGGCATCCGGCCCCACGGCCTCGGCCAGAACCGCGTGCGCCTGTCTCATCTCGGCCATGTGACACTCCTCATCAAAGAATTCCTCCCCCTTCATTGCCCCACGGTCGCCTCCGCCGCAAGGGCGACGGTCGGTGCGCACGGTGCGATGCGGTAGGTCGACACGATGTCATGGTCCTTGCGCGGCCCGCGAACGGTCCAGACCGCCTGCCAGACCGGCCAGCGCGCGAAGTCATAACGCACGTCATAAAGGTCGTCGCCGCAGAGGTGCTGCGCGGTATCGCCGTCGCCCGGCGTGAAACGATGAAACGGGCGACCGTCCGCGAACAGGACCACGATCCCGCGCCCGACCTGCCGCCACAGATACCGCCGCTCGGCCCGCAACGCGGGTCCGTCGCCAAGGCGCAGGGTTCCGCTCTCGAGATAGGTCAGGCCGGCGTCGTCGGCGGCCCAGAGAGCCTCGCCCTCGAATGCTCCCTCCTGCCCGGCCCGCCGGTCGACGATGCGCCTTGCCAGGTGCCATCGCCCGATGAAATCCGTCAATCCGATCATCCACAGTTCCCCGACATCCGGCGAGAATCGCGCGCGCCGCGCGGGCCGTCAAGCGTCCAAGCCAGCCTTGTCCGCCCGCGACACCCTGCCTATACACCGGCCATTACCCGAGAGGTGCGCCCGATGATCCCCCGCTATTCCCGCCCCGAGATGGTCGCCAACTGGTCGCCCGAGACGAAATTCCGCATCTGGTTCGAGATCGAAGCCCACGCCTGCGACGCGATGGCCGCCCTCGGGACGATCCCCGCCGAGAACGCCGCCGCCGTCTGGCGCGCCAAGGACGTCACGTTCGACGTGGCCCGCATCGACGAGATCGAAGCCGTCACCAGACACGACGTCATCGCGTTTCTTACCCATCTGGCCGAACACATCGGCGCCGAGGACGCGCGGTTCGTGCATCAGGGGATGACCTCGTCGGATGTCCTCGACACCACGACCAACATCCAGCTTTCGCGCGCCGCCGACCTTTTGCTTGCGGGCATGGACCGGGTGCTGGTGTCTCTCAAGACACGCGCCTATCAGCACAAGGACGATGTGCGCATCGGCCGCAGCCATGGCATCCACGCCGAACCCACGACCATGGGCCTGACCTTCGCGCGGTTCTACGCCGAGATGAAGAGAGGCCGGGAACGCCTTGTAAACGCGCGCAAAGAGATTTCGACGGGCGCGATCTCGGGCGCTGTCGGCACCTTTGCCAACATCGACCCCGCGGTCGAGGAACACGTCTGCGCGCAGATGGGCCTCGTCACCGAACCGATCAGCACGCAGGTGATCCCGCGCGACCGCCACGCGATGTTCTTCGCCACCCTCGGCGTCATCGCGTCGAGCATCGAGAACGTCGCCACGGAAATCCGCCACATGCAGCGGACCGAGGTTCTGGAGGCCGAGGAATTCTTTGCCCCCGGCCAGAAGGGCAGCAGCGCCATGCCGCACAAGCGCAATCCGGTGCTGACCGAGAACCTGACCGGCCTCGCCCGTCTGGTGCGGATGTCGGTAATCCCCGCGCTCGAGAACGTGACCCTCTGGCACGAGCGCGACATCAGCCATTCGAGCGTCGAGCGTGCGATCGGCCCCGATACCACGATCACCCTCGATTTCGCGCTGCATCGCCTTGCGGGGGTCATCGAAAAGCTGGTGATCTATCCCGAACGGATGCTGGAAAACATGAACAAATTCCGCGGCCTCGTCATGTCGCAGCGCGTGTTGCTCGCCCTGACGCAGGCAGGCAGCAGCCGCGAGGACGCCTACCGCCTCGTGCAGCGCAATGCGATGAAGGTCTGGGAACAGGGGGCCGATTTCAGGACCGAACTGCTGGCGGACCCGGAGGTGACTGCCGTTCTCAGTCCTGCGGAGATCGAAGAAAAATTCGACCTCGCCTATCACACCAAACACGTCGACACGATATTCGCCCGCGTGTTCGGCGCCTGATACCACCGCCCCACGGAACCCCCCGGTCCGTGGATGGCAGGCGGGATCGGGTCAGCGGGTCTGCGGCGCGTGCACGGCCATTGGTCCAGTGCGATGGGTCGCGCGCGGCGTCGCCCCGCGAATCCGGTCGGTCGGCATCGACAGCACGGCATATTGCCGCCCGTCGCCGTTGCGATAGGGCTCTCCGATCCGCTCGGCGCCGTAGCCGAGTTGCCGCAGCGCCCGCATCAGCGGCAGCGGCGAGAGCGACATCAGTTGTGACGCCCCGCCCGCCGCCGCCATCTCGGCGAGGCCACCCACGATCAGCGCGAGACAGGTGCTGCGCTCGGCGTGGGTGGTGAGGTCGTCGGACACCACCAGCCGCGTGCATTCCCACACATCCGGCCGCGCCACGTCGAGCAGCAGGATATCCTCGGGGATGTCGTTCAGCTTGCCCTTGCGGGCATCGCCCAGCATATAGGTGTGCTCACCCCAGCAAGTGCTCGTCGGCATCGTCCGGGCACCGCCCACCACAACGCCGTCCCGCAGCACGACCGAATAGGACGCCTCGGGGTTGTCGTACTGGTCCATCTCGACGTGGTCGTTGTGCGGAATGTCCCAGCCGAGCTGATCGACGAAGAATCGCTTTCGCAGTCGCAGAAAGTCGTAATAGGCCGGACCGTGCAGATGCAGGTCGGCCATGGTGAAGGTTGCATTTTCCATCGTTACTCTCCTCTAGGGTGAGAGCATTTACGCAAAACCTGTGAGGGTTGTTAATCCCAAGGCAAGAATTGCCTGTGGACAACTTTCGCCCTGACGGCGCGTCGCCAGAATGGCAGTCGCGCAGCCTGTGGGTCGTGAGACGACCCGACGCGTCAGATCAGGCCAAGATCACTGGCCACCGCGGCGGCCTGCGCGCCGGTCTTGGCGTCGAGCTTGCGTTTGGCATTGGACAGACGCTGCTTGATCGCGCCTTCGCTGACGCCCAGTTGATGGGCGATCTCCTTGACCCGCAGTCCCGCCTTCACCATGCCCAGCGCCTCGCGCTCGGCCGCCGTCAGCGACACCTCGGGCATTTTGCGCACGTGCAGCGCGCGGATGAGTTGTTCGAGTTGCGCCATCTCGGCATCCTCGAAGGCGCGGTCATCCCGCGCGAACGTGCCGAACGACCGGACCGCCCCCTCGGCGGCGTCGAAACACGAGACCGCAACGCCGTGCCGCAGTCCGTAGTCCTGCGCGGCCACGAGGATCGCCTTTGGATCGGAAAGGCCGATATCGCTCCACCGGACGGTGCCGGTATGGCCGTAGACCCACCTGATCACCGGATCGTGCAGCATCAAGCGCTCTTGCGTATAGTACTCGACCCATCCGGCCGGCAGCGCGTTCACCTCTTCCTGCGGAAAGGCGAAACCCACCCGCAACGCGAGGTAATATCCCGCAGGCGCGACCGCGCCGAAAACGGACATGGCGTCTTGGGTCAAAACGGTTCGGACTCCATTCCATGCCGGCGCCGGCACACCGGACTGGACACTCTTTCCGAGATGACCCCCTTGATCCACCAGCCCTCCGGCCTCAGAATAAGGCTCATACGCGGCGCCCGGCAACCACAAAGCGAGTGCGCGACCACAGGTTGAACGTGATTTCAGCAGGATCGGGGACCGGATGGCATCGCATGACCCGATCGAGGCACACGTCAAAGCGCTCATGGCGCTGGCGCCTGCCGGATTTGCGATGGCCTTTCACGTCCGCTACACCCGGCCGGCGTTCCTGATCCAGAGCTATCCGACCGACTGGATCGAGATTTACTCGGCGCGCGGCTATGTCATGACCGACCCGACGGTGCGGTGGGGCTTCGAGAACGAGGGATCCGTCCGCTGGTCCGAACTGGCGGGCCAGGACGCCGAAGGGGTCTTTGCCGAGGCGGCGCAGCACGGCCTGACCTACGGGTTGTCGCATGCGATCGACGCCGGACACAGCCGCTCGATGGCCAGTTTCGCGCGCGGTGACCGCGAGTTCGATGATACTGAGATTGCCGAGATTGCCGACCGGATGGACGCGATCCACAATGCCACGGACGCGACGCTGGCCCTCGGGGGCAAGACCGCGACGGCGATCCGGCGTCTGCCCGTGCACCTGACGCAGGCCTGACCGGGTCGCGCAATTTCGTCGATCCACCGGATTTTAGCGGTTTTGTCGATGTATTGCTAAGTGCTCCTTCATAATGATCGGCTATCTGACGGGCATCCGCTGCGCCCGGGGTGTAGTCGGACGATCCACGAGGGGCCGATCCACATGAGCTTTGCCGTCGCCGACTTTTCCAGTGCCCGCTCCGTGACTGGCCGCGGCACGGGCCCCCTTACCCGGCGGCGCAAGGCGGCGATGGTCGTGCAGATGCTGCTCGCCCATGGCAAGAAGATTTCGCTGGCCGACCTGCCCGAGGATATCCAGCTCTCGCTCACCCGCGAACTCGCAGCCCTGCGGATCATCGACCGCGAGACGATGCACGCCGTCGCCGACGAGTTCTCGGCCACCCTCGGCGAGGTGGGCCTCGCCACGCCGGGTGGCATCGACGGCGCCATCGCGGCGCTGACCGACCAGATCAGCCCCTCCGCCGCCGCCCAGCTCAAGAGCGAGGAGAGCCGCCGCCGCATCGCGATGGACCCCTGGGCGCAGATCGTCTCGCTCGAGACCGAGGAACTGCGCCCGATCCTCGAGACCGAAAGCATCGAGGTCTCCGCAGTCGTCCTGTCGAAACTGCCCGTCGCCAAGGCGGCGGCGCTGCTCGGGATGGTTCCGGGCGAGCAGGCGCGGCGGATCACCTTCGCGATGAACCAGACCAGCGGCATCCTGCCCGACGCGGTGGCGCGCATCGGGCAGGCACTGGCCATGGCGCACTGCATGAACCCGGTGCCGGCCTTTCCGGCCGCCGCCGACAAGCGGCTGGGCGCGATCCTCGACAGCTCTGGCACCATCACGCGCGAAAGCATTCTTCTGGGTCTGGGCGAGCAGGATCCGGCCTTTGCAGAACAGGTACGGCGCGCGATCTTCACCTTCCGCGACATCCGCTCCCGGGTCGAGGGGCGCGACGTCTCGACCGTGCTGCGCGGCGTCGACGGCGCAACGCTCGTCACCGCCCTTACCGTCGCCCTTGCCGGCGGGGCCGAGGATGCCGAAACTGCGGAGTTCATCCTGTCGAACATGTCGCAACGCCTTGCCGACCAGCTCCGCGAAGAGATCGGCGAACGCGGGCGGGTCCGCACGAGCGAGGGCGAGGTCGCGATGAAGGCGGTGATCGAGGCGGTGAAGAAGGCCGCCGACCGGGGCGACATTTCCTTTGTGCGTCCGGAGGCGGACGAAGAAGACTGATCCCGACGGGCCGCAACCGCCCTCTGGACAGCCCGGGATCGGGCGCCTAGCGTTCGTCATGGCACACGACATCCCCCACCCCGCGCGCCGTTGGCACGACATGGGCGGCGACACCGCAGGCCCCGTGCCTCGGGACGGACACGAGGTCGCCTTTTGGGAAAAGCGCGTCGATGCGCTCCTCGTGCTGTGCACGACCAAGGGGCATTTCACCGTCGATGGGTTGCGCCGCGTGCTCGAGGACATGGATCCCGCGAGTTTCGAGACGATGAGCTACTACGAACGCTGGGTGAAGTCGGTCAGCCTGAACATGATCGAACGCGGCCTGCTGACCCAGTCCGAACTCGCCGCGCGCATGGACGAGGTCGCCGCGCGTGGCGCCTCCTATGCCGCGGCCTCCGGCCCCGCCCCGGAACGCCATGACTGACGCGTTCGCCCCCGGCACCCGCGTCCGCGTCGCGGCCCGCATGCCCCTCGGCCACGTGCGGACGCCCGCCTATCTGCGTGGCAAGACCGGCATCGTCGAGCGTCTGCTCGGCCCGTTCCCCGACCCCGAACGCCGCGCCTATGCGCAACATGCGGTGCCGCTGACCCTGGCCCGCGTGCGGTTCACCATGGCCGAGGTCTGGGGCGATGCGACCGAGGCGCCGGGCGATACGCTCGACGCCGAAATCTATGCCACCTGGCTGACCGAGGTGCCCTGATGCCCCACGACCACGCGGACCCCGACCATGCCGATCATGACCACGCGCCCCCCGCCGATGCGACCGCCGCGCGCCATGGCGACGGTGCGCTGACCCATTGGCAGTGCATGGAAATCGCCCTGCGCGAGTTGCTGGTCGAAAAGGGCGTCCTCACGCCGGACGAGATCGCACAGCAAATCGCGGCGATGGATGCGCGCGGGCCGGAGGGCGGCGCCGCCGTCGTCGCCCGCGCCTGGACCGACCCCGGGTTCCGCGCCCGCCTGCTGGCCGATGCCTCTGCCGCGAGCCGCGAGATGGGCTTCGACATCGGCCCGATGAACCTGCTGGCGGTCGAGAACACCGACATCGTTCATAACGTCATCGTCTGCACCCTGTGCTCCTGTTACCCGCGCAATCTGCTCGGCCTGCCGCCCGACTGGTACAAGAGCCGCGAGTACCGCAGCCGCACCGTCCGCGAACCGCGCGCCGTTCTCGCCGAGTTCGGAGTCACGGTGCCCGCCGACACGCAGGTCCGGGTCCACGATTCGACCGCCGACATGCGCTACATCGTCGTCCCCGCACGCCCCGCCGGCACCGCGGGCTGGGATGCCCCGCGCCTCGCCGCCCTCGTGACCCGCGATTCGATGATCGGCACGGGCCTCGCCCTCGCGCCGTCGTCGCGCACTGGACCCTGACCCCCGCCGCGCGCTATGCCGCCGCATGGCCGACACGCCCCCTCCCGCGCCGTCGCGCGCCGACCGGATATCGGACACGGCGATCCGCGCGCTGATCGGCACCGCGATGGCGCTGCCCTACCGCGCCCGCCTGCGGTTCATGGGCGCCACGCTGCGCCGCGTCATCGGTCCCGTCACCGGCTACCGTGTCCGCGCGCTCGACAATCTCGCGCTCGTCTGGCCCGAACTCGACCCCGCCGCACGGCGCCGCATCGCGCGCGCGTCGCTCGACAACGCCGGGCGCACCCTGATCGAGAATTATGGCTGGCGCGCCTTCGGCGACCATCTGGCAGGCACCGAACCGCAGGGGCCGGGCCTTGTCGCCCTTGCGGCCGCGCGGGCCGCCGGTCGTCCGGTCCTCTTCGTCACCGGGCATTTCGGCAATTACGAGGCGCCGCGACAGGTGCTGACCCGCCTCGGCTATGAGATCGGGGGCCTCTACCGCCCGATGGCGAATGCGCTGTTCAACGCGCATTACGCACAGACCATGACCGAAACCTCCGGTCCGGTGTTCGAGAGCGGCCATCGCGGCACCGCCGCCTTTGCCCGCCACCTCAAGCGCGGCGGCATGGCGACGATGCTCTACGACGTCCGCGATACGCGGGGCACGCGGCTGCCGTTCCTCGGCCATCCGGCGTGGACATCGCTCGGGGCCGCGACGATCGCGACCCGCTCCGGCGCGCTGGTCCTGCCCTATTTCGGGACGCGGGCCGACGACGGCATCTCTTTCACCGTCGAGATCGAGGCCCCCATCGCGCCCGGCACGCCCGAGGCCATGACCCGCGAGATGAACGCCCGCCTCGAGGCGCGGATCGTCGAGACGCCGGGACAATGGTTCTGGGTGCACCAGCGGTGGAAACGGCGCGCCGGCGACGTCTGAGGCGCCGGATCGGGGATCAGTCGACCGCGACGGCTGCCACGATCGGCCCGGCGCCCGCGGCCTGAACCAGCACCACCGAGGGCCAGTCGCCCGTCACCGGCACCCGCAGCGACAGGGGTGCCGCACCGTCCCACTCGGCGAGCACGCGCAAGTCCATCACCGTATTGGCATAGTCGATCGTCCGGCCCGCATTCTCGCCACTCTCGATCGCGACGGTCTGGAGCGGTGCATAGCGGACGAGCTGAACCGTCATCGGCGCCGCGGCAGCCGCCTGCGCCCGCAGGACGATCTCGTCCCCGGTCCGCTCGGCGGTCACGCTGACGCCGGTCGCCTGCCCCTCGTGGGCGTCGATCCGGTCGATCAGGTCCATCCCCCGCGCGCCGACGACCTGATCGACGCCGCCGACGATGAATTGCGGCGTGTAGATCGTCGTGGTCCCGGCGGCGCGGGCATAGGCGGACTGTCGCGCGGTATGATCGGGCGAGCCGAAACTGTCGCGCCAGCCGATGTAGTCCCAATAGTCGACATGGAACGCGAGCGCGATCACGCCGTCGCGCTCTACGAGGTCGATCATCATCTCGTCTGCGGGCGGGCACGACGAACAGCCCTGCGAGGTGAACAGCTCGACCACCACCGGATTCTCCTGCGCCATCGCGGGCGACGCCAGAACCGCGCCGGCGATGATGCAGACCGCCGTGCCGCGCCCGATGTGCAACCGCCAACGGTTCGCCGTCCGTTCCTCGCTCATGTCATGCTCCTTGTCCCCGCTTCACCCTTAGGCGTCCCCGCTCCGCAGGGCCAATCAACCAATCGAGAGAGGAACGCAACATTGCGCACCTGTTGCGCCCGGATCGCTCCGATCCCCGGCATTCGGTGCCGCCCAACCGCCCCGGCCTGCGCCACCGCCCTTGAATGCCACGCGCCCTTGGGCAATACCCAAGGCCGAGAGCGTCGCGCGCCGCCGCCACCGACCGCGCGCACCCCCGCCATTCCAGAAGGGAGCGACAATGCCGATCATCACCGGTCACGACACCGCCAAGACCCGCAAGACACTCAAGGTGGGCGCGGCCTCGGTCGACTATTATTCGATCCCCGCCGCAACCGCCGCCGGCCTCGGTGATTTCTCGCGCCTGCCCGCTGCGCTGAAGGTGGTCCTCGAGAACATGTTGCGGTTCGAGGATGGCAAGACGGTTTCCGTGGACGACATCAAGGCGTTCGCCGAATGGGCCGCGCAGGGCGGCAAGAACCCCCGCGAGATCGCCTATCGCCCGGCCCGCGTACTGATGCAGGATTTCACCGGCGTGCCGGCAGTCGTCGACCTCGCGGCGATGCGCGACGGGATCGTGGCGCTGGGGGGCGATCCGCAAAAGATCAATCCGCTGAACCCCGTCGACCTCGTGATCGACCATTCGGTGATGATCGACGAATTCGGCAATCCGCGCGCGTTCCAGATGAACGTGGATCGCGAATATGAGCGTAACATGGAGCGCTATGTCTTCCTGAAATGGGGCCAGAACGCCTTCGACAATTTCCGCGTCGTGCCGCCGGGCACCGGCATCTGCCATCAGGTGAACCTCGAATATCTCGCGCAGGTCGTCTGGACCGACACCGACCAGAACGGCGCCACCGTGGCCTATCCCGACACGCTGGTCGGCACGGATTCGCATACCACGATGGTCAACGGTGCCGCCGTCCTCGGCTGGGGCGTCGGCGGCATCGAAGCCGAGGCCGCGATGCTGGGTCAGCCGATTTCGATGCTCATTCCCGAGGTGGTGGGGTTCAAGCTCACGGGCCAGATGAAGGAGGGCACAACCGCGACGGACCTCGTCCTCAAGGTCGTGGAAATGCTGCGCAAGCACGGCGTCGTCGGCAAGTTCGTCGAGTTCTACGGCCCCGGCCTCGATACCCTGCCGCTGGCGGACCGCGCCACCATCGGCAACATGGCGCCCGAATACGGCGCCACCTGCGGCTATTTCCCGATCGACGCCGAAACGCTGCGCTATCTGCGCACCACGGGCCGCGACGAAGACCGGATCGCCCTGGTCGAGGCCTATGCCCGCGAAAACGGCTTCTGGCGCGGCGACGACTACGATCCGGTCTACACGTCCACCCTGTCGCTCGACATGGGCACTGTCGTTCCGGCCATTTCCGGCCCGAAACGGCCGCAGGATTTCGTGGCCCTCGACACCGCGGCCGCCACCTTTGCCAAATGGGTCGCGGGACAGCGCGACGCCAAGGATGCGAGCCCCAAGGAAGAGGTCCGCTGGGAGGGGGAAGGCGGCCAACCCGAACCATGCGACATTCCCGGCGATACCGGCAGCCACAGGCGCGGCTACGTCGCCTCGCCCGAGGGCAACTACCAGCTCCACGACGGCTCGATCGTGATCGCCTCGATCACGTCCTGCACCAACACGTCGAACCCCTATGTGATGATCGGCGCGGGCCTCGTCGCGCGAAAGGCGCGCGCACTTGGCCTGACCCGCAAGCCCTGGGTCAAGACCTCGCTGGCGCCCGGGTCGCAGGTCGTCTCGGCCTACCTCGAAGCGGCGGATTTGCAGGAGGATCTCGACGCCATCGGCTTCAACCTCGTGGGCTATGGCTGCACCACCTGCATCGGCAACTCGGGGCCGTTGCAGCCCGAAATCTCCAAGGCGATCAACGACTACGACCTGATCGCGACGAGCGTTCTGTCAGGCAACCGCAACTTCGAGGGGCGGATCTCGCCGGACGTGCGCGCCAACTACCTCGCCTCGCCGCCGCTGGTGGTCGCCTATGCGCTGGTCGGCGACATGAACGTCGACATAACCCGTGAACCGTTGGGACAGGACCGGGCGGGCAACGACGTCTTTCTCAAGGACATCTGGCCGAGCCAGCAGGAGATCGCGGAACTCGTCGAAAAGACCGTGACGCGCGCCGCGTTCCAGTCGAAATACGCCGACGTGTTCAAGGGCGACGACAAGTGGCAGGGCGTCGAGATCACCGAGTCCGAGACCTACGACTGGCCCCCGACCTCGACCTATGTGCAGAATCCGCCCTATTTTCAGGGGATGAGCAAGGAACCGGGCAAGATCACCAACCTCGAGAACGCCCGCGTCCTCGCCATCCTCGGCGACATGGTCACGACCGACCACATCAGCCCCGCGGGATCGTTCAAGGAGACGACCCCGGCGGGCGAATACCTCACCGAGCGGCAGGTGCCGGTGCGCGAATTCAACAGTTATGGCAGCCGCCGCGGCAACCACGAGGTGATGATGCGCGGCACCTTCGCCAACATCCGCATCCGCAACGAGATGGTCCCGGGCGTCGAGGGCGGCTATACCAAGGGGCCGGACGGCGCGCAGGCCGCAATCTACGATGCCGCGATGGCCTATGAGGCCGAGGGCACCCCGCTGGTGATCTTCGCGGGCAAGGAATACGGCGCGGGCAGCAGCCGCGACTGGGCGGCGAAAGGCACGGCCCTCCTCGGCGTCAAGGCCGTCATCGCCGAGAGCTTTGAGCGGATCCACCGTTCCAACCTCGTCGGCATGGGGGTGATCCCGTTCGAGTTCACGAACGGCGATACGCGCGCGTCGCTCGGCCTTACCGGCGACGAAACCGTGAGCATCACCGGCCTCGACACGATCCAGCCGCTGCAAACCGTGCCCTGCACGATCACCATGGCGGACGGCACGGTGAAGGAGATCGAGATCAAGTGCCGGATCGATACGGCGATCGAGATCGAATACATCGAACACGGCGGCGTGCTGCACTATGTGCTGCGCAATCTTGCGGCGGCCTGAAACGAATGGGGGCCGTCGTTCCGATGGCCTCTCCCATCCTTGATCCTGAACGGGGAGTGTCCTACACACTCCCTGAACAGGAGTATGCCGCATGAGCACCCGTATCAAGGTCAACCTGACCATCGACGCCAGCGTCCTCGCCGAAGCGCGCGACCTCGGCATCAACATGTCGCGCGTCGCGGACGAGGCCATCGAACGCGCGACGCGGGCCGAGCGGACCCGCCGCTGGCAGGAAGAGAACGCCGAGGCGATCCGGCACTACAACGAGATGATCGAACGCGACGGCATCCCACTTGCCGAGTATCGGCAGTTCTGAATTGGCCCGCCAGTTCGTGCTCTATCGGCCCGGAGACGGAACGCCCGTCGTCGTGATCCAATCCGACTTGATCCTCGGGATGGCAACCCAGGTCGTCATTCCGCTTATCCCCCAACGACGCGTTGCCTCCACCATCGCGCGGCTGAACCCGGTGATTCAAGTAGACGGGGCGCCCCATGTCCTGATGCCGCAACTCATGGCATCCCTGCCGACCACTGCGCTGCGCCAACCCGTCGGCGATATCGCCGAACACCGCGACACCATCACCCGCGCCATCGACACGCTTCTGTCCGGCGTCTGACCCTACTCGGCCAGCGCCGCCTGCAACGCGGGCAGGAACCGCCGTTCGTAATCGGTGCCTACAAGCGGTCCGGTGAAACGGAACAGGACCGTGCCATCGCCGCCGACGATGAACGTCTCCGGCGGCGCGGTGACGCCCCAGTCGATCGAGGTCCGCCCCGAGGGATCGAATCCGCCCGCGATGAACGGATCGTCGTAGCGGTCGAGATAGCCTGTCGCCGCCGCCTCGGTATCGCGGAAGTTGATGCCCACGATCCGCACGCCCTCGGCCTGCATCGCCAACAGGCGTGGATGCTCGGCCAGACACGGCGGACACCAGCTCGCCCAGAAGTTCACGAGCGTGACCTCGCCAGAGGCGAGCGCCGCGGCGGTCGCAAGCGGTTGCGACGGGAGCGCTTCCGTCGGCAGGTCCGGCGCCGGTTGCCCGATGAACTGCGAGGGCAGTTCGTTCGGCGCCTCGCGCCAGAGGCCGCTGAGGAACAGTCCGGCCAGTGCCGCAAAGACGGCAGGCGGTACGATCACGAGCGGTGAAATCCTAGCCATCCGCCTGCCCCTTCATGAGCCGCGCCAGGTGCCGCGCCACCCGCCGCGCCCGGACCCGCGCCCAGAGCAGCAGGAGCGCGAGGAGCCCCAGCGAAATTGCATAGGCCGCCAGTACCGGCCCGGCATAGGCCCCGAGGTCGGGCATCACAGCGCCTCCATCCGGCGGGCCCGCGCCTGTGCCGCCGCGATCCGCCGCAGGCCGATCTCGGTGCGCGCACCGTAGAGGACCAGCGCCAGAAACAGGAGCGCGAATCCGGCCATCGAGATCACCAGCGGCTGCCAGAACACGTCCGAGATGTTCTCCTCGGCGTCGAGCGACAGGCTCGCCCCCTGGTGCAGCCCCTGGTTCCAGAAGTTCACGGCATAGCGCGACAACACCGCAAAGACGCTGCCCACGACGCACAGCACCGACGTGAGGTCGGCGGCGGTGTCGGGGTCCGGGATCGCCTCCCAGAGGGCGATATAGCCGAGGTAGAACAGGAACAGGATCAGGAACGAGGTCAGCCGGGGATCCCAGGCCCACCACGTCCCCCACATCGGCTGCCCCCAGATCGCCCCGGTGATCAGCGCGATGAGCGTCATCGTCACCCCCACGGGCGCCGCCGCCTTGGCGGCCAGCGCGCTTACATGATGCCGCCGGACCAGCCAGATCACCGAGGCGATCAGCATCATGAACCAGGCATTGATCGCCATCAGGGCCGAGGGGACGTGCAGATAGATGATCTTGACCGTCGAACCCTGCCGGAAATCGTCGGGCGTGAAGAAGAACCCCCAGATCAGGCCGATGCCGATGAACAGGCCGGCCGCGCCGAAGACCCAGGGGATCAGCGGCGTCACCGTCTGCGAGAACTTCTGCGGGTTGGCGTAGGACCAGATCGACATCGCTCTCCCCTACCCCGCCGCGACCGCCGCCTCAATGGGCGCAGCCGCCCGATCACCGCAGATTGACCCGCAGCACGTGGGCCGCCGCATAGGGCATGAGGGCCACGCATCCGAAGGTCAGCGCGCCGAGCAGGATCAGAGGTGCTGCCACCGCCTGCCCCTCGACGGCGCGGCGCACCGCGTCGGCGCCGAAGATCAGCGTCGGCACATAGAGCGGCAGGACGATCAGCGACAGCAACAGGCCACCGCGCCGCAGCCCCACCGTCAGCGCCGCCCCGAAGGCCCCGATGAGCGACAGCGCGGGCGTCCCGAGCAGCAGCGCGCCGGTCAGCACCGCATAGCCCGGCCCCGGCAGACCGAGCAGGAACCCCAGCCCCGGTGCGATCAGCGCCAGCGGAATCCCTGTCGTGATCCAGTGCGCCAGCGCCTTCGCAAGCACCAGCCCCTCGAGCGGCAGGGGCGCCGTGACGAGCAGCGCCAGCGTCCCGTCCTCGTGGTCGAGCGCGAAGACGCGGTCGAGCGACAGAAGGCAGGCGAGCAGGGCCGCGACCCAGAGCACACCGGGCGCGATAGCCGCCAAGAGCACGCGGTCCGGGCCGATGCCGAACGGCATCAGCACCACCACGATCAGAAAGAACGCAAGCGCGAGCCCGAATCCGCCACCCGCGCGGGTCGCGAGCGTCAGGTCGCGCAGCAGGACCGCCTTCATGGCCCGGCCCCGACCGTCCGCCCGCGATCCGGATCCCCGTCCCAGCCTGCAAAGGGCCCGTCGCCACCTGCCGTGGCTGCAACGGCCGTCATGTCTAGCACGCGCGCGGGGTCCGCGCCCGCCAGCGTCAGGTCGATGTGGCTCGCGATGACGGCGGCGCCGCCTGCGGCGCAATGGGCGCCGACAGCGCGGGCAAAGATCGCGACCGAAGCCACGTCGAGCGAGACGGTCGGCTCGTCCATCAGCCAGACCGCCCGCCCGGTCAGCGCCAGCCGCGCCAGCCCCAGCCGCCGCGACTGCCCCGCCGACAGGGTGCCCGCCGCCCGGTCGCGCAGCCCGTGCAGGGCAAAATCGTGCAGGACTTGCGGCGTGAACCTCTGGCCGAAGACCTCGGCCCAGAAAGCGAGGTTCTCGGCGACGCTCAGCACCGCTTTCACCCCGTCGAGATGGCCGGCATAGGCGCAGGCCTCCTCCCCCTCGAGGTGCCCCGCGACAGGTAGCTGAAGCCCCGCGCAGGTCCGCAGCAACGTGGTCTTTCCACTCCCGTTCGGGCCGCGCAGGACGATGGTCTCGCCGGGTAACAGCGCGAAATCGACGCCTTCGAAGATGCGGACGCCGCCGCGACTGCCGGCCAGACCCCGGGCGGCCAGCAGCGGGCGCATCCCGCCCGGCCCGCGGTCGCCGTCCATCATCCGGTCAGACCGGCAAGAGCGCAAGGCCGATGCGGCGCCCTTCGGAGAGGAGGACATTGTAGGTGCGGCAGGCGGCGGGCGAGGCCATCGCATCGACGCCGAGGCCCGCCGCCTCGAGCGCCTCACGGAAAGGTGCAGGAACATGCGCAACCTCGGCCCCGGTACCGACGAAAACCACGTCGACCGACCCCGCCAGCGCCAGCAGCGTGGCAAGATCGTCGTAGCCGCCCCAGGGCGCGACCCCTTGCGCGGTCACGGTCACGGCGCCCTGAAACACCGTCCCGCCGATCCGGAAGAACCCGGGCCCATAGCCGTCGACCGGTGCCGCGTCCGTATAGACGATTTCGTTCAGGCGCATCGCTATCGCTCCTTCGGTCCCGAAATACTCAAAGCCGACGCCACGACAAACCTCAGGCGTCGATGTCGGCGAACTGGTTGCCGGTCGGCTTCTTGTCGCCCGACCAGTCACGTTTGACGCCCAGCATCAGGACGATGTTCTTGGCGACGTAGATCGACGAATAGGTGCCGACCACGATGCCCCAGGTGATCGCGAAGACAAAGCCCCGGATCACGTCGCCGCCCAGTATCAGCAGCGCGATGAGCGCCAGCAACGTGGTTCCAGAGGTCATCAGCGTCCGGCTCAGCGTCTCGTTGGCCGACAGGTTCAACACCTCGACAAGCGGCATCACCTTGAACTTGCGCAGGTTCTCACGCGCCCGGTCGAAGACGACGACGGTGTCGTTGATCGAATAGCCGACGATGGTGAGGAGCGCCGCGACGATGGCGAGGTCGAAGCGGATCTGGAACACCGAGAAGATGCCGATGGTGAGGGCGACGTCGTGCACCAGCGCGGCGACGGCGCCGACCGCGAACTGCCACTCGAACCGCAACCAGATGTAGAACAGGATCGCGACGATGGCGCCGGTCACGGCGAGGATCGCCGACAGGATCAACTCGCCCGAGACCTTCGGCCCGACGCTCTCGACGGCGGGAAACGTGACCGTCGGGTCGACGGTCTGCACCGCCGACTCGACGTTCGCGATGGTTTCGGCGGCGACGCTCTCCTCGCCCGCCTGCGCCTCGATGCGGATCTGGGCCACGAACTGATTGTCGCGGAACGTCGGATCGAAGACTTCCGTGATCGACACGTCGCCAAGGTCGAGCGGCGTGATCGCCGCCCGCCAGGCGCCCACGTCGATCTCCTGCTGCGCATCGGCGCGGATCGTGGTGCCACCCTTGAAGTCGATGCCGTAGTTCAGGCCCAGCGTCAGGAACAGCAGGATCGAGGCGATCACCGCCACCACCGACACACCGAACGTGACGCGGGCGTACCCGAAGAAGTTTATCGTCGTCTCGTCGGGGACAAGGCGCATGCGCATGTTCAGACCTCGATGGTTCTGGGCCGCTTGCGCTCGAACCAGATCACGATGATCAGGCGCGTCACGAAAATGGCGGTGAAGACGGAGGTGAGGATGCCGAGGCCGAGGGTGATCGCGAACCCGCGCACCGGGCCCGAGCCGAGGGCGTAGAGGATCGTGGCGGTCATCAGCGTCGTGATGTTGCTGTCGACGATCGCCGACAGCGCCCGCTCATAGCCCAGCGCGATGGCGCGTGCCGGTCCCTTGGCGGTGCGCAGTTCCTCGCGGATCCGCTCGAACACCAGGACGTTGGCGTCGACGGCCATGCCGACGGTCAGCACGATCCCGGCGATCCCCGGCAGGGTCAACGTCGCCCCGATCAGGGACAGGACACCGAACATCAGGCAGATGTTGATCGCGAGGGCGATGTTGGCAAAGACACCGAAGAGGCCATAGGTCAGCACCATGAACACCGCGACAGCGACCAGGCCGACCACGGCGGCCACCTTTCCGGCGTCGATACTGTCCTGCCCCAGTTCCGGCCCGACCGTCCGCTCCTCGAGGAACGTGAGTTCGGCCGGCAGCGCGCCGGCGCGCAGCAGGATCGCGAGTTGGGTCGATTCCTCGAGGTCGAAGTTGCCGGTGATGATCCCCGATCCACCCGGAATGTGGCTCTGTATGCGCGGCGCCGAAATAACCTCGTCATCGAGGACGATGGCGAACGGCGACCCGATGTTCTCGGCGGTATAGTCGCCGAACTGGCGCGCGCCGGTCGGATTGAAACGGAAGTTCACCGCCGGCCGGCCGTTCTGGTCGAACGACGGCTGCGCATCGACCAGTTCCTCGCCGGTGACGACGGGGCTGCGCTCGACGATATAGTAAAGACCCTGCTGTTCGAGCGAGGGGAGTAGAATGTTACCCGACCCCGGGCTGGCGTCCGGATCGTCGGTCTGCCGCACGACCGCGTTGAAGGTCAGTTGCGCGGTGGTGCCGATGAGATCCTTGACCTCCTGGGCCGAGCCGACGCCGGGCACCTGGATGAGGATACGGTCCGAGCCCTGCCGCTGGATCGTCGGCTCGCGGGTGCCTGCCTCGTCGATCCGGCGGCGCACGATCTCGAGGGCGAGCTGCATCGTGCGGTCGTCGGTCGCGAGCCGTTCGGCCTCACTCAGCGTGACGACCAGATCGGCGCCGTCGGCACGCACCTCGTAGTCGGTGGCGCCCACCGAGGTGAGCGATGCGACCGGCGAAAACAGGCCGCGGATCAGCGAGGTGGCGCGGTCCTGCTGGTCGGCGTTCGAGATGCGCACCCGCAATTCGCCCGGCGCCCCCTCTTCGCGGGTGACGAACCCCAGCGTCGCGCTCTCGGCGGCGAGGGCATCGCGCACCACCGGCCAGAACGCGTCGACCCGGCCCGCATAGACGTCCGCGACCTGCACCTGCGCCAGCAGGTGCGCCCCACCGCGCAGGTCGAGGCCGAGGTTCACGAGGTTCGAGGGCAACCATTCGGGCCAGCCACCGGCGCCCACGACCTCGGCGGTCGGATCGACCGCCAGATCGGCGGCGGCATCGTTGGACTGTTCGACGCGGGTATAGAACCCGTTCGGCAGCGCCATCACGAGGCCCGCCACCACGACGAGCAGGATCACCACCCGTTTCCATGTCTCGATCTGAAGCATCGTCAGGTTCTTTTTTCCATGGGTTCACAGAGGGTCGGCGGCGTCGGTCTCATGCGGGGCCGTGGCGGTCCGTATCGGTCCGCGCCCGACCGGCGCAGCGGGCACTGGCCCGACCGCCGGTCGACCTTGCCTGCATCGTCACCGGCCCCGGCACCGAGGACTGCATCACGCTATTTCTTGGCCAGCGATGGTGCGGGGTCGGTCTTGCTCACCACCGTCGCGATGGTCGAGCGGACGACGCGCACGACGACGCCCGTGGCGATCTCGACTTCGACCTCGCCGTCGTCCTTGACCTTCGTGACCTTGCCGAGCACGCCGCCCTGCGTAATCACCTGGTCGCCGCGCCGCAGCGCCGCGACCATCGCCTGATGCTGCTTGAGCTTCTTTTGCTGGGGCCGGATCAGCAGGAAATACATGATCGCAAAGATCAGGATCAGCGGGATCAGGGATTCGAGGCCTTGCATGGCGGTCCTTTTCTTCGGTCTGTCGGGGCCGTTCCGGCGCCCGGTCCTCACCCCCCCGCGGGGGGGTCGAATGTGGCGGGCACCCTATGCAGCGCTGCCCCGATTGGCAACCGCACGCGCCGTCGACGGTCCGGCCCCCCGGGGCGCAGCCTTGCGGCGCGATATGGGCCACGCGGACGCCATTAACAAGCGTCCGGGCGGTGCTCGGCTCGAAATAGCGGTTCCTTCGCGGTCCCCGTTGCGGCATAGCCCTGCTGCAACCCGCATCCACGCAAGGAGCATGACGATGCACGACATCCGCACGATCCGCGAGAACCCGGCCGCCTTCGACGCGGCACTCGGTCGGCGCGGGCTGTCGGGGATGTCGGCGCAAGCGCTTGCGCTGGACGAGGAACGCCGCGCGCACATCCTCGCCGCCGAAACCGCGCAGGCCGAGCAGAACCGGGCGGCCAAGGAGGTCGGCGCGGCCAAGGCGCGCGGCGACGACGCGGAATTCGAGAGGCTGCGGGCGCTGGTGGCGACCAAGAAGGCCGAAATGGCCGCATTGACCGAAGAGGCGAAGATCCGCGACCAGCGGCTTACCGATTTTCTCATGGGTCTGCCGAACCTGCCCTACGACACTGTCCCTGACGGCACCGACGAGGCCGGGAACGTCGAAATCCACCGCCACGGCGCGCCGCGCAATTTCGCCTTCGCGCCGAAGGAGCACTACGAGATCCCCGCCGTCGCCGAACAGCTCGATTTCGCCACTGCCGCGACGCTCTCGGGCGCGCGGTTCGTCGTGCTGAAGGGCGCCGCCGCGCGCCTTCACCGGGCGCTGGCGCAATTCATGCTCGATACCCACGTCGATGTGCATGGCCTGAGCGAGACGATCACCCCGGTGCTGGTGCGCGCAGAGATGATGTATGGCACCGGGCAACTGCCGAAATTCGGCGAGGACAGCTATGAGACGACGAACGGCTGGTGGCTTATCCCGACCGCCGAGGTGACGCTGACCAATACCGTGCATGGCCTCACGGTGGAGGAAGAGAGCCTGCCCCGCCGCATGGTCGCCCATACCCTGTGTTTCCGGTCCGAGGCCGGATCGGCGGGCCGCGACACGGCGGGGATGCTGCGCCAGCACCAGTTCGAAAAGGTCGAGATGGTGACGATCTGCACGCCCGAGACCTCGGACGCGGAACACGAACGGATGACCGACTGCGCGCAGGCGATCCTCGAGAGGCTGGGCCTGCCCTACCGCACGGTCGTTCTGTGCACCGGCGACATGGGGGCGGGCGCGCGGCGCACCCACGACCTCGAGGTCTGGCTGCCCGGTCAAAACGACTACCGCGAGATCTCTTCGGTCTCGACCGTCGGCGACTATCAGGCGCGGCGGATGAATGCGCGCTATCGCCCAAAGGACGGTGGCAGGCCGGCGTTCGTGCATACCCTGAATGGCTCGGGCCTCGCGGTTGGGCGCACCCTCATCGCCGTGCTCGAGAACGGACAGGAAGAGGACGGATCTGTGACGCTGCCCGCCGTGCTGCACCGCTATCTGGGCGGCAAGACCCGGATCGGGGCGGACGGGATCCTCGTGGATTGAAGGGCCCGCGGGCCGGGCTCCGGCCCGGTATCGGCGACGGCTGCCGGGCCGCTGCCCGGCCTGCGGGTGGCACGAAAGGGGCACCGCCGACCCTTTGCCGACCGGCAATTCCGCCCTATCTAAACCCTTGACGCATACAGGACCGCTCCATGACCGCCCGTTTCCCCGACCTTCGCGCCGCCCTCGCCTTTCTCTTCACGGCCAGCTTCGTGGCCTCGCCGCTGTTCACGTCGCCGTTCTCGGGGTTTCGTGCCGACCAGTTGCCGATCCCGCAGGTCGATCCGCCGATACAGCCCGAAGGATACGCCTTCGCCATCTGGGGCCTCATCTACGCCTGGCTCGTCATTTCCGCCTGCTGGGGCCTTGCGTTCCGCGTCGGCGACGACGGATGGGAGCGGGTGCGCACGCCCCTCATCCTGTCCCTCGCCGTGGGCACCCCCTGGCTCTGGATCGCCAACCAGAGCGCCCTCTGGGCCACAGTCGCGATCTGGATCATGGCCGCGACGGCGATATCGCGGCGCTGCTGCGCACGCCCGACCGCGACAGATGGCTGCTGCGGGCACCCGTGGCGATCTATGCCGGCTGGCTGACCGCGGCGGCCTGTGTCTCGCTCGGCTCGACGATGGCGGGATACGGGATCGTCTGGGACCAGATCGGCTGGGCGTTTGCGGGGATCGCGGTGGCACTCCTGATCACCCTGTCGGTGCAGAGCCGCATTCCGGCGGCCCCGGAATATGGCCTCACCGTGGTCTGGGCGCTGGTCGGCGTCGTCGTCGCAAACTGGCCGTCGTCGTGGACCCTGTCGCGTCTGGTCGGCGACGGCATCGCTCCGCCGCAGGGCAGCGGGCTCGTCGCCCTCTTCGCCGCTGTCGGCATCGTCATCGTCGGGTTCCAGTCGCTCTACAAGGCGAGCCGACCCGCCTAGACCTTCGGCTTCTTTGCGCCGCCCTTGGTGTGCTTGGACAACCGCGACGGCTGCGCCTTGGTGCGGCCCTTGAACGGGTTCTTGTCGCTCTGGTCGCGCAGGGTCAGAGCGGATCGGCGTGCCGGGCATGTCGAAATCTGCGCGCAATCCATTGACGAGATAGCGGGAATAGCTCTCGGGCACCTGCTCGGGGTGCGAGGTCATGACCACGAACGCCGGCGGGCGCGTCTTGACCTGCGTCGCATAGCGCATCTTGATCCGGCGCCCGCCCGGCGCGGGGGGCGGGTGCTGTTCGATCATGCCGGTCAGCCAGCGGTTGAGTTGCGCCGTCGTCACCCGCCGGTTCCAGACGTCATAGGCCTTCATGATCGCCTCGTGCAGCCGGTCGAGGCCCTTGCCGGTCAGCGCCGAGACCGTCACCAGGGGCGCGCCGCGCAACTGCGGCAGCAGACGCTCGAACTTTCTCGCGCATATCCTTGAGCTTTTCCTGCTTTTCGTCCTCGGTATCCCACTTGTTCACCGCCACGACGACGGCCCGCCCCTCGCGTTCCGCCAGATCGGCGATCCGCAGGTCCTGCTGCTCGAACGGGATTTCGACGTCGAGCAGGACCACGACGACCTCGGCGAATTTCACCGCGCGGATGCCGTCGCTGACCGACAGCTTCTCCAGCTTGTCGTCGATCTTGCCCTTGCGGCGCATGCCGGCGGTATCGAATATCCGCATGTGCGTGCCCGACCACTCGGTCTGCACCGAAATCGCGTCCCGCGTGATCCCCGCCTCGGGGCCGGTCAGGAGGCGCTCTTCCCCCAGTATCTTGTTGATGAGCGTCGATTTTCCGGCGTTGGGCCGGCCCACCACGGCGATCTGCAACGGCTTGCTGCGCGTCGGCACCGGCACCGCGTCCTCGTCGTTCTCGCCGACCTCGACGTCGGTTTCGGGCGCATCGCGCTCGGCGCGTTCGGCAAAGCCGTCGGCCAGCGGGCGCAAGAGGTCGTAGAGTTCGTCGAGACCCTGCCCGTGCTCGGCCGACAGACGCACCGGCTCGCCCAGACCGAGGCCATAGGCGTCGATCAGCCCGGCCTCGGCGGCGCGCCCCTCGCATTTGTTGGCGGCGAGGATGACATGCGCGTTCTTCTTGCGCAGGATGTCGGCGAAGACCTCATCGCTGGGCGTCACGCCGACGCGCGCGTCGATCACGAAGAGGCAGACGTCGGCCATCTCGACCGCGCGTTCCGTCAGGCGGCGCATCCGCCCCTGAAGGCTGTCGTCGAGGGCTTCTTCCAATCCCGCGGAATCCAGCACCGTGAACCGCAGATCCATCAACCGCGCCGCGCCCTCGCGCAGGTCGCGCGTCACGCCGGGCTGGTCGTCGACCAGCGCCAGCTTCTTGCCGACGAGCCGGTTGAACAGCGTCGACTTGCCGACGTTCGGACGGCCGACGATGGCGAGGGTGAAGGACATGGGCGCGGACCTTGGGCAGGGACAAGCCCGCCTGCTATACCAGCACGGCCCCGACAGCCAGCCCTCTAGCGATAGGCGAGAAGCTGCCCGGACCGGGACACCACATAGAGGGTGCCGCCTGCCACGATCGGCGCCGTGGCGGCGCCGCCCGGCAGCGCGATATCGCCGAGAGAGGCCCCCGAAACGGGGTCGAACTGCCGGATGAGACCGTCGGACGAGGCGACGATCAGACGCCCGCCGGCCAGAACCGGACCGTAATGCGCAAAATAGGTGGCACTGCGGCCAAAGAGGCCGCGCGTGACCGAGACCGGCAACTGACTGCGCCAGATCGCCTCGCCCGTCGCGGCGTCGAGGCGCACGAGCTGGTTGATGTCGTTCATCAGGAACACCGACCCCGCGATCGGGATCACCGGTGCCGTGGCCCCTTCGGTCGCCGTCCAGAGGCGGTCGCCGTTGGCCAGGTCCATCGCCACGACACGGCCCGAGAGGTTGCCGACATAGAGGCGGTCGCCGTCGATCACCGGGTCGGCGCCGATGTCGGTGGCGGCGGCGGCGGCGGTCTGGCCGAGCCGCTGTCCTGCCACGACGCTCGACCAGCGGCGCAGGCCGCCTTCGGGGAACGCCGCGAGAAGTTCGCCGGACGCGAACGGAAACACGACGATCTCCGGCCCGACCGCAGGCCCCGCGCCACCCGCGAAATTCGCGCCGGACGGCACGCCGCTCAGTTGCCAGCGGATCCGCCCGTTCGCCAGATCGAGCGCCCAGCCCGTCGAGTCGCGGCCCACCGCATAGACGAGATCGCCCGAAACGGTCGGCGCGGCGGCGGCCGGGGCGTCCAGATCCTGACGCCAGATCTCGCCCCCCGTCGCCGCATCGAGGGCGATGACCTGCCCGAATCCGGTCGTCACGATGAGGACATTGCCCTGCACCGCAAGGCCCCCGCCCGAGGCATCGCCCGCGCGGTCGCTGACCGGCGTGACGTCGCGCCGCCACAGGGCCGCGCCGTTGGTGCCGGTGGCGGCGACGGTGGCAGAGGCGTCGAGCGTGAAGATGCGGCCACCCGAAACGACGGGATCGGCGGTGATGCGGTTGCCGCGGCTGTCGCCGGCCCCGATGGGGGTGGCAAAGGCGAGGGTCAGCGTGCCGGGAAGCGCCGGGTGGCGCAGCAGGTGGTCGACGTCGCCGCCGCGGTGGGTCCAATCGGCATTGGCGGTCGCGGCGGGCAGCGCGATGGGCCGCGCCTGATTGGCGGCAAAGGCGGTCGCCGTGCCCGGCAATCCGTCGCGAATATCGAGGCGGTCGCCCGACAGGATCACCTCGTTCTCGCCGCACCCCGATAGTGCCAGTGCGAGCGCCAGCGCACCGACGCACCGCAGCCCCCCCGCCCGACCGCGCGACCTCAGCGTCTCAGCCATCCCTAGCCCTCGTTCGTCCGGCCCGTTCTGTTGCGGGCTGTTGCGTCATTCGCCTGTCGGCGTCGCGTCGTCCGGCGTCGCTTCGTCCGGCGTGGCATCGTCCGGCGTCGCGTCGTCGGGCGCGGCATCGCCCGGCGTCGCGTCGTCGGGCGCGGCATCGACCGTCGCAGTGTCGTCTATCACGATATCGCCGTTCGCAGCATCGTCATCCTCGGCCCCGACGGGAGCGGTCTCGTCCCCGACCATCATCGGCGCCGCCCCGGCCTCTTCCGCCGGGACCGCGCCACCGCCCAATGCCACAATCATGTCCCGGGCGCGTCCGCGCAAGCCCTCGCTCGCCTCGGCGTCGACGGTCAGCGCCTCGAAGGCGGCGATCGCCCCGGCGCGGTCGCCCGTCGCCAGGGTCATCAGCGCCAGTTGCTCGAGTGCGATCATCCGGTAGGGCCGCCCCGGCACCGCCATTGCCTCGAGGCCGGTGCGCCGTTCGGCGGCGTCGATGACGCCCTCGCCGATCATCAGCGCCTTGATCTGCGCAAGATCGCGGTAGGCCTGCGGCAGGGCGGCATCCTCGGCCACACGCCGAAGGGTCGTCACCGCCGCCGCGAGATCGCCCGCCGTCTCCTGCTCGGTCGCCGTCAGGAGGGCCGCGACCGCCCGGGCGTCGCCCGACGCCGGCACCGCCGCCAGGGCGGCGGCCCGCGCCGCGTCATCCTCGGTCTCGAGCGCGGTCAGCAAGGCATCGCCCAAAGTCTCGGCCTCGGCACGGGCCTGCGCCTTGGACCACTCCGACCATGCCGCAGCGCCGACGATCGCCAGCACGGCCAGCACCGCGATCCAGCCATAGCGGCGCATATAGGCGAACAGCCTGTCACGGCGCACCTCGTCGCTGACTTCGTCGATAAAGCTGTCGTTGCTGCTCACGGGGTCGGTCCGCCTCTTGCCGGGGTCTTTGCACTCCCGGCCCTCTTATCGCAGGGGCCACGGCATTGCCAAGCCTGCACCGTCCGGCGCGCCGTGGTGCGCCGACCGCGGCTATGCTGCAACTGCGAGACATTTGTTGCGAAAATTCGCCGCGTCGACTAATCTGAACTGGTCGGTTCAGCGTAAGAGACTATATGAAGCGCCAGCCGTTCCGATACGTCCCGCATGTCGGGCGGCCAGCGTGAAACAAGAGACCGATCCTTCCAACTCCGCCCGGATGCACGTTCGTCCGTCCGTCGACCGTTCTTGAGAGGCCCGAGATGAAACTGATGCCGCTGCTGACTGCGATATTGGTCGCCGGGCTCCTCTATCTGCTGGTCATCGAGCGCGAGACGCTGCGCGCCTTTGCCCAGACGGCAGAGCCGGCCGATATCACGGATCCGACGGTCGCTGCACCCGAACCGACCGGCATCCGCGTCGTCGCCCGCCATTCCGTCGCCGAAACCATCGAGAACGCCGTCGTGCTGCGCGGCCGGACCGAGGCCGCGCGCGAGGTCGTCGTCGCCGCCGAAACCAGTGGTCTGGTGATTTCCGAGCCGCTCCGCAAGGGCACCGTCGTCGCGGCGGGGGATTTGTTGTGCGAACTCGCGCCCGGCACCCGCGCCGCTACTCTCCAAGAGGCGCAGGCGCGGCTGGCCGAGGCCGAGGGCCGCGTCCCCGAAGCGGAAGCGTCCGTCGCAGAGGCCGAGGCCCGCGTGCGCGAAGCCGAGATCAACGTGAACGCCGCCCGCCAGCTCAGCGAAGGCGGCTTTGCGTCCGAGACCCGGCTGGTCAGCGCCGAGGCGGCCTTCGAGGCCGCCGCCGCCGGAGTCAGCCGCGCGCGTGCCAGCATCATCTCGGCGCAGGCCGGGATCGAGGCGGCGCAGGCCGGCATCGCCGCCGCCGAGGCCGAGATCGAACGGCTGCGGATCCACGCGCCGTTCGCGGGCATTCTCGAGACGGACACCGCCGAACTCGGCGCCCTCATGCAACCGGGTGCGCCCTGTGCCACGATCATCCAGCTCGACCCGATCAAGCTCGTCGGTTTCGTGCCCGAATCCCAGCTCGACCAGATCGCCCTCGGCGCCCGCGCCGGGGCCCGTCTGGCGAACGGCAGCCAACTGGGCGGCACCGTGACGTTTCTGTCGCGCTCGGGCGACGCCACCACGCGCACCTTCCGCCTCGAGATCGAGGTGCCGAACGCCGATTTCGCGGTCCGCGACGGCCAGACCGCCGACATCCTCGTCGAGACCGACGGGCAGCGCGCGCATCTTCTGCCGCAATCGGCGCTGACGCTCGACGACACCGGAAGCCTCGGCGTGCGTGTCGTGGCCGACGATATGACGGCGCAGTTTCTGCCCGTCTCGCTCTTGCGCGATACCGTCGACGGCGTCTGGGTCGCGGGACTGCCCGACAGCGCGGACGTGATCCTCGTCGGGCAGGAATACGTCATCGACGACGTCCCGGTCCGCCCGGTCTATCCCGATGCCGCACCGGAGGTCGGCCAATGAACGGTCTCGTCGACTGGGCCGCCGCGCGCGCCCGGATGATCATCGCCTTCGTCGTCCTCAGCCTCGTCGCGGGCGGCGCCGCCTATGTCGGCCTGCCCAAGGAGGGCGAGCCCGACATCGAGATCCCCGCCCTCTTCGTCTCGGTCCCGTTCCCCGGCATCTCTGCCGCCGACAGCGAGACGCTGCTGGTCCGCCCGATGGAGACGGAGCTTGCCGACCTCGACGGCCTCAAGACGATGACCGCCACCGCCGCCGAGGGCTATGCCGGCATCGCCCTCGAATTCGAGTTCGGCTGGGACAAGACCAAGGTCATGGCCGACGTCCGCGACGCGATGAACAACGCGCAAGCGCAGTTTCCGGATGGTGCCGAGACCTATTCGCTGAACGAACTGAACTTCTCCGAATTCCCGATCATCATCGTCAACCTCACCGGCGATCTGCCCGAGCGCACGCTGATCCAGGTCGCCAAGGACTTGCAGGACCGTCTCGAGGGCCTCGACGCGGTGCTGAACGCGCAACTGACCGGCGAGCGCGACGAGATGCTCGAGGTGATCATCGACCCGATCCGCCTCGAGGCCTATGACGTTACCGCCGCGGAACTGATCTCTGCGGTGTCGAACAACAACCTGCTGATCGCGGCGGGCGAGATCGAGACGCCGCAGGGCGCCTTTGCCATCAAGATACCGTCGAACCTGACCACCCCGCAGGAGGTCTACAGCCTTCAGGTCATCAGCGACGGCGACCGCTCGGTCACGCTCGGCGATCTGGCGACGATCCGCCTCACGTTCGAGGACCGGGCCTCCACGGCGCGGTTCAACGGCGAGACGACGGTGGCCTTGCAGGTCGTGAAGAAGCGCGGCTTCAACCTGATCGACACGGCGGCCCTCGTGCGCGAGGTCGTGGCCGAGGCGCAGGCGGAATGGCCGCAGGAACTGCGCGACGCGATCACCGTGGGCACCTCGAACGATCGCTCTACGGAAGTCGAATCGATGGTCAAGCAGCTCGAGGGGTCGGTGCTGACCGCCATCGCGCTCGTGATGATCGTCGTGCTCGCCTCGCTCGGCCTGCGGCCCGCACTCCTCGTCGGCTTTGCGATCCCGACCTCGTTCCTGCTTTGCTTTGCGATGCTGGCGGTTATGGGGGTCACGATCTCGAACATCGTCATGTTCGGCCTGATCCTCGCTGTCGGTATGCTGGTCGATGGCGCCATCGTCATCGTCGAATACGCCGATCGGCGGGTCAAGGAGGGCGCAGGCCCGATGACCGCCTATACCGAGAGCGCCAAAAGGATGTTCTGGCCCGTGGTCTCGTCAACCGCCACGACGCTCTGCGCGTTCCTGCCGATGCTGTTCTGGCCCGGCGTGGCGGGTCAGTTCATGGGGATGCTGCCGGTCACGCTCATCTTCGTGCTGACGGCCTCGCTCGTCGTGGCGCTGATCTATCTTCCCGTCCTGGGTGGCGTGATCGGACGCTTTGCCCGGATCATCGACCGGATCCAGACCTCGGTGATGACCCACGTGCCGTTCTGGCTGCGCGCCGCCCTGGTCGTGCCCGCGCTGATCGTTGCCGTCGCCGGGGCGGCACTGGCCTTCCGCCCCGATCTTCTGGGCGACCTTCCCGCCGACGTCACCGGCTTCGCCACCCGCCTGCCCGGCCTCTTCCTCTTTGGCGTCGGCGTCCTCATGACCCTCTATTTCTGGGGCCTCGCCCGCGGCATCCGCGAGCCTGCGCGCGTCGCCTCCGGCTACCGCCGCTCGCTCTTCGGCCGGTTCGTCCACCTGATCGCGGGCAACCCGATCATGCCGCTGGTGACGGTCGGTTTCGTCGGCCTCTTCGTGTTCACGACCTTCGGCTACTTCGGTCAACACAACAACGGCGTCGAATTCTTCGTCGAGACAGAGCCCGAGCAGGCCATCGTCTACGTGCAGGCGCGCGGCAACCTCTCGATCGCCGAAAAGGATGCGCTTGTGGCGCAGGCCGAACGGGCTGCCCTCGACACGCCGGGGATCCAGTCGATCTTCGCCTTTGCCGGTGCCGGCGGCCTCAACTCCAACACCGGGGGGGCCGGCGGGCCGAACGATGCGATCGGTCAGCTTCAGATCGAGTTGGTCCCTTGGGACGACCGCGACGACTATGCCGACGAGAATGGCCTCGACCGCGCCACGCTCGATGGCAACGCCGTCATGGCCGACCTCCAGGCACGCCTCGACCTTATCCCCGGCATCCGTACCGAGATCCTGAACCTCTCGAACGGACCCGGCGCGTCCAAGCCGATCCACCTGCGCCTGACCGGCGACGACTGGGACGAGTTGCGCGACGCCGCGGCGATCGCACGCGCGCATTTCGAGACGGTTCCGGGCCTGCGGCTGATCGAGGACTCGCTGCCCCTGCCCGGCATCGACTGGCAGATCGACGTCGACGTCGAGGCGGCGGGCCGGTTCGGCGCCGATGTCGCCAGCGTCGGCGGCATGGTGCAACTCGTGACGCGCGGCCTGCTGCTCGACACGATGCGGGTGCCGTCGTCGGACGAAGAGATCGAGATCCGCGTCCGGCTGCCCGAGGTCGACCGGGTGCTCTCGACCATCGAGACGCTGCGCGTGCGCACCGCCGAGGGTCTGATCCCGCTGTCGAACTTCATCACGCTGACCCCGGTCGCGAAACTGGCGCAGATCAACCGCATCGACCAGCAACGCTATTTCGACGTAAAGGCCGACGCCGAACCGGGTTTCGTGAGCCTGTCGTTCGAACAGGCCCTCGCCCGGCCCGATGCGCCGGCCGAGATCGACGTGGCCCCCCTGCCCGTCGCCCTCGCCGGAGCGACCGCAGTGCCGCTCACCGCGACACTCGGCCTGGCGGAGGTTCTCGCCACGGACGTGTCCGACATCGCGGCGCAGGGCGATCGCGCGTCCGTCGACCTCGAGATCGCGACGCCCCTCGGCTTTCCGCTCGCCCTCGTGACCGAGGATCCGGTGGCCTACTATGACATTTCCGCCGACGTTTCCGACGGGCGGATCGCCGAGCTGCGGGCGCTGGCCGCCGAACCGGGCGTGACCGTCGTTCCGACGATCGTCAACGCGAACGAACGCATCGCCACGATGACCGAATGGCTCGAGACCGATCCCTTTGCCCCCGGCATCGGCTGGGAGTGGACCGGCGATCAGGAGGATCAGGCCGAAAGCGGACAGTTCCTCGCCGTCGCCTTCATGGGCGCACTCGGCCTGATGTTCATCATCCTGCTGGCGCAGTTCAATTCGGTCTACAATTCGATCCTCGTCCTGCTGGCCGTCATCATGTCGACGGCGGGCGTCCTCATCGGGATGCTGGTCATGGATCAGGCGTTCTCGATCATCATGACCGGCACCGGGATCGTGGCCCTCGCGGGGATCGTGGTGAACAACAACATCATCCTGATCGACACCTATCAGGAATACGAGAAGTTCATGCCCCGGACCGAGGCGATCACGCGGACCGCCGAGGACCGGATCCGTCCCGTCCTGCTGACCACCATCACGACCATCGCGGGCCTCGCACCGATGATGTTCGGCCTGTCGCTGAACTTCGGCGACGGCGGCTATACCATCGACAGCCCGACGGCACTCTGGTGGAAGCAGCTCGCCACGGCGGTCGTCTTCGGCCTTGGGATCGCCACGATGCTGACGCTCATCTTCACGCCGGCGATGCTGGCCGTGCGGGTCTGGATCACCACCTATGCGATCTGGCTTTCGCGGCTTCTGGCGCGGCTGTCGATGGGCCGGTCGAGCCGGGCGGCGCGCGACTGGGCGCTGCGGCGGCAGGCGGGACGCGTCATGCCCCCCGAAATCCTCTGGGCGGACGACGACGAGATCGAACAGGCGCCGATGCCGATGGCCGTGCCGCTGCGCGCCGCCGAGTAGGCTATGCGGCGGGCGCCGCCGCCCCGACCAGGCGCGGTGCCAGCGCCAGAGAGGTCGCCAGCGCGAGCAGGGCACAGACCGCGATGGTCACGACCATCGGCAACGCCCGGTCGCCGAAGAACGGACCCGCCAGGGTCACGATCAGGCCGCCGGTCAGCATCTGCAACGTCCCGCCGAGCGACGAGGCCAGTCCCGCGATGCGCCCGTGCGGATCGAGCGCCATCACCATCACCGTCGGGATCACGAGGCCGAGGCAGGCGTTGGCGAGAAACAGGAACGCCATGATGACCGCCAGCGATGAGGCGCCCAGTGCCACCAGCACCGCCAGCGTGCAGGTGAACCCGGCGAACCCGAGGATCGCGCGCTGCATCACCCGCACCATGCCGAACCGCATGCCCAGCGGTCCTGCCGCCTGACTTGCCGCAAAGAACCCGATGGCGTTGACCGCGAAGGCGAGGCTGAACCCGGTCGGCGTCAGACCGAACTCGCCGGTGTAGACGAAGGACGCGGCCGCGATGAAGACGAAGAAGCTGGCGAAGCCGAAGCTGCCGACGAAGGTGAGGCCCATGAAGACGGGATCGCGCAGCAGGACGCGCGCGCCGCGCATCAGGGAGGCGAAGTTGACCGGCACGCGGTTCTCGGGCGCCAGCGTCTCGGGTTGTGCGCGGTGGATGAGCGCGAGGCTTATCAGTGCCGCGCCACACAGCACCCAGAAGATCGTTCGCCAGCCCGAGATCACGAGGATCCCCGAGCCCGCGAGCGGCGCCAGCATCGGCGATACCGAAATCACCAGCATGATCGTCGCCATCATCCGCGTCGCCTCGGGGCCGGTATACATGTCGCGGATGATCGACCGCGGCACGACCATCACCGCGGCGGCACCCAGGCCCTGCACCATCCGCCACGCCGTGAGGGTGCCGACATCACCCGCCAGCGCCGCGCCGATCGAGCCCGCGATGAAGATCGCCATCCCGATATAGAGCGGCGGCTTGCGGCCCACCTGATCGGCCAGCGGCCCGTAGATCAGTTGCGCCACGCCGAAGGCGACGAAATAGAGGGTCAGCGTCAGTTGCACCGACGACTGCGGCACCGCCAGATCGCGCGCGATCTCCGGCAGGGCGGGCAGATACATGTCGATGGCGAACGGCCCGACGGCCGACAACAGGCCGAGGACGAGGGCCGAGCGGAACAGAGAGGGGGCAGGCATACCAAGGCTCCGGCGATGCATTCGGATGGCGGTGCCGAGGCGGTCAGGCGGCCTCCGATTCCTGCCGGAACCACAGATGCGCGTATCTGCCGGCCGCCGCAAGGAGGTCGTCGTGCCGACCGGTCTCGACGATGTGGCCATCCTCGAGGACGACGATCCTGTCGGCGTCCTGAATGGTCGTCAGGCGGTGCGCGATCGTAAGGACCGTCCGCCCCTGCCCCATCGCCTTCAGTTCGGCCTGAATCTCCCTCTCGGTTTCGGTGTCGAGGGCGCTCGTCGCCTCGTCGAGGATCAGGATCGGCGGGTTCTTCAGCAGCGTCCGGGCGATCCCGACCCGCTGCTTTTCGCCGCCAGAGAGTTTCAGTCCCCGTTCGCCCACGGTGGTCGCATATCCGTCCGGCAGGCTCATGACGAACTCATGGATCGAGGCGGCGCGGGCGGCCTCCTCGACCTGCGCCCGCGTCGCGTCGGCGCGGCCATAGGCGATATTGTAATAGATCGTGTCGTTGAACAGCACCGTGTCCTGCGGCACCACGCCGATCCGCGCGTGCAGGCTGTCCTGCGTCACGTCGCGCACGTCCTGTCCGTCGATCCGCACAGCGCCGCCCGTCACGTCGTAGAACCGGAACAAAAGCCGCCCGATGGTCGATTTTCCCGACCCCGACGATCCTACGATGGCGACGGTCTGCCCGGCATCGACGGTCAGCGACACCCCCTTGAGGATCGGCCGCTCGGCGTCATAGCCGAAGTGCACATCGTCGAGCGTCACCGTGCCACCTTGCACTTTCAGAACCTGCGCGCCGGGTTTGTCGACGACTTCGGCCGGTTGACCCAACAAATCGAACATATCGCCCATGTCGATGAGGGCCTGCCGGATCTCGCGGTAGACCGTGCCGAGGAAGTTCAGCGGCAGGGTGATCTGGATCATGTAGGCGTTCACCATGACGAAATCGCCGACCGTCAGCGCCCCCCGCTCGACGCCAATCGCCGCCATCACCATGACGACGACGAGGCCGCCGGTGATGAGGAACGACTGGCCGAAGTTCAGGAACGCCAGAGAATAGTTTGTCTTGACCGCCGCCTCGGCATAGGCCCGCATCGCGACGTCATAGCGCGCCGCCTCGCGCGCCTCGGCGCCGAAGTATTTGACCGTCTCGAAGTTCAGCAGGCTGTCGATCGCCTTCTGGTTCGCATCCGTATCCTGTTCGTTCATGATCTTGCGGATCTTTACCCGCCATTCGGTGATCGCGAAGGTGAACCAGACGTAGAGCGCGATGGTGACGGCCACGACGACGAGATACCAGACGTCGAAGAGGTAGAAGAGGATGCCCATGATCATCAGGAGTTCGAGGACCAGCGGGCCGATCGAGAACAAGAGGAACCGCAGCAGGAAATCGACGCCCTTCACGCCGCGCTCGATGACGCGGCTGAGACCCCCGGTCTTGCGGGTGATGTGATAGCGCATCGAGAGGCGGTGGATGTGGGTGAACGTCTCGAACGCGAGGAGGCGCAGCGCCCGCTGGCCGACGCGGGTGAAGACCACGTCGCGCAACTGCTGGAAGCCGACGTTCGCGAGACGCGTGAGGCCATAGGCCAGCGTCAGGCCGACCGCGCCCAACGCCAGCATTGCGGCAGGTCCGTCGAAATCCGCACTCAGCACGTCGACCGCCCATTTGTAGAACAGCGGCGTCACCACGGCGATCACCTTGGCCAGCACCAGCATCGCCACGGCAAGCACCACGCGCACCTTTACCGATGCGTCGTCGGCAGGCCACAGATAGGGCATGACCCGGCGGATCGTGCGCATCCCGCTCCCCTTGTCGTCGTTCAGGTTGGCGGCGGTCTTGGGCAGGCGGCGCATCGGGCGGGGCAGTCCTCGGATCGGGTCGCCCCTGCCTAGCCCCTCGCCTGCCTATTGACCAGAAGCGGCATCGTCCTGCGGCAGGCGCAGGATTTGCCCCGGAAAGATCAGGTCGGGGTCGCGGATGAGGTCGCGGTTCGCCTCGAACACCTGAACGTAGAGGATACCTTCGCCATACCTCTCCTGGCTGATGCCCCAGAGAGTGTTGCCGGGCTGCACGGTGCGCACGGCCACCTGAAATCCGGGGACCGCGGTCTCTTCGGCCAGAACGGCGGCGATGGTGGCGCGTTCCTCACGGCGGAACGGCGTCTCGATGCGGCTGACGACGGTGCCCGCAGCGTCGATCTGGTCGATCCTCAGGGTATAGGTGCCCGGGCCGGTGCCCGGCAGGCCGGTGGCCCAAGTGCCATCGCCGTCGACGGGGCCAAGCACGACGAAGGCATCGTCGACATAGACCCGCACCTGCCCGCCGCCAGAGGCGCGTCCCGACAGCCGCACGTCACCCGCCGGCCCATAGGCAATGGCGTCGAGCGCCACGGTGCGCAGCACCTCGGGCACGGCCCCCGGTGCGAGGACGGGTTGCAGGACACGCACGCCCTCTCGATCGGCGCGCAGCACCGGAAAGGGCGCCGGCGTCCCGGGTGACGGCAGGGCGAGTGTCGGGGACGCCGCGATCACGGCGGGCACCGATGCCGCCGGACCGGGGGTGGCAGCGGTTTCGACAGGCGGCGGCGGCAGAGGCGCCGCGGCGTCGGGCGCCGCCGCCGGAGCGGGTGCCGTCGCCGCGATTTCGGGCATGATGACGATGCTGCCCGGTGCCCCCGGCTGCGCCCCCGGCAAGGCGCCGGCAGCGACCGGGCCGGGGTCGGTCGCCGTGGCCGGCGCCACCTCTGCCGCGGGCACAGGCGTCGCGGCGGGGGGCGGGGGCCGCATGGTGTCCACGGGGCGTTCTGCGACGATGGCCGGGGCGGCGTCGACCTCGGGTGCCTGCGTCCCGGGCGCGCCGTCCAGCGTGGGTCCGACGATGATCGTCTCGACCGACGCAACCCCTGGCCCGGCGCCTGCGACCAGCGACAGGATCCGCGGCGCGGCAGAGGGCGGCAGCGTGAGGAACGCGACGAATGCACCGCTTGCATCCGCCTCGGCCTGCGCCAGCGGCGCGTCATCGAGCAGCACCGCCACCGTCGCGCCCGGCGCCGCGGTTCCCGCGACGATGCCCTGCCCGTCCGGCGCGATCCGCGCCACGTCGATGCGCGGCGGCACCGGGGGCGGGGGCGCGGGCCGGGGCGCGGGCTGGGACGCGGGGGCCCGCAGCGTTTCGACGTCCGGGCCAACCACCGGCGGAACCGGATCCGTCGATTCGATCCGCACGGGCGCCGTTGCCGCAACCGCCATCGAAGCGTCGGGCATCGGCGCCTGACCGTCCGCCAGAGGGCGCGACGACTCTGTCGCCGGCAAAATCTCCGGCGGCAGGTCAGGCACTGTGTCATCCACCGCGGCGGGCACGCCGTCGGTCGACAGGCCGACCCCGGCCGCTGTCGAAACGTCGGTGGCGCCGGGATCGTTCGGTTCGGTTTCTGGCACCGCGATCAAGGCGACGACCGGATCCACGGCCGTCGCGCCCGGCGCCATCCCGGCGGGCACTGCGGATGTCGCCGGTCCGTCGGCCGCCGCCTGCGTCGCAACGCGGGCATCGGTGCCGCTCACCTGTGCAGAAGGTCGCCAGAAACCGATACCAAGGAGCACGGCAGCGCCCAGAACTGCCGCTGCCGCCGCTCCGGCGATCATTCCTGTGCTGCGCTGTTCTGCCATCGGCCGTCCGTCCCCTCGCCCTGCCCGCCCCGGTCGCGAACATCATCGTGCATCGGGGCAGGTTGAGGCAGCATAGCAACGCCGCTAGAGAGGGTCAAAATCCAAGTCCCGAAAGGCCCGAGATGTCCGCACGCCTGCCCCCCGCGCCACGCCGTTCGGTCTGCGTCTACTGCGGTTCCCGCGACGGCGGCCGCGCGGCCTATGCCACCGCAGCCGCGGATACCGGCACGATGCTCGCCCGGCGCGGCTGGCAACTGGTCTACGGCGCGGGCGACGTCGGCCTCATGGGGCGCGTCGCGGCGGCGGCGCAGGCGGGCGGCGGGCGCACCTTCGGCGTCATTCCGCAGCACCTCGTCGCCCGAGAGGTCGGGCGCGCCGGTCTCGACACCCTCGTCGTCACCGAGACCATGCACGAGCGCAAGAAGGTCATGTTCATGAACGCCGACGCCATCGTCGTCCTTCCCGGCGGCGCGGGATCGCTCGACGAACTGTTCGAGGTGCTGACGTGGCGTCAGCTCGGCCTGCATGCAAAACCGATCTTCCTGCTCGACACCGAGGGATACTGGCATCCCCTGCTCGCCCTCATGCGGCATGTCGTGGCCGAGGGATTTGCCGATCCCCAGCTTCTGGATTTCACCACCGTCGTCGCCGACGTCGATGCGCTCGAGGCAGGCCTCGTCCGCACCCTGTAACCCCGGGACGACCTGCCGTGGGGCTGATCCGGGCCCTATGCCGCCAGATCGTTCGTCACGATCGTCTCGATCTCGCGCAGCGGATGGTTGGTCAGCGTCTTGGGTATCTCGGCCACGATCCGGTCCGAAACTTCCTTGTGGACCGACGCCCGCAACACACCCAGCACCTCCGGTGCGGCGACGAGGATCAACTTGTCGAAGGTTCCGTTGTGCGCGTGGCGGTACAGCAGGTCGGCGAGGCTTTCGGCAAAACGGTCCTTCTGCTGCTCGTGAAAATCGGTCTCGTCCATTCCCGATTTTTGACCCGGTCCATTGTCATGCCCGCGACCCGGGCGGTCCGTCTTGTGCTCTCGGTCAGGCGGGTTGTCCTCTTCGCGCTTGCGCAGCACGCGCAGATTGGGATCCTTGGCATCGGTGATGTTTTCGAGGATCAGGAACTTGGTGCCGTCGGCGACGACCACCCACGTATTCGCGCTCAGCTCGGCCATGGCTCAGCCCTCCTTCTCGTCGGACTTGCGGACGCGCGTGACACCTTCGCCTTGCTTTAACCGTTCTTCCTCCGCCTGCGTGCCGATGTCGCGCTCCAGCGTCCCGCCGCCGCGACCCTGTTGCGACGGTGTCGGCGCGTCGGACAGGACTTTCTCGGTCTCGCGTCCGCCCTCCTTGGATTTCTGACGATCTGCCATGGCTTCCTCCGTTGGGTTGCGTTCCCCGGACCAACCGGAGAGAGCGACGGCGGTTCCATGGCCCGGAATGCGAAACGGCCGCCCCCGGGGGGACGGCCGCAGCATCGCGCGAACATCCGCGCTGCGCGGGTCACATCCGGCTGGCGACGTTCTCCCAGTTCACGAGGTTGTCGAGGAAGTTCGTGAGGTAGGCGGGCCGCTTGTTGCGGAAGTCGATGTAATAGGAATGTTCCCACACGTCGCAGCCCAGAAGGGCCGTCTGGCCAAAGCACAGCGGGTTCACGCCGTTCTCGGTCTTGGTGACTTTCAGGCCGCCGTCGGCGCCCTTGACGAGCCAGGCCCAGCCGGAGCCGAACTGCCCGGCACCGGCGGCCGAGAACTGTTCCCTGAACTTGTCGACCGAGCCGAAGCTGTCCTTCAGCGCGCTCTCCACCTCGGAGGGCATCGACACCGCCCCCGGCCCCATCATCTCCCAGAACTGGTTGTGGTTCCACAACTGGCTGATGTTGTTGAAGATGCCGGACTGCGCCACGGCGGTCTTGTCGTAGGTGCCGGTGATGATCTCCTCGAGGGACTTGCCCTCCCACTCGGTCCCGGCAACCAGCTTGTTGCCGTTGTCGACATAGGCCTTGTGGTGGATGTCGTGGTGATACTCGAGCGTCTCCTTTGACATGCCTTTGTCGGCCAGCGCGTCGTGGGCATAGGGAAGGTCGGGAAGGGTGAACGCCATGTCGGTCTCACTTTTCAATGGGGATTGTTGCTGCCCCATAACAAAGCGCGCAGGTGCCAAACGTCAATGGGCGACGACGAAACCGGCGCGCATCGGCGGCGACCGACCGGACTATGTCGCCTTCGTCGTCCGGACCAGCATCCCCTCGATCTTGTCGCGAAACTCCTGCCGGTCGGGAAAGGTGCGGCGATGCCGTTCCAGAAGGCGTACCGCCTCGGGCGCGCGCCCCAGCGGGCGGCACAGAAGGACCATCCGTTCCAGAACGTCGGGCCGCCCGGGCGCCAGCACGTGCACCTTCATCAGCGCCTCGAACGAGGCCGCGATATCCTCGAGCCGCCGTGTCGCCAGCGCCTCGTGCATGAGCGCCTCGACGCGGGTGTCGACGATTGCCCGGTTGGCACCGACGAGGGCCACCGTCTCGTGCCATTTTTCAAGTTTCGACAGATCGCGCAGCGCATCGACGAGGGCGTCGACAGTCGGAGCCTTGGGCAGAGCCTGATGCACCGGGGCCGCCGTGTCGGTGACGTAGCAGTCGATCACGTTCGCCATGATCCGGTCGACCAGATCGTCCGAGACGTGGCGATAATCCTTCTTCGTCCAGGCGACCGACGGGTCCGACAGCGTGACGAATTCGTAGGAAGGGAAGTAGTCGACCCCCTGCTTGCCGATCAGGAATTCGTCGAGGGCCGCGCGCTGCACCGATTTGGAATAGGCGTTGGCAAGCAGCACATCCATGTCGCGGAACGTCGCCAGCAGCGGCACGGGGCTGACGGTGATGAGCATCTTCAGCGGTTTCTTGCGGTGTTTGACAAGCAGGTCGTAAAGCTCGTTCAGCCCCTTCATGATATCGCCGTAGCTCAGCACCCGGAACTCGAACCGGTCGGGTTCGGCGCGGATCGCCTGCACGGGGGGAAAGACGTTGAGGTAAAGGCCGAGCTTGGTGTCGAACCAGGTCTCGACGTAGCCCAGCGTCACGATCACCACGTCCGCCTCGACCACCTGCGCCATGCCGTCGAGATAGCGGTGACGGAATTCGAGGATTTCCTTGGGCGAATACTCGAGGCGCGCCATGCCGAGCTGCGCGTCCGAATAGACGCCGACGCCCATCGGATAGAGGATGTCCTCGCCCGGAAACGTGTCCCGCTCGAGGGCCCAGCGGATTTCGTTCGTCACCGAATGGATCGAGTATTTGTTATAGAAATTGGCCGCATCGTCGAGGCTTTCGCCGACCTGGCCCAGGTCGAACTCGCGGCTGAGGACACGCATGTTCGCCGCCTCGAGGGCGCGTTCCACGTTGCGGGCAAAGCACGACCCGATGGCGAAGACGGTATCGCTGCGCGCCATCTTGAAACTGGGGTTGGCGGTCGGCGAGGCGAGCGGATAAAGGCGGGCGCCGTCCTTGTCCGGGGCCGGATAGCGGCGCAGCGCATTGCCGCGCGCACGGTTCATCGCCTTGGCGGCGGTCAGTCTCTCGATGTTTCGCGTCTCGGCCATCGTCATTCTTCTTTCCGTCTGCGTCGTGCCCCGCCTGTGCGGGATCGACATGTCACCCTGCCGTCCCTCGCCCGGTCCCGGTCGTCCGGACCGCCCGTTTGTGCCGTTTCACGGACCGGCGCCCGCGATTTCGGCCTCGAGATCTCCGGCGTCGGCATCCTCGCGCCAGTCTACCTGTCCCGCGGCATCGGCGCCCTGCCCGACCATTCCGGCGTCCATCCGCGCGTTCACGAACATCGCGATCTTGTAGTATCCGGTCCGGGTATAATGGTCGCTGTCGTTGAAATCCTCGTCCGCGAGCAACGCCTCCACGTCTATGAACACCGCCCCCGGCGTCGCGTCGCAAAACGCCCGTGCCATCTCGTTGTAGGCCAGCCGCGGCAGGGCCGCCCTTGCCGCCTGCGGGCCGCGGTCGGCGACGGCGCCGAGGATGAACAGGCCAGACCCCGCCTTGCGCAGCCTGTCGGCGTGCGCGAAACTGTCACGCGTCAGGCCGATACGCTCGTCGAGGGTCAGGCGGCGGTGGAACATCGCCTTGGCAAAGCGCAGCGCCAGCGTCGGGTCGCGCATCAGCAGGCGGAGCCGCGCGGGCGGGAACGTCGCCCAGTATTTTCCGCCGAAGTCGACCCCGCCAAAGGTAAAGAGGTTATCGGTCGGCACCGAAAAGAACATCGACAAAAGGACGACATCGCTGTGCGACAATGCGGCGTCGAAGGCGACCATGTCGTCGAACGTATATCCGACGAGGTCGTTCAGGATGCGGCTCGACCGCAGGTCGGTGTTGCGCGGATTGAGGAAGAAGCCGACGTCGTCATAGCGCACGAGCATGCCCGCCGCGTCCTGCTTGTTGACGAACTCGATGCGGTCGGCGCCGCAATAGAAAGACACCTGTTGCAGGTCGCAGCCGCCGACGAGGCACAGGCTGCGGGCCGGTCCGGCGGCGTCGTCCTCGAAGTCCTGAACCTGCCGGATCCAGTCGACCTCGGCGAAACTCTCCACCGGATTGGCGACAGGCCCGACCGACGTGAATGCGGGCCGCCCCAGATGCTCCCACACCCATTGCTCGACGCCCATGTTCAGCGTGCGGCACGAGAATGCCAGATGATGCACGCTCATCCCGCTCGACCGGGTGCGCACGCAGAAAAAGCCGACCGCGCCATAGTCGCCGTAGCGGTCCTGCACCTCGACGAGGCCCGCGTGCACCCCCGACACCTTGAGCAGATCCGACAGCGCCTGCCGCTCTGCCTCGGTGTTGGCGCGCACCTTGGTATAATTCAACTGGTTGGTGCGGTTGAGCAATTCGAGCACGCGGTCCATCTGGCCGTCGATCTCGGTGACGATCCGCACGCGCACGTCCGACTGCCGCAGGAACGCCTCGTTGCCGAGGCCCGTCTGCACCTGCGCGCCCTGTTTCTGCTCCATCATCCGGTATTGCGCGAGGCGGCCGTGACCGCTGTCGTCCTTGCCCCGCAGGCCCGGCGCGTCGAGCAACGCCGTCAGATCGCGCCCCGTGGGATCGAGGGTGCAGAGGCCCTCGTTGAAGAACTGCGCCTCTTCGAGATTCAGGGGATTATCGTCCAGAAACAACGCATTCTCGGCCCGCAATCCCATCGCCGACAGCATCGCGGCGATCGCCTGCCCCTTCGGTGTCCAGTCGATATGGGAAAAGACGAAGCGGTCCCAGACGCCGATCCGCTCGAGTTCCGCCTGCGCGGCGGCGCGGTCGTTCTTGGAACAGATCGCGCACATGATGCCGCGATCGACCAGCGTGCGGACCATCGCGACATGCGCCTCGACCGGCGCGATCCCGCCCTCCGACAGCGTCCCGTCCCAGAACGTCTCGTCCAGATCCCAGATCACCAGTTTGACCGACGCCGGCAGGGTCGGCCCGTTCAGGTCGTTCATGGTCGCTCTCGCTCGTCTCACTCGACCGGCCCCTCGCACGGGGGCCTTCTGCGTCAGACTACGGCGCGAATGGTTAACCGGCAATGACCCTGCGTTTCGCCGAACGCGCGGCGCACCTCAAATGTCACGCACGATCCCTCAGAAATGCCCGACAGGCCCCATCCGCGCCGAGACCCCGAGAAGTTCCGCGACATAGTCGGCGACGGAGGCAAAGCAGATCACCTGAAAGGTCTGCGCGTCGCTCATCCAGAATGCCGCCGCCACCTGCCCCAGACGCGACCGGCGGAACTGGCCCGGCGCAAAGGCATCGGGATGCAGATCGACGGGCGCATTCTTGGCAATCACCTCGCGGCAATGGCCGCCCCGAACGGTAAAGAGTGCCCGGGCGTCAGAGAGGTTTTCTACCATGAAATGCGTATCTTGCAGAGCAACTTTAATGTCGGACGCGGCGGCGTGCGCCCGCTCGTGCGGCATCATGACCAGAACCTCGTCCGGCGACATCCACGCAAGGGCGGTCTCACCCTCCCCGCAGATCCGCAGCGCTTCGGGAAACGCCACGCCGGTGACGGCGGTGCAGGCATCGCGCAGCGCCTGCGACGCCAGATCGCCGCGCAGCGCGATCATGCCGTGCCGGGGCGCGCGGGATACCGTCACCTCAGACATCCGCCTTCTCCCCCGCCTTGTCATAGACGACCGCGTCGACGATCTTGGCCTTCACCTCGCCGCCGCCGATCTTGGGGAACGTCACGATTTCCCCCATGCGCTCCGGTCCGCGCCGGAGGAGGCCCATGGCGATGCCCCGGTCCAGCGTGGGCGAGAAATAGGTCGAGGTCACGCGCCCTTCGGTCATGCGCTGACCGTTGGCGTTGATCCCCTCCACCACCGCATAGGCGCCGTCGGGGATGACGGAACCATCCAGCGTTTCGAGGCCCACGAGCTTCCACCGTTCGGGGTCGGCCATATGGCTACGCTCATGCGCGCGTTTGCCCAAGTAATCCGCCTTCTTCTTCGACAGCGCCCAGTCGAGGCCGAGATCCTGCGGAATTACGGTCCCGTCGGTCTCGTCACCGATCATGATGAACCCCTTTTCCGCCCGCATGATATGCAGCGCCTCGGTGCCGTAGGGCATGGCGCCGAACGCCGCCCCGGCGTCGTGAAGCGCCTCCCACAGCGCCAGCCCCTCGCCCGCATCGACGGCGATCTCGTAGCTGAGTTCACCCGAGAACGAGATCCGGAAGATGCGGACTCGGTGCCCGCCGAGCGTTCCCTCGGACCATTGCATGAAGGGCAGCGCCTCTTTCGAGACGTCCATGCCGCCGAGCGATTCCAACACCTTGCGCGCGTTCGGCCCGACGACGGCGATCTGCGCGTATTGCTCGGTGACGTTGGCGACATAGACCTGCCAGTCCCACCATTCGCACTGGAGCCAGTCCTCCATATGCTGATGGATACGGTCGGCGCCGCCCGGAGGTGGTGTGGCAGAGCCAGGTGTCCTCGTCGATCCGCGCGACGACGCCGTCGTCGGTCAGAAACCCGTTCTCGGTGCACATCAGGCCGTAGCGGCATTTGCCGACGCCCAGCGTGCTCATCATGTTGGTATAGAGCATGTCGAGGAATTGGCCCGCATCCGGTCCCTTGACGATCAGCTTGCCCAGCGTCGAAGCGTCAAGTAGTCCAAGGGCTTGGCGGGCGTTCTTCACCTCGCGGTGGACCGCCGTCTCGACGTTTCGCCGGCACGCGGAAAGGCATAGGGACGCCGCCACTGGCCGACCGGCTCGAACTCGGCGCCGTGGGCCTCGTGCCAGCCGTGCATCGGCGTCTTGCGCACCGGCTGGAACAGACCGTCGCGCGCGGCACCCGCAATCGAGGCCATCGAGATCGGCGTATAGGGCGGGCGGAATGTCGTCGTGCCCGACCTGCGGGACCGGCTCGCCGAGCGCATCCGACAGGATCGCCAGTCCGTTGATATTACTCAGCTTTCCCTGATCCGTCGCCATGCCCAGCGTGGTATATCGCTTGGCATGCTCGACGCTCTCATAGCCCTCGCGCGCCGCGAGTTGCACGTCCGACACCTTCACGTCGTTCTGGAAATCGAGCCACATCTTCTCGCGCAAGGACAGCTTCGCGCCCTGCGGCATGAGCCAGACGGGCGCCATGGCGCCCTCTTCCGCCTCGGTGGCGGCGGGGGCCACTGCGGCAAAGAGCGACGGCGTGAACCGCGCGCCCGCGTCGGCGGCATCGGCCAGCACGTCGGCGGTGGTCAAGGCGCCGGACGCCGATCCCGCCGTGGTGACAAAGCCGCTGCCGTCCGCGCCCAGCGGCGGACGCGCCGGATCGGGGCGGAACATCGACTGGACGTCGTCCCAGAGAAGCTTGCCGCCGCAATGCGACCACAGGTGCACGACCGGCGACCAACCGCCCGACATTGCCACGGCGTCGCAGGAAATCTCTTCCAGAACGGCACCTTCGCCTGCCTGCGCGCAGATCGCCACGCCGGTGACACGCTTGCCGCCCCGCACCTTGGCGATCGCCTTGCCCGTCTCGACCCGGATGCCGAGGTCGCGCGCCCGGGCGATGAGGTCGCCGGTCGGCGCGGGCCGCGCGTCGAGGATGACAGGTATGTCGAGACCACGTTCCTTCAGGGCGATGGCGGTCCGGTAGGCGTCGTCGTTGTTCGTCGCCACGACCACCCGGTCACCGACCGAGACGGCCCAGTTCACCGCATAGTCGCGCACCGCGGACGCGAGAAGAACGCCCGGTATGTCGTTGCCCGCAAAAGACAATGGCCGCTCGATCGCACCTGTCGCCGCGATGACGCGATGCGCCCGTATCGCCCAAAGACGCTGTCGCGGCCCGGCGGCATCCGGCATGTGCTCGGACACCTTCTCATAGGCGAGGACATGGCCATGGTCATAGACACCGGCCCCCATCGTCCGCGTCCGGATGCGGACATTGTCCATGCTCTCAAGCTCTTCGACGATGTTCCTGATCCAGTCCTCCGCCGCCATACCGTCGATCTGCGGCGCATCCACCGCCGCGCGTCCGCCCCAATGGGCGGTCTGCTCGATCAGCATCACCCGCAGGCCCGCCTGACCGGCGGACCGTGCCGCCATCAGACCGGCGATACCGCCGCCGACCACGAGCACGTCGACATGGACGTGAAAATGCTCATAGCGGTCCTCGTCCCGCCGCTGTGGCGCCTGTCCCAGACCGGCGGATTTGCGGATGAACGGCTCGTAGATATGCTTCCAGAACGACCGTGGATGGATGAACATCTTGTAGTAGAAGCCGGCCGGCAGGAACCGCGACAGACGGCTGTTGATCGCACCGACATCGAAATTCAGCGTCGGCCAGTGGTTCTGGCTCCGCGCGGTCAGGCCGTCGAAGAGCTCCGTCGTCGTGGCCCGCTGATTCGGCTCGAACCGCTCATGTTTTCCCATGTTCATCAGGGCGTTGGGCTCTTCGGCGCCCGATGCGACGATGCCGCGGGGCCGGTGATACTTGAACGACCGTCCGACCATCATCCGGTCGTTGGCGAGGAGCGCGGAGGCCAGCGTGTCGCCTTCGACGCCCGGCAGACGCGCGCCGTTGAAGGTAAACTCGACCCGGCGGGTCCGGTCGATCAGGCGCCCGCCGGTGGCCAGCCGCGTGCTCATGACGTGGCCCTCCCTGTCCAGTCGGGCCGCCGGGCCCGGATCGCCGCGACGATGTCGGCAGGCGGTTCGGTCGTCTGCGCCGGATAGGTGCCGAACACCTCGAGCGTCGCCGTGCAGCGCGCGGCAAGAAACCATTTGCCGCAGCCGAAGGCATGGCGCCAGCGCTCGAAATGAACGCCCTTGGGGTTGGCGCGGCCGAAGAGATAGCCCTCGAACGCCGCATCGGTCGCCCCGGGGCCGAACCGCCTGAGATGCGCCTCGCCGCCGGGGGCGAGTTCGGTTTCGTCCGCGTCGATGCCGCAGCAGGGACAGGTGAGCGTCAGCATGGCACCCTCGGGATCGTCGTTGAATTGAAGTCCGCGGCCGCGCCGCGATGGATATCGCCAGCACGAACGCCTTCGGCGGATGCCCGAAGGCACCCGCCGGTCGGAACGTGCGGTGCCGCGAACCCAAAGTCCGCGGCGCTCGGCTCAGTTGCCGGTCGTCTCGGGCTCGACGGCATCGGCGGCGTCGTCGGCCGCACCCTCGACGGCCCCTGCGGCATCGTCGACGACGTCGGCTGTGGCGTCGGCTGCGTCGTCGATGACATCCGCGGCACCATCGACGGTACCGGCGGCGGCATCACCCGCATCCTCGAGCGCCTCGGAGGCTGCATCGCCATCGACGACGACGACATCATCTCCGCCGGCGAATTGCCAGTAGAGGAGACCCGCGACGACGACGATCGCGATAACGATATAGGCGATGGTGTTATTGCCGCCGCTGCGGTTGGCGTTGGGATCCGACATGTTGAACTCTCCACTCCGGTGTCATGCGACATACCAATACCGCGACGCGCCACCCGGTTCCAGACCGACGTGAGCGTGGGCGTAACTCTGCCGAAGCGACCCCCTTCCATCAATGCGCGACCCCTGCCGCGACGCTTTCGTCGATGAACCGTCCCTCGCGGAACCGTTCCATCCCGAAGGCGGCAGCCAGCGGTCCGGGCGCGTCCCTGGCAACGAGGTCGGCCATTGCCCAGCCCGACCCGGGGATCGCCTTGAACCCGCCCGTGCCCCAGCCGCAGTTGACGTAGACGCCGCCCACCGGCGTCTTCGACAGGATCGGCGAGCGGTCGCCGGTCATGTCGACGATCCCGCCCCACTGGCGCAGCATCTTGAGGCGGGCGATCATCGGGAACGTCTCGACCAGGGCGCGCACCGTCTCCTCGATGTGGTGGAAACTGCCGCGCTGGGTGTAGTTGTTGAACCCGTCGGTGCCGCCGCCGATCACCATCTCGCCCTTGTCGGACTGGCTCATGTAGCCATGGACCGTGTTGGCCATGACGACGACGTCCATGCAGGGCTTGATCGGCTCGGAGACCAGCGCCTGCAACGCCACACTCTCGATCGGCAGGCGGAACCCGGCCTTTTCGGCCATGACGCTGGCGTGGCCGGCAACCACCATGGCGAGCTTGTCGCAGCCGATCGCACCCTTGGTCGTCTCGACCCCGGTGACGCGCCCGTTTTCCTGCCGCACCGCCGTCACTTCGCACTGCTGGATGACGTGCATCCCCATGTCCGAGCAGGCCCGCGCATAGCCCCAGGCGACGGCATCGTGCCGCGCCGTGCCGCCGCGCGCCTGCCAGAGGGCGCCCAGCACCGGGAACCGCGGCCCGGCGATGTTCATGATCGGGCAGAGTTCCTTGACCCGCCGCGGTCCGATGAATTCGGTCGTCACACCCTGAAGCATGTTGGCATGGGCCGTGCGCCGATAGCCGCGGATCTCGGCCTGCGTCTGCGCCAGCATCATCACGCCGCGCGGCGAGAACATGACGTTGTAGTTCAGCTCCTGACTCAGCGTCTCGTAGAGCGAGCGGGATTTCTCATAGATCGCGGCGGAGGGATCCTGAAGGTAGTTCGAACGGATGATCGTCGTGTTGCGGCCGGTATTGCCGCCCCCGAGCCACCCCTTTTCGAGGATCGCGACGTTTGTGATGCCGTGATTCTTGCCGAGGTAATAGGCGGTGGCGAGGCCGTGTCCGCCGGCGCCGACGATGACGACATCATAGCGGTCGCGCGGCGCTGGCGAGGCCCAGGCGCGTTCCCAGCCCATATGATGAGCCAGCGCCTGCCGGGCCACGGCAAAGACCGAATAGCGGTTTTTCACGGCACTCTCCCCGGCACGGCACGTCCAGTCGTCGCCGCAGGTGCGGCGGTGACCACGCCTGTATCTGGACCCTCGGGCGAAGGAAATGGCGACTGGCTGCGGCACAAGATCCCGCTTTTCCGACACGTCGGAACGCGATATGCCGCGACCCGCTCCTCACCTGCGCGAGAGGTGCCCGATCTCCCCCTTCCGGCCCGGTGCCCCGCCGGATATGCAGACACCGAACCACCCGCCCGGAGGCCCCCCGACCGATGCTGTTCTGGATCGTCGCCACAATCCTCGCCCTCACCGTTGCCGCCACGCTGATCCTGCCGCTGCTGCGCGGCGCGGACGCGCACGGCGCGGACGATCCGGCCACGGCGATCTACCGTGACCAACTGGCCGAGGTCGACCGCGATCTGGCACGCGGCCTGCTCGACGCCGCCGAGGCAGAGCGGGCGCGGACCGAAATCGCGCGGCGCCTGCTCGACGCAGACAAGGTCAAGGGCACCGCGACGATGGCACCCGGCACCGTCACGCGCGTCGCAGGCGGTGCCGCGGCCCTGCTGGTGGTGGCCGGTGGCCTCTCGCTCTATTGGGTTCTCGGCGCGCCCGGCTATCCCGACATCCCCCGCGCGCAGCGCATCGCCGACAGCGAGGCGGCGCGCACGGCCCGTGCCCCGCAAGCGGTCTACGAGGCGGCGGCGACCGAGGCCTCTCCCCCGATCCCCGACAGTGCCCTGCCCGAAGACACCCGCGCCCTGCTCGAGGAGTTGCGAGCGGTGGTGCCGGCCCGGCCCGACGATCCGCGCGGATGGGAGCTGCTGGCGGGCAACGAGGCCCGGTTGCAGAACTTTGCCGCCGCCGCGCGTGCGCAGGAGGGGCTGATTGCGGCGCGGGGTGCTGCGGCGACCGTCGAGGACCGGGCGGTGCTCGCGGGCCTGATGGTCAGTGCGGCGGGCGGTGCGGTCTCGCCCGAAACCGAGGTGCTGATCCGCGCGATCCTGACCGAGGACGAGGGCAACCCGGTGGCGCGCTTCTACATGGGTGCCCTCTATTCGCAGACCGACCGCCCGGACGTAGCATTCCGGTTCTGGCGCGATCTGGCCGAACAGGGCCGCGCCGACAATCCCTACGTACAGCTAGCGCGCGCGAACGTCGAGGACGCGGCGTTCCGCGCCGGCCTCGATTACACCCTCCCCGAGGCGGCGCTGCGCGGCCCGTCGGCGGCGGACGTGGCGGCGATGTCAGACCTTTCGCCGGGCGACCGGGCCGCGCGGATCGAGGGGATGGTGGCGCAACTCTCCGACCGGCTCGCGACCGAGGGCGGCCCGGCAGAGGACTGGGCGCAGCTTATCACCGCCTATGGCGTGCTCGGCGACGCCGAGCAGGCCGAGGCGATCTGGCGCGAAGGGATGCAGGTCTTCGCGGCCTCGCCCGACGCGCTCGCCGTGCTCTCCGCCGCCGCCGAACGCGCGGGCCTGTCGCCATGACCTTCGACGACGCCGCCCTCTTTGCCGCCGCCCTTGCGCCGCGCACGGCGCTGGCGGGCCTCGACCTCGGGACCGTGACGCTCGGCGTCGCCGTATCGGACGCGGGGCTCAGCGTCGCGAGCCCGCTCGAGACGGTCCGGCGGACGAAATTCACCGCCGACGCCGCGCGCCTGCTCGCCATCGCCGCGCACCGCGCGCTCGGCGGCTTCGTCCTCGGCCTGCCGCGCAACATGGACGGCTCCGAGGGGCCGCGTGCGCAATCGACGCGGGCCTTCGCCCGCAACCTCGAGCGTCTGACGCCGCTGCCGATCCTGTTCTGGGACGAGCGCCTGTCGACCGTCGCCGCCGAACGCGCATTGCTCGAGGCGGATACGTCGCGGAAACGTCGCGCCGAGGTGATCGACCACGTGGCGGCGGGTGTAATCCTGCAAGGGGCGCTGGACCGGCTCGCCTGGCTGCGGAGACAGACATGACCGAAGATGCCACAGGAGAAGTCTGGCGCCGCGCCGAGGTCGACAGCCCGTGCATCAAGATCTGCGTGATCCAGCCCGAGACCCGGCTCTGCACCGGCTGCCTGCGCACCATCGACGAGATCGCGGCATGGAGCCGGATGAGCGGACAGGCGCGACGCGCGATCATGGCCGACCTGCCCGGCCGCGCCCCGCTCATCGCCAAACGCCGCGGCGGACGCGCCGCGCGGCTCGCGCGCGACGACTAGGGATCGGAGACCCAACGGGCCGCATCTTCGAATTGCGGCCGGAAATAGGCGACCATCCGCGGCGGCCCTTCGGGCGCGCGCCAGGGAGCGACACCATGGATCAGCATCCGGTGCAACACCACGGCCTGCCCCGGAACCATCGGCACCTCGACGCGGGAACAGCGGGCCAGGACCGCGCGACGCGCCTCTGCATAGGGATCGGTGAGGTCGATGTCGCCGATATCGCCGGGCGATCGCTGCGTCAGCGCGCGCGACACCATGTCGGCGACGACCCGGTGGCTGCCGGGCCAGACCACCAGCGGGCCCGCGCCGCCGGGGTTCGCGGTCAGCGGCAGGCCGACGATGAAGGCATGCGGCTCGCGCAGATTGCGTCGACGATCGGGGCCTTCGGGCAGCAGGCCGTCGAGATGGGCCGCATCCCGGTCCCGGCGGAACCGGTGCGCGGCCTCGCTCTCGTCCGGATCGCGGCGGGGATAGCCGGGCCAGACCACCGAGACCTGCGCCCGGTGCCACGGCCCCCGCCAATCCACGGTGTCCCGCCACGCGCCCGCCAGCGGCACCCCGTCCACCGCACCGTCCGGTTCATTGCAGAGCGCGTCGACCCCGACGAACCACGTCCCGCCATGGCGCCGCACGTCCACCGCCGCCTCCACGGTGCGCCCGACCGCGTTTCGCGCCGCTGTGGCCCACTTCTGGACATCGGAATCGACCGCAAAGACCCGGTATCCCGATCCCGCCTCCCAACCAGGGTCAGGCGGCAATCGCCTGCTCCACCTGCGCCAGCGCGGCCACAAGCACCTCCGGCCCGGCATCCTCTTCACGCGCGCCTTCCGTCAGCACCCGCCGCCAGCCGCGCGCACCCGGCTGTCCGTGAAACAGGCCCAGCATGTGGCGCGTGATCTGGTGCAGCCGCCCCCCCGCCGACAGATGTGCCTCGACATAGGGCAGCATCGCACATGCGGCCTCTTCGCGCCCGATAGCCGGCCCGCCGCCGAAGAACGCCGCATCCGCCCTCCCGAGGATGTCGTAGGGCCGATGATAGGCGGCGCGCCCGATCATCACCCCGTCGACCCCCGACGCCAGCGCCGCCCGCGCCGCGTCCAGCGACCCGATCCCGCCATTGAGCGAGATCGACAGGCCCGGAAACGCACCGCCCATCTCGGCGACGAGCGCGTGGTCCAAGGGCGGCACCTCGCGGTTCTCCTTCGGTGACAGCCCCTTCAGCCACGCCTTGCGCGCATGCACGATGACCCGACGGATCCCCGCCCCCTCGACGGCCGCCAGAAACCGGGGCAACGCGGCGCGCGGATCCTGATCGTCGACGCCGATCCGGCACTTCACCGTGATCTCCACCTCGCCCGGCACTGCCGCCTTCATCGCCGCAAGGCAGTCGGCCACCGTATCGGGCCGCTCCATCATCACCGCGCCGAAGGCACCCGACTGCACCCGGTCGGATGGGCATCCGCAGTTGAGATTGACCTCGCGGTAGCCGAACCCCGCCCCGATCCGCGCCGCCTGCGCGAGTTGCGCCGGATCGGATCCGCCCAGTTGCAGCGCGACCGGCTGTTCGACATCGCCGAAACCCAGCAACCGTTCGCGGTCGCCATGGATCACCGCGGGCGCCGTCACCATCTCGGTATACAGAAGCGCGCCGCGAGACAGGGTCCGGTGAAAGACGCGGCAATGCCGGTCTGTCCAATCCATCATCGGAGCCACGGATAATCTGCTACTTACGCCAAGCTGCGATTTTACCGCCTTTTCCAATACTTAACTCCGAGTGTTCAAGTTCGTCTATGTTCGATATATTGCCATTTAGGCCCATTATCTGCTACATTTACAACACGTGTTGTAAAATGAAAGGCCATGTTGTAAATCATGGGAACCATCATAAAGCGTCGTCGCAAGAATGGCACCATAGCTTGGCTCGCTCAAATCTCAGTGATGCGGCAAGGTAAAGTCTTACTTCGCGAAAGTCAGAC